>NZ_BMPI01000093.1 GCF_014647515.1 Dactylosporangium sucinum | reverse complement strand
CAGCCTATTGAGACACCTTCCCCGTCACCTCTGACCAGACCCCGGTCCAGAAACCGGATTGTTCAGCGGTCTCCTAGTCGGCCGCTGCTCAAGTCAATTGCCTCGGCTCACACGGCGCGGTACCGGTCGGGACGCGTTGCGTGATAGAGAATGACGATGCGTGTGCCACACCGGAAGGATCGCGAAGGCCATGCCATGGACGTCGCGGCGAAGGGGCATGCAAGCCCGTACGCTACCGGTGGCGGCGGGGTGGTGCTGGAGCATGGGTATGGCGCGGTCCTGCTGGCCGCCTTGCTGACCCAGGGCCCGGTTCGCGGGCTGGGCGAAGACGTCGTGCTCGCCGAGGTGCGGTTCCAGCAGAGCGCGTGGTATCCGGTGGACGATCTGCTGGTGGTCGGGCAGGGCCCCACCGGGGAGCGCCGGATGTTCGTCGGTGTCCGGCGTAATCCCACCATCGGGGTGAGCAGTCCGCCGTTCGTGGATCTGCTGGCCGACTACCTGCGCATGGTGGTCGACCACCTCGCTGAGTTCGACGCTGGCAGATGGCGGCTGGGGCTGGCCGTCGCCGCTCCGCACACCGGATCGGCGGAGCTGGCGACGCTTGCCTGGAATGCGCGCAAGCAGCGCTCGCACGCGATGTTCCGCTCGGCGGTCAACGCGCCGCTGGCAGTCCGGAGCAAGATCCGGGAACGGTTGCAGGGCCTTGACGCCGCGGTTGCGGTGGCCGCCGCGCGCATCGGCGCCGGCATCGACCCGGAGGAACTGACCTGGCAGCTGCTGCGCGCGCTGCGAGTCGTCCACCTCGCCCTGGAGGGCGACGATCCCGCTGACCGGTACCACGCGGTCAACGAGCTCAGGCGGTTGGCCGGTGGGGTCGCGCAGGCCGCCGATCTGTGGCGGCGGCTGACGGACCTGTCGGCGGGGTATGCACAGGCCGCGGCGAGCGTGGACCAAGCCCTCCTCTTCCGCGACCTCGGCACCCGGGTCGGGGGTCCGGCAGCTGTGGCCCGGCTCGGTCCGGTGCCGTTGCGGGAGCGGACGCGCGTGTCCGAGGCGGACCCGCGCCAGCTGGGTGTGCACGCCTCGATCCGGGTGGACGGGGTAGACAGCGACATGCCGTCCTACGTCGAGCGCGACGTGGACGGCGGCGAGCGCGGAGTCCGGGCGTTGGTGGCAACAGCCGCTCAGCGGGGCGGATTTGTGCTGCTCGTCGGCGGCTCTTCGGTCGGCAAGACCCGCTGCGCCTACGAAGCCGTCCGGGCGGTGCTGCCGGATTGGTGGCTCGTCCACCCGTCAAGCTCGGACGACATCGCCGCACTGGCCGCCGATCCTCCACATCGGACGGTGTTGTGGCTGGACGAGATCCAACGGTACTTCGGCGGTGAGCGCGGGCTTGCCGGCGGCATCATGCGTGCGCTGCTGAGTGCGCCGTCACCGATAGTGATCGTCGGCACCATCTGGCCTGACCGCTACCTACGGTTCACCGACACTCCGACCTACGACAGTGCGGACCCGCATGCCCAGGAGCGCGAGGTCATCGAGCTCGCCGAGGTCGTCGTCGTCGCAGATGCGTTCACTCCGGCCGAGCGGCGGCGCGCCGAGACCGCCGCAGCAACCGACCGGGTGCTCGCCACGGCGCTGAACACCACCGGCTTCGGACTGACCCAGACCCTGGCCGCCGCCCCGCAGCTGGTCAGTCACTGGGAGATCGCCAAGACGGTGCATCCGTACGCCTGGGCGCTCCTGCTTGCCGCGGTGGACCTCAACCGGCTGGGCGCCGAGCACCCGCTGCCGGAGGCGCTGTTGCGCGAGGCGGCCCCGGGCTACTGCACCGAGCGGCAACGGGCCGAGGCCCCGGATGACTGGTTCGAACTCGGCATGGCTTATGCGACAAGGAAACTGCACGGAGCCACCGCCGCCCTCAGCTCTGTCGGCGGCACCGAGATGGGCCGGACCGTAGGCTACGTGGTCGCCGACTACCTGCTGCAGCATGTCATCCGAACCCGCCCGGCCGAGCCGGTTCCGGCCAACGTTTGGGGCGGGGTCCTCGAACACCTCACCGACACGGCCGACATGGTGGTGGTCGCCGAGAGCGCCGCTGCCCATCTGCTGTACCGGCACGCGGTCGCGCTCTACCGGCGCGCGGCGGATGCCGGCAACCGTTCGGCGGCGGCCCAGTGGGCGGTGCACACGGGTGACCCGGCCGCGATCGCGGACCTGCGAGCCCGCGCCGGCGACCGGGGGGATGGGTCGTTCGAAAGTAAGGAAGCGGCAGAGGAGGCAACGCAGGTGCTCGCGGATGCCCTGGTGCAGGGCGGCGAGCTGGACCAGCTTCGTGAGCTCTTCCGGCCGACGGGCTTCCCCTCGGGTACGACCTGGCGGATCAGCCAGCGGCTGGCTCGAGTACTCGCCGACCGTGGCGCCTACGATGAGCTTCGCACCCTCGCCGACCGTGGCGACCTCGCCGCCGCCGAGCGTCTGGCAGATTTTCTCGCCCTGCGCGGAAACGCCGACGAGTTGAGGGAACGTGCCCGAATCGAGCCCAGCGTCGTCCTGCCCCCGCGGGAGGACGAGCACCTCTTCAGCGGCGACAGGAAGCGGGAGCAGACCGCTGCCCGCGACCGGCTGGCCGACTATCTGGCGCATCGCGGAGACCTGGCGGAGTTGGCCGCGCGGACGGACGAGCCCGCCACGCGGAGGATGTTCACCCTGCTTCGCCATCGGGGTGACATCCCCGCACTGCGCCGCCTCGCCGCGTCCCGGGGCGGCGAGATCAAGACCGAGCTGGTGCAGATGCTTGCCCACCGGGGTGACCTCGAGGAACTCATATCGCTGGCGGCAACCGCCGACGAGAAGCTGCTCGGGCGGATTGCGGACGTATTCGCGCACCGCGGCGCCCTCGACGAACTCGAGATCCTCATGCAATACCACTGGCCGGCCGCCGACCGGCTGGCGAGCATCCTTGCCGATCGCGGCGACCTCGCCCGGCTGGGCCGGCTCGCTACGCGCCACATGTTTGCCGAAGGCATACTGGTCGAGGTGCTCATCGCCCGCGGCGACGTGGCGGCGTTGTATCGACTCGAGTCGGCATTGTCCGGCACGCCTATGCCACCGCATCTCACTACCCAGGAGTTGAACAGACTCCTCGTGGATCGTGGCGCGGTCGACGAGCTGGCGGACCGGGCGGATCGCGGCGACTCGGACGCGGTCCGGAAGTTGGCACACACCATTGCCGACCGCGGCGACATTGACGCTGCGTGGCGCCTCCTGCGCACGCACGGGCTCGACCGCCGTTGGCGGGTCACCTCCGTCCATGACGAGTTGGGAGCGGACCGAGACGACCTCGCGGCCAGAGCCCAGGCTGGTGAGGCGGTGGCCGCCGCTCGCCTGGCCCACGCCCTCATCCGCCGCGGAGATCTCGACCAGCTCCGGAGCAGAGCCGACCTGGGCGACGACTTCGCCGCCGGCGCGCTCGCGGAGGCGTTCCTGCACCGCGGCGAGTTCGAGCGGCTGCGCGCCCTGGCCGACGAAGGCCACCGGACAGCCGCCGAAAAGTTCGCCGACGTGCTCGTATACCAGGGTCGGGTCGACGCGTTGACCATTCGCGCCGACAGCGGCGACGAGCAGGCCAGCGACCGGCTCCTCGATCTGCTGGTCCACCGGGGCGATCTTGACGGGTTGCGTCGGCGCGCCGACGCCGGTGACCTCCTCGCGGCTCGACAATGGAACGAGATGGTCGCCGACCGCGGCGACATCGATCGGCTCCGCGACCAGGCTGGTCACGACCTGATCGTCGGCATGCACCTCGCGGACCTGCTCCTCGACCGGGGCGAGATCGCCGAGCTGCGGGCCCGCGCTGACAATCACGACTATGGAGCGGCCGATCGGCTGGCCAAGTTCTTCGCCGACCGGGGCGAGATCGACCGGCTGCGCGCCCGTGCCAACGCCGGCGACTTCAGCGCCGAGGCGACCCTCGCACACGTGCTCGCCGACCAGCGAGCCATCGACGAGCTACGCACCAGGACCCGCGAGCACCGCGATGACTTCCAAGCAACCCAACGCCTCGTGGACGTCCTGGTCGCGCAGGGCGACCTCGCCGAGGCACACCGAATGCTCCTCGCCCAGGTGACGATCGGCGACCACCGGGCGGCCCGGCGACTACCCGAACTGCTGACGTGGCTCGGCCGCCACGACGAAGCACGCCAGTTGGCCCGCCACGGCCTCAACACCGACGGCTCGCCGGCAGCCTCGACCGAGCGGCGCCTGAAACTGGACAACACCTGCTGAGCGGCCAAGCCTGGGCGGTGATCCGGCTCAAACTCCTGGGGTCGCCGCGCGGTGGGTTGCTCGGACCCGCGCGTGGTCTCCGGTAGGGTCGGCCGGTGCCGTCTCGGTTTCAGCAACGGGTTGTCGACGAGTTCCTGGACTGGACGCGGGCGCGAGGACCTGCGCCCGCGGATGAGGCTGGCCGGTTGTGCCGGGACCGGATCACGATCCTGCTGCAAGGGCGGGCGGACCACCTCGACAGGCCGGATCCGACCCGGTGGCGTAGTGGCGACGTCCACGATCTGTTCATGACCCATGTGGTGCCGCGGCAGGTCGACGCGTGGGACCTCGCCGGGCAGGGCGTGGAAACGATCCGTGACTACCTACGGTTTCTCGACGCCACAGACCGGCTGCACCCTGCCAGCACCCGCGTGCCGACATTGCTGAAAGAGCTGGACCGGCTCGCGCCGAGGTACCCGACCGCGATGGCGGACACCGGCCGTTGGCGGCTGGCCAAACGGGTCTTCACCGCGATGCTGGCGGATGGGATCACGCTCGACACCGAACCTGCGGTGCTCGATGCGTGGGCGGAGCGGTTCAGCGCCCGCGATGCGGAGGGTCGCCGGGAGGTGCTCGGCGAGCTGATGGACCAGCATCCCGAGTACGCCACCGGCCGGGTCGTCATCCACGATGGCCAGGTCGCCGTGCTCAGGGCGGGCCTGCCGGCGGCGAAACATCTGGTCTGGCCGGACCTCGCCTGTGACTGCGGCTGCGAGCAGTCGGACGTTTCCGCCGATCGCGCTGCCCGACGCGGCTGCCCTCGCAAACAGCGTGGCCGTCGACGGCGCCGGGTTGCTGCGGCAGCTCGCCGTGCTGGCCGTGTGGGTCGGTGACGCCGACCGGGCCGTCGATGACCGCGGCGAGCTGCGCAAGAGCGGCCGGGTCGAGCTGATGGACGCCCTGGGCCTCCCTGTCGACGTGGGGCAGCGGATCGACGCACCGGCGCTGACCCGGTTGTGGCGGTTGGCGATCGAGTTCGACATCATCCAGCTTCGCCGTGCCCGGGTCGTCGCCGGCGCCGGCGCGGACCTTCTGAGCGCCGCGTTGAAGGGCGAGGGGAGCGCTGAGCAGACGCTCGACCTGTGGACCGAGCTTGCCGATGCGCTGGTTCACCCGTCCGTTCCAGCGTCGGCGCCGAAGGGCGGCGAGCAGTTGCGCACGTGGCTGCAGCCGTGGGTGCCGCGGTACCTCGGTCTGCTGTACGCCGCGAGCGCCACCGGCGAACCTGCGGACATGGACGCACTCACCGAGCAGCTGCTGGACGAGTACGACCACCGGCTGCCACCCGGCGACCCGGAGCTGTTCGCCGGCCTGGCCGCCATCACGGTCCGGCAGACCCTGGCCGGCCTCGCCCATCACGGCGCCGTCGCGGTGACCGGCGCCAACGGCGAGCCCGACCCCCGGCACGTCGTCACCGCTGGCCTGCTCGGCATCACGGCCTGGGCCGTGCACCCCGAACCCGGCCTTACGGTCGACCTCACCGATCTCGGCCGCTACCTGGTACGCCAGCGCCTGCTGGCCGAGAACGCCCACGTGCCGCTGATCGACTGACCGAGTGCGCTGCTATTTCCGGCGTCCGGGCGCGGTCACGGTGTCCTCCACGGCGGCCAGGTGCAGCTTCATCGCATTGGCTGCCGCGTTGGCGTCGCGCGCCGAGATGGCGGCGAGGATGGCGTCGTGCTCGTCGGCCGCCTGGGCCGCCCGGCCCGGTACGGCGGCCGCCGCAATGGCCTGCTCCTGCAGGACCGAGCGGAGTTCCGAGACCAGCCGGGGGAACAGCGGGTTGGCGGTCGCGGTGGCGATGGCCACGTGGAAGTCGGCGTCGATGCCGACCCGGATGGAGGGGTCCTGCTCCTCACGGAACCGCACGAGCAGCGCGGTCATCGCCTTGAGGTCGGTCCGCGAGCGGCGCTCGGCCGCGAGGGCGGCCAAGGGCACTTCCAGCGTCCGGCGGACCTCATGCAGGTCGCGGGGTAGGTACTTGCCGGTCAGCAGTTGGGACGGCGCGAACTGCGCGTCGACGAAGGTGCCCTTGCCGGCGTACGAACGGGTGAGACCGAGCGCGTTCACGCTGTGCAGCGCCTCACGGATCACCGAACGGCTGACCGCGAACGACTTGGACAGCTCGGCCTCGGAGGGCAGCCGCTGACCCACCGCGAACTCACCCGACTCGATGAGTTCGACGAGTTGCGATCGCACGTGTTCGGCGGCGGTGCGCTGCGCGACGGGGATCACCTTCACGGCTGCCAGGTTAACAGCCTGTCGGGCAGCCGATCGGTCAGAACTAGGCATCGATGCGCACCGGCACTGACCAGGTCGACTCGCACGGGCTGCCGGCGGCGTACACCAGCGAGCGAGCCGCAAGATCCATCACGATCCCCGCGATGGTGCAGGTGCGCTCGGCCGCGGGCTGGGCCGCGTCCGGGTGCTGGCACACGCTGTACGGCGCGTCCGCGTGGTCGGCCAGCGCCTCCTGCAGGCTCTCGATCGTATGCGTGTCGTGTTGCTGCACGCGCGCGGTCAGGTGGTGCAGCCGGTTGCGCGTGTGCGCCTTGCGCTCGAGATAGCGGTCCACCCCGGTAAGGCCGTCGACCAGGAAGTGGTTGGCGTGCGTGACCACACCGCCGACGGGAGTGATCACGCCGCCCGGGCCGTCGCCCGGGCCGGTCTCTATGTCCGCGCAGAACCCGCCTGCGTCGCCGATGAGATAGTTTGCGGAGTTTGCCCGCGATGTGGATTGGATCCGCTTGGCGGCCTCCGCACCGCTGTCGCTGTCGAGCACCGATCGCAGCAGCACGTGGTACGGAACGCCGAACCGGCCCTCGTCCCCGTCCGAAATGAGGGTGTTGGTGCACAGGCCGACCCCGCTGGAGTTGATCCCGACCTTCGCCAGCATCCCGGCCTCGACCACCGTGACGAAGTCGGGGCCGTCGTCCCGGCGCACCTGAAGTACGATCGCGGTTTCGCGGGCCCCCTCGATCCAGTCCCAGTTCTGACCCATCAGTGCGGTACCGGAGGTCGTGCGCTCGGGGGTCAGCGCGAACGACGTGCACTCGGTGGATGCCACAGCCCGGGCCCGTCCGGGAGCGGCGAACATGATCTCGCTGCGGGTGTTCAGGGCCAGGATGTCGGCCACCTCGACGCCGGCCCCGCGGGCGATCGCCCGGATCTCCCGCGCGGACGCCGGCGAGAAGTCCTCGATGGGACCGGCGAACCGGAGTCCATGTCGCCGCACGGTTGCCCAGTCCCACGACGCGTAGTGCATGAACACGTCGGCATAGGTCCGCAACGCATGCTCGATCCGGGTCTTCGCAGCGAGGCCGTACTGGTATCCCCGCTCTTCCGGGTCGCCCGCGACGGCGACGACGTCGTACCCGGAGGCGACTGTCCGCGCCATGCCCGCACCTCCACTTGTAGCTTCTGGCTTCGCCCGCCTGGCAGGCTATCAGGTTGCATGACAGGTTGTCCCTTCCCCGTCGGGGCCGCCATTGCCTAGACTCCTGTCTGACAGCCCGACAGGAGTCGCTCAATGCAGGTAGACCTTCCCCTCGATCGACTGGTGCAGTACGAGTACCCGCACCCCGAGCCCGGGGACTTCGACGCCTTCTGGAGCCGGACCCTGCACGAACAGGACGCTCATCCCCTCGATCCGCGGTTCGAGCGGGTGGACGCCCTGGTTCGCACCGTCGACGTGTACGACGTCACCTTCGGCGGATACGCCGGGGACGACGTACGGGGGTGGCTGCTGCTGCCGCACGAGCGAACCGGCCCCCTGCCGCTCGTGGTGGAGTACCTGGGCTACGGCAGCGGACGCGGGCACCCGGTCGAGTCGCTCGCCTACGCCAGTGCCGGCTTCGCGCACGCCATCATGGACTCCCGCGGCCAGGGCAGCGCCCTGCGGGCCGGCCACACCGCGGACCCGCACGGGGCGGGCCCGTCCGCGCCGGGGTTCATGACCCGGGACATCCTCGATCCCGAGCGGTACTACTACCGCCGCCTGTTCACCGACGCGTACCGGTTTGTCGATGCCGTGGCGACCCACGAGGCCGTGGCGCGCGACCGGATCGCGGTGACGGGACGCAGTCAGGGGGGTGCCATGGCGCTCGTGGCCGCCGGCCTGCGCGACGATGTCCGGCTGGCGATGCCGCATGTGCCGTTCCTGTCCGCCTTCCGCCGGGCGGTACAGGTGACGGACCACAGTCCCCATGGGGAAATCGTCAAATGGCTGGCCGCCCACCGCGGTTCGGTGGAGCGCGCCTTCGAGACGCTGGCCTATTTCGACGCCGTGTCCTTCGCCCGGCGGGCCGCCTGCCCCGGCCGGTTCTGCGTCGCCCTGCACGACGTCGTGAGTCCGCCTTCCACCGTTTTTGCTGCATACAATGCTTATGCCGGGCCCAAGGAGATGACCGTGTGGCAGTTCAACGGCCACGAGGCGGGCGGGCCCGAAGACCTCTTGCGAACCATTCGCGCCGTCCGAGAGCTGGTGTCATGACTATCGTCGACTTTCACCACCACGCGCCATTGGCGTCCTACGTCAGCCGATTGACGGCGCTGGGCATCCAGGCTCAGCCGGGCGCCCCGTTTCCGGTGTGGGAACCGGCGGACTCGGTCCGGATGATGGATCGGCTGGGCATTGACCTGGCCGTCCTGTCCGTCGCCTCACCCGGGTTCTATTTCGGCGATCAGACATTCACCACGGCCCTGTGCCGGGACACCAACGACGAGCTGACCGAAGTGGTCCGCGCCGGCGACGGGCGGTTCGCGGCGGTTGCCTGCCTGCCACTGCCCTCGGTCGATGCCGCGCTCACCGAGATCGAGCGGGTGTTCGACCGGCCGGAGTTCGTCGGCGTCGGCCTGCTCACCAGCTACGCAGGGTCGTACGTCGGCCACCCCAAGTTCGACGGCCTGCTGGAAACCCTGAACGACCGCGGTGCGTTCGTCCACGTACACCCGGTGCTGCCCGCGTGGTGGCCCGAGGGCGAGATCCCCATCCGGCCGTCGGTCCTGGAGTACCTCTTCGACTCGACGCGCCTCATCACGAACCTGCTCCTCACCGACGTGCCGCGCCGATTTCCGCGAGTCCGGTGGGTCTTCTCGCACTGCGGCGGCGCGATGCCGGCCGTCGCTCCGCGCATGGTGCTGGCCGAAGGCATGCCGGAGCTCGCGGCCGTCGCTCCGCAAGGCGTCCTGCGCGCGCTGGCGGCGTTCCGCTACGACACCGCCCTGTCCCACACCGCGGCCGACCTCGGCGCGCTGCTGTCCTTCATCGACGACACTCGGGTCGTGCTCGGAACGGACTTCCCGTTCTCGTCGCTCGACGAGGTGGCCGGGCGTTTCGCCCTCTTGGGCGAGTACCTCGGCGACACGCGCCGGTCGGCCGTGCTCAGCGAGAACGCCCGCGAGCTCCTCGGCGACCGGGGGCGGACGCGGTGACCCGGGCCGGCGGCTGGACGGACAGCGCCTGGTAGATGGCGGCCTGCTCGGGGCCCAGTGGCGTGGTCTGTGTGACGGTGCCGGCCGGACCGGCCAGGGTCACCTGTGCCACCCGCCCGAGCTGCCGGTTGATGGTCCGCCAGGTCTGCCCGCTGGAGTGCTCGGCGACCCGGGTCAGCAGGAGCGCCAGCCACCAGATCGGCACGTGCGCGCGGATGCGGCCTCCCGCCGGTCCGGGCAGCAGCCGCGTCTTGAGGTCACGAGCGTCCAGGAGGTTCTTGTACCCCAGGGCGACGTCTTCGGCGCTGATGTGTGGGTCGGAGGTGGCGATGAGGTACTTGCCGTCGAGCCTGGCCTCGGCCTTGACCTTCGCCGGGTCCACCTTCAGGCGTCCGCCGGGCGGCCGGATCAGCCAGCGGCCGAGGGTGGGGTGGTCGCGGAGCGCGCACTCGGCCCGGACGCGGGCGGCTTCGTCTCCGGCGCACTGCTCGGCGATCCGGGTCAGTTCGGCTTGGATGTGCACGATTGCCTCGTCGCGCTGCCGGCGGTCGCGCTGTGCCTGGTCCGGGTTGTGGCAGACGACGAACCGGGCGTCCTGACCGTCGAGGCGGACCTCCCGGACGCGCAGATTGTCGCGGACGTACCGGTAGCGGCCCGGGCGCGACAATACCGCCTCGACGAGGCGGTTGCCGTCGCACATGCGCATTCCGGCGATGTAGTGTCCGCCGGCGCGGGGTAGGCCGGCCAGGTCGTCCGCGCCGGAGAAGCCGCGCTCGACCACGGTGACGACCCGGCCCGGATGCCGGTCCAGCAGGTCGTCGCGGACCTCGGCCGGGACGGAGTCGTCACCGGCGCCACCCGGCCAGCACCAGTAGCGGACCGGGATGCCTTCCTTGGTCACGGCCAGGCCGATGACGATCCGCTCCCCGTCGCCGCACTCGACCTGGATGGTGTCGAAGAACAACAGGTCGAGCCGGTCGGCCACGGCGAGGAACAGCGACTCCTGCACCCGCGCCTGCGTGTCCGCGTCCACGAGCAGATCCATCGCCCGGCGGGCGTGCTCATCGTCCATCGTGGATAGTCCCGGCACGGCGGTCTCCTCGCGCACCCATTCGGCGGCCGACAGCCCGCTCATCGGGGCCACCGCCCGGTGGGCGACCAGCGCGAACAACACCCGTTCCAGGTTGGCGGTGAACCGCCGCGCGCCGGTGGCCGCGCGCACCGCCGCGCCCACGTCGAGGCGGTGCCAGAGCCCGTCGAGCAGCCAGGTGGCTCCGATGGTGCGGACGTCGACGACCTCCAGCGACCCGGCCCGGGCGGCCGCACCCGCCGGCGCGGCACCGGTCGGCTCGTCGCCGCCGAAGTGCTTGCTGATCGACGCGGCCAGCCGCTGCAGCCCGGCCACGTCAACCTGGTCCACTCGGCCCAGGCTCATCAGCACGTCCGGCTTGATCTGCCCGTCCACCCGCCGGTTGTGGGCCAAGGCGACGTAGCGCACCACCGCGCCGTCGGCGTTGGTCCGCGACGTGAACCGCAGGAACATGCCTACGACCAAACCATTCTTGACCTGCTAGCGCAAGGTCAAGATACTGGGTCGTGTTACTACACGTTCACCCTTCCGAGCCGCTTCGCGACCGGCCGGCACCCCACTGACCAGCGGAAATCCGAAACCGATCGCTCCCGCGTGTGTACCAAACTGCGGGACCCGGGCGCAAGGAAACTTCGTAACGAACAGAGCGGAGGCCCTTGCGATCCACCCGACCACGGTGCACCCTGAGGGACAACCTATAGGGCTGTCAGACAGCCGGGCAGGTTGACAGGTCCGGAGGCACCGCGTACCCCGCGCTTTGGCAGGTCTTCGGTCCCCCAGCAGAGGAGAGCAGCGATGCGTGCAAGGAACTTATGGCGCGGCCGTGTCGCCGTGGCCATCGGGCTGACGGGGGCCCTGGCCCTCGCGGCCTGCGGTGGGGCGAGTGACTCGGGCGCAAACAGCTCGGGCGAGATCAAGGGAACCATTGACTTCTGGATGGGCGATCCCATCGGGGACGCCCAACAGCCGATCATGCAGAAGCTGGCGGACGACTATGCCGCCGCACACCCGGGGACCAAGGTGAACCTCCGGTTCCTCGGTAAAGACGCACACCAGACGTACCTGACCTCGATCGCCGGCGGCAGCGTTCCCTGCGTCGCGCTCATCGGCAACACCTGGACCCCCGAATTCGCGGCACTCAATGCCCTCGAGGTATACGCCGACGACCCCAAGACGCTGCAGGGCACCTACGTGCCCGGCATGATCGAGTCGACCATCTTCAAGGGCAAGTCGTACGCCGTTCCCTACGACACCGGTGTCCGCGCCCTGATCTACCGCAAGGACCTGCTGGAGGGGATCGGCAAGACCGCGGCCCCCGCCACCTGGGACGAGCTGCGCGAGGCTGCCCTGGCCGTCCAGGCGAAGAACCCGGGCGTCAACGGGTTCGGCATCATCGGCGGCGCGCACTGGTACTACCTGCCGCTGATCTGGAACTGGGGCGGCGAGATCGCCAAGCAGAGCGGCGACAAGTGGGTCTCCGAGGCCGGCTCGACGCAGTCCGTCCAGGCGTTCCAGTTCTACTCCGACCTGCTGACCAAGGACAAGCTGTCGCCCGCCGGCGCCTCGGCCTGGACCGCCGCCGACGTCGACAAGTCCATGGGCCTGGGCCAGACGGCGATGATGGTCGGCGGGTCGTGGGACCTGCGCACCATCCTCAAGCAGGCTCCCGATCTGGAGAGCAAGCTGGCCACGGCCGTCCTGCCCAAGGGGCCGGGCGGGAACAACGACACGTTCGCCGGCGGCAGCAACCTTGCCGTGTTCCGCGAGTGCAACAACAAGGCGGTGGCGAACGACTTCGTGAAGTTCATGATGAGCAAGGAAAACCTCGTGCCGGTCACCTCGAACCTGGGTCTGCTCCCGGCGACGAACGATGCGCTGGCCCAGGAGAAGGCCACCGGTTCGTTCTCCGCCCCGCTGTTCAAGGCGTACGCCGACCAGGCCGACCACACCCGTTCCATTCCCCCGGTGGCCAGTTGGGGGAAGGTCGAGGGGGCCAACTCCATCGTGAACGCCATGCAATCGATCATGAGCGGCAAGAAGACGGCCGACGCCGCCATGAAGGAACTCGCAGACCAGGTGAACCAGGCAATTGGTTGAGAATGTGAAGACCACAATCCGTCGCGCAGCGTCCTCGGCCACCCCGAGGGCGCTGCGCGAGCGGCGCTCAGTGCGCGGACAGCAAGGCTTCGAGAAGCGATTCCTGCCGTGGGCCTTTCTGGCGCCGCTGCTCGCGGTGATCGCCGGCGTGGTCGGATATCCCGTACTGCGAACGATCTGGCTGTCGTTCCACGACGGCGAGTACCTGCAGAGTGGACCGTTCGTCGGGCTGAAGAACTACCGCGACATCTTCGCCGACCCGTATTACACCGCCGCGCTGCTGCGCACGACCCTGTTCGCGGCCGCGGTGGTCGTCACCACGATCCTGCTGAGCCTGGCCATCGCCCTGGTCCTCGACGCCGCGCCCCGCGCGGCCAAGGTGCTCAGCGTCATCGTGCTGCTGCCCTGGGCCATGCCGCGGGTCGCGTCGGGCATTGTCTGGAAGTGGATGTTCGACGACCAGTACGGCGTGGTCAACTGGCTGCTGGTCAACTGGTTCGGCCTCGACTCCTTCAACGGCTACTCCTGGTTCAGCACGGGCACACCGGCCATGGTGGCCATCACGGTCGCCGTCGTCTGGCACTCGGTTCCCTTCGTGGCGGTCTCCCTGTTCGCCGGGCTGCGCGGCACCCACGGTGAAGTGGTGGAGGCGGCCCGGGTCGACGGCGCCAGCGCCTGGCAGATCCTGCGCCGCATCCGGCTGCCCATGATCCGTCCCCTGCTGGTCGTGATGACCACGATCTCGACCATCTGGGCGTATCAGTCCTTCGACCACTTCCTGGTGATGACCACACCGCCCGGTGGCCCGGACCACTCGACCGAGGTGTTGTCCCTGCTGACCTGGCTCGAGGCCTTCGCCCAGCTCGATCAGGGCTCCGCCGCGGCCATGGCCGTGGTCCTGTTCCTCATGCTGGCCGCGGTGAGCGTGCTGTACGTCCGGCTGAACCGAGAGGACGTCCGATGACGTCACTGTTGCGCCGTGGTGCGCTGTTCCTGCTCGTTGCCGTGATCGTGGTGAGCAGCCTGTTCCCGTTCTTCTGGATGCTGGTCACGTCGGTCAAGCCCGACAGTGAGCTGTTCACCCGCACCCCGCGGTTCGTCGTCACATCGCCGACCGTAGAGCGGTACACGCACCTGCTCGACGGCAACATCCCCACCCAGTTCCGCAACTCCCTCATCGTCGCCGTGGCGACGACGGCGCTGACCGGCCTGATCGCGCTGCTGGCGGGCTATGCCCTGGCCCGCTATCGGCTGCGGACCCGGCACATCCTCACGGTCGTCATCCTCGTCACGCAGTTGCTGCCGCAGACCATCCTCGTCATCCCGTTGTTCACGCTGTTCCGCAACGCCGGCCTGCTCAACACGTTCCAGGGGCTGACCCTGAGCCACCTGGCCCTGACCGTGGGTCTGTGCACGTTCATGCTGCGTTCGTTCGTCGTGGAGATCCCGTTCGAGCTCGAAGAGGCCGCCCTGGTCGACGGGGCGAGCCGGCTGCGCGCCGTCTGGTCGATCGTGTTTCCGCTGGCCTGGCCGGGGCTGGCGGCGAGCTCCGTCTACGCGTTCATCACGTCGTGGAACGAGCTCATGTTCTCGGCGACGTACATGCAGCGGCCCGAGATCGAAACGCTCCCCGTCGCCCTGCAGCAGTACTTCTCCAGCTACTACACCGACTGGGGCGGAGTGATGGCGGCGAGCGTGATCTTCACGATCCCCGTGGTGATCTTCTTCCTCGTCGTACAGAAGCGGCTGATGCAGGGAATGGCATCGGGCGCGATGAAGGGCTAGAAGCGGAACAGCGACGCCTGGAACCGGTAGGCGTCCCCGCGGTACAGCTGGCGGCCCACGTCGAAGCACTGGTCGTGCTGGTCGAAGGTCTTCTGGTAGCCGACCAGCACCGGATCGCCGGGCTCGAGGCCGAGCAGCTTGGCCTCCCGCGCCTTGACCGCCTCCGCCGCGAGCTCGTAGTCGCACCGGCTGGCCGCGATGTCGTAACGGTCGCGCAGCACGTCGTAGAGCGACTGGCCGGTGAAGTCGACGTCCTCGATGCCGGGCACCCGGGCGGCATCGAGGCACGAGTGGTCGACGCTGAGCGGCGAGCCGTCCAGGAACCTGACCCGGCGCAGGTCGACCACCGGCTGGGAGGTGTCGATGCCCAGGACCTCTGCCTCGGCCAGGGTGGCCGGGCGAACCGTGGCCCGCATGACCCGGGACGTCGCCTCCATGCCGCGCTCGCGCGCGACCTCGCTGAGCCCGCGCAACCGGTTGGGCTCGTGCACGAGCCGGTTCTCGGCGACGAACCAGCCGCGCTGCGGCGATGGCACGATCCGTCCGGCATCGGCCAGGGCGCTGAGCACCTGCCGCAGCGTTGCCCGGCTGACCCCGAGCTCGGCGGCCAGGGTGCGCTCACCGGGCAGCCGGGTGCCGGCCGGGAACTGCCCCACGGTCAGCGCTTCCTGGAGGGCACGGTAGGCCTCGACCGCGTTGTTGCGGCCGTCCACCCGGGCCGGGGAGACCTTGAGGTCGAGTGCCTTCACCACGGCTGCCACTCCTCGCTGTGTCGGTGTGCGCTGCATCCTAACGCCCTTGACACGCACGACCCGGTCCTCCCAGACTGGTCTACAATACAGACCAGTTGGCCACGAGAGGGCGATATGACAGACGAGAGCATCCGCGAGCCGCAGGTCCTTCGATACCGAGACCTCGAGCGGCGCACGTGGGGCGACGAGACCACGGGACGGCTGTGCGACTGGTTCTACGCGGACGACGCGACAATGAACCTCAACATCGTCGGCATGCCGCCGAATGGTTCAGCGATCTCCTCGCCCGCCCACCCCACCGTGTTCGGCGCGGACGAGCTCTTCTACGTGCTCGAGGGGCGCATGGTCCAGAGCAACCCGGTCACCGGCGAGGTCTTCGTGGTCAATCCGGGTGAGGCCATCTTCTTCCGCAAGGACACCTGGCACTACCAGTGGAACCACAGCAATGTACAGCTGCGGATGCTCGAGTTCTTCCAGCCTGCCCCCAAGTCCGGCACGGGCGGCGCCTACGCGCGCGCCCAACCCCCGCTCGACGGCCCGCCGAAGCAGGGCCAGGACGAGCTGCTCGGCAACTGGCCGATGGCCCGCGACACTCCGCGCGAGCGGACCACCTGGATGATCCGGGAGGCCGACATCCTCTGGCGCATGGAGGGCTCCACCCGGGGCCGCGAGATCCTCGTGGGCATCCTGGCCAGTACCGAGCACCTCACCGCCGGGAAGATGTCGTTCCTGGGTGGCCAGCGAAGCGACGTGTACAGCCACGGCGCCGACAAGGTGATCTTCGTGGAGTCGGGCAACCTGCACGTCGAGCTCACCGGCACGAAGAAGTGGGTCGAGCTGGACCCCTGGGACGGCGTGCGAATCCCGGCCGGCACGCAGCACTCGTTCTACAACATGAGCCACGAGCCCGCCTCGTGCCTCTTCTCGGTGGCCGGCGAGTACCGGCCGGGCTGCGTTGCCTGACCTCGCGGTCGGCGGCGGTCACGACATCCTCGTGGCCGCCGTCGACTGGGGTGGGACGTGGATCCGGGTGGCCGCCGTGTCGGGCGGCCGAATCGTGCGCAAGGACCGCCGGGCCAAGCCGCCGAGCCTGTCCGAGCAGTACGGCACCGTCGCCGAGATGGTCCTGCGCACCACCGCGCATCTGGCCCGGCCTCCGGCGGCGGTGGGCGTGGGACTCGCGGGCGTGGTTCAGGAAGGCATCGTCGGTACCGCCGTCAACCTCGGTTTCACCGACGGGACCGACGTCGCGGCGGCGCTGCGTCCGCACCTGCCGCTGCCCACCTACCTGCTCAACGACGCTCAGGCCACCGCGCTGGGCGTGGCGGCGCGCTGGCCGCACGGGACGACCGCCGTCCTGACCATGGGTACCG
Organism: Dactylosporangium sucinum; assembly: GCF_014647515.1. Taxonomy (GTDB): domain Bacteria; phylum Actinomycetota; class Actinomycetes; order Mycobacteriales; family Micromonosporaceae; genus Dactylosporangium; species Dactylosporangium sucinum. The sequence continues at coordinate 23,230 of NZ_BMPI01000093.1, read as the reverse complement.
GCATCGGCGGAGCGGTGATCAGGGACGGCTCGCTGGACACCGGGCTCGGCGGAGCCGGCGACTTCGGCCACATGGTGATCGATGTCGACGGCCCGCGCTGCCCCTGCGGTGGCACCGGTTGCGTTGAGGCGCTGGTCTCCGGACGAGGCCTGGCCGAGACCGCGAACACACTCGCGGAGGACGGGTTGAGTCCCCTGCTCGCCGCGCGCGCATACAGCGGGCGTGTCCTGCACGCCGGAGACCTGCAAGACGCCGCCGAGAACGGCGACGGCCGGGCGGCCGGCGTGCTCGACCGGTCCGCGGTCGCCCTGTCCGCCGGCCTGCGCACGATCGTCGCGACGCACGATCCGCAGCGCATCGTCCTGGCCGGCGCGACCCTGGCCCCGGACACGTACTTCGGCCGGGCGGTGCGAACGCACTGGGACCGCACCCGGCCGCGGTGGGCCCGGACGGAGCTGCACCACGTGGGCGACGACGAGGACGCGGCACTGCTCGGGGCCGCGTCGCACGCACGTGACAGGTTCACCGCGGCCCGGTCCGGCTCCTGACGACCTTCCCAGCCAATCCATCGTGTGGCAAACTGCAACTGGTTCATGTAATAGACCAGTTCTCTCGAGAGGCCAGGTCATTCCTCATGACGTTGTCCAACCGTTCGATCGTCGTCTTCGCCTTCGACGGCTACCAGGAGCTCGAGTTCTGGTACCCGGTCCTGCGCGCCCGGGAGGAGGGGGCGGAGGTCAAGGTCGTCGGTCCGGGGGAGGGCCCGTGTGAGAGCCACCTGGGCTACCCGGTCCTCGGGGACACGGTCCCGGACGAGGTCGTGTCCGAGGACGTGGACGCACTGGTAGTGCCGGGGACGGTGGCTGGTCGCCCGGCGGTCAGCGACGAGCAGGTGTCCCTCCTGCGCCGGCTGCGTGCCGCGGAGGTGCCCATTTTCGCGAGCGGCTCCGGCGCCCACCTGGTCCGGGAGCTCGTCCTCGACGTCGATCCCGACCGCGTTGCGGTGGACGCCGATGCCCTTCCCGCCATGTTCACCCGGCTGCGGACCGAGCTGGCCGGCTGAGCCGCCGCTCACCGACGTCGAAGGAGAGTTCGTCATGCAGATCTTCCGTACCGTGCTCGGTGACGTCCCGGCCGAGGAGTCGGGCCGCATCCTCACCCACGAGCACCTGCTCTACGGGTACCCCGGGGCCGAGCTGGACCACCGGACCGTCTTCGACCACCCCGCCGCCGTCGAGCGGGTCAGCGGCCAAATCATCGACGGCATGATCCCCAACGGGTACAACACCCTCATCGACATGACCCCGGCCGAGGTCGGCCGCCACCCGCAGTTCATGGTGGACGTCGCCAAGCGCACCGGCATCAACGTCGTGGCGATCACCGGGTTCTTCCCGGAACGCATGGGCGTGCCGTACTACTGGCGCCGGCAGACCATCGAGGAGCTCACCGAGTTCTTCGTGCGCGACCTCACCGAAGGCATGGTGTTCGCCTGGCAGCAGACGCCGTACAAGGCCGGCGCCATCAAGATCGCCACCGGTCAGGAGAGCGTCTTCCCCAAGCCGAGCCCGGTGGGCGCGTACGGCCGCCACGTCCACGAGGTGGAGGACCGCCTGATCCGGGCGGCCGGCAAGGCGGCCATGGCGACCGGCTGCGGCATCAACACCCACATCGACCCGATGGACTTCGAGGTCACGAACCCGGGACGCGAGCAGCTCGAGATCCTCGACGAGGTCGGCATGGACCTCTCCAAGGTGATCATCGGCCACGCCTTCGTACCGCCGCAGGTCAACATGATGCGCGAAATCCTCAAGATGGGCGCGAACGTCCAGCTGGACCACATCGGCATTCCCTGGCGCGTCGGCAGCGCGGAAGAGCTGGACGAGGCGATGGCCAATGCCCTCGTCGAGCTCATCGAGGAGGGCTACCTGGATCGCATCGTCCTCTCGTTCGACCGGTGGTTCTTCAACCCCCGGGCGACGGTCACCGAGTCCGACCCGCAGCTGGAGAACGAGAAGGTCAACCTCAACTACATGTTCACCAGCTGGGTCCCGCGCCTGAAGTCCAAGGGCGTCACCGACGAACAGCTCGACCAGATCATGATTCACAACCCCCGACGCATCCTGTCGATTGCGGTCTGACGGAGGACTGGATGGAACTGCAGAAGGCTCGAGTCGCTGTCCTGGCCGAGAACCTGTACCAGGAGCTGGAGCTGTGGTACCCGGTCCTGCGGCTGCGTGAGGCCGGTGTGCGGGTCACGATCGTGGGCGCCCGCGCCGGCGAGGTGTACGCCAGCAAGCTGGGCTACCCGGCGGTGGCCGAGGTCGGCATCGCGGACGTGTCACCCGACGACTTCGACGCGGTGATCGTGCCCGGCGGCTTCTCGCCCGAGTACCTGCGCCGGGAACCGAGCTTCGTCGAGTTCGTCCGCGCCCTGAACGACCGGGCCGCCCCGGTCGCGGCGATCTGCCACGCGGGATGGCTGCTGGCGACGGCGGACATCGTCAAGGGACGAGCCGTCACGTCGGTTCCCGTCATCAAGGACGACGTGATTCACGCCGGCGGCGACTGGCGCAACGAGGCCGTCGTGGTCGACGGCAACCTCATCACCTCACAGCTGCCCAACGACCTGCCCCAGTTTCTCGCCCGGATCCTCGACGCCCTGGCCGGCAGCGACGCGAAGGGCGGCGACGTCCCGGCCGTCGTCCGTGATGCCACGCCGAGCTCGGCGGTCTACCGCGCGGCCGCCGTGGTGAAGAACCGTGCGGCCGGCCCGGGATCGGCCAACTACCGGGCATACGCGGTGGCGGGCGAGTGACCGTCGCGCTGGTCGCCGGCGGCGCCACCGGCATCGGACGGGCAACCGTGCGGGCCCTGCGCGCCGCCGGCACCGACGTCTACCTGGCCGACGTCAACGACTCGGCGGCCCGGGAGGTGGCGGCGCAGGAGGCCCCGGGGCGGATCGTCGTGGGGCACCACGACCTGGCCGACCGGCACGCGCCGAAGGCCGCCGTGGACGCCGCCCTGGAGGCATTCGAGCGGCTCGACCACGTTGTCGTGACCGCCGGCCTGCACGTCGTCGCTCCCCTGGAGGACTTCGCGTTCGAGGCGTGGGAAGCGACCATGGCGGTGAACGTGCGGGCGCCCTACCTGCTGGCCCAAGCAGCCGTGGCGGCGCTGGCGGACACCCGCGGAAGCATCGTGTTCACGGGTTCGACCGCGGCTCACCGCGGCAGCCCCGGCACGTTCGCCTACGCCGCGTCCAAGGGCGCACTCATCAGCCTGACTCGATCGTTGGCGGTCGAGCTCGCGGGCCGTGGAGTTCGCGTCAACAGCGTGTGCCCGGGGTGGATCGACACCCCGTTCAACGATCCGTACTGGAACGCCCAGGCCGACACCGAGGCCGCCCTGAACGGCATCGTCGCGCGGGTGCCGCTGGGCCGGCAGGGCGATCCGGAGGAGGTGGCCGCCCTCATCGTGTACCTGCTCGGTCCGGGCTCGGCCTATCTGACGGGACAATCCGTGATCATCGACGGCGGCCTGCTCTCCGCCTAACTACGACGGGCTGCGACACCTGGTCATCAACGCCTCGACGCCGTCGACGTAGCGCCAGTTGGGGATGCCGGCCCGGCCCTTGGCCGGGCCGACCGCCCCGTCTGCGTCCGTGGTTGTGGTCAGATGGGGCGGCGGTGCGGTCCGGTCGGAGGCGAAGGAGCTGCTGTGGTGGGTGGCGCTGGAGTTGGCCTGCGTGGTAGCGGGGAGCTGGTGACGAACAGGTGGGCGGGCCTGGCAGCGTTGCTGGCGGGGTTCTTCGTCATTTTGCTCGATACGACGATCGTGGCGGTCGCGAGCCCGCGCATTCAGGAAGACCTGCAGGCCGGCGTTGCAGGGTTGTTCTGGGTGACGGCCGGGTATCTGCTGGCGTTCTCGGTGCCGTTGCTCGTCGCCGGGCGGCTGGGCGATCGCTACGACCCGAAGCGTGTGTTCCTGGCCGGGATGACGGGCTTCGCGGTGGCTTCGGCGCTGTGTGGTCTGGCGCCGTCGGTCGGCTGGCTGGTGCTGTTCCGCGTTGTCCAGGGGCTGGCGGCGGCCGCGATGGCGCCCCAGCCGCTCACGCTGATCCGCCGGCTGTTCGGCGCGGACGAGCGCGGGCGTGCCCTCGGCCTGTGGGGCACGGTCGCATCAGCCGGGGCGCTGCTGGGTCCGCTGCTCGGGGGCCTGCTGACCGCGGCCCTCGACTGGCGATGGGTCTTCCTGGTCAACGTCCCGCTCTGCTGCGCCGCGTTGCTGATGGGGTTGCGCTGGATCCCCGGCAGCCGGGGTCAGAACACCAGCCTCGACCTGCCCGGGGCGCTGCTCAGCACCGCGGGTCTCGGCGTGCTCGTCTGGGCGCTGCTGGCCTGGCGGGACGTTCCGGCGTCCGTGATCGCTGCAGCTGGTGTGCTGGCTGCGGTACTGCTGGCCGGGTTCGTCGTCCGGGAGCGGCGGATCGGTCCGGCGGCGTTGGCCCCACCGGCGGTCTTCCGGTCGGTCGGATTCCGCGCGGCCAGCGTCGCGGTGGCCTCGCTGGGGACGGTGGTCATCGCGATGGCACTGCCGACGATGCTGTATCTGCAGGACGTGCGGGGCCTGGGACCGCTGGAGGCCGCGCTGGTGATGACCCCGGACGCCGTGATCGCGGCGCTGGCGTCGCCGGCAGCCGGCCGGTGGGTCGACCGCGCGGGACCACGCCGGCCGGCGATCGTGGGGATGGCGCTCCTCAGCGTGAGCCTGCTGCTGATCGGGCTCGTCGTCGTGCTGGGCGTCAGCCCGTGGTGGACAGTGCCCGGGGCGGCGGTGCTCGGGATCGCGAATGCTGTGGCCTGGTCGCCGTTGTCGGTCGCCGCCATGGCATCGGTGGACGCGGCCGCCGCGGGCGCGGCGTCCGGCATGTTCAGCACGATCCGGCAGGTCGCGGCCGTCACCGGTGTCGCGGTGACCGGCGCGATCCTCGCCGGCTGGCGGGCATCGCCGACCGTGTCGTTCAGCGTCGTCTTCGCGCTCATGACCCTGATCGCGATGGCGGGTGTCGCCGCCGCCATCCGGTTGCCGAGGACGTCGGCCGGGTGAGCGGGCGATCGCGCCGGCCCGTCAGGGCTTCCTGCCGACCGCGCCGAAGATCGACGCGTCGACCGGCAGTGGATGCTCCTCGGCATCCGGATCGGCCCGCCAGTCGCTGACCGCCACGATGCCGGGCTCCACGAGGCCGAGCCCGGTGAAGAACTCGCTGAACTCGGCTCGGTCCCGCGGATGGACGTCGGACTTGCCGGTGCGTAGCGTCTCGTCCCAGTTGGCGGCCAGTGCCGGGGTGAGGAACTCTTTCGTGGCACATGACATGGTCAGGTAGCTGCCCGACGGCAGCGCATCCAGCAGCGTCTGCACGACGCCGCGCGCGGCCGCCTGGTCGGGCAGGAAGTGCACGATCGCGACGAGCATCAGCGCCACCGGCTGGCCCAGATCGAGCGTCTCCTGCACCGCGGGGTCGGAGAGGATTCGCTCCGGGTTGCGCAGGTCTTCCTCGATGTAGCGGGTGCGCCCTTCCGGCGTGCTGCTCAACAACGCCCTGGCGTGGGCCATCACCATCGGGTCGTTGTCGACGTACACAATGCGAGCGTCCGGGGCGACGCGCTGCGCCACCTCGTGGGTGTTGTCGGCGGTCGGCAGCCCGGTGCCAACGTCGAGGAACTGGCGGATGCCGACTTCGCCGGCCAGATACCGCACGGCACGCTGCAGGAACGCGCGGTTGGCCCGAGCGGCGATCCGGGCCGCCGGATAGGACTTCGCCAGCAGGTCACCGGACTCCCGGTCGGCGGCGAAGTTGTCCTTGCCACCGAGCCAGTAGTTGTATCGCCTGGCCGGATGCGGGACTCCGGTGTCGAGCTTGTCCATCATCACAGCCTCCCGGTTGGAAGACAGCATCGTAGTCCCTGAGGTCCGACGGCAACGACATTGGGTCGTCTCGCCCCATTTGAGCAGCCTCTCCGTCTCGCGGCAGGTCGCGTCCGCGCTCTTCCCGCCGGGTTGGCCTTGGTACAAGCAAGGTCGGCGGTCAGGCGAGCCTCGACGGAAGCGTTGATGGAGGGGAACGGCCCGTCGTGTGCGCCGGTCAGACGGCGCCGCGGCGAGCGTCGCCGGGCAGCCGGTCACCCGGCCGGACCAGACCGTTCTGGTAGGCGAGCACCACCAGCTGCGCGCGGTCGCGGACGCCGAGTTTGGTCATGGCCCGGTTCACGTGGGTTTTCGCGGTCAGCGGCGACAGGAAGAGCCGGGCGGCGATCTCCTCGTTGGACAGCCCGTGCGAGGCCAGCACCATGATCTCGCGCTCCCGGTCGGTGAGCTGGTCGAGGCCGGCCGATACCTGCGGCGCGGGCGGGCGAAGGTTGGCCAGGAACCGGGCGACCAGCCCGCGGGTCGCGGCGGGGGACAGCAGCGCATCGCCGGCGGCGACCACGCGGATCGCGGCGAGGAGGTCGTCCGGCGCCACGCTCTTGCCCAGGAAGCCGCTGGCGCCGGCCTGCAGCGCGAGGACCACGTTGTCGTCGTCCTCGAACGTGGTGAGCACCAGCACCCGTACCCCGGCCAGGCTGTCGTCGGTGCAGATGCGCCGGGTGGCCTCCAGCCCGTCGACGCCTGGCATCCGGATGTCCATGAGTACCACGTCGGCGCGCTGACTGCGGGCGAGCTCGACGGCCTCCCGGCCGTCGGACGCCTCGGCGACGACCTGCATCCCGCCCTCGGAATCGATGATCATTCTGAAGCCGGCGCGGATGAGGGCCTGGTCGTCGGCGAGCAGCACACGGATCGTCACGGCTGCTGGTCTCCTTCCCCACCGGTGCCGGTGGTGTCGTAGCGGTGCGCGGTGCCCGGCTCGTGCAGCGGCAGGGTCGCACAGACCCGGAACCGGCCGTCGGGAGCGCGGCCGGTGGTGACGGTGCCGTGCGCGGCGGCGGCCCGCTCCCGCATGCCGATCAACCCGAACCCGGAGCCGCCCGGCCCGGCGGGCCGGGACAGGCCGATCCGGTTGGTCACCTCGACGGTGACCGCCTCGGCGGTCCAGGCGATCGTCAGCTCGGCGTCGCCGTCGCCGTAGCGGTGGGCGTTCGTCAGTGCCTCCTGCACGATGCGGTACGCGGCCAGGTCCACGATCGCCGGCAACGGCCGGGCGTCGCCGTCGGTGCGGGCGGCGACCGTGAAACCGGTCGCGGTCAGGTTGGCCAACAGGTCCGGCACCCGGTCCAGGCCCGAGCTCGGTTCGGTGCTGTCGGCCTCACCGGGCTCGCGCAGCACCCCGATCACGGACCTGATCTCGCGCAGCACGGTGTCGGACGCCTGCCGGATGTGCTCCAGCACCGGCCACACCAGGTCCGGATTCTTGCGCAGCACGTGCCCGGCCGCGCCGGCCTGCACGTTGATGACCGCGATGTGATGTGCGACCACGTCGTGCAGCTCGCGAGCGATTCGCAGCCGCTCGTCCATCACCCGCCGGCGGGCTTCGTCCTCACGGGTCTGCTCGGCCTGCCGGGCGCGCTCGGTCACCTCGGCGATGTAGGCACGCCGATTGCGCGCCGCGTCTCCCACTGCGGCGCCGCCGCCGATCCACGCGAACAGCGCGAAGGTGCCGAGTTGCCACCACTGCGCGGCATCGACCAGCATTCCGGCGACGAACAGCACGCCGGCGACACCGAGCGCGAGCACCCACGGCCGGGTCCGGTCGGTGTAGCGGGTGGCAGCGTACATCAGCACGCCGAGCGTGAGCGTCAGCGTCGTGGCCGGCGCCCTGGCGATGACCTCGGCCAGCGTCGCGGCGGTCCCGACCAGCAGCGCCGGGATCGGCCACCGCCGCCGCGTCAGCACGCAGGCGACGCTCACCACGCCGACCGCCACCGCCCGGGCGGGGCCGGTGGGCCACTCAATCTGCACCACCACCAGTGCGATCAAGCCGACGAACAGCAGGTCCAGCAGCCACTGCTGAACGGGGGCCAGCCGGTTGCGGTTCGGGTGGAACACGTTTGATCGCACCTTCACGACGGTAGGCGAGACCTGCTGAGTGCGCCGTCGTACGCGCGCAGTAGCGAGGCGGCGGCGCGAATACTGCGATCGTGGTAGCCGCTGCCTGCGCGCGGACGACGATCCTTGCTCTGATCTTGGCGATCGTGGAGCTCGTACTCGTTGCAACCGACGATCATGCGGAGGACAGTTCCCGTGGCGACCTTGTTGTACCGACTCGGCCGGTTCTCGTTCCGGCGGCGCCGTCTGGTAGCCGTACTGTGGCTGGCGTTGCTCATCGCGTTCGGCATCGGCGCCGCGAAGCTGTCCGGGCCGCCGAGCGACACGCTGTCCATCCCCGGCACCGAGTCGGTGCGGGCGATGGAGGTCATCAAGTCGAAGATGGGCGGCGGCTCCGGCGACAACGCCACCGCGAAGGTGGTGTTCACCGTCTCCGGCACCGCGAAACTCACCGACCCCGCCCAGCAGGCGGCGGTCGAGCGGGCCGTCACCGCGCTGGCCAAGGCGCCGCAGGTCACCGGGGTCGTCGACCCGTTCCAGGCCAAGGCCGTCTCCCCGGACGGGCAAACCGCATACGCCACCGTCGCCTACGGCGTGAAGGCCGACGATGTCGACACCGCCGACCGCGACGCACTCATCGCGGCCGGGCGCACCGGCCAGACCGACGGCGTGCAGGTGGAGTTCAGCGGAGCGGTCACCCAGCAGGCCGGCGAGGGCGGCGGCACCGAGCTGCTCGGCGTGGTCATCGCCGCGATCGTGCTCGCCATCACCTTCGGCGCCATGGTCGCCGCCGGCCTGCCGCTGCTCACCGCCGTGCTCGGCGTCGGCATCGGCATGCTCGGCATCCAGATCGCCACCGGCTTGTTCGACCTCAACGGATCCACCTCGGCGCTGGCCACCATGCTCGGCCTCGCCGTCGGCATCGACTATGCCCTGTTCGTCGTTTCCCGTTACCGCCACGAGCTGGCCGCCGGCCGCGCCGGCGAGGACGCTGCCGGCCGCGCCGTGGGCACCGCCGGATCCGCGGTCGTCTTCGCCGGCCTCACCGTGATCATCGCCCTCTCCGCATTGTCCGTCGTCGGCATCCCGTTCCTCACCTCCATGGGCATCGCCGCCGCCGGCACCGTCGCCATTGCCGTGCTCATCACCCTGTCGCTGCTGCCCGCTCTGCTCGGCTTCGCCGGCCGGCGCATCCTCAGCAAGCGGCAGCTCAGCACCGCCGCCGGCCACGCGCGGTCGGCGAAGACCCCGTTCGGTGAGCGGTGGGCCCGCCTCGTGCTCCGCCACCGCATCCCCGTGCTCGTGCTGTCCCTCGGCGTCGCGCTGCTCGTCGCCGTGCCCGCGATGAGCCTGCGGCTCGCGCTGCCCGACGACAGCACCGCCAACCCGGCCAGCACCCAACGCAAGGCGTACGACCAGCTCGCCGCGGGCTTCGGGCCCGGCTTCCAGGGCCCGCTGGTCATCGTCGTGGAGGCCGGCGCGGGGAAGGCACAGGCCGCCGCCGCCCGGGCGGGGGAGACCATCGCCGAGCTCGACGACGTCGTCGCGGTCACCCCGCCGAACGTCAACCAGGCCGGTGACACCGCCATCCTCACCGTCATCCCCGCCAGCGCCCCCACAGCGGACGCCACCAAGGACCTTGTCGCCGCGATCCGCGACCACGAGGCGCAGATCAAGACCGACACCGGCGCCACCGTCTCCGTTACCGGCACCACCGCGCTGAACATCGACGTGTCCGACAAGCTCGTCGGCGCGCTCGTGCCCTACCTCGCCGTCGTCGTCGGGCTTGCGTTCATCCTGCTCATGCTCGTCTTCCGCAGCATTCTCGTGCCGCTGAAGGCCACCCTCGGGTTCCTGCTGTCCGTCGCGGCGACGTTCGGCGCTCTCGTCGCGGTCTTCCAGTGGGGCTGGCTCGCCGACGTCTTCGGTCTCACCGGCACCGGACCGATCATGTCCCTGATGCCGATCTTCCTCGTCGGCATCCTCTTCGGGCTCGCCATGGACTACGAGGTCTTCCTCGTCACCCGTACCCGGGAGGAGTTCGTCCACGGCGCCACGCCGGACGACGCGATCATCACCGGCATGCGGCACGGTGCCCGCGTCGTCACCGCCGCCGCGCTCATCATGATCGCCGTCTTCGCCGGGTTCATCTTCACCGACCAGGACATCATCAAGTCCCTCGGCTTCGCGCTCGCCTTCGGCGTGGCCATCGACGCGTTCCTCGTCCGCATGACCATCGTTCCCGCGGTCCTGTCGCTGCTCGGCCGCTCGGCCTGGTGGCTGCCGCGCTGGCTCAACCGGCTCCTGCCCAACGTCGACGTCGAGGGCGAGGGCCTCACCCGCCGCCTCGCCGCCGAACATGCCGACCAGACCGATCAGCGGCAGCCCGCACACGTCTGAACCGGTACCGGCTCAACCCCGTGGCCCGGGATGCGCACACCGCGCATCCCGGGCTTCGCCGGATCCGGTTCGGCGCCGCCGCAGCGCGACCGACATCCCCAGCATGTCGGGTGACGTCCCGAACCGACCTACGCGTCCGCCGACTTCAGCCAAGCAGCCGACTCGCCAGCCAGCTGTCCGCCGTGGGGCGGCGCCGACGCCAGCACAACCCTTCCCCAGGCCGCCGGCGGGGAGAGCGGCTGCTCGCCGAAGACGGTGACACAGATGAGTTCGCCACGCTGATAGGCGAGCACATCGGGCCGTCCCGGCACGTCCAACCAGCGCAGGTCGCGATCCGCCAGCTCATCGGCGAGCGCTTTGCGGCTGGCGAGCGCATCGGCGTAGAGGCGCAGCGTCGAGTGCTGTGTCCGCCATTGTTCCTCCACCGCGTGTTCGGCGTACCAGGCCGGCTGCGGCAGCCAGCTCCCTGGCCCCGGACCGAAGCCGAATGACGGGCCGTCGGCTCGCCACGGCAGGGGCACGCGGCAGCCGTCGCGGCCGTGCTCGGTGCCGCCGGAGCGCAACCAGATCGGGTCTTGGCGCGCGTCGTCGGGCAGGTCGAGCACCTCGGGCAGGCCGAGCTCTTCTCCTTGGTACAGGTAGACCGATCCCGGCAGGGCGAGCAGCAGCAACAGTGCCGCGCGGGCCCGGCGCAGTCCGCGGGCGACGTCCACGTCTCCGCGGGCCCGGGCGATGTTGCCGACCGGATCGGCGGAGTGGGGCGGCTCGGCGGCACGCAGGCCGAACCGGGTGACCGCGCGGTGGACGTCGTGGCTGGCCAGGGTCCACGTGACGGTGGCTCCGGTGGCGGCGATCTCCGCGAGACCGCGGGACACCGAGGCCTGGAACGCTCCCGCGTCCCACGGACACATGAGCAGGTCGAAGTAGAAGGCCTGCGGAAGCTCGTCCGGCCGGAGGTAGGCGGCCAGATCCGTCACGGTGGGCACCCAGATCTCGCCGACGAGGGTCAGATCCCGGCCGTACGAGTCGGCCAGTGCCCGCCACCGCCGGAACACCTCGTGCACCTCCGGCTGGTTCTGTGCGTGCCCGTTGTAGTCGGACTCGCCGTCCGGCGGGAACATCCAGTCGGGCAGGTCGGCGTGCTTGAACAGCATGTGCGCCACGTCGATGCGGATGCCGTCGACGCCACGGTCGAACCAGAACCGCAGTACCTTGTCGAAATACTCGGCGACCTCGGGATTGCGCCAGTTGAAGTCGGGCTGGCAGGGATCGAAGCTGTGCAGGTACCACTGGTCGGTGCCCTCGACGCGGGTCCATGCCGGTCCGCCGAAGACTGATCGCCAGTTGTTGGGCGGGATGGCGCCGTCCTCGCGGCCGGCGCGGAAGATGAACCGCTCGCGTTCCGGCGATCCCGGCTGCGCCTCGAGTGCCGCGACGAACCACGCGTGCTCCACGGAGCAGTGGTTGGGCACGAGGTCCATCAACACACGCAGGCCGCGCCGATGCGCCTCGGCCAGCAGCGCGTCGTAGGCCGGCAGCCCGCCGTAACGGGCGTCGATGTCCATGTAGTCGGCGACGTCGTACCCGTGGTCGGCGCCGGGCGACGGATAGCACGGGTTGAGCCAGAGCCCGTCCACACCCAGGCGCGTCAGGTGATCCAACCGCTCGGACAGTCCGGCGAGGTCGCCGATGCCGTCTCCGTCTGCATCAGCGAACGAACGGACGTAGACCTGGTAGACCACCGCGTCGCGCCACCAGGCCCGATCAGTCGTTGTCATGAGCTTCTCCTGGTTGAGGGTGGATGAGCGGTCATCGGGGGATGAAGACGATCTCCCAGACGTCCAGCGGTGGGAGCTCCGCCTCGACGTGTTCGCCGTCCGCGACGGCGGGCACGGCTGCGAAGGCAGGGCCCCGATCCGGGTCCGCGACGCGGATCGCCGGCAGCTGCGGTACACACCGGCGCATCCGCAACCGCAGACCCGTCACCGGCGGCGGCGCGGCCTTGGGGGTGTCCCAGCCGGTCTCCTCCTGGCCGGTGAGGTTGATCAGGTGCATGACGATGCCCTGCGGCGTGTCGACGACCCGGCGCCAGACCGTGCCGGGCCGGGCCTCGTGCGAGATGGTGACGCCGTCGGGCCCGATCACGTCGATCTCGTCGTTGTAGGCACCGGCCACCGACCGGGTGATGTCGTGGATCCCGGGGGCCAGCAGCACGTCGCCGGCGGCCACCAGCAGGTCGTACCAGCGCTGGAGCAGGTCCGACGTGGACGGGAGGACTCGATGGTTGCGCACGTAGTACGGATCGACCAGCACACTGCCGGACTCGCCGGCGAGCAGCTGGGTGGCGCCGTGCGAGAACGCGGTCGCCATGGTGAACCGGGTCGTGAGGTCGGCGACCTCGGGCGGGTGGTTCGCGTAGACCGTCTGGTAGGCGGCGAGAACCGCGGGCCGGGTCGGGGCGAGCGTGCGGGACCGGGTCGCCACCGCCGCCAGGTCGGCGAGCGTGTGGTGCGGATCCCAGACCTCGGTGTAGGTGACGTCCTGTGGGCTGGCGGTGGTGACCCAGGCCGGGAAGTCGTTGACGTTGTTGAAGATGAGGGTCGCCTCCGGCAGCGCCGTCCGGACGGCCTGGATGAGGGTGTCGAAGGCCCGCGCCAGGTCGACGCTCCGCCCGTCCGGGCGCATCGCGTGGCGCGGCCAACCGTACTGGTCGAGGTGGAATCCGGCGAAGCTGCCGGCGCGTACGGCCGCGCGCAGGTCGGCGGTGAAGTGTGCCAGCCACGCGGGGTCGCTGGGATCGACCAGTTGCAGGAAGTCACCGAGTGCGTACGGTGTACCGTCGGGCTGGACCAGGGCGATGTGTTCCCACGCCGGCCATTCGTCCTTGCCGACGCCGTATACGGCGGCGTAGCCGATGGGCAGCGTGCCGCCGTCACGGAGCCCGCCGGCGAGCCGTTGGACGGTCTCGATGGCGACGGGCTGGCCGAGCGGGTCCTGGTACTCGACCGGGCCGACCAGGTCGGCGTGCCGGTAGGCCCAGTCGTAGAACTGCGCGCCGCTGAGGTGCAAGCGGCGGAAGTGCGACAGGACCGCGTCGACGTCCCGGCCGGGCGCGAAGCTTGCCACGAATCCGTACCGCAGCCGGGACACCGGGTCGGCGAGGATCTCGACCGCGGTCCACCGCGTGTCGTGCCGGTCGTCGAGCAGCGCGACGGCGTAGCCGCCTTCGGGCAGGGCGGGCAGGACGACTCGATCCGCGCCGGGCGCCACGTCCGTCGTGGCAACCTCCACGCCGAGGTGTGACACGCGCAGCCGGCGGTGGTGGCCGGCCGGTGACACGTCGACGTGGACGCTTTCGCCGGGCAGGTAGGAGGCCTTGCTCGGGAGCAGCATCGTGTTCTCCTTCAGGATTTCAGCGCGCCTGAGGTGAGGCCGGTGACGAAGTGTTTCTGGCCCAGCAGGTAGATCAGCACCACCGGGCCCACCCCGATGAGCGACGCGGCGAACACGAGGCTCCAGCTCGTGAGATGCGCGCCCTGGAACTGGGCGATCGCCAGCGGAAGTGTGCTTTTCTCGGGGTCGGTGATGCTCGTCAACGCCCAGGAGTACTCGTCCCAGGCGGCCAGGAAGGCGAAGACCGCGGAGGTGGCGAGGGCGGGCCGCGCGATGGGCAGGTACAACGCGACGAAGCGGCGCAGCGGGCCGGCTCCGTCCACGGTCATGGACTCGTCGAGCTCGACCGGCACCCGCTCGAAGAAGCCACGCAACAGGAATGTGTTGAAGGCGATGCCGGCGCCGACGTAGAAGACGACCAGGCCGGTGAGTGAGTTGGTGAGGCCGAGCGTGGTGGCGACCAGGAACTGCGGAAGGAGGATGACCATGCTGGGCACCATCAGGCCGAGCATCAGCGTCCAGAACAGCAGCGAGCGACCGGGAAAGGTGAACCGGGCGAAGGCGTAGGCGGCCAGCGCCGACAGCAGCGTGGTGAGCAGCGTCGTGGCGCAGGCGACCAGCGCCGAGTTGGCGAAGTACCGGCCGAAGTCGTTGGTGTTCCACGCCTCGACGTAGTTGGCGACCGTGGGGTCCTGCGGCATCAGCCTGGGCGGCCAGGCGAAGGCGAGCACGTTCGGTGTGAACGAGACGCTGACCATGTACACGAGGGGCAGCACCATGACGACGGCACCCGCGCCGAGGGTCAGCAGACGTGCCCACCTGACGATTCGGCGGGACACCGGCGTGGCGATCACTGCACCCCCCTGTCGAGGCGGTTGAAGAAGGCGGTCTGGGTGATCGAGACGATCAGGACGGCGGCGGTCATCAACACGGCCAGCGCCGAGCCGTATCCGAAGTCGAGAAAGTCGAACGCCTGCTTGTAGACGTACGTCAGGGGCATCTCGGTCTGTCCGGCCGGCCCGCCGTCGGTGAGGAGCAGGACCTGGATGAACGCCTGGAGGCCGCCGATGCCGAGCAGGATGGTCACGAAGAGCAGGGTGCGGCGCAGCGCGGGCAGGGTGACGTGCCACAGCCGGCGCAGGTAGCCGGCGCCGTCCACGGCGGCCGCCTCCTGCTGCTCGGCCGGGACTCCCTGCAGTCCGGCCAGCAGGATCACCGCCGTCCATCCCACGCCCTTCCAGATGCCCAGCGCGCAGAGCGTGACCATGGCCGTCCAGCGTGAGTCGAGCCAGCCCACCGGCTCCTGAGAGACGCCGAGCGCCTCGACGAGCAGCCAGTTCAGCGCGCCGTCGTTGGCGAACAGGTAGCGGAACAACAGCGAGACCACGACCCAGCTGGTGACGACGGGCAGGTAGAACAACACGCGGAAGAGCGTGCGACCCGGCAGCCGGTTGTTGAGCAGCAGCGCCAGGAAGAGCCCGAGCACGATCTGGCCGGGCACGGTGACGAGCATGTAGACGACCGCGTTGATGACGCTGCGGCCGAACTCCGCGTCGCCGAACGCCCGGGTGTAGTTCCCCGCACCCAGGAAGGTGTTCTCGGCGCCGGGGATCGGGCTCCACTCGTACAGGCTGACCTGGACCGCCTTGCCCATCGGCACCAGCATGACCGTGACGAAGAACGCGACCGCGGGTGCGAGCAGCAGGTACGGGACAAGGCGGCCGAAGAGTTCCGCGCGGCTCCGGCGTCGCCGCGGCGCGGGGTTCGGGGGCCGTCGCCCGGCGCGCGGGCGCCGGGCAACGGTGGACACGGAGGCCGACATGCCATTCAGTCCTTGGCGAGCAGGGTGTCGATCTCGGCGGCGGCGGCGTCCAGCGCCTGCTGCACACTCGTCTCACCCTTGAACGCGGCCTGCAGCTTCTTCTCCAGCAGATCGTTGATCTTGCTCCAGGAGGGCACCGGGGGGCGCGGACGAGCGGTCTTCAACTGCTGCGCGAACGGCCCGAACGTCGGGTTGATCGTGGCCTGGTCGAGGTCCTTGAGCACCGACATCTGGCCCGCCTTGGCGAACGCGGTCTGCGCCTCATCGGAGAGCAGATAGCGGCTGAACTCCATGGCGAGCGCCTTGTTCTTGGAGCCCTTGAACACGACGACGTCCTCGCCGCCGACGACGCTGATGCTCCCGCCGGGGCCGGCCGGGACCGGCGCCACCTGCACCTTGAAGTCCGGGTACTGGCTGGCGAAGATCGGGTACATCCAGGGGCCGTCGAGGATCGTCGCGTACTTCCCGGTCGGCAGGCCCGCGGATCCGTCCACACCGCCGGTGGCCCCGGTGATGTTGTTCGCGACCTGCTTCTTCCCGTACAGGTTGAAGAGCAGCTGCACCCCCGCCAGGGACTGCGGGCTGTTGAGGTGGCCGGTCGCCTTGGTGTAGTCGGCGTCGGTGATGTCGCCGCCGGCGGACCAGATCCAGGGCAGGATCTGCCAGCCGCCGAGCCCGCCCTCGTAGAACGCCTGCACGTTCGTGCCGGCGAGCTTGTCGCCGAGCGCGGTCACCTCCTCGAAGGTCGCGGGCGGCTTGGTGACACCGGCCTTGGCCAGCGTGTCCGCGTTGTACATCAGCACGCGCGTGTTGGTGTCGAGCGGAAGGCCGTAGTAGCCGTCGCGGTACCGGTTGGTGGCCAGCGCGCCCGGGAACACCTTGTCGGCGTAGGTCTTGAAGTCGGGCATCGCCTTGTCGAGCCGCTCGAGCAGGCCGAGCTTGGCCATCTCGCTGACCCAGGCGATGTCGGCGCGCAGCACGTCGGGTCCCTGCCCGCCCGTCGCCGCGGTCAGCACCTTCTGCCGCAGGTCGCTGTCCTTGACCGCGACGTCCTTGACCGTGGTGCCCGGGTGTTTGGCCTGGAAGCCGGGGATGATGACGTCGCGGAGTGCCTTGATCTCCTTGGCGTCGCTGCTGTAGCCGTGCCAGAAGTTGATGGTGCCGGTCAGCGCGTCTCCGGACGAGGACGAGGAGGGCTCGTCCTCTCCGCCGCATGCCGCGAGCGGGACGGCTGCCGTGGCGAGTAAGGCGGTGGCCAGCATGCGCCGGCGAGTGAATACAGTGTGCACGGTGCTCGGACTCCTTCGGGTGGGGGTTGGGGCGGGGTGACCGGAGTGACCGGGGTGTGGACGGTCACCGCTGGCGGGCCCAGGGTCGGTCAGCGGCCGTTGGTGGGCGTGGGGCCGAGGAACAGGTGCTGGATGGCGACTGCCGCCGCTCCCCGTGCCCAGGTGTGGTCGGGCAGCGGACGGGTGATGAGGTCACATTCGACGGCCTGACCGAACGCGTGGGTGGCGAACGATGCACGCGCCGCGCTTTCGAAGAGGTCACTGGCTGCCAGGCCTTCGCCGGACAGCACGATGCGGTGCGGATTGATCAGGTTCGCCACCACGGCGAGGGCGCGGCCGAGCGCGTCGCCGGCGGCGGTGAAGGCGCCGACGGCATCCCGATCGCCGGCCCGGCCGAGCGCGACGGCCGTGGCCAGGTCCAGATCGTCGCGCCCACTCGCGGCCCGCACTCGACGCAGGATCGCCTCCTCGGACGCGACCGTTTCGACGCAGCCGGTGTTGCCGCACCGGCACCGCGGGCCGTCCGCGGAGATCGGGATGTGGCCGAGCTCGCCGGCCAGGCCGACCGCGCCGTGGACCAGGCTGCCGGCGATGACCAGACCGCAGCCGATGCCGGCGCCGATGGTGACGACCGCGAATGACGGCACGTCGACGCCCGCACCGAACCACTGCTCCGCCGCCGTGAGGGAGTTGACGTCGTTCTCGACCACCACCGGCAGGCCGGTCGTCGCCGACACCAGCTCCGGCAGCGGAACGTCCCGCCAGTTCAGGAAGGGCGCAAAGCGGATCAGCTGCGCCGCGGAATCCACGTGGCCACCGACGCCGATACCGATCCGGGTCACCGGACCGGGCGCGTCGGCGCGCAACTGTTCCACGAGATCCGTCACCGTCGCCACCACCGCGGGCACCGAGGTGTCGGTCACGGCGGCCTCCCGGCTGGCCCGGACCTGGGCGAGCAGGTCGACCACGACACCGCAGACGTGGTCCGCGGTCAGCTTGACGCCGACCATGAACTCCCGGTCCGCGACGACCCGCAACGGGACGACCGGGCGGCCCAGGCGCGGCGGTCCGCCGGCACCGTCCTCAACCAGGTAGCCCGAGTCCAGCAGCGGCCGGACCGCCCTGGAGATCGTGCCGGCCGACAGGCCGAGGGCGGTCGCGATCTCCGACCGTGCGATCGGCCCCCTGGCGAGGACCGTCACGAAGATGCTCGCCGCGGTCGCGTCCGCGACCGCCGTGGGCGTGGCCAGCAGCATCATGGCGAGTAGTTAAGCGCATGTTAATTGCATTCGTCAAGAAAGAAATTAGCCGTCTCCGCACGCCGGCGTGCGGAGACGGATCCCTGCCGCGCTACCGCCGCCGCGACTGGTCGCCGAGCACGTACTTCTGGATCGCCATGACGGCGGCTCCCCGGCACCACTCGGTCGCGTCGCCGTCGAGGATGTGGACGTTGAGGGCGTTGGCGCGGGGATCCCGGTCCTGCTGGATGCCCTGGGAGATCGCGGTGGCGGCAACCCGCGCGAGCCGGACACCCTCACCGCCGAGCAGGATCGCCTGGGGCGCGGTGAGATTGCCGATGGCTGCGATGAGCCGCCCGAGGCCACGCCCGGCGTCGTCGACGATGCGGCGGGCCGCCGGGTCGCCGGCCTCGGCCAGGTCGAGGCACGCATCATAGGTGAGCGGCCGGTCGAGCACCATCGACACCGACTTCACGATGGACGGCATCGCGAGCAGCGCCTGCGCGCAGCCCTGGTGTCCTTCGGGACACATCGGGCCGAACGGCTGCAGGGGCCAGTGGCCGACCAGCCCCACACCGGAGTCCTCGCCGACGACGATCCGGTCGTGGATGACGAGGCCGTAGCCCACGGCCGCCCCGACTGTGAGCACGGCGAAGCGCTCCAGCCACCGCCCGGCGCCGAACCAGTGCTCCGCCTCGGTGAGGGCCACCAGGTCGTTCTCGACGATCGTCGGCAGATCGGTCCGGTCCCTCAGCATCCGGCCCAGCGGGACCCGCGCCCACCCCAGAAAGGGCGCGCGGACGACCTCGTTCCGCCCGTTGACCAGGCCGCCCAGCCCGACCCCCAGCGCGGCGACGGCCGGCACGCCCGCGGACAGCTCGAGCGCCAGGGCGGCCAGGGCGTCGGCCACCTCCTCCGGATCGCGGCTGGGCAGGCTCCGGGCGGACGAAGCGACCACGTTGGCCCGCAGGTCGGTGACGACGCCCAGCGCCTCATCGCCGGTCAGCTTCACCCCGATGAAGTGGCGCGAGTCCGCGACGACGTCGAGTGGGCGGGAGGGGCGACCGGTTCGTCCGTCACTGCGCTCCTCGCCCTCCACGAGCAGGCCGCCCTCGAGCAGCGGTGCACTGAGGCGCGAGAGGGAGGGCTGTGACAGGTCCAGCCGGCGCGCGATCTCGGTTCGTGAGAGGGGCCCGTGGATCAGCACCTCGAGCATCACGGCGAGCGAGCGGTCGGCGGGAGGCGACCAGGCGGGCGCCGGCTCCGGACGGGACGGCTGCGCACCCCTTGAGGAATTCACCGCAGAAGTATGTCACGGTTAATTACTTCTGCCACAGAACAAATTGCCGTGGGCGATACAGCGGTCTGCGGCGGGCGTGCGCCAGCAGCGGAAGCACCGTAGACCTGCAACGGGTCACCGCCCGTGGCGGCCGGCCGGACGGGACCGGCGGGAAAGGCAACGAGCAGGGCGAATGCTGGCGGAACCCGGTGCACAGGGACGCCGCTGAGCGTGCCCTGACCCTGTACCGGCAGATCGGTGACACGATCGGCGAAGCGCGCGTCCTGACGAGCCTCGGCACCGTCGAGGAGGGCCGGGGCCGCTACCAGGCGTCCGCCGATCACCATGAGCAGGAGCTGGCGCTGTGCCGGCGACTCGGCTGGCCACGCGGCGAGGCCTGGCCGCTGGACGGCCTGGGCAACGTCCACACCCGACTCGGCCTACCCGACCGGGCCGCCGGGCTCCACCGACAGGCCCTCGCCCTCTTCCAGGAGTCCAGCGAGCGGGACGGCGAGGCCCGAGCACGCAACGGCCTGGGCGAAGCCGCGATCGCCGCCGGCCGCCCCACCGACGCCCTGCCCCACCTCACCACCGTGCTGAGCACCGCCCCCCGGCGACCAGCAGGCACGGGCCCACGCGAGCCTCGGCCACGCTCACCGAGCCCTCGGCCGCTCTGCCCTCGCCCGGCACCACTACGAACACGCCCTGACCCTCTACACCGACCTCGGATCCCTGCACGCCGGCGACGCGCGCGCCAGCCTCACCGCCCTCGGCACGCCACCCGGCGACGGTCATCACCAAGACGATCGGTGACCCAAGCAGGCGGCCGACGACGCGGAGGCGCCGCTCCGGACGCGTGGCGGCGCCACGCCGAGGTACTGCTGACCGGCGTCGGCTTCGCCCAGCCCACTCTCCGCGCACCCCGGCTATGCTCGACGAGCAGTGTCGCCGGTCCTGGCCGTCGAACTTTCGACCCTCCCTGCGCATCCGGTAGTTATGGAACTCGTGTATGCCGCTCAGGCCGGTGACATGGCGGCGCTCGGCCTGCTGATCGCGGAGAACCGTGCCGGTATGATGGCGGCCGCCCTGAGCATGCTGCGTGACCCGGCCGCCGCCGAGGACGCGGTTCAGGACGCCACGATTGTGGCGATCCGGCGGATCCGGGACGTGCGTGACCCGGAGGCCGTCGGGGGCTGGTTGTGCGCGGTGGTGCGCAACATTTGCCGCATGCGGATTCGGGAGTCGCGCACCGTCCCGGCGGGCCTGCTCACCGACGTCGTGCTGCCGTCGCGTGAACCGGCGCCGGACGAGCTGCTCGACGAGGCCGCCACGCAGGGCTGGCTTTGGCGTGCGCTCGGCGAGCTGTCCGAGCCGTTGCGGCTGGTGACGGTGCTTCGGTACTTCAGCGACGTGAGTTCGTACGAGCAGATCGCCGCGCTGTGCGGCATCCCGGTCGGCACCGTCCGCAGCCGCCTCAACCAGGCCAAAGGCAATCTCACCGAGCTGCTGCGGCGCGCCGCGGGCGAGCAGTTCGGCGACCTTCGGGCCCGGACGGCCGCCCGCTGGCGGGACGCCGAGCAGGTGCTGGCCGGCACCCGCAACGGCGAGTTCGCCGCCGTCGTACGGGATGGCTGGTGGCCGGATGTCCGCACGCTCGGCCCGCAGGGGGAGGTCGGCCTCGGCCGGGACTTCGTGGTCGACGCGATGGACTCGGATGTCCAGCACGGCGTCCGCCAGCGCCTGACCAACGTGATCGGCAGCACCGACCTGCTCATCTGGGAGGCCGAGCTGATCACGTCGCCGGATCACGCCGACTACTGCTGCCAGCCGTCGGTGGTCTGGCTCATGACCCTGCGTGAGCACCGGGTCAAGCAGCTGCGCCTGTTCCACCCCGTCGCCCGCACGGGATAGCCACGCGCGGGAGACGCGGGATCGGGCGGTGCGACCGAACTTTCCGGCCGCACTCCGCATCCAGTTGGGGACAGATCCCCTCCGGATGCGGGAGAAAACGCTCATGGATGTGCGCTGCCACGTGTTCGGCGCCGGCCCGGTCTGCCTGGTCCACCCCGGCGGACCCGGCTTCCACTGGGAGTACCTGCGCATGCCGCTGCTCGAGCGGCAGGTGACAACCGTGTACGTGGAGCCGATCGGCACCGGCGCCTCGCCCCGCCTGCCCACGCACCCGAACGGCTACACCCGCGAACGGTACGCCGAGGCGCTCGACGCCGTGATCGACCGCCTCGGCGTACCCAGCGTGCACCTGCTCGGCCACTCGCACGGCGGCTTCGTCGCTCAGTACTACGCCTCGCTCAGGCCCGGCCGTCTGGCTGGGGTCATCCTGTACGACAGCGCGCCCGCCACCGGCCCCGAGCACTATGCCGAGGCCGCGCGCAACCTGGAGCTCTTTGCCGCGCGGCACGCCGGCGACCCGCGGCTGGACGACGTCCTCGCGGCCTGGCGCGAGGTCCCCGCGATCGCCGCCGACGACGCGTTCACCGACGTGGCCCGCCGGCTGTTCCCGGTCTACTTCGCCGACTACTGGGCCCGGGAACAGGAGTTCGACCCGATCCGCCGGCAGGTCAGCGGCTCCTACATCTCGGGCCTCGACGACTGCCTGTCCCCGGTGACCATCGACGACCGTGACCGGCTTGCCCTGGTTGAGGTGCCGGCACTCGTCGTGGCCGGACGCCACGACTTCATCTGCGGCCCGCGCTGGGCGGGCCAAATGCACAAGCTCCTTCCCGACGCCGAGCTGGAGGTGCTCGAGGACAGCGGTCACTTCGGGCACCTGGAACAACCGGCCCGGTTCGCGGAGGTGGTCAGTGGTTTCGTGCGCCGCACGGCCCGCTGAAGTTTCGGATCCGAACGAAAGGAAAAACGCCATGAGTACCAATTCGGTGCGCAACGTCGTGCTCGTCCACGGCGGATTCGTGGACGGCTCGGGCTGGCAGGCGGTGCACCGGCTGCTCGTCGCCGACGGCATGCGGGTCTCTGTCGTGCAGAACCCGACGCTGTCCCTGGCCGGCGACGCGGCCGCCACCCGCCAGATCCTCGACGCGCAGGACGGGCCGGCAGTCCTGGTCGGCCACTCGTACGGCGGCGCCGTGATCTCCGAGGCCGGCACCCACGACGCCGTCGCCGCGCTGGTCTTCATCGCCGCGTTCGCCCCCGAGAAGGGCGAGTCGGTCAACACGCTCATCGCCGACCCGCCGCCGGGCGCGCCGGTGCCACCGATCCTGCCCCCGGTCGACGGGTTCCTGTTCCTCGACCGGGACAAGTTCCACGCCTCGTTCGCGGCGGACCTGTCACCGCAGGACGCCCGGTTCCTCGCCGACTCGCAGGTGCCGTGGGGCGTCAACGCCCTGGCCGGCGCCGTCACCGAGCCGGCCTGGCGGCACCGGCCCAGCTGGTACCTCGTAGCCACCGAAGACCGGATGATCCCGCCGCCGGCGCAGCGCACGATGGCCGCCCGGGCCGGCGCCACAGTCGTCGAGGCGACCGGCAGCCACGCGATCTACGTGTCCCAGCCCGGCGCCGTGGCCGACCTCATCCGGCAGGCGGCCGCCGGAAGCTGACCGGTCCACGCCGGCCCGCACGCCTCGGCCGCGGCGTGCGGGCCGGCACCTACCGAGCGGCGCGGTTCGTCCGTCCTTGCTCAGGTACAGGTCGGTGCCGGTGGTGCCGTCGGGCTTCGTGTACGGGACCGGCACGCTCACGGGCAGGACCTCGCTGCCCGGGAACTTGTTGATGAGATCCCCCTGCGTCT
>NZ_BMPI01000092.1:27509-40314 GCF_014647515.1 Dactylosporangium sucinum | reverse complement strand
CTGCCCGACGGGACGTTCTCGCTCGTCTTCGGCGCCGGCAACGACATCGGCCAGCAGCTCGTCGCCGACCCCAACGTGGCCGCCGTCGGGTTCACCGGCTCCCGGGCGGGCGGGCTCGCGCTCCTCGCCACCGCGCAGCGGCGCCGGGTGCCCATCCCGGTGTACGCGGAGATGTCCAGCGTCAACCCGGTCTTCCTGCTGCCCGAGCGGCTCGCGACCGAGGCGGCGCCGACCGCGACCGGGTTCGCGGCCTCCCTCACGATGGGCGCCGGGCAGTTCTGCACCAACCCGGGGCTGCTGTTCGCGGTCGAGGGCGAGGGACTCGACGCGTTCCGCGCCGCGCTCGCCGAGGCCCTTCGGGGCAGGGCCGGGGACACGATGCTGACGGCCGGCATCGCCGCGGCGTACCGCGAGGGCGTCCTCCGCCGGGCCGCGGCACAAGACGTGCGGCAGCTCGCCGGCGGCGTCGACGGCGCCGCGCCGGCCGTCTTCGAGACCACCGGCAAGGCCTTCCGCACCGAGCGCGGCGGCGAGCTGCAGGAGGAGATCTTCGGCGCCGCGTCGCTGCTCGTCGTCTGCGCCGACGCCGATGAGCTGCTGCAGGCCGCCGAGATCCTGGACGGGCAGCTCACCGCCACGCTCCAGGCGGGCCCGGCCGACGCCGCGCTCGTCCGCCGGCTGCTGCCGGTCCTGGAGCGCAAGGCCGGCCGGATCGTCTACAACGGCTGGCCGACGGGCGTCGCGGTCAACCGGGCGATGGTGCACGGCGGCCCGTTCCCGGCCACGTCCGACGGCCGCACCACGTCCGTCGGCACGATGGCCGTCGAGCGGTTCCTGCGCCCGGTGGCCTACCAGAACCTGCCGGCAGGGCTGCTCGACGCGGCGGCCGGTCGCTGATCGAGCGCCCACGGCCGTCGGGCCGCCGACGTCCGTGTCCGACGCTGTCCGGCCGTGTCCGGGATCCGGGGCGGCGCCCGCGGGCGGTCGGCCACGATCCGGCCATGGACAAACATCGCCTCCCGTTGCGGCTCGCGTCGGTGCTGGTGTCCGCCGCCGCGATCGCCGCCGCCCAGTCCCCCGCGTCCGCCGCCGACCCCGCCCCCGCTCCGTCCTGTTCCGCCCAGGTGATCACGTTCACGCCCGGATACCAGGTCGTGGTCAACGTCCGCAACACCACCACGGTGCCGGTCACCGGGTGGCACCTCACGTTCCAGCTGGCGCCCACGGCGACCATCGCCAGCTCCTTCGGCGGCACCATCACGCGCGCCGGCTCCGCCGGCACCATCACGCCGGCGGTGTACTTCGCGACGATCCAGCCCGGTGGACAGGCCAACGTGGGATTCGGCGGCTCGGCTGTACCTTTCACGCCGCCCACCGGATTCACGCTGAACGGGACGCCCTGCGCGGCGTCCGGCTGGTAGCCCCGCCGTCCGGTGCGGGATAGCCTCCCGGCATCGGCGGGCGGCCCTCGGCATCGGCACCGGTCGCCGGGTCGCGCGGCGACCCGGCGGCCGGCATCGCGACGCTCGACGACCTGGGCCGGGCGCTGCGCGACCTGCGCCGGCGGCACGCCCGGGCCAGCGGGGGCGGCGAGCTGACCTACCGCCAGCTCGCCGCCGCGACGGGATGGTCCCGCGGCGTGATCGGCGGGTACCGGGCCGCGCTCGTCCGGCTGCTCGACCATCACGTCGCGACTGTGCTCGACGGCCTCGGGGCGACGCTGCACGCCGTCGGCCGGGTCGACGCCGCACTGGACCGGTACCGCGCCGCGCTGGACCTGGCGCGGCGCGCGGGCGACCCGCACGAGGCCGCCCGCGCGCTCGCCGGCCTCGCCGGCCTCGGCGAACCGGCGCCGGTCGGTCCCGTCCAGGCCGGACCCGCACCGCCCTTCGTAGCGTTGTACAACGCCGACGCGGGCGGCGCCATCCGCGGGCCGGCTCTTCCGGTCAGCCCGCCCCGACCGGCAGACTCGGCAGGGTGGCAGGGGACGGCGCCGCCGGCGACGCTGCGGTCGACCCGCACCTCCTTCGCGGGTTCACGATCGCCGTGATCGGCCATCGGCGCCGGCATCGCGTCGCCGACCTGCTCGAACAGCACGGCGCCCGGATCGTGTCGATCCAGGGCGTCCGCGCGGTGCCGCAGCCGGACCCGGCGGTGCTGCGCCGGGCCACGACCGCGTGTCTCGACGCGCAGCCCGACGACGTGGTGGTCTCGTCCGCCGCCGGAGTGCGGGCCTGGCTGCGAGCGACGCCCGACCGGAGCCGGCTGCTCGCGGCCATGGGCTCCGCCCGCCTGCTGGCCGCGGACGCCCGCACCGCGGACGCGCTGCGGGCCGAGGGCCTGCGCGAGGTGCTGTCGACGTCGGCCGGGACCGCCGACGGCCTGTACCGGTACGTGCTGGCCAACCGGGGCGGCGGGCGGCGGTTCGCGGTCCAGCTCGACACGCCGGACCAGACGGAGTACTGCCGGATGCTGCGCATGCGCGGCGCCGAGGTGGTCGAGGTACCCACATATGTGACGGAACCACCCAACGACATCGTCGGCCTGCGGCGGATCGTCGAGCTGATGGGCCGCCGCCAGGTCGACGCGGTCGCCTGGCTCGACCCGGTCGCGGCCGGCCACGTCCTGCGCTTCGCCGACGAGCACGGGCGGCTGCCGGCCGTGGTCGCCCAGCTCGGGACCCACGTCCCGACCATCTGCCGCGGCCCGCTCGGCGCCGAGGTGCTGCGCCGGCGTGCCGTGGACCCGGCGACCCCGGCGATGCCGTTCGACGAGGAGACGGCCGCCTGGCTGGCCCGGTCGGTCCTCGACCGGGCCGTGCACGCCACCGTCGCCGGTCATGCGCTGGAGGTGCGCGGACACGCGGCGCTGCTGGACGGCACGCTGTACCCGATCCAGCAGGGGCCCGTCGAGGTGCTGCGGATCTTGGCCGCCGAGCCGGGCAAGCTGCACTCCAGCGCGGACATCCGGCGGCTGCTGCCGAGCCTGGCCGACGTCGACGACCACGCGATCGAGATGGCGGTGTCCCGGCTGCGGCGGGCCCTGCCCGGCCTCGACCTCGTGCAGACCGTGATCAAGCGGGGGTACCGGCTGGCCGCCTGACGCGACCGTTTGCTGATCTTGTGAGACGCCTTGCAACACGGCTACACGTGGCGGTCGTGTCTGGTGCGCACCGGCCGCGGACACCAACACTCGAATGGCACGCCGCCGAACGCAACCGGGGAGAGGCCGATGAGGGACAGCAGTCTGCTCGTGCGCGACGCCGGCCCGCTCACCGTGGCCGAGCCGACGATCAACCGGGTACCCGCGATGCTCGTCGGGCAGCCCGGCCGCCCGGTCCTCGCCGTCTGGGGCCAGCAGGTCCCGGTGCGGGAACTCGTGCGGCAGCGCCCGGTGCTGCACCGCTATCTGGGCCGGCCCGTCATCCTCGGGATCCAGCCGGAGGACCTGCAGGACGCCCTCGTGCGGGGGCCCGGCCCCGCGGGATCGGCCGCGCTGGTGCTGCACGGCACGGTGCGGTACGTCCGCCTCGCGGGTGCGCACCGGATCGTCCAGCTGGAGCTGGCCGACGGCGAGGGCTTCGCCCAGCCCGCACCCGTCCTGGTGGCGCGGATGAGCGGCGGCTCGGCGGCCGGGCCCGGCGACCCGATCATGCTCGCGATCGACATGGGGCACCTGATGGTGTTCGACGCCCAGAGCGGCCTGAGCCTATGGTGAGGCGCGGCCGCGTCGCCGGGGTGTTGTGCGCCGCCCTCCTGCTGACCGGCTGCAATCCCGCCGACGGGTCGGCCAAGCCCTACGCCGGGCAGTCGGTGGAGGTCGCCGGCACCTGGACCGGCGCCGAGCAGGCGAACTTCGAGCGGGTGCTGCGGGCGTTCGGCACCCGGACCGGCGCGAAGGTGCGGTACACCTCCGGGGGCAGCGATCTCGACGTCCTCGTCGCCGGGCGGATTCGCGCCGGGACGCCGTTCGACGTCGCCATGATCCCGCAGCCGGGCGTCATCGCGCGGTACGCGTCCACCGGCGCCGCGAAACCGATCACCGGCGAGGCCGAGCAGGCGGTCCGCACACACTTCTCGCCGCAGTGGCAGCGGTTCGGCAGCGTCGGCGGCCGGCTCTACGGGGTGTACTTCAAGGCCGCGAACAAGTCGGTGATCTGGTACCGCAGCGACGCGTTCACGGCGGCGGGCGTGACCCCGCCCACGACGCTCGACGAGCTGACCACCGTGTCGCAGACGCTCGTCGACTCCGGCACGACGGCGATGGCGGTGCCCGGCGCCGACGGCTGGCCGCTCACCGACTGGTTCGAGAACATCTACCTGCAGCTTGCCGGCGCCGAGGCGTACGACCGCCTGGCCGCGCGGACGGTGCCGTGGACCGATCCGACGGTCGTGGAGACGCTGCGCATCATGGGTCGGTACTGGGCCTCGCCGCGGTTCCTGCAGGGCGGCCCCGACGGCGCGCTGCAGACCACGTTCACCCGCTCCGTCGCCGACGTCTTCGGGCGCCGGCCCAGCGCCGGCATGCTGTACGAGGGAGACTTCGTCACCACCGAGATCGCCAAGCTCGGCCTGTACCGGGTCGGCGAGGGCGCGCGGTACTTCGCCTGGCCGTCCGTGGACGGCACCGCCGGTGCGGTCGTCGCGGGTGGCGACGCCGCCGTCGCCTTCACCGACCGGCCGGTGACAATGGCGTTGATGGCATACCTCGCATCTCCGGACGCCGCCACGATCATGGCGCGCAGCGGCGGCTTCCTGTCGGTCAACGTCGACCTGGACCCCGCCGTCTATCCCGACGCGACCACCCGGGCGCTGGCCGGCAGCCTGCTGCTGGCGAAGACGCTGCGGTTCGACCTGTCGGACCTGACGCCGAGCGCGTTCGGCGGCGGCAACGGCGCGAGCATGTGGCGGCTCCTGCAGGAGTACCTGGCCGCGCCGGCGACCGATCCGGCCACCGTCGCGCAGCGCCTGGAGAGCGCCGCCGCCGGCGCGTACAGGGCCGCATGATGGCGCGCACCACCCGGGCCTCCCCGGCCGTGTGGCTGCTCGCACCGGCCGCGCTGCTCGTCGTCACGCTCGTCGTGTACCCGATCGGGCACACGGTCTGGTGGAGCTTCCACGACGCGGACGGCCGCGACCTCGTCGGCCCGGCCAACTACGTCGACGTCGTCACCACGCCGCACATCCGCCGGGCGCTGCTCAACAACGCCGTCTGGATCCTCGTCGCGCCCAACCTCGTCACCGCGATCGGGCTGCTGGTGGCGGTGCTCGCGCAGCGGGTCGGCCGCACCGCCGCGTTGCGCGTCGTGCTGTTCATGCCGATGGCGATCTCGCTGGTCAGCGCCGGGATCACGTTCCGGCTCGTGTACGACGCGAGTCCCGACCGGGGCATCCTCAACGCGGCGGTCGTCGGCGTCCACGACGCCTTCGTGCCGCCGTCGCCGTACCCCGGCGCGCGGCCCCGGGAGGGCCAGGGACTGGTCGCGACCGGCGGCGGGCTGGAGACCGTCCGGACCGTGAGCGGTGGCGAGACGGTCCTGCTGCCGCTGCTCGGCCTCGCGCCCGGGCAGCTGCCGGCGTCGGCGCGCCCGGCCGCCGTCCCGGCCGGCGCCGGGGCGGGCGTCCGCGGGGTGGTCTGGTCCGACTTCACCGCGACCGGCGGCCGGCCGGGCGTCGTCGACGCCCGCGAGCTCGGCCTGCCGGAGGTCGAGGTGGAGGTGCTGCGCGACGGCGCGGTCGTCGCCCGGACGCGGACGGCGGCGGACGGCACGTTCCAGCTGCCGCAGCTGACCGGTCACGGCTACGTCGTGCGGCTCGCGGCCGGCAACTTCACCGAGCCGTTCGCCGGCCTGACCTGGCTCGGGCCCTCACTCGTCACCCCGGCGATGATCGGCGTGTACATCTGGATCTGGACCGGGTTCGCGATGGTGCTCATCACGGTCGCGGCGGCGGCGATCCCGAAGGAGACCGTCGAGGCCGCCCGGGTCGACGGCGCCGGCGAGTGGCAGATCCTGCGGCGGGTGACCGTGCCGCTGATGCGCCCGACCATCGTGGTCGTGCTGCTCACCCTGACGGTCAACGTGCTCAAGGTGTTCGACCTCGTGCTGGTCGTCGCCCCGGAGTCGGCGCAGGGCCCGGCGTCGGTGCTCGCGCTGGAGATGTGGCGCTCGTCGTTCACCGACATCGGGCGGGGCAGCGCCCTCGGTGTGCTGCTGCTCGTCCTCGCGTTGCCCGGAGTGCTGTTCAACATCCATCGCCTGCGCAGGAGCGAGCGGTGAGCATCTTCACCCCGGTCGACGTACCGGAACTGCAGCCCGCCGGTACCGAACCCGACCCCCGGCCGCGGGTGAACCCGGCCGTGCGGGCCGTGCGGCGGATCGCCCGCGGGGCCGCCCAGGTGGCCCTCGTCGCCATCGGGCTGTGGTGGCTGGTGCCGACGATCGGCCTCGCCGTCACCAGCCTGCGCAGCCCGGCCGACGCCGGCGACACCCCCTGGTGGACGGTCCTGCAGGCGCCGACCCAGCTCACGCTGCGCAACTACGAGGGTCTGCTGGCCGACGGCCGGATCGTCAACGCCCTGTGGAACACGGTGCTCATCTCGGTGCCGTCGACGGTGCTGGTGGTGGCGATCGCCGCCGCCGCCGCGTACCCGCTGGCGTGGCTGGAGTTCCGCGGCCGCCACGTCGTGACGCTCGTCATGGCCGGGCTCATCGCCGTGCCGGTGCAGACAGCGATCATCCCCGACGCGCAGCTGTTCCGGCTGATCGGGCTCTCCGGCACCATCCCGGCACTGGTGGCCTTCCACGTCGCGTTCGGGCTGCCGTTCGCCGTCTTCCTGCTGCGCAACTTCTATCTGGGCATCCCGGCGGACTTCGTCGAGGCCGCGCGGATGGACGGCGGCAGTGAGTTCGCGATCTTCTGGCGGATCGTGCTGCCGCTGGGCCGGCCGGCGCTGGCCTCCCTGGCGGTCTTCCAGTTCGTGTGGGTGTGGAACGACCTCGTCGTGGCGCTCGTCTTCGCCCGCTCGGACAACGCGCCGATCACCTCCGTGCTGCAGGAGCAGATGCGCTCCTTCCCCTCCAACATCGACGTGGTCGCGCCCGGCGCGCTCGTGTCGATGGCCGTGCCGCTGCTGGTCTTCTTCCTGTTCCAACGGTTCTTCGTCAACAGCATGCTCGCCGGCTCGGTCCGGTAGCAGAACTCCCCCGCCACCTCCGGAACGGAACATCCCTCATGACACTCACCCCTGTCCGGCACGTACCGAAGACGCCTTTACCAGTCGACAAAGAGTGGTACAAGCGCGCCGTGTTCTACGAGGTCCTGACGCAGGCCTGCTTCGACTCCAACGACGACGGCGTCGGTGACCTGCTCGGCCTGGTGTCCAAACTGGACTACCTGCAGTGGCTCGGCATCGACTGCCTCTGGCTGCCACCGATCTACGACTCGCCCCGTCGCGACGGCGGCTACGACATCCGCGACTACTACATGATCAGCCCCGAGTACGGGACGATCGACGACTTCGCGACCCTGATCCAAGAGGCGCACGCGCGCGGCATCCGCGTCATCACCGACCTCGTGCTCAACCACACCTCCGACACCCATCGCTGGTTCCAGGAGTCGCGCCGCGACCCGGCCGGGCCGTTCGGCGACTTCTACGTGTGGAGCGACACCGACACCGGCTACCCCGAAGCCCGCATCATCTTCGCCGACACCGAACCGTCGAACTGGACCTTCGACCCCGTCCGGCAGCAGTTCTACTGGCACCGGTTCTTCCACCACCAGCCCGACCTCAACTACGACAACCCGGCCGTCGCCGACGCCATGCTCGACGTCGTGCGCTTCTGGCTGAAGCTGGGCATCGACGGCTTCCGCCTCGACGCGGTGCCCTACCTCTTCGAGCGCGAGGGGACCGACTGCGCCAGCCTGCCGCAGACCCACGAGTACCTCAAACGCATCCGCAAGATCGTCGACGACGAGTACCCCGGGACCGTCCTGCTCGCCGAGGCGAACATGTGGCCGACCGACCTCGTCGAGTACTTCGGCGACGCCGACCTCGGCGGCGACGAGTGCCACATGGCGTTCCACTTCCCGCTCATGCCGCGGATCTTCATGGCGGTCCGCAAGGAGTCGCGGGTGCCGATCGCGGACATCATCACGCAGACGCCGCGCATCCCGGACAGTTGCCAGTGGGGCACCTTCCTGCGCAACCACGACGAGCTGACCCTGGAGATGGTCACCGACGAGGAACGCGACTACCTCTACAGCGAGTACGCCCACGACCCCCGGATGCGGTTGAACCTCGGCATCCGGCGGCGGCTCGCCCCGATGCTGAACAACGACCGCGACCAGATCGAGCTGTTCACGTCGCTGCTGCTGTCCCTGCCCGGCTCGCCGGTCATCTACTACGGCGACGAGATCGGCATGGGCGACAACGTCTACCTCGGCGACCGCGACGGCGTGCGGACCCCGATGCAGTGGAACGTCGACCGCAACGGCGGCTTCTCCCGCTCCGACCCCGGCCGGCTGTACCTGCCGATGAACAACGGCTGGGTGTACGGCTACCAGTCGGTCAACGTCGAGCGGCAGCTCCAGGAGCCCGCGTCGCTGCTGCACTGGACCCGCAAGATGCTGGCGATCCGCAAGCAGCACACCGCGTTCGCGCTGGGCGACCTGACCATCCTCAACAACACCAACGAGGCGGTGTTCGCGTTCCTGCGCGAGTACTCCGGCAACGACACGGACGGCGACACCGACCAGGTCCTGCTGTGCGTGCACAACCTGTCCCGGCATCCGCAGCCGGTGCAGCTGCCGATCGGGTCCCGGTTCCACGGCCACACGCCGGTCGAGCTCACCGGGAACACGCGCTTTCCGGCCATCGGCCTGCGGGCGTACCTCCTGACCCTGCCCGGCTACGGATCGTACTGGTTCCGCATCGTCCCGCCCGGTCGGCGCAAGGGGAACGCCAATGTCCGATGACGCCCCACCCTCGTGGCGGCGTACCGGGTGACGCCCGGCGGGGCCGTCATCGGGCGAATCGGTGCGCGCGCACGGCCGCGGGTAGCATGCCAGGGGCGTTCGCCGCGGTGTCGACCCGGGGTTCACCGCGGATCGCGTGCCGCGTCAAGAGGGAGATGCCGGGATCGTGGCCAGGACACTGAGGATCACCACGAGGAACGCGACGTTCCAGCAGTGGCAGGCGTCGCTGACCAACCGCGGCAAGCGTCAGCGGGCCGGCGAGTTCATCGTCCAGGGTGTCCGGTCGATCAGCCTCGCCGTGGAGCACGGCTGGGCCATCCGGGCGCTGCTCTTCGCCGAGGAGCAGACCCTGTCCCGATGGGCGGGCGGCATCGTCGACCGGGCCGGCGGCGCCGCCCGGGTCGCCCTCGCACCGGAACTGCTGCACGAGCTCGGGGGCAAGGAGGACGAGGTTCCCGAGCTCCTCGCCGTCGTCGGGCTGCCCGACGACGACCTCACCCGCATCCCGGCCGGTCCGCACATGTTCGTGGTGGTGTT
Source organism: Dactylosporangium sucinum (assembly GCF_014647515.1). GTDB lineage: Bacteria > Actinomycetota > Actinomycetes > Mycobacteriales > Micromonosporaceae > Dactylosporangium > Dactylosporangium sucinum. The sequence goes on along the minus strand of NZ_BMPI01000092.1, from coordinate 30,802 downwards.
CGACCGGCCCACGACACCGGGCAACATCGGCACGCTGGTCCGCTCCGCGGACGCGCTCGGCGCGTCGGGCGTGGTGATCACCGGGCACGCCGCGGATCCCTACGACCCCAAGGCGGTGCGCGCCAGCACCGGATCGCTGTTCGCCCTGCCGGTCGTGCGGGTCGCGAGTCATCGCGACGTGCTCGACTGGGCCGCCGGGCTGCGCACGCACGGCATCGCCGTCGAGGTCCTCGGCACCGACGAACACGGCGATGTCGACATCGCCGAGCACGACCTCACGGGCGCGAAGATCGTGGCGATCGGGAACGAGACCCAGGGCCTCAGCAACGCGTGGCGGCAGTCCTGCGACCGGATGGTGCGCATCCCGATCGGCGGCTCCGCCAGTTCCCTCAACGCGGCGTCGGCCGGGACGATCGTGCTGTACGAGGCGGCCCGGCAACGAACGCACCGCGCGGCTCCGTCTCCGCGGCGCTGAGGCGACGCCACTGCGTCGAACGAGCCGCACGCCTGCCGGGGCCCGGCGCCGCTATCCGACGTACCGGGCGACCAGGCGGAGCAGGTGGTCCGCGTCGACCGGCTTGGTGATGTAGTCCGTGGCGCCGGAGGCCAGGGAGCGCTCCCGGTCGCCCTTCATGGCCTTGGCCGTGACAGCGATGATCGGCAGGTCGCGGTACCGGGGCATCGCGCGGATCCGGGCGGTGGTGGCATTGCCGTCCAGCCCGGGCATCATCACGTCCATCAGGACCAGGGCGATGTCGTCGGCGTCCTGCAGCGCGCGCAGGCCGGCGGCGCCGTCCTCGGCCCGGGCCACCCGCAGGCCGTACGCCTCCAGCAGGGTCGCCAACGCGAGCGTGTTGCGCGGGTCGTCGTCGACGATGAGCACCTTCTCCCCGTGGAAGCGCGTGGGCTCCCCGGTGGCCGGCACCTCCGCCGCCGGCTCCTCCACCGGTTCGGCCCACAGCTCGTCCGGTGCGGCTGCGGCCTCGTCCGGCTCGGACGGCGCCCGGAGGTCCGCGGCCGCGGTGCTGGACGGCATGACGTCGCCGGCATCGACGGGCAGGTACAGGGTGAAGATACTGCCGTGGTCCGGTTCGCTGTACACCTTGAGCTCTCCGCCGAGCAGGAGGGTCAGCTCGCGGGTGATGGACAGGCCCAGCCCGCTGCCCCCGTACGTGCGGCTGGTCGTGCCGTCGCCCTGCTGGAACGCCTCGAAGACGAGCGAGAGTTTGTCGGCCGGGATGCCGATGCCGCTGTCTTCCACGTCGAACGCGATCCGCCGGACGGCGGACCGCAGTGCCGAGCGGGTCACCTCCGACCTGTCGGCGAGGCGGATGCGCAGGGCGACGCTGCCGGTGTGGGTGAACTTGACCGCGTTGGACAACAGGTTCCGCAGGATCTGCTGCAGGCGGTACCGGTCGGTCTCCAGGCTGGCCGGCACGTCCGGCTCGATGACCACGGTGAACTCCAGTGCCTTCTCGGCGGCGAGCGGACGGTACAGCGACTCGATGTAGCCGACCAGCTCGGACAGCTCGACGGGGACCGGCAGCACCTCCATCCGTCCGGCCTCGATCTTGGCCAGGTCGAGCACGTTGTTGATGAGGTGGAGCAGGTCGTTGCCGGCGCGGTAGACCGTCCTGGCCAGCTCGACCTGCTTGGCGTTCAGGTTGCCGTCGAGGTTGTCGGCGAGCAGCTTGGCCATGATCAGGATGCTGTTGAGCGGCGTGCGCAGCTCGTGCGACATGTTGGCGAGGAACTCGGACTTGTACCTGGAGGCGACGGCGATCTGCCGCGCCCGCTCCTCCAGCTGGCTCGCCTCTTCGAGCTTGACGTTCTTCGCCTCGATGTCGCGGTTCTGCCGGGCCAGGAGCTCGGCCTTCTCGGCCAGCTCGGTGTTGGAGCGGCGCAGCTCCTCCTGCTGCGCCCGCAGCTCCTGTGCGAGGCGCTGCGACTCGATCAGCAGCCCCTCGGTGCGTGAGGCGGCCCGGATCGTGTTGATGTTGACGCCGATCGCCTCCTTGAGCTGTTCGAGCAGGTCGTGGTGGACGCCGGTGAACTCGTGGACGGACGACAGCTCGATCACCCCGAGCACCTGGCCCTCGAACAGCACCGGAAGCACGATCACGTTCACCGGGTCGGCCGAGCCCAGCGACGAGGAGATCTTGACGTAGTCCGGCGGGGCGCCGGACATTGTGATCGTCTTCTTGTCCCACGCCGCCTGACCGACCAGCGACTCGCCGAGCCGGAACCGCGTGGGCGCATCGTTGCCGAGCCGGGCGCCGTAGCTGGCGGCACGCTCGAGCGTGACGGAGCCGTCGGCGTCCGTTGCGAGGAAGAACGTGCCGTGCTGCGCCGAGACGATGGGCGGCAGTTCGCTCATGACGAGCGAGGTCAGCGTGGCGAGGTCACGGTGGCCCTGCATGAGTCGGAAGATCCGCGCGACGCTGGTCTTCAGCCAGTCCTGCTCCTGGTTCGTGCCGGTGGTCTCCTTCAGGTTCGCGATCATCTGGTTGATGTTGTCCTTGAGCTCGGCGACTTCGCCGGAGGCGTCCACGGTGATGTGGCGGGTGAGGTCGCCCGTGGTGACCGCGATGGTGACCGCCGCGATCGCACGGATCTGGGCGGTGAGGTTGCCGGCGAGGTGGTTGACGCTCTCGGTGAGCCGCTGCCACGTGCCAGAGACGCCGAGGACCTCCGCCTGGCCGCCGAGCTTGCCCTCGGTACCGACTTCGCGGGCCACCCTCGTGACCTCGGCGGCGAACGCCGACAGCCGGTCGACCATCGTGTTGATCGTGGTCTTCAGCTCCAGGATCTCCCCGCGAGCGTCGACATCGATCTTCTTGGACAGGTCACCGCGGGCGACCGCGGTGGTGACCAGCGCGATGTTGCGAACCTGGCTGGTCAGGTTCTGCGCCATCGAGTTGACGTTGTCGGTGAGGTCCTTCCAGGTACCGCCCGCGCCGCGGACCCGGGCCTGACCGCCGAGCCGGCCGTCGGTACCCACCTCACGCGCCACCCGGGTCACCTCGTCGGCGAACGCGCGCAGCGTGTCGACCATCTCGTTGATCGTGTCGGCCAGGGCCGCAACCTCGCCTCGCGCCTCGACCGTGATCTTCTTCGACAGGTTGCCGTCGGCGACCGCGGTGGCCACCGTGGCGATGCTGCGGACCTGGTTGGTGAGGTTCTCCGCCATGATGTTGACGTTGTCGGTGAGGTCCTTCCAGGTACCGCCGGCGCCGCGGACCCGGGCCTGACCGCCGAGCCGGCCGTCGGTGCCCACCTCACGCGCCACCCGG
>NZ_BMPI01000092.1:27267-27480 GCF_014647515.1 Dactylosporangium sucinum | reverse complement strand
GTCACCTCGTCGGCGAACGCCGACAGCTGATCCACCATCGTGTTGATCGTGGTCTTCAGCTCCAGGATCTCCCCACGAGCATCGACGTTGATCTTCTGACTGAGATCGCCGCGGGCCACCGCCGTCGTCACCTGCGCAATACCGCGCACCTGCGCCGTCAGGTTCTCCGCCATCACGTTCACCGAGTCGGTCAACCCACGCCAGGTACCGGCC
>NZ_BMPI01000092.1:0-27228 GCF_014647515.1 Dactylosporangium sucinum | reverse complement strand
GCACCCGGCACCTGCGCCTGACCACCCAGACGACCCTCCGAACCCACCTCACGCGCCACCCGCGTCACCTCGTCGGCAAACGCCGACAGCTGGTCGAGCAGGCCGTTGACGGTGGCGGCCAGCCCGCCGAACTCGCGCTGCGGGCTGTCGCCGGGCACGGTCATGCGCAGCGACAGGTCACCCTCCGCCGCGGCCGCCAGCACCCGACTGAGCTCGGCCGTCGGACGCATCGTGCTCTCGACCAGGCCGTTCACCGAGTCCGCCGCGGACGCCCAGTCACCGCGGGCATCGGGCAGTTCGAGCCGCACGCCGGCCCGCCCCTGCGCGGCCTCCTCCCCCACCCGCGCCAGCTCGCCGGTCAGCGCCTGGTTACGCTCGGCAATCTCGTTGAAGGCGTCGGCGATCCTGGCCGGCACGCCGTCGTCGGCGACCACCAGGCGGCGGCGGAAGTTGCCGTCCCGCAGGTCCTCCAGCGCGACGAGCACCCGGTCGAGCGTGCGCTCCGCCGATGCCCGGTCGGACGGTTGTTGAGTCACGACATCATCCCGTAGCGAGTCCGGTCATGGCTGCCGCGGGAGTCGTCCTAGCGGAGCCGGGCGGCGAAGGCGGCAGCCTGTGTGCGCCGCTGCATGTCGAGCTTCGCCAGCAGCTTGGTCACGTGGCCCTTGACCGTGCTCTCGGCAATGCTGAGCCGCTCGGCGATCTGACGGTTCGTGAGCCCCTCACCGATCAGCTCCAGCACGGTCCGCTCCCGCTCGTTGAGCCGATGCACCGGGTCGGTCTGTTCCTGCCGGCCGTGCAGCCACCGCAGCAGCGCGGTCGTGGTCTGCGGATCCAACAGCGACCCGCCCGCCCCGATCGTACGAATCGAGGCGACGACGTCGGACGCCATCGACTCCTTGAGCGTGAACCCGTCCGCCCCCGCCATGATCGCGTCGAACAGCGCCTCGTGATCGGCGAACGACGTCAGCATCAGACATCGCAGCTCCGGAAGCTTCGCACGCAGGTCGCGGCACAGCTCGATGCCGCTGCCATCCGGCAGTCGGACGTCGAGCACAGCGACGTCGGGATGTGCGACAGGCACCTGGTCCATCGCCTCTCGCACGGACGACGCCTCGCCGACCACCTCCAGGTCGGGCTCGCGCTCGAGCAGCGCCACAACCCCGTACCGGGTGACGGCATGGTCATCGACCACGAAGACGCGAGTGCGCTCGGTCTGCTCCACACTCCCAACCTAGCCCAAAACGCCACGAATCAGCAGCTCATCGCCGGCCCCGTGGTCCGCCCGCCTCGACCTTGGCTGTCGCGTCCTACCCTCCCCGCAGGGCGCGTCAAGCACCGACGATCCGCAGCGCCATCTCGCCGTACTGGTAGACCACCTCGTCCTCGCTCAGCTCGCCGTCCGGGCGGAACCACATCGCGACGCCCATCCCCATGTCGAGGATCGCGTAGGAGGCGAGGCGCACGGATGGCGGCCGGAACCGGCCGGACTCGACCCCCTCGACGATGAGCTGGCGCAGGCCGCGCTCGTAGGCGGCACGGCGGTCGAGGACGTCGTCGCGGTGCGGCTGGTCGAGGCTGCCGATCTCGCGGTTGCCGACGAACGCCTCCGCCGCGTGGCGGGCGTGGTAGCGCACGTGGGCCTCGGCCACGCGGCGCAGCCGGGTCTCCGCGTCACTGGAGCTGGCCAGCGCGACCCGCTGCCCCTCCAGCAACGCGTCCATGGTGTGTCGCATGATGCCGGCTAACAGGTCCTGCTTCGACCGCACGTGCTTGTACACGCTGGGGCCGCGGATGCCGGCCCGCTCGCCGATCTCGTCCATCGTGGTGAGCGAGTAGCCGCGGGCCGCGAAGAGCTCGAGCGCGGCGACCCGGATGAGCTCAGCGCGATCGTTCGGCCGCCCGGCCGACGCTAGGTCGGGACTGTAGGGCCGCATGAGCCCGATCATACGGAAGTTGACACCGGGGGCGCCCGCTGCTTTGCTCACATGGCTAATGAACGTTAGCTAGGAGTGTTGATCATGGCTGTCGACCTCACCCCGGACGCCGCCGCGCAGGCCGTCGCGGACCGCACACGCCGCTTTGTCCGCGATACCGTGCTCGCCGTCGAGCGCGCCCGTCACGGCAACGCTCATTCGCTCCCCGAGCAGGAACGCCTCGATTTGCAGGCGGCCGCCAGGCGAGCCGGGGTCTTCGCCCCGCACATGCCCGTCGCCTGGGGCGGACTGGGCATCGACCGGCGCGGGCAGGCGCTGGTCTTCGAGGAGGCCGGCTATTCGCTGTTCGGCCCGCTCGCCCTCAACATCGCCGCGCCCGACGAGGGCAACATGCATCTGCTCGAACGCGTCGCGACGGACGAACAGCAGGAGCGCTTCCTGCGGCCGCTCGCCTCCGGGGCCGTCCGGTCGTGCTTCGCGATGACCGAGCCGGCCCCGGGCGCCGGCTCCGACCCGGCCGCCCTCGCCACCACCGCGACACGGGTGGCCGGCGGATGGTTGCTCAACGGGCACAAGTGGTTCATCACCGGCGCCGACGGGGCCGCGTTCGCCATCGTCATGGCCCGCACGTCCGGCGCGCCGGGTGATCGCGGCGGAGCGACCATGTTCCTCGTCGACGCCGGCACCCCGGGGATGACGCTGGTGCGCACGATCGGCACGCTCGACGAGGCGATGGCCGGCGGGCACGCCGAGTTGCGGTTCGACGACTGCCTCGTCGGTGACGACGCGGTGCTGGGCGAGGTGGATCAGGGGTTCGTCAACGCACAGGTGCGTCTGGCGCCGGCCCGGCTGACGCACTGCATGCGCTGGCTCGGCCTGGCCCGGCACGCCCAGGACCTCGCGCTCGACCGGGCCGCCGACCGGCACGGGTTCGGCGCGCGGCTCGCCGACCTGGGCATGATCCAGCAGATGCTGGCCGACAACGAGATCGACCTCGAGGCCAGCCGGGCGCTCATCCTCAGGGCGGCGTGGGAGCTCGACGACGGCGGTTCAGGTGCCCAGTCGACCTCGATCGCGAAGACGTTCGTCGCCGAGGCGGTGTGGCGCATCGTCGACCGGGCGCTGCAGGTCTGCGGCTCGCTGGGCGTCTCCGACGACATCATGCTGGGGCGATACCTGCGCGAGGTGCGCCCGTTCCGCATCTACGACGGCCCGAGCGAGACCCACCGCTGGGTGATCAGCCGGCGTGCGGTGAAGCGGCGCGCGGCGGAGCGTGCGTCGTGACCGCCGTGCTCGACCTGCCCCGATTGGGCCGATACCTCGCCGACCGGATCGGCGGATTCGAGCCGGCCGAGCTGACGGCCGAACTGGTCGACGGCGGGCGGTCCAACCTCACGTATGCGCTGCGCGCCGGCGGTCACGCCTGGGCGCTGCGCCGCCCGCCGCTGGGCACGGTCGCCCCGTCCGCGAACGACGTCCACCGCGAGCACCGGATCACCAGCGCCCTGGCCGGCTCCGGGGTGCCGGTGCCGGGCCCGGTGCTGTACTGCGCGGACGACGGCGTGATCGGCGCACCGTTCAGCCTGGCCGAGTGGGTGGACGGCGTGGTCCTGCGCAGCCCCGAACAGCTCGCCGCGATGGCCCCGGCGGCCGTCCGCGGCGCCGCCCGGATGATGATTGACGAGCTGCTGCGGCTGCACACCGTCGACGCGACGGAGTTCGGGATCGGCCGGCCCGAGGGGTATCTCGGCCGGCAGGTGGACCGGTGGCGGCGGCAGTGGGAGGTCGTCGCCACCCGGGACTCGCCCGAGGCGGAGGCGCTGCAACGCCGCCTCGGCGCCGACGTGCCGGCCCAGTCGCCGGGCGGGGTCGTGCACGGCGACTTCCGGCTCGACAACCTCATCTTCACGCACGACCTGTCCGCCGTCGCGGCGCTGCTCGACTGGGAGATGGCCACCACCGGCGACCCGCTCGCGGACCTCGGGCTCCTGCTGGTCTACTGCGACCCGGTCAGCGACCCGGTCCTGCAGCACGGGTGCCCGACCAGCGGCAGCACCGCCTTCCCCACGCGGGACGAGCTCGTGGCGGCCTACGCCGCCGGCAGCAACCGCGACCTCGACCGGCTGGACTTCTACGAGGCGCTCGGCTACTACAAGCTCGCCGTCGTCGCCGAGGGCATCCACAAGCGGTACCTGGAAGGCATGACGGTCGGAACGGGTTTCGAGACGGTGGGCGGCGCCGTGCCCGGCCTGCTGGCGGCCGGGCTGGCCCGGCTCAGGCAATGACGCCGTGTGCCAGGCCCCGCCTTCCAGGTCAGGCGGTCGCGGCGAGGACGGTGTGGCAGTCGCGGAGCAGGGCGAGGTCGAGCGCGACCTGTCTGGAGAACCAGCCGTTGAGCGCGGCGCTGTGCCGGAACCGCCGCTGCGGTTCACCGGCGACGAGGTCGCGCATCGGCCGGGCCGCCGACCCGATCGCGGCGAGGTGGGCCGCGATCTCCGAGCGGCGTCCCGGGCTGGCGGCCCAGAGCCGGGTGAGGGCGGGAAGCGGGGTGTCGGCGTCGCCGGCGACCCGCCACAGGGCCTGCGCCGCGGCGACGTGGATGTGGTCGTCATCGGTGTCGACGAGGGCGCGCAGCGGTGCTTCGAGGGCGGCCCCGGCCGGGCCGAGCCGGCCCGCCGCGTCGGCGGCGACGGTCGTGGCGTCCCACGGGTCGTCGAGGTGACGGGCGAGCACCTCGACCGCCGGCCTCGCTTCGCCCGTGATCTCCCACAGCGCGACGGCCGCGGCGGCCTCGACGATCCGGTCGTCCCGGTCGAGCGTCGCCCGCAGCGCCGGGACGGCCGCCGCCGCGTCCGGGCCGATCCGGCCGAGCGCGGTCGCGGTCATCAGGTCGATCGGGCCGGCGAGCAGGTCGGGCACCGCCTCGGCGGCCGCCGGGCCGAGCGCCGCGGCGGCCACGGCCAGGACCCGGCGGTGTCCGGCAGCGGCGTTGGCGGCCGACTCGGTGCAGCGGCGGCGGATGATGCGCAGGAGGTCCGGCGCCGTTGCGGCGTACCGGGCCGCGAGCGGGCCGGCGCCCGGCGGCGGGACGTCGCGGTCGACGATCGCCCGCACGGCGGGCAGGGCTCGATCGTCGTCGAGCGCGGCCAGCGCCCGCACCGTCGGGCCGACGCTCGGCGCCCCCGCCGGCCAGGTGACGATCCAGGGCGGTGGCCCGTCGCCGTACCGGGATTCCGGCGGGGCCGACATGACGGCGGCGGCCAGCGCGTCGGCCACGGGTGCGGCCAGCGCGTCGAGATGCTCCAGGACGAGCGCGGCCCGGCCGGCCAGCCGCCCGTCCGTGAGCTGGGCGCCGACGAGCGCGACGAGGTCCGCGTAGTCGCCGCGCCAGTACCCCATGAGGCCAAGCGCCGGGCGCAGCGCGGCGGATCGCGCCGCTGGCGCGCCGGCCGACAGCAGGCCCGTGAGCAGCGCGACCCGGTCGCCGATCCGCTCGCCCAGGGACAGGCTGAGGTCTTCGACGAGCGCGTCCCGGCTCTCGGCCGCCGGCCGCGGCCCGCCGCCGCGCGCGGGCGACACCGCATCGACCAGGTCTTCCGGGCGGGATGCGTGCAGGGCCGGCAGCGCCTCGGGCGCCACCGTCCGCAGGTCCGCCCGGAGCAGATCGGCCACGGCCGCGATCAGGTCACCGGCGAGTGCTTCCGGGCCCGTGTCGACGAGGCCGGCGACCGCGCCGAGCCGGCATCGCACGTCCGCGGCGGCCGGGGCGGGCGCGGCGAACCAGCCGGCGAACCACGTGGCGACCGCGGCCGGGTCGACGCCGGAGACCAGACCCGCGGCGGCGCGCCGGCCCAGGCCCGCGATCGCCGCGGCGAGCGCGCCGCGGACGTCGGCGTCCGGCTCGACGGTGAACCGGGCGCGCAGCGCCGCCAGGACCACGCCGGCGTCGCCGCGCCGGCCGAGCAGCGTGGCCGGCACGGCGCGGCGCACGTTCGGGTCGGCGTCGTCGAGCAGCCGCAGGAGCAGCGTCGCGGCGTCGGCGACCGCCTCCCGGGCGGCGACGAAGTCTGGGTCGGGGTCGTCGCGCCGGGTCGCGCCCCCGATGCCGGCCAGCAGCCGCAGCACGCCGGCCCGGTCCGGCAACCGGGGGTCGTCCGCGGCGGCGAGCAGGAACGGGATCGCGGCGACGGTACTGTCGAACACGTCACCGTGGCGGTACACCGTTCCGCGCAGCTCGCTCAGCGCGTCCGCACGCGCCTGCGGCTCCGGCCCGACCAGCCGGCGAAGCATGTCCGGCACATCGTCAGCGGCGCCCCAGGCGTGGCTGAGCGCTCCCCAGCCGACCCCGTCCAGATCGTCCAGCTCCTTGATCACGGCGGCAGTGTGCCAAACCGGCGCAACGCCACGGCGTCGCCCGGGCGTCAGCCGAACTCCTCCGCCCACACCTCGAGCCACGTCAGGAAGTCGAGCGGGGTCGCTCCCCGGGCCCCCGAGTAGAGCTCCCGGGTCTCCGGCAGGTCGATCTCGCCGGTGCGCCAGACCCAACCGGCCTGCTCACCGGTGACCACGAGGACGGAGAAGTCGTTGCCACCGTGGTTGGCGATGGTGAGACAGCCGTCCGGATCGCCGCTCTTCTGCAGCGCCGCCAGGCGCTCGTCGTCGAGGACGCCCTCCCCGTCGGGGAGCTCGGCGATGGCCGCGAGCATCGCGGACGCCTCGGCGTCGCCGTACCAGAAGGGTCGTGCCGGATCGCCGCGACCGCTCGCGACCTCGATCGCCAGGTCTTCGAGCCCGTACAGCCAGGGCTCGTCGTCGGTCCGGATCCCGTCGGCCACCTCGACCATGAACGTGCGGAACGACGCCGGCAGCCGGACTCCGATCCGGTGCTCGAACTCGGCCACCGCCGCCTCCGTGGCCGGCGGACGAAGCTCGAGATCCTCGCACGCACGCAAGGCGGAACGCACGCGTGACACCGCGTGCTCGAACGGGTTCATCGACATGGGCTCGCTCTCCGGATCGGTCTGGTGGCTTCGCTCGGTGCCGCCGCTTTGCTGGCACGGACGATACGTGCGCCGAGCCACCACCGGGCCGCCCGGATTCACCCGCGGGGCACCGCCAGGGCGCTGGGTCGCATCGGCACGAAGACCCCCGAGAGATGCCGGGCTTCGTCGCTGCACAGGAACGTGACCGTGGCGATGATGTCTTCCGGTTGTCCTAGGCGGCCGCCGGGATGGGTGGCGGCGACCGCGGCGATGCGGTCCGCCGTGAGCGAAGCGCGCATGCCCGGCGTGTCGGTCAGCCCCGGCGCGAGTGCCACCGTGCGGATGCCCTGGTCGCCCAGCTCTCGATGCACGACCTCGTTGAGCAGGTTGACCGCGGCCTTGGACGCGCCGTAGGCGCTCTGGCCGGCGTTCGCCTGCAGTCCGATGATGCTGCTGAGGTAGACGATCCGGCCGCCGCCACCGCGGATCATCAGGGGCGCGAAGTGCTTCGTCGTCAACACGCAACCGACGAAGTTCGAATCCAGCACCCGACGCAGGTCCGCCACCGACGTTTCCAGCACCCCTCTGTGGGGAGGGATCCAGGCGGCGTTGTTGATCAGGGCGTCCACCCGGTTCCAACGCTCGTCCACGACCCTCGCCGCGGCCATGACCTCGGCCTCGTCCGCGACATCGGCGACGACGGGCATCGGCGGGGTCTGGCCGGGGTGCCGGGCCGCGATGTCGTGCGCGATCTGTTCGGACCGGTCGCGGCTTCTGGTCAGCACGGCGACCCGGGCGCCCTCGCGAACCAGTGCCTCAGCGAGTGCGGCACCCAGGCCGCGAGCGGCGCCCGTCACCACGATGACCTTGCCGCGCACGTCGACCCGCATCTCAACGCCTCTTGGACCGGGGAGACATCGATCCGCAGGTCATCGGAACGCCGGGAGTCCGGTCATCAACTGTCCCAGCACGAGGGTGTGCATCTCCACCGTTCCCTCGTAGGTCAGCACCGACTCCAGGTTGCCGGCATGCCGGATGACCGGGTACTCGAGCGAGATGCCGTTGGCTCCGAGCAGGGTCCGGGCCGTCCTGCAGATGTCCAGGGCCTCCCGCACGTTGTTGAGCTTGCCCAGGCTGACCTGCGCGGGGGTCAGCACGCCGGCGTCCTTGCGGCGGCCGAGGTGCCAGGCGAGCAGCAGGCCCTTGGCGTATTCGACGTTCATCTCGACGAGCTTGCGCTGGGTCAGCTGGAACCCGGCCAGCGGACGGCCGAACTGTTCACGTTGGCGGGTGTAGCCCAGCGCGACGCGCAGGCAGCTGCGGGCCGCACCCATGGCCCCCCAGGTGATGCCGTACCTCGCTTCGTTCAGGCAACTCAGGGGCCCCTTCAGCCCGCGCACGTCCGGAAAGGCGAACTCGTCGGGAATCCGCACGCCGTCCAGCACCAGTTCGCTGGTCACCGAGGCTCGCAGCGACGCCTTGTGCTTGATCTCCGGAGCGGAGAAGCCGGGCCGGTCGGTCGGCACGGCGAAGCCGCGCACACCGTCGTCGGTGACCGCCCACACGACGGCCACGTCGGACACGGATCCGTTGGTGATCCACATCTTGCGACCGTCGAGGATCCAGTCGCCCCCTTCGCGGCGTGCGCGCGTGCGCATCGAGCCGGGATCGGAGCCGTGGTCGGGTTCGGTGAGGCCGAAGCAGCCGATTGCCTGGCCGCTGGCCATGCGCGGGAGCCACTGCTGCTTGGTCTCCTCGCGGCCCCACTTCCAGATGGCGTACATGGCCAGCGAGCCCTGCACCGACACGAGCGAGCGCAGTCCCGAGTCGGTGGCTTCGAGCTCCAGGCACGCGAGTCCGTAGGCGACGGCGCTCATTCCGGCGCAGCCGTAGCCCTCCAGGTGCATGCCCAGCAGTCCCAGGTCCCCGAGCGCGACGGTCAGCTCGCGCAACTGCGGCACCCGCCCGTGCTCGTACCAGTCGGCGACGTGGGGTTCGACGAGGTCGTCGCAGAGCCGGCGGACCGAGTCCCGGACCGCCCGCTCGTCGTCGGTGAGGAGGTCGTCGAGGTCGAGCAGGTCCATGGGGTCAGTGGTCACGTGGCGCTCCTGTGGCGTAGGTGGTGCGGACCAGGGCGTTGTGCTCGCCCAGCCGCGGCGGTCGCCGGTAGTCCCGCACCGGGGTGCGTGAGTAGGTCACGGGGTGCCGGACCTGGTCCATCGCGTCGTCGCCCACCGGGACCCGGGGCTGCAGGCCGAGCCGGGCCGCGAGCTCGAAGGCGGAGCCCACGTCGCCGACTCGACCGGCCGGCACGCCCGCGCGTTCCAGCACGCCGACCCACGTGTCGACGTCGGCGCGACCGAACACCGACTCCAGCTCTCGCACCAGCTCGGCCCGGTTGGCCACCCTCGCCGGGTTGGTGCGGAACCGGTCGTCGCCAGGCAGCGCGGGCAGCCCGAGCGCCTCCGCGAGCCGCCGGAACTGGCCGTCGTTGCCGCACGCGACCGCGAGCTGCCCGTCCGCGCAGTTGACCGTCTCGTAGGGAGCGATCGACGGGTGCCGGTTGCCGAGGCGGCCCGGTGACGTGCCGGTCGCGAGGTAGGTCGCGGCCTGGTTGGCCAGCGAGCCGAGCAGGCTCGACAGCAGGTTGACGCGCACGTGCTGGCCGCGCCCGGAGGTGGTGCGCTCAAGGAGGGCGGCCAGGATGCCCGAGACCGCGTCCTTGGAGGTCAGGACGTCGACGAGGGCGACGCCGACCTTCTGCGGCGGCTCCTGCGCATCGCCGGTGATGCTCATGAGCCCGCCGACGGCCTGCACCAGGAAGTCGTACCCCGGCAGCGACGAGTCCGGGCCGAACCCCGAGATCGAGCAGTAGACCACGCCCGGGTTCCGCGCGGCCACGGCGTCGTACCCGAGGCCGCGCGCGTCCAGGGAGCCCGCACGGAAGTTCTCGACCACGACGTCCGCGCTGCCCGCCAGGTTGGCCGCGACCTCGAGGTCTCCGGGAACGTCGAGATCGAGCTCGACGCTCAGCTTGGATCGGTTGGCCGCTTCGAAGTAGGCGCTGGTCGCCGCGGTCCACGGCGGCCCCCACTGGCGGGTGTCGTCCCCGGCGTGCGGCCGCTCGATCTTGATCACGGTTGCGCCGAGGTCCGCCAGCATCATGGTGGCCAGGGGCCCGGCGAGCACCCTGCTGAAGTCGGCCACCACGATCCCGTCGAGCACCGGCCTCATGACGTCCAGTTCCCGTCGACCCGGCAGGGAACCGACCACGGGTTGCTCCGCCGCGCCACCGGTGGCAACAGCTCGTCGCGGAACCCCTGGTACGCGACCGGCCGAACGAAGCGTTCCAGTGCCCGGGCGCCGATCGTGGTGGCCGTCGGTTGCGTCGTCGAGGGCCAGGGGCCGCCGTGCTGCTGGGCACGCACGAGCGGCGCCCCGGTCGTCCAGCCGTCGAGCACCACCCGGCCGACCTTGCTGCTCAGGGCCGGTAGCCACCGGGCCGCCCACGGGTCCTCGCCGGGGCCGGCGAACAGGGTCGCGGCCAGCGCTCCCGGCAGCTCCGCCAGGGTCGCGAGAACCTGCTCGGGGGCGTCGTACCCGGCGACCACGACCACGGCGCCGAAGACCTCCTCCAGCAGCGTGCTGCCCGCCCTCACCTCCGCCAGCGGCACCTCAAGGACGGCGGCCGGCGCCGACCAGCCGGCGCCGTCGCCGCCCAGCTGCAGTGTGAGCGCGGCGCCCGCGTCCTGCAGGGCCTTGACGCCGGACCGGACGCCGTCGGCGATCCGCTGGGTGAGCATCACCGGCTCGGGTGCGAGGCGGGCCAGCTCGTCGGCGACGCGGGCCGCGAGGTCGCCGCCCGTCGGCGCGAGGACCAGGCCCGGCTTGGTGCAGTACTGCCCGTGCCCGAGTGTGAAGGAGGAGACCAGCCCGTGCGCCACCTCCTCGATCCGCGCCGCGCCCAGGGGCGTGACGACGACCGGGTTGACGGTGCCCATCTCGGCGAAGACCGGGATCACCACGGGTCGTTCGTTGGCCAGCCGCCACAGCGCCAGCCCACCGGACTGGGAGCCGGTGAACGCGACCGCGGCCAGATCGGCGTGCCGCACCAGGTCGATGCCGGCCTCGAAACCGTGGACGATGCCGAGCGTGCCGTCCGGGGCTCCGGCGGCCGCGAGGGCGGAGCGGGCGAGCCCGAACAGCTCGTTGCTCACCCCGAGGTGTGCCGGGTGCGCCTTCACCACCACCGGGCACCCGGCCGCCAGCGCCGACGCGGTGTCGTGGCCCAGCACCCCGAAGGCGAACGGAAAGTTGCCGGCGCCGAAGACGCCCACCGGCCCCAACGGCAGGTTCACGCGGGTCATGCCCGGCGTCTGCCCGTCGGCGGTGTCGTGCTCCAGACGCAGGAAGTGGCCGGCGGCCGCCTCGTCCGCGTAGAACCTGACCTGGGCGACGGTCCTGGTCAGCTCGCCCTGCAGCCGCGCGGTGCCCAGCGCGGTCTCCCAGTCGGCCAGGCGCACGAGCTCCTCCCGCGCCGCCTCGACCGCGTCGGCGACCGCGTGCAGCCACCGGGCACGTTCGCCCGGCGCGACGCCGGACAGCGTGGGTACCGCGGTGACGGCCCGCGCCATGGTCGCCGCCAGCTCGGCCGGGCCGGTGGGACGAGCCGTCGTGGTGGGCAGGCCCGTGCGCGGGTCATGACTGATCTCGGGCGGCGCCGGCGTCACTGCGACCTCACCGCCTCCTCGATCACGCTCAGTGCGTCGTCGAGCAGCTGGGGCTCGATGACCAGCGGCGGCAGCAGCCGGAGCACGTTGCCGTAGGTGCCGCAGACGAGCACCAGCACGCCCTGCCGGTGGCAGGCGGCCGCGACCGCCCGGGCCGCCTCGGGATCCGGGGTCCGGCTGCCCGGCCGCACGAACTCGATGGCCAGCATCGCGCCGCGGCCCCGCGCCTCGCCGACGCAGGACTCGGCGCCGGACAGCGCCCGCAACCGCGGGAGGGCGAGCGCCTCGATGTCGCGGGCGCGCTCGACCAACCGCTCCTGCTCGATGACCTCCAGCGTGGCCAGCGCGGCCGCACAGGACACCGGGTTGCCCGCGAACGTGCCGCCGAGCCCGCCCGGAGGCACGGCGTCCATCACCTGCGCGGAGCCGGTCACGGCCGCGACGGGCATGCCGCCGCCGAGTGCCTTGGCGGTCGTGATCAGGTCCGGGACGACGCCCTCCCGGTCGCAGGCGAACATGTCACCGGTGCGGCCCAGCCCGGTCTGCACCTCGTCGGCCACGAACACGATGCCGTGCCGGTCCGCCAGTTCACGGACCCGCGGAAGGTATCCGGGTGGCGGTACGATGAACCCTCCCTCGCCCTGGATCGGCTCCACGACGATCGCGGCCACCCGGTGGCCACCGATCTGGGTCTCGACGAGGTCCCGCAGCGCTTCGGCGGCCTCCTCCGCGCATCGTTCGGGGCCTCCCGGCCAGCGGTAGGGGTAGGGTGCGGGCGCCCGGTAGACCTCCGGTGCGAACGGACCGAACCCGTCCTTGTAGGGCGCCGCCTTGGCGGTCATGGTCATCGTCATCAGGCTGCGCCCGTGATACGCGTTGCTGAGGACGACCACCGCGGGCCGGCCGGTGGCGACACGAGCGATCTTGACCGCGTTCTCGACGGCCTCGGCTCCGGTGGAGAACAGGGCGGTGCGCTTGGCGTGGTCGCCCGGCGTGATCCGGTTCAGCGCGGCGGCGACCTCGACAAACCCGTCGTACTGCGTGACCAGGAAACAGGTGTGCGTGAACCGCTCCGCCTGCTCGCGGATCCGGCGTACGACGTGCGGGTGGGACGCACCGACTGCGGTGACCGCGATCCCCGAGGCGAGGTCGACGAGATGGTTCCCGTCCACGTCCACCACCACGGCGCCGCCGGCGCGTTCGACGAACACGGGCATCGTCTGTCCCAGGCCCGCGGCGACGTGGGCGTCACGGACGACCTGCCGTTCACGGGACCGGGGACCGGGTATCTCGGTCCGCAGGATCCGCCGCTGCACCGGGAGCGAACCTGCCGTGTCGGCCGTCGTCATCCTGCCATCGCCTCTTTCTGCAGGTACCGTGGTTCGGCGAAGACCCGGCGCAGCGCCGGTTCGAACGCCTCCAGGGTCAGCGCCTCGTACCGGGGGTCGAAGCTTTCCTGGTCGTAGAGCTCACAGAACTCGGCGCAGTCGTCGAACCAGGGCGCGTCGCGGAACCGGTCGCGTGCGTTGCGTGCCGCCGCCGGCAGGTTGGCGTAGTAACACTGCTGGAAGACCCCGTGATGGCGGGCGATCCAGGTGAGCTGCGGCCGCACGAACGGCCGCAGCAGCGCACCCACCAGCTCGCTGTGCGTGTACGGTGCGAGGTTGTCCCCGACGTCGTGGACGAGGGTCATCACGACGTATTCCTCGTCGCGGCCGTCTCGCAGCGCGCGGGTGGCCGCCTGCAGCGAGTGCTCCAGCCGGGTGACGCGGTGGCCGCCGAAGGAGACCGCCAGTTCCCGGAGCGCGCCGATGATCCGGTCCGGCAGGCCTTCGTTGAAGATGCGCTCCTGGCGGTCGAGGTAGTCGTACTCCTCCCGGCTGCCGTCCTTCATCCGGGTGAACCGCACGGTCATGCGGACGCCCGCACGACGCTCGGTCGGCTGTCGCTGTGCGGGGTGAGCCCCTCGTCGAAGATCCTCATCCAGTTGCCGCCGACCAGCTTGTCGACCTCGGCATCGTCGAAGCCCCGGTCCCGCAGACCCTGTTCGATCGTCGGGAACATCGCGGGGGTCTTGAAGAAGTCGGGCCAGGGGAGCCAGCCCTGCGCATCGGGGCTCGCCGGGCCGAGCTGGGTCACGTGCGACCACCGCCCCTTGCGGATCCACTGGAGCTTCTCCTCGTCCCACCCGTGGCTGGCGTCGCTGCCGATCCCGACGTGGTCGACGCCCATCAGGTCGACCGCGTAGGCGACCATGCTGGTCCACTCCTCGATGGCGACCGGGCCACCGCCGGTCAGATGGGCGTACGGCGCGACGCCGAGCACGCCGCCGCGAGCGGCGAGCTTGCGCAGCACCTCGTCGGACTTGTTCCGCGGATGCGGCCAGACCGCTGCGGGGTTCGCATGGGTGATCGTGACCGGTCGGGCCGATCGATCGATGGCGTCCAGCGACGTGCGCTCGCCGACGTGGGACAGGTCGACCAGCATGCCGAGCCGGTTCATCTCGCCGACGACGTATCCGCCGAAGCGCGTCAGGCCGGCGTCCTCCGGCTCGTAGCAGCTGGCACCGACATGATTCTGGATGTTGTACGTGAGCTGGGCGACGCGGATGCCGAGGTCGAAGAAGACTTCCACCAGGTCGAGGTCGTCCTCGAACGAGGAGGCGTTCTGGAACCCGAGCACGACCGCGACGCGCCCACCGGCGACCACGTCGCGGATCTCCTGTCCGTTGCGGGCCGGTGCGATCAGGTCGTCGTGCTCGCGGAACATCCGGTTCCACGCGCCCAGCAGGTCGAGGGTGGTCCGAGCGTCCTCCCAGATGACGACCGTTGCGTGGACACAGTCGATGCCTCCCGCACGGATCTCCAGGAACCGTTCTCTGGTGAAGTTGCTGCTCTGCAGGGCATCGACGACGATCCGGTTGTTGGCGTCCATGACAGGTCGGGTCTCCTCGGGGTGGTTTTCGGTCCTACGTGCGGATCAGAAGCTCTGCAAGGGCTTGGGTTCGTCGGCCTCGGCCGGCAGCCCGTACTTCTCCATGATCTTGCGGAACTCGCCGCTCTCGCGCAGCGCCGCCAGGCCGTCGTTGATGGCCTTGAGGAGGCTCGCGTTCTGCAGGTTCACGGGGAAGTTGGTCTGCCCGGGCTGGAGGGTCGCCTGCACCGCGTTGTTGGGTTTGGGGACGACCACCTGGACGTCGTTCTGCAGGCCGGCCATCTCGATCTGCCGCAGCGCCGTGGGCTGGGAGTTCAGGATCGCCTCGATACGACCCGCCTTGAGGTCGGCGTAGGAGGATTCGAGCGTGTCGTAGAGCTTCTGGTTGTTGCCGATGAGCTTGTTGACGTCGTCGACCCAGAGGGAGCCGATCGCGGATCCGACGGTGTGGCCCTTGAGATCATCGATCTGCTCGATGCCGCTGCCCTTCCGGGAGGCGATGGCCAGGTAGACCGTGAGCACGGGGTCGCTGAGGCTCACGACCTTCGCGCGGGCGGCGGTGCGGTACCAGCTGCCGAGCGTGGTGTCGGCCCGCCCGGACTCCACCGACGGGATCATGCTCGCGACGGCGCCCCGCTCGATCTTGATCGTGAGACACTCCCGTTCGGCGATCCGGGCGAGGATCTCGCCCTCGGCGCCGGTGAGCTTGTTGCCCTCGCTGTCGGCGAACGGCGGGTTCGGAAAGTGCGCGACGGTCAGCGTGCCCTTGGTGACCGTCTGCACGTCCTGGTGCGCGGGTGTGCAGTTCTTGTCCGGAGTAGCCGATGCCTCGTCCGCGGTGGGATCCGCGCAGGCGGTGAGGGCCAGTGAGGCAAGCAGGGCCGTGACGGCCAGGGCGATGCGCGTTCTCTTCATGGTCTTCTCCAGTGATGGCGTGGAGTGGGATCGCAACTGCGATCCGGAAGGTGCTCAGAGGTGCCGGCTGAGCCTCCGCTCGAATCGCCGCACCAGCAGCGACGCCACGATGGCGATCGCCGCGTACAGCACGGCCGCGGCGACGAACGTGCGGAGGTACTCGAACGTCACGCTGCCCCGCAGGTACGCGGCCTGCATGACTTCCGAGAGGGTGATGGAGTAGGCGAGGGAGGTGAGCTGGAAGGCCTTGATGGCCAGGTTCATCAGCGGCGGGACGGCGATCCGGGCGGCCTGCGGCAGCAGGATGTCGCGGAACGCCGACCGCGGCGTCAGCCCCAGTGCCTTTGCGGCTTCGCGTTGTCCGGGTGGGACCGCGTTGAGACTGGAGCGCATGATCTCGCACGCGTAGGCGCCGATGGACCAGGTGAAGCCCACCACCGCCGCCGGCATGGGGTCGAGGAAGACACCGGCCTGCGGCAACCCGCGGTAGATGAGGTACAGGATGACGAGGAGGGGCAGACCGCGCCCCACCTCGACGACGGTCAGGGCGATGATCCGCACCACCCGTCGTTGGGCGTCGACCAGCAGGGCGAGCACGAGACCCAGCACGTAGGCGAGGGCAAGGCTCAGGCCGGCCAGCTGCAGCGCCGTAACGAGCCCCGGGGCCAGGGTCCGCAGATCAACGAGAAATCCGTCCATCGTCTCCCCTTAGCCGACCGAGAACTTCGCCCGGAGGCGGCTGTCGACACGACGCGACCCGTAGGCGAGCGGGAGGCTCAGCAGCAGGTAGACCACGCCGACGACGACGAAGGTGCTGAGGCCGTCGCCGGTCCGCTGGGTTACCAGTCCCCCGCGGAAGGTCAGTTCCATCACGCCGATCGTGGACGCGAGCGCCGACTCCTTGAGCAGGCTGATGGCGTAGGTGGCCATGGTCGGGCTCACGACCCGGACGAGTTGCGGCGCCAGGACGTACCGGCCGCGATCCCACGTGGTCAGGCCCAGCGCCTTGGACGCCAGCCA
Organism: Dactylosporangium sucinum; assembly: GCF_014647515.1. GTDB lineage: Bacteria > Actinomycetota > Actinomycetes > Mycobacteriales > Micromonosporaceae > Dactylosporangium > Dactylosporangium sucinum. Next base: position 10,710 of record NZ_BMPI01000092.1, on the reverse strand, counting down.
CTGACCTTGCGCCAGCCCGCTGAAGCCGCCCCGGTAGATCTCGCCGAGGTAGGCCGAGCTGGTGACACCCAGCGTGAGGATGGCGGTCGTCCACGGCCCGAGCCGCACCCCGACCTCGGGCAGCCCGAAGAAGACGAGGAAGAGCCAGACGAGGTTCGGGACCGACCTGAATACCTCGATCAGGCTGACGGCCGGCCAGCGCAGGATCCTGGCGGTGCTGCGACTGGCCACGGCCAGCGGCACCCCGAGCACGGCGCCGATCAGGAAGGCGGACACGGTGATCGTGACGGTGCCGATCACGCCGGTCAGGATGTATCCGGTGTACTGCAACATCAGCGGTCCAGCACCGCGCTCAGGAAGGTCCGGGTGCGCGGGTGGCTCGGATTCGACATGACCTGATGCGGCTCGCCCGCCTCGACCACGGCCCCGTCGACCATCACCACGATCCGGTCGGACACGTCGCGGGCGAACGCCATCTCGTGCGTCACCACGATCATCGTCATGCCCTCGGCGGCGAGCTCCTTCATGACGGCGAGCACCTCGGCCCCGACCTCGGGGTCCAGCGCCGAGGTGGGCTCGTCGAACAGCATCACCGCCGGGTCGAGTGCCAGGGCACGGGCGATCGCCACCCGCTGCTGCTGCCCGCCGGAGCAACGCCCGGGATAGGCGCCGGCCTTGTCGGCCAGTCCGACGCGCTCCAGCAGTGCCATCGATCGGGCCTCGGCCTCGGCCGGGGAGCGACCGAGCACCCGCTCCTGGGCGAGCGAGACATTGCGGAGCACCGTGAGGTGCGGGAAGAGGTTGAAGTTCTGGAACACCATGCCCAACTGCCGGCGCAGGGCCTGGATGTCCCGTTCCTTGGGCTTGACGCCCGATCCCACGCTGAGTGAGGTCTCGCCGACCCGCAGCGTGCCCTGGGTCGGGATCTCGAGAAGGTTGACGCAGCGCAGGAACGTGCTCTTGCCGGCGCCGCTGGGACCGATGATCGAGACGACCTCGCCCCGGGCCAGGCCGAGCGTGACGTCCCGCACGGCCACGTGGTCGCCGAAGCGCATGGTCACGCCGGACGCTTCGAGAAATGCGGGCTGCGCGCGGCGGTCAGGCTCCACAACTGTCTCCCTCGTGTCGAGTCCGGGCATCAGCTGGCCCCCGCCGTGCCGAACTCCGCGTAACGGTCCGGGTCGGCGCGATCGGCGAGCAGCCGCCGGGCGGCGTTGCGGCCCGGAAGCCCGGAGACGTAGTTGCCCGGCCAGGTCCCCACGCTGCCCAGGTAGAGACCCGCGACGGGGGTGGCGTAGTGGCTCAGTCCGAAGGTGGGCCGGGCGTCGAACATCTGGCCCGCGGTGATGTCGCCGTGCGAGACATGGGCGCCCATGAGCCCGAAGTCGCGCTGGAGGTCCTCCGGCGAGACGGCGCGGTACCCGACGAGCATGTCCTTCAGGCCACGGAAGTACACCGCGTCGAGATGCTCGATGATGTGGCGGGCGAACCTGTCCTTCTCCACGTCCCACGTGCTTCCCGACAGCTGCAGCGGTGCATGGAAGACCGTCAGGCTCAGCACGTGCCCGCCCTCGGGCGCCAGGGTCGGGTCGATGGACGACGGGACGAGTCCCCAGATGATCGGTTCCTGCGACCACTCACCGGCGAGTGCGGCGTGATACCCGCGGTCCATCCCCGAGATGGTCGTTCCCATGCGGAACCCGCACCGCAGAAGCCTGTCGTTCTCCGCGTCGTCCACGGCACAGGTGAAGCGGGGCGTCCCGTCCACGGCCAGCATGAGCTTGAAGGCGGTGCCGTCCATCTTGATGGTGCGCGCCTGGGCGGCCAGGTCCTCACCCAGCTCTTCCGGCGTCAGGAACCGGGTCAGGGTCAGCTTCGGGTTCGCCGCCGACAGGACCGCGTCGGCGGTGTACTCCTCCCCGTCGTGCGTGACCACGCCGGTGACGCGGCCGTGCTTGGTGACGATGGAGGCCACCCCCGTTCCGGTCCGGATCACCGCCCCGGCGGCGCGAGCGGACGCCGTCATGGCGCGGGCGATCTCGGCCATGCCGCCGATGGGCGCGAGCTTGCTCGTGCCCAGGGTGTGGAAGCGTTCTCCGCTGCGGGTGGCCGAGGAGCCTCGATAGAGGGGCCGGTGGAAGAGCATGTAGGCGGACCCCGGCGTGCTCGGACCCAGGTAGTTGCCCGAGATGGCCACCATGCCCAGGAGGGACATCACCTCCTCGGACGCGATCCGCTCGGCGAGGAAGTCGGTGGCGCTGCCGAACATGAGCCGGTTGAACAGCGTCCGGTCGGCGTCGTTGTCGAGCCGGCCGTAGAGGTCGGCGAGGCTGGGCGGGCCCGCATAGAAGGAGACGTCGAGCTTCTCGGCCAGGGTCGACATCGCCTGGAGCGTGGCGAAGTAGCCGTCGACGTCGCCCGCGTCGAGCGACTTGAGCTCGTCGGCCAGGGCGCTTCGGGAGTTGGCCGCGACGAACCGGCGCCCGTCGGCGAAGGCCATGACCGAACTCGGATCGGGGTGGGCGAACCGGAGCCCGAAGTCCTGCAGCCGCATCTCGGAGACGATCGAGGGCTCGAGGTTGTGGCACGAGTTCGACACCGCGTTGGTCCGGTAGCCGGGAACGATCTCGGCCGTTGCCAGCAGCCCGCCCGCTTCCTCGCGCTGTTCGAGCACCAGCACGTCGAGCCCCGCCCGAGCCAGGTAGAAGGCGGCGACCAGCCCGTTGTGGCCGGCGCCGATCACGATCGCGTCGAAGTTCCTGCCTAGCCGGTCCTCGTCGGGCACTGCGACCTCCTCTGGAGTAGCGAACGGGATCACCGTAATGCTTCAAGAGGGCTTTTGCTAGACTTTTGATTGGCTCGATCACCACCGGGCCGTATTCGTCGGAGACACCTGGCGGGTAGCATCATGCACTGCTTGGATTCGCTGCAGGATTCACCGGGACGGGGCATATGTCTGACTTGAAGGTGGAGGGCCGCACGTGACCACCAACTCGGCGGGACTCAAGCGCGTCCGCAAGGCCTACGAGCAGATCGCGGACCAGTTGCGCGACAACATCCTGCGGGCCGAGCTGCGAGCCGGCGAACGCCTACCGCGGGAGACGGACCTCGCCGAGACCTTCGGCGTCAGCCGGGCAACGGTTCGGGAGGCACTCCGCGTCCTCGCGAGCGAGAACCTGATCCGAACCTCCAAGGGCGCGACCGGCGGCTCCTTCGTGATGCGCCCGACGATCGACTACGTGTCCGAGTTCATGACGACGCAGATCAATCTGCTGACCGCGGCCGAGGAGGTGAGCATCGCCGAGACGGTGGAACTGCGTGAGCTGATCGAGGTGGAGGCCACCCGACTGGGGGCGCTGCGCCGCACCGAGGAACAGCTCGCGCGGCTGACCGAGACCGTGCCCGGCCCGGCCTCCGGGCTGTCCCACACCGAGGTCAGCGACCTCAACCGGGCGTTCCACCTGACGCTCCTGGAGCTTGCCCACAACCGCCTGATGGTGATCTCGGCCCAGCCCGTCTACGCCGTCCTCGAAGCCCGGTCGGAGCGCAGCCTGCTGAACTCCCGGGAACACGACGACATCCTGCGGGAGCACGCGGAGATCCTGGCCTGCATCCGCGCTCAGGACGGGCCCGGTGCCGCCGAAGCCATGCGGGAGCATCTCGTCCACCTTCGCCCGCTGTCGGAACGGACCTGGCGCAAGGCCGTCCCCCGGACATAACCTCCCGGCCCCCACCGCGTCACCGGGTGGGGTTCGGCAAACGCCGGGGTATCCGCGGCTCCGGTGTGGTGCGATGGCCTGAGCCCCGTGCCGGCAGGCACCAACACACCCGGCCGTTGACAGGTCCGACCGCGCCGTGTGCGGAAACCCCTGCCGGCATGGGGCACCCGGACGGCCTGCAGCAGGTGCCCGTGCTAGGGTTGTGCCTGTTGCAGTCTTGATTTCCATATACGTTGCCGCGCCCGTGGGTATCGCACCTGCGGGCGCTGTCAGTATTGCCGGGTTTCCGGAGCAGGGTCATCAAAGCGGCGACGCGGGAGGCCACACGGTGTGGTCTCCATCTGCCTTGCGAAGGAGCAGGACATGACCGTCGGTACTGTGAAGTGGTTCAACGCGGAAAAGGGCTTCGGCTTCATCACCCCCGATGGCGGTGGCGCCGATGTGTTCGCCCACTACTCCGCGATCACGGCGAGCGGCTTCCGCAGCCTTGAGGAGAACCAGCGGGTGGAGTTCGACATCACCCCTGGGCAGAAGGGGCCGCAGGCGGCCAACATCCGCGCCATCTGAGCCACCCCTGCACACTGAGCGGCGCCTGGCCGGTCCGGTCGACGACCGACCGGCCAGGCTTGCGGAAGCCCACGGCTGACCCACACGCTCCGAGCGCCTCGCGGTCCTGCGAGGTCCCCCCGTTCTGCACGCGTGCAGCCAGGAGGCCAAACCATGTCCCCACCGCAGCCGACGCTGCCCATCGTCCGGTCCGAGCACGGCAGCCAGTACGCGCAGTTGCTGCGCCTCGTCAAGGCCGCGGGGCTGCTCGACCGGCGGCCCCGCTACTACCGGTGGAAGTTGGCCGTCACCGCCGCGCTGTTCCTGGGCGGCTGGGCCGCCTTCGTCGCGATCGGTGAGTCCTGGTGGCAGCTGGCGACCGCCGCCTTCCTGGCGTTCGTGTTCACCCAGCTCGGCTTCCTGGGCCACGACGCCGGACACCGGCAGATGTTCAGCTCACGCCGGGCGAACTACGTCGTGGGCATCCTGCACGCCAACCTCGCCATCGGCCTCAGCTACGGCTGGTGGATCGACAAGCACAACCGGCACCACGCCCATCCCAACGAGGAGGGCAAGGACCCCGACATCGAGATCGGCGCACTGGCGTTCACCGCCGCCCAGGCCCGCAGCAGGGGCCGGACCGCCGCGGCCGTCTACCGCTACCAGGCGTACCTGTTCTTCCCGATGCTGCTGCTGGAGGCGGTCAGCCTGCACCTGGCGAGCCTCCGTGCCCTGGCCCGGCGCACGACCCGCCGCCGCGGCTGGGAGACCACGCTGTTCGCCGTCCACGTCGCCGGATACCTGACCGCCGTGTTCGTGATCCTGTCGCCGCTGCAGGCCGTGGCCTTCATCCTGATCCACCAGGGACTCTTCGGGCTGTACCTCGGCTGCTCCTTCGCGCCGAACCACAAGGGCATGGCGATGCTCCACCCGGACGACCGCACCGACTACCTTCGCCGGCAGGTGCTCACGTCGCGGAACGTCCGCGGGCACTGGCTCACCGACTTCATGCTGGGCGGCCTGAACTACCAGATCGAGCACCACCTGTTCCCGAGCATGCCGCGCCCGAACCTGCGCCGGGCCCAGGACATGGTCAGGCAGTTCTGCCACGCACACGATCTGACCTACTGCCAGACCAGCCTGCTGGCCTCCTACGCCCAGGCGCTGCGCCACCTGCACACGGTCGGACGGACTCCGTCCCCGGCCGCCGCCTGAAGCGCTCGAACTCGGCCGGCAGGGTCCTGACAGGCGGGTCGGCATGGCCACGGCCGTGCTGCGATAGGCGGTGAGTCCCGGTGGGAGCCACCTGTGCCACGCCGACCCGCGCGGAACCGGCCGTTCAGACCCACCCGTTCCGGGTTGGGCGCCGGCGGGCGGGTCTGAACGGCTCGTGTACCCTGCCGCCGACTGTGGCGGCACCTCGTTGGGCCACCACGGGCACCGGGGCGGGCGGTGCAGCCCGACCCGGCGCGACCTGGCTACCCGCACGTGCACGTACAAACCTGGCGGGGCGAGGTATGGCCGAACGGTTGAGTCGTCGCGCGACGCCGGTGCCGGCGGTGCGCCTGGCGTCACTACCCCCGGCGGGCCGAAGACGACGACCGCCGTGCCGAAGAAGACCACGAAACCGCCGGCGCCGAAGACGACCGCGCCGGGCGGTGGCGGTGGTCCGATCGTGACGCCGGGGGCGTTCTGCTCGCCGGAAGGCGCGATCGGCTACACGAGCAAGGGCACGAAAATGCGGTGCACGCGGAAGCCCGGCGAGGACCGGGCGCGGTGGCGGGCGGCATAGCCTCCCTCCGGCCCGTTCATCGCGACTCACCGGATGACAGCATTGGAGCGCGCATGAGCGTTCTGCTCGGCGATACCCGGTGCTGGGCCTGCCGCCACTACCGGTCCTGGCTCCGGTCGCCACGTCGTTCCGAGCGAGCGTCGGGCCGTGGCCCGGCCCTCGCCCGGTACACCTTCAACCACCCGTAGGTGGCTTCCGGCGCGCTCAGCGGCCGCCGCGGCGAGCGCTCGGCCGGGCCCGGGCGGAGAAGGCCGCCGCGCCGCTTCCTGCCGGGGCGGAGTGTGTCGAGACGGTCGGCGACGGCTTGCGGCCGCGCCGGCCCCGGCCGCTCCGGGCGGCCTGCGTCTCGGGCCGCTGCGGCTCGGGCCGGGGGGCGGCGGGTGGCCGCGCCGGCTCGGGAGCCAGCGTCCGTTCGCCCGGGGCGAGCTCGCGCAGCAGCGCGTGGCCCGGGCTCAGGCGGGTGGTGGTCGCCGCGATGCCCGCCTTGCGGGTCAGCTCCCGCACCTCGGGCGCCTGGCCGTCGGTCATCAGCGTGACCACCGTCCCGGCCGCGCCGGCCCGGGCCGTGCGCCCCGAGCGGTGCAGGTAGGCCTTGTGCTCGGCCGGCGGGTCGGCGTGCACGACCAGGGCCACGTCGTCGACGTCGATGCCGCGGGCGGCGATGTCGGTGGCGACCAGCGTGCGCACGTCACCGTCGGAGAACGCCCGCAGGTTGCGGGTGCGCGCGGCCTGGGCCAGGTTGCCGTGCAGTTCCACGGCGGACACGCCGGCCGCGACCAGTCGGCGGGTGAGCGTCTTCGCGCCCCGCTTGGTGCGCGTGAACACGACGGTCCGGCCCGGCGCGGCGGTCAGCTCGACCAGCACCGCGAAGCGGTCCTCGGCGTGGACGTGCAGGACGTGGTGCGTCATCGCGGCGACCGGGGACAGCCCGGAGTCGACGCTGTGCTCGACCGGGTCGGTGAGGAAGCGCCGCACCAGGACGTCGACGCCGGCGTCGAGGGTGGCCGAGAACAGCAGGCGCTGCCCGCCGCGCGGGGTCTGCTCCAGCAGCCGCTTCACGGTGGGCAGGAAGCCGAGGTCGGCCATGTGGTCGGCCTCGTCGAGCACGGTGATCTCGACGGCGTCCAGGCGCGCGTGTCCGGCCTCGACGTGGTCGGCGAGCCGGCCGGGGCACGCCACCAGGACGTCGACCCCGGCGCGCAGGCCGGCGATCTGGGGCCCGGCGGCAACGCCGCCGAAGACGGTCATCGTGCGCAGCGACAGCGCCTTGGCCAGCGGCGCCATCACGGCGTCGATCTGGGCGGCCAGCTCGCGGGTGGGTGCGAGGATCAGCGCCCGGGGCCGCCCGGCCCGCCGCGGCGCGGTGGCCGCGGCCAGGCGGGTGAGCACCGCCAGCACGAAGGCATAGGTCTTGCCCGAGCCGGTGCGGCCCCGGCCGAGCACGTCGCGCCCGGCGAGCGCGTCGGGCAGGGTCGCGGCCTGGATCGGGAACGGCCGGTCCACCCCGGTCGCGGCCAGCACGCGGACGAGCGCGCCGGGCACGCCGAGGTCGGCGAAGGTCGGGGGGTTGGACGAGTCGGGCAAGTTGGACGAGGCGGGCGGGTTGGGCGAGGTGGTCTGGTGCGGGCGGCGTGCCGCCATAAAGGCTCCGTACGTCGAAGGGGACGTCCCGCCCGGCGCTGACCGTTTCGGCCGCGGCGCGTGGCGTGGGACATCGAACCCGGCCCACCATGATCGGGCGGGCCGTGCCATGAGTCTACCTGAATCCGCTACCGGACCTCGTTGCGCGCCGACGGGCGTGCGCGGAGCCGCGGCGCCGGCCGATCAGGGCGCGACGACCTGCCACCGGCTCTGCCCGGCCATCCATGCCCCGGCCAGGATCTCCGCCGACTGCCGGCCCGGACACGGGTAGATCTTCGACCGGCCGTCGCCGCCGCCGGCTCGGGCCTCGACCTCCCACAACTCGCCATCGGTGCGGATATACACATCGCGACGTCCCCGCACGGTGCGGTCGCCGTTCCACCAATGACGCTCGATTCTCACGCACTGACCGTATAGCACCTGGCCCGAGTACGGAATGTTGACGATCTTGGTACATCTGGCGATCGCGTACAGTTCCCGTAGACTGACCGTTATGACCGAGATTGTCCTGCGTATTCGGCTGATCACCGGCGACAGTCTGGACGTCGCGTACGAGGAGGCCGGCACCGCCGACGTCGACGAGGTGGCTGAGCACGCGGTCGCCGCCCTCGCCGCAGACTCCGGCATGATCCGGACCCGCCACGGCAACCGGGTGGTTGTCCTGTACGGGCGCGGCGTCGCGGCCGTGGAACTGGCACCTCGCGGCGCGGTCCTGTAGTCGCCTTCAGATGCTGCCGATGGGAATGCTGAACTGCAGCGCAGTGCCTTTGCCGACCGGGCTCACGATCTCCATCTGGCCGCCGAGTGCCTCGGTGCGGTCCTGCAGACCGATCAGTCCGGACCCTTTGCCGGTGCCGGCTCCCCCGATGCCGTCATCTCGGATCGAGAGCCCGAGGACCGCGTCACGGGCTGCGGCGTCGACGCACACCACGGTCGCGCGGGCGTGTTTGGCGGCGTTCGTGAGTGCCTCGGACACGATGAAGTACGCAGTGATCTCGGCTCGTTCGGGCAACCGCCGGTCGATGTCCAGCGTGAGCTCCACCGGAATCGCGCTGCGGCGGGCAAGCGTCTTGAGCGCCTGACCCAGCCCGCCCTCGGACAGGATCGCCGGATGGATGCCCCGGGAGATCTCCCGCAGGTCCTCGCAGACGCCGGTCAGTCCGCTCGCGGCGACTGACAGTTCCTCCCTGATCGTGTCCAGGCCGGGTGGTATGGAGGCTTCCACGGAGCGCAGTTGGAGGCCGAGCGAGACGAGACGTTGCTGTGCGCCGTCGTGCAGGTCGCGTTCGATCCGTCGGCGAGTGTCATCGGCGGCGGCGACGACGCGGGCGCGGGAGGCGGCGAGCTGCGTGCGGCTGTCGGCGTTGGCGATCGCGGTCGCGACCAGCTCGGTGAAGTCGACCAGGCGCGCCTCGGTGGCCGCCGAGATCGGCGTGGGCGACGTGGTCGAGGCGATGGCTGCGCCCCAGAGCCGGCCTTCGACCACGACCGGAACGCCGATCCCCGAACGAATGCCGAGCTCGCGCAGGGTCGCGGCGGTGGGCCCGACCGCGTTGTCATAGCTCATCCGGACCGAGCGGCCGGTGCGCTTGACGATCCCGGACACGCAGTCTCCCTCAAGCAGGATGGCTGTCCCGGCCGGCATCTGGGAAACGTCGCTCTCGTTGCGGCCCGAGACGAGGGTGCCCGTGCCGTTCGGCTCGTAACGGATGAGGCCGGTGTTCTGGGGGCCGCAGATCCGGCACAGCTCCGCCGTCACCGCACCGAAGACCTCGATCGGTGCGGCTCCCTGCGCCACCCGGGTAGCGACCCGCCGTATCGCGGCCTGTTCCTCCATCAGCCTGGTGGCTTCTTCACGGCTGGCCTTCAGCGAGTTGGTGATCGCCTCACGGCCGCGCTCCGCCAGCAGCAGCAACTCCAGCGATGGCACCAGCCGTCGCCGCAGGCGTTCCAGCACCGGTTCGGGTAGGTCCGCCGGGACCAGCAGGGTGCCCAGACACGTTCCGTGGTCGTACAACGGCAACGCGGCCCGCCGCTCGTCCCCGGCAACCGCCCGCAGCTCGATGGCCGCGAACCGTAGGGCGAACACCTCCGCGATCCGCCGCGACGCCGGACCGAGGACCGAGCGCAGTTCGCCGGCCCGCAACACCCGGCGGGCCAGGTCGGCGGCGAGGTCGGCCTCCTGATGCCGCTCCGATGCCTCGGTGGCGCGGGAGCGGGCCAGGTCTGCGAGGAAGCTGGTCAACAGACCGGCCGCGATGAAGATGACGATGCTCTGCAGGTCCCGGCGCACGTTGAGGTGCAGCCCCCAGTAGGGCGGAACGTGGAAGTAGTTGAAGGCGAGGGCGCTGACCACCGAGGTCACCACGCCCAGTGCGGCGCCCCACACGGTTGAGACGACCAGGACGCCACAGAGGTAGACCACGCCACTGGCGCCCTCTTCGACACCTGCCTTGAGGGGAAACAACAGCGCGGTCTCCGCCGCGATGAGCACCACGGAAACGATCAGCCCGAACGCGAGCGGTGGCGGCGTCGGACGTAGTAACAATGCCATCAGGCGCGTCCGCATCAGCCACGCCCCTCCACCTTGCGACAACACGCGGGGGCTGCGTACCTTCACGTCACCGCCACAATGCTAGCTCGATGCCAGCGACCGGGTCCGTGACGAATGTGTGAACGGCCACAGGTCGGCTGCGACGGCGAACGGCCAGCGAGGCGGGTGGGTGCCGGAGGTCCCGGGCACGACCGGGTCCGAGGTCCCGGTCGAGTCAGGTGGTTGTGCCCTGCTGGGCGGCCAGCCTTCCGGGAGACGCTGTGTTCACCAGACAAGCGGCGAACCACCAGGTCCCCGGAGGACACCATGAAGCGCAAGACGCTCGACATCATCGTCGGTCTCGGCCTGGTCGTGCTGGCCGGACTCCTGCTGGTCGCCGGCCTCGTGCTGACCAGCAACGCGAACTTCGCCAACGACTACGTCAAGGCCCAGCTGACCCAGCAGCAGATCTCGTTCAA
>NZ_BMPI01000091.1:21338-40604 GCF_014647515.1 Dactylosporangium sucinum | reverse complement strand
CTCCGCTTCGCTCCGGCCGCCTGACCACACTGAGCCCATGGTGACCGGCCCCTCCGCTTCGCTCCGGACCGGTCACGAGCCCTCCTTCGCGCGCAGAACGACCGTGCGGGCGGGGCCGCCCGCGCCCGAGATGCGGTCGAGCAGCAGGCCGGCGGCGGCCTCGCCGAGCTCGCGGGCCGGCAGGTCGACGACCCGGATGCCCCGGCGGCCGAACGAGGCGAACGGCAGGTCGCCGAAGACGGCGAGGCCGAAGCCGGGCGGCGTGAGGCCGGCGTCGTGCAGCGCGTCGAGCGCGCCGGCGGCCATGAGGTTGTTGGCGACGACCGCGGCGTCCGGCGGCTCGGGCAGGGCGAGCAGGTCGGCCATCGCGGCGCGGCCGCCGTCGACCCGGTAGTCGGCGTACCGCAGCAGCTCGTGGTCGTCGCGCCCCTGCCGGGCGTGGGTGGCCTGCTGCCAGCCCTCCATCCGCAGCTGCGCTGTCTCGACCGAGCTGGGCCCGGTGATGCACGCGACCCGGCGGAACCCGGCGGCGAACAGCGACTCGGCCGCCGACCGGCCGCCGGCCCGGTTGTCGACGGTGACCGCGTCGATGTCGTTGCGGTGCAGGCTGCGGTCGACGGCGACGACCGGCCGCTTCGCGGCGACGAGCCGCGACACGTCGCTGGCGTCGTCGGCCGGGGCGAGGATCGCGCCGGCCATGTGCTCGGCGAGGACGATGTCGATGTACGTCGACTCACGGCCCGGGTCCTCGTCGGTGTTGCACAGCACGACCGAGTAGCCGGCGGCGCGGGCCCGGTTCTCGACGCCCCGCGCGAGCGCGGTGAAGAACGGGTTCTCGATGTCGGGGATGATGAGGGCGATCACGGCGGAGCGCTGGACGCGCAGCCGCCGGGCGGTGCGGTTCGGGATGAACGACAGCTCCTCGGCGGCGGCGCGGACGAGTCGCTCCGACTCGGCCGAGACGCGGGTGCCGTTCAGGACCCGGCTGACCGTGGCCGGCGACACCCCGGCGCGCGCGGCCACCTCGTAGATCGTCACCAACTCAGGTCCCGGGCCAGGGCGTTGCGACGGCGCTCGACGGCGGCGCGGCTGACGGCGGCGTCCGGGGCGATGCGCTCGAACGCGTGGACGGCGCCGGGCCAGCACTCGAACCGCACCTCGACGCCCGCCGCCTCGAGCCGCGCGGCGTAGGTGACGTCCTCGTCGCGGAACAGGTCGAGCTCGGCGGTGTCGAGGTAGGTGGGCGGGAGACCGGTCAGGTCGGTGGCCCGGGCCGGGGCGGCGTAGGCGTCGGCCGGCCTCCCGTCCAGGTACGCGTTCCAGGCGACGTCGGCGAGGCGCTGGTTCCACACGGGAACGTCCGCCGGTCCGGCGGTGCGGTCGTCGAGCATCGGGTAGTACAGGTGCGCGGCGGCGATCGCGGGGCCGCCCTCGTCGCGGGTGAGCAGGCAGAGCGCCGCGGCCAGGCCGCCGCCCGCGCTGCCGCCGGCCACGACGACCCGCGTGAAGCGCTCGGCGCACCATTCGAGCGCGGCCCGGCAGTCGTGCAGCGGGGCCGGATGCGGGTGCTCGGGCGCGAGCCGATAGTCGACGGCGACGACGCTCGCCCCGAGCGAAGCCGCGAGGTCGCAGCAGAACGCGTCGTCGCCGGCCGCCGTGCCGAGGAACATGCCGCCGCCGTGGATCCACAGGACGCAGGCCGAGCCGGTGCCGTGCACCCGCAGCTCCAGGTCGTCCAGGGCGACGACCCGGGGTGCGACCGCCGCGGCGACCTCGACCCGGAGCCGGTCGTCGATCGCGCGCACCGAGGCGACGTCCAGCGGCGTGGACGGCAGGTGCGGGGTGAGGGTCCCGGCGATGCCCGCGACCAGCTCGGGATCGATCATGGGAACGCTCGGATCGACCTTGGGAAACGGGGTCATGAGCGGGCCTGCACGGCGTCGATCTCGTCCAGCAGCGCGGCCGTCTGGCGGGCGGCGATCGTCAGCACCAGCGGCACCACCACGACGGCGAGCACCCCGGCCGAGGCGACCGCGGCGAAGCCGCCGAGGCAGGCCAGGGCGAGCAGGGTGAAGGCCCAGCCGGGGCGGTACGCGACGAGGATCGCCCCGCCGCGCACCGCCGCCAGCCCGCGCCGCCCGCGCACCGCCCCGTAGGCGAGCGCGGACGGCCCGGCGAGCAGCAGCCCGGCGCCGCACACCGCACCGAACAGTGCGGCGGGGCCGCCACTCACCAGTCCAGCGCCGGCGAGCGTCGCGCCGGCCGCCAGTACCGTGGCCAACACCGCATCGACGTCCCGCAGCTGCGCGACCCGGGCCGCACCGCCGCGGGCCACGGCGGCCGCCATCGACGCGGCGCCGGTGAGCGCGAGCGCGGGCGGCACCGTGGTGAGGGCGAGCAGCCAGGCGGGCAGCCCGGCCGCCACCGCGACCGCGAACGGGGCGGCGGCGAGCGCGGTGACCGCGCCGGCGAGCAGGTTGCGGGGCAGCTCGTGCCAGAAGGCGACGGCCCCGCCCGAGGTGGTGGTCCAGCTGTTCATCAGAGTTTCAGCCCGCTCGACGCGATGGATTGGACGATGTACCGCTGCGCCGCGACGAACACGACGAGGACGGGAACGATGGCCATCGCGATCCCGGCCGCGATCGTGCCGAGCGACCCGGTCGAGAAGCGGCCGGCGAGCAGGACCAGGCCGACGGGCAGGGTCTGCTTCTCGGTGTCGCTGATCATGACCAGGGGCAGCAGGAGGTCGTTCCACCAGTACGTGAAGCACAGGATGCCGAGCGTGGCGAGCGACGGGCCGGACAGCGGCAGGATGACCCGCAGGAAGGTGCGCAGGTGCCCGGCGCCGTCGATGCGGGCCGCCTCCTCCAGCTCCTTCGGCAGCGCCAGGAAGTGCTGGCGCAGCAGGAAGATGCCGAACGCGCTGAAGATGCCGGGCAGGATCAGCGCCCACAGCGTGTTGGTGAGGCCGAGCTTCGACAGTACGAGGAACAGCGGCACGATCGTCACCTGGATCGGGATCATCAGCGAGCCGATGACGACGGCGAACAGCACGCCCTTGCCGCGGAAGTTCAGCCGCGCGAACGCGTAGGCGGCGGTGGAGCAGGTGAGCAGCTGCGCGACCGTGATCGTGGTGGACACGACGATCGAGTTCAGGAAGAAGCGGTAGTACGGGACCTGGTCGGTGACCTTGCCGAAGTTGTCCGCGGTCAGGTTGTCGACGGAGAAGGTCGGCGGCAGGCGGTACAGCTCGGCGTCGGAGCCGGAGAACGCGCCGCGGAAGATCCACAGGAACGGTGCGGTGATGGCGAGCGCCGCGATCCCGAGGACCAGGAACGTCGCCGTGCGCGAGAGAACTCTCATTCGTAGAACGTCCATCTGCGGGAGAGCCGGAACTGGATCGCGGTGAGCACGATGAGGACCAGCGTGAACGTGATGCCGATGGCCGAGGCGTAGCCCAGCTCGAAGTCGCCGAACGCGCGGTCGTAGAGGTACTCGACGATCGTGCGGCTGGCGTCGCCCGGGCCGCCCTGGGTGAGCACCCGCGGCTCGGCGAAGATCTGGAACGAGTTGATGGTGTTGATGACGACCAGGAAGAAGATCGTCGGGGACAGCATCGGGAACGTGATCCGCCAGAACCTCGTCCAGGCGTTGGCCCCGTCGACGACGGCCGCCTCCTTGAGCTGGGCCGGGATCGACTGCAGCCCCGCGATGTACACCAGGATCGAGAACCCGATCGTCTTCCACGAGTTGACGACGATGACCGAGATCGGCGCCCAGGCCGAGGACCCGAGCCAGTCGATGCGGTCAGCGCCTTCAGGGCCCACCAGGCCGAGCAGGTAGTTCACCAGCCCGAGGTCCTTGTTGAGCAGGAACCGCCAGATCAGCGCGACGGCGGAGGCCGACACCACGAACGGGAACAGGAACGACAGCCGGAAGAACGCCCGCAGCCAGCGCGGCATCCGCGCCTCCAGCAGCACCGCGAGGAGCAGGCCGAGGACGACGTTGACGGCGAGGATCACCAGCGCCATGTAGGTCGTGGAGCCGTAGACGCCGAGCAGGCGCTCGTCGTGCACGAGCCGGTCGAAGTTGTCGAGGCCGACGAAGGTGCCGTCGCTGAGCAGGTTCCAGTCGTAGAAGCTCAGGTACAGCACGCCGGCCGTCGGGGCGGCGACGAACACGAGGAACGTCACGATCGAGGGGCTGAGGAAGGCGAGCGCGGGGAGCCCGTCCCTCCGCTTGCGGCGGCCCTGCGGGGCCCGTGGCCCGGGGTCGGCGGCGACCGTGCCGCCGGCCCCGGACCGGGGTGTGGTGCTGCTGATGGTCATGTCTTTAGCAGCTCACGATGCTGTTCAGCTCGTTCTGCATGTTCTTCAGTCCGTCGGACACCGGGGCCTCGCCGGCGAAGATGAGCTGCAGGTGGCGCAGGACGGTCGACTCGAACGCGCTGTACTTCGCGGGGGCGGGGTACGGCACCAGGGTCGGGTACTTGTCGATGCTGTCGTAGTAGAGGTCGGAGTTGGCCGGGGGCACGCCGACCTTCGAGATCGTCTGGGCGACCGAGCGGCGCGACGGGATCGAGTCACCGGGCTTGTCCGCGGTGCCGACGTACTGCTGCTCGATCTCGTTGCTGACCGTGAACTTCTGGTACTCCCAGGCGAGGTCCGGGTTCTTCGACGACTTCAGGATGGGGTAGCCGGCGCCGCCGAAGACGGTCTTGTAGGTGTCGCCCTTGGGGTACAGCTGGATGTCGAACGCCTTGAACCCGGCGGGCAGGAAGGTCGCGATCGGCCAGCGGCCGGCGCCGAACATGGCGACCTGCCCGTTCTGGAACCGGGTGAACACGTCGCTCATCGGCATCGGGGCCGGTGCGATCTGCTCGGTGATGAGGTCCCTGAGGAAGCTCACGGCCTTGTTGACCTGCGGGGAGTCGGCCGTCGGCTTGCACACGTCGTCGCTGGTCAGGTTGCCGCCGGCGTTGGCGACCCAGGGCATGATGCCGGGGAAGATCTCGTTGCTGGCCCAGGTGAAGCCGTACTGGTCGGGCTTGCCGTCGCCGTTGGTGTCGGCGGTGAGCTTCTTGGCCGTGGCCTTGAAGTCCGCCCAGGTCCAGTCGGCCTTCGGCGGGTCGATGCCGGCCTTCTTGAACACGTCCGTGTTGTAGTACACGACCATGTCGTTCCAGCCGTAGGTCAGCGTGACGACGTCGCCCTTGACGGTGAAGCCGTCGATGAGCCCCTTGGCGATGTCGCCGGTGAGGTTCTTCGCCTCGGCGTCCTTCTCGAGGTACTGGTTGATCGGCAGCACGAGCTTGTTGGAGTGCACGAACTGGGCGCCCTCACCGGAGATGACCATGAGGTCGGGGTGCTTGCCGGAGGCGATGAGCGTGGCGACGTTCGCGTAGTAGGTGCCCCAGTTCTCGCCGGTCACGGGGGTGAGCGTGACCTTGACGCCGGGGTGCCCCGCCATGAACTGGTCGGCGGTGGCCTTGTTGCCCGCCTCGGCGGCCGGGCCGTAGTTCCAGTAGACGATCTCCAGCGACTTGTCGCCGTCGGCGGCGGCGTCGTCGCCGGAGCAACCCGCAAGGGCGGAAGCCGCGAGGGCGGCTGTCGCGCACCAGAGCGCGACCTTGCGGAATCGAGTGTTCATAAGCCTGCGTCCCTCTCCGTTGAGAAGCGGTGCGGTGCGCAAAGTGAAGACCAAGAAATCGATTTCGTCAAGCCCTCTGCAGGTCCCGCCCCATGTAGTACCTGATCAGGGAAGTTATGCGCTGATATCGATTACAGCTCGGGAGTCTTGACCTCGGCGCGCAGCACCACGGTGCGCGGCGGCGTGGTGTCGCCGGCGATCCGTTCGAGGAGCATCGACGCCGCGGTGGTGCCGAGGTGGCGGGCCGGCAGCCGGACCTCGACGACGCTGGCCGGGGCGAACGTCAGGAACGGCAGCTCGCCGACGACGGCGAGGCCGAACTCGGCCGGCGCGATACCGGCGGCGGCGAGGGCCTGCAGGGCACCGACGGCCATGAGATTGTTGGTGGTGACGACGGCGTCGGGCGGGGTGTCGAGCGCGAGCAGGGCGGTCATGGCGGCCCGCCCGCCGTCGACGCGGAAGTTCGCGTGCTGCAGGTAGCCGTCGTGCGTGACCGTCTTGCGGGCGGTGACGACCTGCCGCCAGCCCAGGAAGCGGTCCTCGGTCGTCTCGATCCCGGCCGGACCGGCGATGCAGGCGATGCGACGGTACCCCTGGTCGAAGAGCGCGGTCGCCGCCGCGATCCCGGCGGCGCGGTTGTCCACCTTGACGGCGTCGACGGGGTACGGCGTGGTCCGGTCGACGGCCACCACGGGCCGCCCGAGCTCCGCGATGGAGCCCAGGTCGACCTCGTCGGAGGCGGGCGCGAGGATGACCCCGGCCATCTGCTCGGACGCGGCGATGCCGAGGTAGCGCTTCTCCTTGGCGGGGTCCTCGTCGGTGTTGCAGAGCACGACGGAGAAGCCCGACGCCTGGGCGCGGTCCTCGACGCCGCGGGCGAGCGCGGTGAAGAACGGGTTCTCGATGTCGGGGATGAGCAGGGCGACGAGCTCCGAGCTCTGCTTGCGCAGGCGCCGGGCGGTCCTGTTGGGCACGAAGGCGAGCTTGGTGGCGGCGTCGCGGACGGCTCGCTGCTTCTCCTCCGAGACCGTGAGCCCGTTGAAGACGCGCGAGACGGTCGCGGGCGACACCCCGGCGAGCGCCGCAACCTCGTAGATCGTGGCCATGATCCCACACTGTAGTGCGCCCGGGTGGTTGCCCCGGCCGCCTCGCTGCATCGCCTGCCCTGCCGCGCCCGGGTGTCGCACGCTCCGCCTTGTACCGAATTTTCGGATATTTCGGGTGGGCGAGCGAGGCGGTCGGCGGCGGTCGCGCGCGGCCCGCGGCGAGCCCCGACGCGGCGGCCGATGCCGGGCCGCGGAGTGTGGGGTGCGGAGTGCGGGCCGCGGGGTGCGGGGTGCGGGGCGGACTGCAAGCAGCACGGACGGACGGGCCGGGGGCGGCAGGGCCGGGGGCGGGCGGCGCGGCCGGGCGGGGCGGCAGGGCCGGGGCGGGCGGCGCGCGGGCCGCGGGCGGGCGGGCGGGATCGCTCCGCGGAGCCCACGGGGCGGTGCTTGACAGTCGGTGACGGGCTCGTCTAGCTTGTGCGAAATCGATTTCACGGCGCCGGAGCACCGCCGCAGCGAGCGGGGGTTTTCCGGGGGTGGCTTGTGCCCTGAGGAGGCGGTCAGTGAGGCGGTACACCGGGGAGGGCCGGCGCGCGGTGGCGTTTCCGCTCGGCGGGTTCGGCACCGGACACGTGGCCCTCACAGGGGACGGCGCGCTCCGGCAGTGGCAGCTCAGCGGGGTCGCCAACCACCGCGGGTTCCTGCCCGACAGCTTCTTCGCCCTGCGCGTCTCCTCGCTCGAGCCGCCGGACGACGTCGTGCGGCTGCTGCGCAGCGCTCCGGTTCCACCGCATCCCACGCCGGCGCCGAACGTGTCCGACGCCGACGTTCCCGACGCCGGGCAGCTGCCGCCGTGGCCGGCCGTGCAGCGGACCGAGTTCCGGGCGAGCTACCCGTTCGCCGAGGTGACCTACCTCGACGAGGCGCTGCCCGTGGACGTGAGCATGGAGGCGTTCACGCCGTTCGTGCCGCTCGACCACGAGGCCAGCTCGCTGCCGCTCGTGCGGTACCGGTTCACGATCACGAACAGCAGCGCCCAGTTCCGGCACGGGTGGCTGCTCGCGGCGCTGCAGAACGGGGTCGGGTGGGACGGGGTGTCGCCCATCCACGGGACGCGGGGCGCCGGGTACGGGGGGAACGTCAACCGGGTCGTCAGGCGGCCCGGGCAGACCGGGGTCCTCATGGACCACCCGGGGCTGGCCGAGGACGACCCCGCCTACGGCGAGCTGCTGCTGTGGACCGACGGGCCGGCCGCGGTGCTGCCCCGGGCGGCGAGCGCCGAGGCGCTGCTGCGGTTCGTCGAGACGGCGAAGCTGGTGACGCCCGTGCAGCTCGGGGACTACGGCGACGACGCGATCAGGAAAGCCGTCGCCGGGGGCGTGTCGCCGGTGCGGACGCCCAGCGGGCCCAGCCCGGCCGGGCACACCTGGAACGCCGGGGTCGCGGTCGCGTTCGCGCTGCGGCCCGGCGAGACCACCACGATCGACGTCGTGCACGCCTGGTGGTTCCCCAACCGGTACGCGGACTTCGACCGCTTCGGGCCGCAGCAGCCGCGGTACGACGGGAGCAGATTCTGGATCGGGAACCACTATGCGACGCGGTTCGGGGGCGCGCTCGACGTGCTCGACGCGTATCTCGGCGACCGGGAGCGCCTCGACGCGACGAGCCGGGCGTGGGCGGACGCGGTGTCGTCGAGCGACCTGCCCGGGCCGCTGCGCGAGGCGATCTCCGCGCAGGGCACGCTGGTGCGCTCCCCCACGTTCTTCCGCACCGCGGACGGCAAGGTGTACGGGTTCGAGGGCGCGCTGGGCGAGTCGACGCGCAACTGGAACGGCGACGTCGGCGGCTCGTGCCCGCTCAACTGCAACCACGTCTTCAACTACGAGCAGGCCCTGGCGCGGCTCTTCCCGGCGCTCGGGCGCGACATGCGCGAGACCGAGTTCGCGGTGCAGGCGCCGGACGGGACGCTGCCCCACCGGGTGGTGCTCCCGCTGTACCTCCCGCAGCTGCACGGCGTGCCGATCGGCGGGCCGGAGCGCCCGGCGCTCGACGGCATGCTCGGCGCGGTCCTCAAGACGTACCGGTCCGTCCTCGACGGCGCCGGTGAGGCCTGGCTCCGCACACACTGGTCCGCCCTGCGGCACCTCGTGGATCGCATCGCGGCGGTGTGGGACGCCGACGGTGACGGGGTGCTGCAGGGCGACCAGCCCGTCACGTACGACATCAGCCTCCACGGCCCGAACATGTTCGTCGGCGGGCTGTGGCTCGCCGCGCTGCGGGCGATGGAGCGCATGGCGGCGCTGGTGGACCCGCAGGAGGCGGCGGGCTACGCGGAGCGGTTCGCGCTCGGCCGGGACAACTACGACAAGCTGCTGTGGAACGGCGAGTTCTACGCGCAGCCGGTGACCGGCGAGGCGTTCGACTTCGGCAACGGCTGCCTCTCCGACCAGCTGCTCGGCCAGTGGTGGGCGCACCAGCTGGGCCTCGGCCACATCCTGCCCGAGGACCGGGTGCGGACCGCGCTCGCCTCGATCGTGCGGTACAACCTGCGCACCGGCTTCACCGAGCACGGCTATCGCGTGTTCGCGGACGGCGACGAGACGGGCCTGGTCGTGTGCAGCTGGCCGCTCGGGGGCCGGCCGGCGGTGCCGCTGCGGTACTGCGACGAGGTGTGGACGGGCGTGGAGTACCAGGTCGCGGCGCACTGCATCTACGAGGGGCTGACCGACGAGGGGCTCGCCATCGTGTCCGCGCTGCAGGCCCGCCACGACGGGACCCGCCGCAACCCGTTCAACGAGGTCGAGTGCGGCGACCACTACGTGCGGGCGATGGCGGGCTGGTCCCTGCTGGACGCCTGGACCGGCTTCCACCACGACGCGGCGGAAGGTGTGGTACGGGCGGGAGCCCGGCCCGGTCGCTACCCGTTCGTGGCGGGCACGGCGTGGGGCGTGGTGACCGTGGCCCCGGACGGCACGTCGAGCCTGGAGGTCCTCGGCGGCGCGCTCTAGGACGCCGGCGCGGCGAGCTCGGCCAGGACCCGCGGCCACCGCGACCACGGCCGGATCGCTATCCGACGGCGCAGGTTCCGTCCGCGGAGTTCTCCTCCGGCAGGGACCGGGGGACGTTCAGGCGCATCGCGACCTGGTTGTTGTTCTCGTTGGTCTCCGGCGTCTCGTTGCGTGGATCGGCGGTGATGCTGATCCACACCACCTGCCCGAGATACGCGTTCACCCGCTCTTTCGGCACGTCGAGGGTGTAGTAGGAGATCCCGGGTTCGTCGTTGAAGGTGAACTTCGCCATGCCGGTGTCGGGGAAGATCAACTGGACGCGCTCGCCCGGGCTGGCCACCACGTCGACGACGACCCGCTTCGGGCCGGGCTGGTACG
This sequence comes from Dactylosporangium sucinum, assembly GCF_014647515.1. GTDB lineage: Bacteria > Actinomycetota > Actinomycetes > Mycobacteriales > Micromonosporaceae > Dactylosporangium > Dactylosporangium sucinum. Next base: position 30,523 of record NZ_BMPI01000091.1, on the reverse strand, counting down.
CGGGGGTGAACGCCACGCCGATGCTGACCACGCCGTCGCCGTCGACCTGCAGCGCGCAGACCGGGTGCTTGCCGCTGCGGTGCAGCTGGATCGTGATGTCCTGCGTGGGCGGCGATGGCGACGGCGAGCGTGACGGCGACCGCGACGGCGTCGGCGACGAGGTGGCGGTCGCGGTCGGCTGCAGGCCCATCGCGGTGCCGCTCAGCTGCCGGTCGTCCGCCCACGCGCCGGGGAGCGCGACGGCCGCGACGGCGAGGATCACCAGACCGGCGGCCAGCGCCAGCGGCCGGCGACGTCGCGCGAGGTGGGTCAGGAGGCGTGTTCGCGCCCGCGACCCGGTGGGCGGCGGACCGCCCGGGGTCTGCTGTGGTGCGGGCGGCCTGGGGACAGGCGTCGCCGGCGGGCCGGGCGGCGCGGCGACCGGCGGCGGCGACCAGGGCGCGGCGACCGGCGGCGGGGCCCACGACGCGGTGACCGGTGGCGGCGCCGGCGGCCCGGTGACCGGCGGCGGGGCCCACGACGCGGAGGGCGGCGGCGACACCGGCGACGCGGAGAACGGCGGCGACACCGGCGGCGCGGACGGCGGCAGCGACACCGGCGGCCCGGTGACCGGTGCCGGCGGTGCGGCGGCCGGTGGCGGGGCAGGCGAGGCCGGCGCGGGCAACGGCCCCGGCTCAGCGGTCGAAGGTCCCGCGCCGCGCGTCTTCGTGCCGGTCGGGGTGTCCGCCTGGACCGGTGCGGCGGCCGTGGCCTTCGCCGCGACGACCAGGCTGCCGGCGGCGACCGCCAGCTCGGGCTGCTCGGTGAGGGTCGGCGTGACGCCGAGCATCTGATGCAGCATCGTCGCCGCCAGCGGGATCCGGCTGGAGCCGCCGACGAGCAGGACGGCGGCCGGCGTACCGTTGTCGAGGCCGGCCCGGCGCAGCAACGCGCGGGTGGCGCGGACCGTCCGGGCGAGGATGGGCCGGGCGACCGCCTCGAACTGCTCCCGGCCCAGCGGCACCTCGGCCTCGAAGATCGGCACGTGCACGAACGTTGCGCCGTGCCGGGACAGCTCCTCCTTCGCGCCGCGGACCTCGTCCCACAGGGCACGGGAGGCGCGCAGGTCGCCGGGCGTGCGCGGATCGTACAGGCGGGTCCAGCGCGGGTCCTGCGGATACACCTCGGCGTTGATCGCGGCGAGGATCGCGGCGTCGACGTCCAGCCCGCCGGTGTCGGTGAGGCCCTCGCTCGCGAGCACGTCGAAGCCGTCCGCGCCGCGGCGCACGACGGTGACGTCGAAGGTGCCGGCGCCCAGGTCGTAGATGAGGACCGCGCTGCCGACCGGCAGGTCCACCCGGTGGTTGGCCACGAAGTACGCGGCGGCGGCGACCGGCTCGCTGACCAGTTCCGTGCGGGCCATTCCGGCCCGGGCGGCCGCGTCGAGCAGCAACTGCAGCCGGCGCGGTCCCCACGACACCGGATGGGTCAGTACCACCCTTTTCGGCGCCGCCCCGGCCATTTCTATCGCACTGGCGAGAACGCGGCGCAGCACCGCGGCGAACAGCGCCTCGACGGCGATTTCCGTGTTGTCGAGCAGTACCGTGCCGTCGTCGACGCAACGCTTGGGATGCGGCTCGAAGGACTGCGGGTTGCCCAGCGCCCGCCGGCGCGCGTCGTAGCCGGTCAGGACCACCCCGGCCGCGGACTCCACGAAGACCGCGGAGGGCAGGATCGGGGCGCCGTCGAAGAGCACCTGCCGAACGTGACCGTCGTCGCCGCGCAGCACGGCCACCGTGTTCGACGTTCCGAAATCAACGCCAAGTTCGAGGTCTCCCGACACGCCCGCAGTCTAGACACCCGGCACCTTTCGCACAGGTCGGGAAATCCGCCGGTGGCCCGCTCGGATTGCGACGGGCGCGGGAAAGAAACCGGCGCGGAAAATGCGACGGCCGGCGACCGGCCCCGGCCAAAAGGATGAACCGCTCCGGCTGCGTCGACCTAGCCGGGGTCCCGCCGCGGCAGGTCGTCCAGGTCGACGAGCGCCTCCGGGTCCTGCGCCGCGTCCTGGCGGAGCTGGTCGAGGCGGCCGAGCAGGGTCACCGAGTCGAGCACGGCGAGGGCCGTCGGGAACACCGTGTGCACCCGCTGCACGGCGGCGCTGAGCGCCTCGCGCAGCGAGGTGTCGTCGGGCGACTCGCCGGCCAGCCGCGCGGCGAGCAGGTCGGCGGTCGCCCCGAGCAGGGCGCGCAGCGTGTCGCGGTCGAGGGCCGGCGGGTGGCCGGGGCGGTCGTAGAGGCGGTCGACGGCGAGGGACACCGCGCGGACCTGGGTGGTGATCCGCACCAGCCACAGATCCTCGCCCCGGGCGTCGTCGAGGTCGCGGCGCAGGCGACCGGCGACGACGTTGAGCACGGTCGTCTCCTCCACCCCGGCGAGCGCGGCGGTCGCCTCGGCGCCCAGGTCGCCGAGGCGGCGGGACTTCGCGATCCAGTCGTGGCGGGCGCCCGCTTCGAGGGTCTCCCCGGCCCGGGCGTGCAGCTCGTCGGCGATGTCGCGCAGGACCTGCACGCAGGCCGCGCCCCAGGCGTCCAGCGAGCGGCGGATCAGGTGCAGCCGCGGGCGCTCGGGGACGACGATCGCGACGACCAGCCCGACGACGCTGCCGAGGGCGACGTCGGCGAAGCGCCACTGGCCGTAGCCCTGGGCCATCGGGGTGAGGACGAGCACGGCGAGGGTGGCGATGGTGAGCTGGTTGCGGGCGAGCGGGGTGTTCGTGACCTGCCGGGCCACGACGAGCGCGACGAACGCGGCGGCGGCGAGCGACCACCAGGTCAGGCCGAGCAGCTTGACCCAGGCGATGGCCAGGGCGGTGCCGACGAGGTTGGCGAAGAGCAGCTGCGCGCCGGTGGCGATCGAGCCGTAGACGCTGGCCTGCAGGGTGAGCACCGCCACGACCGGGGCGAACAGCACGGCCACGTTGTCGCCGAACTGCCGGGCCAGGACCCACGCGAGGGTCGCCGCGACCGTGGTCTTCACCACGGTCAGCCAGCTCGGTTTGCTCTTCGGCACGCTGGTCAGCAGGGCTCCGAGCGGCTCCGTGACCACCGCCCGGCGTTTGCGCTCCACGTGGGGACAACCTACCCGTCCGCCGGGGGCACTATCGTCGCGTGGTGCGGAACTATGACCACCCCAACCTGTTCAACTTCCGCGACCTGGGCGGCTACGCCGGCCACGAGGGCCGGACGGTCCGCTGGCGCCGGCTGTTCCGGTCCGACTCGCTGAGCCGCATCGACCCCGCCGACGCCGGCTCGTTCACGGCGCTCGGCGTGCGGACCGTCATCGACCTGCGCCGGCCGCGGGAGATCGACCGTGACGGGCGCATCCACGCCTTCCCCGGGCTCACCTACCACCACATCAGCCCCGTCCACGCCGAGTGGGAGGAGGCACCCGCCGGCGGCGAGCTCAGCGACGCGCGCTGGCTCGCCGACCGGTACCTCGACCTCGCCGAGCACGGCCGCGCGGCGATCGTCGCCGCGGTCGGCGTCATCGCCGACGCCGGGAACGCGCCGGTCGTGGTGCACTGCGTCGCCGGCAAGGACCGCACCGGCGTCGTGTCCGGGATCACCCTGGCGGCGCTGGGCGTCGACGACGCGGTCGTGGCCGAGGACTACGCGCTGACGACCGCGGCGACCGAGCGGTCGATGGCGTACTGGCGGGGGACCAACCCGGGCATCGCCGGCATGCCGGCCCGGTGGCTCGCGTCGCCGGCCGAGACGATGCTGCTGTTCCTGGCCGAGGTGCGGGCCCGCTACGGGTCGCTCGACGCGTACCTCGGCGACCCGTCCCTCGCCGCCAGGCTGCGGGAACACCTGCTGGAGGACGGCTCGTGACCCGGGTCGCGGTCGTGGGCGCCGGGGCCGTCGGCGGGGTCATCGGGGTCCGGCTGGCCGCCGCCGGGCACGAGACGTCGGTGCTGGCCCGCGGCGCCACCCTGGCGGCGATCCGGTCCGGGGGCTGGCGGCTGCACACGGCCGCCGGCACCGTCACCGTGGGCAACGTCACGGCCGGCGACGACCCGGCCGCGCTCGGGCCGCAGGACGTGGTCTTCCTCACCGTGAAGGCGCACGCGCTGCCCGGGCTGGCGCCGAGCCTGGCTCCGCTGCTCGGCCCGGACACCGTCGTGGTGCCGGCGCTCAACGGGGTGCCGTGGTGGTTCTTCGACGGCCTCGGCGGGCCGCACGACGGGCTGCGGCTGCACGCCGTCGACCCCGGCGGGTCCGTCGCCGGCACCCTCGGTACCCACCGGATCCTCGGCTGCGTCGTGCACCTCAGCGCGAGCGTCCCGGCGCCCGGGGAGGTGCGGCTGGCGGCGGGCGACGGCCTGATCCTCGGCGAGCCGGGCGGCGGCGACAGCGAGCGGCTGCGGCGGACCGCGGCGCTGCTCGACGGGTTCACGGTCACGCTGTCCGACCGGATCCAGCGGGACATCTGGTACAAACTCTGGGGAAACATGACCGTCAACCCCATCTCCGCCCTCACCGGCGCCACCGCCGACAAGATCCTCGACGACGAGCTCGTCAACGGGTTCTCGCACGCGGTGATGCGGGAGGCGGCGGCGATCGGGGCGCGGATCGGCTGCCCGATCGAGCAGAGCCCGGCCGACCGCAACGCCGTCACGCGGCGCCTCGGCGCGTTCAAGACGTCGATGCTGCAGGACGCGGAGGCGGGCCGGCCGATCGAGCTCGACGCGATGCTCACCGCCGTGCGGGAGATCGCCGGCGCGGTCGGTGTTCCGACACCGGCGCTGGACGCGCTGCTGGGTGTGACCAGGCTCGCGGCCCGGGAACGTGGCCTGTACCCGTTACCGTGAGGGGATGATCGGCTCCACAGGGTGGGCGGCCCCCACCGCGTTGCGCGAGGACGGGACCGCCCGCCGCACCCGGGTCCCCGTCAAGCTGCTCACCGCGTTCGAGCCCGTCGAGCGGGACCCGGTGGCCATCGTGACCGCCACCAACCCCGAGCGCGTGCCCGACCTGGTGCCGATCCGCCACGGCCGCATGATCACCTCGCCGTTCGCGTTCCTGCGCGGCTCCGCCGCCGTCATGGCCGCCGACCTGGCCCGGGGCGCCGACACCGGCCTGCACGGGCACATCTGCGGCGACGCGCACGCCGCCAACTTCGGCCTGTACGCGTCGCCCGAGCGCCGCCAGGTGATGGACGTCAACGACTTCGACGAGACGGCGGTCGGACCGTGGGACTGGGACCTCAAGCGCCTCGTCACGAGCCTGGTCAGCGCCGGCCGGGAGGCGGGCCTGCCGGACGGCGAGTGCCGCACCGCCGCGCGTGACTGCGCCCGGGGGTACCGCACGGCGATCCGCGAGCTCGCCGACATGCCGCTGCTCGACGCGTACTACCTCACGACCGACCACTCGACGCTGGAGCACTACGGCATCGGCGACCTCGTCGACACGTTCGACCGGGTGCGCAGGAAGGCGCGCAAGAACACGAGCCGGCGGGTGGCCGAGAAGTTCACCGCCCGGCTCGACCACGACGCCTGGCGGTTCACGCCCGACCCGCCGATCCTGGTCCCGCTCGACTCCACCGACGCGTTCCCGGTGATCGAGGGCCTCGAGTCGTACGCCGGGACGCTGGAAGAGGAGATCCGCACCCTGTTCGGGCGGTACGCCGTGGTCGACGTCGCCCACCGCATCGTGGGGCTCGGCAGCGTCGGGTACCGCAGCTACGTCGTCCTGCTGCACGGCAACGGCGACGAGGCGCTGGTCCTGCAGGTGAAGCAGGCCCGGGCCTCGGCCCTCGCCCCGTACCTGCCGCCGGCCCCCGAGCAGCACCCCGGCGAGCGCGTGGTGCGCGGCCAGCGCTGGATGCAGACCGTGAGCGATGTGCTGCTGGGCTGGACGACGATCGATTCGCGGCCGTACCTCGTGCGCCAGTTCCGCGACATGAAGGGCTCGATCGACCCGACGACCCTGCGCGCCGGGCAGCTCGACGACTACGCCCGCGTCGTCGGCGTGGTCCTGGCGCGGGCCCACGCGCAGTCGATCGACCCGCGGATCCTGGACGGCTACTGCGCCCCGGCGCCGGAGGACGGCGAGGAGTTCGACGAGGCGTTCGCGTCGTTCGCCGTCGCCTACGCCGACCAGACGGAGGCCGACCACGCGGCGCTTGCCGCGGCCGTGACGTCGGGTGCGCTGCCGGCCGTGACCGGGGTCTAGGTTCGGCCTGCACGGAGCGCGGCGTCGGGTGCGCTGCCGGCCGTGACCGGGGTCTAGGTTCGGCCTGCACGGAGCGCGGCGTCGGGCCGGCGGTGCTGTGCGGTGCTCGTTGCGTTGCACGGGCCGGCTGGTGAGCGTTGCCGGCCCGGCGAGACCCCGGTCGTGTGCACTGGCCGGCTGGTGAGCGTTGCCGGCGAGACCCCGGTCGTGTTCGACCTGGCCGACGCCCGTCTCGACCCGGTGCCCGACGGCCTCCGCACGCTCAGATGGCGATGTTGCCGGCGCCCTTGAGCGAGCGGGAGATCTTCTTCTTGTCGATCATCGCGTAGCAGCGGGCCGTGCGGTTGCCGGCCTTCCACTCGGCCTGGCTGGCCATCATCCAGTACCCGTACAGCAGCGCCTTCTGCTTCGCGAAGTGGCTCGCCGACATCCCGATGTACGACATCAGCTGCTGCTCGCAGACGTCGCTGAACGCCGACTCGAGGGTCTTGCCGTCCGACGGGTACGTCGTGGTCTTGGCGTTGACGACCCCGACGAACTCGACGTCGTGCGGCGCGGTGCACGAGGCCGGGCTGATGTCGTCCCAGGCGCCGTTGCTGTCGAGCCCGACGATCGCGCCGCAGGTGAGGGCCAGCTCGCCGCCCGCCTTCAGGGTGTCCTTGAACGTCTCCCTGCGCGGCTCGAGCGTGCCGAGCTCGGTGCGCAGCGCGACGACGTCGCAGCGGAAGAACCGGCCGCCGCCGGCCCACTGGGCCTTGGTCGGCGTCTGCACCAGCAGGTGGACGCGCCCGGCCTGCCAGGCGTTGCCGAGATACGTCTTCGCGGCCCCGTCGCACTCGGCGTAGGCCTTGGCGAGACTGCCCTCGGTCGGCGGCAGCGTCCCGTCGGCCTCGTTGCCGGTGAAGTGGCCCACGTGGACGGTCTCGAACATGTGCTGCATCTCGCAGGGCATCTGGGTGAGGCGCGTGGGCACGACGTCGTCGAGCTGCGAGACGTCGGTGTTCCAGCAGTCCCCCTCGGCCGGCTCGGGCACCTTGGCCTCGGCCATCATCGCCCAGTCGTCGACGAGGTCCTTGTCGACCCCGGCGGGCGTCGCGCACCCACCGGCCGCGCCGAGCACGGCCACGGCGACCGCCGCGAGCACAAACCTTCGCATTCCTGCTGCCTCCCCCGCGAAACGTGCGAAGGCAGCATGCCAAGCCTCAATGCATCCGGCAATCAACCGAACAGTTGACCTTGCCCCTTTTTGCCGTCTTGTCGCGGCCACCCTGTGTTATGGGCGCTGCTGCGTTCGTTGTGGGCGCCGCTGCGTTCGCAGCCTTCACAGCTTCGCGGTCTTCGCCGTCTTCGCCGTCTTCGAGGTCTTCGCCGTCTTCGGGGCCTTCGCCGTCTTCGGGGCCTTCGCGGCTTTCGCTGCCCTCGCTGCCCTCGCTGCCCTCGCTGCCCTCGCTGCCCTCGCTGCCCTCGCTGCCTTCATTGTCCGAGCAGCCAGCGGTGCGGAGCGGCCAGCTTGCGGGCCTGGGCGGGCCCCCACGAACCCTGCGCGTACACCGCCGGCCGCGGCCGGGCGTCGAGCAGCGGCTGTGCCACCTTCCACACGGCCGCCAGACCGTCCGGCCGCGTGAACAGCGACCGGTCGCCGAGCAGAGCGTCGTGGATGAGCCGGACGTACGGCGGCAGCGGGTCGGCATCCGGCAACGCCCCGAGCGGCAGCGCCGCGGTCGCCGGCTCCACGTCGAGCGCGACGCCGGGCCGCTTGGCCAGCAGATCGACGTCGATCTCGCCGGCGCCGGAGAGCGAGAACGACAGGACGTTCGTCTGTTGCGGCAGGGTCGTGAACGGACAGCCCGGCGTGCGCAGCACGATGCTCACCCGCTGCGCACTCGTCGCCATCCGCTTCCCGGTGCGCAGCAGGAACGGCACGTCCCGCCAGCGGGAGTTGTCGATCCACAGCCGCGCGGCGACGAACGTGTCGGTGCGGGAGCGGGCCGCGACCCCGGGCACGTCGCGGTACCCGGTGAACTGCCCGAGCACCACCTCGGCCGGATTCAGCGGCCGGAACGCTCGGATGACCCGCTCCCGGGCCGCCTGGAGCCCGTCGGCGTCGAGGCTGGCGGGCGGTTCCATGGCGACCTCGGCGGCGACCTGGAAGAGGTGGGTGACCAGCATGTCGAGCACGGCGCCGGTGGCGTCGTAGAACCCGGCCCGGTCCGCGATCCCGAGATCCTCGGGCACGTCGATCTGCACGCTCTCGATGTGGCGCCGGTTCCACATGGCCCCGAACAGTTCGTTGGCGAACCGCAGTACATGCAGGTTCTGGGTCGCTTCTTTCCCGAGGAAGTGGTCGATCCGGTACACCTGGGACTCGTCGAGCACCCGTTGCACGGTGCGGTTCAGCCGCCGGAACGACTCCGGCGAGGTGCCGAATGGCTTCTCGTACACCACGCGGGCCCGCTGCGTGAGTCCGTGCGCGCCGAGCGCCTGCGTCAGCGGCCCGAACGCGACGGGCGGCACGGCCAGGTAGTGGACGAGCTGCGCGTCCCGCCCGACCTTCGCCCGGGCGTGCTCGAGCACCTCGCGCAGACTGCCGGGGTTGTCGCCGGAGAACCCTCCGCCGGCGAAGTACAGCCGCCGCTCGAACTCCCGCCAGGTGCGCTGCGGCAGGTGCGGCCCGAACTTGTCGAGCGCCTCCCGGACGTGCTCCCGGAACTCCTCGTGCGAGATGTCGCCACGCCCGTTCCCGACGAGCGCCCAGTCCTTGGGCAGCAGCTCTCCGGCGGCGAGCGTGGCGAACGCGGGCAGCACCATCCGCTTCGCGAGGTCGCCGGTCGCCCCGAAGAGCACGAACACGGTGGGCCCTGGACGGTCCGAGGTCGCCATGCCCCCACCGTATGGTCACCGGGCTCCCCCGACCGGCTCGTCACCCACCCCGCCACCCGCTGGGCGCCGAACTCCCACCCTCGTTACCGT
>NZ_BMPI01000091.1:1336-21259 GCF_014647515.1 Dactylosporangium sucinum | reverse complement strand
TCGACGTTTCCGGCGCCGCTCGACGTTTCCGGCGCCGCTCGACGTTTCCGGCGCCGCTCGACGTTTCCGGCGCCGCTACCGAAGCCGCTCGACGTTACCGAAGCCGCTCGACGTTACCGGCGCCGTTACCGAAGCCGCTCGACCAGTCGACGTCCGGTCCAGGCGACCGGAATCGGGTCGATGATCTCGCCATGGAACACTCCCTGTTCCCAGTCGCGGAAACCGAGCAGGCACCAGCCGCCGGCGGGGTCGCGGGCGAGGCGCGCGGCGTACAACGACGGGTGCGCGAACGGCGTCGCCGTCGTCACGTCCCAGCCGGTGCCGATCGAGCCGCCGGCGACGATCCACGTGCCGGACAGCGGCGAGCCGTTGCGCCGCTGGACCGTGGTCATCGCCGGCTGGCAGGAGAACAGCAGAATGGTGGCGTCGTCGATCTGGTGCACCTGCGGTACTTCCAGGTGATCGAAGCCGGCGGGCCGGGTCAGCGGCGGGCGGACGCTCCAGTGCAGCAGGTCGGACGAGCGGGCGTGCGCGATCACGCCGCCGCCGCGGCCCTCCCCGGCGGCGTGGGCCGTGAGCAGCATGTGCCAGCCGCGGCCGGCCGGGTCGGCGAAGACGAACGGGTCGCGCCAGGCGGTCTCTGCGTACCACCGCGGGTCCGGCGCGACCACCGGCTCGACGCCGTGCCGCTGCCAGGTGTGCAGATCTTGGGAGACGGCGATCCCGACGCGCTGGGCGGCGTCGCCGCCGACGCCGGTGTAGAAGAGGTACCACCGGCCGTCGTGCGGCACGATCGAGCCGGTCCAGACGGCGGCGCCGTCCCAGGCCGACGCCTCGGCCCGCTCCAGCGGATCGGGCAGGACCGTCCACCGGCGCAGGTCGGTGGAGACGGCGTGGCCGACCGACGTGGACAGGTGCCGGCGCTCGGGGTCGCGGAGATCTCGGGGCGCGCGCAGGAAGAAGAGGTGGTGCTCCTCGCCGGCGGCCGCGAGCCAGCTGTCCCAGACCCAGTGATCGACGAGACGTAACATCCCGGTCCACACCTCCCGCTGAATCCATTCAGCATCTTCGACCGTGCGGCCCCCGGCGACGCATGTCAAGCTTGCCGACGGAGATCGACGGAAACACCCGGAACGCCGGGCTCGCACCCAGCGGCACCGGAAACGCCCGGGATGGCACTCGCCGCCACGAATCCCGCGGGAACAGCACGGGAACGCCACGGGAACGCCGCCGCCGACAACGGATCGCGGGAACGGGGAACGCGGAACGGGGAACGCGGGAACGGGAACGCGGAACGCGGAACGCGGGAACGGGAACGCGGAACGCGGGAACGGGAACGCGGAACGCGGGAACGGGAACGCGGAACGCGGGAACGGGGGAACCGCGAACGGGGGAAACGGGGAAACGGGGGACGCCGGAAGGCCGGAGGTCCGGAACGCGGGAACGCTCCGGAGTCGATCGTCGGACGCGGCGGGAAACACGGTGGCCGGGCGCCGCGGGGTCGGGCGCGGGGACCGGCACGGACAGGGAGGCGCGGGATGGCGGGTGGCCGGGTCACGTTGCAGCACGTCGCGCGCCGGGCGGGGTCCAGGTGGCGGCCGGTGCCGGCATACGCGGCGGTACGCGCGTTCCTGCGCGCCGGCAGCCGGGCGTCCGCCCTGCTGTGCCTGAACGACCGGCTGGCGTTCGGCGCGTACCAGGCGGCCCAGGAGGCGGGCCTGCGCATCCCGGAGGACCTGTCGGTGGTCGCGTTCGACGACTCCGACCTGGCGTCGTGGCTACGCCCGGCATTGACCAGCGTCGCGCTCCCCCACTTCGAACTCGGCCGGCGGGCCGTGGAACTGCTGCTCGACCCCACCCGTCCAATGGGCCGCCACCTGGTCGAGATGCCGCTGCGATCCCGCGCCTCCGTAGGACCTCCCGCGTAGGGCCGGTTCGGCCGCGCGGGTCAGCTGAAGTCGGCGGCGTGGTCGCGGGCCCACTGGGCGAACGTGCGCGCCGGGCAGCCGTTGACCGCTTCGGCGGTCGGCAGTTGCAGGGCGCCGAGGTCGAGGTGCTCGATCGCGTCGGGGGAGGTGTCGTTGCCGGCGTAGTCCTCGAACCCGAGCAGGAAGTCGGCGTTGGCGGCGGCGAAGCCGCCCTGCGCCCGGTACAGCTCGCGGGCCCGCTGCGGGGTGACCACCTCCAGGCGGACGTCCTCGCCGATCGCCTCGGCGATGGCGCGCACCTGGTCGCGGCGGCTGACGAGGGCCGGCCCGTTGAGGTCGTACGCGCGGCCGGCGTGGCCGTCCTCCAGCAGCGCCGCGGCCGCCACGTCGGCGATGTCCTGCTCGTGGACAGGGCACCACGCGACGTCCGGGAACGGTTCCCGCACGGTCCGTTCGGCGCGGATCGACGGTCCCCACAGCCAGACCCTGTTGAGCATGAACTCCCCCGGCCGCACGTGGGTCCACTCGGCGCCCGAGCGCTCGACGGCCTGCTCGACGGGCAGGTGGAACGAGGGGTCGAGGCCGGCGGTGACGGCGCCGGACGAGAGCACGACGATCCGGTGTACCCCGGCCGCGCGCGCCCGCGCCACGACGTCCTCCGCGGTGGCCGCGACCGGGAAGAGGTACAGGCGGTCGGCCCCGTCGAACACGCCGTCCAGCGTCGCCGGCTCGGCGAGGTCGCCGGCAACGACCGTCACCGCGTCGGGAAACGCGGCGGAGTCCGGTCGCCGGGTGACGGCCCGAACCCGCTCTCCCGCCGCGACGAGCCGATCGACCACGTGCCTGCCCACGCCCCCGGTTGCCCCGGTCACCACCGTCGTCATGTGCCCCATCCTGCGCACGCCGATCGGCACGGAGCAAACGCGAACAGGATGTTCGCGTTTGGCTCCGACCTGCAGAAACGGAGATCATAAGCCGGAAATGTCCGTTATTCGGAAAGATCCGGGAAGATCAGAAACGCGGGAACGGGAACGCACGGCAGCGCGGGCACGGGAGAACGGAAGAACACGGGAACGAGAACACGGGAGAACGCGGGAACGGGAGAACGCGGGAACGGGAGAACGCGGGAACGGGAGGTCGGAGGAACGGGAGGTCGGAGGAACGGGAGGTCGGAGGAACGGGAGGTAGGAGGAACGGGAGGTAGGAGGAACGGGAGGTAGGAGGAACGGGAGGTAGGTGTCGTTCGGCGATGACGCCACCTGGCAGCGGGCGTTCGTGGCGAGCGCCGCGGGATCGCGGGAACCGAGAGCGCTGGAACTGGAAAGCGCGGGAACGGAACAGCGCGGGAACGAGAGAGCACGGGAACGAGAGAGCGTGGGAACGGAAACGCACCGGAACGCGGGCGCCGGAGAAAGCGGGAACGGGAAAGTGCGAAAGCGCGGGCGCCGGAGAGCTGCCGTGAGTGGAGCGGCGGCGCCGTGTCAGGCCGGCTGGAGGAGCGCGGCGATCTCGCGCGCCGCCGACTGCCCGGCGCGGTTCGCGCCCACCGTGCTCGCCGAAGGACCGTAGCCGACCAGGTGCAGCCGCGGCTCCCGGACCGCACGGGTGCCGGCCATCCGGATCCCGCCGCCCGGTTCGCGGAGCCGGAGGGGAGCCAGATGGTTCAGGGCGGCGCGGAAACCCGTGGCCCAGATGATCGTGTCGTACGGCTCGAACCGGTCGCCCCACACCGCGCCGTCCGGCACCAGCCGGTCGAACATCGGCCGGCGGTGCAGCGCGCCCTTCTCCAGGGCCGCGCGCACGATCGACGTGTAGCCCAGGCCGGTCACGCTCACCACGCTGCGCGGCGGCAGGCCGGCGGCCACCCGCTCCTCGACGCGCGCCACCACCTGCCGTCCGTAGTCCTCGGTGAACGGGCCCTCGTGGAAGACGGGCTCGCGGCGGGTCACCCACTGTACCGCCGATGCAAAATCCGGCAGTTCGGACAGCACGTGGACGGCGGAGTGGCCGCCGCCGACCACCAGGACACGGCGGCCGGTGAAGCTGGACGGGCCGCGGTACCCGGCGTAGTGCAGCTGGCGGCCGCGGAACTCGGTCGCGCCCGGGTACGCCGGCCAGTACGGGCGGGTCCAGGTGCCGGTCGCGTTCACCACGGCGCCGGCGGTCCACGAGCCCGACGAGGACGAGACCTGCAGGCCGCCGGGCACCCGGCGCACCGCGTCGACCGTGACCGGGCGCAGGACCGGGAGGTCGAACCGCCGCTCGTACGCGGCGAAGTACTCCGCCACGACCGACGCGGCCGGGCCGGTCGGCGGGGGCGTGAAGGGCAGGCCCGGCAGGTCGAAGATGCCGTGCAGCGACGCCACCGACAGCGACGGGGCGCGGTGCTGCCAGGCGCCGCCCGGCGCGGCGTCCGCGTCGAGCACGACGAAGGACAGGCCGCGGCGCCGCAGGGCGTACGCCGCGGAAAGGCCGGCCTGGCCGGCGCCGATGACGACCGCGTCCACGGTGGGAAGAACCCCACCGTGGACGCGGCGATTCCGTTTCCGGCAGTGATCCGGGCTACTTCGCCTTGCCCTTCACCAGGCCCCAGGCGGCCGTGTTGAGCGTGTCCTCGGTGCCGGCCAGGCCCTCGCCCGGGTAGAACTCGTCGTCGCCGAAGTCGTAGTCGACGTCGTCGGCGGTACCGCCGATGTTGTCCGGACCGACCCCGAACAGGCCGGGGAAGGCGCCGCCGGCGTCCATGAGGTTCGGTGTGCTGTTGAGCGGGTCGGTGTGGAAGTTGCCGTACAGGTGCCCGGCCTCGTGGGTGATGACGTTGCCGAGCGCCCGGCCGATGAACCGGATCTTGTTGCTGGCCGGGGTGATGTACGTGTTCAGCGAGGCCGGACCGCTCGGGTCGCTCAGGACGTCGAGCAGGACGATCGCGCTGTCCTCTGTCGCATAGTTACCGGGGTCGATGTACTGCGCGATGCCGATCGTGTCGATCCCCGACTCGTCGATCGTGCCGCCGACGACGATCCGGTGGACGTTCGGCTGGCCGAACGCGTCCGGGTTGTCGCGGCTGTTCAGGATCTTGAAGCCGAACCGCGGGTTGGTGCCGCGGTCCTTCATGTCGGCGATGATGTTCTCCCGCACCGCCGCGATGGTCGCGTCGATCACCTTGTTCTCGTCGGCGGCGCTGAGACCCCAGCGGCCGAGGAAGCCGGCCAGCGGCGAGAGCTGCCGCACGCCCGGGCCGCCGAAGATGGCGGTGTTGATCCGGGCGCCGTCGAAGTCCAGGAACAGCGTCTGGACCGTGCCCTGGTCCCGCGACTCCGGGCCGGGACGGTACGCCTCGACGGTGATGTCGTAGTTTCCGGCGAGCCCGCCGACCTCGACCGAGTACCGGCCGGCCCTGGCCGCCACGTACGAGACGACCGCGTTGCCGCCGCCGGGCAACGGCGCGCTCGGCGCGTAGATGAAGCTCGCGTCCTGCTCCGAGCCGAAGACGATCCGGCCGGACGGGTCCCGCACGGTCAGCCGGGTGCCGACGCCGGTGACCGAGCCGCCGAGGACGTCGCCGGCCGCGAGGTCGACGGCGAAGAAGTCACGGTCGGGGAACGCGATGGTGCCGGTCAGCGTGTACGGGCCCTCGCTGCCGGTCGCCACGCCGCTGCCGGAGTCGAACGGGTCCGCCGGGAACACGCCGCCGGTGCTGAACCCGGACACCATCAGGTAGTAGGTGCCGCTCACCGTCACGTCGTAGGCGAGCAGGCTGTCGAGGCCGGGGCCGCCGTCGTCGTCGGCCGCGACGAGCACGCCCGAGGCGTCGTACAGGCCGACGACCGGGTCGAGGGAGCCGGTCGGCGTGTCGATCGCGACCACGAGCTGCTGGCCGGCGAACGCGGTGACCTTGACGAAGTCGAAGTCGCCGCTGCCGTCGCCGGCGCTGCCGTGCGGGCCGTCGCCGCGGGTGCCGGTGGTCGTGACGCCCTTGCGGCTGCCGCCGAACCCGAGGTCAGCGGCGAGCGGGATCGCGCCGTCGTCCTCGGTGGCCGGGCTGACCGACGACACGCTCACCGTCTCCGGCGAGATCTGGCCGAGCACGCGGGCGCGGTTGTTGACCTTGGCGCCGGTGCCGAAGCCCTTGATCAGCTCGGCGGTGGCGTGGGTGTCGTTGGAGCCGAAGAAGCCGCGCGGCTCCGCCTCGTCGTGCAGGAGCGGCGACGCGGCCGCGGCGAGCGCGTTCTGGGCCTGCTTCTGCTGCGCCCGGGCAAGCGACCGCGTCTTGGCCTGCTCGGACCAGTAGTACTTGTCGACCTTGCTCGGGTCCTTCAGCAGGGCCGTGTACGGGTTGACGGTGCTCGGCGCCGCCGCCTTCGCCGTCGCCGACTGCTTCGGCACCACCTGCACGCCGGCGGCCAGCTGCCGCTTGATGCCGTCGGCCAGATCCCCCGTCGGCGCGGCCGGTGCGGCCGACGCCGGTGCCAATACCACCAGCGAACCGGCCACCAGGCCGGCCACGGCGATACTCGCGAGCCTTTTCCTCACTTGGCCTCCCCATTGAGTCAGGCGCTTTGCTGCACGTTATGGCCTGCAAGGTCGCTTCGACTACCCTTTCTCTCCCCTAATGACGATCAATGTGTAAATGTGATGAGACAAAAACGATCACCAATGTGTACTGCGGGAAGCGCGCGGCGGGGCCACGACGCGGGACGGGGGCGCGGGACCCAGGGAACGCCCCGGAGCACCCGGGAACCGGGGGGAACGGCCGGGAACGGGGTGGGAACGGCCAGGAACGCACGGGAACGCGGGAACGCCCAGAAACGCGGGAACAGACGGGAACACGGGAACGCCCGGAACGCCCGGGAACGCGGGAACGCCCGGGACACCGGAGCGGCCCGGAACGGCGGAACGCCGCGGAAACCAGCGTTGCGGCGGGACACCACACACGGGGCAGACGCCGTAAGGTGACCGGGTGCCAGACGTCATCAGCCCGACACAGCGGCAGCTGACCCCCGACGACGTGTCAGCCCTGCTCGCGGAGCGGTTCGGGCGCACCGCCGTCCACTGTGGACCGCTCACCGGCGGCACCTTCGCCGCCGTGTGGCGGGTCACGCTCGACGACGGGACCGAGGCCGTCGTCAAGGTCGGGCCGCCGCCCGGGTGCCCGCTGCTGCGGTACGAGACGGGGATCATCGGCGCCGAGGCGCGCTACTATCGGCTGGTCGCCGCGCACGCCCCGGGCGTGCCCGTGCCGCCGGTGCTGCACGCGGACGACGACGTCGTGGTGGTCGGGCTGCTGCCCGGGCGGCCGCTCACCGAGCTGCCCGAGGGAGCCGACGCGAGCGGCGTGCGCGAGCAGCTCGGCGCGGCGCTGCGGGAGCTGCACACCGTGACGGGCAGCGCGTTCGGGTACGACGGCCAAGGCCGGACCGGCGGCGCCACCTGGAGGGCGGCGTTCACCGCCATGACCGAGGATCTGCTGGCCGACGCCCGCGACTGGGGCGTCGAGCTGCCGGCGAGCGACGCCGACATCCTGGCGACCGTCGAGCGGCACGGCGCCGCGCTCGACGAGGTGACCCGGCCCGCGCTCGTGCACTTCGACCTGTGGGACGGCAACGTGCTCTGCCGGGACGGGCGGCTCACCGGGCTCGTCGACGGGGAGCGGTACTTCTGGGGCGACCCGCTGTACGACTTCGTGTGCACGGCGATCGGGCACCGCCTCGAGGACGAGCGCGACCACCCGGTCCTGCGCGGCTACTTCGGCGGCACCGCGCCCGGGTTCACCGAGGGTGAACAGCGACGGCTCGCGCTGTACCGCGCGCAGTTTTACCTGCTGCTCCTGGCCGAGATGCCGAGCCGCGCGATGGTCGGCGAGGTGGCGCGGGAGCGACGCGAATGGGTGACGCCGTTGCTGCGGTACGACCTGGGAACGCTGCGCCGGTGACCAGCGGTGTGGTATAGAAGACGTCACACAGCGTAAGGATGTCGATGGGTGGACAGGGCACGACGCAGCGGATCACGGCCACGTATGTCGCACTGGTGGCGGCGTTCCTGACCGTGCTGCTCGTCGCCCCGCGGTACGACTCGGTGGCCTGGGCCGGCATCGGCACCTGCGGCGCCGTGGCCATCGTCGTCGGCATCCTGCGCCACCGGCCGGCGCGGTCGGGCGCGTGGTGGGCCCTCGCCGGTTCGCTGCTGGCCATGATGGTCGGCGACTTCGCCTACGGGCTGGTCTCGCCGTCCACCGAGCCGCCGCCGCTGGCCAGCGCCGCCTACCTGCTGATGTTCCCGATCGTGGCGGTCGCGCTCATCGGCCTGACCCGCCACACGGCCACCCTCGACGACCGCTCGCGCCTGCTCGACCTGCTCGCGCTCGGCTGCGCGGCGCTGCTGGCGGGCTGGGTGTTCATCGGCGGCCCGCGGCTCGACGTCGGCGGCGTGAGCGCGTCCGAGTGGTCGGTCCAGGCCGCGTACACGATCGGCGACGTCGTCGTCCTCGTCGTCACCGTCCGGCTCGTCACCGCCGGCCGGCGCAACCCGGCCGCGATCCTGCTCGCGCTCGGCGCCGCCGGGATGCTCGCCGGCGACGTCGCGTACGGGGTCGCCCGGGCGCACGGCGGGCTCGCCCCCGGCGGCCCGGCCGACCTGGCGTACGCGGTGCTGTACGCCGCCTGGGGCGCCGCCGCGCTGCAGCCGTCGATGGCGCAGCTCACGGCGCCGCCGGGCGGAGCGTTGCGCCGCGGCCGCGAGCCGGTGCACGGGCTGGGCATGGTCGTGCTGCTGGTGTCCGTCGCGTTCGCTCCAGTGGTACTGCTGGTGCAGGCGATGACCGGCGAGGTGCGCGACGGCCCGGTGATCGCGATCGCGTTCGGCATCACCCTGGCCCTGCTCGTCATCCGGCTCAGCGACGCCGTCGGCAAGCACGCCAGCGCGCTGCGCCGCGAGCAGGCGCTGCGCCGGGCCGGCACGGTCCTGGTCGGCGCCACCGACTCGGGCGCCGTCGCGTCGGCCGTCCGGTCGGCCATGGGCACCCTCTTACCCGGCGACGCGCCCCACGACATCGTCCTCGACTTCAGCCTCACCGACCTGCTGCCGCTGGGCGAGCTGTCGGCGCCGCGGATCGTGCCCGTCGCCGACATCGCGCCGCTGTGGGCCGAGCGGTTCGACGGCTTCGACCACGTGATGGTGTGCCCGCTCGACGCCGGCGTGCTGTACGTCGCCGCCGACCGCGAGGACCTGCTCACCGTCCTCGACGCGGTGTCGGTGCTGGCCGGGCAGGCCGCCCTCGCGCTCGCGCGGATCAGCCTCACCGACGCCGCGAGCCGCCGCGACAGCGACGACTACCTGCGGGCCGTCACCGAGCACTCCAACGACGTCGTGCTGGTCCTCGACGACGACGAACGGATCCGGTACACCAGCCCGTCCGTCACCGACGTGCTGGGCATCTGGCCGACGCCGTTCGCCACGCTCAAGGAGATCGTCGGCCCCGACGACCGCGACCAGGTCGCCCGGACCGTCGAGCAGGTCCGCGCCGGCGACCGCGACGGCATCCGCGACACCTGGAGCCTCGCCCGCCCCGACGGCACCCGCGTCCTCGTCGAGGTCGTCTTCCGCGACCTGCGCGACGACCGGCTGGTGCGCGGCATGGTGGTGACGATGCGGGGCGTGACCGAGGCCCGCCGGCACGAGCACGAGCTGCTGCGCCGCGCGTTCGGCGACACCGCCGCCGCGCAGAACCGGGACAGCTCGGCCCGCAAGTTCCACTGAGGAGCTTCACAGGTTCCCCGTGGCATGCTTCAACCATGACGACTGAAGCGGTCCCGGCACCGCGACGCAGATCACTCCTGCGGCCGCTGACCTTCGGGCTCACCCTCACGGCCGTGCTGGCGCTGCTGTTCGGTGTGCCGTGGTGGTCGCTGGTCGTCTCCGGCAACGCGTGGCCCACCCCGGTCGTGGCCGTCGGCACGGTCCTGTTCGCCGGCGCCGCCGTCGCCTTCCCGGTGCTCATGGTGTTCGGCCACGCCCGCCGCAACGACCTGGCCGCCCGCATCGGCGACACCATGCTGGGCGCCATCTGGATCCTGTTCGTCTGGGCGCTCGCCGGCGACGTGCTGCGGATCGTCCTCCTCGCCTCCGGCGTCGACGACCCGGTGCGCTCCCGGGTCACGGCGGCCTTCACCGCGGTGGTCGCCGTCGGCATCGGGCTCTGGGGGTACCGCGAGGCGATGCGCATCCCGCGCGTCCGCCGGGTGACGGTGACGATCCCCCGCCTCGGGGCCGGCCTGGACGGTCTCCGCGTGGTCCTGCTCACCGACACCCACTACGGCCCGATCGACCGCGTTCGCTGGTCCCGCGGCGTGACCGAGGCGGTCAACGCGCTCGACCCCGACATCGTCGCCCACACCGGCGACATCGCCGACGGCACCGTCGCCCAGCGCACGGCCCAGGCCGCCCCGCTCGCCGACGTCCGGGCCCGCTACGCGCGGGTGTACGTCACGGGCAACCACGAGTACTTCGGCGAGGCCGAGGGCTGGCTCAGCCACATGCAGACGCTGGGCTGGGAGCCGCTGCACAACCGCCACGTCGTGGTGACCCGCGGCGGCGACTCCCTGGTGGTCGCGGGCGTCGACGACCGCACCGCGGCCGGCACGGGCCTGCCCGGCCACCGCGCCGACCACGAGGCCGCCCTGGCGGGCGCCGACCCGACGCTGCCGATCCTGCTGCTGGCCCACCAGCCGAAGCAGATCGACGCCGCGGTCACGCACGGCGTCGACCTCCAGCTGTCCGGCCACACGCACGGCGGCCAGATCTGGCCGTTCCACTGGCTGGTCCGCCTCGACCAGCCGGTGGTCCAGGGCCTCACCCGCCACGGCGCCCGCACCCAGCTGTTCACGAGCCGCGGCACCGGCTTCTGGGGCCCCCCGTTCCGCGTCTTCGCCCCGAGCGAGATCACGGAACTCACCCTGCGCGCGGCCTGACCCACCCGGCTACAGCCGGGCCGCCCACGGCCACGCCGACTACCGGCGCCGCCGTGGGCGCTCGGCACCGCCGTGGGCGCTCGGCGGCGGCTCGCCGCGGAGCCCGGCGCGGGGTGCCCTCGGCCGCGGCGCACTCGCCGCGGCTCTCGAGTCGGCGGTGCCGCCGGGCCGACTACGGCCGCTTCCAGCCGCACCCACGACTCGCTCAGCCGCGGCACGCCGGGCCGACACGGCTAGACGTTGGTCGATCTACCCTCAGCGTCCGCGATCAACATGAGGGTAGATCGACCAACGTCTAGCCGCTGCGCGCAACGGCACGCAAACCGCAGCCGGACACCGCAACGGCGGCCCGAACTCTGGATGAGCGCCGGCAACGCGACGCAAGACGGCGCCCGACCCCTCAACCCGACGAGCACGCAACGCGACGAACGCACCCGACCCAGCCGGACACCACGACGGCGCCCGCACCCTCAACGAGCACCGCAACGCGACGCAAGACGGCGCCCGACCCCTCGACTCGACGAGCGCCGCGATGCGACGCGCGAGCGCACCCGGGCACCAAGACACCCGGTCGTGCCTGCCCAAGACGGCGCCCGAATCCCGGTCGGGCGCCACGGCAGCGCCCGACCCGGCCGAGCGCCGCGGACACCGCGACGGCGCGGACCCTGGCCGGGCGCCGCAACGCTACGCCGCGGCGGGCCGGCGAGGGTGAGGGCCGCCGGGGCGGCGACGCCGAACGGCGGCCGTAACCGTGACCTGGCGCCGCCCCGGGGCGTCAGCGATCGATGGCCCGCCGGTCGCGCCCACCGCGGACCCCGTCGGCGATCGCCACACCGCCGGCCGCGAAGGCGACCTGGAGCCCGAGCTCGATCCAGTCGATGCCGGCCGTCTTGGCCACGCCGAAGATCGCGGCCACAAACGTGCCGAGCAGGGCGGCGACCACGCCGATGAGGAGAGTGAGCCAGAAGCCGATCTGCTGCCGGCCGGGCAGGACCAGGCGGCCCAGGGCGCCGATGATCAGGCCGATGACGAGTGCGGTGAAGATGCCGGAGATCTCCATGATCCCCCGTCCCTTCCGGACGACCGAGGACCCGCCCCTCGGATCCGGCCGCCATATCGATCGTAGGACGGCCCGGCCGCCCTGCCCTCGGGGACAACCCTGAGGACGGACCGGAACGTGACGTACGTCGCTCGAATCGGGGACCGCGCGCCCGGGCCACGCGGGCTTACATTCGGGCTGTGGGTCCCGGCGCCCTGCCGCCGGACCCGACGGGGAAGGCGCGCGAGGCCGATGAGCGCCGTGACGCTCACGTTCCTGGCCATCGGCGGGCTCAGCCTGCTGATGACGCTGCTGTCGTTGCGGTTCCGGCATCTCCCGGGAGCGCGGTTCCCGCTGCTCCCGCGAGCACGGTTCCCGCTGCTCCCAAGAGCACGGTTCCCGCATCTCCCGAGAGTCCTGAGGGGACGGCGCAGCGGGTTCGCCTGGCCGGCCGTCACCGGGTTCACCGGGGTGTTCGGGTTCGGCGGGGCCGTCGCCGTCGAGGCGGCCGGCTGGAGCGGCGGCAAGGGTGCGCTGCTGGCGACCGCCGTCGGGCTCGCCGCCGGCATCCCCGCCGCCTGGCTCACGGGGCGGTTCGTCGCCGCCGTGGCCGGCATGCCGACCGACGCCACACCGCGCAGCGCCGACCTCGTCGGGGCGACCGGCGTGGTCATCAGCGAGGTGCCGGCGGGCGGGCTCGGGCAGGTGCGGCTGACGTACGCCGGGCAGCCGATGAAGTTCCACGCGCGGGCGGCCGGGCCGCTCCCCCTCGGCGTGACCGTCGTCGTGATCGGGGTCAACAGCCCCACCAGCGTCGACGTCGCGCCGCTCGACGAAATCCTCATGGAGGTCGACGAAAGGCCATGACACCCCTGGTCATCGCGGTCGGCGGGCTCGCCGTGCTCGCCGTGCTGGTCGTCGCGTCCGTGCTGGCCCGCGTGCGGGTCGCCGGACCGAACGAAGCGTTCATCGTGACCGGCCGCAAGGGCCACCCGGTCACCGCCGCCGACGGCAGCGTCACCACCGACCTGTCGGGGCAGAAGGTCGTGATGGGCGCCGCCGTCTTCGTGCTGCCCGTCGTCCAGCGGCTGCACGTGCTCGACCTGTCCAGCCGGGAGATTCCGGTGCAGGTCACCGCGGCCGTCAGCAAGCAGGGCATCCGCTGCGACGCCGACGCCGTGGCGATCGTCAAGGTCGGCGGGACCGCGGAGATGATCCGCCCTGCGGCGCAGCGGTTCCTGCATCAGCAGGACCGTATCGAGGCGTTCACCGCGCAGGTCCTCGCCGGCGCGCTGCGCTCGGTCGTCGGCCGGCTGACCGTGGAGGAGATCATCCGCGACCGGGCCGGGTTCGCCGCGCACGTGGCCGAGGAGGCCGAGCGCACGCTGACCCACCAGGGGCTGGTGCTCGACGTGTTCCAGCTCGAGGACATCCGCACCGCCGGCACCTACCTGGAGGACCTCGGCCGCCCCGAGGCCGCCCGGGTGCACAAGGCGGCTGCGATCGCCGAGGCGCAGGCCCGGCAGAACGCCGAACAGGAGCGGATGCGGGCCGAGGAGGCCATCGCCGAGGCCGAGCGGAACCTGGCGGTGAAGAAGGCGACGGTACAGGCGGAGATCGACGCCGCCAACGCGCGCTCCGCCAGCGCCGGGCCGATCGCGCAGGCCGAGACGGAGCAGTCGGTGCTCGCCGAGCGGCAGAAGGTCGCCGAGCAGGCGGCCGAGCTGCGGCAGCGCCAGCTCGACGTGGAGGTGCGCCGACCGGCGGACGCGGCGCGGTACCAGGTCGAACAGGAGGCCGAGGCGGAACGGGCCCGGCGCGGCGCGGCGGCGGAGGCGGTGCGGCTGGAGGCCGCCGCCGAGGCCCAGGCGATCCTCGCCCGCGGCGAGGCGGAGGCCGCCGCGTTGCGGGCCCGCGGCGAGGCCGAGGCGGCGGCGATGCGGGCCAAGGCCGAGGCATTCGGCGGGTACGGCCAGGCGGCCGTCCTCGACCTGCTGGTGCGCGTTCTGCCGGAGGTGGTCGACGCGGCCAGCCGCCCGATCGGGGAGATCGACGCGATGACCGTCATCTCGACCGACGGCGCGTCGGCGCTGACGAAGTCGGTGGCGTCCAACGTCGCCCAGGGCCTGCAGCTCGGCTCCGACCTCACCGGCATCGACCTGCGGGCCCTGCTCGCCGGCCTGGCGCAGCCACCACAACAACAGCCCGCAGCCTGAGGCGGATCCGTCACAATCCCTCACATCCGGACGGCACTGGGGCGGAGACTGCGGAGATGAGCGAGCCCGGCAACATCGGCGGCTTCCGGCCGCGCAGGTACCGCACCGACGGCGGCGGCCCCGACTTCGGCCGCATGATCGAGGCGCTGCGCCGCATCCAGGACGGGATCACCGCGGCGGACGCGCCGGAGGGTGTCGTCACCGAGGTCGCCGACATGCTGGAGAAGGTCGCCGCCGCCGTCGAGCCGTACGAGGTGGACGAGGAGGGGATGATCGCCGGCCGGCGGGTCGACCTGCCGGGCCGGGGTCAGGCGCTCATCCCGCCACTGGAGTACGACGAGTGGGACGAGGACCACGTCGTGGCCCGCTGCAGCATGGGCCGCTTCTACCTCGGCGCCAACGGCGCCGCCCACGGCGGCGTCATCCCGCTCGTCTTCGACGAGGTCCTGGGCCGGCTGGCCAACACCGGCCGGCCCGTGTCGCGCACCGCGTACCTGCACGTCAACTTCCGGGCGATCACCCCGATCGACGCCCCGCTGCGGGTCACCGGCACGGTCGTGCGCATCGAGGGCCGCAAGCGCTTCCTGACCGCGGCCCTGCACCACGGCGACACCCTGTGCGCCGACGGCGATGCGCTGTTCGTCGCGCTCAACCCCGGCCAGCCGTAGGCGTTGACCGGGGCTGGTACCGTATAGTACCAAGGAGGCATGGCGGGGACGGGGTTGCGGTGGGCCACCAAGCACGGGTTCATGCGGGTGGCCGTCCGGCGGGCCGCGCGGCGGGGGGACCGGCTGGCGGCGTTCTTCCACGATCCCGCCATCCGCGCCGATCCGTATCCCTTCTACGACCGCGTCCGCGCCGCCGGACCGGTCGTGCGCGGGCAGCTCATGCTTGCGACCGCCCGGCACGACGTCGCCTCCGCCGTCCTGCGCAGTGACGCGTTCGGGGTCGGGGTCAGCGAGCGGCGGCTGCCGGCGGGCGTCGCGCTGCTGTTCCGGCTGAGCCGCCGCACGTCGCCGATCGGGCCGGTCGATCCCCCGTCGATGCTGGTCGTCGACCCGCCCGACCACACGCGGTACCGCCGCCTCGTCGCGAAGGTGTTCACCGCACGGGCCATCGAAGGGCTGCGGCCGCGGATCGAGCAGACCTGCGACGAGCTGCTGCGGGACGCACCGGCGGAGCTGATCGCCGACTACGCGGCGCTGCTGCCGGTGACGGTGATCGCCGACATCCTCGGCGTGCCGCAGGAGATGCGCCGGCAGTTCCTCGCGTGGGGCGCCGCGGCCGCGCCGACGCTGGACATCGGCCTGAGTTTCCGCACGTACCGAAGGACCGAGCGCGGCATCAAGGCCAGCAACGACTGGCTGCGGGGCCACTTCGCGCGGCTACGCGCGCAGCCCGGCAACGACCTGCTGAGCCGCCTCGTGCACCTGGAAGGCGAGCAGCTCGGCGACGACGAGCTGCTGGCCACCGCCGGGCTGCTGCTCGCGGCCGGGTTCGAGACCACCGTCAACCTGCTCGGCAGCGGCGCGGCCCTGCTCATGCGCCACCCCGAGCAGCTGGAGCTGCTGCGCGCCGAGCCGCAGCGCTGGCCCGGGGCGGTCGAGGAGATGCTGCGGTACGACTCGCCGGTGCAGAGCACCGCTCGCGTGTGCCGGCGGGAGACCGAGGTCGGCGGCGTCACCGTGCGGCCCGGCCAGGTGGTGGTGCCGATGCTCGGCGGCGCCAACCGCGACCCGGCCGTCTTCGCCGACCCGGCGACCTTCGACGTGACCCGCGCCAACGCCCGCGAGCACCTGTCGTTCTCCGGCGGCGTGCACTACTGCCTCGGCGCCGCCCTGGCCCGCCTGGAGGGCGAGATCGGCCTGCGGATGCTGTTCGAACGGCACCCCGGCCTGCGGACGAATGGCGCCACGAAACGGCGGCCGACGCGTGTACTGCGCGGATACGAATTGTTACCGGTGACGACCTGACGACCGGCGTGTTTCCGGCGGGGTAATTCCACCGCACACCGCCGGGGCCGAAACAACGCCGACCCAGTATCGTCACCGCGCATTCCCGGAATCGCTATTGCTGCATTACACGGGCAACCCAGGATTTGCCGCGGTGGCCGATTCGTGGGGTGAACCGTGCGGAAGTACCTCGTTTTTGTCGCATTGCTGACAGTGGTGGCGTCGCTCGTCGGTCCGATGCCGGCGGCGCGCGCCTCGACGCCGCCCGGATTCGCCACGCAGCTCGTCGCCGGCGCCGGACTCGACGGCCCGAGCGGATTCGAGATCGCCCCCGACGGGCGCATTTTCATCCTGGAACGCACCGGGAAGATCAAGGTTTTCAAGGACGGGCACCTGCTCACGACGCCCTTCGCCGACCTGCCGTCGGAGGCGTCGGGTGACCGCGGCCTCATCGGCATCGCCTTCGATCCCGGTTTCGGCGTCGCCAACCACTATGTCTACTTTTATTACACCGGACACGACCTGCTGAATCATCTGGTGCGTTTCGACGCTTCCGGAGATGTCGGCGCCGACGGCCCGTACACCATTTTTCAGACCCAATCGCCCTCGCAGCTGCTGCACGTCGGCGGATCCATCCGGTTCGGCCCGGACGGAAAGCTGTACTTCGCGGTCGGCGACAACGGCTACCCGCCGAACGCGCAGGACCTGTCCAACCCGCACGGCAAGATCCTGCGTATCAATCCCGACGGATCGATTCCGCCGGACAACCCGTTCGCCGGGCAGCCGGGAAAACTCGGCGCGATCTGGGCATACGGTTTCCGCAACCCGTGGCGGTTCCAGTTCGACAGCACGACCGGGCGGCTCTACGCCGGCGACGTCGGCGACTACACGTGGGAGGAGCTCAACCTCGTCGTCAAGGGCGGCAACTACGGCTGGCCGGTCCACGAGGGGCGCTGCGCCACGGGCTGCGCGGGCTACCGCGACCCGCTGACCGCCTACAACCACGACGGCGGCAGCGGCGCGGTCACCGCCGGCCCGGTCTACCGCGGCACGCAGTTCCCGCCGGAGTACCAGGGCAGCCTCTTCTTCGGCGACTACTCCCGCGGGTTCATCAAGCAGGCCCTGCTCGACGACGCCGGCCAGATCACCCAGGTCCGCGACTTCGACCTCGACGCCGGCAGCGTCGTCGACCTCAAGGTCGCGCCCGACGGCTCGCTGTACTACATCACCTACTTCCCCGGCCAGCTCTACCGCGTGTCGTACAGCCTGGCCGGCAGCTCGCCGGTCGTCCGGGCGACGTCGGACTCGACCGGCGGCGAGGCGCCGCTGACCGTGCGCTTCTCCAGCGCCGGAACGAGCGATCCGGACGGCGACGACCTGCAGTACCAGTGGGATCTCGGCGACGGCAGCACGAGCACCGCCGCCGATCCGGTGAAGACCTACACCGCGGTCGGGGTGTATCCGGTGACGCTCACCGTTTCCGACGGGCAGAACACCGTGACATCGAGACCCATCGTGATCCAGGTGGGCACGCCGCCGACGGTCACGATCGCGGCACCGGTCGACGGGGCCCGGTACGACTCCGGCGACACCATCACCTACAACGTCTTCGGCAACGACGCCGCCGGCTACGACGTCAGCGACGGCGACCTCAAGACCGAGGTGTTCCTGCACCACAACACCCACCTGCACCCGTTCGTCGGCCCGCTGACCGGCCGGGTCGGCACGTTCACGATCCCGACCACGGGCGAGGCGTCGGCCGACACCTGGTTCGAGATCAAGGTGACCGCCACCGACCGCAACGGCCTGTCGACGAGCAGGTCGGCGTTCATCTACCCGAACACGTCGGTGATGACGTTCGCGACCGACCCGCCGGGCCTCGGGCTGACCCTCGACGGCGTGCCGATCCCGACGCCGGACGCGGTGCAGGGCGTCACCGGCTTCAAGCGGGAGATCGCGGCCCCGCCGACCGCGACCGACGCGAACGGGACCGTGTACCACTTCACCGGCTGGTCCGACGGCGGCGCCATCCGCCACTTCGTCACCACCCCGGCGGCGGACGCGACGTGGACCGCGACCTACGCGCCGTCGGCGCCGTTCACCGCCGAGTTCTTCAACAACCAGAACCTGCAGGGCGCACCCGTGCTCGTCCGGGAGGACCCGAAGGTCGACTTCATCTGGTCGACCGGCTCCCCCGGCCCCGGCGTCGACCCGGACCACTTCTCGGCGCGCTGGTCGAAGCGGGAGTACTTCGCCGCCGGCCGCTACCGGTTCACGGTGGCCTCCGACGACGGCGCCCGGCTGTACCTCGACGACCAGCTCGTCATCGACCAGTGGCACGACCAGGGCCCGACCGCCTACGACCACGTCGCCGACCTGGCCGCCGGGGAGCACGCGATCCGGCTGGAGTTCTACGACAACGTCGTCGACGCGAGCGCGAAGCTGTCCTGGGAGACGACGCCGGACCAGCCGCGGGACGTGTTCCTGGCCGAGTACTGGAACACGCCGGGCGCCGGCTCCGCCCCGACGGTCCCGGCCACCCGGCCGCAGGTGAGCCGGGACGAGGCCGCCGTCGACCACGACTGGGGGCTCGGATCGCCCGATCCATCGATCGACGCCGACCACTTCGTCGCGCGGTACACGCGATCCCTGACGCTCACCGCCGGGGTCTACGAGTTCACCACGACCAGCGACGACGGCGTGCGGCTGTGGGTCGACGGGCAGAAGGTCATCGACCACTGGGGCGACCAGGGCGTCACCGACTACACGGCGAGCCTGGTCCTCGGCGGCGGCGCGCACACGGTCGTCATGGAGTACTACGAGAACGCGGCGGGCGCCCTGGCCCGCCTGGTGTGGAACCGCACCGGAGACCTGCCGCCGGCTCCACAGTGGACCGCCCGCTACTGGAACACGCCCGGCGCCGGCAGCGCCCCCGCGATCCCGGACCGGGAACCGGATCTCTCCCGCTCGGAAAGCGCGATCCAGCTCGACGGCTCCCCCGGCGGAGGCATCGCCGACGACCACTTCGTCGGCGTGTGGACCCGCACCGACGTCCTGCCGAGCGGCCTCTACCGATTCAGCGGTACCGCCGACGACGGGATCCGCGTGTTCGTGGACGGCCAGCCCGTGGTCGACAAGTGGCGGGAGCAGAACGAGGCGTTCACCGGCGACAAGCTGCTGCTCGGCGGCCCGCACGAGATCCGGGTGGAGTACTACGAGAACGCCGCCGGCAACCAGCTGCACCTGACCTACCAGCGGGTCGGCGACGCCACCTCTCCGCCCGGCTGGGACGGCGCCTACTACGCCGGCACGGCGCTCGCGGGCACCGCCGCGATCGTGCGCCAGGATGCGGCCGTCGACTTCGACTGGGGCACCGGCGCCCCCGGCCCCGGCCTGCCGGCCGACGGCTGGTCGGCCCGCTGGACCCGCACCGACACCCTCGCCGCCGGCGTGTACACGTTCCGGGTCGTCGCCGACGACGGCGTCCGGCTGTACGTCGACGGTGTGCTGGTCCTCGACGAGTGGCGCGACCAGCCCCCGACGACGTTCGTCGTGCAGCGCAACCTCGCCGAGGGCGCCCACGTCGTCGTCGCCGAGTACTACGAGCGGGCGGGCGGCGCGATCGCCCGCGTCAGCTACGACAAGACCGCCGACCCGCCGCCGGCCACGCCGTGGACGGCCTCCTACTACGCCGGAACGAGCCTCGCGGGCGAACCCCTGCTCACCCGCGACGAGGCGGTCATCGACTTCGACTGGGGCGACGGCGCCCCGGCCGCGGGCGTGCCCGCCGACGGGTTCTCCGCCCGCTGGACCAGGACCGAC
>NZ_BMPI01000091.1:745-1284 GCF_014647515.1 Dactylosporangium sucinum | reverse complement strand
GCCGGCACGTACCGCATCACCGCCACCAGTGACGACGGCATCCGCGTCTCGATCGACGGAGCCGTGGTGATCGACGGATGGTCCGACCACCCGCCGACCACGTACACGTTCGAAACCGCCCTGACCGAAGGCGACCACACGATCACGGTCGAGTACTTCGACAGCGGCGGCGGCGCACTGGCGCGCTGTTCGGTCATCCGGTTGTAGCGACCAAGGAGATTCGCGTGAAGGCCACCATCGTCATCCCCTGCCGACATGAGGAAGACAACGTAGGCCCGCTGATCGAACGGCTGTCCGCGGTCCTCACCGACGTCGAGCTGCTCTTCGTCGACGACAGCGACAACGACCGTACCGTCGACGCCATCGCCCTCGCCGCGGCCCGCCTCGAACGCGAGGACCTGCGGGTGCGCGTCTTCCACCGGGCCGGCGCCCAGCGGGTCGGCGGCCTGGCCGGCGCCGTCGTCGACGGCTACCGGCGGGCCCGCGCGGCCAAGGCCATCGTGATGGACGCCGACCTGCAGCACCCGCCCGAGCTCGTC
>NZ_BMPI01000091.1:0-714 GCF_014647515.1 Dactylosporangium sucinum | reverse complement strand
GACATGCTGGCCGCGCTCGACGACCACGACCTGGTGATGGCCAGCCGCTACCGCGAGGGCGGCAGCAGCGGCGGCCTCGACGGCCCGCTGCGCCGGATCGTGTCGACCGGCTCCACGGTCCTCGCCCGGATCGCGTTTCCCGTCGCGCTGCGCGGGATCACCGACCCGATGACCGGCTTCTTCGGGGTACGGCTGGACAAGGTCGATCCCGAGCGCCTCCGGTCCCGCGGCTTCAAGATCCTGCTGGAGATCCTGGCCCGGTACCCGCGGCTGCGCCGCACCGAGGTGCCGCTCGACTTCGGCGAGCGCCTCGCGGGAACCAGCAAGGGCGATCTGCGGCAGGGGATGCTGTACCTGCGGCAACTGCCCTGGCTGCGCCTGGCCACCTGGCTGGGCAACCCGGTGGCGCGCTGGACGGCCGGCCTGACGCTGCTCGCCGCGGTGACCGCCGCGCTGGTCGTCTCGCCGCTGTCCGGCGCGGCGGTCCTGGCGCTGTTGGTGACGCTCGTCGCGCTGTACAACACCGTGGTCGGCGCCCTCGAGGTGCGCTGGCGGCTGTACGGCTGGCGGACACCGGAGGCGGTCGAGCAGATGCGCTGGCCCGCCGCCGGGGAACAGGAACACCGGGAACGGTTCACCATCATCGTGCCGGCGCTGCACGAGGAGTTCGTCATCGCCGGCACCCTGCGCCACCTGCTGGAACAGGACTACGGC
>NZ_BMPI01000090.1 GCF_014647515.1 Dactylosporangium sucinum | reverse complement strand
TCATGGCTGGAGGGATCGGGCACAGGCAGCCCGAAATGATGCCTCTCAAGACGCCACCCATCCCGCCGACCGTTGCCGTCCTCCGCGAGGGTTTTCGCCCCCGTCGCGTACCTGACACCGGTGGCTGGGAAATCGGCTAACTACGCACTCGGCGGTCGCGCACCGGGCGCTCAGCCAGTGGGACTTCTACCTCCCGGTCGCACCGGTCCGCTTCGCCGGTACGTCGGCCAGCCCGATCACCACATTCCCGGCGGCGGTCCACGAGGGGGTGCACCAGACGGAGCACGTCGAGGGCGTTGTCGCGGCCGGAGTACGCGGCGCCGAGGCTCCAGCGGGGTGCTGGGGCCTCGGCGCTCTTCGGCTCGCTCGACATGGCGGGGGATGCAACAGCCGGCGGGGTGCTCGGCGGCTGGGGCGATCCCCGTCGATCAGGCCTGCAGGCGTACGCGGCGGCGCCGCGCGACGAGCACCAGCGCGACGCCGATCGCGACCGCGGCCGCACCCGCGCCGACGAGGAGCATGGTGTTGTCGCCGGTGACCGGCAGGCCCGGGCCGGCGCTCGGCGAGACCGACGCCGACGGCGAGACGCTCGGCGAGCTCACGGCGACCTTCTTCGCCGGCACGTAGATGCGCGGCTCGTCGCTGTCGTCGGCGCTGACCTGCACCAGGGTGTGGTCGTCCTCGCCGTTCTCGCCGGCCAGGATCTTCCAGCCCGACGGGGCGGTGAAGGTCAGCAGGACGTCGCCGGCCGGGAGGTGGGCGAGACGGAACAGGCCCTTGGCGTCCGTGGCGGCCTCGGCGTACTTCGTTCTGCCGTCGGCGCTGGTGGCGACGACCTTGACACCCGGGACGCCGGGGGTCTGGGGCGTCCATGGGGCGTCATAGGACTCACCCTGGAAGACGTAGCCGCCGAGATCGTCGAAGGCGCCCGCCACCAGCAGCCGCACGCTGGTGATGTTGTCGGCATCGTTGGCCTCGCCGTTGTCGGCGGTGAGCTCGAAGGCGACGTATCCGCGGCCGTACCGCCACGCCTGGTGGTTGGTCTTGCCGGTGAGCTGGACGGTCTTGGTGGCGCCAGCGGCGAGGTCGAAGCCGGTCGACAGCACGCCGTAGACAACATCGTCGACGCCCTCGCTGTCGCCGCCGGTGTAGTGCACGTGCTTGGCGTCGACAGAGCTCTTGTTCTTCACCGTGACCGTGATGGTGAAGGTCTCACCCTCGGCGTAGTTGGCCTTGTCGGCGGCGGAGGTCACCGCGATGTCCGGCTTGGGGTCGGCGGCCAGGGCGGCCGTCACCGGGAGGACGGCCACGACCACGCCCGCGAGGGCGGCGGCGGCAAGTGCGCGCATGGGGGTCTCCGTAATGGGGGACGGGAGTCAGCGCGACGGTAGCGGCTGGGCGGGTCGCTCCGCTGTCCCGCGATCAAGAACCGAGATCGGAACGATATCCGACCACCTTCGCTTGATCTTCTCGTCGCTCGTCGTTCTAGTCACTTGCCCGCTCGCCGAGATGGTGACCGTCGGTGTCCGGCCTCAGGCACGTAGTCACGGCTCACGACTTGCGCGTTAGGCGGCCCCACCTCGACGGCTGGGGTTTGACAAGCCTTGAAGCGATCAAGCGCAACTGGATCGGCTACCTACCGGGTCGTCATGCCGGTTCGACGGGCAGCCAGAGCTCACAGGTCACGGTGCTGAAGTCGTCCGTATGCTCGAGCACCGCGACGATCTCCGGACCTGGCCGCAGACGCCACGGGTTGGAGGGGAACCACTCGGTTGCGGTCGTGGCCCAGGTCTTCTGCAGGGTCTGTGGATGCGGCCCCGCGGTTCGGATGACCACCCACCTGCCGGCCGGGACCTCGATGACGTCGAGGCCGCCGGGGACCGGCGTATCCGGGGACACGGCGACCCCGTGAAGGTAGGTCAGCTCGCTGCCCTCGGCGCGGTCGGGGTCGAGGTCGTCACTGACCGCGAGCAGGCCCGCCGGCTCGGAGTCGCCGAGGGTCTTCAAACGCAGGTGCTCCTCCGCCGGCAGGGCGGTGATGTGCTGCAGGATGTGCGGGTTGATGCCTTCATGGACCAGCGAAACGCGGGCAACGTGCCCCACGAGCCGGAACTCGGGGTGGTCGACGATCCGGGTGTCCATGCGTTCGCTCCCTTCCACGGTCAGGCGGAACCTGAGCTGTGGTTGGGTGCGAAGGGGGCCTCCGGCGCGGCGCACCTCACCGGGACCGACGCCGTGGACCGCCCGGAACGCCCGCCCGAACGCCTCGGTCGAACCGTACCCGTGCCGGACGGCGACGCTCAGCAAATCCTCCTCACCGCGGACGACATCGGCGGCGGCGACGGTCATGCGGCGGCGGCGCACGTACTCCGACAGCGGCATGCCGGCCAACGACGAGAACATCCGGCGGAGGTGATACTCGGTCGTGCCCAGCGTCCTGGCCACGTCCTTGACGTCGAAATCCCCGGTCAGGCTCTCCTCGACGAGGTCGACGAGCCGGTTGAGTGCCGAGATCATGAAGCCTCCTTCCGATATCCAACCTTGGCCGAAGACGCACCGGTCGCGCCTGATTGCTGTGGCCCGATCCGATCATGGCTGGCACTGTCACGGCTCCGACGCACGCTTGGCGGAGCAAGGAGGCGCTCGGTGACCACCCGACAAAGGCGGTGCAGCAAATGTCGGGCGATCGGGACAGTGTCGCCGCACGATCGTGGCATGGACGACACAACCCTGGTATCCCGCTTTCTTCGCGACGGCTTCGTGAAGTTGGCGGGCGCCGTCGCGCCGCGCGTGGCCGCGGACTGCGCGCGGCTGCTATGGCGCGAGACGGGCTGCGAACCGGACGATCCAGCGACGTGGACGCAGCCCGTGCACTGGGTGTCCAGCATGGCGCAGGGGCCGTTCGCCGCCGCACCCAACTCCCCGTTCCTCCAGCACGCGTACGACCTGCTCGTCGGCGCCGGACGCTGGGAGCCGCGCTACTCACTGGGCACGTTCCCGCTGCGCTTCCCGCACGAACAGGAGCCGGACGACGCGGGCTGGCACATCGAGGGAAGCTATCTGCCGGAGGGCGAGAGCTGGTACTTCACAAATCTGCGCTCCCGGGGCCGGGCGCTGCTGATGCTGTTCCTGTTCAGCGAGGTCGGTGAGCAGGACGCCCCGACCCGCATCCGCGTCGGCTCACACCTCGACGTGCCGAAGGTGCTGGAGAAATACGGGGAGGACGGGGCGAGCGGGCTGGCCCTGGCGCCCGATCTGGTGGCGGCGTCCGACCACCGGCCACTCGCCCTCGCCACCGGGTCCCCGGGCGACGTCTTCCTGTGCCATCCATTCCTGGTGCACGCGGCGCAACCGCACCATGGGGTGCGGCCGCGCTTCATGGCCCAACCGCCGCTGATGCCCGCCGCGCCGTACGAACTGGAGCGGGCCGACGGCGCGTACTCACCCGTAGAGATCGCGATCCGTCGGGGCCTCGGACAGGACACCGCCGGTCCGGACGGGGACGGCATTGACTATCGCGTCGGGTAGACATGCATAGGCCCAGCGACCCGCGCCAGATTGCGGTGGCACCCCGCCCGACCGCGGTCAGCGCGTAGGCCGGGGGGAACGAGCTATGTACCGTCGTTGCCATCGCGCAGGGAATGGATCATCCTCTTCAGGGCCCGGAACGCGTCTGACTGCTCGGTCTCGGTCAGGCCGGCCAGCATTCTCACCTCGACGGACCGGACCGCTACGGACGCCTTCTCGAGGCTCCGTCGGCCGCGAGGCGTGAGCCGCGTGGGAAGCACCTTCCCGATGGGCGCCTCCGCAGGCCTGGTCACGTAGCCGTCCCGCTCCAGGGCCTGGAGCAGCACGTTCATCGACTGCCGTGTCACGAACGCGCCCCGCGCGAGCTCGGAGTTCGACAAGCCCGGCCGTTGAGCCAGCAGCTCGAGGCAGGAATAGTGCGTCACGCTCATCCCGAGCGGCCGCAGCACCTCCTCCATGGCTACACGGAGGGCGCTCGACGCCTCTTTCAGCAGGTAGCCCAGTGACGTCTCCAGGTCGACGCCAACACCGTCTTGACTCATGTCAGCATTCTGACATAGGTTGAGTCGTGTCAGCAAACTGACACGAACAGAAGGAGCATCATCATGCCCGCCACCGGCCCCGACTTCATCTCGCTGCAAGTGCGCGACCGCAACACTTCGCAGGCGTTCTACGAGCAGTACCTCGGCCTCGTCCGCTCGCAGGCCGGACCTCCGCACGCCGTCGTCTTCGAGACGAAGCCGATCGCGTTCGCACTCCGCGACGTCGTTCCCGGCACCGACCTCGCATCCGTTGCTCAGCCCGGCATCGGTGCCGCGATCTGGCTCCACGCCACAGACGTCCAGGCCATTCACGATGCTCTCGTCGCCGACGGCCACACCATCGTCTCCGCACCGATCGACGGCCCTTTCGGTCGGACATTCACCTTCGCCGACCCCGACGGCTACCAGATCACCCTCCACGACCGCGCCTGACAGGCCAGACGCCACCGGACGATCATCAACCACGATGGGCAAGGAGGACGCACCGAGATTCGTCGCCCCCTACCGGCCTCGATGAAGCCCCGCGCCCGGGATAGAACCTTCGGAAACCAGTTCCGACCGCGCTCCCCGCCGGACCCGGATGGCCACCGGCCGTCCGTGTTATCGTTTTGCTAAATTCCGGGCTTTCGAGGAGGGCACGTGTCAGAACTGGTTGCGGGACGGCCATCCCGGCTGCGGGTGGAGGGGCTGCGCTGCCCGCATGGCCTGACGCTCCGCTCGCCACGGTTCTCATGGTGGTTGCCGGCCGGCACGACCAACCAGGTGGCCTACCGACTCCAGGTGGGCGAATGGGATTCCGGTCGCGTCGAGTCCGCGAGCAGCGTCCTGGTCGAGGCCACGGGTCTTCACCTGCAGAGCCTGCAGGACCTGAGCTGGCGTGTACGCGTCTGGACAGACCTGGGCCCGAGCGACTGGTCGGCGCCGGAACGCTTCTCCACGGGACTCCTCACCCTCACCGAGTGGGTCTCCACGTGGATCGGCCCCCGCGAAGCCACGCCCCTGCCGCCCGGCGGCCATCGACCCGCCTACTGGCTGAAGGGCGAGTTCGACCTCGGCGTCGCCGTGCGGCGGGCAACCCTGCTCGCCACCGCACACGGCCTGTACGAGGCGTTCGTCAACGGCGCCCGCGTGGGCGACCAGGAGCTGACCCCGGGCTCCACCGCATACGCGCACCGCACGCAGGTGCAGTCCTTCGACGTGACGTCGATGCTGCACGCGGGTCGCAATGACCTGTCGGCACTGCTCAGCGACGGCTGGTACCGGTCGGTGAGCCCGCACATGAAGATCGCTGACGGCTACGGCGCCCGAACCGCCTTCCTGGCGCAGCTGCACATCGAGCTCGAGGACGGTACCGGCACGGTCTTCGGCACGGGCCCGGGATGGGTGTTCACCCCGAGCTCGATCACCGCGGTCGAGCTGACGCGCGGGCAGCACCAGGACCAGCGCATCACATCGTCGGACTGGCAGCCGGCGCTCTGCGCGGACCTCGGCCACGGCACGCTCGTCGGTCCGGTCGCACCACCCGTCCGGCAGGTCGAGGAACTGCCCGCCGTCGCGGTGCGCAGGCTCCCAAACGGCGCCCAGGTCGTCGACGTCGGGCAGAACGTCAACGGCTGGGTGCGGCTGCGCGACGCGGGACCCGCCGGCTCCAGGGTCTCGCTGGTGCACGGGGAGGCGCTGGACGCCGACGGCGACGTCACGATCGAGCATCTGCACTTCGCGCACCTGGACGGCGTGGCGCAGACCGACTCGATCGTCTCCGCCGGGAACGACGAGCCGTACGAGCCGCGGCACACCACCAAGGGATTCCGGTACGTCTCGATCACCGGCCACCCGCGCGACCTGGCTCCGGCGGACCTGACGGCCAAGGTCGTGCACAGCGACCTCGAACGGACCGGGGACTTCGCGTGCAGCAACGCCGACCTGAACCGGTTGCACGAGATCAGCGACTGGAGCTTCCGGGGCAACGCCTGCGACGTGCCCACGGACTGCCCGACGCGGGAACGGGCCGGTTGGACCGGCGACTGGCAGCTCTTCATGCCGACCGCCGCCTTCCTCTACGACGTCGCCGGCTTCAACGCCAAGTGGCTGTACGACCTCGCCGCGCAACAGCTCCCGTCCGGGGGCATCCCCACGATCGTCCCGGACCGGCACGAATCACTGCGCGGCGAGTACCCGTTCGAAGCGGAGTTCTTCGCGACCGCGGCGGGATGGGCGGACGCCGCTGCGCACGTCCCGTGGCAGCACTGGCTCCACTACGAGGATCACCGGCTGCTCGATCAGCTCTACCCCACGATGCTTCGCTGGGTGGAGCTCCAGGAGCGCATCGCCCGCGAGGAGCGGCACTCCAGCCGAACCGGGGACCGGCAGCCACACGAGGCCTTCCTGCTCGATACCCGTTTCCAGTTCGGCGAGTGGCTCGAACCAGACGAGACGGACGACACGATCCATTCGCTGATGCGCCTGGAGGCCGACATGGGGGTCGTGGCCACCGGGTACTTCTTCCGCTCGGCGCAGCAGGTCGCGGCGGCCGCGGCCGTGCTCGGTCACGACGCCGACGCGCGGCGGTTGGCAGGCCTCGCCGAGCAGGTCCGGCGGGCCTGGCAGATCGAGTACCTGGCGCCCGACGGGACGATCGCGCCGGGAACGCAGGCGAACTACGCGCGGGCGTTGTCCTTCGACCTGGTGCCGGGCGCATTGCGAGCGGAGGTCGCGGCGAATCTCGTAGCCATCATCCGCAAGGCCGGCACGCACGTGGGAACAGGGTTCCTGACGACGCCGATGCTGCTGCCGGTGCTTGCCGACAACGGACACGTCGAGGTCGCGTACGAGCTGCTGCTCCAGCGGACCGAACCGTCCTGGATGACCATGCTCGATCGGGGAGCGACGACGGTCTGGGAGCGGTGGGACGGGCTCGACGAGCAGGGCGTACCGAGCGACTCGCTCAACCACTACAGCAAAGGCGCCGTCATCTCCTTCCTGCACACGCACGTGGCCGGCATTCGACTTCTCCCGGGTTTCCCGGCCTACCGGCGATTCCTGGTGCAGCCCCAGCCGGGCGGTGGCCTCACCTGGGCCAGGGCCCGGCTCGACACTCCCTACGGCCCGATCGAGTCGGCCTGGCGGCAGCAGGACGGGCGGCTTCACCTCAGCGTGACCGTGGCGCCCGGTACCACCGCCGAGGTGCGGCTGCCCGACGGAGCGCAGGCCGAGCTCCCGCCCGGCACGCACTCCCTCGTCAGCGACCTGCCGTAGGCAGCGGGCAGGACCAGGTCCATCGGTCGCTCAGCCGCTGACCGGCCGCTACGAGGCGCGACCGACCGAGTAGAAGGCGCGACGCCGGTCCAGGGAGAGCTCTGGGCCGGTCAGTGCCAGCCGGTGGCGCCAGACGACGTCGTCCGCGCTGCGCGCCAGCATCAGCTCCACCGGGCCGGGCTCGACGACCCACCGTCGAGGGGAGTCCCACCACGCGAACAGCGACGTGTCCACGTCGAAGGTGACGCGGACCGCTCCTCCCGCCGGCACCTCAACGCGCGAGAAGCCGAGCAACTGCCGGACCGGGCGCGTGACGCCCGCACAGTGATCGAAGCCGTACAGCTGCACGACCTCGGCACCGTCCCGTCGGCTCGTGTTCGTCACCCTGAGGCTGACGCTCACCGTTGCACCGCACTCCGCGGAGGCCGTGCTCGCCTCGAACTCGGACCACTCGAAGCTTGCGAAGGAAAGGCCGTGACCGAACGGGTAGCGGGGCGTGCTGTCCGAGTCGATGTACGGGTGCAGCGCCGGCCCCTCCGCGCAGCGGTAGCCGCTGCCGGAACTGTGGCCGGAGTACATCGGGACCTGGCCGACACCGCGCGGGAAGGTGATGGGGAGCCGGCCGCCCGGTTCGCCGACACCCCAGAGGGCCTCCCCCAGGGCCACGCCGCCGAACGGCCCCGGATGCCAGGCGACGATGACGGCCGCCGCCCGCTCCGATGCGGCCCCGAGCACCAGGGGACGTCCGGAGAACAGCACCACCACCATCGCGGTGCCGGTGTCCGCGACCGCGTTCAACAGCTCGGTCTGCCTGCCGAGAAGGCGAAGATCCGCCCGCGAGCGACCCTCCCCGCCCGTGGCATCACCGATCCAGCCCGACCGCTCCCCCACGGCAACCACGGCCACGTCGGCGTTGCGCGCCGCCTCGACCGCCGCCGGGATGTCGTCGACGGCCTCGTCCACGTAGTCGCACCCCCGGACCACCTCCACCTCGACCGGCGCCGGCGCCGCCGCGCAGCAGGGCCGTGAGGATCTCGCGGCTCGATGCGACGGGCTTGCCGTCGATCGCGCTGTAGGAGTTCATGACGGTGGCGAGATCCGCCCAGCGGATCGCGGCCTCGAACGGGAGCGCGTGGACTTCCCGGAGCTCGCGCGGGCCGGCGTGGACCTCCGCCATGTTCAGCGCGCCCTCGGAAGCCATGTAGGCAAGGAAGTGCTTCCCCGTGGCCAGGACGTCCCCGGACGCCTGCAGTCCCCGCACGAACGCGACCCCGCAGGCCGCCGCCAGCGTGGGGTCCTCGCCGTAGGTCTCGTGAACCCGCCCGAAGCGCGGGTCGCGACACACGTCCAGGACAGGGGACAGGCCGTGCTGTACTCCCAGGGCGGCGGCCTGCTCGGCCGCCACGGCCGCCATGCGTTCGATGGCGCCGAGGTCGAAGCTGGCGGCCAGGCCGATCGCCGTCGGCCAGCTGCTCGCGCCGTTCCACACGAGGCCGTTGAGGGCCTCGGCGTGCACCAGGGCGGGGATACCGCCCGGGGACTCGCGCACCAGGTAGTCCTGCACCGCGTCGATGCCGCGTCGCATCTCGCCGATGTCGCGGTTGGACATGTGCTGCACGAGCGAGAGCGAGCCGACGCCGTGCGGCACCATCTCCCGCAGCTCCGCCCGGTCCTTCTCCGGGTCGTGCCCCAACCCCGAGGGCAGCGTCAGGCCGGTGAGCTGAGCGCACCGCACCTCGAGCGGCAACGACCGTACGAAAGACATCAGCTCTTTGCTGTTCGCTCGCGACATGGGGCGATTTTATCATCTCGCTAACTACGGGAAGTCAAGGCCAGCGCCCGCGATCGACCCATGGGCCGTGCCCACCGAAGGGTCGGGTTCGGGGACTGGTCAACGTCATTAGCGTAAAGCTAAAGTGCTCGGATGTATGAGAGCCCGTCGCACCTGCGCTTCGAGCACCTGACCGCTCCGCTGGGCACCACCGAGTCGCAGCCTCGTCTGTCGTGGCGGCTGCCGGAGGGTGCCAGCGCCCAGCACGGCTACGAGCTCGAGGTGGGGGGCTGGAGCTCGGGCCGGCGGCTCTCGCCCGCTCACCTGCTCGTCCCCTACGACGGCCCGCGGATCCCGGCCCGCACCCGGGTCGACTGGCGGGTGCGGGTCCGCACCGACCTCGGCGAAAGCCCGTGGTCGGCGAGCTCGTGGTGGGAGACCGGGATGATCGGCCCGGCCGACTGGACCGCTTCCTGGGTCGCGCCGGCCGAGGACGAGCTTGCCCCGCCCGGCGCGCGGCGCGTGCACGTCGTCGGCAACAGCTTCCTCCTCCCGCGGGCGCCACGAGTCGCGCGCGCGTACGCGACCGCGCACGGGCTCTACGAGCTGTTCCTCAACGGGCGGCGCGTCGGCGACCAGGAGCTCACGCCGGGGTTCACCGCCTACCGCAAGAACCTGCAGGTGCAGACCTTCGACGTCACCGGCTACCTCAACGCCGGCCGCAACCACGTCACCGCCCGTCTCGCCGACGGCTGGTTCAGGGGCCAGCTCGGCTACACCCGGGACTTCGACTGCTTCGGTCAGCAGCTCGCCTTCCTGGCGGAGATCCATGCCGACGGCCAGGTGCTCGCACACACCGACGAAACGTGGCTGTCCCGGCCGACGAGCATCACGGCCGATCTCATCGAGGGACAGTTCGTCGACTTCCGCGACGACAACGGTGACGGATCCGAGCCCGCCGGGGCGTGCTGGCGACCCGTTCGACCGGCGCTGCACGACTACGGCCGGCTACGCAGCTCCGCCGCCCCCGACGTGCGGCGCATCGAGGCGCTCACGCCCACCGCCGTCACCCGGATCGGGCCGGCACGCCACGTCGTCGACCTGGGCCAGAACATCAACGGCTGGGTGCGGCTGCGGCAGCTCGGCGAGGCGGGAACGCGAATCACGCTGACCCACGGCGAGCGTCTCGGCCCGTCGGGCGACGTCGACCTCGAGCACCTCAGGCCGGTCATCCCCGGCCGGGGCCGCGTGTTCCGCGCCCTGGGGCAGGTGGACGAGGTCGTCTCGGCCGGCAGGGACGGCGACGTGTTCGAGCCGCGGCTGACGACGCACGGGTTCCGGTACGTCCGGGTGGACGGACTCGCGGGCGACCTGGCGGCCGAGGACGTCGACGGGATCGTCGTGCACTCGGACCTGCGACGCACCGGCTGGTTCTCGTGCAGCGACGATCGCCTCAACCGTCTGCACGAGGCCGCGGTCTGGAGCCTGCGCGGCAACATGTGCGACATCCCGACCGACTGCCCTCAGCGGGAGCGGTCCGGGTGGACCGGGGATTGGCAGCTGTACCTGCCGACCGCGGCCTTCCTGTTCGACGTCGCCGGGTTCACCGCCAAGTGGCTTCGGGACCTGCGGGCGGACCAGTGGCCCGACGGTCGCGTGCCCAACGTGGTGCCGAACGGGCACGGGTCCGACGGCGCGCACGACACGTCGCAGGCGTACCTCACCGGATCGGCCGGCTGGGGCGACGCCTCCGTCATCGTGCCCTGGCACATGTGGCGCATCTACGAGGATGTCCGCCTCCTCGAGGAGTCCTTCCCCTCGATGGTCGCCTGGGTCGGCTGGGCGGCGGCACAGGCACGCAACGCGCGGCACCCGCGCCGCACCGGACCCGCCGAGCCGCACGAGCGGTACCTGTGGGACACGGGATTCCAGTTCGGCGAGTGGACCGAGCCCGGCGAGGACCGGGTCGCCGTCTTCATGAAGCGCAACGACGCCTCCGCCGCGGCCACGGCGTACCTGCACCGCTCCGCGGCGCTCCTGTCGCAGATCGCCGATCGCCTCGGGCACGCCGCGGAGGCCGATCGCTGTCGCCAGATCGCCGACGGCGCGCTCGACGCCTGGCGCCGCGAGTTCATCGGCGACGACGGCCGCCTCCTTCCCGACACGCAGGCCAACCACGCACGTGCCCTCGCCTTCGGCCTCGTCCCGGAGGCGCTGCGCGACCAGACGGCCGGCAGGCTGGCGGCGCTGGTACGGGACGCGGGCAATCACGTCGGCACCGGGTTCCTGGCCACGCCGCTGCTGCTGGCGGTACTGGCCGACTCGGGTCACCTCGATGTCGCCTACGACCTGCTGCTGCAGGACGAAGCGCCGTCGTGGCTGTACATGCTGGCGCAGGGGGCGACGACGATCTGGGAGAACTGGGCGCCCGTGCGGGACGGCGACCCCGGCCAGGTGGGCGAGCCCATGTCGCTCAACCACTACAGCAAGGGCGCGGTCATCTCGTTCCTTCACGAGCACGTGGCAGGGATCCGCCGCCTGCCCGACTCCCCCGGCTACCGGCGCTTCCGGGTCCGTCCGCGACCCGGCGGAGGGCTGACCCGGGCGCGGGCGGAACACGACAGCCCGTACGGGCGCATCGTGAGCGCGTGGGAGATCCGGGACGGCCGGCTCCTGCTGGACGTCACCGTGCCACCGGGCACTACGGCCCAGGTTCAGCTGCCCGACGGGTCGGTACATGACCAGTTTCCGGGCTCACGCGGCTACGAGTGCCCCTGGGACCGCTGAGGCCGCCCCGGCGGCCTCGACGGCCGTCGCCGGGCAGGGCTCGTGCGGCGCGCGACCTGGAGCGCGCGCCGCACGACGCGGTCAGGAAGCGGGCTCCTGCTGCTGCTCGACCATGCGCTGCCCGGATCGCTCGAGCGTGGCCTGCTGCATCGCGGCCATGTCGGCCAGCACCGTCTTGGACCCTCGGTGGAAGATCACCGCACCGATCGCAAGCGGCACGATCATCGAAGCGAACGCGACCGCGAACCCCGCGGCGTCGGCGAGGGCTCCGATGCCGACGATGATGAAGAAGGCCGGCAGCTCGTAGAAGGTCGCAATGGCGAACCCGCTCGCTCGCAGCGCCGGCGGAGTCACCAGGGCGACCACGAGGACCGGGCCGATGAGCAGCGGCGCGACAAAGACCATGATGATGAGAACACCGACCAGGTTGATGCCGACGTTCGGCGCGAAACCCATCACGAGGTAGCCCAGCGCCAGCGGCGGAATCGCGAGCCGGAACGAGGTGTACACCCGGCGGGGGTCCTGCCCCACCCACTTGCCGATCAGCGCCAGCCCGAACACGTTGGCGACGCTCGCACCCGAGATCAGGAACCCCAGCTGCGCCTCGTTGAACCCGTACCTCTCGTTGTACTGGATCGACAGCAGCGTCAGCAGCCCGGCGAAGGACACCGTGACGAAGGGCACGCAGTGCAGGAGCGTCCGCAGCGTGGGGATCCGGCGCATCGTTCGCCACGCCTCGCGCAACGGAACCGGGCGTTCCTCGACATCGAGCACCTCGCCGCTGCCACCGGCGGCGATCCGCTCGAACCTTCCCCGGATCGGCTCGCGCAGCAGGCGGGCGGCGAGCACGACGCAGACGACGAGGGGGATCGCCATGATGACGAAGACGTTCCGCCAGCCAAACACGTAGCCCAGACCGCCCGCGAGCAGCGGCACGAGGATTCCGGCGACCGTCGCGGCGCTGAGGTACAGGCTCAGCACCTTCCCGCGGTCGTCCGGGGCGTAGTAGTCCGACAGCAGGGACCGGTGCGTGGGGTCGTTGACGGTCTTGCCGAGTCCCGCCCCGAGCCGCGCGACGGCAAGCAGGGCGATGCTGCTCGCGAGCCCGGTGAGGAGGGTGAATCCCGCGCAGAGCGCAGCGCCGGTCAGGGCTATCGCCAACCGCGACCTGCGGTCCGCCAGCCATCCGATCCAGAGCCCACCGAAGAAGCCGACCGCCGCGCCGGCACTGAACAACGAGGTGACGCCCGTGATCGACAAGCCGAAGTCGCTCTTGATCGCCGGGGTGAGCACGGAGAAGGCCGTGCCGTTCATCTCGTCCAGGATCTTCAACGAGAAGAGCACCACGACCGGTGTCAGCCCTACGCCGCCGAACCTCTTCACGGTGTTCCTCCCACCCGAGCCGGACTTAGCAATACGCTAACATGCGCGCAACATCGTTGTCACAGACCAATCGGGCCCGGCCGGGTAGCCGGTGCCGCCGGGTGCACCGTCAGCCCGGTACGCCAGGAGCGCGGTCGAGAGCGACGCGATGGTGTTCTTCCACGGCCCCTCCGGCTACTTGGCGCGCAGCCGGGTGCCGGCATCGATGCGGATGATCTCGCCGTTGAGGTAGTCGTTCGTGAGGATCTCCACGACCAGTTGCGCGAGCTCGGGGCCGCGCCCGAGCCGGCGCGGAAACAGCGTGTCCCGCGTCAACGCCGCCTTGAACGCCTCCGGATCCGGGTGCCCCTCGTAGATGGGCGTGTCGAAGAGGCCGGGGGCCACGCAGTTGACGCGAACGCCGACGGCGGCCAGGTCACGCGCAAGCGGCAGCGTCAGGCCGCAGACTCCCGCCTTCGACGAGCCGTAGGCGGTCTGCCCGGTCTGCCCGTCCATGGCCGCGATGGAGGCGATCGTCACGATCGCGCCGCGCTGACCGTCATCGTCGACGGGCGCGAACCGCGACATGGCGGTCGCGGCCAGCCTCGCGCAGTTGAACGTGCCGACCAGGTTGACCTCGACGATCCGCCGGAACTCCGCCAGGGGCAGCGCGGAGTCGTACTCCCCGTCCCGGCCGATGGCGCGCCGGCTCGCGCCGATGCCGGCCGCGCACACCAGGGTCCGCAGGGGCGCGAGTCCGGATGCCAGCTCGACGGCCGCGCTCACGGCGTCCTCGTCGGTCACGTCGGCGTGCGCGTACCGCCCGCCGATATCGCCGGCCACCTTCGCGCCGCGCTCACGCTGCAGGTCGACGATCACAACGGTTGCGCCCAGCCCGGCCAGCCGGCGCGCGGTGGCCTCGCCGAGCCCGGACGCCCCGCCCGTGACGACGGAAGCGGTACCTGTCAGGTCGAGCATCCGTCACACACCCAGTCGCTGCAGAAGCCGCTCGCGCCACAGCGCGGGCGCCCCGAAGAGCAGCTGCGCGCTCTTCGCACGCTTGTAGTACAGATGCGCCGGGTGCTCCCA
This sequence comes from Dactylosporangium sucinum, assembly GCF_014647515.1. GTDB lineage: Bacteria > Actinomycetota > Actinomycetes > Mycobacteriales > Micromonosporaceae > Dactylosporangium > Dactylosporangium sucinum. The sequence goes on along the minus strand of NZ_BMPI01000090.1, from coordinate 27,106 downwards.
CGTGAAGCCGATCGCGCCATGCAGCTGGATCGCGTCGCCGGCGACCTTGAAGTACGCGTCGGTGCAGTACGCCTTCGTCAGGGCGGCGATCACCGGCAGTTCCTCGTCGAGGCCGGCCGCGACGAACGCACCGTAGTATGCGGCCGTCTTCGCCGACTCGACCGCCAGCAGCATCTCCGCGCAGCGGTGCTTGACCGCCTGGAACGCCCCGATCGGCCGCCCGAACTGATACCTCTCCCCCGTGTAGCGCACGGTCCGTTCGAGCAGGAACTGCGCCCCGCCGACGGCGTCGGCGGCGAGCCCGACCAGGGCCAGGTCCAGCACCCGCTCCAGGGTCGTTCCCGCGGCGCCCTCATCGCCGACGAGTTCGGCGACGACGCCGTCCAGGGTGATCCGCGCAAGCTTCCTGGTCTCGTCCAGCGCGGCGAGCGCCTCGCGGTGCACGCCGGCCGCGGAGGCCGCTACGGCGAACAGCGAGGGCCCCGACGGGGTGCGGCCGATCGCCAGGATCAGGTCCGCGGCGAGCCCGTCGATCACGAAGCTTGTCACGCCGTCGAGGACCCACTTGCCGTCGCGCGCCGTGGCGGTGGTCGCGAGCGCCTCGAGGTTCCAGTTGCCGTTCGCGTCGCTGAACGCCAGCGTCCCGATGGTCTCTCCCGAGGCGAGGCGCGGGAGCCAAACCTTCATCGCCCGCTCGTCGCCGCTGTGCAGCAGCGTCTGCGTGGCCAGGACCGCGGACGCGAAGTAGGGAACGGGCGCCAGCGCCCGGCCGAGCTCCTCGAGGACGATGGCGGTCTCGACGAAGCCGAATCCGCTGCCGCCGTACTCCTCCGGGACGGCCAGGCCCGTCAGCCCGAGTTGCCCGGCCAGCTGCGACCAGGTCGCCCGGTCGAAACCCTCGCCGGACGCCATGAGCCGGCGGACGTCCGCCTCCGAGCACTTGTCGTTCAGGAAGGCCCGGACGATGTCGCGCAGCGTCTCCTGCTCCGGTGTGAACACGAACCCGAGCGTGTCCGTGGCGAGCGGGGCCATCAGCAGCGCTCCAGCAGCGTGCCGGTGCCCATTCCACCGCCGCAGCACATCGTGATGAGCCCGTAGCGCGAGCCGCTGCGCTGCAACTCGTGAACGGTCTTGGTGATCAGGAAGCAACCGGTGGCCCCGAGGGGGTGGCCCAACGCGATCGCACCGCCGTTCGGGTTGACGGTGTCCGGATCGGCATCGAGCTCCCGCTGCCATGCCAGCACGACGGAAGCGAACGCCTCATTGATCTCCACGACGCCGACCTCAGACATCGACAGGTCGTTGCGCTTGAGCAGGTGCTGCGTCGCCGGGATCGGGCCGGTGAGCATCGACACCGGGTCGGAACCCACGAGGCAGGTGTCGACGATGCGAGCCAGGGGCCGCACGCCCATCTCCTGGGCCCGCTGCGCCGTCATCAGCAGGACGGCGGCGGCCCCGTCGGAGATCTGCGAGGCCGTCCCGGCGGTGTGCAGTCCCCCGGCCGGACCCACGACCGGGTCGTCGGTGCCCATGACGGTGCGCAGGCCCGCCAGGCCTTCCATCGACGTCTCGCGCATCCCCTCGTCACGGGTGCATCCCGACACCTCGATGATCTGCGAGTCGAAGCGTCCGTCCTGCCAGGCAGCCGCGGCCTGCTGCTGCGACTGGACGGCGAAGGCGTCGAGGTCCTCGCGGTTGAGCGCCCAGCGCTGCGCGATCAGCTCGGCCCCCTGGAACTGCGACGTCCACTGGTAGCCGTACAACTCCGACTCCATCGGCGTTCCGAGGCCGGGCGCGTAGGAGGAGCCCATCGGGACCTGGCTCATGGCCTCGACGCCGCAGGCGACCGCCACATCGACGATCCCCGAGGCCACGAGACCGTGAGCGAGGCTGGTGGCGTGCTGCGACGAGCCGCACTGGGCATCGACGGTGGTGCCGGCCACCTCGAGCGGGAGGCCCGCGGCCAGCCAGGCGTTGCGCGTGACGTTCGCGGCCTGCCGCCCGACCTGGGTGACGCAACCACCCACCACCTGCCCGACGACGGCCGGGTCGATGCCGGACCGGTCGAACAGGCCGCGCTGCACGTTCGCGAGCAGGTCGACCGGGTGCAGGTGGGAGAGGCTGCCGTTGCGCTTGCCGATGGCGGAGCGGGCGGCCTCGACGATGACGACTTCACGCATTGGCGTGCGCTCCTTCGACAGGATTGGCGGGCAGAGACTTGGCGAGCAGGGCAACTTCCTCGTCCGCGGCGCGCAGGACGAGATGTTCGCTGAGGTCACGGATCTCGGGGAGCCGCGCGGCAAGATCCTCGACCGTCGGGGTCGACTCACCGACGTGGATGCCTGGCGTGACCGCGACGAAGAAGCGGGCGTAGCGGCCACCACCGACGGAGAAGATCTCCCGGGTCTCCTGGCACTGCTCGCTGACCAGGTACACCGCCAACGGGGTGACGTAGTCGGCGCGAAGGACGTCGCGGGAGTCCGCCGGCATCAGCGCCTCGGTCATTCTCGTCAGGGCGACGGGCGCGATGCAGTTCGCCAGGATGCCCGAACGTTCACCTTCGATGGACAGGGTGCTGGCCAGGCCGACCAGTCCCATCTTGGCCGCGCTGTAGTTCGCCTGGCCGAAGTTGCCGAGCAGCCCGGCCACGGAGGTCGTGAACAGCAGCCGGCCGTACCGCTGCTCCTTCATCACGCGGAAGGCCGGCAACGACACGTTGAAGGCGCCGCGGAGGTGAACGTCGAGCACCCCGTCGACGTCCTCGCTGCTCAGCTTGCCGGCGCTGCGGTCCCGCAGGATGCCCGCGTTGTTGATCACTACGTCGAGCCTGCCGAACTCCCGCAGGGCCGCGTCCACGATCGCCGCTCCTCCCTGCGGGGTCGCGACCGAGCTGTGCTCCGCGATGGCCCTGCCGCCGGCGACCCGGATCTCCTCGACGACCTTGTCGGCCGCGGAGGCGCTCGATCCCGCCCCGTCGAGCGACCCGCCGAGGTCATTGACGACGACCGCCGCTCCGCGCCTGGCGAGCTCCAGCGCGTAGGTGCGGCCGAGTCCTCCGCCCGCGCCGGTGACGACGGCCACGCGCCCGTCGAAGGTGATGCTCATCGCTGTGCCGCCAGGACCGCGCTTCTGGCCTCCGACCACGTCATGCCCTTCTCGACATCGAGCTCTCGTGGCATCCCGAGCACCTGCTCGGCGATGATGTTGCGCTGGACCTGAGCGGTGCCGCCCCCGATGGTCAGGGCGGGCGCGAAGCAGAAGCCGTGGTCCCACGTCTTCGCGTCGTCCGAACCGAACGGGTCGTGCCCTTTCACCAGGCCATGACTGCCGGCGAGGTCACGCACGAGGTTCATGATGTGCTGGCCGTGTTCGTCCGAGAGCGCCTTGCGGATGCTCGCCTCCGGGCCGGGCGGGCGTCCCTGGACGGCGGCCGTGACCGTGCGCAGCCGGATCAGGCGCAGCACCTCGCCTTCGATCCAGACCTTGGCGAGCTCCTGCCGAAGCAGCGGGTCGAGGTCCAGGTTCGCCGCTCGCACCTTGGCGAGGAGGTCGGCCGCCGAGGGTCCGTGCCCCCACAGCGCGCCTTCGCCCGACAGGGACACGCGTTCGTTGCCGAGCGTGACCTTGGCCAGGCGCCATCCCTTGTTCTCCTCCCCGACGAGGTTCTCGGCAGGGATCCGCACGTCGTCGAAGAAGACCTCGTTGAGGTAGAAGGTTCCGGTCATGTCGTACACCGGGCGGATCGTGATACCCGGCGTGTCCATCGGGCAGATCAGGTACGAGATGCCCCTGTGCTTGGGCGCATCAGGATCCGTGCGGACGATGAGGATGCCGAGGTGCGCGACGTGCGCGTCCGACGTCCACAGCTTCTGGCCGTTGACCACGTAGTGCTCGCCGTCCCGGACGGCACGGGTGGACAGGTTGGCCAGATCGCTGCCGTGGCCGGGCTCGCTGAACAGCTGGCACCAGATCTCCTCCGCCGCCAGCAGCGGGCGCAGGTAGCGCTCCCGCTGGGCCTCGGTACCTCCGGCGAGAATCGTCGGCCCCGCCCAGCCGATCGCGATCGGGTTCTCCGGCATGGCCACCTGCGCCGCGCGCAACTCGGCGTCGATGGCCAGCTGGCTCATCGGGTCCGCGTCGAGGCCGTACGGCGCCGGCCAGTGCGGCGCCACGTAGCCGGACTCGGCGAGCTGCCTCGGCGTGGGATGCGGGTGCTCCCGCAGCCATGCCCGCACCCGGTCGCGGGCCGGGTGGTCGGCCGGTGGCGTCAGAAACTCCATCGTGATCTTCTCCGCTCTCAGGGGGTTCCGCCGTCGACGCGGAGCAGTGCGCCGGTCGTGAACGTCGATGCCGAGGAGGCGAGGTACAGGGCCGCTCCGACGACCTCCTCCGGTTGTCCGGCTCGTTTCAGCGCGAGCGGCTCGGCCATGACCTGCTGGAAGACCTCGGGATCCCACGCGTTGAAGACGTCCGTCGCGAAGGGCCCCGCGACGATGCAGTTCACCCGCACCTTCGGCGCGAGGGCGCGGGCCATGCCCTCGGTCAATGCGTTGAGCCCGGCTTTGGCGGCCGCGTAGGTGACCAGCATCGGCTGCGGTCGCATGCTCGACACCGAACCGATATTGATGATCGACCCGCCCCTGGCCGAGGCCATCCGGGTGCCGATGTTGGCCATGAGCCGGAACGGGCCCTTGAGGTTGAGGGCAAAGACCTTGTCGTAGAGCTCCTCGGTGATGGCGTCGACGCTGGGGAAGACCGGGGAGCTGCCGGCGTTGTTGATCAACACGTCCACCCGGCCGTACCGGGCATAGACCTCGTCCGCGAGCCGGTCGCACTCCTGCCACCGGTTCACGTTCACCGCAATCGGCAAGGCGTCCACGCCCCACGCGGCGCCGACCTCGTCCGCGAGCTCCCGGCAGGCGTCCAGCTTCCGGCTGGCGATGACCGGGACGGCCCCTCTCTCGGCGAAGGCACGTACCATTGCCCGCCCCAGCCCGCGGCTGCCGCCGGTGACGACGACGACCTTCCCGGTCACGTCGAACAGCGGGTCCGTGGCCACCCGCTCGTCGAGCGATGTCACGTGTGCATTCCTTTCGATGTTCGCCACACGAGGCGACCTCGGCGGCGCGGTCGGACCGGTGTCGCGTCAGGCGGTTGCGTCCAGCAGCACCTTGCAGACGCCGTCGGCACGCTGATCGAACAGCTCGTAGGCGGTCACGCCGGCGGACAGCGGGAGACGGTGGCTGAAGACGACCGCCGGGTTGAAACGTCCCGCGCGCATCAGGTTCAGCAGTCCGGGGGTGTCCTCGCCGGTGGCGAGCCCGATGTGGAAGTCGAGGGAGAGCATCTGGGCGCGCATCATCGGGAAGGCCATGCGCTTGGACGGCGACAGGCCGACCACCGAAACCGCTCCCCGGTTCCGCACGACGCGCAGGGCCGTGTCGATGCTCTCGTCGGTGCCGACCGCGTCGACGACGTGGCCCACACCGCCGCGCGTGGCTTCCATGATGAGTTCCTTTGCCCCTTCGGGCGCGAGGCTCGACGCCCCGAGCTCTTCGGCCCGGCGACGGCGGTCGGCCACGGGGTCGACGGCGAACACGCGAGCGGCTCCTTGCAGGAACGCCGACATGACGGCGACGAGGCCGATCGGGCCGAGGCCGATCACCGCGACCTCGGCGCCGGGGACGATCTTCGCCTTCTTCGCGCCGTACCAGGCGGTGTTGGCGCAGTCGGCCAGCAGAAGGGCGTTCTCCTCGCTGACATCCGCGGGCAGTCGCATCAGGTTGGCGTCGGCGTACGGCACTTCCAGCAGTTCGGCCTGACTGCCCGGCAGGTCGGGCCCGAGGCCGTAGCAGAAGTTGTCCCCCTGGACCGTGCAGTGGGGACCGGAGGCGCAGCCCTCGCAGCGGCCGCAGCGCACCCCCGCCGAGACCAGCACCCGGTCTCCCGCCTTGAAGCGGTGTACCTCCGCACCCGCCTCGACGATCTGCCCGATGGCCTCGTGCCCGATGGTGAAGCCCGTGCCGCGAGCGTTCTCGCCGTGGAAGATGTGCAGGTCGCTGCCGCAGATGCTCGCCTTGCCGACCCGCACGATCGCGCCGGCCGGGTTGGAGAGGGCCGGATCCGCCACGACGTCATACCGAACGTCCCGAGGGCCGTGATAGACCAGTCCGCGCATGCCGCCGATATTAGCATTATGCTAAGTCTCGGGGGAAGCGCGGTTTCACGCACCGGCGGACCGGCGGTCGTCCATGGCGTTGTGATGGCGTTGTGATGGCGTCGTGATGCCGGCGGCGCGGATCGAGCTGTCCGCGACGACCAGGCATCGGCGATGCCCACCGCAGCCGCGGTGGGCGAGGTCAGGTCCTCAGTGCTCCGCGGTGCCGTCCTCGTGCCACAGCGGTCCCCACATGCGGCCGATGGTGCTCATCACCCGGGCGTCCAGTGTCTTGACCGCCAGCCCGAGCTGCCGGGCCAGCGCCGGACGCAGGACGAGGTACCCACTGAGGAAGGCGTACCAGAGCGCCAGCAGGGCTCGCAGGTCGAGGTCCTCGTCCCATACGCCTCGGCCCTGCTCGTCCTTCAGGAGCTCCAATGAGCTCTCGTAGAAGGGGATGGGCGCGAACTCCTCGTCCCCGTCGAGCGCCAGGAGCATGACGACGCGCGCGAGCTGCATCTCGTTGGCCTGGGCCCGGAAGCTGCGGGCGCCACGCCGGGCCGGGTTGAGGTAGGTCTCCATACCGACGCGGTCGGCGAGGGTGCGCATCTCCTTGTCGAGGGCGTTGCGCAGCAGCGTCTTGCGACTGCCGAAGTAGTGGTGGATCAGGCCGCGATTCACGCCGGCCTCGTCCGCCACATCCTTCAGGTTCAGGCCCGCCAGGACGCCCTCTCGCGCGAGGAGCTCCAGGGCGGCCCGCATGAGAGCAGCCTCGGCGCCCTGCCGACCCCGCTGCCGACCGTGCGAATCGTCCTTGTCGTGCGCCCCTGCTTCAGACATGCGACAATGTTAGCGTAGCGCCAAAACTCGGCGACGGAAACCCGGCTACGACGGGATCCACGCGGGAGGCCGCCGCTCACGGAAGGCCGCGATCCCTTCGCCGGCCTCCGAGCTTCGGAAGAGCTCCGTGGAGAGCGTCTGCGTGAACTCGAACGCCTCCGACCGGCTCATGGTTGGCACGGTCGACAGGAGCCTCTTGGAGGCCGCCAGCGCCCGAGGGCCGCCCGCGACGATCTCGTCGAGGAGCCCACTGACCTCCTGGTCCAGCTCAGCCGGCTCGACCGCGCGATTGATCAGGCCCACCTCGGCGGCCTGGGCGGCGGGAATCCTGCGCCCGGTCAGGAAGAGCTCCGCCGCATCGGCCCGGGAGAGCTTGGGCAGGCAGACGACCGAGATCATCGCGGGCGCGACGCCGATGCGCACCTCGGTGAACCCGAACGTCACGTCGGTGGAGGCCACCGACAGGTCGGCTGCGGCCGCGAGCCCGACGCCGCCGCCCATGCAGTGCCCGCGGAGCACGGCGACGACCGGCTTGGGCGAGTCCTGGATGCCGGCGAGCACGTCTGGGAAGGAGTACCTCGGTGTCTGCGCCGGCCCGCCTCCCTTGAGGTCGGCACCTGCGCAGAACGTGGTGCCCTCGTGGGTGAGGACGATGACACGCACCGCCTCGTCGGCGGCCGCCGCTGAAAGTCCGTCGCCGAGGCCGTTGATGATGCGTGCGTTGAGTGCGTTCTTGTTCTCGGGTTCGGCCAGGGTCAGGGTGGCGACGCCGTGGCGCGCCTCGTAGCGGACCGCGGTCACGGCTTCCTCTCCAGCAGCTCGACGGGCACTTCGACGTGCTTGGCACGCAGGTACTCACCCAGGCTCTTGGCCTGCGGGTCCATCCGGCCGCTCGACGCGACGCCCTCGCCCAGCAGCCCGTGGATGACGAAGTTCAGCGACCGGATGCGGGGCAGGTCGAACCGCTCGACATCGAGCTCACCGGTCTCCGGCATCAGCGCCTTGAGCCGGTCGACGGTCAGGTAGTCGCTCAGCCACGCGAACTCCTCGTCGGTGCGGGTCCACACCCCGACGTTGGCGTTCCCGCCCTTGTCGCCGGACCGGGCCCCGGCAACCCGGCCCAGGGGTACCCGGCGCGTCGGCCCGCCGACCGGCACCGGGATCGCGGGTCGCTCGGCCTCGACCACCGGCTCCGTCCCGGTGGGCAGCGTCGGGGCGACCCGCGTCACCTCGTCGCCCACCACGACCTCGTGCGAGAGCAGGTTCGAGGGCACCGAGGCCGGCCAGTACACGCCGTACGCCTGAACAGCGCTCGGGCCGCCGAAGAAGCCGGGGTACGAGGCGAGCCCGAGCTCGGTGATCGCCGAGGTGAGCGGCTTGCCGAACTTCGTCTCGTCCGGATCCTTGAGCGTGATGCGCAGGTTGGCGATCGCCGCCTCGTTGCGTTGCGGGTCCTCGTGGTCCGAGCGCACCAGGTCGACCTCGACCGACTGGAAGCTCTCGCGCCCGCCGGGGATCGCCGCGAACAGGGATCGCACCAGGAGGTCGGCCTTCTCCTGCACGTCGAGGCCGACCAGCGGAAACGTGAGTGACGCCTTCACCGCGCCGGCGACGTTGACGCAGACCTTCGAGGTCGCGGGCGGGGCCTCGCCGCGGACCCCGCTGATCTGCACCCGGTGCTGCGCCACCTGGGCGAGGGCGATGGTGTCGAAGCGCGCCGTGACGTCCGGGTTGAGGTAGCGGGGGCCGGTGATCTCGTACAGCAGCTGCGCCGTCACGGTGCCGACGGAGACCAGGCCGCCGTGGCTCTCGTGCTTGGTGATGACCGAGGAGCCGTCCGCGGCGATTTCGGCGATCGGGAAGCCTGGGTGCTCCAGCCCGGGTACCTCCTGGAAGAACGCGTAGTTGCCGCCGGTCGCCTGGCAGCCGCACTCGATGACGTGGCCGGCCACGAGCGCGCCCGCGAGGGCGTCATAGTCGATGCGGTCCCAGCCGTGCCACCACGCCGCCGGGCCCATCACGACGGCGGCGTCGGTGGTCCGGCCGGTGACCACGATGTCGGCCTCCCGGCTCAGTGCCTCGACGATCCCCCAGCCGCCGAGGTAGGCGTTGGCGGTGAGCACGGCGCGGTCCCCGATGGCCTCGCCGGTGTCGAGGTTGCGCAGCTCGTGGCCGGCGCATGTGAGCTCGTCGAGCCGCGGAAGCAGGTCGTCGCCGGCCACGTATCCGATCGTCGGGGCGAGCCCGAGGGTCACGGCGAGCTGCTCGAGCGCGCCGGCCAGGCCCTTCGGGTTGAGGCCCCCGGCGTTCGCGACGACCTTGATGCCGCGATCGAGGCAGGTGCCCATGATCTGCTCCATCTGCTTCAGGAACGTCCTGGCGTAGCCGCCGTCCGGGTTCTTGAAGCGGTCCTTGGCGAGGATGAGCATCGTGAGCTCGGCGAGCCAGTCGCCGGTGAGGACGTCGACAGGACCGCCCTCGACCATCTCGCGTGCGGCGGCCAGCCGGTCTCCGTAGAAGCCGCTGCAGTTCGCGATCCGGACGGGACGCCGGGCGGTCACGCCTCCTCCAGCACGACGAGCAGGTCGCCGGCGGCCACCTGGTCGCCGGCCGCGACCCGCAGCTCGGCGACCGTCCCCGCGTGCGGCGCGGTGATGCGATGCTCCATCTTCATCGCCTCCACGATGACCAGCAGCTGGCCCTCCTCGACCCGGCCCCCGGCGGTCACCTGGACCGCGATGACCGCACCGGGCAGGGGTGCCACGAGGCCGCCGGCGACGCCCTCGGCCTCGGGTTCCGGGAATCGGGGCACGAGCGCGAGCTCCACGTCGCCGCGCGGTCCGTGCACCCACCAGCGCGGTCCGTGGTTGCGCACGGTCGAGCGGTGCCTGATCCCGTCGAGCTCGACCTCGATCTCACGATCGGAGCATTCGAGCACCCGCGCGGTCGTGGTGCGCCCGGCCACCGTCACCGCGAAGCTGCCGTCGCGCAGCGCGCGGTAGGCAACCGGCACGGAGCGGTCCGCGTGCAGGTAGGTGAAGGTCTCGGACGGCAGGATGCTGTTGCGCCATCCGCTTGGGAAGCGCCCCAGAGCCGACGTCGCACGGCGCCACGACTGTGCCGCGAGCGCGGCCTGTACGGCCGCTACCTCCAGCTCGGCCGGAGCGACCGCGCGCGAGCGCGGCGGGTCGATCTTCGTGATGAAGTCCGTGCTGGTGTCGCCGGCCAGGAACGCCGGATGCCGCAGCGTGGCCACGAGGAAGTCGCGGTTGGTCGTCGTGCCCTGGATCGCGGTCCGCTCCAGGGCCAGGGCCAGCCTCAGTGCGGCCTCCGCGCGAGTCGGTGCGTGCGCGATGACCTTGGCCAGCATCGGGTCGAACTCGACGCCGACGCGACTGCCGGACTCGATGCCGCTGTCGTACCTGGCTTCCGGCGAGGCCGCGGGCTCCCACACCCGCACGGTGCCGGTGACCGGGAGGAAGTCGTTGTCGGGGTCCTCGGCATAGAGGCGCGCCTCGACGGCGTGCCCGGTGAGCGTCAGGTCGCTCTGCGTGAACGACAGCGCCGCGCCCTGCGCCACCAACAGCTGCTCCCGCACCAGGTCAAGCCCGGTGACCATCTCGGTGACGGGGTGCTCGACCTGGAGCCGTGTGTTCACCTCGAGGAAGTAGAACGCGCCGTCCGGCGCGAGCAGGAACTCCACCGTCCCGGCGCTCTCGTAGCCGATCGCCTTCGCGGCGAGCAGCCCGGCCTGACCCATCCGCTCGCGAAGCGCCGGGCTCACCGCCGAAGAAGGCGACTCCTCGATCACCTTCTGGTGCCGGCGCTGGATCGAGCACTCACGCTCGAACAGGTGCACCAGATTGCCGTGCTTGTCGCCGAGGATCTGCACCTCGACGTGGCGGGCCCCGGTGAGATAGCGCTCGAGGAAGACCGTACCGTCGCCGAACGCGGCCAGCGCCTCGCGTCGCGCGCCCGCGATCGCCGCCTGGAGCTCCTCCTCCCGCTCGACGACGCGCATGCCCTTGCCCCCGCCGCCCGCCGCGGCCTTCACGAGTGCGGGGAAGCCGACCTCGGTGGCCGCGGCACCGAGGTCCGCACCCTCCTCGAGCCGGAGAGAGGGAAGCGTCCTGACGCCGGCCTCCTCCATCAGCGTCTTGGCGGCGAGCTTGTCGCCCATGGCCGCGATCGCGGCCGGCGTCGGGCCGACCCAGATCATCCCCGCCTCGACGACGGCCCGGGCGAAGTCCGCGTTCTCCGACAGGAAACCGTAGCCGGGGTGCACGCCGTCGGCCCCCGCGAGACGCGCCGCGTCGAGCACCTTCGCCACGTCGAGGTAGGTCTCCGCCGCAGTCTGCCCGTGCAGGGGCACAGCCAGGTCCGCGTCGCGCACGAACGGCGAGTGCGCGTCGCCGTCGCTGTAGACCGCGACGGTACGGATGCCCATGGCGGCGGCGGTGCGCATGACCCGACGGGCGATCTCGCCCCGGTTCGCAACGAGAAGTGTCGTGATCACGGCCGGAACGCCCCGAAGGTGGTGGCGCCCTCGACCGGCGCGCTGTGGCAGGCGGACAGGCACAGCCCCACGACCGTCCTGGTGTCGCGCGGGTCGATGACGCCGTCGTCCACGCCGCGACCGGTCGCGTAGAGGCCGAGCGACATCCGCTCGGTGATGTCGGCGACCGCGTCCGTGAGCATCTTCTCTGCCGCCTCGTCGATCTCGATGCCCTTGCGTGCGGCCTGCCCCCGCCGCACCAGGGACATGACGCCCGCCATCTGCTGCGGCCCCATGACCGCGAGCTTGGCCGTCGGCCACAGGAACAGGAAGCGGGTGTCGAAGCCACGGCCGCCCATGCCGTAGTTGCCGGCGCCGTACGACGAACCGAGGACGACCGTGATGTGCGGGACCTTCGAGTTCGACAGCGCATTGATCATCTGGCTGCCGTGCTTGACCATGCCGGCCCGCTCGTACTCCTTGCCGACCATGTAGCCGGTGATGTTCTGCAGGAACAGCAACGGCGTACTGATCTTGTTGCAGAGCTGGATAAACTGCGAAGCCTTGACCGCCGACTCCGGAAACAGCGGGCCGTTGTTGCCCAGGATGCCCACCGGGTAGCCGTGGACCTCGGCCCAGCCGCAGACGAGCGTCGCGCCGTACCGCGCCTTGAACTCCTCGAACCGGCTGCCGTCGGTGATGCGACCGACGACCTCGCGCACGTCGAGCGGCTGCTTGAGGTCGCGCGACACCATGCCCAGCAGGTCCTCCGCATCCAGCACCGGCTCGTCACCGGGACCCGTCGGGCCGTAGCCGGCCTTGCGCCAGTGCAGGTGGCCGACCACATCGCGGCACTGCCGCAACGCGTCGTGCTCATCCTCCGCGACGTAGTCCGCGAGGCCGCTCACCGTGGCGTGCATGTCGGCGCCGCCGAGCTCCTCGTCCGTGCTCTCCTCGCCGGTCGCCATCTTCACCAGCGGCGGGCCGCCGAGGAAGACCTTGGCCCGGTTGCGCACGAGAATCGTGTACTCCGACAAGCCGGGCAGGTACGCACCGCCGGCCGTGGAACTGCCGAACACCACGGCAACGGTGGGGATGCCGAGCCCGGACAGCTCGGTCGTCTCGTAGAAGAACCGGCCCGAACCGGCCCAGTGCCCGAGCGTCTTGCGCAGCACCCGGTCGACCTCCTCGCCGCCGCCGTCGGAGCGCAGGTCGCCCCCGGCGCTTTCGATCAGCTGGATGTACGGCATCCGGTTCTGCCGGGCGATGAGCAGCGCCCGGTCGATCTTCGGGGCGCTGGTCGCCGTCATGGCACCGCCGAGCACCGTCGGATCGTTGCCGAAGATCACGCACTCGGTTCCGTTCACCGTCCCGATGCCGAGCAGCGCACCGCCGCCGACCGGGTAGTCGGTGTAGTAGCCGGCGAGGGCCCCGATCTCCAGGAAGGGCGTGTCGGGGTCGATGAGCAGGGCGACACGCTCGCGAACGGTGAGCTTGCCGTTGGCGTGGTGCCGCGCGACCGCCTTCTCGCCACCGCCCATGCCCGCCAGCTGAAGCTGTTCCTCGATGTGCTCGAGCTGCTCCAGCATGTCGGCCCGGTTCCTGGTGAACTGCTCGGACCGGGTGTCGAGCTGAGAGGTCAGGACAGCCATCACGCCACCTTCGCCGACAGGGGCTGCCGGCCGCCGCCGCTGGGACCGGCGAACGCCTGGGCGATCGCGAGCCACGCCTCTGCCGTCCTGCCCGTGACGGTGAGCGAGGTGTCCGAGCGGTGGCGCCGATGGGTCACGAGCAGGGCGAGGTCGAGTGCCGTCCCGGCGACCCGGTCGGTGGCATGCTCCGGCCCCCAGGTCCAGAGCTGTCCGGACGGGCCCGTGACCTCCACACGGATGGGGTCCCCGGGGTCCGTCGCGCCGTTCTGCCAGAACGAATAGGCGCGTGCCCCTATCCCGATGTGGCAGACGCTGCGCAGCCGGTCGGTGACCACCGGGGGCAGGCCGAGCGCATCGGCGACGTCCTGACCGTGGGCCCACGTCTCCATCAGACGAGCCGTCACGAAGCTGCTCAGCGACATGTCCGGCCCGTACCACAGCGCCCGGCGGCCGGGGTCGAAGGCGGCGAGGCCGGCAAGCAGCTCGGCTCTGGTCCCGCGCCAGGCCAGCAGGAGGCCGCGGCCACCGAGTTCCCTGCCGGGGGCGAGATCGATGCCCGGGTCCAGGCCACGTGCATGGACCTCGGCGCGATGTTTCGCAAACCCGTCCGGGTCCGCGATTGCGAACAGCGCGCGAGCGTCGAAGTAGTAGAGGTGGCTGACGGAGTCGCGGATCGTCCAGGCAGCCGCGGGCGTCGGCGCCTGCCACTGGCGCTCGTCCAGGTCGCACACGCGCTCGTCGAGGGCGGCATGTTCGTCCGCGAGGTCGGCGATGATCGCCGCTGAGTCAGTCACAGGTTCTCCTCGTCCGCACAGGCGGCTAGTGTCGTCATGGGCCGCGGAGCGGCCCGACCCCGGGCGCGCTCGTGGGCTTCGGCTTCGAGCAGCAGGGTGCGGACGGCGCGCAGGTCGGCCTTGCCGTTGGCCGCCCGCGGGACGCTGGGCAGGATGAGCACGACCCGCGGGGCCTTGTAGCCCGCGAGCCGCGCCTTGGCCCAGGCCTGAACCTCTTCCGGGTCCAGATCGGCACCGGGAGCGGCGGCTACCGCGGCGGCGACGCGCTCGCCGAAGCGCTCATCAGGAAGGCCGACGACGATGCAGTCCTCGACGCTCGGATGCTGCTTGAGGGCTTCCTCCACTTCCTCGGGGAACACCTTCTCCCCGGCGGTGTTGATGCAGCCCGATCCTCGCCCGAGGAGCACGATCGTGCCGTCCGCGTCGACGGTCGCCCAGTCACCGGGGATCGAGTACCGCACCCCGTCGACGGTCCGGATGAGCCGCGCGCTGCGCTCCGGGTCCTTGTAGTAGCCAATGGGCACATTCCCCGGCCCCGTGATGGCGAGCAGACCCGGGACGCCGGAGCCGGCCCGGACGTCGACTCCGTGCTCGGTGAGCACCCGGGCGCCCGGCGCCGGCACGAACCGAGCGGTGTCCGTCGCGTCGTTCTTCGTCGTGACGGCAGATCCACCCGGGCCCTCGGTCGACCCCATCATGTCCCCGATGACCACGGAGTCGCCCAGCACGTCGATGAGCGCGGCCTTGACGGGCGCGCTGAGCATGGCGCCGGAACTCATGACGAACGCCAGGCTGGACACGTCGCGCTCCGGCCCGGCCGCGCCGGCGGTCTCGCGCGCCCGGATCAGCGGAAGCGCGAACGCGTCCCCGACGATGACGAGCGCGGTCACCGCATGCGCGCTCACGGTGGCCCAGATCTCATCGGGATCGAACGACCCGCTGGGCGCCAGGACGACGTGAGCCCCGATGGAGTGGGTCATGAACACCCCGAGCCACATCCCCGTGCCGTGCATCAGCGGGCAGGCGGGGAGCACCACCGGGGCGGACCTGACGGCCGCCAGCTGCCTTGCCGTCTCGACGCACCAGCCGAGGTCCGGCGGTGGTGGCTGCTCGAGAAGCTCGGCAATGGAGTTGACCCAGCGCCGGGTGAACTCCCCGACCGGGAACATCACCCCTTTGGGCATCCCGGTGGTACCGCCGGTGTACAGCATGTAGACGTCGCGCTCGTCCCTGACCTGCCGCGGAGCGGGTGCCGCCGCGCCGATCGCCTGCTCGTACGGCATCGCACCCGGGATCGGCGCGGCCTCGACGTCGTCGACCTGCAGCCAGAGCCGCACGGCGGGGTGCCGGTGCATCACGCCGGCGACCTGCTCGGCGAGCGAGGCGTGGAACACGACCGCCTCCGCGTCGCTGTTGTCCAGCAGGTAGCTGAGCTCGGCGTCGAGATACCGGTAGTTGACGTTGACGGGCACCGCGCGGATCTTCAGCGCGGCGAATTGCGCCTCGAGGTACTCCGGGGCGTTGTGGAGGTAGAGCGCGACCTTGCTTCCGACCCCGATGCCGCCGTCGCGCAGGACTGCGGCGAGCCGGGCTGCCCGCCGCTCGTAGTCGGACCAGGTGACGGTCCGGGTGCCCTGCGTGACCGCCGGCTCATCGCCGACCGCGTCGGCGAAGGCCTCCCAGAGAGTCGCGAAGTGGCACTCGGCGAGCACTACCACCAATTTGCACTCCTGACTCGCAGCCGCTGTTTAGCGTTACGCTAAACTTCTGGTCGAGGCGGCGTCAAGACACCCCGCCGCCCCGGGTCTTCGACATCGCGACGGGGGTCCTACCCGGCCCGTTCGGGCCAGACGCGCTGCCGGTACTCCGGGTCGGGATCGCGCAGGATCCGGCTTTCCCGCGGCGCCACACGCAGCACCGGGCGCTCGGCCACGTCGTAGGCCGGCCAGGATCCCAGGGGGCCGTCCGCCGAGCCCGTCCGGCAGAACTGGGCGATCATCGCCACCCATCGGTCGGCGAGCGCCGGGGCGTCCTGGTCGTCCGTGAGCGGTTCGTCCATCGCGCCCGGATCGCGCCAGCAGTTGAACGTCAGGCTGATGTCCACTCCGTGGGTGGATCGCATGCGCTGCCCGGCGATGACGGTCGGGACGTCGAGCTCGTACACGTGCGCACGGGCGCCCGCCCGCGCGGCGCCTTCCGCCGCCTCGACCGCGCCGCGCCGGAACAGGTCGGTCCACACGAGATCGTTGAATCGCGCGCCGTACCGCACACCGTGCTCGCGCCGCAGCCGCCGCAGGTACTCGCGCCGCTGGTCCCGTCCACCCGCCACGTGCGGAACGACCTGCAGCATCAGCAGATGCAGCATCGGCCCGGCGAGCGGACCGAGCCGCCGCAGACCCTGCCGGGTGAGGAACTCCATCGAGTCGCCCTCGTGGCACGCGTACCCGATCACCAGGTCCGGGGCCCGCTCCGCCTTGGCGGCGATGAGATCGGCCACCTTGCCGTGCAGGTAGGTCTTCGCCACTTCGCGCCGTCCTCGCGCCTTTGCCGCCAGGTCGAGCAGCTCCGGCCAGGAGCACTCGACAAGCCGGCGCTGCAACCGGTCCGGCGGCAGCCTGAGCTTCTTGGCGAGCTCCTCGAGGTGCCCACCCGGCCGCCGGTCGGACAGGGCCGGCGCGGAGGACGCGATGGCACCGCGGAACAGTCCGGCGGACACGGGGGATGCGCACAACTCCACGACCGAGCCGGCACCCGCGGACTCGCCGGCGATGGTGACGAACTCCGGGTCCCCGTCGAAGGCGCCGATGTGATCGCGCACCCATTCCAGGGCGGCCACCTGGTCGTAGAAGGCGAGATCTCCCGAGCCCTGGTATTCGGGCCCCCATGCCGAGACGTCGAGCTGGGCGAGCCCTCCGAGCCTATAGTTGATCGTCACGACGACGAGGTTGCCATGGCGGGCGAGCGCGGTTCCGTCATACTGGTTCGCGGCCCCGGAGCCGCCGGCGCCCCCGTGGATCCAGACGAGGACGGGTCGCGGAGTCGGGGAAGGCTCATCCGGCACATGGATGTTCAGATAGAGACAGTCCTCGGAGAAGCCTCCCGGCGGGGTCCGGAAGATGCCGCCGAACGGGGCCTGCGGGGCCATCGCCTTCGGCGTCGTCGCGTCGAAGACGCCGTTCCAGCCGGGTCCCGGTCGCGCACGCCGGAAGCGCACCGCCGGACCGGCGTAGCGCAGGCCCCAGAAGGTGCGAACACCACCACGGACGACCCCGCGCACCGTGCCCTGACGCGTGCGCACCTCGCACGTCGGCAGCGTCGCGGTTGCCTCCGGCATCTCGTGAACCCCCGTCATGGCACTCCCCCTCCGATGTTAGCGATGCACCAGCGGACTGGGGCCACACCCCAGCCAGTTAGCAATACGCTAATCGTCTTGCACGTTACGCGGCAGCCCGGGTCGGCGGCAAGCGAGCCCTCGGCGCGCGCTCGTTCGTTCGGTCCGCAGGCCGCGCATCGGTCTGAGCCGGTGCTTGAGTTGACTGCGGTCCGCCTCGACGCGGTTGTTGGCGTACTGCTCCAGGTGCAGCCACGCCGACAGCCGTAGCGGTGACGAGGCGGCACGATCTCACCGACGCGCGGTTTGCGCCGTGAGGCACTGTTGGTTCGAGCGGAGGTGGAGACCTTCGCCGCTGAACCTGTCGCAGCGCGACGCTGGAGCTGAGGGCAGCCTGATCCGGGTGGTGCCGGGGAGGGTGGGAGCAGCCCTGACAACGTCGGCTCCTCGTGATGCTGCTCGAGCCGGGCACCGGCGGCCGATCCGACCCGGCCATGCTGCACAAGGTCAGCCACGCCGGCCTCGACCGGCCAGTCGGAGTCGACGGCGGTGTCGGCGAGGACAACCTCGGCTCGGTCCTCGCCGCCGGCGCCACCTACATCGTCATCGGCCGGCGCCTGTTCGCCGACACCACGGCACACACCCTGAAGGAACCACGATGAGCACCAGCGTCGACAGCCCCTGGCTGGCAGTGCGCGACGAGATCACCGGCGTCCTCTCCGCCGTCTCGCCCGCGCAGATGGCCGCAGCCAAGGCCATGCTCGCCGACCGGCACCGCCGATGGTTCTGCTCCGGGCAAGGACGCTCCGGGCTCGTCGCGCAGATGGCGGCCATGCGGCTGATGCACGTCGGGTTCGACGCCCACGCCGTCGGCGAAGCAACCGCACCCTCGATCAGCCGCGGCGACGGCCTGGTCATGATCTCCAACTCCGGGGAGACCCCCGTCACGCTGCATTTCGCCCGGCTGGCCGCCGGCTTCGGCGCCCAGGTCCTCGCCCTCACCTCCCGCCCCACCAGCACCCTCGCCGGTCTCGCCAACACGGTGATCCACGTCCAGACCACCGAAACCGGCCAGTTCGGCGGCTCACTGTTCGAACTAAGCGCGCTGCTGCTGCTCGACGCGCTCATCCTCGAACTGACCGGCAACGACACCGACGCGCACGCGACGATGCGGGCCCGACACGCCAACCTGCAATAGGCGTCAGGGTTCCCGATACGAAACAACGAGCGGGCGCGGATCCTCCCTTTCTCGGCCGCGGCGAGTTCCGCCGCTCTCGCCGCGAACCGGCCGGTGAAGCTGACCGGGCGCACGCGCGGGTGGGTGACCGGCGACGGCCGTACTCGCTCGTCGCCGGACACCATGGTGCTGAAACCCTCGAGGAGTCGCCCACTCAGGAGTGCGGCGACTCCGGCCCGTTACCGTTGGCCGGCGCATCCCGCCACGGCTGCCGGCGGCGGTAGGTCACCGAGCGGAGGAGCCATTCCATCGGGCCGAACCGGAAACGGCGTAGCCACCACCGGCTCAGCACAACCTGGACGGCGAAGACACCGACCGCGATACCGATGGTGGCGAGGCTTCCCGTGGTGCCGATCAGGCCGAGGCCATAGCCGGTGAACAGAAAGGCGCACAGGACCGACTGTCCGATGTAGTTGGACAGAGCCATCCGTCCGGCCGGTGCGAGCAGGTCCGCCAAGCGGTGTCCGGGTCGGGTCCGCGCGGCGAGCAGCAGGCCGGCCGCGTAGGCGGCGGTGAGGGCCGGCGCGGTCAGCACGCTGGCACCACGTGCCGCGACGGACAGCGGATTCGCCTCGGCAATCGGGAACGCGGTGGACAGTGCGGCACCGGGCAGTCCGATCGCCAACCCGATGACAACCACCCGCCAGAGGCGGCGGGCCGGGATGTCAGCTCGGTCCAGCAGCCCGTACGCGCCAGCGGCCATGCCGCCGAGGAACAGCACCACGTAGTTCGGCAGGAGCAGCCCTACCGTCAACGGGACGAATCCGGCGAAGTCGCTCAGCCGTTGGCTGACGATGTCGGTGAACGAGCCCTGGTACGCGGCGATCGCCGCCGCAGACGCCCCTCGGTCGTCGCCGGCCGCCGAGTCGCCGGCACCTCCGGCCAACGCCCAGCCGAGCGCGAGAATCAGGTGCAGGGCGGCGAGGCCGACCAGCGACCAGGTGGCGGCGCGGGCCGCCGTACGGGCGGAGAGCCGGCGTAGGGCGAGCAGCACCACTCCGGCGATGGCGTAGCTGGCGAGGACGTCGCCGTAGAACAGGAACACCGCGTGGGTCAGCCCGAGGATGAACAGGAACGCCAACCTGCGCCGCATCCGGGCGACGTGCTGGGTACCCGCCCGCCGTATCTGGATGGCCAGGCCGTATCCGAACAACAACGCGAACAGCGCGTAGAACTTGTCCGAGAAGGCAAACGTGAGGACGTCCTTGACGACGCCCGCCGAGTGGTCGTCCGGCGGCGGCTCGCCTTGGAAGACCGTGATGTTCACGATCAGAATGCCCAGCAGGGCGAAGCCACGGAGAACGTCCAGGGCAACGATGCGTTCCGATCCGGATGCCGGTCCGGCCGTGGGCGGCCGTCGGATCGCCGTCGATTGGGAATTGTCCATGCCGGCAGCATCGGCGGGACGACCCAGCCGAGACATCCGGCAACCTACGCCCTCGGTGTCGGCGGATCGGAGCCGGCTTCCGGCGTTCACGTACAACTTTCTGCTGATGCAGGCCATCCGGGCCGCGACTACCATGGCGAGCCATGAGTCGGTGGTTCCGGTTCCGCGCGGACCACGGCCGTCCCGTGGACGCGGTGCTGGCGCTCGCCATCGGCGGATCGACGGCACTCGGCGACGGCGGGGCCGGTCGTGCATTCGGCCCGCACGAGATCGCCTACTTCGGCTGGCACCCGCCGATGTGGTTCGCGATCCCGCTCGGCGTGCTGGTCGGGACGACCGTCTGGTGGCGGCGCCGCCGGCCGGCGCTCGTTGTACTGCTCGGTGTGGTCGCCTGGGTGAGCACGGCGGCGTTCATCGCCGTGCTGTTCGCGCAGTACAACCTCGCGGAACAAACCCGGTCGTGGCGGCAGGTCGCGGTGAGCACCGTGCTCACCGCGACCGTGGTGGGAGTACCCATCTGGAGCGTGGGCGGAGCCGACGCGGCCGCGCCGCTGAGCGCGGCAATCTGCGCCGGCCCTGCCCTCCTGGGCCTGTACATCGGCACCCGGCGTGAGCTGATCGCCCGGGTGCGGGAGCGCGCCGAGCGGGTGGAGCGCGAGCAATACCAGCGGATCCTCCAGGCCCATAGTGAGGAACGTGCCCAGATCGCCCGGGACATGCACGATGTCGTTACCCACCGGGTGTCGCTGATGGTCCTGCACGCCACCGCACTCGAAGCGACCCAGGGACAGGATGCCGTCACCATCGGCCGGCGGGTCCGCACGATCGGACGCGAAGCCCTGGAGGAGCTGCGGTCACTTGTAAATGTTCTCCGCGCGGACGAGGAACCGCCCCTGGCGCCGCACCCCGGGCTCGCCGACCTGGCCGACCTGGTCGCCGCGTCCCGCCGCATCGGCCTGCCGGTCACCTTCGACCTGACCGACGAGTCCGGGACCCGGCCGCCCGCGCTCATCGACCACGCGCTCTACCGCGTCGTACAGGAGGCGCTGACCAACGTGCACAAGCACGCCGCCGGTGCGCGGACCCACGTCCGCGTTACCCACACTCCACGAACGTTATGTCTGGTGGTGAGCAACGACCGTGGCCGAGGTCCGGCCGGGACCGGCCTGCCCGGCGGCGGACACGGCCTGCTCGGTATCGCGGAGCGGGTACGGCTCGTCGGTGGCCAGATGACCGCGGGGCACTCGCCGCACGGTGGCTTCGAGATCACCGTCGAGGTACCGCTGACGCCGAGGCCGGACTCCGAGAACCTTCAATGAGCGAACCGATCCGGGTGCTTGTCGTTGACGACGAATGGATGGTTCGGGCGATGTTGCGCACCATCGTGCAGACCGCGCCCGACATTGTCGTGGTCGGCGAGGCGGCCGACGGCGACGAGGCCGTCGAACAAGCGCGGCGCCACCGTCCGGACGTCGTACTGATGGACATCCGTATGCCCCGCGCCGACGGCCTCACCGCTACCGAGCGGCTCACCCACCTCACCCCGCCGCCACACGTCGTGATACTCACGACGTTCGACCTCGACGAGTACGTGCACACCGCGCTGCGGCACGGCGCTGTCGGCTTCCTCCTCAAGGACGCCTCGGCCGAGGAAATGCTCACCGCAATCCGCAGCGCGACGCGCGGCGACGCCATGCTCTCCCCCAGGGTGACCAGGAGACTGTTGCGCCGGTTCATCACCGTCGACGCAGGACGCTCCGAGGCCAGTCAGCGCCTCACCGTCTTGACAAGGAAAGAGCAGGAGGTGCTCATCGCCGTGGGGAGAGGGTTGTCGAACACCGACATCGCGGCGAGCCTCCACATGAGTGAGGCGACCGCCAAGACCCACGTCAGCCGCATCCTGACCAAGCTCGGCCTCGCCAACCGGGTCCAGGCCGCCATCCTCGCCCACCAGGCTCGACTGCTCGACTGCTGACGGCGGCGGCGCGGGCGACCTTGAGCCCGCGAGCGGCACCTGGCTTCCGCCGCCTGGTCGAAGTAAGTAGCACCTGTCTGGGCACACTGGGACTATTGCGCGCATGACACAGGACGCGACATCGGCGGCGCAGGGGTGCATCTTCTGCGCCATTGTGGCCCGGCAGGCCGAGGCCAGTGTGGTGTACGAGGACGAGACCGTCGTGGTCTTCATGGACCTGAACCCCGTCACACCCGGCCATCTACTCGTCGTGCCACGCAAGCACGCGGTGGGCCTCGAAGACCTCGACGGAGCCACGAGCGCTCACGTTTGGTCGGTCGGTCATAACATGGCGCGAGCCTTGCGACGCTCAAGCATGCGCTGCGAGGGAATCAACGTCCTCCTCTGTGACGGCGAAGTCGCCTTCCAGACGGTCTTCCACTTCCACCTTCACGTCATCCCTCGCTACGCAGGAGACGGCTGGACCCTCAAGGCCGACTCGCCGGAACGCAAGAGGTCGCTCCTCGACAGCGACGCGCAAGCGATCAAAGACGCCATCGCGTCGACGGACTGACTGGTCACTTCCGCTCATGCCGCCGCCCGTGCGCGCCGGCTGCCAGAGCTTCGTCACAATACGCACTTGCCGTAGGAACGTGGTCATCGAACGCTCGATGTCCTGGCTGATGCGCACCGACGCCTGGTCCGCCGCTACGACCGCTACACCACCCACTTCGCCGCGTTCGCCACGATCGCCTGCACCCTCATCTGCTACCGCAAATTCATCAAACACCCCAAATGAGACACGGGTCTAGGCCCTCGCCAGGCGTTCGGACAGACGCGCGTTCGCCGCCGGCCATTCGGTTCGGAGCATCGTGTAGACCACCAGCGTCCGCTCATGCCGCCGTCCGAGCGCAACCGGCTCCTGAGAGCGGTCCCTCGCTGTGCGGCGCGAGCCGCGGCGTCCGTACCTCTGGCGCACGACTCTGGCCGATGAGCGCGCGGCCATGCTCATCAGCGGATACACACGCTTCGGGCACGACAAGGGGCGCCGTAGATCAGAAACGGCGGTCTTCGTCGAACCACTCGCTTGCGCGGGCTTCGGGGATGTGTAGGCGTCCGGCGAGGTCTTGGAAGGCGTCCCAGGCCTGCTCGCGATAGATGGTGTCGATCAGCCCGTACTCGCTGTCGATGGTGTTGAGATCGGCCACGAGGTCACGAAGCGCACGCTCGCCGACGGTGATCCAGTCGCGCGAGCGATCGCGGTCGCGCCACCAGTCGCGGACGAGGCTCGGGGTCCGGTGGGTGTCGCCGTCGCAGCCCCAGCCGACGTACGGGTCCGCTTGCGCCGAGACGATGACATCGCGCAGCTCGTGGACGTTGCGGGGCTGGCGGTACAGAAACTCCTGCTCGTCGTGGACGTCGTCGCCGTAGAGGACGTGTCGCGGCGCGTAGAGCCGGCCGAACCAGCAGCCGTCGGTCATCGCACCGTAGATGGGGCCTGGCACGTTGCGCCAGTTCCGGTCCTCCCACTTGCCCGGAAATGTCAGGTCGGGTCCGGGCCACAAACCATCCCACGGCCGCGCAGCGAACATGGCGGGGAGATGCTGCATCGGATCCCAGTACAGCGGCTCGTGCTGTAAAGGTGAGGTTGATCGACGCCGGTGCGGCAGCGCCATCCTGACCTCGATCCTACAGTATCGGCAGTGGGCGGGACCGACGTCACATCTACTTGCTAACTGGATGGGCCACACGGCGAGGCGCCTGGGTCCAGGCCCTTTTCCGGGTGGCCCACCAAGTCAGTGGAATTGATCGTTGACACCATTCTCGCACTTGTATCCGGCCGAACAGTTGTTGCCGCATGTTGTCGTGTATGTCGGGCCACGACCGTTGCATCTCGGGCAGCGAACCCACTTGGTTTTCTTGCCGCATTTCCTATTACGGCACTGCTGGTACTTGTCGCCGGTATACATCGAAATCACCGTCCAGGTCGTAATCGCAGATGAAGGCAATGAAACTTCGTGCGCGCTGCCGAAGGAGTCCTGCTGGGTGTCGAAACAGATCCTCAACGCAGCGGCGCTGTCAGTTGAAGAAGCTTTTCCAGTCGACCATTTCGTCTTCGAAGCGGTTACCCTGCCGGCGGATAGCCAATGCGCCGTCGGTCAGGGCGCCGCGCATCTCGGTCAATTGGTTGGCAACCAGGGGCCGGAACAGCGGTTCGCTGACGAGCCACCACCATGCGACCAGATGTTCGGGGCCAAATCGTGTTGCATCGAGCGTCAGCTGCACCCACTCGCCCCGTAGCTGCTGGCCTTCCGGTATGCGGTCGAGGACTTGGAACCAGGACGCCCATCCGACCACCATGAACATGCGGAGACGGTCGCGCAGCCAGGCCCGCCCCGCATTGTCGGCAGAAACCCCGGCTTCTGCCGCGATCCCCTGTAGGTACCGTTCCACATACGCCGCCGCCTCTGGAATCTTGGCTTGACCACGTTGCTGCACGGAAAGCCGGAGTTCGGCAAGTTCATCATTCGGCTCTGTCTTGCGGAAGAATGCCACCCTACTCCTTAGTAGTGGTATAAGCCGGCGGGCCAAGTTACGGTTGGGGCATCCGGGCGGCGATGTTGCCGCGGCTCTCCGGCACGAGGATGAGAGCCCGGATCCGGGCGGGCAGGTCCTGGATGTACGGGAGCAGGTCCGTGTACCGGGTGCCCAGATCTCGCAGGATCATCTGCGCATCGGTCGACCGGCGGTGGCTGTCGGCGAACTGGATCGCGGGTTGGTTGGCGGCTCTTGGTGCTGATGTATTCCTGCGCTTTGATGAGGATCAACTCGACAACCAGGTCAGGCATCGCTGCGATGTTGGCCGGGGTGACCGCGAATCCTGCGGTTCCGTTACGGACGGCGTTACGTGGCTACGCTCGTCCGCCACATCAAAGAACCCTCGCAGCACCTCCCTAGCCGGGCGGGGGGTCCGTCTGCCAAGACTGAACCGCCGACAATGGCCACAGCCACTATCCGCTCCGGAGTCGCGTTGGCCGGAGTGCCAGTCTCAGCGGCAGATGGTCACGGAATCAATAGCCGAATCAGCCAGCGCAGGCGCAACGTTCGTACCCGATGTCCGTTACCGGCATGCCTCTTACCCGTCCGTCCCGTTTACGTCAGCAGCCGTAGCGCCCGTTGACGGACGTCGACGTAGCGCTCGTGCACCTCCGGGGTACCGGCGGCAGCGACCTCCTCGGCCGCGACAGGCCACTGCGGCGGCTCGGCACCGCCGGACAGCGCCCAGGCCGCCTGGCGCGCCGCGCCGCGCGCGACGTACTCGCCGGGGCTCGGCACGCTCACCGGCGCGTCGAACAGCGCCGGCGCGATCGCCCGTACCGCGCGGGACTTGGCCGCGCCGCCGATCAGCAACACCCGGTTGACCGGGGTGCCCTGGGCGCGGAGCGCGTCGAGGGCGTCGGCGAGGCCGCCGAGCATGCCCTCCACCGCGGCCCGCGCCAGGTTCGCCGCCGACGCGTTCGCCCGGGTCAGCCCGGCGAGCAGACCGCGCGCGTCGGGCAGGTTGGGGGTACGTTCCCCGTCCAGGTACGGCAGGAGCGTCAACCCTCCCGCGCCCGGCGGCGCCGAGAGCGCCAACTCGTCGAACTCGGCCAGCGACCGGCCCAGCAACTCGGCGACCGCACCCAGCACCCGGGCCGCGTTGAGCGTGCACACCAGCGGCAGGAACCGGCCGGTCGCGTCGGCGTAGCCGGCCACCAGCCCGCTCGCGTCGGCGATCGGAGCCTCGCTCACCCCGAACGCGCACCCCGAGGTGCCCAGCGACACCACCACGTCGCCGGGCCGCAGGCCGACGCCGAGCGCCGCGCCCATGGTGTCACCGGTGCCGGCGGCCAGCACCGCGCCGGACGCGGTCTCGCCGACCGTCTCGGCGGGCCCGGCGACCCGGGGCACCGCCAGGTCCCGGCCGAAGGCGAGCTTCACCAGGTCCCGGCGGTACTCCCCCGTCGCCGGCGACCAGTACCCGGTGCCGGAGGCCTCGCCGCGGTCGGTCGTCGGCTCGCCCCCGTCCGCGCGCAGCCGGTGAGTGAGCCAGTCGTGCGGCAGCAGCACCGTGGTCGTCCGGGCCGCGAGCTCCGGCTCGGCGCGGGCGAACCAGCGCAGCTTGGTGACCGTGAAGCTGGCCACCGGCACCAGGCCGACCGCGTCGGCCCACGCCTGCGGGCCGCCGAACTCGCCGGTGAGGTCGACCGCGGCACGCGCCGAGCGGGTGTCGTTCCACAGCACGGCGGGGCGTACCACCTCGCCGGCCTCGTCGAGGCAGACCATGCCCTGCTGCTGCCCGCCGACACCGATCGCGGCGACGCCGTCCAGCAGCCCGGCGCTGGCCTGCTCGTACGCGGCCCACCACAACCGCGGATCGACCTCGGTGCCGTCGGGATGTGGCGCGCGGCCCTCGCGGAGCACCTCGCCGGTGTCCGCGTCGCACACCACGACCTTGGTCGACTGGGTCGACGTGTCTACCCCGGCAACCAGTGTCATCGCGTCAAGCCTCCGTAGCTCGCGGTCGAGGCCGACTGTACGCACACCAACGGGTTAGTTCAATACCCTTCCAAACCCGTCCGCCGCCCTCCAACGGCGCTCGTCCGGCGACGCCTGACACCAACGGCCGCTGGCCCTTGGCTCCCGCTCGCGGCTGCGGCGGGGCCAAGGGCCGCGTTCAGAAGGGGCCGGTCAGCTCAGGCTGAACCGCTGGTTGGCCCCGCCCCAGCAGTCGTACAGCTGGATCTGCTGGCCGTTGCCGGTGCCCCAGACATCCAGGCACCGTCCGGACTGCACGCCGGTGATGGTGCCGTTGGAGTTGACGTTCCACTGCTGGTTGGCCTGCCCGTTGCAGCTGTAGATCTGCACCGCCGAGCCGTTGCCCGACCCTGCGGCGTCCAGGCACATGTTGCCGTACACCGTCAGCTGCCGGCTCGACGTGTAGGTCCACGCCTGGTTGGTCTGGCCGTTGCAGTCGTACAGCTGGACCCGGGTGCCGTTGTTGTGCGACGCGTTGGGCACGTCGACGCAGCGGCCCGACTGGGCGCCGACGATCCGGTTCCCGCCCGCCGGCGGCGGCGACGAGCTGGACGAGGCCGACGGGGAGGCCGAGCCGCCGGTCGGCGAGGTGGTCGGTCCGGCGGCGTTGAGGGCGTTGAGCACGGAGTTGTAGGCGGCCTTCTTGTTGCCGCCGCCGTCGAAGAGCAGCGGGCTCTCGGT
>NZ_BMPI01000089.1:15149-42533 GCF_014647515.1 Dactylosporangium sucinum | reverse complement strand
AGTGTCCGGGCGTGTGTGTCAAGCATCACAACCCTGCAGCGGCGACCACCTACCGTGAACACTCATCCATCACTGGACGAGTGCGCCGAGTTCCAACCGGCCGCCCTGGACGCGCTCCGGGAGCCGCTGGAGGAGGGGCGGATCCGTCTCCGCCGCATCTCTGGCGAGACGGTCTATCCGGCCCGCATGCAGCTGGTGATGGCGGCCAACCCCTGCCCGTGCGCCCGGCTGCCGCACCTGTGCCAGTGTCCCTCGCAGGTCCGCCGACGCTATCTGGGCCGGCTGTCCGGGCCGCTGATGGACCGCGTCGACCTGCAGGTCGATCTCGATCCGGTCCGCTCGGCCGCACTCGTCGACACCGAGGCGGTCGAGTCCTCCGAGGTCGTCGCCAAGCGGGTCGCGGCGGCCCGGGGCAGCGCGGCCGAGCGGTGGAGGCCCTGGGCCAGGGCGAATGCCGAGGCGCCCGGCCATCTCATCCGTCAGCACCGCATGCGCCTGCCACGACCCGTTCTCCGCCCACTCGTCCAAGCCGTCGACCGGGGCCGCATGTCGGCTCGCGGGTTCGAGCGCTGCGTCCGCGTCGCCTGGACCATGGCCGACCTCGACGGCCGCACGGTCCCCGACGCGGGCGACGTGACCGAGGCCTTGCAAATGCGGTCGCGGAGCAGTCGATGAACGGCGATCGAGAGGCGCGGATGGCACTCGGGGTGCTGGTCGAGCCCGGCAGCCGGGAGCTGGGGCAGCTGGTCCGGGCCGAGGGTGCGCCCGTCGCGCTCGACTGCGTGCTGCGGGGCGTCGGGGTCAGCGACTACCTCGCCGGGGCCGTGCGTGCGCGGCTGACCTCGGCCGGGCTCGGCGCCGGGCCCGGGGTGGCGGCGCGGATCGTGGAAGGGATGACGGCGCGGGCCGACCGGCTCGGCGCCCGGATCGTCACCGCGACCGACGACGAGTGGCCGCCGTCGCTCGACGACCTCGTCTCGGCCAGTCGCGAGGGCAACATGCTCCGGCGGGACACGGATCCCCCGCTGGCGTTGTGGATCCGCGGCGCGGGGCGGCTCGGCGACGTGCTGGAGCGCTCGGTGTCGGTGGTCGGCGCGCGGGCCATGACGGCGTATGGGGAGTTCGTCGCCTCCGAGTTCGCCTTCGGGCTGGCCCAGCGCGGCTGGACGGTCGTCTCCGGCGGCGCGCTCGGGGTCGACGTCACCGCCCATCGGGGTGCGCTGGCGGCGGGCGGGCCCACCGTCGCGGTGCTGGCGTGCGGGATCGACCGCAGCTACCCCACGGCCAACGCCGGCGTGCTGGAGCGGATCGCCGAGGAGGGGCTGCTGCTCACCGAATGGCCGCCGGGCACCAACCCGCACAAGACCCGGTTCCTGACCCGCAACCGGGTCATCGCGGCGGCGACGCGCGGCACGGTGGTGGTCGAGGCGGGGTCGCGCAGCGGGGCGCGGAACACGCTGGGCTATGCGCGGCTGCTGCGGCGCTCGGCGATGGTCGTGCCCGGGCCGGTCACGTCGGCGATGTCGGTGGGCTGCCACGTGGAGCTGCGGGTGCCGGGCACGGTGCCGGTGACCCGGGTCGACGAGATCATCGAGGAGGTCGGGCCGGTGGGGGAGCTGGCCGACCCGATCCAGGGCGCGGCCCGGCCGGAGGACGTGCTCGACCCGCTACAGGCCCGGATTCTCGACGCCGTGCTGCCGCGCCGCCCGCGCACGGCCGAGGAGGTCGCCGCCGTGGCCGGGGTGAGCGGCCGGGAGGCGCGGCGCAACCTGCCGCTGCTGGAGGAACTCGGGTTCGTGGTGGCGGGCGACGCCGGCTACCGGCTGGCGGCCGGGCTCGACGTCCCCCGGCCGCCCGAGGACGGCTGAGATGCGCCGTTCACAGCCGCCGCAGGCGGGCGACGGCCTCGTCGAGCACCTCGTCGCGCTTGCAGAAGGCGAAGCGGACGAGCCGGCGCCCGGCGGTCACGTCGTCGTAGAAGACCTGGGTGGGCACGGCGACGACGCCGCAGCGCTCCGGCAGCGCCAGGCAGAACTCGACGCCGTCGGTGCCGCCGAGCGGGGTGATGTCGGCGGTGACGAAGTAGGTGCCCTCCGGCCGCAGCACCGCGAAGCCCGCCTCGGTCAGGCCCTGGCACAGGCGGTCGCGCTTGCGCTGCAGGTCGTCGCGGAACTGCTCGTAGTAGGACGGCGGCGAGTCCAGCGCCACCGCGACCGCCGGCTGGAGCGGGCCGGCGTTGACGTAGGTCAGGAACTGCTTGACCCGCGTCACCGCCGACACGAGCGGCCGGGGGCCGCAGGCCCAGCCGATCTTCCAGCCGGTGCACGAGAAGGTCTTGCCGGCGGAGGAGATCTGGACGGTGCGGTCGCGCATGCCGGGGAGGCTCGCCAGGGGTACGTGCGGGGCGGCGGCGTCGGAGAAGACGAGGTGCTCGTAGACCTCGTCGGTGACGGCGTAGGCGTCGAACTCGGCGCACAGGGCGGCGACCTGCGCCAGCTCGTCGGCGGAGAAGACCTTGCCGGTCGGGTTGTGCGGCGAGTTGAGCAGCACCAGGCGGGTGCGCGGGCCGAAGGCGGCGCGCAGCTCGGCCGGGTCGAAGGTGTAGCGCCCGTCGTGCGCCCGCAGGGTCACCGGCCGGCGGACCGCGCCGGCGAGGGCGATCGAGGCCGCGTACGAGTCGTAGTACGGCTCGAAGCAGACGACCTCGTCGCCGGGCTCGCACAGCGCCAGGATGCTGGCGGCGATGGCCTCGGTCGCCCCGGCCGTCACCAGGATCTCGCCGTCCGGGTCGTAGTCGAGTCCCCAGAAGGCCTTCTGGTGCGCGGAGATCGCGGTGCGCAGCTCGGGGACGCCGGGGCCCGGCGGGTACTGGTTGCGCCCGCCGTGGATCGCCGCCGCGGCGGCGTCGAGCATCACGGCCGGGCCGTCGGTGTCGGGGAAGCCCTGGCCGAGGTTGACCGAGCCGGTGCGCACAGCGAGCGCCGACATCTCAGCGAAGATCGTCGTGCCGAAGGGGCGCATGCGGGCGACGAGGGGATCAGTCACTCCCCGAGTATGGGGCCCGCCGCGCGGGGGCGGCCGGCCGAGTGCGCGGCCGTTCGGCAGGGTGGTCGGCCGAGTGCCTGGCCCGCCGGACCGGAGGCGGTCCGGCGTCCGATCGGCGACCGGACCGGCGCCGGAGTGGCGGTGATCATGCCGAGGGCCTACCGTGACGGACCGTGGATGGACGCCGCAGTTTCCCGGATCCGGATGCCGAACCCCGCTGGTATTCGGATGATCGGGGATATGACGACCGTGTCCGGGACGATACGCCCCGTGACGAACGTGGATACGGGGACGAGCGGGGATACGGCGAGGAGCGGGACCGCGGGTACGTGCCGACCCGGTACGCCGAGGACCGCGACGGCTATCGGGTGCCGGAGCCGCGCACGTCCGGGCGTGGGTACGACCCGATGTACGGAGACAGCCCGAGCGGCCAGTT
This sequence comes from Dactylosporangium sucinum, assembly GCF_014647515.1. Classification (GTDB taxonomy): domain Bacteria; phylum Actinomycetota; class Actinomycetes; order Mycobacteriales; family Micromonosporaceae; genus Dactylosporangium; species Dactylosporangium sucinum. The sequence continues at coordinate 39,052 of NZ_BMPI01000089.1, read as the reverse complement.
CGCGGGCCCGCTGAGCCGGGACCCGTACGGCAACGACTCCGCCGAGGTGCCGGTCGAGTCGGTCAGCCGGTCCCGCCGGGCGGAGGCGATCGACCGCGGCACGCTGCAGCGGCCGACGTCGGGGGCGCCGACCGCGCCCGAGCCGGTGCCCGCGACGACGCCGCTGTCCGCCCCGCCGATGTCCGGACCTCCCATGTCGGGGCCGCCGATGTCGGGTCCGCCGCAGGCCGCGTCGCACCTGGGGGGCCCGCCGCTCGCGCTGCCGACCGTGCCGCCGCCGGCGCAGGCGGGCCACGGGGGGTACGCGGGGCCGCCGCCCGGCGCCGAGGGGACCAGCGCCTTCGCGGCGCCGACGGCGCTGACCGCCGCCGTGCCTCCGCCGAGCGCCGATCAGGGTGGCGCGGTGTACCGCAGCAAGCGGCCGGGGCTGGCCGTCGTGCTCGTGGTGTTGACGGCGGTGTTCGAGCTGCCGGTGCTGCGCCTGTTCCTGACCGCGGCCACCGCCCAGCGGATCGAGGCGGGCGGGACGCTCGCCGGCATCTTCATGATCGTCGGGCTGCCGATGTTCGCGATGGGGCTGTACGGGCTGGTCGGTGGCGCGGCGGGCTCGCTGCCCGGGGCGCGGGCGTGGCTGCGGACGCCGCTGGCGTACCTGCCGGTGGCGCTGCTGCTGTTCATCGCCGCCGGGCTGTCGGCCTGACCAACGCCGCAAAACCACCCGAACCGGTCGTGGCCGGGGGGATTCGAGCTCTCCCCCCGGCTACGCGTACACTTTCCTCCGGCGACCGCGCACGCGCGGTCGACCTCGCGCGCCCTCCCACAGCCCGCCGCACTTCTTCCGCGCCGGGCGATCAAGGGCGGCGGCCGCCCTGGTCCCGAGATCAGCAGCAGCATGCACTCGGGTGAGAACGGCCGACGACCGGGCGCCAGGACGGTGGTCCGACCGGCCCGCCGTGACAACCAGGATCGAAGGGATCCGCCAACATGGCTGTGACCATGCGCCAACTGCTCGAGAGCGGCGTTCACTTCGGGCACCAGACTCGCCGCTGGAACCCGAAGATGAAGCGCTTCATCTTCACCGAGCGCAACGGCATCTACATCATCGACCTGCGCCAGACCCTCGACTACATCGAGAAGGCCTACGACTACATCCGCAACACCGTCGCCGAGGGTGGCTCGGTGCTGTTCGTGGGCACGAAGAAGCAGGCGCAGGAGGCCATCGCCGAGCAGGCGACGCGTGTCGGCCAGCCCTACGTCAACCACCGCTGGCTGGGCGGCATGCTCACCAACTTCCAGACCGTCTACAAGCGGCTGCAGCGCATGAAGGAGCTGGAGTCGCTCGACCTCACCGGCACCGCGCAGGGCTACACCAAGAAGGAGACCCTGCAGCTGTCGCGCGAGCAGACCAAGCTCAGCCGCACGCTCGGCGGTCTCCGCGACATGCAGAAGCTCCCGTCGGCGATCTGGGTCATCGACACCAAGAAGGAGCACATCGCGGTCGACGAGGCCCGCAAGCTGGGCATCCCGGTCATCGCCGTGCTCGACACCAACTGCGACCCGGACGAGGTCGACTTCCCGATCCCCGGTAACGACGACGCCATCCGCTCCGCCGCGCTGCTGACCCGCGTGGTCGCCGACGCGGTCGCCGACGGACTGATCGCCCGGTCCGGACGGGCCACCCGCGCCGACCAGAAGCCCGAGCCGGGCGTCGTGGCCGGTGACGAGCCGCTCGCCGAGTGGGAGCGTGAGCTGCTCGAGGGTGCCAAGCCCGCCGAAGCCGGCCCCGCCGAAGACACCACCCAGGCGTAACCCCGAAGAGCGAGAGAGAGTCATGTCCAACTTCACCGCCGCGGACGTCAAGCGACTCCGCGAACTCACCGGCTCCGGCATGATGGACTGCAAGAAGGCGCTCGACGAGGCCGAGGGCGACTTCGACAAGGCTGTCGAGCTGCTGCGCATCAAGGGTGCGAAGGACGTCGGCAAGCGCGCCGGTCGCACGACGGCCAACGGCCTCGTCGCGCACCACGGCGCGGGTCTGGTCGAGATCAACTGCGAGACCGACTTCGTGGCCAAGAACGAGGCGTTCGTCGAGCTCGGCCAGAGGCTTGCGGAGCACATCGACGCGACCAAGCCGGCCGACATCGACGCGCTGCTCGCCTCGAAGCTCGGCGACAGCACCGTCGCCGACCTGGTCCAGGCCGAGTCGGCCCGGATCGGCGAGAAGATCGTCGTGAACCGCATCGCGGTCCTCGCCGAGCCGGTCGCCATCTACATGCACCGCAAGAGCCCCGACCTCCCGCCGCAGGTCGGTGTCGCGGTCGAGTTCACGGGCAAGACCGACGAGGCTGCCGTCGCCGACGCCCGTGGCGTCGCGATGCAGATCGCCGCGATGCGCCCGAAGTACCTCACCCGCGAGGAGGTGCCCGCCGACGTCGTCGAGTCGGAGCGCCGCATCGCGGAGGAGACCGCTCGCGAAGAGGGCAAGCCGGCGGCTGCCCTGCCGAAGATCGTCGAGGGCCGGGTCAACGCGTTCTACAAGGACTTCGTCCTCATCGAGCAGCCCTCGGTCGGCGACAACAAGAAGACCGTCAAGCAGGTGCTGGCCGAGGCCGGCATCGAGGTGACGCGGTTCGTGCGCTTCGAGGTCGGCCAGGCCTGATCCGGCGCAGCCGAGAACGGTAGCGATCGCGCAGAGGGGGTCACGGTGTCCACATGTGGAGGCCGCGACCCCCTCGTCGTACATACCAGCCAGAGTCCGACCGCTCGAAAGGTGCCATAGATGACGAACACCGCCATGGAAGCGACACGACAGGCACTGGCGCCGACCCCGATCGGGGCGCGGCGCGTCGTGCTCAAGCTCTCCGGCGAGGTGTTCGGCGGCGGTGCCGTCGGTGTCGACCCGAACGTCGTGCGGCACATGGCCCGGCAGATCGCGACGGTCTCCCGGCGCGGCGTGCAGGTCGCGGTGGTCGTCGGCGGCGGCAACTTCTTCCGCGGCGCCGAGCTCTCCCGCGCCGGCATGGACCGGTCCCGCGCCGACTACATGGGCATGCTGGGCACCGTCATGAACTGCCTGGCGCTGCAGGACTTCCTGGAGAAGGAAGGCATCGACACGCGCGTGCAGAGCGCGATCAGCATGGCGCAGGTCGCCGAGCCGTACATCCCCCGCCGGGCGATCCGGCACCTGGAGAAGGGCCGCGTGGTCATCTTCGGCGCGGGGGCCGGCATGCCGTACTTCTCGACCGACACGGTCGCCGCGCAGCGCGCGCTGGAGATCCACGCCCACATGGTGTTGATGAGCAAGAACGGCGTCGACGGCGTGTACACCGCCGACCCGCGCACCGACCCGACCGCCCGGAAGCTCGACAGCCTGACGTTCGCCGAGGCGCTGCTGCAGGGCCTGCGGGTCGTCGACCAGACGGCGTTCAGCCTCTGCCAGGAGAACGCGCTGCCGATGCTGGTCTTCGGCGCGGAGGGGGAGGACAACGTCGCTCGCGCGTTGAGTGGTGAGAGGATCGGCACGCTCATCACCGCCGAGCCCATCCCGGACCGAGGAGGAAAGACCACGTGATCGAAGAGACACTCTTCGAGGCCGAAGAGAAGATGGAGCGCGCGATCGAGCACGCCAAGGAGGAGTTCGCGGTCATCCGCACGGGCCGCGCCACCCCGGCGATGTTCGGCAAGGTGATGGTCGACTACTACGGCACGCCAACCCCGCTGCCGCAGATGTCCTCGATCGCGATCCCCGAGCCGCGCATGGCGATCATCAAGCCGTACGACACCTCGCAGATCGGCGCCATGGAGCGCGCCATCCGGGACTCCGACCTGGGTGTGAACCCCAACAACGAGGGCACTCAGATCCGCATCCTGCTGCCGCAGATGACCGAGGAGCGCCGCCGCGACATGATCAAGGTGGCCCGGCACAAGGCCGAGGACTCGCGGGTCGCGATCCGCAACGTCCGGCGCAAGGCCAAGGAGGAGCTCGACCGCATCGTCAAGGACGGTGAGGCGGGCGAGGATGAGGTGCGTCGCGCCGAGAAGGAGCTCGACGACCTGACCCACCGGTTCGTCGTACAGGTCGACGAGCTGCTCAAGCACAAGGAAGCCGAGCTACTCGAGGTCTGATGGCCCACCTCGACCGAGCACACCGGTTCCCGGAAGCCCCCGGAGACCCGTCGACCCGGGCGCGGCAGGACGTTGCCGCGCCCGAGTTGTCTGCGAGCCTTGCACAAGAGGTGGTACCGGCTGCCGTGTCAGCGAACGGAAAGACGCCCTCGCCGGGCGGGCCGGAGCAGCGCAAGAGCCGCGCCGGCCGGAACCTGCCGGCCGCCATCGGGGTCGGCGCCGGGCTCGGCGGGCTCGTCATCGTCTCGCTGTTCGTCTACAAGTGGCTCTTCCTCGGGCTGATCATCGCGGCCGTGGTCATCGGCAGCTGGGAGATGGTGCGCGCGGTCAGCGTGCAGAAGGCCCGGCCGCCCCTGGTGCCGCTGCTGCTCGGCGGGCCGCTCATGGTGTGCCTCGCCTGGTTCGGCGGGGCCGACGATCTGCCGCTGGGGCTGCTGGCCACGCTGCTCGCGATCTTCATCTGGCGGTTCGCCGCCGGGGCGCCGCACTATCAGCGCGACGTCACCGCCGGCGCGTTGATCGCGGTGTACGTCCCGTTCCTCGGATCCTTCGCCGCGCTCCTGGCCTATCCGGCCGAGGACGGCAGCGTCCGGGTGCTGGTGACGATCCTCGCCGTCGTGCTGTCCGACACGGGCGGCTACGTCACCGGCGTGTTCCTCGGCCGGCACCCGATGGCCCCGTCGGTGAGCCCGGCCAAGTCGTGGGAGGGCTTCGCCGGCTCGGTCGTCTGGACCGGCGCCGGCAGCGCCGTCGCGGTGTCGCTGCTGCTGGACGACGCCGTCTGGTGGCACGGCGCGGTCTTCGGCGTCGCCGTGTCGATCGCCTCCGTCCTCGGCGACCTCGGCGAGTCGCTGATCAAGCGCGATCTCGGCGTGAAGGACATGAGTAACCTGCTGCCCGGCCACGGCGGGCTCATGGACCGCCTCGACTCGGTGCTGCTCGCCCTGCCGACCGCGTACGCCGTTCTGGCGTTTCTAGTACCTCCCTGGTAGCTGAGCGTGACGCTCCCGCGAGCGGACTTGTAGGTCACGCGCCTCGGCATGGGACACTGGTAAGCGCCATGACACAACTGCCCGTTCTGAACCTGTCCTCCGAAGCGACCGGCACCACCCGTGACGGCCGTCGAGCGTCGTTGCCCCCGCGTCACCTGGCTGACCTCGATCTTGCCGGGCGCCGCGCGGCCGTCGCCGAGCTCGGTGAGCAGGCGTTCCGGGCCGGGCAGGTGTCGGCGCACTACTTCGGCCGCCTCATCCGCGACCCCGCCGAGATGACCGACCTCCCGGCCCGCAGCCGCGCCGCGATCACCGATGCGTTGCTGCCCAAGCTGCTGCATCCGGTCCGCGAGTTGGCGACCGACAGCGGTACCACTCGGAAGACCTTGTGGCGCCTTCACGACGGCTCTCTCGTTGAGAGCGTCCTGATGGGATATCCAGATCGCGTGACGGTGTGCGTGTCGAGCCAGGCGGGGTGCGGGATGGCGTGCCCGTTCTGCGCGACCGGCCAGGCCGGCCTGACGCGCAACCTGTCGACCGCCGAGATCGTGGACCAGGTCGTGTGGTTCGCCGGCCAGGCCGCCCAGGGCGCGCTGCCGGGCTGCCCCGACCGCCTGTCACGGGTCGTGTTCATGGGCATGGGCGAGCCGCTCGCCAACTACAACCGGGTCATCGCCGCCGTCCGCCGCCTGACCGAGCCGGCGCCGGAGGGGCTGGGGCTGTCGCAGCGGCACATCACGGTGTCCACCGTGGGGCTGGTCCCGGGGATCCGTCGGTTGACGGAGGAGGGGCTGTCGGTGACGCTTGCGCTGTCGCTGCACGCACCCGATGATGATCTGCGCGACACGCTCGTGCCGGTCAACCAACGTTGGAAGGTCGCCGAAGTGCTGGATGCCGCGTTCGAGTATGCGGCTCGCACCGGTCGGCGCGTGTCCATTGAGTACGCAATGATCCGGGATGTGAACGACCATCCTTGGCGGGCGGATTTGCTCGGTCGGCTCTTGTCCGGCCGTCTCGCGCATGTCAATCTCATCCCGCTCAATCCGACTCCGGGCAGCAAGTGGGACGCTAGCCCTAAGCCGGTTGAGCGTGAGTTCGTCCGACGCCTCCGGGCTGCCGGTGTCGCGACCACCGTTCGTGACACCCGGGGTCGGGAGATTGACGGAGCCTGCGGGCAGCTTGCCGCCTCAGACGGTGGCAAGGTGGGAGAGCGTCAAGACGGCTTGCTAGCACGGCGAGCGAACGAGGAGACACAGTGAGTCAGGGTCAGCGGTTCCGGCGCCGTGCGATGCGTCGGGGATACAAGGTCGACGAGGTCGACTCGTTCCTCGACCGGGTGGAAGCAACGCTCTCCGGTGACCCCATGGGTGCGCCGGTGAGCGCTCAGGAGGTCCACGACGTGGTCTTCCGCGTGCGCTTCGGCGGATATGACGAGTGGCAGGTCGACCTGCACCTCGACCGCGTTGAGCGGCAGCTGGCCGAGCTGGAGGAGCGGGGCGGCGGCGGCTTCGGCCGCGCCCTCGACTCGCGCAACGACATGCGGATGGCTCCCGATCGCATGCCGGAGCGGATGCCCGATCGCATGGCCCCGCCGCCGGTCGACCGCATGGGCCCGCCCCCGATGGGTCCGCCCGACCGCATGGGCCCGCCGCCCATGGGCCCGCCCGACCGGATGGGTCCCCCCGACCGCATGGGCCCGCCCGGCCCGCCCCCGATGGAGCGCATGGCCCCGCCGGCCATCCCGGCCCCGCCGATGCCGACCCGGCCGACCCCGCCGCCTGCCGGCCCGCCGCAGCGCGACCCGTCCTACGGGCGGTACGACGAGCCCACCTATGGCGGTGCCTTCGACGACGACCGCGGCTACGAGCCGGCCGGCCGTCCGCCGCCGCGCCCGGACATGACGGCCGAGATTCGCATGGACCGCGAGCGCCCGGAGCCGGCGACCTACGGTGGCGGCCCGGACCGCGATCCGTATGGCGCCGGTCCCGACCGCGACCCGTACGGTGGCGGCCCCGACCGTGACCCGTATGGCCCGCCGCCCGGCGACCCGTACGGTCCGCCGCCCGGCGCGCCGCCGCAGCACCAGTCGACGGAGGTGGCGCGCATCGACCAGTTGCGCCGCACCTTCCAGCTGCGCCGGTTCGGCAGCGGCTACGACCGGGCGCAGGTCGACCGCCTCTTCGAGGGCGTGATGGCCTCGCTGTCCGGCCGTGGCGGCCCGCTGACCGACGGCGACCTGGACCCGTCGCACCTCAACCTGGTGCCGGGTGGGTATTTCGAGGCGGAGGTCGACGCGGCCCTGAAGGAGGTCCGCGACATCGTGACCCGCCGCCGCTGACCGCCCGCGAACACCTGAAAGGCGCGCCTGGCCGACCTCCGTGTCGGCGCGGGCGCGCCTTCGCGCTTGCGGTGCGGTGCAAGCACGCGCGGTGTAGGCAGGTGCCGGCCCTGGCGCAGCGGTGTAAGCACGCGCGGTGTAGGCAGGTGCCGGCGGTGGCGCACGCAGGGCGCGGTGGCGCGCGAGCGGCGTGCCCGGAATAGCGCACGCGGCGGCGGCGGTGGTGCCGCGCCGGGTGGTTCTATGATCGATGGAAGATCTTGGCTGTCATGGCGACCAGAAGTCTCCGTCGATCATGAAAATGGCCGCTGTCCTCGGCCGGGGGCCGGCTCTTGGGCACAAAGTTCGATGTGGGTCGATCCACCCTCAAAATGATCGCGAAAAGTGCGGGTAGATCGACCGACGTCTTTTCGGATTGGGCGGCGGGGCGGGCGTGCGGGCCGGGTGGCCGGCCCCAGCGGTGGCCCGGCGCGGGCGCAGCCCGCGGGCCCTTGGGACGACGGCGATGGCAGCGTCCGCGGGGGCGGGACGCAGGTCCCGGCCCCGCGAGCGGTGTCCGACGGGAGCAACGGTCGTGCCCCCGACGGTGATTTGGCTATGAAGGGTTACCGCAGGCCGTTGCGGCGCAGGACCCAGTCGCCGATCAGGGCGAGGAGCAGGAGGCCGGCCACGGCGATCAGCCAGATGTCCTCGACGCGGCCGCCGTGGTTGCCGATCAGCATGGACAGCACGAGGACGATCGTGACGGCCGCGCCGATGCGGGCCGCGCGCGGGTGCCCGGGCTTGTGCTGGTCGGGGGAGGTCACTGGCTCGTGCTCGGCCACGGTGCTTCCTTTCGCTGCTGATGTTGTCCTGGGAAAGTCTGGCATGCTGCGTCGAACGCTACGGGTGCGGGTCGGCCGGGCGGGACACGGCGGGTTACCAGGTGGCTACGGGCCTTGCAAAACTGTCGTACCGGCGGGCTAGCGTCCCTGTCACAGAGCGAATGGGGGGCCTGATGCTCGACAAAGTCCGCAAGTTGCTGGCCAAGGCGGAGGATCCGGCGTGCACGCGCGAGGAGGCTGAGGCGCTGACCGCGAAGGCGGCGGAGCTGATCGCGAAGTACGGGATCGATCAGGCGGTGCTGGCGGCCGCCGAGGCGGCGGGGCGGCCGCAGGTCGTGGGGAATCGGCTGGTGGAGCTGGAGCCGCCATATCTGCGGGAGAAGGCGCACCTGCTGCATGTCGTGGCCGGGTCGTTGCGGTGCCGGTCGGTGCGGCTGGAGCGGCGCGGGGCGGACGGGTTACGCGTGTCGATGCACCTGTTCGGGCTGGAGTCCGACGTCGACGGGGTGGAGCTGCTGTTCGCGTCCCTGCTGGTGCAGGCGGCGCGCGCCCTGCTGGCCGAGGGGGTGCCCGACGGGGAGCAGCCGGCGGCCTGGCGGCGGTCGTGGCTGGTCGGGTTCGCGGCGGCCGTCGCGCAGCGGTTCGCGGAGGCGGATCGGCGCAGTCGCGAGGCGGGGCCTGATCTGCCGGGGGTGGCGCTCGTGCTGGCCGACCGGCGGCGGGCCGTGGACCTGGCCGTGGAGGAGGCCTATCCGCGGCTGACGCGCGGGCGGGCCCGGCGGCTGACCGGCGGCGGGTATGCGGCCGGGCAGGAGGCGGGGCAGCGGGCCGACCTGGGCGGGGCGCGGGTCGGTGCGGGCGGGCGGCCGGCGGTCAGCGGGGCGCGTGCTCGATCTGGTCGCGGGTGAGGAGCCTTGGGTCGGTGTCGGGGTCCTGCTCGAGCTGTTCATCGACGGGCACCCACTGGTCGGGCACGACCGGCTCGGGCACGCCGACGCGGCGCGCCTCGAGCTGGGCGGCGAAGGCCAGGCCGAGGAAGAGCACGATGCCGGTCAGGTTGGCCCACAGCAGCAGGGCCATGATGCCGGTCAGCGCGCCGTAGGTGGCGCCGAAGGCGTCGCTCGTGCCGACGTAGACGGCGAGCAGCGCGCTGATCAGCCACCACAGGGCGGTCGAGAGGGCGGCGCCGAAGAGCAGCCAGGAGAAGGCGGGCTGCCGGCGGCGCGGAGCGAAGCGGAAGATCGCCGCGACGGCGGTGACGACGAGGACGACGGAGGTGGGCCAGCGCAGCACCTGCCAGACGGCATCGACGGGGCCGCCCCACGCGTAGTGGCGGCGCACCGACGCGCCCAGGGCGTCGCCGGCGACCAGCATGAGGAAGCCGACGAGCGCGGGGATGCCGGCGGCGACGGAGAGGACGGCCGCGCGGGCGTACTTCGCGTGGGCGGGGCGGTCGCGCTCGACGCCGTAGATGCGGTTCGCGCCGCGCTCGATCTGGGCCATCGCGGTGGTCAGCGCCAGCATGCCGGTGAGCAGACCGATGGCGAGGGCGAACTCGCCGATGTCCTCGGTCCGTTCGGTGTCGGCGAGCAGGTCCTCGACCAGGCGGTCGCTGGCGCCGGGCGTGAGCGCGAGCACGGTGTCGGCGACGACGTGCCCGCCTTCCTCGACGCCGAGTTTGCTGACGAGACCGCTGAGCGCGATGAGGAACGGCACGATGGCCAGGCACAGCTGCAGGCCGAGCGCGCGGCTGTGGCTGAAGCCGTCGCCGTAGCGGAAGCGTAGGAAGGCGTCGTGCAGCAGCTGCCAGCCGCCGTAGCGGCGCAGGGCGTGCCAGGCATCGTCGGCGGACAGGTCGTCGCGCGACATCAGCCGGGTCTCCGGCACCTGACGGGTGCTGCTCATGGGTGCGTGAATTCCCGTCGCGGCCGCCGCGGAAACCCACCTATGCTCGTCGCAACCGGCCCTGATGCGGCGCGCAAGCGTCGCAACCGGCTTCTGATGCGGCGCGCAGCGTCGCAACCGGCTCTGTGCGGCGCGCAGCGTCGCATGGGGGGCGTGGGGTGGGAACCCCCCACAAAACCGTGGGCGCCAGCCCACGGAGCTAGGAACAGAAACAGCGGGTGGCGCGTGACGACCGCCGATGAGCCCCGCCGGGCTGGCCTTCCGTCATCGAGGCCGAGAGGCCGTGGCGGCCCGCCGCGGCGAAGGTGTGGTGGCACCGCGACCAGCCCCATCGCCCACACCTCCGGGGAGCGGATTCCTCAGGAGGTGTTCATGCAACGCGTGCTGTCCGACCAGCTGTCCGCCCACGTGGGCGAGACCGTGCGACTCGCCGGATGGGTCCATCGCCGCCGGCTCCTGGCCAAGGTGGCGTTCCTCGTGCTGCGCGACCGCGCCGGGCTCGCCCAGGTGGTCGCCGGGCCGGAAGGGTTGCCGGGCGAGGAGACGGTCGTCGAGATCACCGGGCGGGTCGTGGCCAACGCGGTCGCGCCCGGCGGTGTCGAGCTCGTCGAGCCGTCGATCTCGGTGCTGTCCGTGGCCGAGCCGCCGCCGGTGGAGCTGTTCCGCCCGGCGCTGGCCGCGGCGCTGCCCGTGCTGCTCGACCAGGCGCCGGTGACGCTGCGGCACCCGGCCCGCCGCGAGGTGTTCGGCGCGGCGGCCGCTGCCGTGGCCGCGTTCCGGGCGACGCTGGACGGGCTCGGGTTCACCGAGGTGTTCACGCCGAAGATCGTCGGCACCGCGACCGAGTCGGGCGCCAACGTGTTCGCGCTCGACTACTTCGGGCGACCGGCGTACCTCGCCCAGTCCCCGCAGTTCTACAAGCAGACGATGGTCGGGGTGTTCGAGCGCGTCTACGAGGTCGGTCCGGTGTTCCGGGCCGAGCCGCACGACACGTCGCGGCACCTGGCGACGTATACGTCGCTCGACGCCGAGTTCGGCTTCGTCGCGGACCATCGGACGGTGATGGAGGTGCTGACGACGGTCGTGCGGGCGATGGTCGCTCCCTTCGCCGACGTCCGCTTGCCGGAGAACATTCCGGTGCTGCACTTCTCGGAGGCGCTTTCGCTGGCGGGCGCGGCGCCCGATGAGCCCGACCTCGCGCCGGAGCACGAGCGGGCGGTCGGCGCCTGGGGGCTGCGCGAGCACGGGTCCGACTTCGTGTACGTCGAGGGGTACCCGATGTCGAAGCGGCCGTTCTACACGCATCCGTCGGCCGAGCCGCGCTGGTCGAACTCGTTCGACCTGATCTTCCGCGGGATGGAGCTGGTCACCGGCGGGCAGCGGCTGCACCGGTACGTGGACTACGTGGCGGCGCTGACCGCGCGGGGCGAGCGGCCGGAGGACTACGAGTCGTACCTCTCGGCGTTCCGCCACGGGATGCCGCCGCACGGCGGGTTCGCGATCGGGCTGGAGCGGTTCCTGGCCCGGCTGACCGGCGCGGCGAACGTCCGCGAGACCACGCTGTTCCCGCGCGACCTGCACCGGCTGGCGCCGTAAATCGTTTGCCCGCAAGGCGATGACGATCTATAATTGGTACATGCGTACTAACGGGGATGGCGTCTGGGATTCGCCCAAGTGACTCATGGGCGCGCGGTCGCTCGCGCGTCGTATCCGCACCGCTCACACCGCTGTTGATCTAGGATCGCAGGGCTGAGTCGTGCCCTCTTGAAGGCGGCTGCTCCGGGGGGTCGGAGTGGCCGCCTTCAGCATCTTGTCTACAAAGGACGGTCGCGGTAGCGGGCCGGGTCGAGGCCGAGCTGCCGGGCCGCGGCATCGAGCTCGGCGTCGAACATCGGGCCCACGTCGCTCAGCGCGAACTTCAGGTGGCCGTAGACCTCGAGCGCCACGATGCCGTACATACGCACCCAGCAGGAGAGGTACAGCTGGGCCGCGCCGACCGGCAGCGAGGATGTGCCCTGCCGGGCGCCCTGCTGACCCAGCTCGTCGATGAACTGGTGCAGCTGCTCGGCGAGCAGCGGCGGCAGCTCCTCCTCCGGCGGCACCGGGAACGGCGCCCGCTCCCACAGCTCGCCGAAGATGTCGGCAAATGTGAGCGCGAAGCGGAGGCCCGCGCCGAACTCGCCCGACTTGAGCCGGCCCGCCTCGGGGACGGGGCTGGCGAACATCAGGTTGAACTCCGCCGGGTGGGTCACCGACCAGGCCCGGAAGGTGCGGCACATCGCGTAGAGCCGCGCGCCCGGGTCGGATCCGGCGAGGTCGCGCGCTTCGGCGATCTCCGTGGTGCACTCTTCGTAGAGGCGCGCGCACAGGCCGGCGACCAGGGACTCGAGGCTGGGGTAGTAGCGGTACAGGGCGGCGGCCGTCATGCCCATGTCGCGGGCGATGGCGCGCAGCGTCACGCCGGCGATCGTCTCCTGGACGAGCAGCCGCCGGGCGACCTGCAGGATCTCGTCCAGCGTGGCGGCGCGGACGCGTTCGCGGCGGGTGGGTGGCAGGGTGGTCAACCGAAACATCCTTGACGGCGGTGAATGATGATGACAAAGTAAACGCTGTTAACTCGGGTGAGCATCGGATACTAATCCTAATGGGGGACGCGTGTTCGCGTGGTGGGGTAAAGCCGTTGTTCGCGCCCGCTGGCTGGTCATCGCCGCGGGCGCAGCACTCGTCCTGGCCGGTGTCCTGTGGGGCACCGGCGTTTTCGCGCGCATGACCAGCGGCGGCTTCGACGACCCGGGCAGCCCGTCGGCCGCCGCGCGGCACCGGATCGAGGCCGAGGTCGGCCGCCAGTCGGTCGACGTGCTCGCCCTCTACTCGTCGCCGGACAAGACCGTCGACGATCCGGCCTTCCGCGACGCGGTCGGGCAGGTCGTGAGCCGGCTGCAGGGGCGCTCCGAGGTGGTGCGGACGGTTTCGTACTACCAGACGCAGAGCCCGGCGTTCGTCTCGGGCGATCGGCATTCCACGTATGTGGCGGTGCAGCTCACCGAGGTGCAGGACGCGGAGCTGCTGCACGCGATCGAGCCCGACCTGCAGGCTGCCGGCCTCACGACGCGGATCGGCGGGCCGACGGCGATCTTCGGTGACGTCAGCGAGCGCGTCGAGCAGGACATCGTCCGGGCCGAGACGCTGTCGATGCCGGTGCTGCTGATCCTCCTGCTGCTGGTGTTCCGGGGCGTGGTCGCCGCCTTCATGCCGCTGCTCGTGGGTGGCATCGCCGTGCTGGGGGCGTTCGTGGCGACGCGGCTGCTGACGTATGCGACCGACGTGTCCGTCTTCGCCATCAACATCATCACGATGATCGGCCTCGGCATGGCGATCGACTATTCGCTGTTCGTCATCAGCCGGTTCCGCGAGGAGCTGGCCGCCGGGCGGGACGTGCCGACGGCGATCCGGCTCACCATGACGACCGCCGGGCGCACGGTCGCCGTCTCCGGGCTGACGGTCGCGCTCGCGCTGGCCAGCCTGCTGGTCTTCCCGCAGGTGTTCCTGAAGTCGATGGGCTTCGGCGGCATGGCCGCGGTGCTCGTCGCCATGCTCGCCGCCCTCACGGTGCTGCCGGCGCTGCTGGCGGTGCTCGGGACGCGCATCAACACCTGGCGCCTGCCGCTGCCGGTCCGGGTGACGAGCCGGTGGGGCGCCATCGCGCGGGCCGTGATGCGGCGGCCGATCTGGATCATCGCCGGCACGCTCGTGGTGCTGGGCGTGCTGGCCTCGCCGTTCACCCGGGCGCAGTTCGGGGCGGCCGACGAGCGGGTGCTGCCGGCCGGGACCGAGAGCCGGGTCGTCAACGAGATCGTGGCGCGCGACTTTCCCGGTGGCGGGTCGTCGTCGTTGGAGGTGCTGGTCAGCGGCGGCGGCAAGGCGGCGGCCGACGCGGTGGCGGCGCAGCTGCGGCAGATCCAGCCGATCCACGGGGTCGAGACGAGCGCGGCCCGGGGCGACTCGACGCTGCTCACCGTTACCTTCAGCGGCAACGGGAGCGACGAGGCGGCTCGCGAGCTCGCCGAGCGGGTGCGCGACGTCAGGCAGCCGGGGAGTGAGCTGTCCGTGGCCGGGGCGGCGCCCGAGGTGAGCGACATGCTCGACAGCCTCGCCGACGGGCTGCCGTTGATGGCGCTGCTCGCCGGGTTGAGCACGATCGTGCTGCTGTTCCTGGCGTTCGGGTCGGTGGTGCTGCCGCTCAAGGCCGTGTTCATGAACCTGGTGTCGATCGGCGCCTCCTTCGGAGCGGTCGTGTGGGTGTTCCAGGACGGTCACCTTTCCGGGCTGCTCGGGTTCACCTCGACGGGGGACCTGGAGGCCAGCCAGCTCATCCTCATGCTGGCGATCCTGTTCGGCCTGTCGACCGACTACGAGGTGTTCCTGCTGTCGCGCGTCCGGGAGGAGTGGGACCGCACGGGCGACAACGGCACGGCCGTCGTCGCCGGGCTGGAGCGCACGGGCGGGATCATCACGTCGGCCGCGCTCCTGCTGGTGATCGTGGTCGGCGGGTTCGCGACGGGCGGCATCTCGTTCATCAAGATGCTGGGCCTCGGCATGGTGGTCGCGATCCTGGTCGACGCGACGATCGTGCGGGCGCTGCTCGTGCCGGCGACGATGCGGCTGCTGGGGCGGGCCAACTGGTGGGCTCCCGGCCCGCTGGCCCGGCTGTACCGGCGCTACGGGATCAAGGAGTCCGACGCCTCGTCGGCGGACTCCGCCCCGGCGCCGCAGGTGCCGGTCAACGCCTGACCGTTCGGGGGGCCGCCTCGACCACGGGCTGGGGTCCGTAGTCGAGGCGGCCGTTCGCCTTTGCCGGGTGCGGCGCGCCGTTCGCCGCGCGCGGGTGGTGGGGAAGGTGCCGGGGTCGGCTGCGGATTCGGCGTGTGGTCCGGAGGCCGTTCGGGCCGATGTTGTGCGAACCGGGGGGCCGTCGCGGGCCCGTGGGTCGGTGGGTGGTCGCCGCGCGGACGTCGGCTGGGGCGATGGCGGGTTGGCGTTGGCCTGCGCAGAGCGCGGTGCGGGCTGGCGCCGCGGGTTGGCGCCGCCAGATGGGCGGCGGCCTGCGTGGAGCGCGGCGTGGGCCTGGGTGGCGGTGCGGGTTGGCGGTGGCCTGTGCGGAGCGCGGCGTGGGCGTGGGGGCGCGGTGCGGGTTGGCGCCGCGGGTTGGCGGTGGCCCGTGCGGAGCGTGGTGCGGGTTGCTTGTGGCCGGTTCAGAGCGCAGCCGCCGATTGTCCGTTTTGTCGCCACCTCGTGATCGGCTTCGCTGGCCGGCTCATGATCGTGGGAAAGATTTGGCTGTCCCAGCAGCCAGAAGTTTCCCTTGATCATGGGCGAGGCTGGGTGAGGCCGGACGGGCGGGGCGAGCGGTGTCCGGGGCTGTCGCCCGGGCTGCGGCCGGGGGCTGTCGCCTGGGCCGCGGCCGGGGGCTGTCGCCTGGGCCGCGGGCGGGGCTGTCGCCTGGGCCGCGGGTGGTGTCGTCGCAGGGGGCCGACCCGGCGGTGCTGGCGCTGTTGGCATCACCCGCAGGGGCAGGGCCGCAGCGGTCCGAGGTGGAGGGTGTGGGGAGATGGTGTGACAGGGCAGAAGGGCGAACCGGGCGCCTGAAAGAATGGAGGCGTGACCCCCCGCGAGATTGTGCTCCTCGGCTCCACCGGGTCGATCGGCACGCAGGCCATCGACATAGTCCGCCGGAATACCGACCGGTTCCGGGTTGTCGGGATCGGGGCCGGCGGCGGCAACGTCGCGCTGCTCGCGCAGCAGGCGCTCGAGCTCGGCGTCGACGTGGTCGGCGTCGCCAAGGCCAGCGTCGCCCAGGATCTGCAGCTCGCGTTCTACGCCGAGGCCAGCCGGCGGGGGTGGGCCACCGGCGACTTCAAGCTTCCCAAGATCCTGGCCGGGCCCGACGCCATGACCGAGCTGGCGGAGTGGCCCTGCGACACGGTCCTCAACGGGGTCGTCGGGTCGCTCGGGCTCGCGCCCACGCTGGCGGCGCTCAAGGCCGGGCGGACGCTCGCGCTCGCCAACAAGGAGTCGCTCGTCGCCGGTGGGCCGCTGGTCCGGAAGGTGGCCCGGCCGGGGCAGATCGTGCCCGTCGACTCCGAGCACTCGGCGCTCGCCCAGGCGCTCCGCTCGGGAACGGCGAACGAGGTCAGGCGCCTCGTGCTGACGGCGTCGGGTGGGGCGTTCCGGGGGCGCCGCCGCGAGGAGCTCGAGCACGTGACGGTGCAGGAGGCGCTCGCGCACCCGACGTGGGACATGGGGCCGGTCGTCACGATCAACAGTGCGACCCTGGTGAACAAGGCGCTCGAGGTGATCGAGGCGCACGAACTGTTCAACGTCCCGTATGTAGACATTCACGTCATGGTGCACCCGCAATCGGTGATCCACTCGCTGGTCGAGTTCGTGGACGGGTCGACGATCGCGCAGTGCAGCCCGCCCGACATGCGGCTGCCGATCGCGCTCGCGCTCGGGTGGCCGGAGCGGGTCAAAGACGCCGCGGCGGGCGTCGACTGGTCCAAGGCGCACACCTGGGAGCTGCGGCCGCTCGACGACGACGCGTTCCCGGCGGTCAAGCTGGCGAAGGCGGCCGGCGAGGCCGGGCGGTGCCGGCCCGCGATCTACAACGCAGCCAACGAGGAGTGTGTGGCCGCGTTCACGGCGGGTGACCTTCCTTTCCTCGGCATCGTCGAGACGCTGGAGCGGGTGCTCACCGCCGCACCGGATTTCGCCGAACCAGGTACCGTCGATGACGTACTCGCCGCCGAATCCTGGGCGCGAGCGTCCGCGCGCGAGATCATCGCGAACGAGAGAGGGGCCTGATGGCGTTCGCGTTGGGGATCATCCTGTTTGCCGTCGGCATTCTGGTCGCCGTGGCGCTGCACGAGGCCGGGCACATGTGGTCGGCCCGCGCGTTCGGGATGAAGGTCACCCGCTTCTTCATCGGCTTCGGCCCGACCATCTTCGCGTTCAAGCGCAAAGGCGTCGAATACGGTCTCAAGGCCCTGCCGTTCGGTGCCTTCGTGAAGATCACCGGCATGACGCCGCAGGAAGAGGACATCGACCCGGAGACCGGCCGCCCCGGCGCCGAGGATCCGAGGGCCATGTGGCGCTATCCGGTGTGGAAGCGGACGATCGTGATGTCCGCGGGGTCGATCTCCCACTTCGCGCTCGCGCTGGTGACGCTCTGGGTGCTGTTCTCGTTCGTCGGCGTCCCGGACGGGTCGAAGGTCAACGAGGTCCCGGTGCGGGTCGGTGCGGTGGCCGAGTGCGTCAGCCCCAAGTATGTGTTCGACCCGTCGACCGGCACGCAGAAGGCGTGCGACCCGGCCACCGACCCGAAGAGCCCGGCGGCGCAGCTCGGCCTGCAGCCCGGCGACGTCATCGTCTCGGTCGACGGCCAAGCCATCGGCGGCAACCAGCAGCTGCGCGACGTGCTCAAGGGCGCGGTCAACAAGACCGTCGAGGTGCAGTACAAGCGCGGTGACCAGCTGCTCAGCGGCAGCGCCAAGATCCCCGAGGCGGAGCGCGTCAAGGTCAGCAAGCCGGCCGACGAGGTCACGGCGGCCGACCTCGAGCGCGGCGGGCTGCTCGGCATCCAGGTCGACATCCGCAACTCCGACCTGCCGGTGTACCGCTACGGCGCCGTCGACGGCGTCGGCCAGACGTTCTCGGTGACGGCGACGCTGGTCGAGCGCACGTTCGCGTCGTTCAAGGACATCCCGGAGAAGATCCCGAACCTGTTCAAGGCGATCTTCGGCGAGCAGCGCGACCCGGAGACGCCGGTCAGCGTGGTCGGCGCCAGCCGGATCGGCGGCGAGCTGTTCGAGCTCGGCGACTGGGCGTCGCTGCTGTCGCTGTTCGCCACGCTCAACCTGTTCTTCGGCATCTTCAACCTCTTCCCGCTGCTGCCGATGGACGGCGGCCACATCGCCATCGCCTGGTTCGAGCGCGTCCGCTCGTGGCTCGCGACCAAGCGGGGCCGCCCCGACCCGGGCCGCGTCGACTACTACAAGCTGGCGCCGATCACGCTGGCCGTGATCGGTGTCCTCGGCGTCTTCGTCCTGCTGACGGTGACGGCCGACTTCGTCAACCCGATCACGCTCAAATAGGGGCGCTCTTACATGACCGCAGTCAGCCTTGGCCTGCCCGCCGTGCCTCCGCCCGCGCTGGCGCCGCGCCGGAAGTCCCGTCAGCTCATGGTCGGCACGGTGCCGGTCGGCGGCGGGGCACCGGTCTCGGTCCAGTCGATGACGACCACCCTCACCGCCGACATCAACAAGACGCTGCAGCAGATCGCCGAGCTGACCGCGTCCGGCTGCCAGATCGTGCGTGTCGCGGTGCCGAGCCAGGACGACGTCGAGGCGCTCCCGGCGATCGCCAAGAAGTCGCAGATCCCGGTCATCGCCGACATCCACTTCCAGCCGAAGTACGTCTTCGCGGCGATCGACGCCGGCTGCGCCGCGGTCCGGGTCAACCCGGGCAACATCCGGCAGTTCGACGACAAGGTCAAGGAGATCGCCAAGGCGGCCTCGGACGCGGGCGTGCCGATCCGGATCGGGGTCAACGCCGGCTCGCTGGACAAGCGCCTGCTGGAGAAGCACGGCAAGGCGACCGCCGAGGCGCTCGTCGAGTCGGCGCTGTGGGAGTGCTCGCTGTTCGAGGAGCACGGCTTCCGCGACATCAAGATCAGCGTCAAGCACAACGACCCGGTCGTGATGATCCGGGCGTATCGGCAGCTGGCCGAGCGGTGCGACTACCCGCTGCACCTCGGCGTGACCGAGGCCGGCCCGGCGTTCCAGGGCACGATCAAGTCGTCGGTCGCGTTCGGCGCGCTGCTCGCCGAGGGCATCGGCGACACGATCCGGGTGTCGCTGTCGGCGCCGCCGGTCGAGGAGATCAAGGTCGGCCAGGCCATCCTGGAGGCCCTCGGGCTGCGCGAGCGCGGCCTGGAGATCGTCTCCTGCCCGTCCTGCGGCCGCGCGCAGGTCGACGTGTACACGCTGGCCGACCAGGTCCACGCCGCGCTCGACGGCTTCCCGGCCCCGCTGCGGGTCGCGGTCATGGGCTGCGTCGTCAACGGCCCCGGCGAGGCGCGCGAGGCCGACCTCGGCGTCGCCTCCGGCAACGGCAAGGGCCAGATCTTCGTCAAGGGCCAGGTCATCAAGACCGTGCCCGAGTCGCAGATCGTGGAGACGCTCGTCGAGGAGGCGCTGCGCCTGGCCGACGAGATGGGCGTCGAGCTGCCCGAGGAGCTGCGCGGCGTCGGCCCCTCGGTGACCGTTCACTGACGAGAGGGTATGTGCAGCCACATCCCCGCTGATCTGGCAGGCTGGTAGGCATGCTGACGGTGGCGGCGCGGCTCCTCGGCGACGCGGAGCGTGGTTCGGTCGAGCGACTGCTCGACCAGGACCCGTTCGGTGGTGCCCAGGTCGCCGAGCGGATCTCGATGGCCGGGCTCGCCTGGTGGCGTCAGGACGCCCGGATCTTCGGCTACGGTTCGCGCCGTCACCTGGAGTCGCTCTGCTGGCTGGGGGCGAACCTGATCCCGGTGCACGCCTCCCCGGCCGCCGTCGCCGCGTTCGCCGAGATGGTCGTCAACGAGCCGCGCGGCTGCTCCTCGATCGTGGGCTCGGCCGACGCCGTGCTCGGCCTCTGGGAGCGGCTCGGGCCGAGCTGGGGCCCGTCCCGGGACGTCCGGCCCGACCAGCCGCTCATGGCGACGTCCACCCTGGCGCCGGTGCCCGCCGATCCCGCGGTCAGGCTCGTGCGGCCGGACGAGGTCGACGTCCTGTTTCCGGCTGCGGTGGCCATGTACACCGAGGAGGTCGGGGTGTCGCCGACCGTCGATGGCGGTGAGCGGTCGTATCGGGACCGGGTGGCGGAGCTCGTCCGGGCGCGCCGGGCCTACGCGCGGATCGTCAACGGCCAGGTGATCTTCAAGGCCGAGCTCGCCGTGGTGACCCGGCACACGGCGCAGATCCAGGGCGTGTGGACGGCCCCGGAGTGGCGCGGGCGGGGCGTCGCGCGGGGCGGGATCGCGGCGATCGTCCGTGACGCGTTGCGCCGCGTGGCGCCGTCCGTCAGCCTGTATGTCAACGACTACAACGCCCCCGCCCGCAGGGTGTACGAGCGCTGCGGGTTTCAGCAGGTAGGAACCTTCGCCACGGTGCTGTTCTAAGCGGCGATTCCCCCACAAATCGCCCGGCCATGGCGGATGATCACCAAAGACCCCGCTTGAGCCGACGGATGGGATGCTCCGCATGGGCCAGATCGTCAGGCAGCTGTCGCCGAACACCACGCGCTACTACTGGTATCCCGGCGAGAAGAAGGACTGGCTGCGCGCCCTGCTCGCGGCCGGTGCCGGCGCCTGCGTCTTCGGCCTGAGCTACCTGCTCACCCGCAGCATGCTGACGGCCACCGTGCTCGGCCTCGGCGTGCTGTCCGGCGTGGCCGGCTTCAACCTCGGCCGGCGCGACCTGCGGGCGCTCGACGACGAGGCCTTCGAGAAGGGCCGCCGCGAGGTGATCGGCGCCTCCGGCCGGGCCGCGTGGCGCGGCCTCGTGCAGGGCGGTGTCATGGCCCTGGCCGTGCTCACGATCGTGCACCTGCCCGCGCGGGGGCTCGTCGCCGACTGGCTGCTGCCGCTCGTGCCCGCCGTCGCCGGCGCGCTGGCCCGGCAGGCCGGCCTGCTGAGCGGCCGCTTCGCGCGGGAGTCGGCCCCGGCGTCGGCCTACGCGACCACGGCCTCCCGCAGGCCGCACAGCACCGACGCGGTCGGCGAGCCCGGCGCCGCCGTGTAGAAGACCACGCGCTGGCCCTGCTCGTCGGCCTGCAGCACCTGGCACTCCAGGACCAGTTCGCCGAAGACCGGGTGCTGCAGCGTCTTCAGCGTGGTCCGGCGCACGCACACCCTGTGCTCCTCCCACCGGCGCACGAACTCCGGGCTGGCCGCCCGCAGCCGGGCGATGAGCGACCGGATGCCGGCGTCGTCGGGGTACCGCACCGACGCCGCCCGCAGGTCGGCCACGCACTCGGCGGCGAACGCCTGCGCCTCGGGTGGCGAGTCGTCGTCGAGCGGCCACGGGCCGCAGAACAGGTTCCAGATCATGTTGCGCCCGTGCGCGTCGGGGTCGCCCATGAGGCGCACGGCCATCCGGTTCCACGCGAGCAGCTCGTACTTCGCGTCGATCACGAACGCGGGCGTGTCGTCGAGCCGCTCCAGCAGGTGCCGGATGCCGGCCGAGACCACGCCGCTCGGTCCGGCGGGCGGGCCGGGCTGCTCGCCGGCCACCTGGAACAGATAGCTGCGCTCGTCGTCGAAGAGGCGCAGCGCCCGGGCCAGCGACGCCAGGACCTGCCGCGACGGGCGCGGGCCGCGGCCCTGCTCCAGCCGCGCGTAGTAGTCGACCGAGATGCCGGCGAGCCGCGCGACCTCCTCGCGGCGCAGCCCGGGCGTCCGCCGCCGTCCTCCGTCGGGCAGCCCCGCGTCGGCCGGCCGCACGCGCGCCCGGCGGCTCTTGAGGAACTCCGCGAGCTGCTCCCGGTCCATGCCCTCCATGCTGCCGAATCCGCCCGGCGGTAACCAGGGACCGCCGATCCCTGGTTCGACAGGTCTCTGCCGCTGTCCCGCCGCCCGGTGCAGGCTCGGCGCATGACCAACCGGATCGCCCTCGTCACGGGGGCCAACAAGGGCATCGGGTTCGAGATCGCCCGCTCGCTCGTCGCCGACCACGGCATGACGGTGCTCGTCGCCGCGCGCGACCGGCGGCGGGGCAAGGAGGCGGCCGACGCCGTCGGCGGCACCGCCGTGCAGCTCGACGTGACCGACCCCGCCTCGATCGCCGCGCTGGCGGCCGAGATCGACGAGCTCGACGTGCTCGTCAACAACGCCGGCATCCTCCTGGAGCGGGGCGCGCCGCCCAGCGGTACGCCGCTGTCGATGCTGCGCGAGACCTTCGAGACCAACGTGCTGGGCGTCGTGGCCGTCACCAACGCGTTCCTGCCGGCCCTGCGCCGCTCGCCGGCCGGCCGCGTCGTGAACCTCGGCAGCGGCCTGGGCTCGCTCGCCTTCACGACCGACACGTCGCACGTCTACGCGCAGAACCCGCTCCTGGCGTACAACGCCTCGAAGACCGCGCTCAACGCGATCACGGTGTCCTACGCCAACGAGCTGCGCGCCACGCCGATCAAGGTCAACGCGGCCGACCCCGGCTACTGCTCGACCGACCTCAACCACCACTCGGGGCCGCGCACGCCCGCGCAGGGCGCGATCGCCGCGGTCCGCCTCGCCACCCTGCCCGCCGACGGACCGACCGGCGGCTTCTTCGACGAGGACGGCCCGGTGCCCTGGTAGCGCCTACAGCCGGGCCCGGGCGTGCGCCAGCCAGGCGGCCGCGGCCGGGCTCGCCGGCCCGCTCGCGCGCCACGCCAGCCCGAGCCGCCCGCGCAGCGCGGGATCGGTGAGCTCCAGCGCGTGCAGGCCGGGCCGGTTCCGGGAGATCGACGACGGCACGATCGCGACGCCGAGCCCCCGCCGCGCCAGGTCGGCCAGCACGCCCGGCGACCCGGCCTCGAACACGACCCGCGGCGCGAAGCCGGCCGCCGCGCAGGCCGCGTCGAGGATCGCCCGGATGCCCGACCCGCGCGGCAGGCACACGAGCGGCCGGTCGCGCAGCTCGGCGAGCGGAATGCGGTCGCGCCCGGCGAGCTCGTGGCCGTCCGGCACGGCGGCGTCGAGGGCCTCGTCGGTGACGACGTGCACGCCCAGCCCGTCGGGCAGCGTGCCGTAGGCGATCACCGCCGCGTCGAGCCGCCCGTCGCGCAGCCCGGCGACCAGCCGGTCGGTGCCGTCCTCGACCAGCGTCACCTCGATGCCCGGATGCCGCGCGTGGAAGTCGGCGAGCAGCCCCGGCAGGTCCACGTCGTGCGAGGTCACGGCGCCGACCGCGACCCGCCCGCGGGCGAGCCCGGCCAGCGCCGCGGCGGCCTGCCGGGCGCCCTCGACGGCCTGCAGCGCCGCCCGCGCGTACGGCAGCACCGCCTCCCCGGCCGCGGTCAGCCGCACCGCCCGCCCCGAACGGTCGAACAGGGTCTGCCCGAGCTCCCGCTCAAGCCGCTTGACCTGGGCACTCACGCCGGGCTGGGCGATCCGCAGCCGCTGCGCGGCCCGTGTGAACCCACCCTCCTCGGCCACCGCGACGAAGTACACGAGCTGATGCAGCTCCATAACCAACGATTCTAGATCCGAGCACGAACCACGCTTGGACTTCTCACGGGAACCGCGCGACGGTGGTGTCATGACCAAGAAGGCGATGACACCGGAAGAGATCTCCCGCCTGTTCGTCGAGCGCGCCAACGCGGGTGACGTGGCCGGTCTGACCGAGCTCTACGAGCCGGACGCCGTCCTCGCGTACCCGCCGGGCTCCCGCACGGTCGGCCGCGACGCGATGCGCGGGGTGTTCGAGGAGATGCTCCGGCACGTCCCGAAGTTCGAGCCCGAGGACGCGCTCCCCACCGTCGCCCACGGCGACCTGGCGCTGACGTCGACCCGCCCCAAGGACGGCACGGGCGGCCGCGTCCAGCTGGTGCGCCGCCAGCCCGACGGCAGCTGGCTCCGGGTGATCGACCGGCCCGAGAGCTAGGCCCTGTTTCACGACTGGGGCCGGGCTGCGGCGGAGT
>NZ_BMPI01000089.1:0-15097 GCF_014647515.1 Dactylosporangium sucinum | reverse complement strand
CACCCCGCGAAAGCCCGGTTACAACACCGGTAGCCAGACTTCCGCGGGGCACCGCCAGGAGAAATCTGGACTCCGCCGCACTCCGACCCCAGTCGTGAAACAGGGCCTAGAGCATCGAGATTGCCAAATCACCGTCGGGCGCACGACCGTCGCTCCCGTCGGACACCGCTCGTGCCGCCGGTGCATCCGCCCCGGCGGCACGGACGCTGCCATCGCCGTCGCCCCAAGAGCCCGGAGGCCCGCGGTGGTCACCCTCCCGCGTCGATCTTGCAGTTGTGGTGGCGACAAAACGGGGCGATAACCCACGATGTGGGCACCACAGGTGCAAGATCGACGCAAAAAGGGGGGTGGGGGGTCAGGCGCGGACGCGGAGCATCTTGGGGTCGTAGAGGGGCTCGGCCCGTACCACGCCGGGAATCCAGCGGTCGAAGACGCTCACCTCGATCGGGGTGCCGATCTCGACGTCCGCGGGCAGGTACGCGTACGCGATCGAGGCGCCGACCCGGTAGCCGAACCCGCCCGACGTGACCCGGCCACAGGGCCGGCCCTCCACGCGGACCGGCTCGCTGCCCAGGCAGACCGTGCCGGGGTCGTCCAGGACCAGGCAGCGCAGGGCGCGCGACGGGCCGCCGGACGACTGCAGGGCCGTCAACGCCTCGCGGCCCAGGAACGGTTTCTCCAGGCGTACGAAAGCATCCAGACCCGCCGAGAAAGGGTCGGTGTCGGTGGTCAGGTCGGAGCCCCAGACCCGGTAGCCCTTCTCCAGCCGCATCGAGTCGATGGCGCGGTAGCCGGCCGGGCGCAGGCCGGCCGGACGGCCGGCGGCGTTCAGGGTGTCCCACAGGGTCAGGACGTACTCGGTCGAGGCGTAGAGCTCCCAGCCCAGCTCGCCGACGTACGTCACCCGCTGGGCCAGGACGGGCACGGCGCCCACCGTCAGGCGTTGCGCCCGCATGAACGGGAAGTCCGCATTGGACAGTGCGGCGTCGGTGAGCGGCTGCAGGATGTCGCGGGCGGCCGGGCCCCACAGGCAGAGGCAGCCGTAGGCGCCGGTCACGTCGTCGACGAGCACGTCGTCGGTGGCGTGCTTGCGGATCCAGTCCCCGTCGCGGACGCCGCACGCGGTGCTGGTGACGATGCGGAAGTGCTGCTCGCCCAGGCGGGTCACGGTGAGGTCGGCCTCGATGCCGCCGCGGGAGTTGAGCAGCTGCGTGTAGACGAGGGTGCCGACCGGGCGGTCGATCTCGTTCGCGCACAGGTGGTTGAGCAGGGCCAGGGCGCCGGGGCCGCGGACGTCCAGCTTCGCGAACGAGGACTGGTCGAACAGGCCGGCCGCGGACGTGGTCGCGGCGACCTCGCCGGCGATGGCCGGGGACCAGTAGCGGCCGGCCCAGCCCTTCGGGCGCTGCGCCTGCGGGGTCAGGCCGGCGTTGACGCCGAACCAGTTGGCCCGCTCCCAGCCCGCCTTCTCGCCCAGGGCGGCGTCGAGCTCGCCCAGCCGCGGCCACACCGCCGAGCGGCGCAGCGGGCGGGCGGCCTGCCACTCCTGGCCGGGGTAGACCACGTCGTAGTACCGCGAGTAGCCGTCGATGGCCTTCGTGCTCGCCCAGCGGCGGCTGGCGGCGTGCGCGCCGAAGCGGCGGACGTCCATCGTGGACACGTCGTACTCCGGCGAGCCGTCGACGATCCACTCCGCCATCACCTTGCCGACCCCGCCGGCGGCGGCCAGGCCGTGGACGCAGAACCCGGCGGCGACCCAGAACCCGGCCACGGGCGTCTCGCCGAGCAGGAACTCGCCGTCGGGCGTGAACGCCTCCGGGCCGTGCACGACGCGCGCGATGTCGAGGTCGCGCAGCGCCGGCACGCGGTGCCGGGCGTTCTCCCACGACTCGGCGAACTTCGCCATGTCGGGCTCGAAGAGCGTGCGGGGCTGGTCCATGGACGCCGGCCAGTAGAGCGAGGGGTCGCGGACGTACCCGCCGACGAGCAGGCCGGTCTCGTCGCCGCCCCTGAAGTACACGATGCGATCGGGGTCCCGGACGGTCGGCAGCTCCATCGTGGGCATGCCCAGCGAGTCCGAGACGACGTACTGGTGCTTGATGGGCACGATCGGCAGGTCGACGCCGGCCAGCCGGCCGACCTGCCCGGCGGCGGCGCCGGCCGCGTTGACGACGACCTCGGCGGCGATGCGGCCGGCCGACGTGTCGACCGCGCTGACCCGCCCGCCCGCGACGACGATGCCCGTCACGCGGGTGCCGGTGACGATCCGGACGCCGAGGGAGCGCGCGCCGGCGGCGAGCGCCTCGGCGAGCTGGGCCGGCTCCAGCCAGCCGTCGCCGGGCAGCCAGCCGGCGAGCCGGACGTCGGCCACGTTGAGCAGGGGCAGCCGGTCGACGGTCTCGGCCGGGCCGAGCAGCTCCATGCCCAGCCCGTACGTCGTGGCCGAGCTCGCCTGGCGGCGTAGCTCCTCGACCCGCTCCGGCGTGGTGGCCAGCCGCAGTCCGCCGACGCCCCGCCAGCCGGGGTCGAGGCCGGTGCGCTCCCGCAGCTCGGCGTAGAGGCCGGAGGAGTACATGATCATGCGGGTCTGGCTGATCGTCGACCGCAGCTGGCCGACGAACCCGGCGGAGTGCCACGTCGTGCCCTCGGTGAGCTCGTGCTGCTCGACGAGCACCACGTCGGTCCAGCCGAGGCGGGCCAGGTGATAGGCGATGCTGCAGCCGGCGACCCCGCCGCCGATGACGACCACACGCGCCGTTGCGGGAAGCATGCCTGATTGTGGCCCTTGGATCGGCCGCGGAAAAGGTCTGAAGCCGTGCCACTTGTTTCCGCCAGGTAAACGCGAGCGGTCCTCTTGACGGGCGGCTGACGGGGGCGTTAACTCTTGCACACCATGACGCCGATCACTTCGGGCCAGCCTCGTTAAAGGCACGAAACCGGCGTTTGATCGCGGCGAAGGGGCCGGGTCATGAGCGCGGTGCCGTCAGTGGCGGACCTGCTGGAGCGGGTCCCGTCGTGGGTGGGCCGCGCGGTGGAGTGGCAGCGCCTCGACGGCGGCCTGTCGCACCACATCTTCCGCGTGGACGTCGACGGCCAGCCCTACGTGTTGCGGGTGCTGGAGCCGGCGGTCTCCGCGGCCGGCCTGGGCATCCCGCCCGAGCAGGAGATCGCCAACACCGTGCGGGCGGCCGGGACCGTGGGCGCCCGGGTCTACACGGTGCTCGACGACGTGCCGGCGATCGTGCTGGAGTTCCTGCCCGGCCGCACGCTGCGGGCCGCCGACGTGCGGCACCCGGCGGTGGTGCCGGCGATCGCCGAGGCCTGCCGGCGGCTGCACGCCGGGCCGGCGTTCGGCAACGCCTTCGACATCTTCGCCAAGCGGGACGAGCTCCTCGCCGTCTGTGCCCGGCACGACCTGCCGCTGCCGGAGGGGTACCTCGACCGCTCGTCCACAGTGGACGACATCCGGGCAGCGCTCAGTGTCGCGCCGTTGCCCGCGGTACCGTGCCACAACGATCTGCTCGCCGAGAACTTCATCGCCACCGGCGACGGCGTGCGGATCATCGACTACCAGCTGTCCGGCAACAATGATCCCGCGTTCGAGCTGGGCGACATCGCGGCCGAGGCCGACTACGACCCGGATCAGGTCGAGCTCCTCGCCGCCGCCTACTTCGGTGCGGACCGCACGCCCGCGCTCGCCGCCCGCGTGCGGCTCTTTCTGATCGCGTCCAACGTCACCTGGGCGCTGTGGTTCACCGTCCACCATGGACTGCTGACGGCGACCGGCTTCGACTACGCCGCCGAGGCGGCCGACAAGTGGGACCAGGCCCGGCGCTCGCTCGACGACCCCGGTCTCGGTGGCCTGCTCGACACGGTGACCGGAAGGAACACCACCACCCCCAAGCACTAGCACCGAGGAGGTGCCCATGTCGGCATCGCCGACCCAGGCCGACCTGCCGCTCGACGACGACGAGCGGCGGCTCGCCGAACTGGGTTACAAGCAGGAGCTCCGGCGCAAGTGGAGCGGGTTCTCCAACTTCGCCATCTCGTTCTCCATCATCTCGATCCTCGCCGGCTGCTTCACGACGTTCGGCCAGGCGTGGATGAACGGCGGTCCGATCGCCATCTCGTGGGGCTGGCCGCTCATCTCGATCTTCATTCTGATCATCGGCTTCTGCATGTCGGAGCTGGTGTCGGCGTACCCGACGGCCGGCGGCATCTACTGGTGGGCCGCGAAGATGGGCAAGCCGGTCCACGGCTGGTTCACCGGCTGGCTCAACCTGGTCGGGCTCGTCGCCGTGACCGCGTCGGTCGACTACGGCTGCGCGACCTTCCTCAGCCTGGTGCTCGACGCCTACAGCTCGTGGGACAGCACGAACCTCAACCTGACGTTCCTGCTCTTCGTGCTGATCCTGGCCGCGCACGTGGCGATCAACATCTGGGGACACAGCATCATCGACGTGCTCCAGAACGTCTCGGTGTGGTGGCACGTCGCCGGCGCCGCGGCCGTCGTGCTGATCCTGGTCTTCGTGCCGGAGAAGCACCAGAGCCTGTCGTTCGTGTTCACCGAGCGCTTCAACAACTCCGGCTACTCCGACGCCACCTACTGGTTCCTCGTCCTGCCGTTCGGGTTCCTGCTCACGCAGTACACCATCACCGGCTTCGACGCCTGTGCGCACGTCTCCGAGGAGACCAAGGGCGCCTCGACCGCCGCCGCCAAGGGACTCTGGCAGTCCATCTTCTACTCGGCGATCGGCGGCTGGATCCTGCTGCTGGCGTTCCTGTTCGCGGCGACCGACGTCGAGGCGATCAACGCGGCGGCCGGGTTCTCCGGCGCCATCTTCGAGACCGCGCTGAGCGCCGGCTTCTTCAAGGCGGTCATCCTGATCTCCACGATCGGACAGTTCTTCTGCGGCATGAGCTGCGTGACGAGCATGTCGCGGATGACCTACGCCTTCAGCCGTGACCGGGCCGTGCCGGGCTGGCGGCTGTGGTCCAAGGTGGACCGCAACGGCACGCCGGTCAACGCCATCTTCGCCGCCGCGGCCGCCGGCCTCGTGCTGACCCTGCCGGCCCTCTACAAGAGCCCGACGGGCGCGCCGACCGCGTTCTACGCGGTGGTCTCGGTGGCGGTCATCGGGCTCTACGTCGCGTTCCTGATCCCGATCTACCTGCGGCTGCGGATGGGCGACCGGTTCGTGCCCGGCCCGTGGACGCTCGGCAGCAAGTACAAGGTGCTCGGCTGGATCGCGGTCATCGAGATCGTCGTGGTCTCGATCTACTTCATCATGCCCTTCACGCCGGCCGCGATCCCCGGCAACAAGGACTTCACGTTCACGGCCGTGAACTACGCGCCGGTCGCGCTGCTGATCGTCATCGGCGGCGCCGCGATCTGGTGGTACGCCTCGGCCCGGACCTGGTTCACAGGCCCGATCCGGACGATCGATGAGGTCCCGGAAGAGGACACGGCCAAGGCCGCGGAGTAGGGAATGATGTGGTCCGGGCCGGGCTCCGGCCCGGACCACGACGCGGGGAGGTCGGATGCCGGTGGCTACGGAGCCCTTGTCGGGCGTGCCGATGTGGCGGCCGGTCCGGGGCGGCAACGCCTTCGAGATCACCGTCGCCCGGCTCGCCCAGACGATCCGCCTCGGGCTGGTGCCCGTCGGCGAGCGCCTGCCGCCCGAGCGTGAGTTGGCCGAGCGGCTCCAGGTGAGCCGGGTGACCCTGCGGGAGGCGATCGCCGCCCTCCGCGAGGCCGGGTTCCTGGAGTCGCGGCGCGGGCGCTCCGGCGGGACCTTCGTCGTGCGCGCCACGGGCGACGCCGTCGTCGTGCACGACCGCGACGCGGCGGCCCTCGCCCGCGAGATGGGCGACGCGTTGCACGACGCGCTGGACTTCCGGCGCGTGCTGGAGCCGGGCGCCGCGGCCCTCGCGGCGACCCGCGCGCTGTCCGCGGCCGACCGGGCGCACCTCGTGGCCTGCCTGGGATCGGCCCGCACCCGCGACCCGCTCACCCGGCGGGTCAACGACTCCCGGCTGCACCTGGCGATCGCCTCGGCGAGCGGCTCGACGTCCGTCACCGCGGCCATCGCCGACGTGCAGCTGCGCCTGGACCGGCTGCTGGCCGCGATCCCGGTCCTGCGGCGCAACCTCGACCACTCCGACGCCCAGCACGAGCGCGTCGTCGAGGCGATCCTGGCCGGCGACCCGGCCACGGCGCGGGCCGAGATGGAGGAGCACTGCGACGCCACCGCGGCGTTGTTGCGCGGCCTGTTGGGTTGAGCTTATGGTTTGGTTCTAGACCTTTAGGGGAAGCCGATGATGACCGTCGAGCAGCTGCGCATCGCCGTCGACGAGGGTGAGATCGACACCGTCGTCGTGGCGATCACCGACATGCAGGGGCGGCTGCAGGGCAAGCGGTTCTATGCGCGCCACTTCCTCGACGAGGTCGTCGCCCACGGCACCGAGGGATGCAACTACCTGCTCGCGGTCGACGTCGAGATGAACACCGTCGACGGCTACGCGATGTCCTCGTGGGCGCGCGGCTACGGCGACTTCGCGATGCTCCCCGACCTCAGCACCCTGCGCCGCATCCCGTGGCAGCCCGGCACCGCGCTCGTGCTGGCCGACCTGGGCTGGCTCGACGGCGCCGGCCCGGTGCTCGCGTCGCCGCGGCAGATCCTGCAGGCGCAGCTCGCCCGGCTGGCCGACACGGGCCTGCGGGCCTTCACGGGCACCGAGCTCGAGTTCATCGTGTACCGCGACAGCTACGAGGACGCCCACGCACGCGGCTACCGGGACCTGACCCCGGCGAACGTCTTCAACGCCGACTACTCGCTGCTGCAGACGGCCCGCATCGAGCCGCTCCTGCGCCGGATCCGCAACGACATGGCGGGCGCGGGCCTGGTGCCGGAGAGCGCCAAGGGGGAGTGCAACCTCGGCCAGCACGAGATCGCCTTCCGCTACGACGAGGCGCTGCGCAACGCGGACGGGCACACGCTGTACAAGAACGGGGCGAAGGAGATCGCCGCCCAGGAGGGCGTCTCCATCACGTTCATGGCCAAGCCCAACGCCCGGGAGGGCAACTCCTGCCACATCCACTTCTCGCTGCGCGACGCGAACGGCCCGGCCGGCGACGAGGTGTTCCACCACGCGATGGCCGGCCTGCTGGCGACGATGCGCGACTTCACGCTGCTCTACGCGCCGAACATCAACTCCTACAAGCGCTACCAGGCCGGCTCCTTCGCGCCGACCGCGGTGCGGTGGGGCGACGACAACCGCACGTGCGCGCTGCGGGTCGTCGGCCACGGCGCGTCGCGCCGGGTGGAGAACCGCGTGCCCGGCGCGGACGTGAACCCGTACCTCGCGATCGCCGCCCTCGTCGCCGGCGCTCTGCACGGCATCCGGAACGCGTTGCCGCTGGAGGACATCTACACCGGCAACGCGTACGAGGACGCCTCCGCGCCGCGGGTGCCTTCGACGCTGCGGGAGGCGCTGGGGCTGTGGGAGTCGAGCGCGCTGGCCCGGGAGGCGTTCGGCGACGAGGTGGTCGAGCACTACGCGAACAACGCGCGGGTGGAGCTGGCCGCGTTCGACGCGGCGGTGACGGACTGGGAGCTGCTCCGCGGCTTCGAACGCCTGTGACCGCACTACTCTCCGCCCGTTACGGCGCCCGGCCCGTTACGGCGCCCGGCCCGTTACGGCGCCCGGCCCGCTGGCCGCCCCGCTCTCCCCGCGCCGCTCGGCCGGCTGGCTGGCAGTCCGGGTGCCGCGACGCCAACCGCGCCGATCTTGGAGTTATGGTCCCGGATAAAACGGAAATGTCGGGAATATTAGGGACCACAAGTCCAAGATCGCGGAAGTGAGAGCGGGAGCGACCGGCGGTTGGGGTGGGGCGGTCAGCGAAGAGGCAGTGCGCGCGGCGGGGAGAGTGCGGCGGCGGGAGAGCACAGGCGGCGTTCGGGGCGGGACGGCGGCGGTGCCGGCTGGACGCGGCGTTCGGGGCGGGACGGCGGCGGTGCGGGTGGGGTGCGGAAGCGGGTCGGCGGAGTGAGCGGGGACTGGAAGGAGTAGGCAGTGCATGACGTCATCTCGCCGGTGAGCGAAGAGATCGTGGCCACGGTGCCGGCCACCAGCGTCGAGGAGACCGACGCGGCCATCGAGCGGGCGCAACGAGCGTTCGAGAGCTGGCGGAAGGTCGCGCCCGGGGACCGGGCGCGGCTGCTGCGGCGGTTCGCGGCCGTGGTCGACGCGCACAACGAGGAGCTCGCGCAGCTCGAGGTGCGCAACTCCGGGCACACCATCGGCAACGCGCGGTGGGAGGCCGGGAACGTCCGCGACGTCCTCGACTACTACGCCGGAGCGCCTGAGCGGCTCAGCGGCCGGCAGATCCCCGTCGCCGGTGGCATCGACGTCACCTTCTATGAGCCGCTCGGCGTGGTCGGCATCATCGTGCCCTGGAACTTCCCCATGCCCATCGCCGGATGGGGCTTCGGGCCCGCTCTCGCGGCCGGCAACACGGTCGTGCTCAAGCCGGCCGAGCTTACCCCGCTGACCGCCATCCGCCTCGGCGAGCTGGCGCTGGAGGCCGGGCTTCCGGAGGGCGTTCTCACGGTACTGCCGGGGAAAGGCTCCATCGTCGGGCAGCGGTTCGTCACCCATCCGCTCGTCCGCAAGGTCTGCTTCACGGGCTCCACCGACGTCGGCAAGCAGATCATGGCCGGCTGCGCCGACCAGGTGAAGCGCGTGACCCTGGAGCTCGGCGGCAAGAGCGCCAACATCGTGTTCGCGGACGCCGACCTGGAGAGGGCGGCCGCCGGGGCGCCCGGCGCCGTGTTCGACAACGCCGGCCAGGACTGCTGCGCCCGGTCGCGGCTGCTGGTGCAGGCCGGCGTGTACGACAAGTTTCTCGGCCTGCTGGAGCAGTCGGTCAAGGCGTTCCGCTGCGAGGACCCTTCCCTGGAGACCGCGCAGATGGGCCCGCTGATCTCCAGCGGTCAGCGCGAGTCGGTCAAATCGTATATATCCGAAAAGGAAGTGCTGTTCACCGGCACCGCGCCCGACGGCAAGGGCTGGTGGATGCCGCCGACCGTTGTCGGCGCCCGGTCCACCGATGACCAGCACTGGCGTGAGGAGATCTTCGGGCCGGTGCTGTCGGTCATGCCGTTCGACGACGAGGACGACGCGATCCGGAAGGCCAACGACACCGAGTACGGGCTGTCGGGTTCGATCTGGACCGGCGACCTGGGCCGCGGCATCCGCGTCGCGCGCGGCGTCGAGGCGGGCAACCTCAGCGTCAACTCCAACTCCTCGGTCCGCTACTGGACGCCGTTCGGCGGGGTCAAGCAGAGCGGCCTGGGTCGTGAGCTCGGGCCGGACGCGGTCGCCGCGTTCAGCGAGGTCAAGAACGTCTACTTCAGCACGGAGGCATAGGTGCAGGCACGTCTGCAGGACCGCGTCGCGGTCATCACCGGCGCCGGCAGCGGCATCGGGCTCGCCACCGCCCGCCGGTTCGCGTCGGAGGGCGCGAAGGTCGTGGCGGTCGACCTCAACCCGGACGCGGGCAAGGCGGCGGCGAAGGAGGTCGGCGGCGAGTTCGTGGCCGTCGACGTGGCCGACGAGGAGGCCGTGAAGGCGCTCTTCGACGGGGTCGTCGAGCGCCACGGGCGGGTCGACATCGCCTTCAACAACGCCGGCATCTCGCCGCCCGACGACGACTCCATCCTCGACACGGGCATCGAGGCGTGGGAGCGGGTCCTGAAGGTCAACACGACCAGCGTCTACTACTGCTGCAAGTACGTCATCCCCCACATGCTGGCGCAGGGCAAGGGCTCGATCATCAACACGGCCAGCTTCGTGGCCCTGCTGGGCGCCGCGACCTCGCAGATCGCCTACACGGCCAGCAAGGGCGCCGTGCTGTCGATGACCCGCGAGCTCGGCGTGCAGTTCGCCCGCCAGGGCATCCGGGTCAACGCGCTGTGCCCCGGACCGATCGCGACCCCGCTGCTCATGGAGCTGTTCGCGAAGGATCCCGAGCGCGCGGCCCGGCGGCTGGTGCACGTCCCGATGGGCCGCTTCGGCAACCCGGAGGAGATCGCCGGCGCCGTGGCGTTCCTCGCCAGCGACGACGCCTCCTTCATCACGGCCTCGACGTTCGTGGTCGACGGCGGCATCACCGGCGCGTACGTGACCCCGCTATGAGACCGCTGATCGGGATCACGGCCTACGCCGAGCCGGCGCGCTGGGGCGTGTGGGACACCCGGGCGGTGCTGATTCCGGAGTCGTACGTTCGGGTGGTGCGCGACGCCGGAGCCCGCCCGGTCGTCCTGCCGCCCGACGCCGGGGACGACGCCGCCGGGCTGATCGGGCGGCTCGACGGCCTCGTGCTGGCCGGCGGGGCGGACATCGAGCCGTCGCGCTACGGTGCCGAGCCGCACCCGACGACGAGGACCCGGCCCGACCGCGACGCCGGCGAGCTGGCCGTCCTGCGGGCCGCGCTCGACGCCGACCTGCCGGTGCTGGGCGTGTGCCGCGGTATGGAGCTGCTCGCCGTCGCCTATGGGGGCACGCTGTACCAGCACCTGCCCGACGTGCTGGGCAACGAACGCCACCAGCCGGCCCCGGGCGTCTACGGCACCCATCCGGCGCGCTTCGCCGCCGGCTCGCGGGCGGCCAGGGTCTTCGGGCCGTCGGCGGAGGTCAACTCGTACCACCACCAGGCGGTCGACAAACCCGGCACGCTGACGGTGACCGGCTGGTCCGACGACGAGGTGACCGAGGCGGTCGAGGACCCGGCCCGCCGGTTCGTCCTCGGCGTCCAATGGCACCCGGAGGAGGCCGGTGACGTGCGTCCCTTCGCGGCGCTCGTGCGGGCCGTCTGAGTAGGTTGGAGGCATGCGGATCGGGTTCGGGCTGCCGGTGTCGGGATCGTGGGCCACGCCGGAGCGACTGGCGCAGGTGGCGGTCGAGGCGGAGCGGGGCGGCTACGACTCGCTCTGGACGTTCCAGCGCCTGCTGGTGGGAGCGGACCAGCAGCTCGACCCGGTGTACCGCAGCGTCCTCGACCCGATCGTCGCGCTGACGTTCGCCGCCGCGCGGACCACCGCCGTCCGGCTCGGCGTGGCGGTGGTCAACCTGCCGTTCCTCTCGCCCGCCTACCTGGCCAAGCAGGCGGGCACGCTCGACCTGCTCAGCGGCGGCCGGCTCGACCTGGGGCTGGGCACCGGCTGGTCGGAGGCGGAGTTCGCCGCGACGGGCGGGTCGGTCGAGCACCGGGCCAAGCGGGTGCGCGAGTACGTCGCCGTGCTCCGCACGCTGTGGGGCGACGAGGTCAGCTCGTTCGACGGCGACCTCTACAGGGTGCCGCCCAGCCGGATGGCCCCGAAGCCGCCGGGCCCGCAGCTGCTGCTCGGCGGCTCGGTGCCGGCGGCGCTCGCGCGGGCCGGCGAGATCGCCGACGGCTGGGTGAGCCGCAGCGCGACCGACCTGGCGCACATCCACCGCGACGTCGAGCTGGTCCGGGCGGGCGCCGAGAAGGCGGGCAAGGACCCGGCCGCGGTGCGGATCGTCTGCCGCGGCGTGGTCCGGCTCAGCGACCACGACCTGGGTCCCGAGCGCCGGCGCCTGGAGGGTTCGTACGAGCAGGTGCGCGAGGACACGGCCTGGCTCGCCACCCAGGGCGTCACCGAGGTCTTCTACGACCTCAACTGGGATCGGCGGATCGCTCACCCCGACGTCGACCCTTCGGCCGCCCTGGATCTGGCCTTGGAGATCCTCCACAACCTCACACCCGCGGGTTAGGTTGATGGTATGTCGCGACCGGTCATCGGCCTGACCACCTACGCCGAGGAGACCCGTTTCGGGCTCAACGACACGTTCTCCGCGGTCCTGCCCCTGTCGTACGTTCACGCCGTGCACGCCTCGGGCGGCCGTGCGGTCCTCGTCACCCCGGACGACCCGGACATTGACGTCCTGGAGGGCCTGAACGGCATCATGTTCACGGGCGGCTCCGACGTGAACCCCGACCTCTACGGCGAGCCGCCGCACCCCACCACCAAGGTCAAGCCGGAGCGGGACGCCGCCGAGCTGCTGCTCATGCGGGCCGCGCTCGACGCCGACCTGCCGCTGTTCGCCATCTGCCGCGGGATGCAGCTGATGTGCGTCGCCTACGGCGGCCGCCTCCACCAGCACCTCCCCGACGTGCTGGGCCACCACAACCACCGCCCGGTGAGCGGCCCGAAGTTCGGCGAACACCCCGTGCAGCTCGCTCCGGGTTCCCGGGCGGCGGCGGTGCTGGGGGAGGCCGTCATCGTGAACTCCTACCACCACCAGGGCATCGCCGATCCGGGCAAGCTCACGGCCACGGGCTGGTGCCCGGAGGACGACCTCGTCGAGGTCGTGGAGGACCCGTCGAAGACCTTCGCGCTGGGCGTCCAGTGGCACCCGGAGGACACCACGGACTTCCGCCTCTTCGAAGCCTTCGTAGAGGCCGCCCGCGCACAGAGGGCCAGTTAGCCTTACGGCCCTAACCGTTGCTAGTCTCGAACCATGAGGACGGCAAGCATGCTCATCGAGCTTCCCGACGACTGGGCGCTCCGCGGCGAGCTCACGGTCGCCGACGTGCTCGCGATGCGCGAGCCGGAAGGTTTCAAGGTCGAGCTGCACGAGGGAGTGCCGAAGATGACGCCGCCGCCCTTTCCTGCTCACCAGCGGGCATCGGGCGATCTGCTCGTCTACTTCGACCGCATCGGCCGCGAGGCGTATCACGACATCGGCGTGCGATTTGACGACCGCCACTACCGAGTTCCCGACGTGTCGGTGATCCGAATGGGATCGACGGCGTCGGATGACAACGTCCAGGCGCCTGACATCATCGACATCGTCGTCGAGATAGTGTCGCGGGGTTCGGTTGACGAGGACCGGGTCGTGAAGCCGAAGCTCTACGCGCGCTTCGGCATCCCGGAGTACTGGCGGGCCGAGCGGGCCGGTGACGACTGGTCCGTGCTGATGCATCGCTTGGAGGACGGCCGCTACGTCCTGGTCCGGACGGTGTTGCTCAGCGAACTGGTCCGCGAGGCGGGCTGAGGGGTGTCGGGTTGGCGTCGTCGTGCGGCAGTGAAGGTGGGCGATTCCTAACCTGCTCGCATGAGGAAGGTCTTCGCCATCGAGCACATGCGCATCTTCCTGACCATCACCTTCGTGTTCGTCCCGATCATCGTCGGGGCGATGTGGCTCGGTGGGGTCTTCGTGATCACCGGGGACGGCGGGTACGAGGACCCCGACGCCGACCTGTACATCTCCGCCGCCATGCTGACGGCGCTCGTCCTCATGATCGGCCTGATGCTGGTGCTGATCCGGTTCCTCTTGTGGCCCAAGCGGTACATCGACGACATGGACCGTCTCGCGGCCGGCGAGAGTTGGGCCCAGTGGTCCTATGACGAGGCGGAGTGGAAGGCGGCCAACAAGGTCGAGGCGGCCCGGCTCCGGCGCAGCCTCAGCGCCGCGCGGATCGCGCTGGGCATCGCCGCCGTCCTCCTGATCATCGGGCTGTTGCTCGGCTTCGAGGACGGCCAGACGTTCATCTTCGTCGGCGGGATCATGATCGTCGGTGTGGGCGCCATGATGCTGATCGTGTGGCTCAGCGGGGCCGGGACGTTCGCCCGCGACGGCCGGACCGGGCAGATGTCCATCAGCGAGCTCGGGGTGCTGCGGCGGCCCGGCGGCTACTCCGCGTTCGCGCCGACGGGGCCGCTGAAGTCGGTCGAGTTCGTCGCCGGCCGGCCGGCCAGGGTGGTGTTCACCACCATCCAGAGCGGGCGGTACGGGGCCCGGACGGACTACCAGGCGGCGGACATCCTGGTGCCGAAGGGGCGGGAGGACGAGGCTCGGGCGCTCGTCGCGCGCTTCAACAGTGAGGTACTGAAGGCATCATGACGCGGCCTCGTCGGACGTGCGGCGCTCGATGCGCAGGTCCGGCGCGGTCTCGCGGTAGTGCTCGCGGTCGTCGGAGTCCCGCAGCAGGGCCTCGGCCTGGGCCTTCGGGTCGTCGCTGCCGGCCGCCAGCTCCTCGGGCAGGAGCAGGGCGGCCCGGTCCTCGACGCGCTCTTCGTCGATCATGCTGAAGGGGTTACCCAGACCGCCGTCCGTTGATGCGCGTTAGGCTTTTCCGCATGACCGTCCGCGCACCTCTAGCCCCAGGTGTCCAGACCCCCTGGCGCCAGGTTCCCGCCGGCATCGCGCGCCCCGAGTATGTCGGGAAGCGCGCACCGCAGAAGCATCGCGGGTCCGACGTCCAGACGCCGGAGATCATCGAGCGGATGCGGGTCGCGAGCCGGCTCGCCGCGCGGGCGACGGCCCTGGCCGGCGAGCACGCGAAGCCGGGCGTGACGACCGACGAGATCGACCGGGTCGTCCA
Organism: Dactylosporangium sucinum; assembly: GCF_014647515.1. Taxonomy (GTDB): domain Bacteria; phylum Actinomycetota; class Actinomycetes; order Mycobacteriales; family Micromonosporaceae; genus Dactylosporangium; species Dactylosporangium sucinum. Next base: position 684 of record NZ_BMPI01000089.1, on the reverse strand, counting down.
CGAGTTCCTGTGCGATCACGGGGCCTATCCGTCGACGCTGGGGTACAAGGGCTTCCCGAAATCCTGCTGCACCTCGCTCAACGAGGTCATCTGCCACGGCATCCCCGACTCGACGGTGATCGAGGACGGCGACATTCTCAACGTCGACGTCACGGCCTTCATCGGCGGCGTGCACGGCGACACCAACCAGACGTTCTGCGTCGGTGACGTCACCGAGGATGCGCGGCTGCTCGTCGAGCGCACCCGCGAGGCGATGATGCGCGGCATCCGGGCCGTCGCGCCGGGGCGCCCGCTCAACGCGATCGGCCGGGTCATCGAGGCCTACGCGAAGCGGTTCCAATACGGCGTGGTCCGGGACTTCACCGGCCACGGCATCAACGAGGTCTTCCACACCGGGCTCTACGTCCCGCACTACGACAACCCGCGGCTCACCACGATCATGGAGCCGGGCATGACGTTCACGATCGAGCCGATGATCACGCTCGGCACCCACGAGTACGACATCTGGAAGGACGGCTGGACCGTGGTCACCAAGGACCGCAGGTGGACGGCCCAGTTCGAGCACACGATCGTGGTGACCGAGGACGGCTACGAGATCCTGACCCTTCCGTGAGCGGTCCGGAGCGTAGCGGAGGGGCCGCTCACCATCGGTTCAGCCTGTACTCGCGGCGCCGGAGCGAAGCG
>NZ_BMPI01000088.1 GCF_014647515.1 Dactylosporangium sucinum | reverse complement strand
ATCTGAACAACACCCACCCACACCCGGGGAGCCGGCCACCAGCCGGCCCCCCGGGTTTCGCGTTCCTGGCGGCCGTCAGGTGACCGGCAGCAGGCCGATCTGCTGCATCAGGGTCACCCGGTCCGGGGACACGATGAACTCGGAGACCTTGCCGTCGACGACCCGCATGAAGCCGATGCCGTAGTACAGGATCTGGTTGCCGGTCGGCGGGGCGCCCATGAGCTCCACGGTGTGCGTGCCCTCGTACCGGTACCGGAAGGCTACGGTGTTGCCCTCCGCGATGAGCTCCTCCAGCGGGTGCGTCAGGTCCGGGATGCCGTCGAAGAAGATCTTCGCGAAGTCGATGGACTCCTGCAGGCCGATGGTCGGGAATCCGAAGACGGTGAACTTGAAGTCGTCCGTGCACATGGAGACCGGGTGCTCGCGGCCCCGGTCCAGCAGCTCGAAGTACTGGCGGACAACGGCCTTGCTTGCCTCGGCGGCGCTTTCCTCGGGCATGTTCGATCCTCTCTGCCGCTCCCCGGCGAGGTACGGCGGTGTCGAGGTCGACTCTCCGGCGTCGGTGGGCCGCGCTCATCAGTCATTCGCCTGCGAGCTCGCGAGCCGCGGCGGCCGGCGACCGAGGACCACGTACTGGGCACGGCTCAGAACGGGTAGCGGGCCGTGTCGCCGCGGACGGTCACCCACCGGGTCTCCGTGAAGGCCGCCACGTTGGCCGCCGCACCGCCGAAGCGGGCGCCCGTGCCCGAGGCGCCCACGCCGCCGAACGGGGCGTTGGCCTCGTCGTTCACCGTCTGGTCGTTGATGTGCACGATGCCCGTCGGGAGGCGGTCGGCCAGCGCGAGTCCGCGCATCACGTCGCGCGTCACGATGCCCAGCGACAGGCCGTACTCGCTCGCCGCCGCCAGCGACGCGGCCTCCTCGAAGTCGGTGAAGCGGGCCACCGGGGCGACCGGGCCGAAGATCTCCTCGGCGAAGGCCGGGGTGTCCAGGCTCGCGTCGGCGAGGACCGTGGCCGGGTAGAAGAGGCGGTCGTACGAGCCGCCGGCGGCCAGGCGGGCGCCCCGGCCGGTGCTCGCGGTCACCAGGTCGTGGATCTTGTCGCGCTGGCCCGCGTCGATGACCGGGCCCAGGGCGACCTGCTCGCGGGCCGGGTCGCCGACCGGAAGGCGCGCGGCCCTCGCGGCCAGGCGCTCGACGAAGTCGTCGTACAGCCGCTCGTGGACCAGGTGCCGGCCGGTGGTCATGCAGATCTGGCCCTGGTGGAAGAAGCTGCCCCACGCCGCCAGGCCGACGGCCGCGTCCAGGTCGGCGTCGTCGAGGACGATCAGGGCGGAGTTGCCGCCCAGCTCCAGGTGGGCGCGCTTGAGGTGGCGGCCGGCCAGTTCGCCGACGCGGCGGCCGGCCGCGGTCGAGCCGGTGAAGGAGATGACCCGGACCAGCGGGTGGCTGACGATCGCCTCGCCGGCGTCGGCGCCGCCGGGGAGGACCTGCAGCACGCCCGGGGGCAGGCCGGCCTCCTCGAAGACGCGGGCGATGGTGACGCCGCCGGTGACGGCGGTGCGCGGGTCGGGCTTGAGGATGACGGCGTTGCCGAGGGCGAGGGCCGGGGCGACCGAGCGGATGCCGAGGATGATCGGCACGTTGAACGGCGCGATGACCCCGACGACGCCGGCCGGGCCGCGGCGGGCCATCGACAGGCGGGGCTGCTCGCTCGGCAGCAGCTCGCCGTAGGGGCGGCTCGGCAACCCGGCCGCCTCGTAGCACTCCTGTTCCGCGGTGTGTACCGCGAAGCCCGCCATCCCGGGGACGGCGCCCACCTCGCGGATGTTCCACCAGGAGATCTCCTCGGCGTGCGCGGCGAACAGCGCCCCGGCGCGGCGCAGGACCGCGGCCCGCTCGGGGTGCGGGGCCGCCGCCCACCCGCGCTGCGCGGCGGCCGCCGACTCGGCCGCCCGGGCGACGTCCGAGGCCGAGGCCAGTCCGGCGGTGCCGAGCGGGGCGCCGGTCGCCGGCTCGACCACCGTGCGGGTGCCGCCGGAGCCGGGGACCCAGGACCCGCCGACGAAGATCTTGCCGTCCCACTGTGCCGCGTCCAGGAACATGCCGCCGAATGTAGGACCGCGTTGTCCGCTCCATCAACACGGTGTTTCAACTATTCGAACACTGCGCGATACCCCATGCGCGTCGAGATCTCGCCGGCCGTGCGCCGCAGCGGCCCCTCGATCTTGGTGACGAGCGAGTCCAGCGAGACGGTCCACGTCGTCAGGTGGGCCGCGACGTTGATCGCCGCCACCACGTGCCCGGTCCGGTCCCGCACCGGCGCGGCGATCGAGCGCAGGCCGGGCGCCAGCTCCTCGTCGCTGACCGCGATCCCGCTCTGCCGCACCCGGGCGAGCGCGGCCATCAGCTGCTCCCGGGCGACGATCGTCTTCGGCCCGCGCCGGGCCAGGTCGGTGCGGTCCAGCAGCGTCCGCAGGGCCACCGGCTCCCGGTGGGCCAGCAGCACCTTGCCCATCGACGTGCAGTACGCCGGCAACCGCGACCCCACGTGCAGGTTCAGGTCGACGGCCACCCCGGCGCTGCGGCGGCTGCGGCAGCGCTCGACGTAGACGATGTCCGGCCCGTCGAGCACCGCCATGCTCGCCGCATACCCCGTCTCGTCCGACAGTGCCTGCAGGTGCCGGTGCGCGACCCGGGTCACCTCCATCGAGGACAGCGCCGCGAAGCCGAGGTCGACGACCCGCGGGCCGAGCGCGTACTTGCGCGTCTCGGCGTCCTGCTGGACGTACCCGAGCGCGGCCAGGGTCGCGACGTACCGGTACGTCGTCGAGCGGTTGAGCCCGACCGCCCGGGACAGGTCCGCGACGCCGAGCAGCGGGCCGGCGCTGGTGAACGCCGACAGGATCGCCAGGCCGCGCTCCAGCGACTGCGACAGGGAGGCCGGCGGGCCCGCGGGTTCCTCTGCGTCAAGGGACATGCCCAACCGTAGCAACGGCGTTTTAGTATTCGAAACACCTGACCCGAGCCGTGGGTGACGCCCCGAGCGCCGAGGAGCACCGACATCGTGACCGACGAGCTGCCCCTGGTGTCGCACCACATCGCCGGCGAGTGGGTCCCGTCGATCGGCGGCCGCGAGCACACCGACGACGACCCGTGGACCGGCCGCCCGCTCGCCCGGGTCGCGTCCGGCGACGCCGACGACGCGCGCCGCGCGATCGAGGCCGCGCACGCCGCGTTCGACGGCTGGGCCCGGGCGCTACCGGCCACGCGGCAACGGATCTTCCTCCGCGCCGCCGGTGTGCTCGATCGCCGCCGCGGCGAGATCCGGGACCTGCTGGCCGCGGAGACCGGCTGCGGCGCCCACTTCGCCGGGGTACAGCTCGACTTCTGCCAGTCGCTGCTGGAGCAGGCCGGCGCCCTCGCCTACGCGCCGACGGGCCAGGTCCTGCCGTCCGACGTGCCCGGCACCCGGGCCCTCGCGGTGCGCCGGCCGGTCGGTGTGGTCGCCGCGATCGCCCCGTGGAACGCCGCGCTCGTCCTCGCCGGGCGCGCCGTCGCAGGACCCCTCGCGCTGGGCAACACCGTGGTGCTGAAACCCTCCGAGGAGTCGCCCATGTCCGGCGGTACCATCTGGGCGGAGATCTTCGCCGAGGCCGGATTGCCGCCGGGCGCGCTCAACGTGGTCACCCACGCCTCGGGCGACGCCGGCATGATCGCCGAGGAGCTGGTCACCCACCCGCGCGTGCGCCGGGTCAGCTTCACCGGCTCCACCGTCACGGGCCGCCGGCTGGCCGAGCTGGCCGCCCGCCACCTCAAGCGCCCGGTGCTGCAGCTGTCCGGCCACAACTCCCTCATCGTCCTGGCCGACGCCGACCTCGACCACGCCGTGGAGGCGGCCGCGTACGGCGCGTTCGTCCACCAGGGCGAGGTGTGCATGTGCGCGCGCCGCATCCTGGTGGAGCACGCGATTGCGGCGGAGTTCACCGAACGCTTCACCGCGAAGGTCGCCACCCTCCCGGTGGGCGACCCGCGCGACCCGTCGACGGTGATCGGCCCGCTGATCAACCGCTGGGCCCTGTCGCTGGTCACCCGGCGCGTCGACGAGGCGGTGGCCCTGGGCGCCCGCGTGCTGACGGGCGGCACCCCGCAGCCGCCGTGCTACCCGCCCACGGTGCTGGCGGAGGTACCGCCGGAGGCCGAGATCGCGTTCGAGGAGACCTTCGGCCCGGTGGCGATCCTGGAGGTCGTGGCCGACCGCGAGGAGGCGGTGGCACGGGCGAACGCGTCCCGCTTCGGCCTGACGGCGGGCATCCTGACCGGGGACACGTACGGCGCGCTGGACCTGGCCCGGCGCCTGGAGGCGGGCATCGTCCACGTCAACGACCAGCCCGTGAACGACGAGCCCCAGATGCCGTTCGGCGGCGTGAAGGACAGCGGCTGGGGGCGCTTCGGGCTGGGTTTCGCGGCGGAGGACTTCACGGAGCTGCAGTGGGTCACGCTCCGCGACACCCCCCGCGCTTTCCCCTTCTGACCGGTCACCGAACGTTGGCCGAGTTCGAGCGCCGGCGGCCCCGACCCGTCCGGGTCACGGCCGCCGACGCCGCCGCGGCTGAGCGCTCCCGCAATGCACCTCCGCCGGGGAGATCGACGGCGTGGTGGCGGTGCGGAGGCCGCACACCCGGACCCCGCTACGCGAACTCTCCTCGCACTACGGTGCGATGCTGCGCAGCACGCAGAACTCGTTGCCCTCCGGGTCGGCCATGACGACCCAGCTCTGCTCGCCCTGGCCGATGTCGACCCGCCGGGCGCCGAGGCCGATCAGGCGCTCGACCTCGGCGTCCTGGGTCACGTCGAACGGCATGACATCGAGGTGCAGCCGGTTCTTCGTGAGCTTGTCCTCGGGGACCTTGATGAACATGACCGTCGAGGGCATCGGCTCCCGGCGGACCGCCTCCACGGTCGGCTCCCACGAGGCGATCTCGACCTGGTCGCCCTTGTCCTCGATGACCCGGTACTCCAGGACGGCCGCCCAGAACCCGGCCAGCCGATGCGGGTCCCGGCAGTCGACCACCACCTGCAGCAGTCTGCTCGTCAACGAGCCTCCCCCCGTTTCGCCGGCGTCGTTTCGCCGAGCGCGACCGACTCTACCGCGGCCGGCGGCCGGCGGCCGGCGGCCGGCGCGGCGAGCGAGACCTGTGCGCGCCTGACCGGCGCCGGACGTCGCGGGCACGGAGGCCGAGCTGCGCCTCCCCGGGGGCCGGTACGCGATCGGGCGCACCGGCGGCGGCTCGACCCGTAGGTCACGGCCGGCGGGCCTGCTCGGTGGCCGGTGTGGTGGCGACCAGGCGGCGGGGCGGCTCCGGGGTGCCCGCCAGCCGTTGCTGCTCCTGCGCGACGATCATCCGCGCCAGCTGTACCTCGGAGATGTCCACCGCGCCCGGGGCGGCCTGCGCGATCGTGCTGTGGCGGACGTACGCGTCGAAGAGCTGGGCCTTCGAGCCGAGGAGCTCGATCATCCGCTCGTCGACCGAGTCGGCGATCAGCAGGCGGTGCACCTGGACGGTACGCACCTGTCCCATCCGATGTGCCCGGGCGATCGCCTGGGCCTCGATCGACGGCTTGACCTGCGGCTCGCACAGGATCACCACCGAGGCGGCCTGGATGTTCACGCCGACCCCGGCGGCCTCGATCTGGCACACCAGCGCGGCCGGCTTCCGCGATGCGGAGAACTCGTCCACGATGCGCTGGCGGTCGGCGACCGGTGTCGAGCCGGTGATCGGACCGCGGGCGTCGGCGCCGAGGGCGGCTCCGGTGGTCTCCAGGACGTCGCGGAAGTACGAGAAGACCACGACCTTGCGGCCGTTGGCCATCGCCTCCCGGGTCAGTTCGAGCAGGCGGGTCAGCTTCGCCGAGTCGTGCGGGCGGCGGACGGCGAACGCGGCCCGGCGCATGGCCATGAAGTTGCCCTCGCGCACCGCCTCGCGGTACGCGGCCCCGTCCTCGGCGCCGAACTCCTCCCACTCGTCGACCTGGACCAGCTCCGGCAGCTCGGTGAGCACGTCGGGCTGGTTGCGGCGCAGGTACACCGGGGCCGCCGCGCGCCGGAACGCCTCGACGCTGATCGCGGCGTGCTCGGGCCCCATGCCGGCGGCGACGTCCGGCCGCAGGTGCTCGATCAGGGCGCGGAACTCGTCGATCCGGTTCTCCATCGGGGTGCCGGTGAGGAACAGCACCCGCTCGGACTCCGCCGCGACCCGGTTGACCGCCTGCGACCGCTTCGCGTTCGGGTTCTTCACGTAGTGTGCCTCGTCGACGACCAGCAGCGCGGGCCGGGGCGGGGGCAGCCCGAGCGCGCCGAGCGAGCCGAACGTGACCACGCCGACGCCGCCCGCGTTGCGCCACCGGGCCACCGCCCGGGCCCGGCCGTTGCCGTGCAGGCTGACGACCGGAATCGTCGAGTGCCTGGTGATCTCGCGAGACCAGTTGATCAGTACACTGGCCGGGCAGACGACGAGGAAGTGCGTGGCGCCGCGGGCGGCCAGGTGCGCCATGGCGGCGATGGCCTGCACGGTCTTGCCCAGCCCCATCTCGTCGCCGAGCACGACCCGCCGCTGGACCAGGGCGAACCGGGCGCCGAACGACTGGTATCCGCGCAACCGGAGGCTGTCGTTGAGCCGGGACGTGTCCAGCTGCTGCGCGCCGACCCGCTCGACGATGTCGGCGGGCAGGAACCCTTCGCTCGCCGCGACGTCGCCGCCGAGTCCGACGACCTGGCTGAGCAGGCCGTAGTAGTCCGCCGAGCGCTGCTCGAAGTCGCGCCAGGCCTGCCTGTCGCCCGGCGTTCGGACCGCGCGCGCCTCCCGGGCGGCCCGCGGCAGCCCACCGGCCTCGGCGGTCTCCACCATCGCTCGCACCCGCCGCGCCGCGTCGTCGGCGACGGCCTTGTCCCCGGCCCGCATGAACAGCCGGCGCACCCGACCCGCCGAGGCAGGTCCGGCGACCGGTAGCTCCCTCGCCAGCTCCGCGGCAAGCTTGCCCGCGTCATGCTCGTGTGCCCCGGCCGCGTGCCACACCGCGCCCCAGCGCGCGAGCGCCCGCACCAGCCGGGTCATGTCCGCGTTCTTCGGGTCGAACTCGATCCGGAACTGCAGCGAGTCCCGCGCCGCCCGCTTGAGCTGCTCAGCGGCGTGGATGGTCTTGCGGGCGGTGCCGTCACCGATGCCGGGCACGGCGGTCAGCCGGTCCGCCCCGGCCTTGAGCACGTCGGCGACCGAGCAGATCCCGTGCGCCGGCAGCTCGTCCAGCCGGGCCCGCCCGTCCACGGTGTCCTTGACGGTCTCGATGGACATCTTCCCGATCGCGGCCCAGACCTGGGGCTCGCTCGCGATGGCGTACGCCTCGACGACCTCCGCACGCGCGGCCTGGAGGATGTCGACGATCGCCCCGGCATCGTCCTGTACCTCAGCCGCCCGGGCAAGCAGCGCACGCGTCTCGCGCCGGCTCGGCGCCGTCATCGGCCCGGCCGGGGTGCCGTGGGGTACCGCAGAGACATGCCCTTGAACGTACCGACAGACCGCCCGCGGCGCTGGTTACCCCACCCCAGCGCGGCGCGTGCCGCGGGCGTCACCGGCGTATCGTCGGGTTCGTCCGCTATGCCCGGGGACCGCCTCGGCGTACGCCGGCGTCGAAAGTCTCCGGAAAAAGATGTGGGCGTGCCTGTCGATCGGGGCTGGCCGTTTTCGTAGCCCTGGTGAGAGCCCGGCACCGAGCCGGTCCGCACACCCGTTGGAGGGCACCATGACCACCACCGTGCGCACGACCCGCGCCACCGCTTCGACCATCGGTGCGTTGATCGGGACCGGCGTCGTCGCCGCGGCTGCCGCGAGCGCCGCCACCATGGCCGTCGCCGCCGCCGGCCACGCGGCGGGGATCAGCCTCGACATGGCCGGCGCCCCGATCCCGGTCTCGGGGTTCGGCGTGCTGACCGCCGTCTTCTCGCTGGTCGGCGTGGCCATCGCGGCGCTGCTGTCCCGCTTCGCCCGGCGTCCGCGGCGCACGTTCGTCCGCACGACGGTGGCGCTGACCGTCCTGTCGCTGGTGCCGGACGTGATCGCCGACGCCGGGGCGGCCACCAAGGTGCTGCTGATGCTCACCCACCTGGTCGCGGCCGCGATCGTGATCCCCGCTGTCGCGCGCCGCCTGGCCGCCTGATCCGGCGTTTCCCGTCGCCGTCCCACCGTCGAACCACCGGAAGGACCGTCATGAAGCAGTACCTGCTTGCCGTGCACTCCGTCGAGGGCGCGCCGGCGCCGTCCGACGAGCAGACGCAGACCATGTTCAGGGAGACCGATCGGATCAACGACGAGCTGCGGGCCGCGGGCGCCTGGGTCTTCGCCGGCGGCCTCCTGTCGCCGGACAGCGCCACCGTCGTGCGGATCGAGAACGGCACCACCACCATGAGCGACGGGCCGTTCGCCGAGACGAAGGAGCACCTCGCCGGGTTCTGGGTCATCCGGTGCGCGGACCTGGACCAGGCGCTGGCCTGGGCCGAGAAGTGCGCGGCGGCCTGCGGCCCGGTCGAGGTGCGCCCCTTCGACGACCTGTCCCAGGCCTGAACAGGCGCCGGTCACCCGACATGGACCTGGCGAGCATCTACCGCGCGGAGTACGGCCGCTGCGTCGCCACCCTGGCCCGCCTCCTCGGCGACATCAACCTCGCCGAGGAGGCGGTCCAGGACGCCTTCGCGACGGCGCTGCAGAAGTGGCAGACCCCGCCGCCGAATCCGGGCGCCTGGATCGTGACCACCGCACGCAACCGGGCCGTCGACCGGCTCCGCCGCGAGTCGATCCGCGAGGCCCGGCACGCCCAGGCCCTGCTGCTGCACCAGCAGGACGAGCCCCAGGAGGTGGGACCGGTGCAGGACGACCAGCTACGACTCATCTTCACCTGCTGCCACCCGGCGCTCGCTCCCGACGCGCGGACCGCCCTCACGCTCCGCCTGCTCGGCGGCCTCGAAGTACCGGAGATCGCCCGGGCGTACCTGGTCCAGGAGGCGACCGTCGCCCAGCGGATCGTGCGCGCCAAGAAGAAGATCCGCGACGCCGGCATCCCCTACCGGGTACCGGCCGAACATGAGCTGCCGGACCGGCTGCCGCCGGTGCTCACCGTGCTCTACCTGATGTTCAACGAGGGCTACGCGGCCACCGCCGGACCGCTGATCAGGACGGACCTGTGCGCCGAGGCGATCCGGCTCGCGCGCGAGCTCGCCGCGTTGATGCCCGACGAGCCCGAGGTCCTCGGCCTGCTCGCCCTGCTGCTGCTGACCGAGGCGCGCCGCCCGGCCCGGCTCGACCCGACCGGCGCACTGGTGCTGCTGGCCGACCAGGACCGGTCGTTGTGGAACCGGACACTCATCGCCGAGGGCCACGACCTGGTCCGCCGTTGCCTGCGGCGCAACCGGCCCGGCCCGTACCAGGTCCAGGCGGCGATCAGCGCGGTGCACACCGACGGCGCCGCCACCGACTGGCCGCAGGTCCTGGCCCTCTACGACCAGCTCCTCGCGCTCGCGCCGACCCCGGTCGTCGCGCTCAACCGTGCGGTCGCCGTCGCCGAGGTGCACGGACCGGCGGCGGCCCTCGCCGCCCTGGCGGACGTCGACCTCCCGGGCTACCACCGGCTGCCCGCCACCCGGGCCGAACTGCTGGCCCGGCTCGGCCGCGACGCAGCGGCCCGAGCCGCCTACGACCAGGCCATCGCGCTGGCCACCAACGAGACCGAGCGTGCCTTCCTGCAGTCCCGTCGAACCCTGCACGGCTGAGTTGCGTGCGTCCGGTCATCTCCGGCCTGCTGCGGCGCGGTCGGCGGTGCGGCGGCGGCGCAGGTGGGGTTGCGCGAGCTCCGGCGGCACGTAGGAGACGTCGATCGGGCCGAGGTCGACGCCGGGCGGGACGACCTCGTCGATCCGGTCGAGGATGTCGTCGTCGAGGGTCGTGCCGGCGCCGGCGAGCAGGTCGTCGAGGTGGGCCGTGGTGCGCGGGCCGATGATGGCCGACGTGACCGCCGGGTGGGCGACGGTGAAGGCCAGGGCGAGGTGGGTCAGCGTCAGCCCGGCCTGGTCGGCGATCGGGATGAGCCGCTCGACGGCGTCGAGCTTGCGCTCGTCGGTCATGTGTCTGGGCACCCAGTGCATCCGGGCCCGGGCGGCCCGCTCGCCGCCGCCCTTGCGGTAGCGGCCGGTGAGCAGGCCCATGGCCAGCGGGCTCCAGACGAGCGTGCCGAGCCCGTAGCGTGCGCAGACCGGGAGGATCTCGCGTTCGATGCCGCGGTTCAGGATCGAGTACGGCGGCTGTTCGGTGCGGAAGCGGGCCAGTCCGCGCCGCTCGGAGACCCACTGGGCCTCGACGATCTCCGCGGCCGGCAGGCTGGAGTGGCCGATCGCGCGCACCTTGCCCGCACGTTGGAGGTCGGTCAGCGCGCCGAGGGTCTCCTCGATGTCGGTGCCGGGTTCGGGGTGGTGGACCTGGTAGAGGTCGATGTGCTCGACGCCGAGGCGACGCAGCGAAGCATCGACCGCGGTGAGGATCCAGCGGCGGGAGTTGCCGCGCCGGTTGGGATCCGTGCCCATCGGGCCGTTGACCTTGGTGGCGAGCACGACGTCGTCGCGGCGGCCGCGCAGGGCCCTGCCCACGATCCGTTCGGTCTCGCCGTCGCCGCCGTAGACGTCGGCGGTGTCGATGAAGTTGATACCGGCGTCGAGGGCCCGGTGGATGATTCGGATGCAGTCGTCGTGGTCGGGGTTGCCGTTCGGGCCGAACATCATGGTGCCGAGGCAGTAGGGGCTGACCTGGATGCCGGTGCGGCCCAGGGGACGCGTGCGCATGCATGGCTCCTTCTCATGGCCGGGGGATCCGGCACCGGGACGAGTCGGCCGGGCTGGCGCCGCCGCGTCCCGGTGCCGGAGGGCGGGGATCAGGCGTCGGCGTACTGGGCGGCGACGTCGAGGATCCAGGTGATGCCGAAGCGGTCGGTCAGCATCCCGAACGCCGGCGCCCACTGCGCCGGGCCGTACGCCTCGACGATGGTGGCGCCATCGGCCAGCTTCTCCCACAGCGCGCCGACCTCGTCGACGGTCTCGCCGCGGACGGACAGGAAGAAGGGCTCGCCGGTCAGCGTCATGCCGTGCTCGCGCCGCGTCGCGGGCGCCGGCGCGATGCCGGCTCCGGCCTGGCTGGGCACGTCGTAGGCCATGACGCGGAAGCCGTCGCCGGCCGCGACCTGGCCCCAGACGACCTTGCCGGCGTCGGGCAGTTCCTTCGGCATCCCGAAGTCGCCGTACGTGATGACCATGATCTCGCCGCCGAACACCGACCGGTAGAACTCCAGCGCCTCCCGGGCGTTGCCGCGGAAGTTGAGGTGGGCGGTGGTGGTGATGCTCATCGAGACTCCTGGTGAGAGTTGTTTCCGGTCACGGTGTCCGGCCGGCGTCATCACCAAGGCTCGGCGGCATAGGTGACAGGATGTGGCACCTACCGTGGGTAGATTCGGACGCATGCCGAAAACCTCCGCTCGACTGCTGGCCCTGCTGTCGCTGCTGCAGACGCGCCGCGACTGGCCGGGCACGCTGCTGGCCGAGCGGCTCGCCATCAGCCTGCGGACCGTGCGCCGCGACGTCGACCGGCTGCGCGAGCTCGGCTACCCCATCGCCGCCGTCAAGGGACCCGACGGCGGCTACCGGCTCGGCGCCGGCACCGAACTCCCGCCGCTGCTGTTCGACGACGAGCAGGCCATCGCCCTCACCATCGCGCTGCAGATCGCCGCGACCACACTGGGCGACGGCACCGGCGAAGCGGCCGCACGGGCGTTGACCACCGTCCGGCAGGTCATGCCGTCCCGGCTCCGGCACCGCATCGACGCCCTCCAGATCACCGCCGTCGAACGGCCCGCCTCACGGCCGGCCGCCCCGATCGACCGCGATGCGCTCCTGGCGATCAGCTCCGCCGCGCGGGCCCACGAGATCCTCCGCTTCGACTACGGCTCCGAGACCGCGGACGAGCCCCCGCGCCGCGTCGAGCCGCACCACGTCGTCACCTGGGACGGGCGCTGGTACCTCGTCGCGTGGGACCTCGACCGGTCGGACTGGCGCACCTTCCGCGCCGACCGGATCACCCTGCGCATCCCCAACGGACCCCGCTTCACGCCCAGGGAGCTGCCCGGCGGCGACGTGACCACCTTCGTCACCGGCAGGTTCCGCGGCGCCGACGAGGGCACCGTCGCCTGGCCCTGCCAGGGCACCGCGATCCTCGACCTGCCCGCCGCCACCGTGGCCCGCTACACGCGCGACGGGATCGTCGAGGAGCTCGGCCCGGACCGCTGCCGGCTCACGCTCGGCTCGTGGTCCTGGCCCAGCCTCGCCGCCGCCCTCGCCCGCTTCGACACCGAGATCGAGGTTGCCGGCCCGGCCGAGCTCGTCGCCGCCTTCGGCCACCTGGCCCGCCGCTTCGCCAGGACCGCCGCCGGGACTTCCTGACGCTGATCTCGCCGCGGCCGCGCAGTTCCCGGGTGATTGACAAAAACTTCTTGTACGTAAAGACTTGTTTTCGCCATGAGAAATGTCGTCTACCTCGACCAGATCGAGCAGGCTGAGGCCCTGCTCAAGCCGCAGCGGATCGAAGTGCTGCGGCAGCTCGCCGAGCCCCGGTCGTGCACCGAGGTGGCGGTCGAGCTCGACCAGACCCCGCAGCGGGTCTACTACCACGTGAAGCGGCTGCTGGAGGCCAGCCTGGTCCGTCAGGTCGCCGAGCGCCGGGTGCGCGGGATCCACGAGGGGATCTACCAGGCGGCGGGCCGGTCCTACTGGCTGTCCCCGAGCCTGGTGGGCCGGATCGGGCTGCGCCAGACCCGCGACCGGCTCAGCCTGGGCTACCTGGTCGACCTGATGGAGGACGTGCAGGCGGACGTCGCCGCGCTCGACCTCACCCGGCCGGACCTGCCGTCGATCGGCGTGTCCGGGGACATCCGGGTGCGGCCGGAGCAGCGCAAGGCGTTCCTCGACGAGTTGCAGCAGACGCTGCGAGACCTGTTCACCCGCTACGGCGGTGCCGAAGGTGACGCGTTCCGGCTGGCCGTCGCCTGCTATCCGAAGGGAGATCCCGATGACCGAGTTTGACCTGCGCCTGCGCGCGGTCGTTCCGGCCCCGCTGAAGGTCGTGTACGAGGCACTGACCGACCCGGCCGCGCTGCGCGTCTGGCTGGCCGAGCACGCCGACGTCGACCTGCCCGGCAAGTACGAGTTCTGGGGCCGCTTCACGCCGGACGGCGCCGAGCCGCACCAGCGCGTGCTGCACGTGGACGAGCGCACCATCCGGTTCGCCTGGACGCTCGACGGCGTGCAGACCACGACGCAGTTCGAGGTGGCCGAGGACGAGGACGGCACGCTGGTCACGCTGAGCCAGACCGACCTGCCCCGGTTCGAGGAGGTGCTGGCCGACAGGGCCGGTGCCCGGGGCGCGCTGCAGACGTTCTGGTCGCTGGCGATCGCCAACCTGGCCGACTATGTCGCCGGTCGCGAGCTGACGCCCAAGTGCGACTTCACGTCGGCCGAGTTGCACGCCGCAATGGTGATCGACGCGGCGCCGGACGAGGTGTTCGACTCGATGATCCAGCCGGAGGTGTTCCGCCAGTGGTTCGGCGCCCACGTGGACATCGAGCCCTATGTGGGCGGCCGCTTCGCCATGGGCGGGTTCGAGCTGGACCCCGGCGGGGCCAAGTTCGTCGAGTTCGAGCCGGGCCGCAAGGCGACCCTGCTGTTCGCCGACAACGAGACCACCAGCTGGGAGCTGGAAGGCTCGGACGGCAAGACCCGGCTCACCGTGGTGCACAGCGGGTTCGACCCCGCCAACCCGCCCTACCCGGGCTGGGCCGGCTGGCTCGGCGGCCTCGCCGGGCTCCGGCGCTACCACGAACTGCCGCACTGGCGCTCGATCTGGCGCCAGGTCGAGGTCGCCGGCGTCCCCACGGGCATGTTCGCGATCGACCAGTGAGACGAGCGCCCCGGAACGCGTTCCGGGGCGCTCGTCAACCCCGGCCGACCGCCCGGCTCGTACCGCACCGAGGGCGTCTACGCTGCGCCCATGCGTACGAGTCGCCGCTGCGTCAAGTGTCAGTGCCCGCGCCTGTGGCACGTCGACCCCGTCATGATCCCCGACACCGACAGCAGCAATCTCGTCGAACTCCTGCCGGGAGTCGCCCGGTTTGCTTCCGGATCGGCGGCCGGTGGGGAGTTCGGCAAGCGCATCGAGGCGGGGCGCTTCGAGGTGTGGATCTGTGCGGCGTGCGGGTACACGGAGTGGTACGCGCTCGAGGTCAACGAGATGCTCGCGTGGCTCACGCGCAATCCCCGCTCGGGCGTGCACTACTCGGACGCCGACGCGGCGACCGGACCGGCCGCGGCCGGCTGACCTCCGGCGCGGTGGATGCAACCGGCCCCGACGGCGCTCAGGCGACCGGGAAGTTGTAGTACGTGTCCCGGATCGGCTCGTCGCGAAGGGTGTAGTGCCACCACTCCTTCGCATAGTTCGTGAAGCCGCCGGCCGACATGAGGCCGACCAGCAGCGCACGGTGCTCGCGCTGCGCCGCGCTCACGCCCGTCGCCGCCGTGTGCGCCAGCGGGTCGAAGCAGTCGAAGCCGGTGCCCATGTCGATGGTGTTGTCCGGGAACCGCTGGTCCGCCGGGGCGGTGCACGGCACCAGCGGGTCGTCCCCGCGATACAGCGGCTGCTGGGGCGCCGGCGTCGCCACCAGCGTCAGGTCGAGCGTGCTGCCCCGGCTGTGTGCGGTGGGCCCGCCGATGTACCCGTCGTCGAAGAGGGCGGACTTGTCGACCTTCGGGTAGAACTCGCCCTTCATGCGCTGGTCGGCGTCCCCGGACCAGCGGACGAAGTCGTCGACCGCCTGCTGGGGGCGATAGCAGTCGTACACCTTGAGGCTGTACCCGCGCGCCAGAGCGCTCTGCTGCACCCGGTGCAGGGCCTCGGCCGCCTGGCGGGTGACCAGGCAGCGCGCCCGCAGGTATCCGGTGACCGGCCGGCCGACGAAGTTGTGCGGGGTGGCGTACCGGATGTCGGACATGATGCTCTTGTCCACGTCCGACAGGTCCACGAAGCCGGCCGGCACCGGCGCGAGCGACACCGACGGGCTCGGCGGCACCGGGGACGGCGACCCCGGGGCCGCCGGGGCCGCGGGGGCCGCGGCGGAGGCGGACGGCGTCGGGGTGGGCCGCGCCGGCCCACCACACGCGGCCAGCAGCAGGCAGGTCATCCCGGCGATCAGCAGGCGCACGCCCGGATTATTCGGCGTGCGCGCCGGTCGATGCGGTGCCGGGCGCCCCGCCTGCCACCCGGCGAACGGCCGTGCCCGCCGCACGCGGTCGCCTGGCCGACGTCGAGCGGCGCGCCCGGTCGAGCGCGCCTTCGGTGGACGCTCAGTCCTTGGCGTTGAGGACGTCGACGACGAAGCGGAGGGCGCCTTCCGGGGCGCCCTGCGGTGGGTTGTCGCCGTAGGCCAGGCGGGGCGGGATGTCGAGTTGGACGCGGCTGCCGACCCTGACGCCGACGAGGCCCTGGTCCCAGCCGTCGATGACCTCTTGCTGGAGGTCCTTCTCACGCATGCCCACCCGGGCATCGAACGTCTGCTGCTTCGTCCACGACGAGTCGGCGATCCGGCCGTCCCGCAGGGTCATCATGACGTAGTTGACGGTGATGGTCTGGCCGGCCCGCACCGGCGCGCAGCGGCCCTCGATGAGGACCGTCTTGCCGAGCGCGGTGACGTCGGCGTTGCCGCGGGCGACCGTCGGCTCGGTCGCGAGGCGCTTGTCGAAGCCGGGCAGCAGCGGCGGGTACCCGTCCGTCGCCGGGCCGTCGCAGACGGCGGGGCCGGCCGCGCTGGACCGGTTGTCCCCGACGAGGCGCACGGCGACGAACGCGCCGGCGGCCAGGGCCAGCACGACGAACACGGCGGCCGCGACGCCGGCGATCAGCAGGCCCTTGCGCCGTCCCGCGGACGCCGGCGGCACCGGCCAGGGACCCGGCGGTGGCACCTGACCCGGGAACGGCGCGGCCGGCGCGGCCCCGGCGGGCGCTACGAATGGCGGGAGGTGCCCGGCCGGCGCGGCGGCCGCGGGCGGGAACGGACCCACCGGCGGAGCGCCCACCGTCGGCGGGAACGGACCGGCCGGCGGGGCGCCCACGGTCGGCGGGAACGGACCGGCCGGCGGGGCGGCCACGGTCGGCGGGAACGGACCGGCCGGCGGGGCGGCCACGGCTGCCGGCTCGGCGGGCGCCGGCTGCGACTGGAACGGCGCCGTCGGAGCATCGGACGGCACCTGAGGGACCGCGGCCGCAGGCGCTGCCGGTGGAGCCGACATCGCGGACACGGGCGGAGCGGAGACGACGGGCGGGGCGGACACCACGGCAGCGGACGGGGCGGCCTGCGGCGGCGGGCCGGCCGCGACCAGGGCACCCGACGCCACGAGCAGCTCCGGCTGGGGCATCAGCCGCGGCGGCACGCCCAAGGCCTGGTGCAACGCCGGAGCCGCCAACGGATGCCGGCTTCCGCCGCCCGTGAGGACGACCGCGGCCAGCTGGGCCGGGGCCAGGCCGGCCGCCTGCAGCGCCTGGCCCGCCGCGGTGGCCGCGCGGCCGAGGAGCGGGTGGGCGAGCTGGTCGAGCTGCGGGCGGGTGAGCGTGGCCTGCACCTGCAGGATCGGCACCGGCACCGCGGCCACGGGGGCGACGGCGAGGGTCTCTTTCGCCTGCCGCACCGCGTCCCAGAACGCGTGGGCGGCGGCCCGGTCCGGCAACGTCGCCGGCTCGCTCAGGCGGTGCCAGGCCGCCGGGTCGGCGGCGGCGTACGCGGCGCCGAGCTCCACCACGATCGCCGCGTCCAGGTCCAGGCCCGCCGCCTCCGGGGCGCCCTGCGAGGACACCAGCGCGAAACCGTCCGGCGTGCGGCGCAGCACCGAGGCGTCGAACCCGCCCGCGCCGAAGTCGCAGACGAGGATGCCGGCTCCCAGCGGTACCACATGATCGAAAGCCCGCGCGGCGGCCAGCGGCTCGGCGACCAGCCCCGGTGCCGGCAGGCCGGCCGAGGCCGCGGCCTGGACGAGGACCTGTCGGCGCAGGCCGTCCCAGGATGCCGGGTGGGTGAGCACGAGGCGGTCGGCGGGGCGGCCGGCCACGCGCGCGGCCTCGTCGGCGACGCGGCGCAGGACGGCGGCGACGAGGTCGGCGACCGGGAACGTGCGCGGCCCGAGCTGGACCTCGCCGTCGGTGATGCGGGCCTTCGGGTGCGGCTCGAACGCGTCGGGCCGGCCGCGCCCCGCCTCGATCGCCGCGCGGCCCGCGACGAGCCCGGCGTCGGTGAGGCACACCGCCGACGGCAGCATCGGCGAGCCGTCGAACTGCAGCGGCACGGTCCGCCGGTCGTCGAGGCCGACGATCGCGACCGTCGACGATGTCCCGAAATCGATGCCCAGCGTCACCATGGCGCCGTTCTTACCACACCCAAGGTCCATTCGGGCCCCATCTTTTCGGGCGACCGAGGTGGCGGCGGCACCGGCTCGGCCTCAGGCGCAGGTGATGCCGTTGGAGGGCGGCTTGCCGAGCGTCGCCCGCTGGTCGGCCGGCTGGTCCACCAGGCTGCCGTGCCCCGGCTCGGCCGGCAGCGCGGCACGGACGGCCAGCCGCGTCGGGTCCGCCGGATCGTACTCGACGACGAACCGGTCGCCTGGCCGTGGCGCGGCCAGCCGCGGCACCAGCCTCGTCACCACCGCCTCGAACGCCGCCGACCCGTCGGCCGGTGCGACCCGCAGCCGCAGCGTCGCCAGCGGGTCGTCGTTCACGGTGGTACCGGTGTCGGTGACCGACAGCACGGTGCCCGTCGCCGGCAGGCCGGGACCCGTGAGCGTGTCCTGCGTTGCCTCGACGGCGGCGCGCATCAGCGCCCGCATCCTGGCGCCGGCCCGCCGCGTCATCCGCCGGGTGTGCGCGGCCACGGCCAGGGTGCCGAACCCGACGAGCAGGAAGATGCCCCCGAGGAGCCAGCCGAGCTGGTTGCCCGACGCAGCGGTCGCGAAGGCGCCTGCCGCGAGCGCGGCGACGAGCACGGCCGGTAGGCGCAGCCCGCCGCCGGCGACGATGGCGATGCCGGCCACCGCCGAGCCGCCGATGAAGGCGACCAGGACGACGCCGGAGGAGATCCGGCAGTTCCCGGTCGCCTCGCAGGCGCCGAGGTTCACCATGCCGTAGGTGCCGGCTCCGGCCGCGACCGACGCGACGGAACCGATCGCGGTGGCGATGACCGCGCGGGCCTTCATGGGCCACAGCGTACGGCTAGGCCGCCGCGACGGCCTCGATCTCCAACAGCCACGCCTCGTCATAGATGCCGGTGATGACGACGGTGAGCGCCGGGCTGTGCCCGCCGAGCACCTCGTGGCGGATGCGGGAGTTGGCCTCGCGGTGCCGCCGGTCGGAGAGGAACACGGTGACCTTGACGAGGTGCTCCTTGCTCAGGCCGGCGCGAGCGAGCACCCCGAGGACGTTGTCCCACGCGAGCCGGCACTGAGCTTCGAAGTCGCCCGGGACGGCGCCGTCGGGCGTCTCGGGGACCTGGCCGCTGATGTACAGCAGGCGCGTCGCACCGGTGAGCAGCGCACCCTGGGCGTAGGAGCGACCCTGCGGGTCGATGCTGGTGATCTCCATTCGAGCCACCCTATCGATCCGCTCAGGTGGTGACCCAGACCAGGTAGGAGGGGCTCTGGTTGTGGTTCTTCCAGTCGACCGGGCGGTGGCTGACGAACGCCCAGCGGCCCTCGGCGGTCTTCAGGCAGTACGACATCGGGATCATGAAGTCGATCTCGGTCATCCGGTACGGCTTGCCCTCCGCCTCGAGCTCGCGGCAGGTGCCGACGCCCGGCTTCTTGGCGGCGTCGTGCCAGACCCCACGTCTGACCATGCGCCCGATGCCAGGGATCGGACGCAACGCCGCCCGGGCTCAGCGGTGGGTGGGCTGCGCGGCGACGGGCGGGTGCGGATGGGGCTCGAACGTGCGGTACCGCCGGAGCTGGATCATCAGCCAGGTCAGGCTGATCGCGCCGAGCACCGCGTAGACGAGCATGTTGTCGAAGCTGTCCCACAGCGCGTGCAGCGCGACAGCGCCCGCGAAGGTGAGCAGCAGGGCCGTCATGCGCCGGCCGGTCGGGGCCGCGGCGAACGCGAACAGCGCACCGGCGGTCAGGCCGGTCCAGGCCAGGTGCGCGGCGGGGGCGGTGAGGCCACGCACGAACAGGGTCTCCTCGACGGCGCCGATGTTGCCCTTCGAGGCGATGAGGGCGTTGAAGGCATACCCCATCGTCTCCAGCGCGGCGAAGCCCATGCCGCTGGCCACCCCGATCACCAGCCCGTCGGACGGCTCGTGGCGGCGGCGCAGGGTGAGCAGCAGGACCGCGGCCGGGGCGAGGAGCTTCGCGGCCTCCTCGATGAGGCCGACGCCGGCCTTCGGCAGGGTGCCGAGCGCCCGCAGGGCGTCGTACTCCAGCCAGCCCGCGGCGACGACACCCACGACGCCGCCGAAGAACGCGGTCGCGGCGATGGTGCCGGCCGGCACCTGCCAGCGCCCCGAGCGCCCCTGCGCGAACGTCACGAACGTCGCCGGGGCGGTCACCGAGCCGATGAGGATCATCGATGGCACGAAGTTGGAGTTCTGGGTCGTCACCATCGTGACGAGCACGAGCAGGTACAGGGCGATGCCGGTGAGCAGGACCCCGACCCACGCCCAGCGCCGGAGAGTCATGCCATGCAGTATTCCAGCCGGCGGCGGCCGATGGGGCGCCGCCAAGCTTCCGGCGCTCGGCCGGACGCCACCGCCGCCGTCAGCGACCCAAGCTCGTGCGCCAGCTCGGGTACCGCGGCCGCCAGCCCCGCGACCGGGCCAGCCGGTTGGACGCACCCCGGGCCCCGGGCATCCGCCCGTCGCTCTCCTCGGGCGCGGGCGCGCCGATCGCCGCGGCGAGCACCGGCAGCCACGCACGTCCCTGCGCCGGCTCGTCGTCGACGATGTTGACCGGCCCGGACGGCCAGCCGAGCGCGTCGACGGCGGCGCCCGCGGCGTCGGCGACGTGCACGAAGGACGTCACCGACCGGTCCGCGACGATGCTGCCGAGGAACTTCGCACCCGGCTCCCCCTTGAGGGCCGCGGCGACCGCGCCGCCGGGCGCGTACCAGGTTCCCGGCCCGTAGAGCGTCCCGTACCGCAGCGCGACGGCCGTGTCCACCTCGGCGACGATCTCCTCCATCGCCCGCACGGGCTCCGCAGTCGCACCGGTGTCGAGCGGCACGGTCTCGTCGGCCGGCTCCTCCCCCGGCACGTACGCGAAGGCGAGCGACTGCACGACGAACCGCCCGACCCCCGCCTGCCGGGCGGCATCGACCAGGTTGCGCGTCCCCTCCCGCCACAGCCGGCTGTTGGCCGCGTCGTCGGCACCGGCCAGGTCGGTGAGCTGATGGATCACCACGTCGGGCGCGGCCGCGACGACGAGTGCGCGCAGTCCATCGCGGTCGAAGACGTCGCCCTGCACCGCGGTCGCCCCCTGACCCCGGATCCGCTCGATGCCGCCGGCCGTCCGGGAGAACCCGGTGACGTCGTGGCCGGCGTCGAGCAGCTGGGGCACGAGCTGACGCCCGATCGCACCGGTGGCGCCGGCAACCAGGATCCGCACGGTACGACGGTACGTCCGCGCCGGGTGAGGGACCGAGATGAAAGCGGGTGCCGCCCGGGCGGCACCCGCGTGCGGGTCAGCGCAGCGCCCACTGCTGGTTGGTCTGGCCGTTGCAGGCCCACAGTTGCAGCTGGACGCCGTTGCTGCTGCTGGAGTTCGGCACGTCCAGGCAACGGCCGGACTGGCCGCCGACGAGCCGGCCCGCGGCACTGTCGGTGCCGGTGACGGTCAGCAGCACGGCCTCGCCCGCGGGCACCGTCGTCGTGTAGCCGGCGGCAAGGGTCCCGAGGTTGGTCGCGGTCCACAGGTTGCGTGCGGTGGCGGCGCCGGTCAGGCCGAGGTCCGCCCAGCGGGCGGTGATCGACGCCGCCGCGCCGGTGCGGTTCAGCAGCACGACCGCCCGGCGGCCACCGCCCGACAGCACCTTGCTGTACACCTGGAGGCCGGACCGGTCCTCGGCGACCTTGACCCCCTGCCGGCCGAGGGCGTCCTGGTCGACGGCGATGACCTCCCGGTTGGTGAGCACGGCGCGGGTCTCGGCGCTCAGCTGGTCGAGCCGGTTGCCGGCGAGCAACGGCGCGCCCGAGATGGCCCACAGGCTGAGGTGGGTGCGGTTCTGCGCGGTGGTGAACCCGGTCATGCCGGCGACGAGCATGTCGGGATCGTTGTAGTGGCCCGGGCCCTGCGCGCCGGGGTGCTGCGCGGAGTCGAATGTCCAGGACCCGGCTCATCGACGGGCGCTCGCCGTAGAAGATGATGTCGCCGCTGGTCCGCCACAGGTTCGACATGGCCGGCGCCCAGTCCCACGGGTTCGCGACGCCCCAGTTGCAGACGGAGAGCACCATGGGCCGGCCGGTCTGCGCCGTGGCCCGGCCGATCGCGTCGCTGATCGCCTGGTAGGTGCCGCGCGGGTCGAGTCCCTCGGCGGAGCCCCCGCACCAGTCGACCTTGACGTAGTCGAAGCCCCACCGGGAGAACTGCAGGAAATCCTGGTCGTAGTGCCCCTCGCTGCCGCTGCCGGGTGCGGCCGGCCGCCCGGTCGGGTAGTAGTACCCGCAGCCGTCGCGCCCCGCGTCGGTGTAGATGCCGGCCTTGAGACCCTTGCTGTGGATGTAGTCGGCGATCGCCTGCATGCCGCCGGGCCACTCGTTCAGGTCGACGGTGATGTTGCCGGCCGCGTCGCGGGTGCCCTGCCACCACCCCTCGTCGATGTTGACGTACTGGTGGCCGGCGTCCTTCATGCCCGACGCGACCAGGGCGTCGACCTGACCCTTGATGACGCTGTAGTTGATCTGGGCGGCGAAGCTGTTCCACGAGGCCCAGCCCATCGGCGGCGCGGCGAGCGGCGCGGCCGCCGCGGCGGCGGGCCGGCCGCCGCCGAGCACGGCCAGGACGCCGAAGGCACCGGCCAGCAGCAACGTGCATGTGAACGCTAACATCATCGCTGGCCGACGACCGCGCGGCAGCATCCTGGAACCCTCCGAGCGGCGGATACTGGCGACGAGGCCAGGATGGCCCACCACATCACGACCGTCAATACGTTCGAGTTGCGGGCGCCGGGCTGTGAGCGTTCACCAACCCGGGCCGGGTTGCGCAACTCCGGCCCGCGGCCTCGTGAACCAGAGCGTGGAGCCGGTCGGGCAGGCTGTACCGGGCGCCGCGGTGCGGTCCGGCCGCGGCGCCCCGGGCAGTTGCCGTGAACCCGGACCGGGGGAAGTGGAAATACCTAACGTGATCCAGGCTGAAGCGGGTGCAGACGCAGCGTCGATGCGCGCTGCCCGCATGGACCCGGGCCGGTTCGCGGATCTCTACGACCGCCACGCGGCGCAGCTCTACCGGTACGCCTACCAGCGCGTCGGCGCGGAGACCGCCGAGGACGTCGTCGCCGACACGTTCCTCGCCGCGTTCGCGCAGCGCGACTCGTATGATCCCGAGCGGCTCGACGCCCGGCCATGGCTGTTCGGCATCCTCACCCGCAAGCTGGCCCGGCACTTCCGGGCGGAGAACACGCACTACCGGGCGCTGTTGCGGACCGCGCCGGAGTCCACCGTCGACGGGCACGCCGAGCGCGTCACGGCCCGCGTCACCGCGTCCGCCGCACGCGCCCCGCTCGTCGCCGCGCTCGGTCGGCTCTCCGCCGGCGATCGTGACGTGCTGCTGCTCATCGCCTGGTGCGACCTCAGCTACGACGAGGTGGCCGCCGCGCTCGACATCCCGCTGGGCACCGTGCGGTCCCGGCTGAACCGCGCCCGGCGCAAGGTTCGCGCCGCGCTGGGCGGCATCGACCCCACCGGCGAGGTGTGATGGACCCCGACCTGCGACTGCTGCGTGAGCTCGGCGACCAGCTCGGCCCCCCGGCCGGGCAGCTGCCGGCCGGCCTGCGGCACCGGGTGTTGTCCGCGACCGGCCGGACGCCGCACCCGCGGCGCCGTGCCTGGTCCCGCGTGTGGCAGTCGGCGCTGGTCAGCGCCGCGACGGCCGCGGTCGCGGCGGCCATCGCCGTCCCGGTGGTGATCACCAGGTCGGGCGGTGACCGGCCACCGGAGACGGCCGAGGTGGCGCAACTGGCCGCGGAACGAGCGGCGGCCGGCGCGGTGGTGTCCGCCCTGCCGGGTCAGTTCGTCTACATCGAGTCGGTGATGCGCTACCTGACCGTTCAACACGGGCAGGCGCCGTCCGCGGCCGACGAAGGTCCGCTCGTGGTGCGTGAGTGGCGGTCGGTCGACGGCACCCGCGACGGTCTGGTGCGCCGGCGCCCGCTCGACCAGCCGCAGGCCGCCTGGCACGACGAGACCGTCGCCGGGTGCCGGGACGGCTACCAGAGCACCGCCGTCCCGCAGTGGCGGGTGCCGTGCGCGTCCGGGTCCAGCGTCGGTGCCGGCCTGCCGGTCGACGCCGACGCGATGCTCGCCTACCTCCGCCGCTCGGGCGGCGGCGACGACCAGGCGTTCGACAACGCCGCCCGGGTGCTGTACCTCAGCCAGCACACACCGGCGGTGCAGGCGGCGGTGTTCGCGGCGGTCGGGCGGATCCCCGGCGTCAGCGTGCGGCGCGACGTCGTCGACGTCACCGGGCGCTCGGGCGTCGCGCTCGCCTACCGCGGCCCCGACGCCGAGACCGAGCTGATCTTCGACCGGACCACCTTCGCCTATCTCGGCGTGAACCGGACGCTGCTCCGGCTCACGCTGCCCAACCAGGCCACCGAACCGGCGCCACGGATCCTGATCCGCCAGGCCGTCGAGCACGTGGCGATCGTCGACTCAGTCGGGAGTGTGCGGTGAGACGCGCCGTCGTCGTCGTGGTCGTGTTCCTGGGTCTCGCGGCGTGCTCGTCGTCCCCACCGGCACCTGAGGTGGCGAGTGCGCGACAACCCGCCGGCTCCGGGTCGGCGGGCCCGTCGGCGGCGACGAAGGAGAGCGACTACGACAAGGCACTGCGCTACACGCGCTGCCTCACCGAGCACGGGGCCGAGACACCCGACCCGGTGGAGGGCGAGCCGCTCGTCACGGCGCACGTCATCAAGCCCGGGGTGCCCGCCGAGACCATGCTGGCGCGCATGGCGGCGCACGACAAGTGCAAGCAGTTCCTGCCGGCGACCTGGCCGGTCAGGATCGACCAGGCGGAG
This sequence comes from Dactylosporangium sucinum, assembly GCF_014647515.1. Lineage (GTDB taxonomy): Bacteria > Actinomycetota > Actinomycetes > Mycobacteriales > Micromonosporaceae > Dactylosporangium > Dactylosporangium sucinum. Next base: position 19,156 of record NZ_BMPI01000088.1, on the reverse strand, counting down.
ATCGAGCGGTCCCGGCCCTACTTCGACTGCATGCGCAGCCACGGGATCGACGAGCCGATCCCCGACGAGAACGGCCTGGTCCAGAGCCCGACCGACGTTTCGTACCGCTCGAGCCCCGCGTACCGGGACGCGGTGGCGAAGTGCCGGCACCTGTACGACGACCCGGCCAACAACCTTCCCGAGAACCGATGAAGCGCTCGCTGCTGACCGCCGGCGCGGTCGGCGCCGCGGCACTGGTCGTGGCCGCGGTGGTGGCCGTCGCGCGGTCGTCGGGCCCGGCCGCCGCGCCCACGCCGGAGACCGGGACGACCACGATCACCCGCGCGACGCTCGTCGACGTCACGGTGGCGACCGGCAAGGTCGGCCACGGCCCGGAACAGCAACTGGTCAGCCGCTTGACGGGCACGGTGACGGCGCTGCCGGCGGTGGGCGCCACGATCGAGCGCGGCGCGGCCGCCGTGCGCATCGACGACCGGCCGGTCGTGCTCCTCTACGGCACGCTGCCGGCGTACCGCGACCTCGCCGCGCCGGCGGTGCCCGACCGCGCCGCCTCGCCGAGTCCCGCGCCGGGTGGCGGATCCGTCGGGGCCGACGTCAAGCAGTTCGAGACCAACCTGAAGGCGCTGGGCTACACCGGGTTCACCGTCGACGACGAGTACACCGCGTCGACCGCCACGGCCGTCAAGCGCTGGCAGCGCGATCTCGGCCTGCCGGAGACCGGGACCGTCGAGCTGGGCCGGGTCGTCTACGCGCCGGGCCCGATCCGGGTCGCCGCGCACGTCGTCACGGCCGGCCGGGTCGCCGAGGGGCCGCTGCTCACCTTCACCGAGACCGCCCGGCTCGTCACCGCGCTGCTGCCGGCGCGCAGCGCGAGTCTGGCGGCGGTGCAGACGAAGGTGACCGTGGAGCTGTCCGACGGGTCGCGGGCGGCCGGGACCGTGCGGTCGGTCCGCACGCCCGACGCCGGGACCGCCGCGTCCGCGCCGGAGCCCATGGTCGAGGTCCTCATCGCCGCCGACGACGCCGAGGCGTTCGCCGTGCCGGGCGACGGCGCGGCTCGCGTCCGGTTCGTCGCGTCCACCCGCAAGGACGTGTTGGCGGTGCCGGTCGGCGCCCTGATCGCGCTCGCCGAGGGCGGCTACGGCCTCGAGATCGTCGAGGGCGGCACGAGCCGGATCGTCGCCGTGACCACCGGCTTGTTCGCCGACGGCCGCGTCGAGGTGAGCGGGCCCGACCTCCGCGAGGGCATGACCGTGCGGACGGCCCGGTGACGGTCGTGGAGCTTCAGGGCGTCACGAAGACGTACCCGGGAAACGTCACCGCGGTGCGTGGTGTGGACCTGACCGTCGGCCGTGGTGAGCTCGCCGCGATCGTGGGTCCCTCCGGATCGGGAAAGTCCACGCTGCTCAACCTGATCGGCACGCTCGACCGGCCGACCGAGGGCCGCGTCACCGTCGCGGGGCACGACGTCGCGGCCCTCGGCGACCGCGCCCTGTCGGCCCTGCGAGCGGCCTCGATCGGGTTCGTCTTCCAGCAGTTCCACCTCGCGCCGGGGGTCAGCGCCCTCGACAACGTCGCCGACGGGCTGCTCTACGCGGGCGTGCGACGCAAGGAGCGACGCATGCGGGCCGCGGCGGCGCTGGACCGGGTCGGGCTCGCCCACCGGGCCCGCCACCGGCCGCACGAGCTCTCCGGCGGTGAGCGCCAGCGGGTGGCCATCGCCCGGGCGGTGATCGGCGAACCGGCGCTGCTGCTGGCCGACGAGCCGACCGGCAACCTCGACAGCGCGGCCGGAGCGTCCGTGCTGGAGCTGCTGCGCGCGCTCAACGCGGGCGGTACCACCGTGCTGGTCATCACGCACGACAGCACGATCGCCGACCTGCTCCCCCGCCGCATCCGCGTCCACGACGGCGTGGTGGCCGGATGAGCCGTCTCGCGGCCGGTGACGTGTTCCGGCTCGGCACCGTCGGCCTGCGCGCCCGGCCGTCACGGGCCGCGCTGTCGGCCCTGGGCGTCGCGATCGGGATCGCCGCGATGCTCGCCGTGGTCGGCATCTCCGGCTCGGGCCGGGCCGACCTGCGGCGGACCCTCGACGCGCTGGGCACCAACCTGTTGCGGGTCACGGCCGCCGAGCACGCGGTGCTTCCGGACGGCGCCGTCGGCATGATCGAGCGGATCGGGCCGGTGACCGCGGCGACCGCACTGCGCAAGCTGCCCGACGACGTGCACGTCTACCGCAACGACCGGATACCGGCGCAGCAGACCAACGGCATCCTGCCCTTCGCCGTCGACCTCGACCTGGCCGAGACGGTCGGTGCGACCGTGGCGCGCGGCGCCTGGCTCAACCCGGCCACCGCCGACTTCCCGGCGGTGGTGCTCGGCGCCGAGTCCGCCCGCCGGCTCGGGATCACCACGCCCGACCCGCGGATGGTGGTGCGGGTCGGCGGCGAGGGCTTCACGGTCGTCGGCATCCTCGCGCCGGTCACGCTGCTGCCCGAGCTCGACAGCGCCGCCCTGATCGGCGCACCCGCCGCCCGGACGTACCTCGGCGCCGAGGCGCACCCGACCACGATCTACCTGCGGGCGGCCGATGCACAGGTCACCGCCGTGCGCGACGTGCTGGCCTCGACCGCCAACCCGGCGGCGCCCTACGAGGTCGCGGTGTCCCGGCCCTCCGACGCGCTGGCGGCCAGGCTCGCCACCGAGCGCGCGTTCAACGGCCTACTCCTCGGCCTCGGGGCGGTAGCCCTGCTCGTCGGCGGCGTCGGCGTGGCCAACACCATGGTGATCACGGTGCTGGAGCGGCGCGCGGAGATCGGCCTGCGCCGTTCGCTCGGCGCGACGCGCGGCCAGATCCGGCTGCAGTTCCTCACCGAGGCCGCGCTGCTGTCGACGCTCGGCGGCGCGGCCGGGGTGGTGCTCGGCACGCTGGTCACCGCCGCCTACGCCGTCAGCCGGAGCTGGCCGATCGCGCTGCCCGCCTGGGCCGTGCCGGCCGGCCTCGGCGCGACGGTCGTCGTGGGCGCGGTGGCGGGACTCTATCCGGCCGTCCGTGCCGCCCGTCTCGCACCGACCGAGGCGCTGACCGCGGTGTAGGCCCGGCCGGCGGCGACGGTCACGAGCCCTGCGCCGCCACGGCGGACGCCCGGCCCTCGTCGCGGGCCCGGTCGAGCAGCAGCGCGAGCCGCCGCCGGCGCTCCCGGCGGACGGTCCGAACGCCGAGGACGAGCACGGCGACGAGCAGCGCCAGGGCCAGTTGCGACCACGGCAGCGCCCAGGTCGTCACGGTGGCCGAGGTCCGGCGGATGTCCGCGCCGGCCTGGTCACCGCCGAGCATTGCCGGGGTCACCTCGACGGTGGTGCGCAGGTGGCCGAGCGCCCAGACGCCGCCGACTCGGGACTCGACCGTCCGGGTTCCGCCGGGCAGCAGTTCCTCGACGTCGGTGGTGGTGAACCGTCCGGCGACCGCCACCCGGCTCGTCCCGGTGGCCCAGACGTTACCGTCGTTGGCCAGCGTGTACCGGACCCGGAGCGTGCCGCCGGCGAACGGGTTCCACGAGGGTGTGTACGTGGCGGTGACGTCCTTGACCGGCAGCGAGGCGGTGACGGTACCGCTGACGCGGGTCATGACCCGGAAGCCGACCCGGCTCTCGACGTTGACCGTGCCGCCGGCGCTCGTGACCGTCGCCGCGATGCCGGCCGGGTGGTCGCCGGGGGCGGCATCCTTGGGCACGGTGATGGTGAACGGCACCACGGTGGTCGCGTTCGCCCCGACCGTGACCTTCTCCTGGACCGCGATCCAGGTGCCGCCGTCCACCGAGGCCCGGTCGGACGGGAGCATGTTGAAGCGTCCCTTGTCGGTGAGGTAGCCGTCGGCGGCCTTCAGCGCGAAGACCACGGTGGTGTCGCTGAAGTTGCGGACCGCCAGGTGTTCGGTGACGGCCTGGCCCGGGTCGAGCGTGCGCTCGATCCAGCGGCGCCCGTCCGGGCCGCTCTGGCCGGCCGGCTGGACCGTCCACGTCAGGGTCGTGCCGCCCGGGTCCGCCGCGGCGGCGGCCGGCGCGGCGGCTACGGCGACGGCCACGGCGGCGAGGGCCGTGAGCATCCGGCGCATGGCGATCCTTCCGGCGGGCCCGGCGGGGACCCGGTCAGGGCCCCCGCCGAGGCGCGGCTACTCGAACAGGGAGAGGGTGAGGGTCGAGCTGTACTGGCCGGCGGCGACGTCGGCCGGGGTGCGCAGGTAGAGGTCGGCGTCGACGGCGTACGCGTCGCCGGCGACGGCCGCCGAGTCGTACGCCGATACCAGCAGTTCCTGGTCGGTGAGGCCGACGTTGTTGCCCGGCTGGGTCGGGTCGTCGAGGACGGTCACGACCTCTTCGCCCTCGGTGACCAGGCCGGTCTCGCCGCCGTCGACGAGGTGCGGCTTCCAGCCGAGGTGGTCGGCGGTGATCGGGGCCTGGCCGGCGGTGCCGACGAAGCTGGTGGCGCTGCCGAGCACGGCCCAGCCGGCGCCGGCGGGCACCTCGTCCGCGGTGCGGGTGTCGGTGACGGTCACCGTCGGCAGGGTGCCGGTGAACTGCCGGACCAGCAGGGTCGAGCCGTTCTCGGTCAGCACGACGGCGTTGCCCGCGACGGACAGGGCGAGGACACCGGGTTCCCGGATCTCGGCGATGTCGACCGTCACCTGGAGGTCGGCGTCGTCGCCCGGCTCCGCGAGGGCGGGCGACGGCAGTGCCACCGCCCCGGCCAGGACGGTGCCGGCGGCGAGCAGCCGGTTCCACTTGTTCATGCGATTGCTCCGTTTGTCGTCGGGGGTCAGGCGCAGGTCGCGCCGGGATAGGCTGCGGTGATGACGGTCGTGGTGCCGGCTCGGACCGTGACCGATCCGGCGCTGATCGACGCGGACCGGGTGGCGAACGACTGGTAGGCGTTCGCGCCCGGTGCCACGCCGGTGAACGTCCGGTTCCCGTAGGGCGTCTCGAGCGTGATGTCGATCGGGGCGTCGTGGTCGTTGCGGGCCTGGACCGCGACGTAGGCCTTCCCGGCGGTGCACCGGGTCTGGGCGTTCACGGTGACGGGCAGGTCGGCCCGCCGGTCGAACGTCCAGGAGTCGAGCTCGAAGAGGTCCTGGCCGGCCGGGCCCTCGTAGGTGAAGTAGACGTCGTGCACGCCGGTGGCGCCGTCGAGGGCGGCGGTCACCTCGGCCCACTCGCCGGTGGGCGCGCCGACCGGGATCGTGCCGGCCACCGGACCGGTGACGCTGTCGAGCCGCACCTGGATCCGCGCCCCGGCAGCGAGCGCACGCACCTTCGCGGTCACGCTCCTGGCGCCGCCGGTGCCGAAGTCCACCGACGACAGGGCCGTCCAGTCGCCGTTGTCGATGTCGCGCACGGCCAGGTTCGGGGCCGAGGCACCGAACTGGGCGGACCCGCCGTCGATCCTGGCGGTGGCGATGCCCTTGCTCCACCCGAGCGTCTCGGCCTCGAACACGCGGTACGGGTTGAAGTTCCGGACCTGGTCCACGCCGGCGTAGGTGCCCACGACCTGCTGGATCGTGCCGTCCGGGTGGAAGGTCAGTTCCTGGATGTGGGGGCTGCGGTACCCCTGGGTCGTGTTGCCGGTGATCCGCTTGTTGAGCGTCGGGGCGTGGTAGGTGAAGTAGTACCTGCCCTCGAACTCGAACACCGACTGGTGGTTGTTGCCGCCCGTGCCCGCGCCGAAGAACTGCGACTGGTTCGGGAACAGCACGCCCGCGTACGTCTCCTTGGGCCACGACATCGGGCTGTCGGAGATCATGTACCCGATCTGGCCGCCGCCGGGGTAGCCGGGCAGCGGCGTCTGGTTGCCGCCGAAGTCGCTGCCGCCGAAGTGCGAGGAGTACGAGAAGTAGTACTTGCCCTGGCGCTTGAAGACGTGCCCGGCCTCGAAGGCGACCGGCGCGTCGACGACGACGGCCGACCCCTGCGTGGCGACCATGTCGTCGGCGAGCTCGATCGCGCGGATGTTCTTCGGGTTGTTGAAGCGCTCGGCGGCCGGCATGCTCGTCGCGGCCGGTCCCCCGCCGAAGTACAGGTAGGCCTGGCCGTCGTCGTCGACGAGCGGCGCCGGGTCGAACTTCCAGGCGACGGCCTCGGCGCCGGGGGTGCTGCCGTTGATCAGCGTGGTCGTGCGCTCGCTGGTCCACGGACCGAGCGGCGACGCACCGGTGACGACGTTGCTCGACCCGCCCCCGTTGGCGTAGTAGAGGAAGAACTTCTCCTGGCCGTCGACCACCTTCATGGCCACGCCGGGCGCCCACGAGTTGCTGGTGAACGGTGCGGCGCCGGTCGGGCCGGCGACCTGGATCTCGCCGTGGTCCGTCCAGTTCACGAGGTCGTCGGAGGAGATCAGCGTGATCTGGTTGATGCTGCCGTAGTTGATGGCCGCGGAGACGCCGGTGACCGGGTCGGGCGCGTAGCCCTGGGTGTCATTGGTCATGTACATGTACACCCGGCCGCCGTGCACGAAGCCGAACCCGTCGGCGCCGAACTTGTGCCCGATGAGCGGGTTGTGCTCACCGGGGAGCTTGCCGACGACCTCGACGGTCTTCGACGGCGCCGGGGGTGGCGGCGCGCCGACCACCGACACGTCGTCGAGCTTGAAGTCCATGAGGTGCGTGTCGGGCGCCGACGACGGCGTCGACGTCCACGGGGTCTCGAAGAACAGCCGCGCGGTCGCGACGCTCTGGCTGGACGGGATCGTGAACGAGCCGCTGAACTGGGCCCACTGGCCCTTGGTCGCGGTGACGCTGACGAGGTTGGTGTAGGTACCCCCGCCGTAGTGCATCGTGGCGAAGAACTGCTTCGTCGCGGGACCGTTGGCGTTCTCGTACTTGATCCGGGCGGTCAGGGTGTAGGTCTGCCCGGCCTGCACCTTGCCGCTGAGGTCCTGCATCGGCCCGGACCCGGTGGTCGTGCGGCTGGTGACGAGCACCGCGCTGGCGCCGGAGTAGGCGTCCGGGGTCGATGAGAGGGTGGCGCTGTCGGTGGCGTTGCCGTTGTTGACGAACCAGCCGGTGAGGCCGTTCTCGAACCCGCCATTGACGATGAGGTTCTCGTCGGCGGCCCGGGCCGGCGCGGCTGCGGCGACAAGGCCGGCGGCGAGCAGGGCGGCCACGGCCGCTGCTCTTCGTAGGCGATGGACCACGTACGTCCTCCTTGGTTGCTGGGGTGTGCGGTACCGCGGGGCCGGCCGTCGACCGGCCCCGGGGCAACGGATGCGGGTCAGGCGCAGCTGACGGCGGTGTACTGGGCCGTCCGGACCGTCGTCACGTCCCTGCCGCCGACGGTCCCGGCGGCGCGGACGGTCACCGTGCCGGGCGGCACCGACCCGGCGCGCGTGGCGAACTGCTGGTAGGCGTTGCCGGCCGGCGCGACGGCGGTGAACGACCGCTCGCCGTACGGGGTCTGCAGGGTGAGGTTCACCGGCGCGTCGTGGTCGTTGCGGGCCTGCACGGCGACGTACGCCTTGCCGGCGACGCACCGGGCCTGCGCCGAGACCGTGACGGGCAGCGCGGGATCGGCCTTGACGACGCCGAGCCGGGCCAGCTGGTAGCTGAGCTTGCGTTCCGGGGCGTCGATCTGGTTCTGGGTGCCGAACTGCCCGGCGCGCGCCGCTGTTGCGCCGGCGAGTGCGTCCTGCATCGCGGCCCAGGCATCCTGCGGGTAGGACCGCGGGTCCAGCGTCCCCGCGTAGGCGATGGCCGCGTCGAGGGCGCTCGTGTCGAGTGGCCGGTTCTGGGCGCTCAGCGTGTCGCTGAGGTTGAAGTAGTCGAAGTCGACGCGTCCGCCGGTCTGCTGCGTCGCGTAGTTGAACAGACCGACCCGGTGGCCCATGAAGTGGGCGAGGCTGCCGTCCAGTGCCTGCGGGCCGACGCGGTTGCCCAGCTGGCTCCAGTGCTGCCCGTCGAGGCTGTAGGAGAACGTCGTCCACAGCTGTCCGACGGGCGATGCGAAGTCGAGGTCGGCCTTCACGTACACCTGGGTGGCGTTGCCCAGCGGCACTGTCGTACCGGGCACGAAGTTCTCGAGCGTCGTCTGGTCGAGGTCCACCGCGAACGGCTGGCCCCGGTTGACGACGCCCAGCGTGTTCACGCCGCCGGAGCGCTTGACCGCCACGTACGAGAAGCCACGGTTGTAGGCGGCCAGGCCGGCGACGTCGCCGTCCTTCATGCCGGAGATGTCCATCCTGGTCTCGACCGACTGGCGGGGGCCGAACGTGCGCTGCGTGAGCATGTTGCGGGCCTCCTCCAGCCAGGCCAGCTCGGACCGGTTGGACAGCTTCGTGTAGATGTACTTGCCGGTGACGACCTTGCCGTTCGTCAGCCGCAGCCAGCCGTCCCGGTCGGTCAGCGACCAGTAGCGGTTGTCGGGGGCGTGGTTCCACTCCCACACCGGGTCCAGCCGGGAGCCGTTCGGGGCGATCTCCGCCGCGGCCGGGTACTCGGTCGTCGCCGCCTGCCCGACGATCGAGACGTCGTCGATGAGGTACTCGACGGACGACGACGCCGGCTGCGGGTTGGCCCACGGCGTCTCCACGGCGAACTTGAAGTTGTTGACGTTCGCCGTCGCCGGGACCGTGTACTGGCCCGACACCGTCGTCCACTGCCCGGCCGGCACGTCATCGGCGGCCATCACCTGGACGCCCGAGCCCCAGTCCGCGGCGAGGTTGAACCGCACGGTGGCCGGCCCGGACGCGTACTTGATCTTCGCGGAGACGGTGTAGGTGAGGCCCGGCTGCAGCTTGCCGTTGAGGTACTGGTTCGGTCCCGAGCCGTTGAGCGTGCGGTTGCCGACCCGCAACGCCGCCGCCCCGGTCGCCGGGCCGGTGGTGTCCAGGGCGAGGGTGGCGCCGAACTGGGCGGCCCACGGCGAGACGGTCCCGGCCTCGAAGCCCGGGTTCTGCACGAGCTCGACGCCGATGAGCGAGTCGTCGTAGGTGGGCGGTGCCGGGATCGTCCACTGCTCGTCCATGTACGCCTTGTGCGGCGCGTCGTTGTCGAAGTCGTCGGAGCCGACGATCGACTTCTGCCGCTCGAACAGCTCCTGCTCCGGGGTCAGCCGGATCGGCTTGGCGAAGACGCCGTCCACGGGCACGACCCCGTTGTTGCCGAAGGTCGGCCAGCCGTCCTGCCAGGTCGCCGGGATGAGCGCCGGGATGCGGCCGACCGGGAACGTGTCGCGGAAGAACATGCCGTACCAGTCGGTGCCGCCCCCCTGGCGGGCGATCGGCACGAGGCTGCCCTGGGCGAACCCGTTGGAGTTGAGCACGCCGCGCGCCTCGTAGGTGTTCACGCCCCCGGCCGAGGTGTAGCGCCCGAGCAGGTCCCGCGAGCGGAACATGACGACCTGGCGCCCCTGGCCCGACGGCCACGTGATGATGACGCAGTAGTAGTAGCCGTCGATGTAGGAGAACTGGGCGCCCTCGAACAGGCCGCCGATGAACGGCCGGCCGGCGTAGTCGCCCGCGGTGAAGATGTTCGGGTAGTCCTGTGCGATGGCCGTCAGGTCGCCGTTGAGCCGCACGGCGCTCGTGCCGCCGGAGCCGTAGAAGATGTACGGCGTGCCGTCGACGTCGAAGAACAGCGACGGGTCGTGCAGGGCGCGCCCCAGGGCGGTCCGCTGCCAGGCGCCGTTCTCGATGTCGTCGGTGCGGTAGAGGTACGCGCCGCCGAGGTTGTTGGTGTTGAAGACGGCGTAGAACATGCCGTCGTGGTAGCGCAGCGACGACGCCCACTGGCCCTGGCCGTACGAGTTCTGGCCGTTGCGCAGGGAGAAGCCGTCGCCGATGCTGGCCCGGTCGAAGACGTAGTTGACGATCTCCCAGTTCACGAGGTCGTACGACTTCATGATCGGTGCGCCCGGGCTCAGGTGCATCGTCGTGCTGATCATGTAGTAGATGTCCCGGCCCTCGCGGTTGGCGGCGGCCGGGACGCGTTCCACGCTGATGTCGGGCACGTCGGCGTTCAGCAGCGGTACCGAATATGTGCCGTCGCCCTTGTCGGTCGACGTGTAGGAGGAGCGCGGGGACCAACCGTCGGCGGCGTGCGCCGGGCCGGTGGCCACGAGACCGGCACACAGCAGCGCCCCGACCATGACGGACGGGATCGTGGCAATGCGTTTCCATGCGGCAGCGAGCACCATGAACATAAGCGGCGACTCCGGGCTGATGTGGACGCGGGGCATCGGCCGGAGAGACCAGGTCGGCGGGTTCCGACAGGGCGGGCACTCCGGACACGAATGCGACGGGCCCTCATCATGTGATCGCTAACATCCGAAAGTCAAGGGATGTTCGATACGGTCGCGAAACTTTTGCGAAACACGATTCTGGAAACGCTCCCAAACGCGAACCGACCTGTAGTTCAGGCGGTCGTCAAGCGGATCGCCAGCCCGACTCACCCATTTGACCTCGGCATATGCCGGTCGACAGAACGTCGATGAACTCAACCACATCGATTCATTCGAAATGGGCGACGCTTCGGATTCTCGGGCGACCCGCCAGGCGTACGAGACATAACACATTTCCCGTGGAAGATTTGTGTTATGCCGAGGCCACCGGTTCGGTCGCGGTTGACATATCGGCCCGGAATGCGGACGCTGGTCGGCAGGTATCCACGCCGCGATCGTCAGAGCGCCGTCACGGTCCAGTGGTTGTTCGGGCTGGTGTTGGGTGCCCACAGGGCGACGGTCGAGCCGACCACGCTGCTGCCCATGCCGTCGAGCGCCGTCCCCGTGCCCCGGTTGACGATCTGGCAGCGGCCGTTGCCGACATCGGCGAGCCGCCACTGCTGGTTGTTGCCGCCGTTCCACGCCGCCTGCCGGCAGGCGGCGCCGTTGGCGGTGCTGCCCCAGCTGTCGAGCACCATGCCGTTGGTGCGGTTGACGATGCGGCACCAGCCCCCGCCGAGGTCGACGAGTTGCCACTGCAGGTTGGTGCTGCCGTCCCAGGTCCACTGCTTGAGGTTGGACCCCGAGGCGACGTTGCCGCCGCTGTCGAGCACCAGGCCGGTGGTCGCGTTCGCGATCCGCACGTACCCCTGCGGCACCGGCGGCTGCTGGGCGGTCAGGCGGTAGGTGCGCACGGCCAGCCCGGGCAGCTGGACGACGTCGGCCTCGGGTCTGGTGACCGCGACGGCGGTCCCGTTCGTGGCGTCGGTGACCGTGACGGTGCCGGTGAGCATCCGGCTGCGCACCTTGGCCATGCCGTCGCGGTCGAACCTGACGGTGATCTCGGTCGCCTGGCCACCGCTCCACCGGGCGCCGACGGTGTAGCCGCCTCGGCCGCGCAGGCCCTGCACCTGCCCGGCCGGCCAGGCCGACGGCAGCGCGGGCAGCACGTGCAGCTCCCCCGTGTGGCTGTGCAGCAGCATCTCGGCGATGCCGGAGGTGGCCCCGAAGTTGCCGTCGATCTGGAACGGCGGGTGCAGGTCGAACATGTTCGGCGCGAGCCGGGCCGGCGTCACGAGCAGGCGGATCAGGTCGTGGGCCCGGGTGCCCTCCTCCATCCGCGCCCAGTAGTTGATCTTCCAGGCGAGCGACCAGCCGGTGCCGTCGTCGCCGCGCAGTTCCAGGGTCCGCCGGGCCGCGGTGAACAGCGCCGGGGTCCCCCGCCTGGTGATCTGGTTGCTGGGGTGCAGGCCGTACAGGTGGGAGATGTGCCGGTGGTACTGCTCCGTCTCGACCCAGTCGTACAACCACTCCTGGATGTTGCCGCGGGAGCCGACCTTCATCGGCGCGAGCCGGTCCCGGGCGGCCAGGACCCGGCCGCGCAGGTCCGCGTCGACGCCGAGGACCTGCGCGGCCTGGGCGACGCCGTTGAACAGGTCCCGCAGGATCTGGTTGTCCATGGTCGGCCCGGCGCAGACGCTCACGCCCGAGTGGTGGGCGAGCTCCGGGGAGTTCGACGGGTTCGTGACCAGGTACCGCAGCGCCGGCTCCTCGACGAGGGTGTCGAGGAAGAACTGCGCGGCGCCCTGCATGGCCGGGTAGTTCGCGCGCAGGAACGCAAGGTCGCCCGTGAACAGGTAGTGGTCCCAGATCATCGTGGCCAGCCAGGCTCCGCCGGTCTGCCACATGCCCCACAGCGCGCCGTCGACGACCGACGATCCCCGCCAGGCGTCGGTGTTGTGGTGGGTGACCCAGCCACCCGCGCCGTACTGCACCTGCGCCGTGCGGGCACCGGTCACCGCCAGCTCGCCGATCATCCGGAAGACCGGCTCGTAGCACTCGGCCAGGTTGGTCGAATCGGCCGGCCAGTAGTTCATCGGCAGGTTGGCGTTCAGTGTGTACTTCGAGTCCCACGACGGACTCAGCGAGTCGTTCCAGATGCCCTGCAGGTTGGCCGGCTGCGTGCCCGGCCGGGAGGAGGAGATGAGCAGGTACCGGCCGAACTGGAACAGCAGCGCGGAGAACTGCGGGTCGGCGGTGGTCGCGTGCCGGGAGATGCGCACGTCGGTCGGCTGGTCGGCCGCGGCGGTGCGGCCGAGGTCGAGCGTGGTGCGGTTGAACAGCTGCTGGTAGTCGGCCACATGCCGGGCGCGCAGCTGGTCCCAGGTCCGGGCCGTGGCCGCGGTGAGGTACGTGCGGGCCCGGCCCTGGTGGTCGCCGCTGGTGTCGCGGTAGTTGACGTAGCTGGTGCCGATCGAGATCAGCACCGTCGCGCTGGTGGCCCCGCTGACCTGCAGCGTGCCTGCGGAACTGCTCACGGTTCCGCCCTCGGCGACCGCCCGGGCCAGTGCGTGGAACCTGACCTTGCCGGCCAGGCCCCGCTGGTCGCCGGAGATCCCGTCGACGGCCGCCGTCGCCGTGTCGGGGCTGGAGACCGTCGTGCGCTGCGGGCTGTCGAACCTCGCGGAGAACGTGATCGCGCCCGACCGGTCGGCGGTCAGCCGCACCGCGATCACCTGGTCCGGCGCGCTCGCGAGCACCTCCCGCCGGAACCGGGTGCCGTTCTGCAGGTACGACACGCCCGCGACGGCCGTGGTCAGGTCCAGGAACCGGGAATACTCCGACACCCCGGCCGTGCCGCCGGCGAAGGTGAGCCGGAGGTTGCCCATGATCTGGTACGCCAGCTGCGCCGACGGGATGCCGAGCAGGTTCTGGTCGACAAGGCTCTGCGCCTGGCTCCACTGGTTGGCGAAGACCAGCTGCCGGATCTGGGCCAGGGCGGCGGCGCCGCGGGGGTTGCTCTGGTCGTACGGGCCGCCCGCCCAGATGGTGTCCTCGTTGAGCTGGATCCGCTCCACGTCGGTGTTGCCGAACACCATGGCGCCGAGGCGCCCGTTGCCAATCGGCAGCGCCCGCAGCCAGTCGGTGCCGGCGCTCTGCTCGTACCACAGCGCCAGGTCGCCGGCGGCCCGCACCTCCGGCGGGGCCGCCGCCGAGGCCGGCGACGCATCCCAGACCAGCGGCGCGACCGCCGCGCCCGCGCCGGCAGCGCCGGCCTTCAACACCTGCCTGCGGGTCACCTCAGCCATGTCGTGCGGCTCCTCACGCTTGGAACGAGACGTCGTCGACGTACAGGGAGTCGGTACCGGCTGCGGTCTCGACGTAGAACGTGGCGCCGGTCAGCGTGCCGGTCCACGAGACGGTGGCGGTGCCGGTCAGCAGCGTCCAGCCGTTCGGGTTCACGGCCGTCGCCGGGGTCAGGGAGACGTAGCTGGTCGTGCCGCCGGCGGTGAGGGCGAGGGTCGCCTTGGCCGACGGCGTGCCGCTCTGGCTGCGGACCCAGGCGTTGGTCGTGTAGGTGCGGCCGTTGGTCAGCCGCGAGGTCACGTCCTGGCTGGGGCCGTTCCACGCGGCGGTGCGCCCGGTGAGCGACAGGGAGCGGGCGCCGCCGTGCGCGGCCGCCGTGGTGGCGGAGAGGGTGCCGCTGCCGAACACGCCCCAGCCGGTCGTGCCGTTCTCCGCGGTGCCGTTCGTGAGCAGGTCGGCGCTCCCGCCCCCGGTGAACTGCCACCAGTTCACGTTGAACAGCGAGCCGCTGCCGCCGGTGAACCGCAGGTACAGGTCGTGGGTGCCGGTGGCGCCGGTGACGGGGCAGGTGACGCTCGTCCAGGTCTGCCAGCCGCCGGTGCCGGGCACGGTGCATGTGCCGGCGAGTGTGCCGTTCACCCCGTCCAGGCGCAGTTCGATGCGTCCGCCGGCGGCGGCCGAGGCCACCCGGGCCGTGAAGGACGTCGCCCCGGCGCCGAAGGCGGCGCCCTTCACCTTGATGTAGTCGCCGTTGTCGATCCAGCCGACGTTCATGCCGCCCTCGCCGGCCGGCTCGGTCTCCACACCCGACTCCCACGCGATCGTCTCCGCCTCCTGGCGGATGTAGGGGTCCAGCGTCCCCACCTGGGGTGCGCCCGAGGAGGTCATGTTGATCGTCGGGATCGTGCCGTCGGCGTTGTAGCTGAACTTCTCCACGGCGACCGACCGGGTGAAGCCGCCGCCGCCCGGCAACGCGCCGTTGTGGTAGAAGAAGTACGATCCGCCGTTGTAGTCGATGACGCCGGCGTGGTTGGTGAAGCTGCCGCCCTGCCGGGGCATGACCGTGCCGCGGTAGGTCCACGGGCCGGTCGGGCCCGGCGCCGTCGAATAGCCGATGAACTCGGAGCAGCACTCGGCCGCGAAGACGTTGTAGTACAGGCCGTTGCGCTTGTAGACCCAGGGTCCCTCCTCGTAGAGGGTGGGGCGGCTCGTGTTCCCGCTGCGGGTGCCGAATCCCGCGGTGGTGAGCGGGATCTGGGCCGGGCTGCCGGAGTACGAGATCATGTCGGTGTTGAGCCGGACGTACCACAGGTTGGGGTTGCCCCAGTAGAGGTACGCCTGGCCGTTGTCGTCGATGAAGACGGTGGGGTCGATCTCGCCGTTCTCGACGAGCGGGCGGCCGATGGCGTCGGTGAACGGTCCGGTCGGGCTGGTGGACACGCCGACGCCGATCGCCATCCGGCCGGTGGCCCGGTTCGTCACGGGGACGTACCAGTAGAACTTCCCGTTGCGGTTGACGACCTGGCCGGCCCATGCGTCGGACTTCGCCCAGCTGAACGTCGCGAGGCTCATCGGGGAGCCGTGGTCGGTCCAGTTCACCATGTCGGTGGAGGAGTAGACCCGCCAGTCCTTCATCGTGAAGTAGGTGGAGGCGTCCTCGTCGTGGCCGGTGTAGAGGTAGACGCGGCCGTTGTACACCAGAGGCGCGGGGTCGGCGGTGTAGATCGTCTGGACGATCGGGTTGTCGGCCCGGGCCACCCCTGGCACCAAGGCCAGCGCGCAGAGCAGGCCGGTCGCCCAGGCCATTCGGCGGAACTTCACAAGAGTCTCCTCGGCAAGGCTAGGTCCGGGTCCAGCGCTGGTTGGCGGCGGCGGTGCAGGACCACAGGATCACGGTGGTGCCGTTGGCGGTGTTGTTGCCGTTGACGTCCAGGCACAGGCCGGACTGGGCGTTGCTGACGGTGCCGTCGGCGCCCAGGTTCCAGCGCTGGTTCGCGCCGCCGTTGCAGTCCCACAGCTGGGCCTTCGCCCCGGCGGTGGCGTTGAGCGGCGCGTCGAGGCACTTGCCGAGGGCCTGGATCGTCTGGCCGCTCACCGTCCAGCGCTGGTTGGCGGCGCCGTGGCAGTCCCAGATGACGGGCTGGGTGCCGTTGGCGGTGCCGCTGTTGGGCACGTCGAGGCAGCGGCCGGACGCGGCGCTGACGAACGCGGTCGGCGTGGTGCCGGTACCGCCGCCGCTCACGCGGTAGACGACCGTGCCGTGCCCGGGCACGCTCGCGGTGATGGCGCCGCTCGTCGTGCTGGTGGCGCCGGTCCAGGCGTCGCGGAGCGTGAAGCTGGTCCCGGTCTTGCCGACGGCCGCGGCCGTGGTGGAGATCGTGGTCGTCGCGCTGCCCTGGTTGAACAGCGCGACCGCGACGTCGCCGTTGGCCAGGCGCTTCGCGAGGACGCGGCGGGTGCCGTCGTTCGACACCTGCATGGCCTGCAGGCCCAGGGAGTCCTGGTTGACGGCGATGAGGTCCTGGTTCTTCAGGATGGCCTGGGTGGCCGAGCTCATCGAGCGGATGTCGTTGCCGGCGATGAGCGGCGAGGCCATGACCGCCCACAGGGCGAAGTGGCTGCGCATCTCGGTGTCGGTCATGCCGCCCCGCCCGACCTCGAGCATGTCGGGGTCGTTGAAGCGGCCCGGTGCGGCGTACCCCGCGAGCGGCACGGTGACGTTGACGATGTTCTGGATGCCCATCGGATAGCCGTTGGTCTGCCCCGTGTCCCACGCGTTGGTGATGTCCTCGGTGGTACGCCACAGGTTGGCCACGTCGCCCCAGTTGCGCTGGGGCCCGGTCTTGGCGTGGATGCTGTTGGGGTTGATGCTGTAGACGATCGGGCGACCGGTGGCGGCGAGGGCGTCGCGCATCTTGGCGAAGGTGGCGACCTGGTCGTTGATCGTGCCGTTCGGTGAGCACCAGTCGTACTTGAGATAGTCGACGCCCCAGGCGGCGAACTGGCGGGCGTCCTGGGCCTCGTGGCCCTGGCTGCCGGTGGCGCCGGGATAGGAGCCGAAGTACTGGGCGCAGGTCTTGTCCACCGGCACCTGGTAGAGGCCGAACTTGAGCCCCTTGCCGTGCAGATAGTCCCCGAGCGCCTGCATGCCGCTGGGGAAGCGCGACGGGTCGCCCTGCAGGTTGCCGGCGCTGTCCCGGCTGGGGTTGAACCAGCAGTCGTCCACGACGACGTACTGGTAGCCGAGGTCGCGCAGGCCGCTGCTGACGATCGCGTCGGCCATCTGCCGGATCAGTGACTCGCTGATGTTGCAGCCGAAGCTGTTCCAGCTGTTCCAGCCCATCGGCGGGGTGCGGGCCACGCCGTTGTCCAGGGCGTTTGCGGGCGGGGTCCGCAGGATGGCCGTGACGACCGACAACAGCAGCAGCATGGTGACCAGGCGCTTCATCGCAGCGTCCAGCGCTGGTTGGCGGCGGCGGTGCAGGTCCACAGGATCACCGTGGTGCCGTTGGCGGTGGCGTTGCCGCTGACGTCCAGGCACAGGCCGGACTGGGCGTTGCTGATCGTCCCGTTGGCGTTGACGCTCCACCGCTGGTTGGCCCCGCCGTGG
The DNA here is from genome assembly GCF_014647515.1 of Dactylosporangium sucinum. GTDB lineage: Bacteria > Actinomycetota > Actinomycetes > Mycobacteriales > Micromonosporaceae > Dactylosporangium > Dactylosporangium sucinum. The sequence continues at coordinate 2,035 of NZ_BMPI01000088.1, read as the reverse complement.
CAGTCCCACAGCTGAACCTTGGCCCCGGCGGTGGCGCCGGTCGGTGAGTCCAGGCACTTCCCGACCGACCGCAGGGTCTGCCCGTCGACCGTCCAGCGCTGGTTGGCGGCGCCACTGCAGTCCCAGATGATGGGCTGGACGCCGTTGGCGGTGCTGCCGTTCGGCACGTCGAGGCAGCGGCCGGAGGCGGCGCTGACCAGGGCCGAGCCGGTGGGGGTGGCGGGGTCGCCGATGCTGCCGGGCACGGAGCGCAGCGCCGCGTACCAGGTGGCGGCCATCTTGTCGTAGCCGGTCGCGGTGGGGTGGATGCCGTCGATGAGGTCGGCGGTGGTGAGGGCCGCGTGCATGTCGACGAACCGGACGCGCTTGCCGGCGTCGACCTTGCTCTGCACGATGCCGGGGATGGCGGCGTTGAAGGTGCGGGCGGCCGCCTCCTGACCGCCGTTGCTCAGCGGGATGATGCTGGCGACGAACACGTCCGCGGCCGGCGCGGCGGAGGTGATGTGGTCGATCAGCGTGGAGAGCCGGCCCGGCGCGCCGGCGACGTTGAAGTTCTGCAGGATGTCGTTGGTGCCGATGTGCAGCAGGACGGTGCGCGGGGTCGTGGTCCGCAGCCACCCGGCGATGTTGGCGTCGATCTGGTCGATCCGCCATCCGGGATGGCCCTCGTGGTCGTGGTCGCCGAGGGCGGCCGGCCCGTTGAACTGGGAGCCGACCAGGTCGACCCGGTAGCCGCCGGCCGCCATCCGCTGCCACAGGCCGATGCGGTAGCCCCCGGGGACCTGGGTGCCTTCGGTGATGGAGTCGCCCAGGGGCAGCACGCGTACGCCCCCGTTGGACTCGGCCGCCGCGACGCCGGTCCAGGTGACCAGGGCGACCGCGGCCAGCGCGACGGTTGCCGCCGCCGTGACGATCCATCGCTTCCTCGTACGCATGACTGCCCTCCTCGGGGTCGGCCTGCCGCTCCCGCGTCGGCGGCGGGAGCGGCAGGACGGATCTTTTGGCTAGCGCTGCAGGGTCAGTACGCCGGGCCGGTACGGCAGGAGGCCGTAGTCGCCGCCGGAGCTGGGGCTGCGGCCCTGGTAGAGCAGCTGCAGGTTGCACGGGTCGACGGTCTTGGTCTGGTCGGGGTTGCTGCGGACCAGGTCGCCGTGGCTGATGTCGTTGGTCCAGGTGGCGCCGCTGTTGGCCTTGCCGGCGAAGGGGTTGCTCTCCGTCGCGGCCTGCGGTGTCCACGAGCCGCTCAGGCTGGAGGACGTGAACGAGCGGAAGTAGCGGCCGTTCGCGCCGATCGCCTCGACGAGCATCAGGTACTGGTTCTGGCCCTGGACCTTGTAGACCTCGACCCCTTCGAAGAGGTTGTTGGTCGTGTCGCTCATGATCTGGGTGTAGCTGGAGCCGAAGCTGCCGGGGAAGTTCCCGATCGGCATGCTGGCCCGGTAGATCTTGCCGTTGTCGCCGGCGAAGAACAGGTACATGTTCGTGCCGTCACCGATGATCGTCTGGTCGATCGGGCCGGTGCCGGAGCCGGAGATGCTGCCGGAGAACAGCGTCTGCGGCGACGACCAGCCGTTGGCGTTGGTGGGGTCGCTCGACGTGCGGTAGTTGAACGCGGCCCCGCCCCACTGGTAGGTGAGCACCCAGATGTTCTTCGGGGCGAAGTAGAACAGGGTGGGCGCGACCGCACCGAACGACATGCCGTTCTGGCTGGCCGAGGCCATGTCGGACCAGTTCGTGAACAGGCCGAAGTTCATCGAGCCCCACGTCGAGCCGGTGTCGTGCGTCGTCGCGTAGACGAGATGCCGGCCGTTGTAGACGACGTTGGTGAAGTCCTTGAGCGAGACCCACCCCGACTTCGGGTTCGCCAGCGAGCCGGTCGACGTCCAGCGGTACGTCGACGGCAGCGTGCACGTCCCGCCGGTGTTGCCCGGTGTGGTCGGGGTGGTGCCGCCGACGCGGACGAGCTGCCACTGCTGGTTGGTGCCGTCCCAGTCGCTGTACTGCACGACCGCGCCACCGTCGGCGGTGGAGGCGT
>NZ_BMPI01000087.1 GCF_014647515.1 Dactylosporangium sucinum | reverse complement strand
CTGCGCTCCGGACGCCTGAGCGTTCAACTGAGCCCATGATTCGCGGCCTCTCCGCTTCGCTCCGAGCCGCTCATGCGGACCGGGTCGTCAGGCCGCGGGGAGTGCGCATGCCCGGGAGGTAGAGGAACGCCAGCGTCACGGCGGCGCCCAGCACGCCGGCGCCGATCAGGGTCTCGCGCACGCCGATCGCCGTCGCCACCGGGGCCGCCAGCGCGTACGACAGCGGTACCAATGCGATCGAGATGAACCAGTCGACCGAGCTCACCCGGCCCATCAGCTCCTCCGGGACCAGTCGCTGTTTCGCCGTGGCCCAGGCGATCGTGCCCGCCGCCTCCAGGCCGTTGACGAGGGCGCACGCGATCGCCAGGTGCCACGAGGCCGTGGCCACGCCGTAGCCCGCCACCGCCAGCGTCGCGAGGGTCCACGTGAGGTAGATGAACACCATGTACTGCCGTGGGACGCCCCGCTGGCCGACGACCAGGGCCGCGGCGATGGCGCCGATGCCGCCGCTCGCCAGTACCAACCCTAGATCACCGGCGGTGCCGTGGAGCTCGTTCTTCACCACGAAGGGCAGGAGAACCTCGGTCGGGCCGATGAAGAGGAGGTACGCGAAGGTCGCCGCGACGAACGTGCCCCACAGCCAGACGTTGCGCCGGACGAAGCTCATGCCCTCCTTGAAGTCCGCCCAGACGGAGGACGGCTCATCCTCCGGAATGGAAGGCACGGAACGCATCAGGAGCAGGCACAGCGCGGACACCGCGAAGGTCACCGCGTCCACGGCGAACGCCAGGCCGCTGCCGCCGACCGCGATCAGGATGCCGCCGAGCGACGGCCCGGCCATCTGCATCGCCGCCGGGCGCACGAACTGGTCGAGGGCGTTGGCCTGGACGAGATCCTTCGCGGGGACGATCTGCGGTACCAGCGAGTCGAACGCCGGCCCGAAGAAGCCCGACGCCGCCCCGTAGACCGCCACCAGCCCGACGACGTGCCAGAGCTGCAGCCCGCCGGTCAGGCTCAGCGCCGCCAGGACGGTGAGCACCGCGCCCCGCACGAGGTCCGTGCCGAGCATGATCTTCCGCCGGTCGAACCGGTCACTGACCACGCCGCCGAAGAGCAGCGTCACGACCTGGGGCAGCGAGAGGGCGAACCCGACGACGGACATCGCCGCCGGGGCGCCCGACAGCGCGTACACCTGCCAGGCCAGGGCGACGAGCAGGATGCCGTCGCCGATGAGCGAGGTGCTCATCCCCGTCCACAGCAGGCGGAAGTCCCGCCCGCGGAGGGGGATGAGCAGCGCCGGAAGCTCGCGAGGGGCGCGGTGCCGTCCCATCTACGCGGCGTCGCGCAGGCGCAGGCCGGACGCGAGCTCGGAGAGCACCGCGTTGAGCTGGTCCAGCTCGGCGTCGGTGTTCGCCGCCGTCACCTGCACGCGGAAGCCGACCTGGTCGCGGGGGACCAGCGGGTACGCGGCCAGGGTGACGTAGATGCCCCGGTCCCACAGGAACTGGCCGACCTCCTGGATGTCCTCGCCCTGCGCGAGCGGCAGCTCGATGATCGGCGTGGTGCCGGTGTTCGGCGTGTAGAGGCCGAGCGCGCGCACGTGGTTGAGCACTTTCATCGTTTTGCGGTACAGGTCTGCGCGAATGGCGTCGCCGCGCTGTTCGTTTACGTCCATTCCGGCCATCACCGTGGCGAGTGAGGCGGTCGGGGACGGGCCGGAGTAGAGGTACGGCGGGGCCGCCACCTTGAGGTGGTTCTTCAGCCAGGTCGGCAGGGCCAGGAACGCCATGAGCGAGGAGTACGACTTGGAGAAGCCGCCGACGAGCACGATGTTGTCGTACGTTTCGCCGGCGTAGCGCACGATCGCGTTGCCGCGGGAGCCGTAGGGCGACGTCTCGTGCTCGGAACGCTCACCGATGACGCCGAAGCCGTGCGCCTCGTCGACGTACAGCAGCGCGTTGTTCTCCCGGCAGACCTGGGCAAATCGGGCGATGTCCGGGGCGAGGCCGGTCATGCTGTTGACGCCGTCCATCGCGACCAGGCGGGTCACCCCGGCCGGCGCGGCCTTGAGCAGCTCCTCCAGGTGGTCCGGGTCGTTGGCGCGGAAGCGCTGGACGGTCGCGCCGAGGCCCTTGGCGTTCATGCAGCCGTCGTAGATCGTCTTGTGCGACTGCGAGTCGAGGAAGATCATGCCCTTGCCGGCCAGGATCGGGATCACCGACATGTGGATGTGCGTGATCGTCGGCAGCAGCAGCGTGTCGGGCGCGCCGAGCAGCTCGGTCAGCCGCTCCTCGATCTCGATGTACGGCTTCGGGTTGCCGAGCAGCCGCGACCAGCTCGGGTGGGTGCCCCACGTGCGGATGTACGGGTCGACCGCGTCCATGATCTGCGGATCGAGGTCGAAGCCGAGGTAGTTGCACGAGGCGAAGTCGGACAGCCAGTGGTCGCCCACCCGGATCCGGCGTCCGTCGATCTCCTCGATCGTGGCGTCGTACATCGGGCTGCTCGTGCGCAGCCGCTCCAGGTCGTCCCAGCGCCCGTCGCGACGGACGTAGGCGGCCTTCGTGCTGTGCAGGGGGTGGACGGTCATCCAGGTGCCTTTCATGCGCGAATTTCGAGTACTTCGGACGTAACTGGTCAGGCCATCGCCGCGAACGGCGACGCCTTCGGGATGAGTGCGAACGCGTCCGGCTCGGACAGCGGGCGGGCGAACAGGTACCCCTGGCCGTACGGGCAGCCGACCTGCCGCAGGGCCTCCCGCTGCCCCGGCTCCTCGACGCCCTCGGCGACGACGGAGAGGTTGAACGTCTGCGCGAGCTGCACGATCGCGTTCACGACCGCCCGCTGCTGCGACGACGACAGCATGTCGTCGATGAAGGACTTGTCGATCTTCAGCACGTCGATCGGCATGTGCTGCAGGTAGGACAGCGACGAGTACCCCGTGCCGAAGTCGTCGATGGCGAGCCGCACGCCCATGGCGCGCAGCGCGTCGAGGTCGGCCCGGACCTGGTCGTCGTTGCGCAGCAGGAGGCTCTCGGTGATCTCCAGCAGCAGCGTGCCCGGCTCCACCCCCGAGGCGTGCAGCATCTGCCGCACCTCCTCGACGAACCCCGGCGTGCGGAACTGCCGCGCCGACACGTTCACGCTGATGTACCGCAACGCCCCCGGCGCCGTCGCCCGCTGCCACCGGCCGGCGGTGTTCAGCGCCTGCTGCAGCACCATCCGCCCCATCGGCACGATCAGGCCGCTCTCCTCCGCGACCTCGATGAAGTGCCCGGGCGCGATCATGCCGCGCGTCGGGTGGTTCCACCGCACCAGCGCCTCGAAGCCGAGCGGCACGCCGGTGTCGAGGTCGACGATCGGCTGGTACTGCAGCATGAACTGCTGCTCCTTGACCGCCTGGTCGAGGGCGGCGCGCAGCTCCAGCCGCTCCAGCACCGCCGTGTGCACGTCGGACTGGTACCGCCGCCACTGCCCCTTGCCCGCGCCCTTGGCGACGTACAGCGCGAGGTCGGCCTGCCGCATGAGCTCCTCGGCGGTGCTCGCGTCGACCGTCGTGGACAGCCCGACGCTGCTGATCCCGTTGACCGTCTCGCCGGCCACGGTGAACTGCTCGCCGAGCGCGATCACGATCCGCTCCGCCGCGAGCTCCAGGTCGGCCATCGAGTCGCTCTCGATGAGCGCGGCGAACTCGTCGCCGCCGAGGCGGGCGACCGTGTCGGTGTCGCGCAGCTCGCCGCTGATCCGCTCGCCGACCGCCTTGAGCAGCGCGTCGCCGACGGCGTGCCCGAGCGTGTCGTTGACGATCTTGAAGTCGTCGAGGTCGACGAAGACGACGCCGACCAGGCTGCCGTCGCGCGTGGCGCGGGCGACGGACTGCTCGACCCGGTCCTGGAAGAGCACCCGGTTGGCCAGCCCGGTGAGCGAGTCGTGGAACGCCTGCCGGATGAGCTGCTCCTCCAGCCGGCGGCGCTCGGTCACGTCGCGGACCGTCAGCACGAGGCCGCCGACCGTCGGGTCGGCGCGCAGGTCCCGGCAGTCCACCTCGACCACCAGCCCGGTGCCGTCGACCCGCTCGGCGCGGGCGTCGGCCGTGACGTGGGCCTGGCTGCCGCCGCGCACCTGGGCCAGCAGTCCGGCGAGCCGCACGTGCTCGTCGCGGGCGATGAACTCCCACAGCTCGTAGCCGGCCAGGCGCTCGTCGCCGAAGACCGGGCCCGCGGAGGGGCTCGCGTACTGGATGACGTCGTTGTCGTCGACGATGAGGATCACGTCGGCGGTGTTGTGGATCAGCGTGCGGAAGTACGCCTCGCTGCTGCGCCGGCTGACCTCCGCGCTCAGCGTGATCCGCTCCAGCGCCATGGCGGCCTGCGCGCCGAGCACCTCGAACGTCGGCTGGAGCGCCTGGAGCGCCTCGGTGGGGCCGGCGAGGTACAGGACGTCGTTCTCGATGCCGAGCGGGTGGCGCAGCACCGAGCTGAACTCGCGCAGCTGCGCGCGCAGCTCCGGGCCGAGCCCGGAGACCCGGATCAGGCCCGGCTCGTCGGCGCGCTCGGCGCGGACGACCACGACCTTGTGCGGGGTGCCGGCCGGCAGCAGCCGGGCCAGCGAGTGGCGGACCGCCGAGACCGCCTCGCCGGCGTCGGCCGCCGACACGAGCGTCGCCGTGGCCTCGCGCAGCTCGCGCTCGCGCGCCAGCGACTGCCGGTGGTCGCCCATGACGCCGGCCAGGCGGGTCAGGACGAGCACGAACATGACGGCCGACGCGGTGCCGATGACGGCCGCGTCGCGGAACGCCTTGCCGATCGAGGCCTCGACGAGCAGCAGGCTGGGTGCGATCAGCGATGCGGCGCCGAGCAGCGCGATCCGGCGGACGCTCAGGTCGCCCGACGTCGAGCGGGTCGGCTCGGTCATCCGCACCATCGACGGGTGCAGGGCGGCGGCCGCCCAGCCGAAGTAGCAGAGCACCCAGCCGAGGTCGGTCGGCCCGCCGACGTGCCAGTTGCCGTTGAGCTGGATGAGGCCGTAGATCACGTCGGCGATCAGGAGGCCCGCGGTACCGAGGCCGAGGAAGTTGATCGAGCCGAAGGGCTTGACGCCGCCGGTGAGCAGGCGGGCGAAGACGGCCAGCGTGAGCACGTCACCGAGCGGGTACGCGACCGAGACCAGCTTCTGCAGCAGCGTCAGCTCGTCGTTGCGGACGTACGGGTCGATCAGGAACAGCCAGGACAGCAGGGCCAGGCCGATGGTCAGGGTGGCCGCGTCGAGCAGGCTCTCCCGGTTGTTGCGGCCGGTCCGGGAGCGGATGAAGCCGAGCAGGCCGGCGGCGACGAGCGGGTACATCGCCAGGTAGAGCGCGTCGGGGAAGGACGGGAAGGGGTTCTCCAGCCCGAACACGTCGGTGGCCACGTTGTACAGGAAGTCGCCGGCCCCGAACATGAACAGCGCGGTGGCCAGCATGAACCACGGCCAGCGGCGGCGCGGCCGGTGCACGAGCACGCCGACGACGACGCCGGCGGTGCTGGAGAGCCCGATCGCCCCCCACCACAGCATGTGCATCCCGGGCCACCGGTAGAACGCCACGGTGAGCAGCCCCATCCAGACCGCGAACCAAGCGCTGAGGGTGCGTGCCAGCACGGTGCCCGCCTCCTTCCGCTCCGACCCGATCTGCGACATGCCAGATCGGCCCGGCGGGCGGGCGCTGTACGAGAATGGGGGTGCCAGTCGGGTCCACCGAGTTGCCGGAGGGGTCCTCCGGACGGTCGACGCGGGCTGTCCGCCCGGTTGCCGCTACCGTCGGTGACTGGCGGGCAGGATCTCCAGGTGCTTCGGCGTGTGGGCGCGGTGCGCCGGCTCGGGCTGAAGCTGGTGATGATGCTGCGGCTCGGCATAGAAGCTCAGCCCGATCACGCTGCCCAGCGTCACCACGAAGCCCAGGGCCACCAGCCACTCGCGGCCCGGCCAGACGCCGTCACCGAGCACCAGCAGGCCGATGAGGGCGGCCGGGACCGCGCCGGCCGCGTCCATGGCGGCGACCGCGGCCGTCGTCGAGCCCCGCTGCATCGCCAGCCCCAGCAGGAGCTGGCCGACCAGGGAGTGGGCGATCAGAAGGTACGAGAGGGGATCCATGACGAACTCGGTGATCGAGTGCGCCGAGGCGAGCGGCCGGGACGCGACCGCCGCCGCGCCGAACGCCACCCCGGACAGCGATCCGAGGACGACGGATCCGGGCGCGCCGTGCAGGCGGCCGGCGAAGAAGCCCACGACGCCGATGGCGACCAGCACGAACGCCAGGCCGGCCACGCCCTCCATGCCGAGCTGCCGGGACGGCGACGGCTTGGCGGCCAGCACGAGCGCGGCGATGCCGACCGTCAGCATCAGCAGCAGCAGGACCTCGGTGCGCGGCAGCTTCCACTTGAGGATCAGCACGCCCAGCACGGTGGTCACGCCCAGGCCGGCGGCCATCGCCGACTGCACGAGGAACAGTGGCAGGTCGCGGCGGGCGAAGAAGGCGAGGGCGAATCCGGCGAACTGGCAGCCGACGCCCATGAGATACGACTTGTGGCGGCCGAGGCGCAGCAGCAGCATCGGGTGGAAGCCCTGATGCAGGTCAGTCCGTGCGGCGGCCACGGATTGCAGCAGGTTGGCCACGCCGTAGGCCGCGATCATCGCGCCGAGGAACAGCCAACTCCAAGATGCCACCCGTGGAGGATAGACCCCGCCGGGTGCCCGGGCATGCGGACGCTTCGGTTTACCCTGACAATCCGGACAATCTGCTGCTCCCCAAACGGGTGAGCACGTCCTCGTGCAGGTGACCGTTTGTGGCAATGGCGCTGCCGCCGCCCGGCCCGGGGTTGGCCTGCAGGTCGGTGAACGTGCCGCCGGCCTCGGTGACGATCGGCACCAGCGCCGCCAGGTCCCACAGCGACAGCTCCGGCTCGACCATGATGTCGACCGCGCCCTCGGCGAGCAGCATGTAGCCGTAGAAGTCGCCGTACGCCCGCTGGCGCCACGTGCGGCGCATGAGGTCGAGCATGCCGTTGAGCCGCCCGGCCTCCTCCCAGCCGCCGAGGTCCGAGTAGCAGAACGAGGCGTCGGCCAGGCGCCGGACGCCGCTCGTGCGGATCGGGGTGGCCGCCGCGGTGTGCCGCCCCGCGTACGCCCCGTGGCCGAGCGCGCCCCACCAGCGTCGCCCCAGGGCCGGCGCCGACACCAGGCCGACGACCGGCTGGTCGCCCTCCATGAGCGCGATGAGCGTGGCCCAGATCGGCACGCCCCGGACGAAGTTCTTCGTGCCGTCGATCGGGTCGATGACCCACTGCCGGCTGCCCGGCCCGGCCGCCGCCTCGGTCGCGCCGTACTCCTCGCCGAGCACGCCGTCGCGCGGGCGGGCCCGGCCGAGCGTGGCCCGCAGCGCCTTCTCGACCGCGGTGTCGGCGTCGGTGACCGGGGTCAGATCGGGCTTGGTGGAGACGTGCAGATCCTGTGCGCGGAAGCGGGGGACGGCGATCGCGTCCGCGGTGTCGGCGAGGAGATGAGCGAGGGCCAGATCGTCCGCGTAGCGCGCCATGCGCGGAAACTTAGCCGACGATCGCCACCTCTTGGCAGTACTGTCGCCGTTTGTGATCCCGACCCCCGCCGCCCTGTGCGGTCTGCTGGCCGAACCGGAACGCCTGCGCGTCTTCGCCGCCGTGGTGCTCGGCGCGTCCACGCCCACCGCGGTCGTCACCGCGTCCGGGCTGCCGGCCCGGTCGGTCGAGGCCGCGATCCGCCGGCTCCAGCAGGGTGGCCTGCTGGCCGTCACCGACGGCACGCTCGTGCCGCTCGCCGAGGCGTTCAAGGACTCGGTGCGGTCCTCCGTCCCGGTCGAGGACGTTGTTCCGCTCGGCCCGGACCGGCAACGCGACCAGGTGCTGCGCACGTTCATCGTCGACGGGCGGCTGAGCCAGATCCCGGCCGCGCACGGCAAGCGGCTGGTGGTGCTGGAGCACATCGCGTCGTCGTTCGAGCCCGGCGTGCGGTATCCGGAGCGGGAGGTCAACGCGATCCTGCGGGCCTGGCACGACGACCACGCCGCCCTGCGCCGCTACCTCGTCGACTCCGGCTACCTGACCCGGGCCGACAACGTCTACTGGCGCTCAGGCGGCCCCGTCGACGTCTAGGACGCCCTCCTTCGAGGCCAGCAGCCGCCGGAACGACTCCAGCCGGCGCGGGTCGGCGCCGCCCTCGGCGACCAGCCGGTCGAGCCCGCATTCGCCGCCGGCCCCGGTGTGGTCGCAGTTCGGCGGGCAGCGGGTCGAGGCCTCGACCAGGTCGGGGAAGCCGTGCAGCAGGCTGTCGGCCGACACGTGGGCCAGCCCGAACGACCGGATCCCGGGTGTGTCGACGATCCAGCCCCGGTCGTCCGGCAGCCGGAGGGCCAGTGCGCTGGTCGACGTGTGCCGGCCCTTGCCGACGGCGCTGACCCGCCCGACCGCCCGGTCGGTGCCCGGCACCAGCCGGTTCACCAGCGTCGACTTGCCCACCCCGGAGTGCCCGATCATGACCGACACCTTGCCGCTCAGCTCGGCGACGAGCGCGTCGAGCGGCTGGTCCGGCCGGCACAGCACGTGCGGCAGGTCGAGGTCGGCGTAGTAGCCGAGGATCGCCTCCGGGCTGGCCAGGTCGTTCTTGGTCAGGCACAGCAGCGGGTCGATCTCCGCGTCGTACGCGGCGACGAGGCAGCGGTCGATGAACCCTGTCCGTGGCGGGGGATCCTGCAGCGAGCTGACGATGACCAGCTGCTCGGCGTTGGCGACCACGACGCGCTCGAAGCGACCCTCGGTGCCGCCCTCCTCGTCGTCGGCCGTCCGCATCAGCACCGACTCGCGCTCGTCGATGCGGACGATCCGCGCGAGCGTGTCGGGCCGGCCGGACACGTCTCCCACGATCTGCACGTGGTCGCCGACCACCACCCCGTGGCGGCCCAGCTCACGGGCCCGCATGGCGGTGACGGTGGTGCCCGTGCCGCGGATGTGGCAGGTGTACCGCCCGCGGTCGACCGCGACCACGAGCCCCTCGACGGCGTCGCTGTGCTTGGGCCGCTGGCGCGTGCGCGGACGCGAGGAACGGCCCGGTCGCACCCGGACGTCGTCCTCGTCGTACTCGCGTTTGCGCGTCAGTCCGCCCCTCCACTGCCACCGTTGCCGCCGTGCACCATGGTCGACCATAGCCGGGGAAAGTCCGGCAGCGTCTTCGCGGTGCATGCCACGTCGTCGAGCCGCACGTCGCTGACGGCGAGCCCGATGACCGCGCCGGCGTGGGCGAGGCGGTGGTCGTCGTTCGTCCGGAAGGTGGCTCCCCGCAGCGGCCGGGGCCGGATCCGCAGGCCGTCGGCCTCGGGGGTTACGTCGGCGCCCAGCCCGCCCAGCGCCTCGGCGAGGGCGGTCGTCCGATCGGGGCTGCCGCGCAGGCCGTACAGATGCGACGGAGAGTCGGCGACGGTGGCGAGCGCCGCCAGCACCGGCGTGGCCTCCGTCACCCGGGAGACGTCCGCGACGAGCCCGTGCACCGCGCCCGAGCCGCGCATGACCAGCCCGTGGGTGGTCAGGGCGGCGGCCCCGCCCATCAGCTCGAACATCTCCAGCAGGGGCCCGCCCGGCTGGCGGCTCGCCGCCGGCCAGCCCTCGATCGTCACCGCCCCGCCGGTGACCAGCGCGGCGGCCAGGAACGGCGCCGCACCCGACAGGTCCGGCTCGATATCCCAGGCCCGTCCGTTGAGCCGCCCCGGTTCGACGGCCCAGACGTCCCGGCGGCTGTCGTCCACCCCGGCCCCGGCGGCGCGCAGCATATGCACGGTCAGGTCCAGATGCGGCTTGCGGACCGGCGGGCCGACGTGTCGCACCACCACCCCCCGGTCGAACTCGGGCGCGGCCAGCAGCAGCCCGGACACCAGCTGACTCGACGCCGAGGCGTCGATCGTCACGTGCCCGCCGGCGACCCGTCCGATTCCGTGCACGCTGAGCGGCAGCCGGTCGTGCTCGGCGTCGATCCGCACCCCGAGCGTCCGCAGCGCGTTGACCAGGGGCGCGAGGGCCTTCTTGCGGGCGCGCGGCTCGCCGTCGAACCGCACGGTGCCATCGGCCAGCGCCGCGATCGGGGGCAGGAATCGCATCACTGTGCCGGCGAGGCCGACGTTCACACGCGCCGGCCCACCTAATGGACGCGGCCGGAGGACCCAAAGGTTGTCATCCACGGTCGAGACGTGGCCGCCCATGGCCCGCAGTCCGGTGGCCAGGAGTTCGGTGTCGCGCGCCCGCAGCGGCGCGCGGAGGGTGCTGGCCCCGAGGGAGAGGGCGCCGAGCACGAGCGCCCGCGCCGTCATGGACTTCGATCCGGGCAGCCGGACAGCGGCACGGATCGGCCCGGGTGCTGTGGGCGCGATCCAGGGGATATAGGCGCTCGCGTATGGCACGCGTACAGTGTGCAGGCCGGTCCTTACGGTCAGCGACTGGGTGGTCCGCCGTGTGTCGAAGACCCTCCCGTTTTTGTCGGTGGGCGTCGGTACGGTGGCGGCATGTGTGGGAGGTATGCGACCAGCCGCAGCAGCGTCGACCTGAGCGCGCTGTTCGAGGCGGCCGACGAGACCGACGGGCTCGAGCCCGACTACAACGTGGCCCCGACCGACCCCGTGCCGATGGTGCGGATCTCGTCGTCGGCCGGCGGCCGGGTGCTGAGCTCGGCGCGCTGGGGGCTGGTGCCCTCCTGGGCCAAGGACCCCAAGGCGGGCGCCCGCATGATCAACGCGCGCGTCGAGACGGTCACCACGTCGAACGCGTTCGCCCAGTCCTTCGCCCGCCGCCGGTGCCTGGTGCCGGCGGACGGCTGGTTCGAGTGGGTGCGCGACGGCAAGGCCAAGCAGGCGTATTTCATGACGCTCGGTGACGCCGAGCCGTGCGTCTTCGCCGGGATCTGGACCGTCTGGGGCCAGGGCGACGACCGCCTCCTGACCTGCAGCATCGTGACGGCGCCGGCCGTCGGCGACCTCGCGCTCGTCCACGACCGGATGCCCCTGCTCCTGCCGTCCGACCGCTGGGACGCCTGGCTGGGCGCCCCGGCCGGCGAGGAGCTGCTCGCCCCGACGCCGTCCTCGCACGTCGCGAGGCTGGAGTTACGGCCCGTAGGCGCGCGGGTCGGTGACGTCCGCAACGACGGCCCCGACCTCGTCGATCGGGTGGCCGCCCCGCCGCTGCGGCCGAGTGACGTGCAGCCGATCGATCTGACCCTGTTTTAGGAAGGATGTCCGGAAACAGATCCGGCAGGTTTTGTCGATCGGCGTGAAAACTCTTGTATTTACGGTCGTTTGTGCGATACAACACAGCGCCGGTGGGTCTATGTCGGATGGGGGCATCCCGACGTACACCCGCCCCGCTGTTGTTTGACCCACGGGGGAGGTGGGTGTAATGACCCGGGCGCGGATGCCACGCCCGCACGAAGTCGCGGCCGCTCGACGAGACCCGCGACTGTTGCGAGCCTTCAATGAACAACAGGGCGACGGAGCCTGGCGCATGAGGGGTGCCTGCCAGACGGTCGACCCGGAGACCTTCTTCCCGGCACCGAGCGAGCCCGCGGACGCCGCGGTCGCGCTGTGCCGGACCTGCGACGTCCAGGGCGCCTGCCTGGCCTGGGCGCTGGAGGTCGGCGACTGCCACGGTGTGTGGGGAGCCACAACTCCTCGTGAGCGGCGTGCGATGCTCGTGGCATGGCGCAGCGAGGTGGCGGGGCAGGTCCTGCCGGGCACGGTGGCCAGCCTGCCGTTCCTGCCGATCCCGCGGCCCCGCCGCATGGAGGCCGAGCAGCCCGACCCGGTCGGCGCGGCGAGCGGCTGACGCCCGCCGCGTCACCCTCGGGTGGTGTCGCGGGTGGTAGTGCGCGGCCGCTCAAGGTCTCCAAGGCGGCGATCGGCCGCGCCCGGGGGCTGAGCGCCGTCCGGGAGGCGGTCGAGACCGCGTTCGGGACGGCGCTGTACGACCTCGACGTGCCCCGGGCCTTCGACGGCACCCTGCTGGTGCTCGGGCACGGGGCCGGCGGGGACGTCGACGCCGCCGACCTCGTCGCCGTCCGCGATGCGGTGCTGGGCGCCGGGGGAGCCGTGGCCTTGGTCACCCAGCCGTATCGGGTGGCCGGGCGACGCGCGCCCGCGCCCGCCCGGCAGCTCGACGTGGCCTGGCTCGCGGTGCTCGCCGCGCTGCGGGAGCGCGTGCCGGTGCGCACGCTCGTGGTGGGCGGGCGGTCGAGCGGGGCCCGGGTCGCCTGCCGGACGGCGCGGGAGGGCGGCGCCGACCGCATCCTCGCGCTCGCCTTTCCGCTGCACCCGCCGGGGAAGCCGGAGAAGTCGCGGGCCGAGGAGCTGCGGACCGGGGTGCCGACCCTGGTGATCAACGGCGACCGGGACGCGTTCGGGGTGCCCGACGGCGGCCCGGCCGTGATCGTCGAGGTGCTGCCCGGCGAGACCCACGCGCTGTCGAAGCGCCCGGAGGCGGTGGCGGCCCTCGCCGCACCGTTCGTGACCGCCTGACACATTCGCCCGTCCGAGATCGTGACGGCCGCTGAGCTGCGTCGTTTGAGGAGTGTGACCGGCGCTGGCCGGCACGACTCCACACCGCAGATCGCTCAGATCCGCAACCTCCCAGGCCCTTCCTGTTCCCGGCGGCCTGACCGGTCCCAAGGCTCCACGTGGTCCGGCCGCCGGGACAGGCCGGGTTGGGCCCGGCCACCGGGCCGGCGCCCCGTAGCCGGAATGACGGGCGTGTCTGCGTTGTTGCACGGGGGGTGCGGCGCCCGCCGAAGGCGCCGAACGGTGGAGGGAAGACGAACAGCGTGGCGACACTTGAGCGTTCTGACCGGCGCGCCCGGGATCTGCTCTTCAGCCCGGCGTGGCCCGCGGTCACCGATGCGGAGCCCGATCCGGACTGGCAGCCCGTCACACGGGAGCGGTTGACGGGCGCCACAAACTCAGAACTCGCACAGCAACTCGGCGTATCCTCGGCGGGACGGTCGAGGGTGGGAGTCGCGCGAGTGGTCAGCAGCGAGAGCACGGAGCAGCAGCGCGTGCGGTTCGAGCGCGACGCGTTGCCGTTCATCGACCAGTTGTATGCGGCCGCGCTGCGGATGACGCGCAACCCGTCGGACGCCGAGGACCTCGTCCAGGAGACGTTCCTCAAGGCCTTCGCGGCGTTCCACCAGTTCGAGACCGGCACCAACCTCAAGGCCTGGCTCTACCGGATCCTCACGAACACCTACATCAACTCCTACCGGCGGCGGCAGCGGCAGCCCGTGCAGGCGCCCACCGAGGAGATCACCGACTGGCAGCTCGCCGAGGCCGAGAGCCACACGTCCAGCGGCCTGCGTTCGGCCGAGACCGAGGCGCTCGACCGGCTGCCCGACTCCGACGTGAAGGAGGCGCTGCAGTCGCTGCCCGAGGAGTTCCGTCTGGCCGTCTACCTGGCCGACGTCGAGGGCTTCTCGTACAAGGAGATCGCCGACATCATGAACACGCCCATCGGCACCGTGATGTCGCGACTGCACCGCGGGCGGCGCAACCTGCGCCGGTCGCTCGAGGCTTATGCTGCCGACCGGGGATTCACCCGCACCCCGTCCGCTGAGCCGAGCGAGGTCTGAACCGATGAGTTGTGGAGACCCGCACGAGACCGACTGCAGTGATGTGCTCGCCGAGGTGTATCTGTATCTCGATCTCGAGTGCGCCGACGACCGCCGGGCGGTGATCCGCGAGCACCTCGACGAGTGCTCGCCCTGCTTGCGCGAGTTCGGCATCGAGCAGGAGGTCAAGGCTCTGGTGGCCCGCTGCTGCGGCTCGGAGCTGGCCCCGGTCGAGCTCAAGCAGCGCCTCCGCTCGAAGCTCAGCGAGCTGGTGGTCAACGCCGAGGCCCGCGAGCTGCGCCCGGACTAGAAGACATCCCGATATGCTGCGGGGCGCGGAGCGCATGCACCCGCCCCGACGTGACCCGGAGGAGATCGGGATGGCCGACGAAGTCCGCGCCGAGATGGTGGCCAACGTCTGGAAGATCACGACGCAGGTCGGCGCCGAGGTCAACGAGGGCGACACGCTCGTGATCCTCGAGTCGATGAAGATGGAGATCCCGGTCGTGGCCGAGTCCGAGGGCACCGTCAGCCAGATCTCCGTCCACGAGGGCGACGTGGTGCAGGAGGGCGACCTGATCGCGGTGATCGGGTGACGATCGTTGTCCGGCCCGTCGAGCCGGACGACTTCGCCGAGGTCTCGCGCCTGACCGTCGAGGCCTACCGGGCCGACGGCCAGCTGGAGGACGACGCCGGCGGCTATGCGGTGGCGCTCGCCGACGTGGCCGCCCGGGCGGCGTCGGCCGAGATCCTGGTGGCGGCCGACGGCCAGCAGCTGCTCGGCTCGGTGACCTTCGCGCTGCCCGGCTCGCCCTACGCCGAGGTCTCGCGCACCGGCGAGGCCGAGTTCCGGATGCTCGCCGTCGATCCGGCGGCCCAGCGCCGCGGCGCCGCCCGCCGGCTGGTCCAGGCCTGCATCGACCGCGCCGAGGCCCTGGGCTGCACGTCGCTGGTCATCTGCACCCGCGACGTCAACCGGGCCGCGTTCGCGCTCTACGACACGTTCGGCTTCACGCGCGACCCGAGCCTCGACTGGTCACCCGTGCCCGGCGTCCGCCTGCTCGGCCTCCGGCTCCCACTGCAGGTGCTCGCGCACTAGGACGTCCACGAGCTCGTGAGCGACCGAAGAGGCGCCGCTCATGAGCTCGAGCGCGACCTCCAGCGCAGCCTCGCGCCGCTCCCGCTCGGTGCCGGGGCGCTCGCGCAGGATGAAGGTGCTCGCGTGGATGGTGAAGACCGCCATCGCGCGGCGCAGCTGCTGGGCGAGCGGCTCGGCCGGGTCGACCAGGAACTCGAAGACGCGCATCATCTGCTCGCGCATCTGCTTGCCGGCGGCCATCGTGTTGATCAGCGTCTGGTTGCGCTCGAAGAAGCGGATGACGTTCTCGTTGGGCATCCGCTCGTGCAGCTGCGCGTAGCGCCGCAAGAACTCCAGCCGCATCCGCTCGTCGCGCGACTGCGTCGCGGCCCACTCCAGCAGCTCGTCGACGGCCGCGATGCGCCGCTCGATCAGGCTGCGGACGATGTCGTCCTTGGTCGGGAAGTGGTAATAGAGCGCCGCCTTGGTCACCCCGAGCTTCTCGGCGATCTCCCGCAGCGAGGTCTTGTCGTATCCCTCTTCGATGAACATCTCGAGCGCCACCTGCTGAATGTGGGCGCGCACGTCCGCGGCGTCGTCGTCGCCGAGCCGGATCCGGTTGCGACCCCGGACCACCCGCACGTTCTCGTCCATCGTCCCAATCCTACTTGACGGCCGGTCAGTAGCAAGCTTACCGTGCGGCTAGTAAGTTAACTGACCGGCCGACTAGTAAGCGGGGAACGATGTCCGACAAGACCATCCGGGTCGTGCTGCCCGGGCTGCTCATGGCGATGCTGCTGGCGATGCTCGACAACGTGATCGTGGGCACGGCGATGCCGCGCATCGTGGGTGAGCTCGGCGGCGTCGACCACCTCTCCTGGGTGGTGACCGCCTACGTGCTCGGCACGACCGTCTCCACCCCCATCTGGGGCAAGCTCGGCGACCTCTACGGCCGCAAGACGGTCTTCCTCACCTCGATCGTGCTGTTCCTGGCCGGCTCGGCGCTGTGCGGCATCGCGCAGAACATGCCGGAGCTGATCGGGTTCCGGGCGTTCCAGGGTCTCGGCGCCGGCGGCCTGATGGTCGGCGCGATGTCGGTGCTCGGCGACCTGGTCCCGCCCCGCGAGCGCGGCAAGTACCAGGGACAGTTCGCGGCCGTCATGGCCGTGGCCATGGTCGGCGGCCCGCTCGTGGGCGGCTTCATCACCGACCACGCGAACTGGCGCTGGGCGTTCTTCGTGAACCTGCCGCTGGGCGGCGCGGCGCTGGCCCTGCTCGCGCTGCGGCTCGACCTGCCGAAGCGGCGGACCGAGCACCGCATCGACTGGATCGGCGCGTCGCTGCTGTCCGTGGGCGTGACGGCGCTGGTGCTGATCACCACCTGGGGCGGCAACCAGTACGCGTGGGCCTCGGCCCAGATCCTCGGCCTGGCCGCGCTGGCCGTCCTGACGCTGGCCGCGTTCCTGCTGGTGGAGCGGCGCCACCCGGAGCCGATCCTGCCGCTGTCGATCTTCGCCAACCGCAACTTCACGATGGTCGCCGGCATCGGGTTCCTGGTCGGCTTCGCGATGTTCGGCGCGATCACGTTCCTCCCGCTGTACCAGCAGATCGTCCAGGGCGCCTCGGCCACCAACTCGGGCCTGCTCCTGCTGCCGATGATGGCCGGCCTGCTGGTCACCTCGCTGGTGGTCGGGCGGGTCATCACCAAGACCGGGCGGTACCGCGCGTTCCCGATCATCGGCGGCGTCGTCATGGTCGGCGCCATGGTGCTCCTCGCCCAGCTCGACTCGGACACCTCCAAGGTCATGTCCGGCGTCTACATGACCGTGCTCGGCCTGGGCATGGGCTTCCTCATGCAGACGTCGATGCTCATCGCGCAGAACAGCGTCGAGCTCAAGGATCTGGGCGTGGCCAGCAGTACCGCCACCTTCGCCCGGTCCATCGGCGGTGCGTTCGGCGTGGCGGCCTTCGGCGCGGTGTTCAACCACCGGCTGCACGACGTGCTCGGCGAGCGGCTCGGCAGCCAGGCGGCCGACCGGCTGGCCAGCGGCAGCGGCGGCGCGACGATCGACCCGTCGACCCTCGCGCAGCTGCCGGCGCCGGTGCGCTCGGCGGTCATCGACGCGATCTCCGGCGGAGTGTCGAGCGTGTTCCTGTGGTCGATCGCGGCGGCCGTGCTGATCCCCGTCCTCGCGCTGTTCATCCGCGAGGTCACGCTGCGCGGCTCGGAGACGCCCGAGCGCACGCTGGTTGCGCAGGAAGGGTAGTTTCGCGCACAGTCTGCGCGAAGTTGGCGGTGAAACTGGCGTCTGGTGCGCGAAACTGCGAGACTATGCGCAGGATCGCGCATCAGACGAAATGGAGTTCCACCGTGACCGAGCAGCCCGGTGCCGGTATGAAGGCCGACATCGCCGACCAGCCCGAGGTCTTCGCTCGCCTGCTCGACGAAGGCGAGCGGGTCGCCCAGATCGCCGGCGTCGCCGCGAAGATCGCCGAGTGGCGGCCGCGCAGCGTCGTCTTCACCGCCCGCGGCACCTCGGACCACGCCGCCCTCTACGCGGCGTACCTGACCGAGATCCGCCTCGGCATCCCGGCCGGGCTGGCCTCGCCGTCCGCGATGACCGTCTACGGCGCCCGCCCCGACCTGCGCGACACGCTCGTCGTCGGGGTCAGCCAGAGCGGCGGCTCGCCCGACCTGCACGAGGTGCTGCGGGTCGCCAAGGAGCAGGGCGCGCACACCCTCGCCGTGACCAACAACCCCGGGTCGCCGCTGGCCGGCGTGGCCGAGCTGCACGTCGACGTCGCCGCCGGCCACGAGGTCGCCGTCGCCGCCACCAAGACGTACACGGCCGAGCTGCTCGCGCTGCTCCTGCTCGTCGAGAGCGTGCGGGGCGGCGGCGCGCTACCCGCCGAGGAGGCCGCCGAGCTGCGCCGGCTCCCCGGGCTGGCGGCCGAGCTGCTGGCTGACGACACCGCGACCCACCTCGCCGCGCGATACCGCTTCGCCGACCGCCTGGTCACCACCGGCCGCGGCTACGCCTACCCGACGGCCCGCGAGACGGCGCTCAAGCTCATGGAGACCTCCTACGTGGCCGGCCTGGCGTTCTCCGGCGCCGACCTGCTCCACGGGCCGCTCGCGATGACCCAGCCCGACGTGCCGGTGCTCGCGGTCGTCGGCGGCGGCCCCGCCGGCACCTCGATGCGCGACGTGGTCGGCCGGCTCAGCGAGCGCCGCGCCGACGTGGTCGTCGTCGGCCCGGAGGCGGTCGCGGGGGCCACCGCGCACATCCCGACGCCGGCCGTCGACGAGCGCTACGCGCCGCTGCTCGACATCCTCCCGCTGCAGCGCCTGGCGCTGGCCCTCGCGCTGCACCGCGGGGAGAACCCGGACGCGCCGCGCGGCCTGAAGAAGGTCACGACGACGCTGTGACGGTGACGACCGCGGGCTTGCCCTCGGTCAGCTCCCGGGTCTGGAACGTCTGCGCCGGCCGGTCGCCCACCAGGATCTGGTAGGACGGCCGGCTGCCGGACAGGTTCTTCATCCGGAACGCGAAGTTGCAGCGGAACCCGTCGGACGCCTGCGCCAGCACGCCGCTGTCCAGCGAGCTGACCGCGATGACCTTGCCGTCGGCGTCGGCGGCGCGCACCGTGGCGCCCGCCACGACGTCGGGCACCGAGGTGGGCGCGAGGCAGGGCGTGCCGGGAACGCCGCTCGCCGCTCCGCCGACGCTCACGTACCCCTGGAGCTGGAACACGTCGGGTTTGCTCGTCTCGGCGTGGCGGCCCGCCCAGCCACATCCGCCGAGACTTCCGCCGACCGAGAGCACCAACACCAGGGGAACCAGGAGACGCCGCACGCGGCAACCTTAGTCTTGTTCCCGTGTCGACCCTGCGTGATCTCGTCGAGGAGCACACCTCCCTCGAACCCGAGGACATCGAGCACCTGCACCGCCTCGCCGGCGACTGGCAGATCGTGTCCGACCTCTCGTTCGCCGACCTGCTCATGTGGGTGCCGACCGGCGACCGGGGGGAGTACCTCTGCGTCGCGCAGGTGCGCCCCACGACGGCGCCGACCGCCTACCAGGACGACCAGGTCGGCCGGCGAGCCGGCGGCCCCGAGGTCGCGCACCTGGCCATCGTGCGGGCCCAGGGGCGCATCTGGCGGGAGGGGGATCCGGTCTGGTATGGCGACATGCCCGCCCGCCACGAGGCGATCCCCGTGCGCCGACGCGGCCAGGCGAGGGTCATCGCCGTCATCGGCCGCGACACCAACCTCAGCACCGCGCGGACCCCCGCCCAGCTGGAGCTCAACTACCTGACCACGGCCGACGACCTGGCCCAGATGATCGCCGACGGCAGCTGGCCGCCGCCGCGGCACCCGGGCGAGACCACCAGCGCGCCGCGCATCGGCGACGGGCTGGTCCGCCTCGACGCCTCCGGCAAGGTCACCTACGCCAGCCCGAACGCGCAGTCGGCGTACCGGCGGCTGGGACTCGCCGCCCACCTGGTGGGCGAGAGCCTGGCCGAGCTGACCGGCCGGCTCGTCGACGACCCGCTGGAGGGCGCCGACGCGACCGAGCGCGTGCACGCCGCGCTGCGGGGCGACGCGCCGGCCCGCAAGGAGCTGGAGGCCCGCGGGGCCACGGTGCTCATGCGCGCGCTGCCGCTGATCCCGGCCGGCGTGCCGATCGGGGCGCTGGTGCTGGTGCGGGACATCACCGAGGTACGGCGGCGCGACCGGCAGCTGATGACCAAGGACGCGACGATCCGCGAGATCCACCACCGCGTCAAGAACAACCTGCAGACCGTCGCCGCGCTGCTCCGCCTGCAGGCCCGCCGGGTCGGGGTGCCGGCCGCCCGGCATGCCTTGGAGGAGTCGGTACGGCGGGTGGCCTCCATCGCGCTGGTGCACGAGACCCTCTCGATGTCGTCCGAGTCCTCCGACGAGGCGGTCGAGTTCGACGGCATCGTGGAGCGGGTCGCCGCGGCCGCGGTCGAGGTCGGCGCGACCAGCTTCAAGGTGAGCCTGCGCCGCGAGGGCGACTTCGGGGTCCTGCCGGCCGAGATCGCCACCCCGCTGGTGATGGTCCTCAACGAGCTGCTGCAGAACGCCGTCGAGCACGCCTTCGACCCCGTGCCCCGGGGCGCGGCCCCCGAGGTGGTGCTGTCGGTGCACCGGTTCCGCAGGCAGCTGCACGTGACCGTCGCCGACAACGGGGTGGGCCTGCCCGACGACTTCGACCTGGACTCCAGCGAGCGGCTCGGGCTCCAGATCGTCCGGACCCTCGCCACGGGCGAGCTGCGGGGCACGATCGAGCTGCGCCAGCGGGCCGGCGGCGGGACGGAGGCCGTCATGGTCGTTCCGATGACGAAACGGTGAAACCTACCGCAGTGTGAGACAGGGGCGAATCGGACGGCGCCGGAGCGGGCGATACTCCTCCGCAATTCCTATCGAGTGAGTCGGTTGTTTGTTACCTCCCGATGAACTCGCCCTGAGAGAACCCTCACGTCGACGTGGCGTAAGGACCGGTCGACGTGGAAGACTGCACGTCATGCACGCTGCTTCTCTGCGGCTCGTCTGCCGCCGACACGTCGACTACGGTCGCGTGCGCAGCGCCATCTGTCCGGCTTGCTGAACGCCGCCCGCCTTTTTTCCCGGGTGCGCGACTTCGCGCCGGAATTTCTCATGACATCGACGTCATCCATCTCGGCTCAGCCGATGATCGGCCGGCGCTCCGTCGCGTGCTCTCAAACCTGAGAGGACGCCGCCATGACGGTGGACACCGTCCCGGCAGACAACGCCACTCCCGCCGCCCGTCCCGCCCGTGGACGCGGTGCCGCTGGTGGGCGCCCTCGTGGTGAAGGCCAGTGGGCCCTCGGTCACCGCGAGCCGCTCAACCCGAACGAGCGCAGCAAGAAGGACGACAACCCGCTCAACGTCCGCGCCCGCATCGAGAACATCTACGCGCACCGGGGCTTCGACTCGATCGACCCCGCCGACCTGCGCGGACGGTTCCGCTGGTACGGGCTGTACACCCAGCGCCGCCCCGGCATCGACGGCGGCCGGACCGCGATCCTGGAGCCGGAGGAGCTCGACGACCGCTACTTCATGCTGCGCATCCGCAGCGACGGCGGCCAGCTCGACCTCGCCCAGCTGCGCACGATCGCCTCGATCGCCCAGCGCTTCGCCCGCGACACCGCCGACATCACCGACCGGCAGAACATCCAGCTGCACTGGATCGAGATCGAGAACGTGCCGCGGATCTGGCAGGAGCTGGAGGCCGTCGGCCTGTCCACCACGGAGGCCTGCGGCGACACCCCGCGGGTGATCCTGGGCAGCCCGATCGCCGGCGTCGCCGAGACCGAGGTGCTCGACCCGACCGAGGCGATCACCGAGATCAATCGGCGCTTCGTGGGCGACCCGTCGCTGTCGAACCTGCCGCGGAAGTTCAAGTCGTCGATCTCCTGGCTCGCCGACACGCCGTACGAGGCCAATGACGTCTCGTTTGTCGGCGTGATCCACCCCGAGCACGGACCCGGCTTCGACCTGTGGGTCGGCGGCGGCCTCTCGACCAACCCGATGCTCGCCCAGCGCCTCGGCGTCTGGGTGCCGCTGCACGAGGTCGCCGACGTCTGGCACGGCGTCGTCCAGGTCTTCCGCGACTACGGCTACCGCCGCCTGCGCTCCCGCGCGCGGCTCAAGTTCCTGCTGGCCGACTGGGGTGCGGCGAAGTTCCGGGAGATCCTGGAGCAGGAGTACCTCAAGCGCGCGCTCGTCGACGGACCCGCGCCGGACCTGCCGGAGAAGCCGGTCGACCACGTCGGCGTCCACAAGCAGTGGGACGGCAACTACTTCGTCGGTGCCGCCCCGATCGCCGGGCGCAGCTCCGGCACGCAGCTCGGCCGGGTCGCCGACCTGGCCGAGGAGCACGGATCGGGCCGGGTGCGGCTCACGCCGTACCAGAAGATCCTCGTCCTCGACGTGGCCGAGGATCGCACCGAGTCCCTGGTCAAGGGGCTGCAGTCGATCGGCCTGGAGCCCCGCCCGTCCGCCTGGCGCCGCAGCACCATGGCGTGCACCGGCATCGAGTTCTGCAAGCTCGCGATCGTCGAGACCAAGGCCCGCGCCGCCGAGCTGGTGGAGCACCTGGAGCGCAAGGTCGCCGAGCTCGACGCGGACATCTCGATCCACCTCAACGGCTGCCCCAACGCCTGCGCCCGCACGCAGGTCGCGGACATCGGCCTCAAGGGGATGCTGGTCCGCGACGACGCCACCGGCGAGATGGTCGAGGGCTTCCAGATCCACCTGGGCGGCGGCCTCGGCATGGCGGCCGGGCAGACGGCCGGCTTCGGCCGGAAGCTGCGTGGCCTCAAGACCACCGCCGTCGACCTGCCCGCGTACGTCGAGCGGGTCGCCCGGCACTACCTGGCCGGCCGCGAGGCCGGCGAGTCCTTCGCACGCTGGGTGATGCGCGCACCGGAGGAAGAGCTCCGATGAGTGAGCGCATGGCGCCGCTGTACTGCCCGTACTGCGGCGACGAGGATCTCCGGCCACACGAGGACACCCATGGCGCGTGGGACTGCCGCAGCTGCGCGCGGGTTTTCAGCTTGAAGTTCCTGGGATTGGCGGCATCTGCCCTGTCGGCCGCACAGCCGGCGGCATCAGCGGCATCGGCTTTGGAGGCGAAGCGATGAGCACAGCCACGACCACGAGTTCCCGTTCGCGTGAAGAGATGATGGCGCTGGCCAAGGACGCGTCGGCGCGTCTGGAGAACCAGCCCGCGGAGAAGATCGTCGAGTGGGCCGCCGGCGAGTTCGGCGACCGGTTCTGTGTGACCAGCTCGTTCGCCGACGCCGTGCTCGCCCACGTGGTGTCGCGCGTCGTGCCCGGCGTCCCGGTGATCTTCCTCGACACCGGCCTGCACTTCGCCGAGACGCTGCGCGTGCGCGAGGTCGTCCAGCGGACGCTCCCGGTGACCGTGCGGTCGATCCGCCCGCGGCAGACCGTCG
The DNA here is from genome assembly GCF_014647515.1 of Dactylosporangium sucinum. Lineage (GTDB taxonomy): Bacteria > Actinomycetota > Actinomycetes > Mycobacteriales > Micromonosporaceae > Dactylosporangium > Dactylosporangium sucinum. Next base: position 21,607 of record NZ_BMPI01000087.1, on the reverse strand, counting down.
CCGAGCAGGACGCCGAGTTCGGCCCGCGGCTCTACGCCCGCGACCCCGACGAGTGCTGCTTCCTGCGCAAGATCGAGCCGCTGGAGCGGGCCCTGAACGACTACGACGCCTGGGCCGCCGGCCTGCGCCGCGACGAGTCGCCGAGCCGCGCCAACACGCCGATCGTGAGCTTCGAGCAGGCCCGCGGCAAGATCAAGGTGTCGCCGATGGCGCAGTGGACGCAGGCGGACGTCGACGCGTACATCTCCCGCCACAACGTCCCTGTGAACGCGCTGATGCGGCAGGGCTACGCGTCGGTCGGCTGCTGGCCGTGCACCCGGCGGACCCCTCCGGGCGGCGACCCGCGCGGCGGACGCTGGCCGATGTTCGACAAGACCGAGTGCGGCCTGCACGCCGGATGAGCTCCGCTGTTCTGCTCGTTGCACACGGCTCGTCCGATCCGCGAGCGGCGGCGACCACGCGGGCCCTGGCCCGCGCCGTCGCCGCCCAGCGGCCCGGCCTCGACGTCCGCAGCTCCTTCCTCGACCACGCCGGCCCGCGACCGGGCCACGTGCTGGTCGACCTCGAACGGATCGGCCACCGCTCGGCCGTCGTGGTACCGCTGCTGCTGACCTCCGCCTACCACGGCCGCGTCGACCTGCCGGCCGTCCTCGACGAGGCCCGCGCCGACGGCCTGCGCCTCGACCTCGCCGTCACCGACGTGCTCGGCCCCACGGCCGGCCGCGTCCCGCCGCTGCTGCTGTCGGCCCTGCGCCGTAACCTGCCCGCCGTCGACCACGACGGCGTCGTCCTCGTCGCCGCCGGCACCCGCGACGACCTGGCCCGCCACTCGGTCGACGTCGCCGCGTCGGCGCTGGGCGCGCTGCTGGGCGTGCCGTGCCGCGCGGGCTTCGCGTCGGGCTCCCCGGTGACGCCGGCGGTCGCGGTCTCGTCGCTGCGCTCGGCCGGCTGCGCTCGCGTGGCGATAGCGTCGTACTTCCTGGCCCCCGGCCGCCTCCACGACCAGGCCGTGGCCTCGGCGCTGTCGGCGGGCGCCCTCGCCCCGGCGTCCGCACCCCTGGGCGACAATCTGGACGTGGCCCGCCTGGTGGCCTCCCGGATCGGCTACGCGGCCCCGGTGCGCACGGCGGCGTGACACCCGCACGTGGTGCGTGACGGTTACCGTAGACAAATGCAGATGACATGCCCGAAGTGCCGTGGCGAGATGCGACAGTACGAGCGCAGCGGCGTCACGGTCGACCAGTGCCTGGAGTGCCGGGGCATCTTCCTCGACCGGGGCGAGCTGGAGCGCGTGATGGACGCCGAGGCCGCCTGGAACCGCAACCGGCAGCCCGCCACCCCGCCGCCACCGCAGCCGAGCTACCCGCCCGCGCAGCCGTACCAGCCCCAGTCCCACGGCTACAGCAGCCACGGCAGCCACGGCTACGGCCACTACGGCCACCACAAGCGCCACAAGCGCCACCACCGGGACAGCTTCTTCGGCGAGCTCTTCGACTGAGCGCCCGGACGACGGGCGGGCGCCCGTGGCCGGCACCCGCCCGCTCCGTTCCGCCGCGGCCCTTCCGCGCGGCGGCCCTTCCCGCCGCACCCTTCCGCACCGCCCCGCCTTCCGCGATCTTGGACTTGTGGTCCCGGATTTGTCCGAAATAAAGGATATTTCGGGGACCGCAACTCCAAGATCGCGGAAGGCGGCGCGCGTGGGAGCGGCGCGGGCGGGAGGGGCGTGGACGGGCGAGGTGGGAGCGCCGTGCGGGCAAGCGGCGCCAGGTGGCAGTGCAGTCGGAGAGAGTGACGCCAGGTGGCAGTGCGGTCGGGAAGTGGCGCTGTGTGGCCGCTCAGGGCTCACGCCGACCCGAGCCCATGATCGTGGGAAGTATCTGGCTGCCGGGACAGCCATTTCCCTTGATCATGGGCGTGCGCAGCGCCAGTGCGGGGGTGTCGCGGGACGCAAAACGCCCCGGCCGGGTACCCGGCCGGGGCGGTTCGTCTTGGAAGGGTCTTATGCGGAGTGAGCGCGGACCCGGAGGCCACCGCGGCGCTTCATCAAGCGGCGCTCGTCCTCGCTCATTCCGCCCCAGACGCCTGCGTCCTGACCGGAGTCGAGGGCCCACTGCAGGCACTCGCTGGTCACGGAGCAGCGCTGGCAGACTGCCTTCGCCTGCTCAACCTGCAGCAACGCGGGGCCGGAAGTCCCAATGGGGAAGAACAGCTCCGGGTCCTCGTCGCGGCAGAGGGCATGGTGGCGCCAGTCCGACATGGCGGCAACACTCCTTGTTTTTCGCGGATCGTTGTTGGTGATTCCCTATATGCATCTCGTGTGACGGTTCGGCTAGGCGGAGCCTGAAGATCCGTAACACGTGTGCGGGCAACGCTCAGTGGTCGTTTCGCTTGTGAATGCTTTCACGAACTATCACGATGTCAAGGGGTCCAAACCAAAAAAATCCAAGTGGGTGAGCAAGCTCACGCACTGTTTGTCCGGGTTTGTGGCGATTGAGGACCCTGGATCGCAACAGTCAGTGACCAATGTAGTACGGTTCGGTCAACGACCGAAGGGCTTTTGGAGATGCGGTCGCGGTGTCTCTCTCGCGACTCTCTGCAACTTTCTCCCCCTTCGGTGGTAACACGCCGGGGGTGACTCAACACACTACGCGTAACGCCCCGGCGACGGACGCGAAATCCAACTTGTCGCACTCTCCGATGTACTCTCCGTCGACCTGGAAAGCGATCGGCCTGGCTGCAGTCAGCGTGAAGCCGGCGAGATCATGCAGCCGCAGGACCTGCTTTCCCTTCGCCTCCCGGCGGTTCGACAGGATCTGCGCCACAGCACGTGTGGTGCTCCCGACCTGCAGTTCCCGAAGGCCCAGCACATCCAGCCCCGTGTCGAACGAGGCGCGCGGATTCGGATCCACCGGCCGTTCGCCGATGTATGTCCATGGTGCCGTGTTCTGCACCAGCATCCACGTTAGCCCGGTCTGCGCCGTTTCGCCGGGGAGGTCGAGTGTCAGCAGCGGCACACGGCGATTCGTGGCGATGAACTGCGCCATGATGGCCCGGAAGTACAGCCACGGCGTCGACGTCGAGCCCTTGTGCCGGGCCTGGTCCACCCGCCGTACCACTTCCGCGTCGATCCCGAGGCCCGCGCAGAACGTGAAGTAGCGGTCGTCCGCCCGGCCGAGGCCGATGATCCGTTCGCGGCGGTCGCGCAGCGCCTCCAGGATGGCGCCGGTGCCCTCGGCCCAGTCGCTCGGCAGCCCCAGGGCGCGGGCGAAGACGTTGGTGGAGCCGCCGGGCACGACGGCGAGCGCCGGACGGTCCTGGGCCCGCTGCGCCGCCGGCCCCGAGTCGAAGGTCATCAGGCCGTTGACGGCCTCGTTGACGGTACCGTCGCCGCCCAGCGTCACCACGAGGTCCATGCCGTCGCGGGCGGCCTCCCGCGCCAGGTCGGCGGCGTGGCCCCGGCGCTGCGTGTAGGCGACGTCGAGCTTGACCTGGCTGCGCAGCGCCCGCACGAGGATGTCGCGGCCGCGTTCGGTGGTGGTCGTCGCATTGGGGTTGACCACCAAGAGCGCTCGCATGGGCGGCACTGTACCCCTTTCACTGCGCGATAAGGTTGGACCCGCACCGGCCGTGACACGGACCTCCACCAGGAAGGATGCCTCAGTGAACGACGAGCAGACCCCGGCGACGCTGCGGTGGGCGGTCCGGCTGCTGCTGCTGGAGGGCGCGGGGCTCGCCGTGCTGACGCTCCTGTTTGTGTACTGGGACCTGACCGCCGACTTCGCCGCGATCGAGATGGCGCTGTCGTCGACGGGCTACGTCGGGCTGATGGCCGCAATTTTCATCGGCGTGGGCATCGCGCTGCACCGGCGCAAGCGCTGGGCGCGCGGGCCGGGGATCGTCGTGCAGATGCTGCAGATGCCGATCGGGTGGACCATGCTCACCCACGGTCAGCCGTATGTCGGCGCCCCGCTGTTCGCCCTCGGCCTGACCGGGGCCATCCTGCTGTTCGCACCCTCGACGCGGGTCGCCCTCGGGGTCAGATGAACCCGCGGGATCGCCGCGTGTTCTACGCTCGGTGGTCGTGACGGTCGCTCCCGCATACCAGCTCCTCGCCGACCGCATCCGCGACGAGATCATGTCCGGCCAGCTGCGCCCCGGTGAGCGCCTGCCTACCGAGCCACAGCTGTGCGAGCAGTCGGGCCTGAGCCGCTCCACGGTGCGTGAGGCCCTGCGCCTGCTCAGCAGCCAGCACCTCATCGTCACCACGCGCGGCGTCAACGGCGGCAGCTTCGTGGCCGAGCCCGACGCCCTGGCGCTGGGCGACTCGCTGTCGGACGGAGTCGGGCTGCTGCTGGCCAACGGGGCCGTGCGGGGCGACGAGTTCCTGGAGGTGCGGCGGATGCTGGAGGTGCCGGCCGCCGGCCTGGCCGCCGCCCGCCGGCAGCCGCACCACCTGGCCGAGCTGGAGCGGGCGATGTTCGACCCGGACGTCGACGACCTCGACCGCCGCATCGAGGCGCACGCCGCGTTCCACCTGGCCGTGGCGGCGGCCTCGGGCAACGCGCTGCTGGGGCTGGTGGTGCGGCCGCTCTACACGGTCGCCGACCGGCGGGCCGTGGAGGCCGCGGCCCCGCTGCCGATGTGGCGCGAGATCGACCGCGACCACCGCGCGCTGCTGGAGGCCATCCGGGCCGGCGACGTGGACCGGGCGATGTCGATCGCCCGGGATCACATCGATCACGTCCGTCCGGCGGAGCTCGCCACGGAGCGCCGCAACGACCCGGTCCCGGGGGTCGACCGCCTCTAAGGCCTAGGTCGGGCGGCGCTTGGTCAGGCGGATGCTCGCCTGGTGCCCGTCGACGGTGGCCGAGACCTCGTCGGCGAGCGCGCTGAGCACCTGCCAGGCGAAGGACTCGCCGCCCGGGAGCCGCTCCTCGGGTGATCCCAGGGGGACGGTCGTCTCCACCGTGAGGGCGTCGGGGGTGACCGTGAAGCGGCAGGCGAGTTCGACCGTGTCACCCAGTTGGGGGGTCTCGCTCGCGACCGCGAGCAGCATCGCGCACGCCTCGTCGACCGCGATGCGCAGGTCTTCGATCTCGTCCAGCGTGAACTGCAGGCGCGCGGCCAGGCCCGCGGTGGCCGTGCGCAGCACGCCGAGATATGCGGGTGACGCCGGCACGGCGAGCAGCACGACGTCGTCGCCGTCGGCGCCGGACCTCTTCGACACAACCTGAGTCAACGCGATGAACCCCCTCGCACGCGACTCTACGGCGTTGCCGCACCCAGTGACGCGGCGAGTGCGGTCAGCGGGGCTCCCGCCAGCCGATAGGGGACCCAGTCGGACTTCGGGCCGGCGCCCAGGGCGTCGTAGAACTGCCGGGCCGGGTTCCAGTCGAGGACCGCCCACTCCAGCCGCGGGTAGCCGCGCTCCACGCAGACCTGGGCCAGCGCGGCGACCAGGGCCTTGCCGGCGCCGGTACCGCGGGCGGCCGGCCGCACGTACAGGTCCTCCAGGTACACGCCGTGGGTGCCCTCCCACGTGGAGTACGTGAGGAACCACAGCGCCATCCCGATCGGGAGGTCATCCGATGACACGGCGACGTGGCAGAAGACCCGCGGGTCGGGGCCGAACAGCGCGGCGGTCAACTGCTCCTCCGTGAGGTGGCACTTGTCGAGCTCGCGCTCGAACTCGGCCAGCTCGTAGACCATGGCGACGACGGCGGGCACGTCGGCGGGAGTGACGGGACGAATCAACACGGCTCCAAAGAAACGCCCCCACCCGGCGCGGGCGCCGGATGGGGGATGAAAGGTCGAGCAGGCTCAGGCCTGCTTGGTCTCCCAGAAGATCTTCGCAATCTCGTCGATCTTCGCGAGGAGCTGCTCGCCGACGGCCGGGTCGACGGAGCCCTTGGCGCCCGAGGCGCCGGCCAGCTTGGTGGCCTCGTTGAAGAGCGAGTGCAGCTGCGGGTACTTCTCGAAGTGCGGCGGCTTGAAGTAGTCGGTCCACAGCACCCACAGGTGGTGCTTGACCAACTCGGCGCGCTGCTCCTTGATGATCAGTGCCCGGGTGCGGAACTCGGGGTCACTGCTGGCCTGATACTTCTCGGCAATGGCTTTGACGGACTCGGCCTCGATCCGGGCCTGCGCCGGGTCGTAGACGCCACACGGCAGGTCGCAGTGGGCGCTGACCACGGTGCGCGGCGTGAAAATCCGCGACAGTCGCATCGAACCCTCCAGGGTGATTTGCGATGATCCTCAGTGCTGACCCTACTCCTATCCACGTTCGGGGATTTCATGCGGCTGCCGTGGTTTGCGGCACTAGTGAGCGGCCCCTCCATGGCTCCCGCTTTGCGTCACGGCGACCGTGTCCTTATCGTGCGGACGGCACACGCTCGCCCGGGTGACATCGTGGTGGCACGGTTCCGGAGCCGTCCCGACCTGCTGGTGGTGAAGCGTGTGCAGCGTGCGGATGGCGACGGGTGGTGGGTCGTGGGAGACAACCCGTTCGCCAGTGACGATTCCGAGCGGTATGGTCGCGCCGACATCATCGGACGTGTGACATTTCGCTGGTGGCCACAACCGGTGCGCTTCCGGCGAGCCCGGGCGTAAAGTGTTGCGGATACGGGAGACCCCCGCCGCAGCCTCTGTTCCCGCGCTTTCCACCCGCGCCGCGCGTCATCTCTGCACAGTCAGCCTGGCAACCGTGGCAAAGGAGCCCCCGTGCCTACTTCCGTGTCCGATCCTGTCTTCGATCTGCATCACGGCGGCAAACTGGCCGTTCAGTCGACCGTCCCGCTGTCCACTCGCGAGGACCTCTCGCTGGCCTACACGCCGGGTGTGGCCCGGGTCTGCGAGGCGATCGCCGCCGACGAGTCGCTCGTCCACCGGCTCACGTGGGTGGGCAAGGCGGTCGCGGTGGTGACCGACGGCTCCGCGGTCCTCGGCCTGGGCAACATCGGCCCGCGCGCCGCGATGCCGGTCATGGAGGGCAAGGCCGTGCTGTTCAAGCAGTTCGGCGGGGTCGACGCCGTGCCGATCTGCCTCGACACGCAGGACCCGGACGAGATCGTGCGGATCGTGACCGCACTGGCGCCGTCGTTCGGCGGCATCAACCTGGAGGACATCTCGGCGCCGCGCTGCTTCGAGATCGAGCGGCGGCTGGAGGAGGCGCTGCCGATCCCGGTGTTCCACGACGACCAGCACGGCACCGCGATCGTCGTGCTCGCCGCGCTGCGCAACGCGGCCAAGGTGCTCGACCGCAAGCTCAGCGACCTGCGGGTCGTGGTGAGCGGCGCGGGCGCGGCCGGCGTGGCGGTCACCCGGATGCTGATCAGCGGCGGCGTCGCGGCCGGCGACATCATCGTGCTCGACTCGCGCGGCTGCATCCACAGTGGACGGACCGACCTCAACGCGGCCAAGGCGGCGCTGGCCGCCGACACCAACTCCGGCGGGGTGACCGGCGACATCGCGGCCGCGCTGCGCGGCGCCGACGTGCTCGTCGGCGTCTCCGGCGGCACGATCCCGGAGGCGGCGCTGGCCGGCATGGCGCCGGGCGGGGCGATCTTCGCGCTGGCCAACCCGACGCCCGAGGTGCACCCGGAGATCGCGACGCGCTACGCGAGCGTGGTCGCCACCGGCCGCAGCGACTTCCCCAACCAGATCAACAACGTGCTCGCGTTCCCCGGCATCTTCCGCGGCGCGCTCGACGCCGGGGCGACCCGGATCAGCGACGGCATGAAGGTGGCCGCGGCGACCGCGATCGCCGAGGTGCTCGCGCCCGAGGAGCTGTCGACCGGCTCCATCGTGCCGAGTGCGCTCGACCCGCGGGTGGCACCGGCGGTCGCCACGGCTGTGGCGGATGCCGCTTTGCGCGACGGCGTCCTGCGTTAGGGTCGCGGCATGCGTGCCGCCTTCGCGACCGGCTTCGATGATGCCGACCCGCTCGCCGTGCTCACCATCGGCGACGCTCCCGAACCGACGCCGCTCGACGGCTGGGCCGTGGTGGAGGTGCGCGCGAGCGCCCTCAACCACCACGACCTGTGGTCGCTGCGCGGCGTCGGGCTCCGGAAGGAGCAACTGCCGATGATCCTCGGGTGCGACGCCGCCGGGATCGGGCCCGACGGCAGCGACGTGGTGGTGTACCCGGTCGTCTACACCGAGAAGGGCAGCTTCTCGATCCTGTCGGAGCACTACCAGGGCACGATCGCCGAGCGGGTGACCGTGCCGGCGTACAACCTGGTGCCGAAGCCGGCCGAGCTGTCCTTCGCGGAGGCGGCCTGCCTGCCCACGGCGTGGCTCACGGCGTACCGCATGCTGACCACCCGCGGCCGCCTGGAGACCGACGGCGCGGTCCTCGTGCAGGGGGCGGGCGGCGGCGTCGCCACCGCCGCCGTGCTCATCGGCCGGGCCCTCGGCGCGCGGGTGTATGCCACCAGCCGCGACGCCGAGAAGCGCGAGAAGATCGCGGCGCTGGGCGCCACCGCGCTGGAGCCCGGCGCGCGGCTCCCCGAGCGGGTCGACGTGGTGATCGAGACGGTCGGCGAGGCCACCTTCGAGCACTCGATGAAGGCGGCCAAGACGGGCGGCCGGATCGTCGTCTCCGGCGCGACCAGCGGTCACCTGCCGAGGGTGGACCTGCGCCGGGTGTTCGCGCTCCAGCTGGAGATCCTCGGCACGAGCATGGGCACGCCGGACGAGCTGGCCGACCTCATGGCGCTCATGGCGCGCACCGGGGTCCGCCCGGTCATCGACTCGGTCGTGCCGTTCAGCGACGTGCGGAAGGCGTTCGAGCACCTGCACTCGGGCGACATCTTCGGCAAGGTCGTCATCGATCACACCGCCTAACCCCTTCGCGTCGATCTTGCAGTTGTGGTGCCTGACAAACCCGGGCATTCAGGGAGTGTCCTGGCACCACGACTGCAAGATCGACGCGTTCAGAGGTGGGAGTCCAGGTCGACCGTCGGTTCCAGGGACTGGCGGGCGGCCTGGTCGCCGTACAGCTCGAGGCGCAGGAACGCCAGCGTGCTCGTCGCGACCGTCTGGTAGGACGCCGAGCCGGGGGTGAGGTACGGGTTGTTGTGGTCGCCGCCGGGGACCGTGAGCATCGCCTTGGACCACGGGACCGCGTCGTAGGCCGCCTTGCCGGAGGCGTAGGACACCAGCGGGTCAGCCGTGCCATGGACGAAGAGCATCGCAGCGGGTGTACCGCTGAAGTCCAGGCCCACGCCCAGCCCGCTGCCGGCCAGGACGATCCCGGCCCGCAGCCGCGGGTCGCGGTCGACCGCGAACAGGCCGACCGTGGTGATCGCCCCCGCCGAGTGACCGGCCGCCGCCAGCCGGTGGGCGTCGATGCGCTTGCCGAGCGGACCGGCGAGCACCTGCCTGAGCACGTAGCTCGCGTCGGCCGGTTGGTTCAGCACGTCGTAGGCGTCGAGCTTGGCGCCCTTGGTCGTGTTCGGGTACGCGGGCGCGATGACCACGAAGCCGGCCGACGCCCACTGCCGCAGCAGCGAGGCGAAGTGCTCCGGCGCGCCGTTGAGGCCGTGGCTGAAGAGCACCGCGGGAGCCTTTGCCGGCCGGTCCGGCAGCCAGATCACCGTCCGTAGCGTGCGGCCGGCCCTGGAGTACGTCACCTCCTGCTGCGTCACCGAGACGCTCCCGGTCGGCTCGGCCAGCGGCGCCGGCAACTGGACGGCGGCGAGCTTCGGCGCCGTCGCGGTGGCCGTGGGGGAGGAGTCGACCCAGTGCGAGGAGGGCTCGCCGGTGCAGCCGGCGAGGAGGGACACCGCCAGCAGTGCCGCGACTAGGCGCATGGGACCAACGGTACGAGCAGCCGTGGCGATCACCGTCTTTCCCACCGGGCGAATTCCGGCTAGGTTCCCGCCCATGACCGTCGTCTTCCGCGCGCTCACCGCCCTGAGTGCCGTGGCCGGGATCGTCGCCCTGTTGCTCTACACCCACGACGGCACCGTGTTCGTCTACTTCACGGTGCAGAGCAGCGTCATCATCGCCGCGGTGTGCGCGCTGGCCACGGCCCGGCCGGTCCCCGCCTGGGTGCGCGGCGGGGCGACGCTGTTCAGCTGCATCACCGGCAGCGTGTACCACACGCTCCTGGCCAACCCGTCCAGCCCGTTCTTCATGGCGGACAACGGCCGGAACACGGTGCACAACCTGCTCCTCCACACGGTCACCCCGCTGCTGGCCGCGGTCACCTGGCTGCTGGTCGACCGCGCGCCCGTCCGCTGGTGGTACGCGGGGGTCTGGCTGGGTTATCCGCTCGCGTACCTCGTGTTCGCGCTGATCCGGGGCCTGTTCGTGCACGAGTACCCGTACCCGTTCCTCGACGTCGACGAGCTCGGCTACGGCGGCGTGACGATCACCTCGCTCGGCTTCACCGTCGCGTTCTTCCTGCTCGGGTTGTTGTTGATCGGCCTCGGCGCGCTGGTGCGGCGGTTCCTGCCGTGGGCCGAGGTTTCAGACCAGCACGCCCGGGTTGAGGATCCCGCGGGGGTCCAGTGACCGTTTCGCGGCCCGCAGCGCGCCGGCGAACAGCGGCGAGCGCTCGCCGTCGTACCACGGCCGGTGGTCGCGCCCGACCGCGTGATGGTGGGTGATGGTGCCGCCGCTGGCCGCGATCGCGTCGCTCACCGCCGTCTTGATCTCGTCCCAGATCTCCACCTCGGCACCGCGGCGGGCCGGGGTGATGACGGTGAAGTAGGGCGCCGGCCCGTCGGGGTAGACGTGGGTGAATCGGCAGGTGACCACGGCGACGCGGGTCGGAGCGGCGGCCTGGACGGCGGCCACGACGGCCGCGTGCAGCTGCTCGAACCGGCTCCACGTGCACGCCGTCTCCACGGTCTCGACGACGAGGCCGAGGCGGATCAGAGCGTCGCGGGTGTACGGCGCGCGCAGGAACGCGGCCCGGAAGGTGTCCCCGGCCGGGTCGTGCTCGCGCTCGGTGCCGCCGTGCGCCCGGCAGATCTCCAGCGCGACGGGCAGCAGGGCCGCGGACGGGCCCTCGAAGCCCAGCAGCAGGCGGGCCCCGCCGTCGCGCGCGCCGGCGTTCAGCATCGCCTCGGCGGGGTCGAGCAGGCGGCAGTTGCTGGGGCGCAGGCCGGCCTGCACGAGGTCCCTCACGGCGGCCACGGCTTCGAGGTACACCGGGAATCCCAGGCTCGCGGAGACCTTCCGCTCCGGTCGCCGGGTCACCCGCAGCCACGCCTCCACGATCACGCCCAGGGCGCCCTCGGAGCCGAGGAACAGGCCGGTGGCCGCCGGGCCGGCGCCGCTGGAGGGCACGCGCGGCGACTCGACCGACCCGAGCGGGGTGATCACGCGCAGCGCCTCGACGAAGTCGTCGATGCGGGTGGGGCCGGTCGCGTAGTGCCCGCCGGCACGCGTCGCCAGCCAGCCGCCGACCGTGGAGAACTCGAAGCTCTGCGGGAAGTGCCGCAGCGTCAGGCCGTGCGGGCGCAGCGCGTCCTCCAGCGCCGGGCCGAAGACGCCGGCCTGGACCCGCACCGCCTGGTTGACCTCGTCGATCTCGGCGATCCGGTTGAGCCGGCCGAGATCGAGGGAGATCCACGGGCCGTCGCCGCGGTACTCCACGCCGCCGACCACCGACGTGCCTCCGCCGTACGGCACCACCGCGGCGCCGACCGCCTCCGCCCAGTCGAGGACGGCCACGACGTCGTGCGCCGTGCGGGGGTAGCAGACCAGGTCGGGCGCGTGCTCAAGCTCGCCGTGCAGGGCGCGGACGACGTCGCGGAAGGCCTTGCCGTAGGCGTGCGCGGCCCGCGCCATCGAGTCGGACGCGAACGCCTCCTCCATCATGGACGGCGGCACGAGCCGCGGCGGGCCGAGCAGCGGGTCGAAGGGGATCGGCAGGACCGAGCCGTCGATCGGCATCCAGGGCCGTAATGCCTGCTCCGCCAGCTTGCGGCAGGCGGCGTCGTCCAGCGCCTCGTCGGCCCAGCCCCAGCCCCACCACGACTTCTCGCGCCAGCGGCTCACGTGGGGGACTGTGCCACAATCCGACACTGTTCGGCCACTGTCGGCAGTCGCGACCTCGGTATTCTGTCGGCCATGTCTGATGACCGCATGGATCCGAGTCAGAACACCCAGGCCTTCCAGGCGTGGGTCGACAATCAACCGGCGGCAGAACCCGCCCGCTCCAAGGTCTTACCGGTCGCGCTCGCCGTCGCCGCCGCCGCGGTGGTGGTCGTGGTGCTCGTCGTCGTGTTCGCGCTGTAGATCCCGACCTGCTCGAACTGCGTCACGCCCGCAAGGGTGGCGTCCTTCTCCAGCCGTTGCCGGGCCGCGTCGTCTCCGTTGAGGCCCCACAGCAGGAAGTCGAGGATCGTCGCCATCGCCTGGGTGTGGCCCCGCTCGGCGTCGCCGGTGCCGGCGCCGTGCTCGCCGCCCTTGATGGTCAGGAACGCCTTCGGCCACGGGTCCTTGCCGTACGATTCGCGGCCCTGGCTGTAGGCCACCACCGGGTCCTTGTCACCGTGCACGAACAGCAGCGGCACCGGTTCGCCCTGGTACGTGGAGGTGGGCCGGCCCGCCAGCAGCACGCCGACCCTGAGCCGCGGGTCGCGCTTGCCGGTGAACAGCCAGTTGGTGGTGGTGCCGCCACCCGAGTGCCCGATCGCCCCCATGCGCTCGGGGTCGATGCTGTTCGCCAGCGGATTGCCCGGCAGGAGCATCTGGCTGATCACGTACGAGGCGTCCGTGGCCTGGTTGGGGACGTCGAGCTTGTTGAACTTGGGCCCGTCCTTCTTCGTGAACGGATACGCCGGCGCGACGACCACGTAGCCGGACTCGGCGAGGAAGCGGGTCACCGACTCCTGCATCTGCGGGTTGCTGTAGAAGCCGTGGCTCCACAGCAGCAGCGGGAACGCGCCGCCGGCCGGGGTCGCGTCGGCCTGCGCCTTGCCCTTGCTCCGCCGGCCCTTGGCCGGATACCAGACCATCGTCGGCAGTGGACGGTCCTTGCCGCGCGCGAAGCTGAACTTGCGCAGGCCGACGGGGTAAGCGCCGGGCGCGGCGGCCATCTGCGCCGCCCCCACGGCCGTCGTTGCGGGCGCCTCGGTGGCGGCGCCGGAACCGACGAAGACGCCGCCCGCGACGAGCAGGGCGGCGGTCAGGAGCGACACGGTTGCAGTTCGATTGCGACGCGGGGGCACGTAAGGAATGTAGGTGTGACCTGCGGTATTCCGTTATCGCCCGTGTGGTGACATTCGATTACCTTCATGGGCTACATCGCTCTCACGCTCGAATGACCCATTTGGCCGACACGAATGAGACAGCCGGGCGATGCGCGGGCATTGTTACGCATTTATCCGAAATTTCGGACATGGCGCGGACGTGGTGGTCCGGGACGCTCATGATCGATGGAGAGTCCTGGTTGCTATGACAGCCGGAACTCTCCATCGATCATGAGACTGCGCGGTGCGGGCGGCCTCAGTCGTCGTCCTCGTCGTCGAGGCGGGCCAAGTAGACGGCCAGGCGCTCGATCGGGGTCTCGAACTCCGGGTTCTGGTCCACGAAGTCGCGAAGGCGTTCGGCCAGCCACTCGAGGGTGACCTCCTCCTCGCCCCGGCGGGTGGCCAGTTCCTCGATGCCGCGGTCGGTGAAGTACACGATGGGTCTCCGGAAAAAACGGGGGAGGGCACGGCATGCCGTGCCCTCCCAGAAGAACTGCAGGTCAGCGCTTCGGCAGGGCGGCCTCGATCAGGGCCTGCTGCTCGGCGTCGTGGAGCTTGGTCGAGCCGACGGCCGGCGCGGCCGCGGCCGGGCGGGAGATCCGGCGCAGGCCGACGCCCTGCAGGTGCTCCAGCAGGTTGAGGGCGATGAACGTCCAGGCGCCCTGGTTGGCCGGCTCCTCCTGGACCCAGGCGAAGTCCTCCGCGTTCGGGTACTGCTCGAGCGCGGCGCGCAGCTCGTCGACCGGCATGGGGTACAGCTGCTCGACCCGGATGATCGCGGTGTCCGTGATGTCGCGGTCGGCGCGGGCCTGGAGCAGGTCGTAGAAGACCTTGCCCGAGCAGAGCAGGACGCGCTTCACGGCGTTCGGGTCGAGGGAGGTGCCCTTGATGCCGGGGTCGGCGACAACCGTCTGGAAGGTGCCGTTGGTGAAGTCCTCGACCGGCGAGACGCAGAGCCGGTGCCGGAGCAGCGACTTCGGCGTGAAGACCACCAGCGGCTTCTTCTTCGGCGACAGGGCCTGGCGGCGCAGCAGGTGGAAGTGGTTCGCCGGGGTGGTCGGCACGGCCACGCGCATGTTGTCCTCGGCGCACAGCTGCAGGTACCGCTCCAGGCGGCCGGACGTGTGGTCCGGGCCCTGGCCCTCGTGCGAGTGCGGCAGGAGCAGCGTCACGGCGGTGCGCTGGCCCCACTTGACCTCGCCGGAGGAGATGAACTCGTCGACGATCGACTGGGCGCCGTTGACGAAGTCGCCGAACTGGGCCTCCCACATGACCAGCGCCTCGGGGTTCTCGACCGAGTAGCCGTACTCGAAGCCCATCGCCGCGAACTCCGACAGCAGGGAGTCGTAGACGAACAGCTTGCCGCCATTGTCGATCAGGGCCGACATCGGCATGTAGTCGGCGCCCGTCTCGGCGTCGACGATGCCGGCGTGCCGCTGGACGAAGGTGCCGCGGCGCGAGTCCTGGCCGGACAGGCGCACGGTGACGCCGTCCCTGACCAGCGAGCCGAACGCGATGACCTCGCCGAAGCCCCAGTCGATGTCGCCCTCGACGGCCATCTTGGCCCGCCGGTCGAGCAGCTGCTGGACGCGCTTGTGCGGGGTGAAGCCGTCGGGCAGCTTCACGTGCGCCTCGCCGATCGCGCGCAGGACGCTCTCCTCGATCGCGGTCTCGAGCTGCGGCTCGGGCTCCGGCTCGCGCAGCCGGGTGAGCCGGGCGGCCGGGCTGGAGGACGCGTCGCGGGTCGCCTTGAAGACCGTCTCCAGCTGCTCGTGGTAGTCCTTGAGCAGGGCCTCGGCCTCGGTGATCGGGATGTCGCCGCGACCGATGAGCTCCTCGGTGTAGATCTTCCGGACCGAGCGCTTCTGGTCGATGATCGCGTACATCAGCGGGTTGGTCATCGACGGGTCGTCGCCCTCGTTGTGTCCCCGGCGGCGGTAGCAGACCAGGTCGATGACGACGTCCTTGTTGAACGCCTGGCGATACTCGAACGCGAGCCGCGCGACGCGGACGACGGCCTCGGGGTCGTCGCCGTTGACGTGGAAGATCGGCGCCTGGATCATCCGGGCGACGTCGGTCGAGTACAGCGACGAGCGCGAGTACTCCGGGGCGGTGGTGAAGCCGACCTGGTTGTTGACGACGACGTGGACGGTGCCGCCGGTGCGGTAGCCGCGCAGCTGCGACAGGTTCAGCGTCTCCGCCACGACCCCCTGGCCGGCGAACGCGGCGTCACCGTGCACGAGCAGCGGCAGGACCGTGTAGCCCTCGAGCTTGAGGTCGATCTTGTCCTGCTTGGCCCGCACGATGCCTTCCAGCACCGGGTTGACCGCCTCCAGGTGCGACGGGTTGGCCACCACGGAGACCGTCGTGGCGTGCTCGCCGTCGGGGGTGGTGAACTTCCCGGTCATGCCCAGGTGGTACTTCACGTCGCCGGAGCCGTGCGCCGACTTGAGGTCGAGGTGGCCCTCGAACTCGGAGAAGATCTTCTCGTAGGGCTTGCCGACGATGTTGGCCAGCACGTTGAGCCGGCCCCGGTGCGCCATGCCGATGACGACCTCGTCGAGGCCGCTGACCGCGGAGTTCTGCAGGATCTCGTCCAGCAGCGGGATCAGCGACTCGCCGCCCTCCAGCGAGAAGCGCCGCTGACCGACGTACTTCGTCTGCAGGAAGGTCTCGAAGGCCTCGGCGGCGTTGAGCCGGTTGAGGATGTGCTTCTGCTCGTCGGTGTCGGGCTTCTGGTACGGCTTCTCGACCCGCTCGGCGATCCAGCGCCGCTCCTCCGGGTCCATGATGTGCATGTACTCGACGCCGACCCGGCGGCAGTAGGAGTCGCGCAGCACGCCGAGCACGGCCCGCAGCTTCATCTTCTGCTTGCCCGCGAACCCGCCGACCGGGAAGACGCGGTCGAGGTCCCACAGCGTGAGCCCGTGCTCGAGCACGTCGAGGTCGGGGTGGCGGCGGATGCGGAACTCCAGCGGGTCGGTGTCGGCCATCAGGTGGCCGCGCACGCGATACGCATGGATGAGCTCGATGACCCGGGCGGCCTTGTCGATCTGGCCCTCGGAGGTGCGGGCCACGTCGCGGACCCAGCGCACCGGCTCGTAGGGGATGCGCAGCGCGGTGAAGATCTGGTCGTAGAACCCGTGCTCGCCGAGCAGCAGCTCGTGCATGACCTTCAGGAACTCGCCGGACTGCGCGCCCTGGATGATGCGGTGGTCGTACGTGCTGGTCAGCGTGATGATCTTGGAGATGCCCAGGTCGGCCAGCGTGTCGTCGGACATGCCGGCGTAGGGCGCCGGGTACTCCATGGCGCCGACGCCGATGATCGTGCCCTGCCCGGTCATCAGCCGCGGCATCGAGTGCACGGTGCCGATGCCGCCCGGGTTGGTCAGCGAGATCGTGGTGCCGGCGTAGTCGTCCATGGTCAGCTCGTTGCGCCGGGCGCGGCGGACGACGTCCTCGTAGGCCGACCAGAACTGGCGGAAGTCCATGGTGTCGGCGGCCTTGATGCTCGGGACGACGAGCGCGCGGGAGCCGTCCGGCTTGGCCAGGTCGATGGCGATGCCGAGGTTGACGTGCTCGGGCTGGACCAGGTTGGGCTTGCCGTCGACCTCGGCGAACGAGTTGTTCATCTCGGGGTGCTCGGCGAGGGCCCGGACCAGCGCGTAGCCGATCAGGTGGGTGAAGCTGACCTTGCCGCCGCGGCCGCGGGCCAGGTGATTGTTGATCACGATGCGGTTGTCGGACAGCAGCTTCGCCGGGACCGCCCGCACGCTCGTCGCGGTCGGCACCTCCAGCGAGGCGTCCATGTTCTGCACGATGCGAGCCGCGACGCCGCGCAGCGGGGTCGTCCTGGCGCCGCCGACCGGTGCGGGGGCCTCCTTGGTCGGCGCCGGCTTGGTGGCCGGCTTCGGCTTGACCTCCGCCTGCACTGCCGCCTTGACCTCCGCCTTGGCGGGGGCGGGTTTCACTGACGCCGGCTTAGCCGCGACGGCGGGCGCCGCCTCGGCGGCGGCGTCCGGGCTGGGCTTGTAGTCGGCGAAGAAGTCGTGCCACGCGGAGTCCACGCTGGCCGGGTCGGCGAGGTACCGCTGGTACATGTCCTCGACGATCCACTCGTTCGGGCCAAAACCCGCCAGCGGGTTCTCCTGCGAGTTGGTCGCTTGGGTCGACACGGCTCTTGATCGCCTCTTCCAAACGCGAGTTCTAGGGGTTTCCGATGTCCGGGTCAAGGCTACGCGCTGCCTAACGCTCGTTCGTCGCCGACGCCGCCGGAGTGACCATGTAGACGAGGGCCCGGTGTCTTCCCATACAACTGTGGCCGCCGGATGGCGGCCACAGCTGTCCTAGATCTTGCGCAAAACTTGCTAGGCGACGTCTCGCTTGCGGGTGATCAGCGTGCCGATGGTGCCGAGGATGACCGCCCAGGCGATCAGCACGACGGCGCCCGCCCAGCGCGGCGGCAGTTCGGTGTCGCCCAGCTGCGACGCCAGCGAACCGACCACATGCTGGGACGCGAGCGGCGGGATGTACACGGCGCTCTCGAAGACCCAGTCCTCCTTGATGACGTACTCGCGGATCAGCGCGAGCACGATCAGCGCCGCGTAGGTGCCGATGGTGTACAGGGCGGTGGCCGTGATCGTGGCGCCGATCTGGCTGCGGATGAGCACGCCGATGCCGATGCCGAAGATCGCCCACAACATGTACACGAGCAGGTTGAGCAGGATCGCCTGTTGCGCCGTCCAATGGCCGAGGCTGTTGCCGACGCCCTCGCCGCTGAAGAACGCCACGCCGATGGCGACCGAGATGGCCGTGGTCAGCAGCCAGAAGGCGAATCCCATGATCGCGGCGGTGACCAGCTTGGCCACGATGACCTTGGTGCGCTTCGGCGTCGCGAGGAAGGTGGCCGTGGCCGTCTGGTGGTAGAACTCGTTGGTGATCAGCAGGATCGCCATGAGCATGACCAGCATGAGGCCGAAGAACTGCCCCGACGTGTAGACGTTGGCGGCGATCTTGGCCAGGCCGGCCCCGGAGTGGGCCGCGGCGATGCGCTCCTGCTCCTGCCGCTGGTACTCCTCGAACTGCGCGCGGTCCGCGTCGCTCATGCCGGGCGGCGGCTCCTGCGAGACGTAGGAGTCGTCGAGCTGCGAGTTGGCCTGGAGCGAGTTGATCCACAGCGCGAGGCCCGTGAACGCCACCGAGCAGAGCAGGAAGATCCACCACATGTTGGTGGTGCGGAGCTTGATCAGCTCGGCGCGGATGAGCCTCATCGGATGGTCGCCCTTCCCTGCGTCAGTTCCAGGAACACGTGCTCCAGGTCGGGGCGCTCGGCGACCAGCTCGTGCAGCTCCACGCCGGACTGCAGGGCCAGCCGGCCGACGGCCGGGGCGTCGAGGCCGGTGATCAGGTGCGCGTCGCCGCCGTTGGGGTTGATCGTCCCGCCGGCGCCGCGCACGGCCGTCACCAGCTCCTGGATGTTGGGCGTGCGGACCCGGACCTGCGGGCCGGTGGCCGTCGCGCCGACGATCTGCTCGACCGGGCCCTGCGTGACCAGCTTGCCGGCCGCGATGATGACGATGTCGTCGGCCAGGATCTCCATCTCCGACAGCAGGTGGCTCGACACCAGCACGGTGCGGCCCTGCTTGGCCAGGCCCTGGAGCAGCCCGCGCATCCAGCGGATGCCCTCCGGGTCGAGGCCGTTGGCCGGCTCGTCCAGGATCAGCACCTGCGGGTCACCGAGCAGCGCCTGCGCGATGCCCAGCCGCTGCTTCATGCCCAGCGAGTAGCCGCGGAACTTGCGCTTGGCCGCCGGCGTCAGGCCGACCAGCTCCAGCACCTCGTCGACGCGCGACGCCGGGATGCCCGCCGCGGCCGCGACGCACCGCAGGTGGTTGCGCGCGGTGCGGCCCTTGTGCGCCGCCGAGGCCTCCAGGATGGCGCCGACCAGCCGCAGCGGCTCGGCGACGTCGGCGTAGCGGTGGCCACTGATCGTGGCCGCGCCGGACGTCGGCGTGACCAGGTTGAGCACCATGCGCAGCGTGGTGGTCTTGCCGGCGCCGTTCGGACCGAGGAACCCCGTGACGCGACCCGGTTCGACCACGAACGACAAATTGTCGACGGCTCTGACGTTTTTGTACTGCTTGGTCAGGCCGGAGACGACGATCTGCCCGTTGTTGGACAACGTGCCGCTCCCTCCCCTTCGAAGTAAGCCGTCAATATGGCATGCCTAGGCGACGCCGATGACCCCGCCCCGGGTTGGCGCTAGCGGTCCGCGACGCGGATGACGTTTTTGAGGCCCGACCACGTGTCGTCGATCGCGCACACCTTGACGTCCACCCGGCCGTTGGCCAGGGCGTGCTCTCGCACGACATTCTCATCCAGGTCGGTTGCCAGGCCGGACGAACGCTTCGGCCAGGCGATCCACAGCGCCCCGGCCGGCGGCGTGAGCCGGTGCAGCACCGCCCAGCGCCGGCGCAGGCGGGCCTGATCAGGGCAGAAGCAGACGATGACGTCGTAGAGGCCGGGGCTGCTGCGCCGGTGCAGCACCACGTCCGCCGGCAGTTCGGTCAGCTCGAACCCCGCCGGTGCGCCGTCGAGGAGCACCCGGTGGCCGGCGTTGACGCCGAGCTTCTTGGGCAACGGTGTGCCTGAGTATCCCGCCATAGCTGATCACGGTAACCACAGTTCACCCGCCAGCCATGCAGGCAACCAGTCATCGTCAGCCATCCGCAGGGGTCGACCTCTACACCGAACGCATGACCATTCTCGCCGTCGCCGCCGGCCCGCAAGAGCTGGGCGACACTTCTCGGTACACCCTGCTGGTGGCCACCGACGGCGCCCAGGTGGAGGCCGCACAACGGCTCCGCTACGACGTCTTCGCCGGTGAACTCGGCGCCACCCTGCACAGCCCCGCGCCGGGGCTGGACGTCGACGACTTCGACGAGTTCTGCGACCACCTGATCATCCGCGAGGAGCTGACCGGGCAGGTCGTCGGGACCTACCGCATGCTGCCGCCCGCCCGCGCGGCCGCCGCCGGTGGCCTCTACGCGGAGACCGAGTTCGACCTCGCCGGGCTGGCCCCGCTGCGCGGCGACCTGGTCGAGACGGGCCGCTCCTGCGTGCACCCCGACCACCGCAGCGGCGCCGTCATCAACCTGATGTGGGCCGGCATCGCGCGGTACATGCACCTGCACGGCCACCGCTGGCTGGGCGGCTGCGCCTCGGTCCCGCTGTTCGACGGCGGCGTCACCGCGGCCGGCGTCTGGGACCTGGCCCAGCGCAAGCACCTGGTGCCGCCGGCCTGGCGGGTGCGCCCCCGCAACCCGTGGTCCTTCGAGGGCGTGGAGCTGCCGGCCAAGGTCGACGTCCCGCCGCTGCTCAAGGGGTACCTGCGGCTGGGCTCCTGGGTGGGCGGCGCGCCCGCGCACGACGCGGACTTCGACTGCGCCGACTTCTACGTGCTGCTCTCGCTGGACCGGGTCAACCCGCGGTACATGCGCCACTTCCTCGGGCAGGGGTAACGCGATGGCTGTCATGGACAGCCTCTGGCTGCCCCGTTCGACGTGCGGGGCGGACTGCCTGGCCGACCGCCCGGCCGGCACCGTCCCCCGCGTGATCATGGTGAAGCGGATCGTCGCCACCGGGTCGGTCCTGCTCTTCGCCGCGCTCTGCGTGCCCGTCCTGGCCCTGCTGCCGCAGCGCGGCCTGGTCGCCGCCCAGCGCGGCCTGGCCCGCGCGATCCTGGCCGGCCTGGGCATCCGTCATTCGGCCACGGGCAAGATCCCGCAGCGCGGCGCCCTGCTGGTCGCCAACCACGTCTCGTGGCTCGACGTCGTGGTGATCCTGGCGCACACGCCGGCCCGCCTGCTGGCCAAGCGCGAGGTGCGGGCCTGGCCGCTGATCGGCCGGCTGGCCGCCACGCTCGGCACCGTCTTCGTCGACCGCTCGAAGCCCAAGAGCCTTCCGGCGACGGTCGCCCAGGTCCGCGCGAACATCGCCTCCGGCGGCGTCGTCGCGGTCTTCCCCGAGGGCACGACGTGGTGCGGGAAGATGGGCGGCGCGTTCCGGCCGGCCATGTTCCAGGCCGCGGTCGACGCCGGCGTGCCGGTGGTGCCGGTCCGCCTGACGTTCGCCCAGGCCGGCACGGTGTCGACGGTCGCGGCGTTCATCGGCGACGAGACGCTGCTGCAGTCGCTGAAGCGCGTGGTCGCGGCCCGGGATCTGTCGGTGAGCTTGCGCGCGCACCCGAAGCTGCACCCGGCTCCGTGCGACTCGCGGACCCACCCTCGCCGCGTACTGGCCCGCGCCGCCACCGCCATGGTCGCCGCCTAGGAGACCGCTGAATAATCCGGCGTGCCGTCGCACCGGTTTGATCGGGTTTGGTCGATAATAGGTGGGTG
>NZ_BMPI01000086.1 GCF_014647515.1 Dactylosporangium sucinum | reverse complement strand
GAGCTGGCCTTCGGTCAGCATCACACCAGGATCGACGACCGACCCGACATAACGCAACCAGCATCACGCAACACTAGTGTGCATGATCCGGTTCGTGGGGCGGCGTTCGGGGGAGCTGCGACGGTTCCGGCAAGAGTTCTACGCTTGTCTGACCTCGCGTGCGGATGCGGTGTTCGAGCGGCCGATGCCGTGCTGTGTGCGGACGGGCCGGTGCGGTTGCTCGCGGAACTGTCGTTGGTCGCTGAGCACCGTCGTGGTCATGGCTCGGCCGATGTCGCGGTGGTCGATGGCCGTATCGACGTCGAGTGGTTGCGGACCGCGCTTGCCGGGGTGTCGTTGCCGCGCGCTGCTGACGGGCGGCTGGTGTTGGCCGTAGACATCACATGCTGGCTGCGGCCGGAGGCACAGACCTCGCCGGAACGGATCCTGTGCCACACCCGCAGCCGTGGCAGCCGTGGCAAAGGCCAGGCCACTATGATTCCGGGCTGGCCGTACTCGATGATCGCGGCTCTGGAATCCGGACGCAGTTCGTGGACCGCCCCTTGGACTTCCAGCGCTTGGCCCCGGGTGACGATGCCGCCCGCCTACGTGACCATCAGCATCGATACCGCTAGGGTGGCTGGGTGTTTCGGCCGCGGCGGGGTACCCTTCGGACCTGACTGACGGGCGGTGGGCGATGATCGAGCCGCTGCTCCCAGCCCCGAGGACCGGTGGCCGGCCGGAGTCGCACCCGCGGCGGTCCATTGTGGACGGCATCCTGTACGTGGCGCGGACCGGCTGCGCCTGGCGGTACCTGCCGGCAGACTTCCCGCCGTGGCAGACGGTCTACTGGCACTTCAAGCAGTGGGAGGAAGCCAAGGTCACCGAGGCGATGCTGGCTGCGTTACGTGAGCAGGCGCGGGTCCAGCAGGGCCGTGACCCGCAGCCCTCCGCGGGCATCATTGGCGGATCGCTTCGGCATAGGCAGCTGACCCGTCCCGGCACACCACCTCGATGCCGGGATGCTCCCGCAGCCACGCGGCGAGGGTGGCAGCCTTACGGTCCGGCAGCACATCGACCCGGCGGTGCGTGACCGCGTCGATGATCAGGCTGGCGTATCGGCGTCCCCGCCGCAACGCGAAGTCGTCCACGCTGACCACCACCGGTGCCGGCAAGTGCGGGATCGGCAATGCCATCACCTGCCGCAGCACGGTCGAGCGCGACACCCGGGTCCCGAACCCCGACAGCACCGCAGCCCCCGCCCGACCCGCCACGGCCACACCGATCCTAGCGATCAGCGACGTCAGCCGCAGCGTGCACCGCGCCCACCGGGCGGCCAGCCGCGGCACCTGCTCCCGGAACGTCCGCCTGACACACCCACTGTTACGGCACGCCAGACGGCGCACCCGCAGCTCGAGGACCACACCACGCCCACCGACCGGCAGGTCCGCCAACCGCCGCACGTGGTAGGCATGCACCCGCCTGGTCCGCCGTCCGCACGCAGGGCAGGCCACCGCCGCGGACCGGGTCCGCGCCCGAATACATACCGTCCCACCTTGGTCAACAACATCATCGACCACTATGGACGCCAGGCCGGGGAACAACACCTTGATCAGATCGAAGCGCACCGGCGACACCCTGCCGCACCGTGATCAGCGAACTTCGATCACCCCGGCCACCACCGTCATTGCGCCAGAGCCGTTTTTCTTACAGTCCCCCAGGGCTTGACGGATGGCGATGTCATGCATGCTTGGATGCCAGATTGGGAAGCATCGACCAACGTTCGTAGGGGCGACGCACGCTAGTCCAGCGGACCGCAGGCGGACTCCAGTCGGGCACGGAATGCGCGTTCGGCGATGAGAGTGCGGGCTGACTCGAGGACGGGTGCCAGGAAGAGGTCTGGGCCGGGCATGCCGGCGAAGGCTGCTACCTCGGCAACGGCGATCGCGGCGGCCGGCGCGGGTGTCATGGGGGCGCGCAATTGGATACCGCGAACGCCGGCAAGCAACTCGACCGCGAGCAAGCTGGTGAGGTTGTCCAGCACGGTGCGTAGTTTGCGGGTGGCGGCCCAGCCCATTGAGACGTGGTCCTCCTGCATGCCGGAGGTCGGCACGGAGTCGACAGAAGCGGGTGCGGCGAGACGCCGGTTCTCCGCGACGATGCCCGCCGCCGTGTACTGGGCGATCATCAGGCCGGAGTTGACTCCGGGGTCGGGGGTGAGGAACGGGGGTAGGTCTCGGGAGCGGGTGACGTCTAGGAGACGGTCGACCCGCCGCTCGGAAATGGCGCCCACCTCCGCCGCCGCGATGGCGAGAAAGTCGGCGGCGAAGCCCAGCGGCGCGCCGTGGAAGTTGCCGGTCGACTCGACCCGTCCGTCGGTGAGGACCACAGGGTTGTCGACCACGGAGAGCAGTTCACGGGCGGCGACGATGTTGGCGTGGTCGAGGGTGTCCCGAGCGGCGCCGGCTACCTGGGGCGCACACCGCATCGAGTACGCGTCCTGGACTGCGTGGGTCACGTCGTTGCGGTGGGAGTCCATGATGGCCGAGCGCTGCAGCAGGCGGTGGATGTTCGCCGCTGATGCGGCCTGTCCCGGATGCGGCCGAATGGCGTGCAGCTCGGGCTGGAACGGTCCGATGGAGCCGAGCATCGCTTCGATCGAGAGGGCCGCGGTGACGTCCGCCATGGCGAGGAGGTGGCGCGCGTCATCGAGTGCAAGCAGCAGCATGCCGAGCATGCCGTCGGTACCGTTGATCAGCGCGAGCCCTTCCTTCGCCGCGAGCGCGATCGGAGCCAGCCCGGCCTGGGCGAGGGCGTCGCTCGCCGGCTGCCGGTCGCCGTCCTTGCCCAGCACCCATCCCTCGCCGAGCAGCACGAGCGCGCAGTGTGCGAGCGGGGCGAGGTCACCGGAAGCGCCGAGCGAGCCGTGCTCGGGCACCCACGGCGTGACGTCATGGTTGAGTAGCTCGACCAGGGCGGCGGCGACCTGCGGGCGGACCCCGGAGTGGCCGAGCGCGAGCGAGCGGACCCGCAGCAGCATCATCGCCCGGACCACCTCACGTGGCATCGGCGCGCCGATCCCTGCTGCGTGCGAGCGGATCAGCGCGTGCTGCAGCTCCGCTCGACGCTGTGGCTCGATCGGCGTACTCGCGAGCGCCCCGAACCCGGTCGAGACGCCGTAGACGGGGCGCCCG
The DNA here is from genome assembly GCF_014647515.1 of Dactylosporangium sucinum. GTDB lineage: Bacteria > Actinomycetota > Actinomycetes > Mycobacteriales > Micromonosporaceae > Dactylosporangium > Dactylosporangium sucinum. Next base: position 41,324 of record NZ_BMPI01000086.1, on the reverse strand, counting down.
TCGCGTTCGATCGCGTCAACAATGGCGCGACTGGCGGCCATGGCAGCGACCGCGGAGTCGGCCAGCTCAACCCGCTGGGATTGCCGGGCGACCGCGAGCACCTCGGCGGGGCTCACTACGCGTGGCGTGACGTACACCGTGCTCATGCTTCTTCTCCGTTGCTCCGGGCCGAGTGGATGATGGGGACGCCGGGCCGGTGGGCGAGCGCGACCGCGGTCGGTGCGTCGAGCACCAGGCGCCGCGCCCAGCTCCACCGCGAGCCGCCCGCCGCCACCGAGGGCGAGCTGGTTGGCGTGCACGCGGGGGCGCAGTGAGACGGTGACCAGGTCGGCGCGGGCGCCCGGACGTAGCTCGCCCGCGTCGGGCCAACCCAGGCTGCGGTGACCGGCGACGGTGGCGGCCCCGAGCAGCGCGCCGGGCCCGAAGTGGCCACGCTGCTGCGTGCGAAGCCGCTCGTGCAGCTCGACCGCACGGGCCTCCTCGAAGAGGTCCACCACGGCGTGCGAGTGGGAGCCGAGACTCAGCACGGCACCAGCGTCCACGACCGCCCGGGCCGGCCCGATACCGTCGGCGAGTTCGCGCTCGGTGGTGGGGCACACGCACACGCCACATCCCGCGGCGCCGAGTGTGCGCACGCCGGCTGCGTCGAGGTGGGTCGCGTGTACCACGGTCGTGAACGGTCCGAGCAGGCCGGCCTGGGCCAGCAGCGCGGTTGGGGTCAGCCCGTGCGCGCCGACGCAGGCCTCGTATGAGGCAGACGCCCCCATCGTGGATCGCGGAGACAGGCATCAGACGGTCTCCTCGTTGAGCAGGCTGCGGGTGTAGGCGTGCTGCGGCGCGTCGAGCACCACGTCGGTGAGACCGGCCTCGACGATACGGCCCGAGTGCAGCACGACGACCCGGTCCGCGACCGAGCGGATCAGCGCCAGGTCGTGCGTGATGAAGAGCATGGCGAGACCGTGGTCGCGCCGTAGGCGGGTGAGCAGCGTGACGATGCCGGCCTGCACCGAGAGGTCGAGAGAGGAGGTCACCTCGTCGCAGATCAGCATCTCGGGCTGGGCGGCGAGGGCCCTCGCCAGCGCCACCCGCTGCCGCTCGCCGCCGCTGAGCCGGTCGGGGCGTTGGTCGGCCTGGTCGCGGCGCAGCCCGACTTCGTCGAGCAGACGTAGCGCCTCGGCCATCGCCTCGCACCGGTCGAGGCGGCGCAGCCACTGTGCCGCCATCGCGATGCTCCGGCCCACGCTGCGGCGCGGGTTGAGCGAGGCGTAGGGGTTCTGGAAGACGTACTGGATCGCCTTCTGCTGAGCTGGGTTACGCGCGGTGACCTTCCGCTCGAGCGCTGTCCCGCCCAAGTGAATGGTGCCGCCATAGCTGGTATGCAGGCCGGCGATACTGCGCGCGATCGTCGTCTTGCCGCTGCCGGACTCTCCCACCAGGGCGACGCACTCGCCCGCCGCGACAGTGAGGTCGACGCCGGTGGTGACCTCGTGCGACCCATGCCGGGCTCGAAGGCCACGCACCTCGACCAACGCCGTGTTGGGGCGGCGCCTGCCCGAAGTAGATGGTTGTGCGGCCGGGGGTGTCGCGTGCCGCACCCGCGGAAGTTCCCGGCACCGTGCGGTGTGGTCGGGGGTGACTGTTTCGACTGCGGGAACCTCGGCAGTGCAGGCTGTTGTGGTGAAATGGCAGCGCGGCGCGAAGTCGCAGCCGGTGCCGCGCTCACTCGGGCTGGGGCTGCGTCCGGGCAGGGCGGTGAGCGCCCGGCGACTGGCCGGGTCGGGGAGCGCGGCGAGCAGCGCCCGCGTGTACGGGTGTGCCGGCGCCACGCCGATCTGGCTTGTCGGGCCGTCCTCCACGATGCGCCCGGCGTACATCACCGCGATGCGGTCGGTGAAGGAGAGCAGCAGCCGCAGGTCGTGGCTGACGAAGACCACGCTGGTGCCTTGGCGCTTGCTCAGCTCGCGGACGAGGGCAACCACCGCTGCCTTGGTGGCAACGTCCAGTCCGGTGGTGGGCTCGTCCATGATGACGAGCTGTGGTCGGCAGGCGAAGGCCATGGCGATCGCCACCCGCTGCTGTTGCCCGCCGGATAGCTGGTGCGGAAAGCGGCGGGCGAAGTCTGGCTCGGTGGGCAACTGCACGGCGGTGTAGAGCTCACGCATCCGCCCGGCCTGTTCCGCGCGGTCGCGGATTCCGTGCGCGCGCAGGATCTCGCGGAACGCGGTGCCCAGCCGCAGGCTGGGATTAAGCGCGGTGGCCGGGTCCTGCGGTACGTAGGCCACCGTCGATCCACGCAGCGCTCGCAGGGCGCGTTCGGTGCGGCCGGTGACGGAGGTGCCGGCGACCGTGACCTCTCCCCCGGCCTGCCGCAGCCCAGCCCGGGTGTAGCCGATCAGACTGAGCCCGAGCGTGGTCTTGCCGCTGCCGGTCTCACCGGCGATCCCCACGATCTCGCCGGGCGCCACCGCCAGCGACACCCCCTGCAGCACGACCTCCGTGCCGCGAGGCGCGGCCAGCGTGACCACGAGGTTGGAGACGACGACGGTCATGACGGCTCCCTTGTGTAGCTGCGGGAGAGACCGTCGCGCAGCAGGTTCATCCCGATGAGGAAGACACCGATCGCGATGACGGGGGCGAGCACCGCCCACGGCTGGATGGTCAGCCCGCCCTGGTTGTCGTGAATCATCCGACCCCAGTTCACTCCGGTGGAGCCGAAACCCAAGTAGCTCAAGGAAGCGAGCACCACCACCGACATCGCGAGCCGGATGCCGAACTCCACCAGGAGATGCCCGGCGATGTTGGGTGTGATCTCGCCGGTGACCAGACGGAACCGGGAGACGCCGAGCGATCGGGCGACGTGGAAGTAGTCCTGCTCGATCACTCGCGCCGTTGCGGTTCGCAGCACCCGGGCCGACTGCGGGACGTGGGAGAGGCCCACCACGAGGACCAACGTGAGCGGCGTGGCACCGAGCCGGGTGAGGACGAGCAGCGCGATGACGATTTGCGGCAGCATGATCAACGTGTCGTTGACCGAGAGGAGCAGCGCACCGACGCGGCGCGGGGAGAGCGCGAGGGCCACCCCCACCAGGAGCCCCGCCCCGACGCCGAGCAGCGTCGCCACGATCCCCTCGACGAGGAATTCGCGCCCGCCGACGAGCAGGCCGCTGAGCACGTCCCGGCCGAGGATGTCCGTGCCGAGCAGGTGTCCGTTGCCGGGCGCTTGGAATGGCCGCCCGACGAAGGCATACGGGTCGTGTGTTATGAGGATGGGTCCGACCAGTGCCGCCAACACGACGAGCAGGGCGGCGGCGGCACCGATCACACTACGCCAATTCATGCCGTCCTCCGGGTGCGCAGCCGCGGGTTGGTGAGTACACCGCCGACGTCGGCGACGACGTAGACGAGCAGGGCGATCGCGGCGAGCAGCATGGTGATCGCCTGTACCACGGGAATGTCGCGGTTGTTGACCGCCTCGACCAGGGCCGAGCCCAAGCCGGGGAAGGCGAAGACGGTCTCCACCGCGACGATGCCGCCGGTGAGGTAGATCAGGGTGGTGGCTGCGACCTGCAGGCTCGGCCCGATGGTGTTGGGCAACCCGTGGCGCCAGATGATGCGCCACTCCGGGACGCCGGAGAGCCGGGCCCAGAGCACGTGCTCGCTCGCCAACTCTTCACGCAGGGTCGTCTTGACCGACTCGGTCAGGTACGGCAGCGAGCCGACGACCAACGCGAGCGTGGGCAGGGCGAGCAGCTCCGGTTGCTGCCACGCGGGGTGCGCCGGGTCGACGACCGAGGTGGGTGGCAGCACGCGCAGCACATTGGTGGCGAGCACGACCACGACGAGGATGGCGATGATGAACTCCGGGATGGCGAGGACCACGAGCGCGGCCGCGGAGACGGCCTGGTCGATGAGGCCCTCAGGGCGACGGGCCGCGGCGGTTCCCAGCAGCAGGGCCAACGGAAACAGCAGCAGCGCGGTCGCCGCCACGAGGGTGGCGGAGTTGAGGATGCGGGTGCCGATGAGGTCGCCGACCGGGCTCCCCGAGGCCAGCGATGTGCCGAGGTCGAACCTCGCGAGGTTCCCGACCCAGTTGAGATACTGGTGCAACAGCGACTGGTCAAGCCCCAGCTGCTGCCGCAGCCGGGCGATCTGGTCCGGGGTGGCGTTCTGCCCGAGCACCTGCCGGGCGATGTCGCCCGGCAGGGCCTGGGTAAAGAGAAAGACCAGCAGCGACACGACGAACAGCATCAGCAGCGCGGTCACGAGCCTCTTGATGATCTTCATGTCGCTACCGACCCTCCGCAGATGATCTTGCTCACGGACTGGTGAAGCCCACTTCGTAGAAGTTGTAACCGCTCGCGCCGTCGCTGTTCGGGTACGACTTGTAGCCGGACACCCTGGCGCTGTAGCCGGAGATGTTGTTGAGGAAAACCGCGACCACGTACGGTCCCTCGTCGTACTCGATCTTCTGCATCTGGTGCACCAGATCGATCCGGGCCGCCTCGTCGACCGTGCGGACCGCCTTCTCGTAGAGGGTGTTGTACGCGTCGTTCTGCCATTTGGTGGCGTTGTACGGAGCGTTGTTGACGATGGTGAAGGCGGCCTGGTCGAAGATCGACAGCTGGCCCCAGAAGGAGAGCGAGAGCGGGTACGTGCCGTAGCCGTCGCCGTAGTAGGTGGCGGCGTCGACCTTGTTGAAGTGGATGGTGAAGCCGGCCTCCTTGGCCTGCTGGACCAGCACGTCGTTCTGCCGGTTGGCGGTGGGCTGGATCGGGGCCGCGGTCAGCTGCACCTCCACCCCGTTCGGGAACCCCGCCTCGGTGAGCAGCTTCTTCGCCTCCGCTAGGTTGCGCTCGCGCTGCGGCAGACTCTTGTCGTACCCGGCGTCGAAGGGTGAGAAGATGTCGTTGCCGACGACCGCGTGCCCGCCGTAGACCTGCTCGACGATCTGAGCCCGGTCCACCGCCAGCCGCAGCGCCTGGCGCACCTTAGGATTGTCGAAGGGCTTCTGCTGGACGTTCATCTGCCAGGTCAACGTGCCGCTGGTCGGATACTCGAAGACCTTGTAGCCGCTGCCCGCCGCCTGCACCACCGGGACCAGGCTGGAGTCCATGCTGGAGGCGACCTCGATCTGGTTGCCGATCAGCGCGTTGACCTGAGCGGTACCGTCGGCGAAGCTGATGAACTCCAGCTTGTCGGCGTAGACGGGCTTGAAGTAGCTGGCGTTCTTGGTGAAGGTGACCTTCTGCCCGGCGGTGAAAGCGTCCAGTTTGAATGGCCCGGACCCGATCGGGCTCTTCGGGTCGAACCCGGTCGGCACGATCGCCATGGTCGGCGAGGTCAGCGCGTCCGGGAACACCATCGTCGGGTACTTGAGGGCGAACTGCACCGTCCGGTCGTCGACTTTCGTCACCTTCTCCGCGTCCACGAACGGCAGCGAGCTCGCCGGGGGCAACGGGTCGGCCGGGTTCAGGATGCGCTTGATGGAGTAGATGACGTCGTCAGCGGTCACCGGCTTGCCGTCGTGCCAGGTGGCCTGGCGCAGCTTCACCGTCCAGATATCGGCGGTTGTGCCTGCCATGACGGACTCGGCCAGCCGCGGCACTACCGTACCGGCGGTGCCGTACTCGGTCAGGGTATCGAAGAGCTGCCGCGCGATCGCGTAGCCGCCGACGGTCGTCGCCCTGGCTGGGTCGAGTGAGTCAGCGCTGTTGAGCGCGCTGATGCCGACGCGCAGCGTGCCACCCGGCGACGGCTTCGCGGTGGGCGCGGTGGTGGAGGGTGTGGTGTCGGCGCCTGAGCTGCAGGCGGCGAGCAGGAGACCGAGGCATGCCACGATCGCCGCCCGGCGCACATTTCGTTTCATTGAAACTCCTTTGCACGGTGTATGGAAATGCCGGCAGGGCGGATGCTTCGCGGCGAGGCGGCTACTCCTCGTACAGCGAGACGCGGACTTTGGCGCCGGGCTCGAGCCACGCCTTCGTGCCGATCAGTTCGAGCTTGTCGTGTCCTTCGATCACCTCACCGATCGAGGAGACCGGCAGCGGCTCCGAGGCGAGGTCGCTTCCGTACACAATGGACATCTGTTGACGGGGGCCGTAGAAGGAGACCGCGCCGCGCACGTCGCCCTTGGTCGCTTTCCACTCCGGACCGAAGTCCTCCGGGTAGTAGACGTTCTCCCAGGCGGCCATGATCTTCGTCTGGATCAGGAGCAGGTCGCCGGCGATCTTGCCGTGCTGGAGGAACGAGGTGAAGGGAAGCGCCTCACGGATCTTCGCGGCGACACCCGGAACCTTTTCCTCCCAGATTTCAAGGATCGCGACGTCTTCGCCGTCCACGTTGAACTGCAACTTCATGATCAAATCCAATCTGCCGGAGGGAACTACTGGGCCGCGCGGGCTGCCTTGACGATCTTGTCGAGCGGGTTGGAGCGCGTGTATCCATGGGTGACGCCCCACGGGAACGCCATGTCCACCCAGCCGTGCAGCCGATTGATATAGGTCATAGCCGCACCAGTGAGTCGGGCGAACTCGTCCAGCGTCTTGCAGGCGTTGACCCCGCCTACGTACTCCTTGACCAACTCGCCGGCGCGCGGGAGGCCGACGAAGTCGATCATGTTTGCCTTGTACTGGCACATCTCGTCCATATAGAGCTGCAGCGTGCGCAGGTCGGCGCCCTCCTTGACGGCGGCGAGCTCCCAGGCGAACCAGAGGATCTCGTCGGTAAAGGTCCGCAGCTCGTTCTCCGCGAAGATCAACGTCGTCAGGTAGGTGTTCTTGGTACCCGTGCCGCGGGGGATCTCGCCGCGGCACATCGCCATCACCTCGTCGGGCGGGCATTCCCAAATGGCGTCACGCTCCGCGTCGAGCAGGGCGATGACGTCCTCTACCGACGTCGCGATCTTTCGGATTTCCGCCTTTGCCGGCATGCACTGCTCCTTTGTCGAACTGATGCGGCGACGCTAGGCGCGCCTTCAGAGCACTGTCAAGGAGCAGCATGTATTGTCATCTAGTGAAAAGCTCCTTGGCGGCCGAGGCCAAGGCCGCCAGGGCGTTTCGACGAAAATCCAAACGGATTACCTGCGCGTTTCGTGACCGCTCAGGCGGGACAAAACACCGCACGAGGCCGACTGGACGCGGCGCCCGGAGTCGGCGATACTTGCCACCTAGCGAAACTGGATGCTGTTGCATGGAAGGCTAGAGGACGTTACTGTGGCCAAAGTCACCGAACCGTCGACGCCGGGCGACGTCTCGTCGACCCGTACCGTCGACCGAGCGCTCGCACTGCTGATGACCCTGCTGGAAGGGACCACGAACGGCACCCTGAGCGATCTCGCCCGAGCGACCGGCCTGTCACCGAGCACCGCCTCACGCCTGCTCTCCACCCTGGCACAGCACCAGCTGATCCGTCGTGACAGCGATGGCCGACACTGGGCCGGTTCGCGAATGAAGCAGATTGCCGCGGCGACCCTGCGCGAGGAGCCCCTCTACGAGCTCGTGGGGCCCCACCTGCACGCGCTGGTCGAGGAGACCGGCGAGACCGCCAGCCTGGGCGTCGCGGCCGGCAAGGACCAGGTGCTCTACCTGCGCCAGGTCGCCAGCACCCGACAGGTGCAGACCATCACCTGGACAGGCCGGACGATTCCCCGCAAGGACACGGCGCTCGGCGCTGCGCTCGACGGGAAGCCGACGCCCCGCGGGTACGTCACCTCGCAGCGGCCGGACAGCGACGTCACCGCCGTCGCCGCGCCGATCATCGGCCACGACGGCACCATCCTCGGCGCCATCAGCATCAACGCCCCCACATACCGGACGTCGGAGCCTGACGTGGAACGCTTCGGCCAGGCACTCGTCCGCCACGCCAGCACACTCTCCTCGAGCCTCGGCGCACCGGCCCACCTCGTCGGAACTCGCTGACCACGCGCCCCGCAGCACCGGTTCTCGGTACGGCCGCGGCCTACGCTCGGACGCCCCGGGCCGCGGCGCGGTCCGCGCCGAGCGCAGCGGTAAGGACAACACGGTGGCGTCGCCCTTCGCCGGTACTAGCGTAGACATCGCCTTCGATGCGATCCTCGGCACAGCACGGGCGTTCGCCGCCGACGTGGTGGTGGGGACGAGTACGACGCGGCGGCGCTGGGACCGCCGCCGGTCCAGCACGCGATCGCCTGGCGCTCAGCCGACGCCTCGCCCGCGACCACGAACGCCGACCCTCCACCACAAAACAGTCGAAAATAGGCACTACAAACCCGAAGTCGGCAGCAGCAACTCGGCGAGGTCCGACTTCCGGATCTTGCCGTGCACCCCGGTGACCTGGTCAACCACCTGCGAAATCGCAAAGTCTCCGGCCGCAGAAAGGTACGCATAGGCGTGCGCTGGGTGCATGCCACGGTCCACGAGCATCTGCACCGCGGCCCGTACGCACTGCCGCATGGCGTCGGCGAGATCGTGGTGGAGACCGATCGGCACCAGGAGATCCGCTGTCTCGGCCCACAGGGGCCGGGCGGGGAACTCCTCGGCGGGCACGACGTCGAAGCGGATGCGCGCCCGTAGCGGCGCCTCGAAGGCGGTCAGCGCGACCTCGCCGTCGCCTTGGGCGAAATGGGGGTCTCCCACGTAGGCCAGCGCGCCCGGTACCTGTACCGGCACATGCAGCGTGGCGCCTCGGGTGAGCAGAGCGACGTCGATATTGCCGCCGTGTGCCCCCGGCGGCACCGAGTTTGGACGATGCCGCTGCGCGACGGCGACACCCATCGTGCCGAGGAAAGGGGCGAGGGGGAAGCGGACGTTCCGGGCCGATCCCGGCGCGACGGGCATCGACCCGTGCAGCCCGGCCCGGTGATCGTGTTCCACCCTGCACAAAATCGACACGGTCTCGGCCGAGCCGCCGAGCGGAAACTCGTCCGGCAGGGCGCCGCGCCCGTGCCGGTTGGAGACCACGCCGTAGCGGCACCGCAGCTGCAGATCCTCGACGGTCATCGACAGTATGTCGCCCGGTCTTGCTCCGCGTACCTCGATCGGGCCCGTCACCACGTGCGGCCCGTCGGCCGATGGGTCATGGTCGACCTCGGCGGCCACTGTTGCCGCATCGCGGAGGATCTGCGACGCAGGGATTCCACGGTGAGTGAAGAACGCGTATGGATCGCGCCCCTGGTCCTCCAGGATGCCTTCGTGGCTGACGGTGTCGATCACCAGGCTGGTACCGGGATCGATCGTCACCGCCGGCTGGTCCGTGGCGCAGGGCAACCGACCCCATAGGACCGTCCGGGGCATCGCCGGCAGGTAGCCCGCACGGGCACCCGCCGGTGATGTCACCGTGCCGCTCTCGGGCTGCAGCACCGGGCTCGTCGTGGTCACGCGGGATCGTCCGACGACACCAGGGCCCGCCGGTCTTCGTGACTGAGCCCAACGGGCGTCCCATCGGTCACGAGCTTGGCAAACCCGTTGTCCTTGGCCATCACGGTGATCGTGTACAGCCGCTCGGTCGCGCTGGTGTTGACGATTCGATGCTCCGAGCCCGGTTGCAGGACCAGGATGTCGCCGGGCACGAGATCCACGGCTTCGTCGTCGCTATATGCCGTCGCCTCTCCCCGTAACACGATGAAGACCTCGGCGGACTCCTCGTGGGAGTTCACTGGCTGGGCTCCCGCAGGGTCCCAGATCTCGAGGAACACGCTGGCGCTCGTGCCGTGCACCGGTCCGGCCAGTTCGGCGAGCCGCACGGTGTCTCCCGGGGAGATCAAGTGTGCCGGGATCTCGGCCAGCTTCCGGACGATCGGCCTGTCACCGCTCATGGTTCTCCTTCGGGGTAACGGGACTTCCATGTAGGCATTCGCCTGCGCGCTGGATGAATGTATACCGCAGCTCGCAGCGCGCTCGTCAAGCGAAAGTTGCTGCTAGAGGCCAATAGCCGCGAGCGGAAACAGCAACTTAATGTGGTCGACATGTCGAATGTATACAACCATCTCATCGCTTGCCGGGCCCGGTGCCGGCACGGCCATCGACCCGGTTGAAGGAGCCACATGCCCGTCACGCAGTTGCTGGTGTCCAGCGCGACGCTGATCGTCCCCTCCGCCGACGGATGCGCGGCACTGCCCGACGGATGGTTGCTGGTTGACTCGGCAGGCCGCATCGCGGACCTCGGTACGGGTGCCACACCTCGGGCCGAGCCCTCGACGGCACGGCTGGACGTGGCAGGTGCCTTCGTCGGTCCCGGCTTCGTGTCCTCGCACAGTCATCTGTTCACCAGCGGGTCGCGCGGACTCGGCACGGACCAGACGCTGTACGGATGGGCCGAGGCCATGTACCGGACCACCCGGCACTGCTCCCCCGACGACATCTACTGGTGCACGCTGCACGGCGCACTGGACTTCCTCGGTGCCGGCGTCACCACCGCCTACGACTTCTGCGACACCCGGCTGCGGTTCGAACCCCTTCAGCAGGGCCAGCGCAGGACGGGCAGCGAGCTGCGTCCCCCGGAGTACGCCTTCCGCCAGGCCGACGCCAAGGCCGACGCCGGTCTGCGCTTCGTCAACAGCGTCCAGCTCGACGAATTCGTGGGTACCGAACAGGAGGTCCTGGACCGGCTCGGAGACGTTGTCCGCTACGGGCAGGGCGCAGATCCCCGGTACTACTTGCGCACCGCGATCAGCGGGGGCGTCCAGTGGTCCGCGGATCGAGGCACGGCCGTCCTGGAGGTCGCCGCCATGCGACGGTTCAACCTCCTGAACCAGCCACACTTCCTCGAAACCCGCGAGCATCTCGAACAGCAACGGGAGAAGTTCGACTGGTACGAACAGGCGGGGGCACTCGGCCCGGACCTGGTGTTCGGGCATTTCGTCCAGGCCACGCCGGAGATCGTTGCCCGCGCCGCGGCCGCGGGGTGCGCCATGTCCTGGCAGCCCACCGCCAACGGCCGGCTCGCCTCAGGTGTCGCGGACATTCCTACGGTCCGGGCCGGCGGCATGCGGGTGGGTGTGGGCCTTGACGACCAGTCGTGCACCGATCTGGCGGACCCGTGGCAGAACATGAGGATGGGTCTGTACATGCTGCGGGCCGTGACGGGTTCGCCCACTCAGCTGTCCCCGGGCCAGATGCTGCGCATGCATACTCTCGGGTCCGCGGAGGTGATCGGCGTCGAGGACGTGGTCGGCAGTCTCGAGGTCGGTAAGTACGCCGACTTCGTGGTGGTCGACCCCCGTTCTCCCGACGTCGGCCCGGTTTGGGATCCGATCGCGAGCTACGTGTTGGCCTGTGGGCTGCGCAACCTGCGAGACGTGTACGTCGGTGGCGAGTTGGTCAGCCGGCAGGGACGCTCCACGAATCCTCTTGCCGGCCGCGCCTCGCAGGAACTGCACACCCGGCTTCGCGCGCTCGCGCTGGCGGCGACTGGATGAGCCGCACCGGCGACGCGTCAGAGCACGCCCGCACGGACATCTGCCTTGGCCCGCTCGACGGCCTGGTGCAGCTCCGGCGGCGACCCTTCGGCGAGCATCAGGTCGAGATAGCCCGAGTCCAGCCCGCACGCGAGGACGGCAGGCAGTTCCTCGTCCCCGTGCAGCCGGCGCAGAATCTCCCCCACGACCCCGGCGATGTCGCTCCGCACGAACGCCACGTGGTCGTCCAGGCTCCCGAGGAAGCCGACCGTCGCGGCACCGTGCTTTCGCGCGCTGGCGCATCCGGCGGCCCCCGCGGCATCGGCCGAATGCGCCACCACGGCGCACCCGCCCGGCCCTGCCAGCAGCTTCCCGGACGACTCGCCTCCCGCCCGGTCCTCGAACGTGGTGAGGTGATGCACCATGACCGGACCGCCACGGGCGCTCATCGCTCCGGCGGCGTACGCGGAAGCCATCCGCCGCTGGGTCAGCACGGGTGGGCCGGCGATCAGGCCGATCGGGTCGCCGCCGGCGAGTGTGGCCGCGAAGGCACCGGCGCAGTAGCCCGCCTGGTCCCAGCACCAGTCCACGAGCGTCACACCTTCGAGGCCGTCGCGGGTCGGAGGACGATCGGTCAGCACGATGCGACGGTAGGTCGTGCGGTGGCGGCGCACCCAGTCCAGATGCTGGATGCCATGGCACACCACCGCGTCCCACGACGGGTCCGGCAGCTCGGGTGCACCGTGACGTAGATCGATATCGGCGCCTGCGGCGGTGGCGCCTGCCACTGCCTCCAGCGCGCCGTCGACGAAGCCGCCGTCACCCGCCGGACCTGCTAACAAGACGCCTACCCGCACCCGAGCAGTATAGGTCGCAAGAAGGGACCCCCGATGCAGCACGTGCTACCGCTCCTGGAGACCTGTCCGAAGTCCATGCAGATCGGCCCCTGCGGAGGCGTCGGCGGCGACGGCGGCTGCGAGATCCGCCCAAGCGTCCGCTGCACGTTCATCGACGGGACGCAGGAGGCCGTCGGGCAGTTGGAGCCGCGGGATGGCAGCGGCGCCGCCGTGCCGCGCAGCGGCGGGATGTTCGAGCAGGGGTTGCGGGCCGGCAGATTCATGATTGTTGCCGAGGTCAACGGCGCCGACACCGCGGACGCCTCCTCGTTCACGGCCGCCGCCCGGACTCTGGCCGACCTCGCCGACGTCGTCTCCGTCACCGACCACTCCGGGGCCAACGTGCACATGGGCAACGTCGCCGCGACGGCGCACCTGCTTCGGGCCGGCGTCGAGGCAATGCCTACCTTCAGCTGCCGGGACCGTAACCGGATCGCGTTGCAGGGTGACCTGCTCGGCGTGGCCAGCCTCGGCGTCTCCAACGTGCTTGTCGTCACGGGCAACCACGTCGAGGTCGGTGACAGCCCGCAGGCGCGGCCGGTCTTCGATCTCGACAGCACCCGGCTGATCCGCGTGGCGGCGGATCTGCGTGACCACGGTCGTCTGGACAACGGGCGGGAGGTCGAATCCGCCCCGCGTTACCTGATCGGGGCGGCGGCCCATCCCTTCGCCCCGCCGTACGATCGGCGCCCCCGGCACGTCTTGCGCAAGGTGGAGGTGGGCGCCGACTTCTTGATCACCCAGCACATCTTCGATCTGCCGCTGTGGCGCCGATTTCTGGCCGACGTCAACGAGACCCGGGCCGGTGTCCCGGAGTTCTTCCTCCTCGGGGGCGTGGCGGTGCTGCCCGACGAGCCGACCGCACGCCGGGTCAACGCGGGACTGCGTGGCTTCTCGATCCCCGAGCAGACCCTCGCCCGGCTGCGCAGATCCGCCGATCCCGGTGCCGAAGGGATCGCGATCGCGGCCGAGACCGTCGCCGAGCTCGCGCACAGTCCGGGCGTCTCCGGTTGCCTGCTGGCGCCGGTGACGGGTCGTACCAACGCGCTCACCGCCTCCGCCGAACAGGCCGACATCCTCGGCGCCGTGCTCGAGAAGGCGGGTCTCTCCGGGCAGCGGGTCGCGGCGTGAGCCATGTGACCACCGTTCTCGGTGACGTCAGCGCGGCCGAGTTGGGCATCGTGCTGCCTCACGAGCACCTCATCGCCAACGCCACCGCGCAGTGGGTACCGCCGGAAGACCCGGGACTGCTCGAGGAGTTCACCAAGCCGTACGACCTCCAGGCGCGTGGCGACGTACAACTGGCCCCGTTCTCCTACCGCGAGCCGATGTTCCAGACCGACCTGCACGTGGCGCTGCACGAGTTGCGCACGCTCAAGGAGTTCGGCAGCCACACGGTTGTCGAACTGTCGATCCCGGGCATCGGCCGGGACCCCGTCGCCCTGAAGACCATGTCGCAGATGACGGGCGTCAACATCGTGATGGGATGTGGCGAGTACGTCGAATTCGCCCATTCGCCGTTCATCAAGCACGTACCACCCGAGGTGATCAGAGACGTCCTCGTCGAGGAGATCGAAGTCGGGGTCGGTACCACGGGCATTCGGGCGGGGATCATCGGCGAGATCGGTACCAGCAACACGCCGACCGCCGCCGAGTTGAAGGTACTGCACGGCGCTGCCCTGGCCCAGATGCAGACCGGTGTCGCCCTCAACATCCACCGGTCGATCTTCCCCGATCCGCTCGGCACGCTGCCGGCGATCGACTACGTGCTGGACCTGGGTGTGGACCCGCGGAAGGTGGTGGTCAGTCACGTCGACGAACGGCCGGAGCCCGAGTTTGCGCTGCTGGCCGCGGAACGAGGCGTCTTCGTCGAGCTCGACACCTTCGGGATGGAGCAGTGGGCGATCTCGGCCCGCCGGGGCGGCGACTATCCGCGTCGATCACACGACCAGGACCGCTACCACATGGTGCAGGTCCTGCTCGATCGCGGGTTCGTCGATCAGGTCCTGCTCAGTCATGACCTGTGCATGAAGCCGCAGTTCATCGCGCATGGCGGGTGGGGTCTACGGCACCTGAGCCGAAACGTGGTTCCCCGGCTGGCCGCGCTCGGGGTCTCCGACGCCGAGATCGCCAGCATGCGCGTCGACAACCCTCGTCGGGCGCTGGAGCGTGCACGATGACCCCGGCCCGCACCGCCGCACCGACCGACGACGAAGCGGTGAGGTTGAAGGGGCGGCGCCGTCCTGATAGACCGTTCCCCGTGGCGCGGCGCCCCAGCCGGCGTCGGGACTTCGGCCCGGCACGTGCGCACCGCCGTCCCACCGTCCCGCCGGGACGCCTGACCGAAGTGTTCCCGGAAGGGAAAGTCATGAACGAAGGCGCCGCCACGAGCGGCCGGCGAACCTCGCGCGCCGGACGCAGCCTCGTCGAGCAGGTCACCAGCCAACTCCGCGAAGACATCGTCACCGGCCGGCTCGCGGTCGGGGAACGACTGACCGAGCTGCGGCTCGCCGACGCCTACGGCGTCTCCCGGGTACCCGTCCGCGAGGCGCTGCGGCTTCTAGAGGGCGAGGGCTTCGTGACCACCACGAGTCCACGGATCCGCACGGTCACCCGGATGACCCGAGAGGACGCGGAGAACCTGTTCGAGGTCCGGGCGACGGTGGAGGGCCTGGCGGCCGCTCGGGCGGCGAAACGGGTGGCACCCGCCAGGCTCCGCGTGATCCGGGCGATCCTCGCCGAGGGGCAGGACTGTGTCGCCCGGGGCGAGATCGAGGTACTGCCGCAGCTCAACACCGACCTGCACCGGGCGATCGCGCTGGCCAGCGAAAGCACCATGTTGCTGGGCCTGTTCGACCAGATCTCACACAAGATCTCGTGGTTCTACGCCGATGTCGTCACGCGCAGGGCGCACAGTTCGTGGCACGAGCACGCCCAGATCGTCGCGGCGATCGTCGAGGGCGACGCTCAGCTCTCCCGCTCCCTCATGCTCGAACACATCGCGGCGTCACAGAGGCTCACCCAAGACGAACAGGAGGACGGCGCCGATGACGGCCGGTGATCCCGATCTCCGTTCCGCCGACCCGTCGCTGCTGCGCGCCTTCATGCGGTACGAGCGGGCTCTGATGGCGAACGACGTGAGCGTCCTCGACGCGCTGTTCGCCGACGACACCGGCACGATCCGCAGCGACGGCGGATACACACTCGTCGGGCACGAGCAGATCGCGGAGTTCCGCGCCGGCCGGCAGCCGCCTCCGCCTCGACGTCTGGTGCGCGTGCATGTCAGACACCTCACGCCCGATGCGGCCGTCATCGTCGCCGAGTCGAGCAGGCAGGACGGCGGGACCGGCGTCCAGACACAGGTATGGCAGCGACGTGACATCCCCGGGCCGGGCACCGAATCCGCCTGGGTCGTGACGGCGGCACACGTCTCGACGGGACCGCCACGGGCCGCGGCAGCCGGCGCGGCCCCCGGGGTGTCGCCGGGGACGTGGCGGGTGCCGCCGGGCGCCGATGCTGTGGTGGCACAGGGCGCCGAGCGCGGACCACTGGCCCGGGCCCGAGTGGCGGTGAAGGATCTGTTCGCCGTCGCCGGCCACCCGATCGGCGCCGGCAACCCCGCGTGGCTGGCCGCGGCATCGATCGAGCGCGAGCACGCGGATGCCGTGCATCGGCTGCTGGCCGCTGGTGCCGACGTGGCCGGGATCGCGCATACCGACGAACTCGCGTTCTCCCTCGCCGGGACGAACATCCACTACGGTGCGCCGGACAATCCCGCGGCGCCCGGCCGGGTCACGGGCGGATCCACCAGCGGTCCCGCGGCCGCGGTGGCCGCTGGAGCGGCCGATATCGGCCTCGGCACGGACACCGCCGGATCGATTCGTGTACCGGCCTCGTACTGCGGCCTCTACGGCCTGCGGACCACGCACGACGCGGTGGACCGGCGCGGACTCGTCGGCCTCGCGCCGTCCTTCGATACGATCGGCCTGCTCACCAGGGAAGCGACCCTGCTCGCCGAGGCGGCGGACATTCTGTTGCCGCCGGCGGGGACCCACGACATCGACGACCTGGTGGTCGTACCCGAGCTTCAGGCGCTCGCCGAGCCCGCGGTGCGGGTCGCCGTGCGGGCCGCCTTGCGGGCCCTGGCACTGCGTGCTGGATCACGGCTCCGCACCGCACATCTGGATCCCGACCGACTCGAAGCCTGGTTCGCGGCGTTCCGGGCCGTTCAGCAGGCAGAAGCGTGGCGGCTGCACGGCCGGTTCGTCGAGGAGCACCCCGGCGCGCTGGATCCGGCTGTGGAGGCCCGCTTCCGGCAAGGCGGCCGCATCGGCGCCAAGGAGGAGTCCGCGGCACGAGTGGTACTTCGCGCGGCCCGCAACGAGCTGCTCGCCCTCCTTCCAGCCGGAACGGCGCTTGCGTTTCCCGCGACCTCGAGCCCCGCGCCGCAGCGCGACCGGGATCCTGCCGAGGTCGAGGCCGTCCGAGCGGCCACGCTACGGCTGACCTGCCTGGCCTCGCTCACCGGTGCCCCTGCGCTCTCGCTGCCGACGCCACGGGTCGGCGCCCTCCCCGTCGGTCTGTGCCTGGTGGCCGCTCCGGGCGAGGACCGCTCCCTGCTCCGGCTGATCACGAAAGACGGATGATCCATGCATACTCCGGCCCGCGGTTCGAGAACACACGCCACATTGTTGAACCGCAACTCCTGGACTCTGTCGGCCGACCACGTCGACCTCCGCCGTCCGGTCCGTCCGCCACGACCGGTCGTGGTGGACGCGGCACCACAGCGGCTGACGATCGACCTCGCCCGCACCGCCGTCGTGGTCATCGACATGCAGAATGACTTCTGCCACCCCGACGGTTGGCTGGCGGGCATCGGCGTTGACGTCCGAGCGGCACGCGACCCCATCCCCGTGCTGCAAAACCTGCTGCCGGCGGTCCGCGACGCGGATGTACCGGTCATCTGGGTCAACTGGGGCAACCGCTCCGATCGCGCGAACCTACCGCCCGGCGTCCTGCACGTGTATGACCCGGCCGGAGCGGGGACCGGGATCGGCACCCCCTCCAACGCCGCCGCCTCACCGGTCCTGCAGGCCGGCTCATGGGCCGCGGCGACCGTGGACGAATTGATGATCTCACCGGAGGACTTCACGATCGACAAGTACCGAATGAGCGGATTCGTCGACACGCCGCTGGACTCGGTGCTGCGTAACCTGCGGGTGGATACCCTGCTGTTCGCGGGAGTCAATGCCGACCAGTGCGTGCTCGCCACACTGATCGACGGCGCGAACCTCGGCTACGACGTGGTGATGATCGAGGACGCGGTGGCGACCACGTCACCGGAGTTCTGCATGCGGGCCACTACCTACAACGTCCGCCAATGCTTCGGCTTCACCGCTACGAGCACCGCGGTCCTCGCCGGGCTCAGCGCCCGGTGAACGGGCCCGCGACCGGCCCTCTCCGGTCCGTGCTCCGGCGGATCGACCCGTTCATCGCAACGCTGCTGCTGGCGGTCCTGCTGGCCTCGTTCCTGCCGGCCCGGGGTGCGGTCGGCGACGGGCTGAGCCAGGCCGTCAGCGTCTCCGTCGCCTGGCTGTTCTTCCTCTACGGCCTCCGGCTGCCCGCCCGTGAGGCGCTTGCCGCCCTCGGCCAGTGGCGCCTCCACGCGAGCGTGCTGACCGCGACGTTCGTGCTCTTCCCGGTGCTCGGTCTCGCGGCCCAGTTGCTGGCCCCGGCGGTGCTGCCCACAGGACTCGCGCAGGGGCTTCTCTTCCTCAGCGTCCTTCCCTCGACGGTGCAGTCGTCGATCACATTCACCTCGATCGCGGGCGGCAACGTGGCCGGAGCGATCTGCGCGGCCTCGTTCTCGAATCTGGCCGGCGTGTTCCTCACGCCCGTCCTGGTCGCGCTCATGCTCGGTGGCACCCTCGGGCTGTCGGTCGGCCTCGTGGGCAAGGTCGCCCTGCAACTCCTGCTCCCCTTCGTGGTCGGCCAACTGGCTCGTCGATGGTTGGCGGCCCGGATGTCCCGGCACCGGCGGATCACGACGCTGAGTGAGCGGGGGGCGATCGTCCTCACCGTGTACGTTGCCTTCAGCCATGCCGTCGTGGACGGTATCTGGTCAACGGTCTCGGCCGGCGCCCTTGCGGTGCTCGTCGGTAGCTGTTCGCTGATGCTTGCCATCGTCCTGGCTGTCACGTACAGCGCCGGGCGCAGACTCGGCATGAGCCGACCGGACCAGGTGGTGCTGCTCATGTGCGGGTCCAAGAAGTCGCTGGCGAGCGGGGTCCCCCTCGCCACGGTCTTGCTGCCGGCGGCCATGATCGGGGTGACGGTCCTGCCTCTGATGATCTTCCATCAGATTCAGCTCATCGTTTGCGCGGTCATCGCGCGACGGCTCGGCCAGGACTCCGGCGGGCGACCGGCAACCGCGGAGTAACCGGTCACGGTGGCGGGGCCCAGTACCGCCGCCCACCGCGCACCCGCGCCTGGTCGAGTCGCTGCAGCCGGCGCAGCCCGCCGACCAGCGTGGCCGTCGCGTCGGCCATGCCCGCGCCCGGCTTGAGCGAGCGGCCGGCGGGAAAGTTGTCGGTCACGCCGAGCACCGCGCCGGTGCGTCGGCCGAACAGTGACCCGAGTGTTACCACGGCCGACGCCTCCCGGTCGTTGCACAGCACCCCTGCCCGGATCCAGTAGTCGATGGTCTCCCGGTGGTGGGGTTGCAGGTAGCCGCCCACGGAAGGGCGCCCGTTGCCGAGGATGTCGGAGTCGGTCGACCGGGTGACTCCGGCGTGAACGGCCACCCCGTTGTCCTGGGCGGCGCCGACGAAGGCGGCTACGACGTCGTAGGAAGGCGCGGCGGGGTAGGCCGGGTCGACGTAGGCACGGGTCGTAGCCTCCTCCCGCACCACACCGGTGGAGACCACGACGTCGCCGGGATGGACGAACGGGTGCAGCCCTGCCGCGGTGCCGAAGTAGATGAAGACCTCGGCCTCGGTGTGCTCCATCAGCTCCACCATGGCGAGTTCCAGCTCGGGAGCCCCGCTGCCGGTGGCGACGACACTCACCCGCTCACCCTCCAGCGACGCCGTGCTCGTCTGGAACAGCCCGGTGGCCGCCACGGGCTCCGCCGGCCCGAATGCTGAGGCGAGGCGCTGTGCGTGCCCGATACCGGCGGACGCGACCTCCTCGCCGAGCGGATCGCGCACACTCAGCACGACGTACCGGCCGACGTCGGCGGGATCTACGCCGGTCAGCGCGGGTCGGCCGCCGACGCGCAGCCCGCGGGCGGGCAGTACGTCGCGGTACGGATGGGAGTCCAGGACTGCGCGGCGGATGCGCCGCACGGCCTCCAGGTCCGGCTCCGCGATCCCCGACGGGTCAAGGTAGCCGCTCACGATCCGAGATCCCAGACCCGCGCGGTGCGGACGAGCTCGAGCGCTTGGGCCCGGGCCGCGGCGTGCGAGTCGGGCGGCCCGAGCCGGGACACGACCATCGCCGCCACCGCGCTTGCGAACGTCGCGGCGGACGCCACGTCGGCACCGGCGATCCGGCAGCCGAGGAACGCGCCGCTGAAGGCGTTGCCTGCACCCGTGACGTCGATGGCCGGTACCCGCGCGGCGGAGACACGGAGCAGGCGCCCTTCGTGGGCGACCACCGATCCGGCCCGCCCGGCCCGCAGTAGCACGGTCCGCGCGCCGAGGTCGGCGATGCGCCGGGCCGCCTCCGCGGCACTCAGCTCGCCGGCGGGACCGGCATCGGGGCCGACACCGAGCAGGGCCCGGGCCTCCGCCAGGTTCAGCGACACGATCGCAACGGAGGGCAGGACCGCGCGCAGCCGCGGCAGATCGGCGGGGGTGCAGATCGAGGCGGGCAGCTCCCACAACAGCTGCGTACGATGCCGGCGCACATCCTCGAGTAGGGGCTCCCAGAAACCCGGATGCCAGTCCCGGAACACATAGCAGCCCGGTGCCGCCCGGACGGGCTCGGGCACGTCGGTCCATACCGCACGCATCCGCACGTGTGCCGGCCACCCGCCGACCGGCTCCTCGCGGCGTTCCTCTCCCACCGGGTACGTGATGATCGTCCGGCTGGTCTGTGGTCCGTCGGTGACCAGCGCGTCCGTCCGGATCCCCAGCCGATGCAGGATCGGCCGGTACGGCCCGAAGTCCGTGCCGACCCGAGAGGCGATGGAGACTCCGGCCGGCCTCCCCGGCCTCCCCGGCATCACCGCCGTGGACTCTTCGTCGAGGGTGGCGGCGACTCCAACAGCCGCCCAGAAACCGGAACCGCCGAGGACGACGGTCTCGGCCGGCGAACCCGGGAAGACGTCGAGCACGACCCTGGAGACGACGAGTACTGCGGGTGGCGCCGCGGTCGACGGACACGGCGGCGGTAAGGCCGGTACGGGTTCGGGCATCGGATTCTCCTGTGTGTACATCGCCGGGATGGTCAGATCCGCCAGGACGACTCCATGTCGTAGTAGATGTCCAGCGATGCGCGAGCCCGCTCGGGCGAGGCCCGGGCCAGCGCCAGGTACAGCGCGTCGACGACGGCCAGGTGCGCGAGCCGGCCGGAGAGCGACTCGAAGCGGAACGCCAGCTCCCGCCCGCTGGCGACCAGGGCGTGGTCGACCCGGTCGGCCAGCCGCGAGCGGGGAAAGCTGGTGATCGCCACGGTCGGTACGCCCCGCGAGCGGAGCGCCTCCGCACAGCGGATGAGGTCGCGGGTCGCACCGGTGTGGCTGATCAGCAGCCCGCAGGTGCCGGGCGGAGCCGTGCGGGACATCAGGTACTTCAGGTTCGATGCGTCGGGAGCGCGCACCCTGAGGCCGATCGAGGCGAACTGGTCGTGCACGCTGCGCGCGACCAGGTAGGACGCACCGAAGCCGATCGCGAGAATCTCGTCGGCCGCGTTGATCTTGGCGACCGCCTCCTCGAAGGTCACGGGATCGATGCTGCCGGCGGCATCGCGGATTACCTGCGCGGTGAAGGTCATGACCTTCAGCAGCACGTCGCCCGGTGCGTCGCCCGGCTCGACGTGGTCGTAGGCGTACTGGTCGAGCGAGGCCGTGTCGCGCGCCAGCGAGATCTTCAGGTCCTGAAAGCCCTGGAATCCCAGCGAACGGCAGCACCGCACGGTCGACGACTCCGCGGACGCCGCGCCCTCGGCAACCTCGGCGACCGTCATGTGGACGACGTCGTCGGCGTGCTCCAAAATGAAGGCCGCGACCCGTGCCTCGCTCGGCGCCAGCGTCGGCAGCAGCGACCGGATGCGCGCGAGTACTGAAACCCCTGGTCCCGAGAATCCGTCCTTCGCCTTCTTCACCACGTGCGCTTCGTCCTTCCGCTTCGGCGACCCGCTGTGTTCCCGTCCGTCCCTGGCGCCCCGCTCGCCTGCTCGGCCTCGCAGCGGCCGCACTGCCACGCGTGCTCGCCCGGCAACCATGCCGACCGCCCCTCCTCGCGTGGTCGCATGTCTCCGCGCGCGCCGGGGAAACGGCAGGCCATCGCCGCGGCCCGCTGCCCCTGATGGAGCACCGAATCCAGCAGGTCGGGCACCCGGTCACCGTCTTGCCCAGTACGGACGGCGGCCGGGACATCCAGGATGGGCAGAATATCGGGGAGGCCCGGCTCGCCGCGCCATCCCTCGCCCACCAACGCCGCCGCCACCGTCGCGGTAAAGGCATCGCCCGCGCCCATGGTGTCGACCACCTCGACCGGTTCGGAAACGGGCCGGTGTGACCAGCCCGGCCAGCCCGGCGCGGCCACGGTGCGCCGGCGCAACCGCAGCCCTCGCGGCCCGTCGGTGACCACCTGCAGCCGGGTACGCCCGTCGATGGCGGCCAGAGCCCCGGCATAGTGCTCCACCTCCTCGGCGGAAACCTTCACCACATCGCAGGCGGCGCCGGTCCTGCGAGCTACGTCCGGATCCGCCTCGGTGAGGCTGGCCTCGAACCAGCGCAGCCCCGCGCATCGATCGATCAAGGCGTCCGCGGTTGCCCCGGCGACATCGGCGACGATCAGGTCGGCGGATGCCGCCGCGTCGAGGACCGCTGCGGGCAGTTCGTCGAGCGCGGGGATCTGCAGCGTGTGTCCCCGGGGGCGCCCGCAGCGCGGGCAGGCGTTCATCCACCGCGCCGCAGTGCCGGGCGTGCCGGCGACGAGGAACACCCGAGGGGTGAGGTACCCGGCACGGGAGATCGTCCCGTGCGTGCCGACCCCCCAGCGGGTCAGGTCCTCGCGCACCAGGTCCGCGGCCGGATCGTCGCCGACCAGGCAGACCAGCTCGACTCGCCAGCCCGCGGCCGCCAGCCGCACGGCGATGTTGGCCCCGCTGTTGCCGACCGCGGCCCGGGCGGTCCTCGCCCGGGCTTCGGCCGCGACCAGGTCCAGCGCGACGGTGCCGACGACGACCGCCCGTCCGGCACTCACCGGTCCCCCCGGCCCGACGCCACGTAACGGTCCTGCAGCACCGTCTCCAGCACGCCGAGCACCGTGTAGACGAGCACGGAGCAGACGAGAACGGCGAGGATCCCCGCCCACATCTCGACGTACCAGTAGTTCGCGCGGGCGAGGTTGATGTAGGTGCCGATACCGGCGCCCGTGGCGATGTACTCGGTCAGGATCACTCCGGTCAGCGCGGCCGGCAGGCCGAGCTTGCCGGCCGAGACGAGGCCCGGCACGGCTCGCGGCAGGCGGACCGACACCAGGGTGCGCATCCGGCCGCCGCCGAGCACCCCGCACAGATCGAGCAGCGTCGGCGGCACCGAACCCATCGCCGAGACGATGTTGACCAGGGCCGGGAAGAACGTGATCAATACACACACCGTTACCGACGTTGCCGGGCTGCGCCCAACGAGCATGATCACCACTGGTGAGATCACGATCACCGGGATCGTGCCCAGCAGCACCGCGACCGGCATGAGTGCCCTGGCCAGCACCATACTGGAGACGACGACCGAAGCCAGCACGATCGACACCGCGATCGCGATCGCATAGCCGAGCACCACCATCGCGAACGTGCTCCCCAACGCGACGGCCAGCCGGTCGAGGGTGCCCGGTTCGGCCGCATACCGGATCGCCTCGACCGGCGAGCGCAGGAAGCTGTTGGCCGGCAATGCGACGTAGGCGACCTGCCACAGCAGCAGCACCACCCCGATCGGCACCAAGCCTCCGCACAGTTCGCGGAGGACCAGCCCGGGCAGCGATCTGTGCCGCAGGCGCGAACCAGGCATCGGCGTGCCCTTTTCCTGCGCCACGACATCCGCCTCGGTCGCACTGGTCATCGCCGGCCTCCGTCCACGCTCATGGCCTCCACGCTCCGGACCGGCAGGGCAGGCTCGCCCGCCGCCGCCCCGGCCGCGGGGCCTGTCGCCGTGCCGATCCGCCGCCGCGACGCTCGTGGCTGCGCGGTCCACGGCAGCAGGCTCGCCACGACACCGACAGCGCCGTAGAGCAGGGCACTGAGCCCGGTCACGACGACCCCGAGCGCGTAGGCGCGTGGGGTGTCGACCCGGGCCAGGCTGTTAATCATGAGGACACCGACGCCCCGCTCTCCGCCGAAGTACTCCGCGAGCGTCGTGCCGAGCACCGCGGCGGGTCCGGCGATGCGGGCGGCGACGACGAACTGCGGGCCCGCCGACGGAAGCTGGACACGGAGGAAGTAGCGCACCCGACTGCCGCCGAGCACGTCGCGGAGGTCCTCCCACTCCTCGTGGGTGGCGGTCAGGCCCTGGACCAGGGCCACGTATACAGGGAATACCACCGAGATCGCCGCCAGCACGACATGGGGGCCCGGCAGGTCCAGGAACAGGAACAGCAGCGGGGCAACGGCCGCGAGCGGCAGGCAGAACACGATCGTCAGCTGCCGGGTCAGCGGCCGGCGTAACACCGGCACGACCACGGCGACCAGGGCGAAAACCACCCCGACGGCGACCCCGGCCCCGAGCCCCTCCGCGGCGCTGACCAGGGTCGCCGACAGCCCGATGGCGATGATGTCGCGGTCCTCGACCAGGGCCGCGAGCACCGCGCCGGGCGTGGGCAGAAGCTTCCCGTCGCCAGGCAGTACCGCAGCCAGCCAGACCCATAGCCCCAGCAGCGCCGCGAGCCCCACGACGGGTGGCGCCACCACCTTCGCCCGGCGCGCGAGCCGGCTACCCACCGCCTTCCCCCTCCCCGCGCAGGACCGCCTTGACCCTGGTGCAGACGTGGAAGAAGTCGTCGGCGTGCAGCAGCTCGGGCTTCCGCGGCCGGGGAAACGGTACGTCCACGACCGCCGCAACGTGGCCGGGCCGGCTGCCCATCACCACAACGGTGTCGCTGAGCAGCACGGCCTCGCTGACCGAATGGGTCACCATCACCGTGGTGACCTCCTCAGCCATCCAGATCCGCTGCAGCTCCATGTTCAGGTTCTCGCGCAGCAACTCGTCGAGGGCGCCGAACGGCTCGTCGAGCAGCAGCAGCCGCGGCCGGGTGACCAGCGCCCTCGCGATCGCCACCCGCTGGCGCATGCCGCCGGAGAGCTGGGCGGGGCGAGCCCGCTCGAAGCCGCTCAGACCGACCAGCACGAGCAGCCGCGCCACGAGCGCGTCGTCGCGGGCCAGCCCCGCCATCTCCCTTGCGAAGGCGACATTGCGCGTGACGGTCCGCCACGGCAGCAGCGCCGCGTCCTGGAACGCCATGCCCACCTCGTGCGCCCGCACCCGCTCCGCCGGCGACCGGCCGCCCAGTGCGACCGATCCGGCCGTCGGCTGCTCGAGGCCGGCGAGGATACGCAGCAACGTGGACTTGCCACAGCCGCTGGGCCCGACCACCGACACGAACCCGCCGGCCGGCACGGTCAGGCTCACGTTGCGCAGCGCCTCGACCGTCCCGCCGGACGTTTGGAACGTCCGGCTCACGTCCGTCACCGCGATGTCGACGGTGCGGCGCCGGCCCTCCGCCGCCGTGGCAAGCTCCTGCACGCCGGGAATCCCGTGCTGCACCATCGCGTCACCCCTTGGCGGGCGGAAGGGTGCCGAAGCTCGGATCCTCGGCCTTGATCTCGTTGAGGAGGGACATGTCGACGTACCCGGAGCCGTCGAGCGGCAGCGAGGTGCCGAGGATCGTGTTGAGCGTCTTCATCGACAGCGTCAGCTCGTCGCCGGCCATGTAGCCGATGCCCTTCGCCTCGGTCGTCGGCGAGTAGAACAACTTCGACGCCGCCGTAGTGATCGACTTTTCGCTGCTGAGCTCCAGGCCCAGCGTCTTGCCGTAGCGGTTCACCGTGAGCTGCGCCGCCGCATCCGGGTCGGCAATCATGTCGAGCTGGCCCTGCAGGTCGGCCTTGAGCAGCCGCTTGATCTCGTCGCGCTTCTTCGGGTCGTTCAGGGCGGCCTGGCGCACGGTGTAGACGTCGACGTAGTAGCCGAACCCGAAGTCCTGCAACAGGAACAGGTCGACCGACACGCCGAGGGCCGCGAGCTGGCCGGGCGCCTCGGTGCTGAAGCCGAGATAGGCATCGACATCGCCGGCGACGAGCGCCTCGGGGCCCGTCGTGATGGGCACGATCTTCACCTTCTTGGTGTCGATGCCGGAGACGGCCGCGAACTGGTTCCACACCGACATCGCGGTCGTCGAGACGCCCATCCGCTTGCCCTCCAGGGCCTTTGGCGTGGTGATACCACTGCCGGACTTGGAGATCACCGAGAGCGGGTTCTTCTGGTACATCGTGGCGACGACCCGGTAGTCGCCGCCCTGCTGATTGAGCGTGGCCGGCTCAGTCAGGCCGGCGAAGGCGACGAGCGCCTTTCCCGAACTCAACGCCGCCATGAAGTCGACGTTGGGGCCACCGGTCATGATGTCGACCTTGAGCCCGGCCTTGCCGTAGTAGCCTTTCTCGTCGGCCAGGTAGCTGCCCGCCCAGGTGCTGTTCTGGATCCAGTTGAGCTGCAGACCGACGCTGCCGGAACCACTATCGGCCGAGGAGTCGGTGTCCGAGGAGCCGCCGGAGCAGCCGGTCAGGGCCAGCAGCGCGGCGACCGCGCCGGCCGTAACGAGCAGTCTGGTGCGCGGAAACATCATGGTGTCGTCCTTTCAGGAAACGGTTCGGGGGCTGGGCAGCCCGAGCAGGGCGCTCAGGTCAAGGTCGTAAAGCAGGTCACCGAAGGTGTTGCGGCTGCCCCAGCCGACCTCGATGCCGCGGACCCGGGCGAGCGCGCCCAGGACGTACATCAGCTGGACCAGGCAACCGATCTGTTGTGCCGCGGCGCCGTCGCCCGGTACTGCCAGCCCGGCGGCCGGCAGATGCTCGGGGATACTGGCCATGGTCGCGGCCGCGATGTCGGCTTCGCGCGGCGTGTACATGGCCAGAATTGCGATCTCACCCTGGCGTGGCAGCAGCGTCTGGTAGCGGCCGTGGGCGAAGTTGCGGTACTCCGACAGCACCAGCTCGCCGAGGCCGGACTCGGCGAACTTCGAGTCCAGGTCCACTGCGGCGGTGCGGGTGTCCGGCCCGTGGAGGAAGGCAAGCATCGGACGGGCCAGCACCTCAGCGAGGCGTTCGACCAGCCCGCCTACCGACGCATCGACCTGCGTCCAGCCCGGGTTCAGCTCGTCCAGCGTGGCCGGGACGACGCCCAGGCGCTCCGGGAACGCCTCGGCGTAGGCCCTGGCGAGCACCAGAGCCTGGCCGACGAGGACATTCACCGCGACCCAACTGTGTACCTGTGGGAGCAGGTCGTAGGCGAAGACCGGCACCGCGGAGCCGGCGAGCAGTGCCTCACCCGCCGATCCGGTGCTGCCGCAGAACACCGCCGCGTCCCGCGGCTCGGCCGCGAACAGCTTGCAGGCGGCGAGCGAGTCGCTGTGCGCGCCACCCGCCGTCACCAGCACGATTGCGGTGTCGGGGCCGAGATCACCCAGGTACAGGTCCATCGGCTCGCGCGCCGCCGCCATCCGTCCGGTGGCTCGCTGGTGCAGGCTCGCACCCAGTTGGGCCACCGCCAGCGAGCCTCCCGCGCCCACGAACGCCAGCGGGGACTGCGCGTGCTCACGCAGCCAGGCTGCCAATGGCGCGACGTCGACGGCGGCGGCCGCGGCGTAGGTGGCGGGGATGTCTCGCAACTCGTCGTCGAAGTCGACGACGACGTAGCGGTCGAATCCGGGAGCCTCCGGCGAGGGGGGCGGTGCGGGTGTGGACTTCCGATCTGCGTTCATGGTCCTCTTCATTCGGATCGCCCGGTCACGGCTGGGCGGCGGGCGATGATCGTGTCGTTGTTGGGATCGGACGGCGCGCGCGTGGTGACGACGTCGACGAACCCGGCGGAGCGCAGCGCCGCCTCGTAGGCGGAGCGGCCCCACATGCCGCCGGGCGCGATCCCAGGGCGCCGGCGGGCGAGCGGCAGGCAGTGGTAGATGCCGAAGGCGAGCACACCAAGGGAGTGCGGATCGGCCACGTTGTCGGGCATCGCGTCTCCGAACCCGAGCTCGTGGAGGTAGACCACCCCGCCGGGGGCGGTTATCGCGTGCAGCCGGGTGAGCAACCCAACCGGATCCGAAAGGTCGTGCACGACGTTGGCCGCCATGACGAGGTCGAAGGGGCCCTGCGGAAGGGCGTCCTCGATGTCGAGCACGGCGAACGAGACATTGTCGAGTTGCGCGGTCCGGCGGCGCGCCGCGGCGACCGAGTCGGGCGACTGGTCGACCCCCAGGAACCGTGAGTTCTGGAACTGCGCTCCGAGGATCGCCACCGCCTGGCCGGTCCCGCAGCCCAGATCGAGAACCCGTGCCCCGGTGCGGAGCAGGTCGGTGACGCCGAGAAGCGGGACGACCTCCTCCAGCAGCACCTGAGCGAAGATCGGCCCGCTCTCGGCCTCGAGAACCTTGACGATGCGGCCCTCGTAGCGCGCGGCGGACACCCCGCCACCCGTACGAAAGGCGGCGACGATATCGTCTTCGAGTGCGGCCAACGCGGTCACCTGCATCGTGATCCGTGACCAGTGCTGCGCCCCACCGCGTGCGGTGAGGGCCTGCTCGTAGCCCTCCACGAGACGGAACCACTCGATGCCCGCCTCATCCACCGTGCCGACGACGAGCGCGCCCGCGGCCATTCCCCAGGCCCACTCACGCACGTAGCGCTCGTCGGCACCGGCGCGGGCCGCGAGTTCGGCGGCAGTCAGCGGCCGATCAGCTGCGGCCAGCACCTCGTGCAGTCCAAGCCGCTCGCCGAGTGAGAGCAGCAGCGCAAGCCACGCATGGTTCATCACCATCGCCACGTGCTGGACAGCCTCGCCCACGGCGGGCGCCGCTGCGCCTCGCGGAGTGACTCCGGTCCCCGGAGGTATCGCGTTCACGGGGAGCACGTTATGGCGCAAAGTTCCAGACCTGAACGCCCGTAACGGAGTCTTCTTCCAACTTTACAAGCGCGCAATAGAACCAAGTCGGGCCAGACGTGTTACAAGGCCAGCGCCATCCGCTCGCCCCTCTTGCGCGACGTGCGATAGATCGAGGCCCAACCGCGCCCGTCAACGGATCAATGCCTCGTTGCACTCAGCTGCAGAGCTCGGGGTCGCCGCGGCGAACCCGGGGTCTCAGTCGAGTGCGGAGCCTGTGTTGGCACCAGCTGTGCTGATCCGATGCGCCCGGCGCAGCACGTCGAGTTGAGCACGGCTGTAGAGCGCTTCGAGGGCATGGCCGGCGACGCTTCGTGCCGCTCCGGTCTGCCGCGGTGTGCGTGCTTTGGGCACCAGCGTGACGGGGTTGGCGGCCGTCGCGGCGTCCATGAATGGAGCGATCTGTTCGGCAAGTGCCTGTCGCGTGGCCTCGTCGGCGTCTTCGGGAAGGTCGCGGAACTCCTCGTCTAGTGCGTCGTTGGGGCGCGCCTCAAGAATCTGATGCACCGCTTCCATCGACTCGTCTGAGAACAGTTGAGCATAGATCATGAGGAGCGCTCGGTCATTGTCGCGCAGGTGCTCCGCGACACTGTTGAAACCGGGCGGGACGTCGGATGTCGCCCCGGGCTGGGACAAGACCGCCAGTTCTCGTCGGATGTCCTGAAGCCGCTCTACCGTCGCTTCGAGCTCGGCGTCGATGATCCGAAAGACTGACGCTTGACCGTCAAGGTCCGTTCCCATCGTGGCGACCTGCGTGAGCGGGACGCCCAGTCCGGTCAGTCGCTTGATCTGCAGGAGCCGTGTCAGGTGGCGGATCGTGTACTGCTTGTAGCCATTGGGTTTGCGGTCGGGCTCTTCGAGCAGGCCGATCTCGTGGTAGTAGCGCACCGTTTTCACCGTAGTTCCCGACAGCTCAGCGATCTCGCGAGTGCTCCAGGTCATGGTCTCCTCTCCTCTTTACATGCCACCTTCGCCGAGCGGCACTCCGCTCACCCCTCTCGCGGGCTCGAGCGGGGCGGCTCAGACGCCGCGACGAGATCAGCGGGTGGCCCGGATCCCTCGCTCGCGCAGCCAGACGAGCACGAGCATCGCGATGTTCACCGCCCCGAGGATCAACACGGCCGCATCACCGGTGTCGGAGGACCGGTCAATGGAGAACGGCTCGCCGTCCGACATCAGCGTGTTGACGGTTGTGAACAGGACGTTGTTGGCGACGTGGAACGCGACCGGCGCCTCGATACCGCGGCTCATGATCGCCATCAGTCCGGTGGAGGCGCTGATGAAGGCGTAGTAGCCGAACAGCCAAGGGTCGGTGGACCCGTGGAGCAATGCGAAGGTCAGGCTGGAGACGATGAGGCCGAGGACCAGGGCTGGACGGACCGTGCGCACCCAGGATGCGGCGGCGGGCAATGCGGCGCTTCGGAATATCAGCTCCTCGCCGAGTGCCTGGAGCGGCGTAGTCAGGAGAGTCAGCACGAGCATGATGATCGTCGTGCCGGACACGCCGAAGGCGATCCACCCTGGGGAGTCGGGGGCGACGAGTGCGACCACGCCGATCCCCGCGGCCACCAGGAGTGCCGCGCTGAGCAGGTAGTGCGTCAGGCGGTGGGGATCGAATGGCCGCGGTGAGCTGATCAGCCTGCGCCACGGCACCTTAGCCAGCCATGTCAGGATCAGGATCGCCAGCACGCCCGTCGCGATGGTGGCGAGGTTCACGGCCAGGAACTTCAACGGGGTCATGGTCGGCGCCATCGGGTCGTCGCTGCCCTCTATGACGCCGACGAGCTGGTAGCCCAGAATCTGCAGGACCAGCAGCACCACCGGTGGTACGAGAATGACCACAAGCGGTTTCCACCAACTCATGCGCAGGTGTGCGCCGAACGGCCGAGAGTCATCGACGACCGGCCGCGAATACGTTGGCGTCGGCCGACTCGGGCGGTTCGTCGTGTCTCGCGGGTCGCCGGAATGCAACGCGTCCATCAGGAGTGCTCCTCTTGGCTTCAAATCGGAAGATGCGCTCACGAGTGAAAACCGTGCCGTCGGGGCATGGTCAAGTTGTCAAGGCGGACGCCTCGGCGGGAATTGCGGCACAGGATGGGAAAGCAGTTCACGGCCGGCCAGCCGCTCGTCCGCGCTCGCACCGCCGACGACGAGCGGCGGTCACTGATCGCCCTCGCCGACGGAGCGCTCGACGCGGTCCTGGTCGGCCCCGGCGACCTGATCGACAGCGAAGCTCCCGCGGCGCCGCTACGGCGCTCGGCTGCATTGCGGGCACGGCGCCCGGGTGGGCCGCTGTCCGTTGTCCACCTCGACGACCGCCGCAGTAGATGGGCGGTGACGCCGGACCGGACCGTGCCCGTCCGGTACGAACCGATCGCGGGGAGGCCCGGCGCGGCGGCCGTCTTCCGCAGCTTCGCCGACGGTACCGAACTGTCCCGGCTGACCATCTCAGGTCAGGGGTTCGCCGATGGCGGATCGCGTTCACCGTCGTCCCCGCGCGCTCGGCCAACTCCCCGGGTGCTCGACGGCATGTCTGCGTCTGTCCGGTTCGGCGGAGGGCGGTCGCCTGTCCGCCCTCCGCCGAACGCCGTGTCAGATGGCGAGGAAGTCTTTCAGTGCGGTGTTGACCTCGTCGGCGTGGGTCCAGAGCAGGCCGTGGGGTGCTCCCTCGATCTCGACGTAGTCGGCGTCGGGGACGGCCTGACGGAACCGGCGCGCGGTCGCGTCGATCGGAAGGATGTTGTCCTTCGTTCCGTGCAGGATCAGCGTCGGCTTCCCAGCGGCGCGCACCGCCTCCACATCACCTCGGAAGTCTTCGATCCACGCCGGCACCACCGCATACGCCGCGACCGGGGCGCTGCCGATCGCGACGTTCCAGCTGCCGGTGACCACTTGCTGGCTGATGCGGGTGCCGAGGTTCTCGTCCAGGTTGTAGAAGTCCTGGTAGAACTGCGTGAACCATGCGTACCTGTCGGCTTTTGCCGCGGCCGCGATCCCGTCGAAGACCTCCTGCGGAATGCCCTCAGGGTTGTCGTCGCGCTGCACGAGGAACGGTTCGAGCGACGCGAGGAACGCGAGCTTCGCGACCCGCTCGTGCCCGTAGCGGGCCACGTAGCGGGCGAGCTCGCCGGTGCCCATCGAGAAGCCCACGAGCACGACATCGCGCAGGTCGAGCGTCTCCAGCACCGTGTTCAGATCCGCGGCGAACGTGTCATAGTCATAGCCGCCGTGGACCTTCGACGACTGGCCGAAACCTCGGCGATCGTACGTGATCACACGGTAGCCCTGGTCCAGCAGCTCGCGTGTCTGCTTCTCCCAGCTGTGACCGTTCAGCGGATACCCGTGGATCAGCACGACCGGTTGACCGGTGCCCTGATCCTCGTAGTACAGCTCGATCGGGGTGCTGTTCTCGTTTCCGACGGTGATGTAGCCCATCATCCGTATCCCTTCGATCTTCTGTTTTTGGCGGACTCGACAGCGCCGGTCACCTCCGCGAAGCGGCCCGCCCGGACGCGTTCGAAGGTCAGCGCGGAGAGATCTCGTTCGAAACCCGTCATGCCGGCGACCGCTTCGACGATGGTCACCTCCCGGTGCGTCACGGGCCGACCGGCGGCGGCGGAGAGCAGTTCCGCAGTACGCGGCATCGACAGTGACTCCGGGCCGGACAGTTCGTACACCTGGCCGGCGTGCCCCGCGTCGAGCAGGGCCCGCTCAGCCACGGACGCGATGTCCCGGGCGTCGATCCAGGCCACCGTCGCGCCCCCGCCGGGGAAGGAGAACTGCCCGGTGTCGACGATCGAGTCGCGGTAGAAGCGCGGATCGGTGAAGACCTGCATAAACCAGCTCGGCCGCAGGATCGTCCAGATCCGGCCGCCCCGTACCGCCTTTGGCTCATCAAGGGAACCGACAGGCCGGGGTGTCGGGTCAGCCCTGCGGTATCTGACCGCAAGGCCCCGCGTGATCGCAGTACGGCTGCAGGCGGCTCTGCCCGCAACCACACAGGACGGCCCTGGTCTCGGCGCGCGCACCTTGCGATGTGTTCACTCTCAACTCACCGCGCACAATCAACTGTCCGGTGGAGTCACGCGTGATCTGCGTGGGCCGGTCCGGGGCCTCCGCCCCGCCGTCTACGAGTTCGTACTGCAACGCTCCGGAGGGACAGCGCCGCACCACTTCGGCCAGGCGCTCGGCCTCGGCACCGTCGGGCCGGATCCACGGGCGCTGACCCGTGTCGAAGACCTCCGGCAAACCGCGGACGCACTCGGCGGCGTGCAGGCAACGCCTGGCCTCAAAGGTCACGGTGATCGACTGGCCCTCGTACGCCTTCTTCGCGGTTCCGCTGCTCATACTGACCTCCGTCGCTGCCATGCCCGGCTGTTCAGTCGCTGACTCTGCTGTGGGACTGGTACACCAGTTCCTGGTACTCGGGGTGCCGGGCGATCCACCTAGCGAAGAACGGGCAGGTGGGCAGGACCAGCAGGCTCGCGGCGCGGGCCTCGTCGAGGGCGGCGCGGGCAAGGGCCGCGCCAACTCCCCTGCCCTCGTACTCCGGCGAGACCTCGGTGTGTACGAACGCGATGAGTTCCGTGGTGCGGATGTACTGCGCGACGCCCGCGACCTCGGACTCTCCTTCGACCCGAGCCTCGTACCGTTTGGCTTCGGGAACATCGCTCACATTCACTACCATGTGTCCTCCATCAGATCTCACGTGCGAGACGGGCCGACCTGTGCGGCGGTCAGGTCAGCGGCCGCTTCCGGCGTGTCCGGCGAGGAGCTGCGTCTCCCAGGCGAAGGCCACACCGGTGGTTGGTTGATGCATCATCTACACTAGAGGCTGATTGTTGATGCGTCAACCATTTCTCCGAGTCGTCGGTTTCATGCACTACCGGGCGGAATGCGGTAGCGCATGGGTGACACCGCGCCGCGTCTCGCCGGTCCGGCACTGCCGTCAAAACCGTGACCAAGTGCGATCCCCGCTCCGGCGAGGATCACCGCAGCCCCATCACCTCCGTACCCGGAGGGGCGACGCCCGACCCCGGGCGTCTTCCGCGAACGGCCGCAAGCCGTGGGGCGTCAAGCGTGCCTACGCTCACCGCATTGCGGGCATTGATCGGCTCCGTCGGAGGTGTCCGGCAGACATGAGCCGTGCACGATGTAGTTACGCTCCCCGCATGGACGCAACGCCCCACTGGCTTACCTCGGAACAGCAGGCCGCCTGGGACAGTTTCATCCGCATGCAGGAGAAGCTCATCGGACGACTCTCTCGCCGAGTCCAGGCCGACTCCGGCATGTCCGCCGCCGACTACATCGTGTTGGTCAAACTTACCGAAACCGGCGGTGGACGGATGCGCTTCATGGACCTGGCAAAGCTGGTGGAGTGGGAGAAGAGCCGCATGTCCCATCAAGTCAGGCGGATGACAGAGCGCGGACTGGTGGCCAAGGAGGAATGTCCCGACGACGGACGCGGAGCGTTCATCGTCGCCACCCCAGCCGGCTTCAAAGCGATCGAAGACGCGGCACCCCTGCATGTCGAACATGTCCGCCGACTATTCATCGACGCCCTCAGCCAGGAAGAACTCGACATGCTCGCCAGGATCTCGGACCGCGTCCTTGCACATATGGAGAGGCAGCCTGACTAATGCCGAGGGCGGCAAGGTCGAACGCGCCAGGGCCTGCTCAGATTTGGTTCGTGCCTCCGTCGACGTAGAAGTTCGCGCCGCCGACGTAGCTGCTCTGTTCCGAGGCCAGGCTCGGCGCAGGTGGGCAGGACGTCGGGTTCGGGGTCGCGGGTCCACAGCGAGTACTCGCTCTGCACCGCGGTCACCGGGTGCACGGCGTGGGCGCGGCGGATCGTGGCCGCGGCGGCCTCGGAGAGGCCGAAGTGGCGCAGCTTGCCGGCCTGCACGAGTTCGCCGACGGCGCCGGCGACGTCCTCGATCGGCACGTCGGGGTCGACGCGGTGCTGCTAGAACAGGTCGATGGTGCCAGTCTGCAGTCGGCGCAGCGACGCGTCAGCGACCCGTTTGATCTGCTCGGGACGGCTGTCAAGCCAACTGAAGGACCGTTCTCGATGCGCCATCCGAAAGTGACGCCCCGCTCGACCGCGCCGCGCAGCACGCCGATCATGGCGTCGCGGTCGCCGGGGTTGGGTCCGTAGCTCTGGGACATACCCATGGCGCCCAGGCCGATGGCCGAGACCCGCAGGCCCTGGCCGAGAGTTCGGGTGTGCATGATGGCTCCTTCAATGTGTACGGGCGAAGCGACGAGGTGCGCTCAGCAAGACACTGCTCCTCACCGGGCGGCGCTCAGGCCCGTTGCGCCAGGACCTGGTCGAGGCTTGCTGCGGCGCGCTCGCCCGGCCCTGGCCCGAGACGCGCGGTCAGGTCGGTGACGAGGGCTCGCAGCTGGGTGGCGGTGAGGCCGGTGTTGAGCGCGATACCAAAGTGGGACCGCAGTTGGCTTTCGACGCCGTCGAGGCTGGTCAGGGCGGCGACAGTGGCGATCTCGCGGCTTTGCCAGTCGAGGTTGTCGCGGCTGAAGATGTCGCCGAACAGGTGCGTTTTGAGAAACCGGTCGATCGCGGGCGCGCACTCGAACAGGGGGCCGGCACGGGCGCGCCGGACAGCTGGGTCTGGTTGGCGGTGCCGCGCACAAGGATGTCGATATCGGCGAGTAGGGGCTTCGGCTCGTCGCCGGCCAGGTCGGTGATGCCGTCGGCGCGGCGTTGGTCGAGCAGGGTCATGAACGTGCCTAGGGCGTTGAGGCTGCGCGGGAAGCCCGCGTAGGCGTACATCTGGATCAGGATCTCGTTGATCTGGCCGCGGTGGTCAGGCTGCTCGCCGTGCTGCGACTATGGGGAAGTTCGGCAGGTGGACGTGGGCGTCGATGCCATCGGGGCCGTCGGCGGCGACTTCGGGGCGAGTCCGGACTCGGCGATCTCGGCCAGGTGGCAGCCGAGGCTGCTGGGCTGGTTGAGGTAGCTGGAGCGTCGCGGCGTCCGCCGCATGGCCGTGCGCGCTACGACGCCCCGTCGGGCCGGAGTCCGTCGAGGATGAGGGCGAGGCCGAAGGCGAACTCGGCATCGGAATCGGCGGCGGCGCCGACCCGGGAGGCTCGCTCCGCGACGACCTCCGCCAGATACGGGTACTCGCCGGGCGGCAGGTCCGCCATGAACCGCTCCGCCAGGTCATGAGCGCTTTCGTGTTCGCCGATCGGCAGACTTCGCTCCTGGAGCGCATAGCCGTAGATGTAACTGTCGATCAGCGAGACGGCATGGACGGCCATCGTCGGGGAGAAGCCTCCGGTACGCAGCACCCCGAGTACCGCATCGTGATGCCGCAGGGTTGCAGGTCCCGATTTGCGCCGGGAGTCCATCAGCCCGATGGCCCAGGGATGGCGACGCAGCGCCGCATGCGCGGAGACGGCGCGCCCCTGCATCGCCGTCTTCCAGGAGGCCGCCGGATCGGGCAGCTCGATCTCCCCGAACACCAGATCGATCATCCCGTCGAGAAGATCGTCACGGTTGGCGACGTGGTTGTACAGCGACATCGCCTCGACGCCGAGCCCGGCGGCCACCGCGCGCATCGTGACGCCGGAGAGACCTGCATTGTCGGCCTGTCCGACCGCCGCCTCGACCACGCGCCGGCGGTTCAGCGGCGCACGGCGCGGTGCGCCGCCGAGGGCTGTGTTCGTCGCGCCCATGTCGGGCTCCTCGCCTCTGATCGATTGACCTGACGTACAGCGTAAGTATATGTTACTTACAACGTAAGCCCAATGGAGCGAGAGGAGACAAACATGGACGATAACGGCATCCGCAGGGTCTGCATCATCGGCGCTTCGGGGAGGCTCGGGCAGTACATGGTGGCGCACGCGCTGGACCGCGGCTACGAGGTCGTCGGCGTGTGCCGCGAGCGCAGCGTCGGCAAGCTGCAGGCCTTCGCGGACCGGATCACGATCGTGCCCGGCGACACGAACGATCGGCGGGTCATCCGGACAGCGGTGGCCGGGTGCGACGGCATCCTCACGGTCCTGGTCCCCTGGGGCGTGCGGCAGTACTCGTCGGGCACGGCACAGGCGGTGCTCGACTTCGCCGACCCGAACGCGCGCCTGGTCTTCTCGTGCGGCTGGCATGTACCCCGCGACGAGAACGACCGCTACCCCTGGGCGACTCGTATGGCGAACTCCGTCGTCACGCGGGTGATGCGCGCGCTGCGCGTGATCGACGTCGAGGATCAGCTCGATGCGGCTCGCCGGATCTTCGCGAGCGATAGCCGCTGGACGGTCGTCCGCGGAAGCGATCTGGAAGAGGGTGAGAGCCAGGGCCTGCCGGTGTGGAGCCGCCACGTCGGGGATCCGATCCTCGCGAGCAACAGGACGCGCCGCACCGACTATGCGCTCTTCATGCTCGAAGCACTCACCGACGACGCCCTGATCCGGGAGGCCCCGGCGATCGTCGGCCGCCTCACGCCCAGCGCCCTCGCGCACGCCGGATGAGACGCTGCGCCTGCACGCACGCCTGCATCGCGCCGGTCCAGTCGGGGATGACGGGCAGGACCATGCTGGCGACCGCGGCGTCGAACGGTGCGCCGAGGTCCGGCAGAGCGCACAGGTCGGCCTGCACGTACCGGATGCCTTGCGGCGTAACGGTTTCCTGCTCCACGGCGAAGTCGAACGGCGACTGGCCGGGCGTCTCGGGGAGCCAGCCCGGCGGACGGCCGCGCCGTGCTGGAGGTCGCGGACGAGGGGCCCGGGGATACGGCCGAGCAGCCGGCCCTCGTCTTCGACCGGTCCTACGGCCGACCGCTCCCGGATCCGTGCGTGCGGCGCCAACGCGGAACTCGGGCTCGCCATCGCCCGAAGGATCAGGTCGATCGCCTCGCTGCCGTCGTTGATGCTGCTGGACGAGTGCGGGCGCATGGTGAGCGGTCTATGGCTGCGCGGTGGTGCAGATCCGGCCGTTGCGTCGCTCGGGTTGGGGGCATCGGCTACTGGCCCGGCGCAGCGTCAGTGACCCGTGCAACGTCGCTTACGACGTGTGTTTGGGCCGGCCGACACCGACTTTGACGAGTTGATCCGGGTGGCGGGCTCGAGGTTTGCGATCGAGGAGTGTGCTTTCAGACCGCGAAGAACGAGACCAGCCCAGCCATTTCATCCTGCGTAGCGGCTGGTCTCGACGTGGTGTAGGGCGAGGATGGCCTGCACGATCGTGGTGGTTCGGCGTGGGCAGGACCGCAGCTTCGTCAGGAGCTTCCAGGTTTGAGGGTGGCGATCGCCCGTTCGCTGCGGGCCCGGAGCCTGGCGTGGGTCTTGTTTCCGGCCTTCTATCGGCGCGACAGCTTGGGCCGGTGGCGGTGGCGTTTGAACGGGGTGCGGACCGTCCCGCCGGCGCCCTGGTAGCCCTTGTCCGCGAAGGTCGTCACGCCCGGATCGAGGCGCCGCCACCGGGATCGATGCTGGTTGCGATGACGGCGGATGCTGGCGGCCAGGTGGTTCAGGGTTCGGCTGGACAGCGGGATCGTGGCGGGGTAGGCCAGCACAGCGAGGCTCCCCGGTCGGGGCATCGGATCTTGGTCGACTGCCGTCTTACCTGGGAGCCTCGCCCTCATCGATCTCCGGGTCCGCCGCACACCCTCCGAGCTGCAACATCAGCTTGGAAAAGGCTCAATGCATTCATAAGTGTGGATCAAACACACCATCCGCGCCGGCTACGTGTCACATCGACATACTTGAACGCCTAGTTTTTGCGTCAGAATAGCGCCGGTAATCGCCGCGTTGCGTCAGGCCGCAGTGATCCGGGCTGCCGCACCGGCCGGTTTCTAGTGAGGTTCCGTGTGCGGTCACTGTCATGCAAAGCGTTGACAGCGGCCAACAGGGTTCCGGCTACGACGTGGGCTCCCCCGAGCACGTCCCCGCCATACCAGTCGGAGTAATCGTCGACGACCAGCGGTGCTACACGGCGGGAACCCTCACCCTCTCGTAACCGGCAATCGCAGTTATGCGGCCAGGTCGGCCCGTTCAGGAAGGAGATTGCTATGCGTTCTCGTGTCCGATCCCGACTGGTGTTGTACGCCGGAGGCACTGTTCTGGCGGTTGTCGTCGCTGGGTTGGTCGCACCGGCGGCGGCCTCGACGGCCACGACGGAGATCGTGGCCGAGCATTCCGGCAAGTGTCTGGATGTTCGCGGCGGGCCTACGGCCGTCGGGGACGGGGCTTTGGTCGAGCAGTGGTCGTGTTCCGGTCAGGCCAACCAGGCGTGGACGCTCAACGACCGTGGTAGCGGCCAGTACGAGCTTGAGGCCGGCAGCAGCGGAAAGTGCGTCGATGTGATCGACGGTGCTACCCGCAACGGCGCCGGCATCCAGCAGGCCTCCTGCTCCGGCCAGCCTCGGCAGCTGTGGACGTTGCGCGCTAAGGGTTCGGGCCGCTACGAAATCATCTCGGTATCCAGCGGCCGCTGCCTGGACGTCACCGGCGGCCCAACTGCCACCGGCGACGGTGTGTTGACGGAACTGTGGGACTGTACCGGTCAGACAAACCAGTCTTGGAGGCTGACACCCCCCTCGAACAGCGATATCGCCACGCCGGTGGTCGCCAAGCACTCTGGCAAATGCTTGGACGTGCGCGGTGGTCCGGCCCAGACCGCCAACGGCGCCGTCATCGAGCAGTGGACGTGCACCGGCGAATCGAACCAGAACTGGACGTTGCGCGACATGGGTTCCGGCCAGTACGAGATCATCGCGCAGAGCAGCGGCAGGTGCATCCAGTCCGTCAATGCCGGCACCACCAACCTGACTGGAATCGAGCAGTGGGACTGCACCGGCCAGCCACACCAGTTGTGGCGGATGGAGAACACCGGCGCCACCGGTGAACACCAGTTCGTGCATGTGCCCAGCGGCCGTTGCCTAGACGTCACCGGTGGTCCAAGCGCGACTGGCGATGGTGTGTACCTGGAACTGTGGGACTGCACCGGTCAGGCCAACCAAACCTGGACAATCGGTACACCGACGTCGCCCCCGGCTGGCGATGGCCCGTACGGACAGGACCGGAACCTGTACAGCCTGGCGTTCTCTGATGAATTCGACGGGTCTGCTTTGGACACATCGAAGTGGACGGACCAGGTCTGGTACCTGCCGACCGATTCGACACCCAACTACGTCATCAGCAACGGCAGCCTGAAGATGTTCCCGGTCGCGGGCACCGAATACACGCGGGACTACCGGCACATCACCACCGACGGGAGGTACTACCAGACCTACGGATTCTTCGAGATCGAGGCGAGACTGCCCTACGGCAAGGGACCCTGGCCGGCGTTCTGGCTGTACAACCACGACTCGTCCAGCGACTACCGGCCGGAGATCGATATTATGGAGGCCTATCCCGGTGGCGGCCCGGACAGCGGCTGGTCGGATGCCAACCTGCACCCGACCGCGTTCGCCGCGACCGTTTGGCGCGGTGACCCGGGCGACCGGGCCGGAACTAAGACATTGCAGACCTCGGATCTGTCCGCGGTCTACCACAAGTACGCCGTCAAGTGGGAACCCAACCGGCTCACCTTCTACTTCGACGGCCAGCAGTACTACACCGTCGACGTCAGCATGCCCAACCGCATGTACATCCTGCTCAGCTTCCAGTTCGGCAGCGCGAGCAGACCTGGCGACCCGTCAACGCCCACCGGACCGGGCAACTCGTTCGACATCCGCTACATCCGGGCGTGGAACTTCCGGTAGGTTCGCCGCGGCAGCGGGCGGATGATTT
This sequence comes from Dactylosporangium sucinum, assembly GCF_014647515.1. Lineage (GTDB taxonomy): Bacteria > Actinomycetota > Actinomycetes > Mycobacteriales > Micromonosporaceae > Dactylosporangium > Dactylosporangium sucinum. Next base: position 931 of record NZ_BMPI01000086.1, on the reverse strand, counting down.
CTCGCATCCGCCCCCTGCTGGCCGGGTCATCCAGACGGTTCACGACACCTTCGATCGGCCAACGCCGCCGTTGGCATACTTCGAACAGGCCACTGCGCCGCGGACTCCGGTAGGCGACCCTGCTCATCGACACGTGACCCACCGCCGCATCGATGTGCTGCCATGGAGCGACCGATGTCTGGGAGACCGCCGCCACGCCGGCCGGCCTGGCCACCACCAGCACCGACCGAGCCGCCGTTGCGGTTTCAGAAGACCCGGAACGCCGTGCCGCAGGCCGGGCAGGTCGTGCGGCCGAACAGGTGGGTGATCGCCGTGGCGACCTCGGGGCGGCCCGCTTCGAGGGCCAGCGCGTGCAGGCGTTCGGGGAGCGGGCCGGGCAGCCCCGGCTCCGTCCCTGCGAGGTCGGCGTACGTCTCCTCGTCGCACGACGGGCACGTCACGCCGACCTCGCCGTCGTTGATGCGGTCGAGCTCCTTGCCCCAGCGTTCGTCGCCCTCGAAGCCGAGGACCGCCTGGAGCAGGTACACGAAGTCGCTGTCCGGTGACGTCGCGACGGGCAGGCGGTCGAGGGCCATCGCGCGGAGCGCGGCGATCTCGGCCGCGTAGTGCTCGCGGCGGCTCTCCGGCGCGTCCACCGCCACGAAGCCCGCGAAGATCAGCGCCTTCTCGCGGTCCTCCGGGCGGAAGGCCGCGCAGGTGGCGGCCAGCCAGGGCAGCAGCTCGGCGCTCGCCGCGTCGTACTTGCCCTGATGGGACGACTGGTGCCAGATCTCGTCCCACGCCCGGGAGCGCGGGTCGGTGGCGGCCGCATCGAGGAGGGGCTTGAGGTCGGTCACTGCACGGGCCTGGTCCGGGCGGCGAGGACCGCGTGGGTCAGCTCCATCCAGCGGGTGCCGCAGGCGCAGCGGCGGTACCGCACGGTGCCCTCGGA
>NZ_BMPI01000085.1 GCF_014647515.1 Dactylosporangium sucinum | reverse complement strand
CCGGTGGCGGCGGCCTTACGGATCAGCGGCATCACCTGGTCGATCTTGCGTTCCGGCCATGGGGTGTCGGCGAGCACTCCTGTCCAGATTCTCAAACCCAAGGATCTAGCCCCGCCACGCACCGCCCACCATCAGGTCGCGGCCGGCCAGCTCGTTGGCCTCCCGCCAGGCCTGGATGCGCTCCGGGCGGATGCGGAAATACGCGTAGTCGCGCAGCTCCCGGGGGTCGAAGCCGGTCTTGACCGCGAACGCGTCGCCCACCTCGGCGGTGAGGTCGTCGACGAGCTCCGCGGAGCCCTCGACAAGCACCACGTCGCGGGTCGGGCCGGCGGTCAGCCGGACCCGCCCGCCGGCCCGCAGGTTGCGGGCCGTCGGGCTGGTCGCGACGGTCGAGATGAGCAGCGTCTCGCCGTCCCAGAGGAACGACAGCGGTACCAGATGGGGAGCGCCCGCGGCGTCGGCGGTGGCCACCCAGACGTCGACGTCGTGGTCGAGCCGGTGCAGGGTGTCCGTGCGGCGCTGGCCGACGGTCCGGGGCGGCGGCGGTGTCATGGTTGGTTCCCTTTCAACCTAGTTCGCGGCCTGCTTGACGAGCGCGGCGATGCGGGCCTCGTCGGCGGCGGTGAGGGACTTCAGGGCGAACGCGCTCGGCCACATGGCGCCGTCGTCGAGGTTCGCCTGGTCGCTGAAGCCGAGGGTCGCATACCGGGCGTTGAACTTCTGCGCGCTCTGGAAGAAGCAGACGATCTTGCCGTCCCTGGCGTAGGCGGGCATGCCGTACCACAGCTTCGGCGCCAGGTCCGGCGCGCCGGCCTTGACGATGGCGTGAATCCGCTCGCCGAGGATCCGGTCGTCGTCGCGCATCTGTGCGATCTTGGCGAGCACGTCGGCCTCGGCGTCCGCCTTGCCCTTGCGCGGCTTCCTCAGTTCCTGGGCGTGCTCCTTCATGGCGGCCCGCTCCTCGGCCGAGAACACACTGCTCATGTGCGTTATCCTCCCCTTTTTTCCGGTTCCGGTCAGTTGTCCTGGAGCAGGCCGAGGACGTTGCCGTCGGGGTCGGTGACGGTGGCCACCAGCCGGCCGCCGCCGACGTCCTTGACGCCCTCCTTGACGACGGCGCCGGCCGCGACGACCTCGGCGAGCTTCGCCTCGATGTCCGGGACGTGCCAGTACGCGACCGGCGACGTCATGGCCTGCGGGCCGCCGCCCGGCACCAGGCCGATCTGCTGGCCGCCGGCCTCGAAGCCGACGTAGAAGCTGCTGTCGGTCTGCGGTTCGGCGCCGAGCAGGGCGGCGTACACCCGCTTGGCCGCGGCCAGGTCCGACACGGGGTGCAGCACGGTCTTGATCATGATTTCTCCTCCGGTGTCCGGCGTTGCGTTCATGACACACAGCCTCGCGCCGGGGCGGCCCCGCCCACATCCGTGGCGACCACGGAGCCCACCACTGAGTGGCCCGCGGGCCCTGGGGCAGGATGGAGCCCGTGGTGGCGCAGGCGGGGATCTCGGGGCGGGAGGCCGAGGTGCTGGCCCTGGTCGGCGTGCACCTCAGCAACGCGGAGATCGGCGCCCGGCTGTACATCTCGGTCCGCACCGTGGAGACCCACGTGGCGTCGCTGCTGCGCAAGCTCGGCGCGGCGGACCGCCGGGCGCTCGCCCAGGTCGCGGCCGAGTGGAGCCGGGCCGCGCGCGGCGGGCGGGCCGCCTCCGGGCTGCCCGCGCCGGTGACCGCGTTCGTCGGCCGGGCCCGGGAGCGGGCCGAGCTGGCCGCGGCGGTCGCCGCGCACCGGCAGGTGAGCGCGGTCGGCCCGGGCGGGGTCGGCAAGACCCGGCTGGCCCTCGCCGTGGCCGCCGACGCGGCTGGCGACTTCGCCGACGGCGTGTGGTTCGTCGACCTGGTGCCGATCAGCGACCCGGCGATGGTCGGCGCCGCCGTGGCCGCCGCCGTGGGCATCGGCGAGCAGCAGGGCCGCGGCATCGACGAGTCGGTGGTCGCCGCGCTGGCCGACCGGCACGCGCTGCTGGTCCTCGACAACTGTGAGCACGTCCGGGACGGGGTCGCGCCGTTCCTGGAGCGGCTGCTGGCCGGATGCCCGCGGCTGACGGTGCTGGCCACGAGCCGGGCGCGGCTGATGGTGCCCTTCGAGCGGATTCATCCGGTACCGCCGATGGCACTGGACTCCGACGCCGTGGACCTGTTCGCCGACCGCGCGGCGGCCGCGGGCTGGCCGGTGCCGCCCGAGCAGCGCGACCAGGCCGCCGAGATCTGCCGGCAGCTCGACGGGGTGGCCCTCGCGATCGAGCTCGCGGCCGCCCGGCTGCCGACGCTCGGCCTCGACGGGCTCGCCGCGGTGCTGCCCGACCAGCTGCGCCTGCTGACCGGCGGGGCGCGGGCCAACGGGCGGCAGCGCTCGGTGCGGGCGATGCTGGACTGGTCCAACGCCCTGCTGGAGCCCGACGAGCAGACGCTGCTGCGGCGCGTCTCGGTGTTCGCGGCGCCGTTCACCGCCGACGCCGCCGGGCAGGTCGCCGGGTTCGCGCCGCTGTCGCCGGCCGCGGTGGTGGACGGGCTGTCCCGGCTCACCGAGCAGAGCCTGCTGGCGGCGGCCCCGGCGACGGGCGGGACGCGCTACCGGGCGCTGGCGACGATCCGGCAGTACGGGTTGTCGCAGCTGTCGGCGGCCGACGAGCTGTCTTCGGTGCAGGGCCGCCATCTGGACTGGTGCCTCGCGAGCGCCCGTTCGTTGCGCGACGGCCCGGCCGACGGGCCGTGGCGGGCCCGGTTCGACGCGGTGGCCGACGACCTGCGGGCGGCCCTGGGCTCGGCGTCCGGCCCGCCCGCCCACCGGCTGGCGGCGGCGCTGGCCGGGCTGGCCTTCAGCCGCAACCTGGTCGGCGAGTCGCAGCAGCGGTACGAGCAGGCGGCCGCCCTCACCGACGACCCGGTGGCCGCGGCGGCGGCGCTGCGCTCGGCGGCGGCCGTGGCGGGCTGCCGGCTGCTCGGCGACGACATGTACCGCCTGCACCGCGCCGCCGCCGCGCTCTCGGGCGCCGCCGCCGACCTGGCCACGGCCGCCATCACCGCGTACCGCTTCTCGGGCGCGTTCACACACCTCCCCCCGGCCGACGAGCCGGCGGCGCTGCTGTCCGCGGCCCGGTCGCTGGCCGGCGACGACCCCGCGGTGGCCCTCGCCGAGGCCGCGGTGCAGGCCGACACGTTCGGCTCCGACCAGGGCCCGTCGTCGAACGCGGCCGCTGCGACGCTGGTCGCGGCCACGCGGGCGGTCGACCTGGCCCGCGGGGCGGCCGACCCCCTCGCCGTCTCGGCAGCCCTGGACGGCCTGGCCGGCGCCCAGAGCTGGGCCGGCGACAGCTTCGGCGCGGCGGCGACGGCGCGCGGCCGGATCGAGCTGCTGTCGTCGGTGCCGGCGACGCCGGCGAGCATGCACGAGCTGACCGACGCGCTGGTCTCCGGCATCGACACGGCGCTGGGCATCGGTGACCTGCCGACGGCCCGGCGGTGGTCGCGCCGGCTGGCCGACCTGCCGCTGCTGGCCGAGGTGGGCCACTACGGCCTGTCCTGGCTGCTCATGACGGACGCCCTGGCCGGCTCGGTGGACGACGAGACGGCCGCCCGCTTCCTGGAGGCGTGGGAGCGGACGGGCCGGCTGCGCGCTCCCCGCCTGGCCGCGACGGCGGCGGCCGTGGCGATGGTGCACGGCCTGCGTGGCGCTTCCCGCGATCCGTGGCTGTCGATCGCGGACGAGCTCGGCGCCACCCCGGAGCGCAGCACGGGCTACGGGGCGGTCTTCGACGCCATGTTCCTCCTCCACCATGGCCGGGCGGCGGAGGCGCTGGACCGGCTGGCGCCGGAGCCGGAGGAGGTGTGGAAGTGGGTGACGTGGATCTGGCTGCACTGGTACGTGGCGCTGCGCGCCGAGGCGGCCGTGCTGTCCGGCCATCCCGCGGCGCGCTCGTTCATCGCCGCCGCCCGCGCGGTGGTGGCGGGCAACCCGATCGCCGGTGCGCAGCTCGATCGGGCGGAGGCCCTGCTGGACGGCGACCGGGACGGGGTGCTGGCGACGGCGGCCCGCTTCGAAGCGGCCGGCTGCGCCTACCAGCGCGACCGCACCGCAACCCTGCTACGAAACAGGGCTTAGCACCTACGATCGTCGATATGACGTCATCGGTGAACGCCCCCGGCGCGCGGGCCGTATGGACGGCCGCCATCGCCGGGCTGCTCTTCGAGTGGCTCGGGTTCCGCGTCTTCGACGCCCGGGACCAGCTCGATCACTACGGGGTCGACCCGACCGCCCTCGGGGCGCTGGCCGGGTGGCTGGCGGTGCTCACCGGGATCGGGTACCTCGTCCTCGCGGTGCTCCTGCTGCGCTGGGTCGTGCAGGGCCGGCTCGTCGCGCTCGCGCTGCTGGCGCCGGCCGCGGTCTGCTCGGGGTACACCCTCGTCCTCGCGTTCTCGAACACCGGGAAGGTCGGCTTCTCCGCCGCCTCGCTCGTCCTGGCCGGGCTGGTCGCCGGGCTCGGTGCGGTCGTCACGGCGGTGCGGGCCGGGCGGCCGGCGTAGTGCCCGGGCAGATCGTCGGGATGGACGCCGAGGTGCCGGCGGGGACGGTTGTCGTCGTCATCGATGTCATCCGGGCCTTCACCACCGCCGCGGTCGCCTTCGAGCGGGGCGTGCCCGGCATCGCCTGCGTGCCGTCCGCCGAGGCCGGCCGGGCGCTGCGGCGGCGGCACCCCAGCCGTCTCCTCGGCGGCGAGAACGGCGGGCTCACGCCGGCGGACTTCGACTTCGGCAACTCGCCGTTCGAGATGTCGGTCGCTGAGGTCGGCGGCCGGGAGCTGATCCAGTCCACCTCGAACGGCACGCGCGGGCTCGTCCGGTACCCCGCGCCGGCGGCGCTGCTCGCGGCCTCGGCGCGCAACGCCGGGTCCACCGCTCGATGGATCACGAAACACCACCCGGCGACGCCGTGCACGCTGGTCTGCACGGGGTTGACGGAGGAGGACCGGGCCTGTGCGGAGCACCTGCGTGCCCTGCTCGACGGGTCGGCGCCGCGCCCGGCGGACCTCGTCGCCGGCATCATGGCCGGCGCCGCCGAGCACGCCCGCAGCGCCGCCGGGCTGCCCGCCGCCGAACGCGTCGACCTGTCCCGGGACCTGCCGTTCTGCTGTGACGTCGACCGGTCCGGGTTCGCGATGGTCGGCGACATCCGCCCGGACCACGTGGCGCTGACCATGGTGCGGAGCTGAGCGCAGCCCCGGAAACCACGTATTGCCGTGATGTGCGGTGCCCCCGCGGCGGACCAGCATGAGGCTGTGTCGTTCGGGGATTGGGGGTAGCCCGTGGCAGCGTCGTCACTGCGGACCGAGGTGCTCGTCGTCGGGGCCGGCGTCGTCGGGGCGGTTCTCGCGCTGGAGCTGGCGCACCACGGCGTGAGCTGTGTGGTCGTCGAGCGGTCGCTCACCGAGCCCAAGCATCCCGACCTCGACCTGCTCACCGGGCGGAGCATGGAGCTGCTGCGGCGGCTCGGGCTCGCCGCGGCGATCCGGGAGCTCGGGGTCGATCCCGACTCCCCCAGCGACTACGAGTGGCGGCAGGGGCTCGACCAGCCGCCCGTGCTCGTCTCGCACTACCCGTCGGTGAACCAGCTCCGCGGTCGGTACGCGCAGGTCAACGACGGCAGCGCGCCCGCCGAGCTGCACCTGCGGGTGCCGGGGGCGCGGCTGGCCAAGCGGCTGCGCGACGCGGTCCGCGACCATCCGCTCATCGACCTGCGCGAGGGGTGGACATTCACTGGCCTGCGCATCGACGAGGACGGCGTGGGCGCGAGCATGCTCGAGGTGCGCGGCGGGGTCCGGCACACCGTCGAGGCGCGGTACGTCGCCGGCTGCGACGGCGCGCAGAGCACCGTGCGGCGCTGCCTCGACGTGCCGATGGAGCAGCTGGGGTCGCCGGCGCCGCACTGCTCGGTGTACTTCCGCAGCGAGGACCCGCATCTGCATCCGCGCGGCCGGGCGCTGTCGACGATCGTCGTCGGCGGGCTGACGCTCGTGGCGCGCGACGAGCGCAACGGCTGGGTCGGGCAACTGCCGGTCGGCGCCGACGAGCCGCTCACCACCGACCCGGTGGCGATGTTACGCAGCCGGCTCGGCGCCGCCCTCGCCAAGCCGGAGGTTCTCGGGGTCACGCAGTGGGACGATTCGCTCGCGGTCGCCGGACAGTACCGTCGCGGCCCCGTCTTCCTGGTCGGCGAGGCCGCCCACCGGTTCCACCCGGTCACCGACAACGCCGACACGAGCATCGGCGACGCCGTCGACCTCGGCTGGAAGCTCGCCGCCGTGCTCCACGGGTGGGGCGGGCCCGGCCTGCTGGCCAGCTACGAGCTGGAGCGCCGGCCGCGCGCCCTCATGGACCGCGAGCTGCTGGCCCGCGCGCTGGAGACCCGGCGCCGCTTCGGGCGGCTCGCCGAGGCCGGGGCGTCGCGCGAGTTCCTGGCGGGCGTGCTGCACCAGGAGACGCACCGGCTCGACCCGATGGGCATCCAGTTCGCCGGGAGGTACGCATCGTCGGCGGTCATCTGGCACGACCGGGGGACGCCCCCCTCCCGCAACGGCCATCGCATCACGCCCACCACGTGGCCGGGTGGACGGGCCCCGTCCGTCCGTCTGGCCGACGGATCCCAGCTGTTCGACCGGCTGGGGCCGGCGTTGACGCTGGTCGACCTGACCGACGAGGGGTCGGGCGCGGGACTGGTCGAGCGAGCCCGCCGCCGCGGCATTCCCATGACCCACCTGCCGTCGGGGGATCCGGCGGTACTGCGCAGCTGGGATCGTCCGCTCGTCCTCGTGCGGCCTGACCAGCACGTCGCCTGGCGCGCAGCCGCGCCGCCGGACGACTGGGACGCGGTCCTCGCCCACGTCGTCGGGGGCATCGCCGGGGGATCTTCGCAGCCCGGCGCCCCTGCGCCACGGGAAGACCACGTGAATACGTCATGCCCTCGTCCGTCCGTCAGGAGACGCTCGATCCACGTAAGCGCCATCGACAAGGGGCCCGACCGATGACACTCGCGATCACCACTCCGGAACTCGGCAACACCGTCATCGGACGGTGGCACCGGCGGCTCTCCAGCAACCCGTCGGCGAAGCGCAGCCATTGGCGCACCAAGACGATCTACTTCCTGGCCGTGGCCGGGTTGGTCGAGTCCGCTCCTGGTGCCCCACTGACGTGGAAGAGCATCGTCGACGCGGCGCAGCCGCGCGGCAGCCGCAGCACCTTCTACGAAGTCGCCGGCGCGCACGCCCGCCACCCGCTGATCGACGACCTGATCCGCGACGGCCGCGTGGACTCGATCCAGCTCGCGCTCGTCTACCAGCGCAACGACGCCGTCGCCCAGCTGGTGGACGAGACGAAGGTCTGGTCCTACTGGCCGTATCGGGAGCGTCTCCTGGCCGCCTTCGCCGCCGCGCCGCGCCCGCCGCACGCGATGGAGGAGGCCATGTCCCGCTCCCTGGCCGCGTGGGCGAAGCGCCACCCGCACCTGGCCGCCGCCCTGGACTACACGCCGCCGGCGTGCGCAGTCGAGGACCTGATGGTCCTGATGCACGGCCGCCTGGCCGCGGTCCGGGCCGCGACCGTGCTGACCGACCGTCTCCGTCGCACGGTATAGCGTCGCCTGGGGGGTGCCGCCGCCGTACCGTGACCGATGGCCGCCGGGACAATCCGGCGGCCATCGTGTCGTCCCGGCGGCCCGTTCAGGTAGCTCATCCGCTGCTAGAGCAGGTCGAAGAGCGTCTCGATTCTGGCGGCCAGGACCGCGTCGAAACCGCCCGCCACCCGGATGCTCACCACGCCGCCGCCGCCGTCGGACCGGGCGAGGGAAACCGTCAAGGGCGGCGTGCCCGACAGCGGGTAGGTGAACCAGGCGTCGGGCGGGTCGTCGTCGTTCGTGTCCTCCAGGACGCCGGTCAGCGCCACCTCGTCCAGGTGGTCGTACGCGTAGCCGGTGTAGAGGCTCACGTGCTCCAGGAACCGGACCAGGTTCTCCTCGAACACCCAGCCCGCGACGATGCTCATAGCGCCGCGTCGAGCTGTTCCTTGAGTTTCGACTTCGGGCGGGCGCCGACCACCTGGGAGACCACCTCGCCGCCGCGGAAGACCGTCAGGGTCGGCATCGACAGGACCCCGTAGCGGCGGACCGTCTCCGGGTTGTGGTCGGCGTCGAGCTTGACGATCTTCGCGCGGCCCTCGTACTCGTGGGACAGCTCGGCCAGCACCGGCGCGATCCGGTGACACGGGGGACACCACTCGGCCCAGAAGTCCACCAGGACCGGCACGTCGCTGGCGAGCACCTCCGCCGCGAAGGTCTCGTCGGTCACGGCCTTCATCGTTCCTCCTCCTCCACGGCCCGCTCCTCCATGGCCTGGGCCAGTTCGTGGCGCACGAGGTCGCGGGCGGCCTGCAGCCGGGCGATGCAGCCGTCCAGGTCGGCGAGCTTGCGGCTCAGCACCTCGATCGACGCCGGGCACTCGGCGCCGGACGCGCGGCCGGAGCGCAGGCACTCGACGAACGGGCGGGTGTCCTCCAGGTTGAAGCCGATGTCGAGCAGCGACCGGATCTCGCGCACGAGCCGCAGGTCGCGTTCGTCGTACTCCCGGTAGCCGTTCGTGGTCCGCCGGGCCTGGATCAGCCCGTGCTGCTCGTAGTAGCGCAGCGACCGGGCGCTCGTCCCGGCCCGCTCCGCCAGCTCCCCGATGCGCATGGGCCAACCGTAGACCCTGACGCCGGTGTCAAGGCCAGCGCCAGCGGACGGTCGTCGCTGTCTCACGCCGGGTCATCGACACACCTTGCGAGTCCGACCGACGGCGGACAGCGACTAGGCTGATTGTCGGGGGAGGACCGATGCGTCTGAAGAAGCTGGAGCGCGAGTGCCGGCGGCTGCTGGCCGGCTTCGACGTGCCGCAGCCGTTCGACCTCGACACCTTCGTCGCCGACATCGCGGCCCGGCGAGGGCGGCCCATGCACCTGCACCCGCTGCCCGCCCCGCACACCGAGGGCGCGCCCTGCGGGGTGTGGCTCGCGACCGAGCAGGCCGACCACGTCTTCTACGCCGCCGGCACCGGGCGCATCCACCAGCAGCACATCATCCTGCACGAGATCGGGCACGTGCTGTGCGACCACGTCGCGCCCGGGCTGGAGCCCGACGACGCGACCGCGCTGCTGCTGCCCGACCTCGACCCGGCGACGGTGGCCCGCGTCCTGCACCGCTCGTCCTACACGGCACCCCAGGAGCAGATCGCCGAGATGATCGCGACGATGATCAACGAGCGGGCGCTGAACGACTACGTTCGCCGGCCCGACGACCCGCTGCTCGGCCGGCTGCACGAGGCGCTGGCCGAGGATGCCCGGCGGACGGAGCGCCGTGGACCCCGTTGACTACCTGGAGCTGACCGTCCTGGCCCTGCTGTGGGGCTTCACGATCTGGCGGTTCACGCGGAGGCAGACCCGGCTGGGCCGCGCGGTGCGGCTGGTCGCCCTGCTGATCACGATCTCCTTCACGATCAACCGCCGCGAGCTCTCCTACTGGACCGACCAGGTCCTGCACGTGGCCGACATTTCGGTGCCGCTGAAGAACCTCGCGACCGTCGGCGCCTCGGCCGGCATGGTGCACATCGTCGGCCTGATGTCGCCCGAGCCCGAGCGGCACCGACGGCTGCGCGCCTGGACCTACGCGCTGCTGGCGGCCATGTCGGTGGCGATGGTGGTGCTGTTCCTGCTGGCGCCGCGCCGGATGGAGCGGTGGGACTTCGTCTACGAGCAGGCGGGCACGCCGATCGTCACCGCCTACGCCTGCCTGACCCAGCTCGGCCTGGCCGTGGGCCTGGCGTGCGCGATCGCGCTGTTCCGGCCGGGCGGCCGGCGGGCGGCGCCGGGTGCGCTGCGCACCGGGCTGCGGCTGCTGAGCGCCGGCGCCATCGTCGGCCTGCTGTTCATGCTCAACCGGATCGCGTTCCAGCTCACCAACGCGGCCGGCTGGTCGATCTGGGACAGCCCGCTGCTCACCTCGATCTCCCGCCTCCTCCTGGCGTCGATGCTGCTGCTGTTCGGCGCAGGCGCGGCGGTGCCGGCCTTCGGCGGGGTGCGCCGCTGGCTGTCGCACTACCTCGCACTGCAGCGGCTGAGACCAATGTGGCATGAGCTGACGACGGCGGTCCCCGGCGTCGTGCTGGGCGAGCGTCCCGGCCGCGTCGAAGAGCTGTTCGCGTTCGGCAGCGTGGAGCTGCGCCTGTATCGCCGGATCATCGAGATCCGTGACGCCCAGTGGCAGCTGGCCGGCGGCGCCGACGGCCCACCCACCGAGATGGGCAGACAAGACGTGGACGGCGAGGTCCGCGAACTGCTGGCGTCGCGACGCGCGCAGCGCACCGCGACGCAGCCGATCACGGCCCCGCCGGTCGCACCTCAACCGGCCCCGCCGGCCGCGCGAAGCGTTGTGGCCACCCCCGTTGCATCCCCCGGCCACAACGACCCGCCCGACCGCCCCCGGTGAGCAACTGAAGTTTATGGGTCCCCCGCCCCCGTAAATCTCAGCTTATGATGGAGGCTTCCACCGCGAGGGTGGGATTGTCAAGGGTTGATGCCATGACCGACATGACGCTGGCGGCCAAGCTGGACCGCCTGTTTCGCACCGTGCACCCGGCCGGCCGCGCCGAGTACACGTACGAGGAGGTCGCGACCGCCATCCGCGACCGCGGCGTGATGATCTCCCACACCTACATCTGGCAGTTACGCAAGGGAGCCCGCGACAACCCCACGAAGCGCCACCTGGAGGCGCTCGCGGAGTTCTTCGGCGTCAACCCGGCCTACTTCCTGGACGACGAGGCCGCTCGACGCATCGACGAGCAGCTGGAGCTGCTGGCCGCCCTCCGCGACAACGCCGTGCGCACGGTCGCCCTACGGGCCGCGGGCCTGTCCGCGCCGAGCCTCCAGGCCATCCAGGGCATGATCGAGCAGGCCCGCAAGATCGAGGGCCTCCCACCCGCCTGACGGTGGCCGAGAGTGTGGGATGACCGGAGGGTTGCCGTTCCGCCGAGCGTGTGGCCGGTCCGGGGTGGCGGGTGATCCGGTCGGTGGGGCGTTCGATCCGGTAGGAGTTGTGTCGGGCGCGTTTGATGACGCGGGGACAGGTGCGGTCCCGGCGGGGCGGGTTGGGCCGCTGGCGGATTTTGTCGCAGCAGCTCGTCCAGGGCGCCGGGAGTGTGGGGCGGCGCAATACGTGGGTGGGCTGGAGGAGTGGCTGCGGCCACGGACGCGTGAGCGGCTAGACCGAGTCGTCGAGGTGGGTGTGCCAGACTGCGGCGGCCTGGTGGTGGCTGTCGACGCCGGCGAGGAACGCCTCGCCGAGCCCGGCCCGGTCGACGCCGGTGAGCTGGAAGAACTTCGGCCGGTGGACGGCGAAGCCGCCTGGGCTCGCTGGCGGCCGGTACGGCACGGCGATCGTCAGTGACGCCTCGCCGGGTCCGTACTCGACGGCTTCGATGATGAGCGCGTCGAACTTGCCGGCGTCGAGGGTGACGTAGCCGTCGACGACGAACACTGCCCGTTGCGCGCCGTGCTCGTTGGCGGTGAGGACGTCCCGGCCGATCTCGCCGACGAAGCAGGTCGCGCCCCGCCCGTGGTCGGCGTGCTCGTAGCCGAGCATCGGGAAGAGGGTCTCGCCGTCGGAGAGGTTCCGGATGTTCCGGATCTGGTGGGCGGCGAAGTAACCGGCGAGCCGGCCGAGCTCATGCATGCCCGCGAGCATGCCAAGTCAGCGCAACAGTACTCCGGACGGGTGCGGAGCTTGCGACGTTGCACGGAATGACTCACTGACTGACTTCCTGCAGATCATGGATGAGCTCCGACACGGCGACCGGGTCGATAGCGCCGAAGCCGGGGACGGGCTTGCCGTCGGCGTGGGTGGGCAGCCACACGTTGCCGAGCGTCTGCTGCTGTTCGGCGGTGACGTCGCCGATGAACATGCCGGGGTCGAGGTCGATCGAGGCGACGAGGCCGCCGGGCAGGTCGCGCTCCAGCGTGCACAGCATGCCGCCGTCGCCGGCCTTGCCCATCCGCCAGCCGCGGCGCACCAGCCCGAGGAGCCGTCCGACGTGGACGGTGCGGCCGTCCTGCCGGTCGAGGCTGTGGGCGGTGCGCTCGTTGTCGGTCAGCACGTGGACGTCGCGACCCAGCTGCGCGAACGGCTGCAGGATCTCGTAGTCGGCGAACACCTCCGCCCACGCCGCCAGCCGGTCGCCGAGCCGGAGCGGGTGCGCGAGCCACACCGTTGCGGTCGCGGTGACGACGATCGGCTCGTCTTCCACGTCGGCGTACGTGCGGTCCTCGGCCACCCGGAAGCACGCCTCGCCACCGTCGGGGCCCTCGGACGTCACCCAGAGCAGCCGGCGCGCGACGTGCCACAGCAGCGGATGTCCCACCAGGTACCGGTGGAACTCCGCACTGCTCCACCGGCGCTGGTCGGCCATGGCGCGCTCGAGGCGGCGGATCTGGTCGGCCGCCACGGTCCGCACGTCCTTCTTCAACCCGAGGAACCGCTGGTGCGCGGCGGGCGCGGCGACCGGGTCGTCCTTCACTCCGGGCCTGGGCAGCGCGGCGCGGCGGGCACCGGCGGCGTCGGTGACATAGGGCATGAGGTGCTCGTCGAAGCCGACGATGAACCGACGCGGCCCGTAGTCGAGGCCGAGGCTGCCGTCGGTGTCGAGACCGAGGTCGGGCACGAGGCGGTCCGCGAGCTGCTCCAGGGTGAGGCCGGTGTCCCGGGCCAGGGTCTCCAGCCGCTCCCTGGCGAGCCGGCGGGTGCTGTGCTTGGCGGCTTTGTCGGCGACGCCCTGGATATGCATGAGCGCCACGTCGGTGCCGATCGCGGTGAGCACGTCGAGGCCGCGCGCGGCCCGGGTGTGGTCCTGGTAACCGGGCCAGGAGCGGATCAGCGGACCCAGCCTGCGGGCCGTCTCGTCGTCGCCGATGAGGCCCTGCATGTCGAGCGCCCATCGGCCGGCCGACGGACAGTTGGCGTCGACCCAGCGCAGCAGGAGGGCCCGGCCGAAGGCGGCCAGCGAGCCGGGGTCGCAGACGTCCTTCACGATCTCCAGACCCGCATACGGCAGGGCGGGCTGGGACAGCGAGAGCATGGTGACCACGTGCTGCGCCGACTCGACCGGCAGGGTCCGCACGCCGTCCCGCAGCCGGATCGTCGGCAGCGTCGGCACGCCGACCCAGCGCGGGATCTTCGGCAGCGTCGAGGGCAGCAGCTCGAGCGGGTCCGTGTCGAACATCGCCCGGATCGCGGCGCCGGCCGCCGAACCGTAGTCGTCGGCGGCGGCGAGCACCAGATCCCGGTGACCGTCCGTGGCCAGCGCCAGCAGTGCGTGCTCGGCGAGTTCGCGGCGCGGGCCGGGCTCCTCCAGGGCCGGCGGCACGAGATCGCGGGCGGCGGCGGCCGGGTGGCGGGACAGCCACTGCCGCGCGAGGTCGCGGGTCCACGCCGACCGGGACTTCACCCGCAGCTCCATCATCAGGTCAGCCAGCTCCGGGCCGGTGAACGGCAGCAGCCGCAGCGTCGTCTCGGTGACCATCTCCCGCGACAACGCGACGAGGTCCGGCACGGCGTGCAGCGCGTCGGCTCCCGGCGTGCCGTCGGACGCCAGCGGCGCGGAGCGGGTCAGGCCGGGCACCACGACCGGCTCGCGGCGGCGGGACCACGGCGGGGTGACGAGCACATCCGGCAGCCCGTCGGGCCCAGTGGCCGCCGGGTCGGTCGTCGGCGGCAGGTCCGTCGTGGTCACGCAGTCACCTCACGCAGGTCACGGATGAGTTCGGACATCAACCTCGTCCCCGAACTCATCCGGCAACCGAGGCGTGCGCCGAAGCTGCATCCTATTCGTGTCCGTTGGTACCGCGTTCGAGGACGGTGCTTGCCGGGGTGATCGGCACCCTAGGTCGCGTGAGTATCGCCGGTGGTGATGCCGGGTCCGTACCGGCAGGACCGAGTGCCGCGTCTTTTCCTTGCACCACAACGGATTCGGCGTGTCACCACCGCGGAACCGCCGGCGACTACCCAACGTCACCCGCCGTTACCCGGAAAGGCTCAGTGGACCCTGGAGCGGCCCGTCGGCTGGGTTGGGGTCGTGGTTGCCGGGGGCGTCGGCAGCGTGAT
This sequence comes from Dactylosporangium sucinum, assembly GCF_014647515.1. Taxonomy (GTDB): domain Bacteria; phylum Actinomycetota; class Actinomycetes; order Mycobacteriales; family Micromonosporaceae; genus Dactylosporangium; species Dactylosporangium sucinum. Next base: position 30,335 of record NZ_BMPI01000085.1, on the reverse strand, counting down.
GTGGAAGCGGGCGCCGCCGCCCGGGTTGTCCGTGGCCGTGATCGCGCCGCCGTGGCGGGTCGCGATGCGCTGGCAGATGGCCAGGCCCAGGCCCGTGCCGGGGAACGGCGAGTCGCGGTGGGCTCGGTGGAAGCTCTCGAAGATGGCCCGGTGCTGGCCCTCCGGGATGCCGATGCCGCGGTCGGCGATGGTCAGGCAGACGTGGCCGTCCCCGGTCGACGCGGTGATGTCGAGGCGCGGGGTCTGGCCCGGGGGCGTGTACTTGACGGCGTTGCCGATGAGATTCTGCAGGAGTTGCCGCAGCAGTACCGGATCCGCGTGCACCGCCGGCAGGGGGCCCACGAACACCGCAGGGGTCACGGCGTCGGGGCGGGCCGCGGCGTGTTCCAAGTGGCGGGAGACCGTCTCGTCCACCACCGCGCGCAGGTCGATCGGCACCGGCTGGAGGGCGGCGTCGCGCGCCGTCGCGTACGTGAGCAGGTCGTCGATCAGGCGGCGCATCCGCTCGACGCCCGCGCGGATGCGCGCCGCCGGGAACGGCGGCGCCTCCGGCTCGGCCAGCAGCTCGGCGTAGCCGGCCACCGCCGCCAGCGGGGACTTCAGATCGTGGGCGGCCACCGCGGCGAACGAGCGCAGGTCGGCCTCCTGCTCGCGGAGGGCGGTGATGTCGTACCACGACGCCACCGCCCCGACGGCCGCGCCCGACGGGTCGCGGTACGGGGTGTCGCCGAGGAAGTCCTGGGCCCGCAGGCCCATGAGGATCCAGCCGCGGAAGTCCCGCGCCGGGCCGAGGACGGGCGCCGTCAGGACGGAGCCGAGCTGCTGCTAAGCGTGGGGCAGCTGCTGGTCGATGATGAAGTGGTACGGGTCGGAGGCGCTCACGCTGCCGGTGGCGCGCGACCGCAGTACCGCTGCCGTCACCTCTGCCGACTGGCGGGTGTCGATGCCGATGCGGGGCTCGGACCGCCCGTCGAGGATGTGGTTGAACACCACGAAGTGGTGCTCCCCCGCGCCGCTGGCCCGCAGCGTGAGGCCCTCGGCGCCGCGGTCGCGCCACAGCGCCTGGGCGGCCGGGATCTGCGCGTCGGAGGCGGTGGCGACGTACACCACGTTGGTCGCGCCGGCCAGTTCCATCCGCTCGATCGGGGCGACCGCCTGCTCGAACTTGGTGCGGGTCAGCGGTTCGTAGGCGCCGAGCGCCGCGGCGAGCGCGGCGACGGTGTCCGTGTACCGGCCGGCGACGCCGGCGGTCGCGGCCGCGGCGAGGGCCGAGCGCTCGGCGAACTGCTGCCGCGCGTCGGCCGCCTGCCGCCCGGCCACCGCGGTCGCGGCGGCGGACACTCCCAGCCCCACCGCGGCGACGAGCGCCGTCACCGCGGCGACGAATCCGGAACCCCTAAGCGGCATGCCGGGGGCGGTAGACCGAGCGCAGCCACGTGCGGCGCCCGCCGAGCAGCCGCAGGACGGCGCCGATGACGACCGCCCACGCGCCGATGACGCCGAGCGCCCCGGTGGCGGCGCCGGTGACGGCGAGGTCCTCGCTCGCGACGGCGACGGGCACGGAGAGGTACCGCAGCGTGTTGTCCGGCGCGAGCCCGGCCGCGACGAGCGTGTGGGTGCCCGAGGCGAGGCTTGCCGGGAGCGGCACGGTGACGCTGAACGCTCCGCCGCTGTCGGTCGTGGTGGTGCCGAGCTCGACCGGCGTGGAGTACACGACGAGCGTGATGGTCGTGTTCGCCTTGTAGCCGCTGCCGCTCAGCGTGACCGTGCCGCCCGGCACCGCGGTGGAGCCGTTCGAGTTGCCGAGCGTGCCGTCGCCGGCCGGCGGCCCGTCGGCCGGCACGGTGACCGGCACCGGGTCCTGGATCACGCTGAACTGCCTGGCCACCGGGGTGGCAGCGGTCCAGTTCGCGTTGCCGGCCTGCGCGGCGCTCAGGCCGCAGGTGCCGACCTTCACGAGCGTCACGGACGTCCCGCTGACCGTGCACACGTCGGTCGTGGTGCTGGTGAAGGCGACGGTCAGCCCGGAGCCGGCGGTGGCGGCGACGGTGACCGGGCCGTCGGACAGCGCCGTCGAGGCCGGCGGCGTGAAGGTGATGGCCTGCGCGCCCTTGGTGATCTCGAACGACCGCGCGACGGTCGTCGCCGCGTTCCAGTCGGTGTTGCCGGCCTGGTCGGCGTTGACCGTGCAGGTGCCGGCGGCGACGGCGGTGACGGTGCGGCCGGCGACCGTGCAGACGGCCGGCGTGGCGCTGGTCAGCGCGACCGTCAGGCCCGAGGACGCGGTCGGCGCGACGGTGAGCGGCGCGGCGTCGAAGGTGCGGTCGGCGATCGTCGCGAACGTGACGGTCTGGCTGCCGGTGGTCACCGTGAAGCTGCGCTGCACCTGTGGCGCGGCGGCGTAGTCGGCGTCGCCGGCCTGGTCGGCGCTCACCGTGCAGGTGCCGGTCCTCACCAGCGTGACGGTCGTGCCGGAGACGGTGCAGACGAGCGGGGTGGCGCTGGTGAACACGACCGGCAGGGTGGAGCTCGCGGTTGCGGAGACGGCGACGGTACCGGTGTCGAGCGCCTTGTCGGTCAGCGCCCCGAAGGTGATGGTCTGGCCGTTGCCGGCGACGGTGAACCCGCGGTCGACGGCGGCGGCCGCGTTCCAGTCGGCGTCGCCGGGCTGGCTCGCGGTGAGCGTGCAGGTGCCCGTCTTCACCAGCGTCACGGTCGTGCCGGACACGGTGCACACGTCGGCGGTCTTGCTGGAGAACGTCACGGCGAGGCCGGACGAGGCGGTCGCCGACACGGTCACCGGGCTGTCGGCGAGCACCTTGCCGCTCGGGGCGGTGAAGGTGATGGCCTGCGCGCCCTTGGTGACGGTGAACGACCGCGACACGGTGGTCGCCGCGTTCCAGTCGGCGTTGCCGGCCTGTCCGGCCTCGACGGTGCACGTCCCGGCGGCGACGGCGGTGATGGTGAAGGCGCTGACCGTGCACACGCCGGTCGTGGTGCTGGCGAGGGTGACCGTCAGCCCCGACGTCGCCGTCGGCGCGACGGTGAGCGGCGCGGCGTCGAGGGCCCGGTCGGCCGGCTGGGTGAACGTGACGGTCTGCGCCCCCTTGGCGACCGCGAAGGACTGGTCGGTCCGGGTGGCGGCCGCCCAGTGGCCGTTGCCGGCCTGGTCGGCGTGGATGAGGCAGGTGCCGGCGGTGAGCAGGGTGACCGACGCGACGGAGACGGTGCAGACCGACGGCGAGCCGCTGGTGAACGTCACCGGCAGGGTCGAGGTGGCGCCGGCGGTGAGGGCGACCGGCGAGGCGTCCAGCGTGGTGTCGGCCGGGTCGGCGAAGGTGATGCTCTGGGCCTCCTTCGTCACCGAGAAGGAGATCGCGACCTGGGGCGCCGCGGCGAAGGTGGCGTTGCCGGCCTGATCGGCGTCGACGGTGCAGGTGCCGCCGGCGACCAGGGTGAGCGTCGAGTCGGCGAGGGTGCACACGCTCGGGGTGACCGCGGTGTACGCCACGGTCAGCCCGGACGACGCGGTCGCGGTGAGGTTGACGGTACCGGCGGTGATCGCCGTCGTCCCGGGCGTGTTGGGCGTGATGGTCTGCGCGTTCTTGGTGATCTGGAAGGTCCGGCTCACCTGCGGCGCGGCCGCCCAGTCGGTGTCGCCGGCCTGGTCGGCGGTGACCGTGCACGAGCCGACCGTCACCGGGGTCAGCGTGGTTCCGCTGACCGTGCACGTGCTCGGCGTCGTGCTGGCGAAGTCCACGGTCAGCGCGGAGTCCGCGGTCGCGCTCAGCGCCGGCGTCTGCGACAGCTGCGTGTTGCCCGGCCCGGCGAAGGTGATGGCCTGGGTCTTCTGGGTGACCTCGAAGCTGCGGGTCTCCTGGGACGCCGGGTCGTACGCGCCGTCGCCGGCCTGGTCGGCGGCGATCGTGCAGGTGCCCATCGCCACGAGGGTGATCGCGCTCCCGGCGATCGTGCAGACGCCGGTGTTCAGGCTGGAGTACGTCACCGGCAGGTTCGAGTCGGAGGTGGCCGCCGGCACGGGGGCCGTCCCGTTCCACGGCGTGTCCGGGAGGGCCGGGAACGTGATCGTCTGCGGCGTGGCCAGGATGTTCACCGGCCCGGCGGGGGCCGCGAGCGCCGCGCCTGGAGCGAGGCCGGCGCCCCCGGCGATCAGGAACGGCAGCGCGACCCGCGCCAGCGTGAGGCGCATGCCCTGCCGGTGCCGTGCGACGTACCCTCTGCGAGCCATCCGGTCCCCCGTCCGTCGCCCGGCCGGTCCAGGCCGGGGCGTACGAGGGAAACTAACGTTCCGTAGTCGGATGCGTACGCTAAATCGGGCGATCGCTCCCGAGCCACTCGCGGATGCCGGCGAACACGCCGGGGCCGTAGTCGCCCGTCACGCCGCGGGCCAGGTCGGCGATCGTCACGCCGCGCAGGGCGGCGCGCCAGGCCTCGTCGGCCGCCGCCATCGCCCGCGAGATCGCACAGGGGGCGGAGCACGCCTCGGCCGGGGTGGCGAGCGGACCCCGCTGGCGGATCTCCGTGCAGACGAACGCGGACGCCACCCCGTCGACCGCCTGGACCACGTCCAGGACGGTGATTTGCTCCGGCGCGCGGGTAAGTGCGTAGCCGCCGGCGTGCCCCTGGACCGACTGGACCAGCCCGGCCCGCGACAGCGCCTGGAGCTGCTTGGCCAGGTAGCTGGGCGAGACGTCGTGCAGCTCGGCGAGGCGGGCGGCCGGCACCGGATGCTCCGCGGCGGTGAGCACCACGCAACAGTGCAGCGACCACTCGACCCCGCCGGACATCTTCATCGTCACATCGTACTTGACTCGGACAGAGGTTGTCCGAGTACAGTCGACCCGGACAACAGTTATCCGAGTTCCTGAGGCAAGCTTCTGGAGGACATCGTGAAGATCGTCGTCATCGGCGGTACCGGACTCATCGGCTCCAAGCTCGTCCAGCTGCTGCAGGCCAAGGGCCACGAGGCCGTGCCCGCCTCGCCGGCCACCGGCGTCAACACCATCACCGGCGAGGGCCTGGCCGAGGCGCTGGCCGGCGCCGACGTCGTGGTCGACGTGGCCAACTCGCCGTCGTTCGAGGACAACGCGGTCATGGAGTTCTTCCAGACCTCGGGCAAGAACCTGCTCGCCGCCGAGGCCGAGGCGGGCGTCGGCCACCACGTCGCGCTGTCGATCGTCGGCACCGACCGGGCGCCCGACAGCGGCTACCTGCGGGCCAAGGCGGCCCAGGAGTCGCTCGTCAAGGACTCCGGCATCCCCTACACGATCGTGCGGGCGACCCAGTTCTTCGAGTTCGCGGGCCCGATCGCCCAGTCGGCCCGCACGCCCGACGGCTACCACCTCTCCCCCGGCGCGATGCAGCCCATCGCCGCCGAGGAGGTGTCGGCCACCCTGGCCGACGTGGCCCCGGAGCCGCCGCTCAACGGCACGGTCGACCTGGCCGGCCCGGAGCGCTTCTCCCACGCCGACTTCGTGCGCCGCTGGCTGGAGGCGACGGAGGGCGAGGCGGCGCTGCGCGAGGTGCGCATCGACCCGCAGGCCCGCTACTTCGGCACGCGGCTGGGCGACACCACGATCGTCCCCACGGGCCCGGCCCGCCTCGGCACCATCACGTTCGCCCAGTGGCTGGCCGCCCGCGGCTGAGCCGCGCTCCCGCGCCGCCGATCCCGCCGAGCCGGGACGGACGGAACCGAACCCGTCCAACCCGGCGCCGGCCGGCGCGCCCCGACCCGGCACGCCCGGCACGCCCGGCACGCCCGGCAGGACGGGCCACGGACGGAACCGGACCCGACCCGGCCGGCGCCGGAAAGAAGCCGGCCGGCGCGCCCCGACCCGGCATGCGCGGCAGGACAGGCCACGGGCGGAACCCGGACCCGACCCGGCCGGCATGGCGGCGCGAGCGAGCAGCGGCGCCGTCACGTTCACGAACGTGTCCTGCAACGGACGCAGCCTCGGACGGAATCCGGGTCCGCTCCCTCGGGCCGGCAAGGCGGCAAGACAGGCCACGTGCCCGTCCCCGGCCGGCGGCCGGACCGGCCGCGGGCGCGACCTACGGGATCACGAGGCCCGACTCGTACGCGAACACCACGAGCTGGGCCCGGTCCCGCGCGTGCAGCTTGGTCATCGCCCGGCTCACGTGGGTCTTGGCGGTGGCCAGGCTGATGACCATGCGCCCGGCGATCTCGTCGTTGGACAACCCGCGCGCGGCGAGCGCGACGACCTCGCGCTCCCGGTTGGTCAGCGAGTCCAGCGCGGCGGTCAGCGGCGCGCGGGGCGGCCGGGCGACGAACTCGCCGATCAGCCGCCGGGTGATCGCCGGCGACAGCAGCGCATCGCCGCGGGCGGCCACCCGCACCCCGTGCAGCAGGTCCTCCGGCTCGGTGTCCTTGACGAGGAACCCGGCGGCGCCCGCCCGCAGCGCCGCATACACGTACTCATCCAGCCCGTAGTTCGTCAGGATCACCACGTGCGTCTCCGTCAGCGCCGGGTCGGCGGCGATGCGGCGGGTGGCCTCGATGCCGTCGAGCCGGGGCATCTGGATGTCGACGAGCGCGACGTCGGGCCGCAGCTCGGCGGCGAGCTCGACCCCGCGCTCGCCGTCGGCCGCCTCGCCCACCACCTCGAACTCGTCCTCGCCGTCGAGCAGCGCCCGGAACCCGGCCCGGATCAGCGCCTGGTCGTCGACGAGCAGCACCCTGATCACGACGCGGCCACCGGCAGCGTCGCGCTCACCGTGAACCCGCCCCCGGGCCGGGGCCCCGCGTGCAGCGAACCACCGAGCGCGGCCACCCGCTCGTGCATGCCGGTGAGGCCGAGGCCGCGCTTCGGCGACGCGACCGTGCCACGGCCGGTGCCCCGGGCCGAGGTCTGGCCGGTGGGCAGGGCGGCGCCGCGGCCGGTATCGGCGGCAACGCGGCGGCCGGCATCCGGGACAGCTCCGCGGCCGGCATTCAACGCGACGCCCGGCTCGGTGTCCGCGACGACCCCGCGGCCGGCACCCAACGCGACGCTCGGCTCGGTGTCCGCGACGACTCCGCGGCCGGCGCGCGGGGCGACGGCGGGCTCGGCGGCCGGGGTCACGCCGCGGCCGGTGTCGTCGACTCGGACCGTGAGGGCGTCCTCGCCGTAGCCGAGGTGGACCGCCGCCGTCGCCGGGCCGGCGTGCCGGGAGACGTTGGTGAGGGCCTCCTGGACGATGCGATACGCGGCGCCGTCGACCGGGGCGGGCAGCTCTCTCGGCTCGCCGTCGACGTGGACGGTCACCGGCAGGCCGGCCCGGCGGGCGCCCTCGACCAGCGCGTCGAGGCGGGCCAGCCCGGACTCGCGGCCCGGCTCGGCCGCGTCGCTGCGCAGCACCTCGAGGGTGTCCCGCAGCTCCCGCATGGCCTCGCCGCTGGCCTGCTGGATCGCGACCAGGGCGGCCGGGACCGGCTCGTCGCGCCGGCGGGCCAGGTGCACGGCCACCCCGGCCTGCACCTTGATGATGGAGATGCTGTGCGTCAGCGAGTCGTGCAGTTCGCGAGCGATGCGCAGGCGCTCCTCGTCGGCGCGGCGCCGCGCGGTCTCCTCCCGGGTGCGCTCGGCGTCGGCGGCCCGCCGCTCGACCTGGTCGAGATAGGCGCGGTGCTGCCGGAACACCTCGCCGAGCACGCTCGCCGCGACCATCCAGCCGATCTGCAGGAACCAGCGCTGGAACAGGTCGGGCGGCGGGTGGCCGGCGCTGCGCAGCAGCTCCCCCGCGAAGCCCACGACCAGGATGGCCGCGATCGTCACGCCGGCCGTCCACCGGCGACCGCCGCGCACCACCGTGTAGAGCGCGACCATCACCGGCACGGCCGGCGCGACGCCGGGATAGCCGGCGATGAGATAGACGAGCAGGCACACCGCGCCCGTCCACAGCACCAGCCGCGGGAACCGGGCGCGCACCGCGAGCGGCAGCGCCCCACCGAGCAGCAGGAGCGCCGCGCCGGCGTCGAACGGCAGGCGGGCGGGCGGCGCGGCGATCCCGCCGGCCAGCGCGACCAGCGCGACGGCCACGGCCAGCGCCGCGTCGCGTCCCCACGGCGGCAGCCGCCGCCAACCACGAACCATGCGTCGAAAATAGGCGATCGCGCCGCGAGCCACGTCGGACCCAGGGTGGAGATGCGCAGTACGACCAGCGTGGTAGTCGCTGACAACCCTGGTCCGATGTGCGGGCGCGGCCGGCCCGGCAGGGTGTTGGGCATGAGATCGCACACGTTGCTGCGCGGCACGACCGCCGTGCTCGCCGTCCTGGCCGTCGCCCAGGTCGGCTTCGCGGGCAGCTTCCTCAGCGGCCACTACCCACCGCTGCGCTGGCACAGCCTGACCGGCATCACGATGGTCGCCGTGGCCCTGCTGCAGGCCGTGGTGGTCCTGCTGCCCGGCCGCCGCGACCGGCCCCGGATGATCCTCGTCGGCGGCCTTGTCCTGCCCTTCGCGCTGGCCGCCCAGGGCGCCCTCGGCATGCTGCGGATCCTGGGCCTGCACGTGCCGATCGGCGTGTTCATGGTGATCGGCACCCTCCGCCTCGCGGCGTGGGCATGGAGCAACCCCAAGGCCACAGAGACACCGGACACACCGAGCACCGCCGGGATGCCGAGCAGGGCCGAGACGCCGGGCACCGCCGGGACGCCCAGCAGAGCCGACACGCCCAGCGCCATCGCGACGGCGAGCACCGCCGGAGTCCCGGCCGCCGGGCAGGCCACGGCATGAAGCGCCGCGCCTTCCTCGGCCTCGGCGCCGCGGCGGTCGCGGCCGGCGCCGGCTGGGCCCTGCTGCGCCCCGCCTCCCCCGGCCGCCTCCTGCGCAGCACGGCCCCGCTCCCACCGAAGTTCCGGGCCCGCCTGCCGATCCCCGCGACCCGGGAGGGCACGGCCATCACGATCGTGCAGCGCGAGGCCGACCTCGACATCCTGCCCGGGCTCAAGACCCGCGCCTGGACGTACGACGGCACGTTCCCCGGCCCGACCATCGTGTCGCGGCGCGGGACGGAGACCGTCGTCACGCACCGCAACGAGCTGCCCGAGCCGACCGTCGTCCACCTGCACGGCGGCCACACCCCGGCGGAGAGCGACGGCTACCCGATCGATCTCCTGCTGCCCGCGAACGGTCAACCGGGGCACCAGCACCACGGCGACATGATGATGGGCGCCGTCGCGACCGGCGAGCGCGCGTACCGGTACCCGATGGGGCAGCGCGCCGCCACGCTCTGGTATCACGACCACCGCATGGGCGCCACCGCCCCGGCGGTCTGGCGCGGGCTGGCGGGCTTCCACCTGGTCCGCGACGACGAGGAGGACGCGCTCCCGCTGCCCGAAGGCGATCACGACGTACCCCTGATGATCACCGACCGCAGCTTCGCCGAGGACGGGTCGTTCCGCTACGCCGCCGACCACGTCGAGGGTGTCCTCGGCGACGTCGTGCTGGTCAACGGCGCGCCCTGGCCGGTCCTGGAGGTGGCGCCGGTGCGGTACCGGCTGCGGCTCCTCAACGCGTCGAACGCCCGCCGCTACCGCCTGGCGCTCGACCCGCAGCCGCCCGGCGGCGCCGCGTTCACGCAGGTGGGCAGCGACGGAGGGCTGCTCGCCGCACCGCTCACCCACGACGCGATCGACGCGGCCCCCGCCGAGCGGTTCGACGTGGTGGTCGACTTCGCGCGGTGGCGGCCCGGCACGACGGTGCGGCTGGTCGACCGCCTCGCGGGGCTCGACGTGATGCGGTTCGACGTCACCGGCGCGCGGCAGGCGGACGACAGCGCGGTGCCGGCGGTGCTGAGCCGCACCCTGGAGCCGCTCGGGCCGCCGAAGCGCACCCGCACCTTCCGGTTCCGCCAGTCGACCGACGGCACGTGGACGATCAACGACGAGGCCTACCGGCCGGGCCACGCGCTGGCGAACCCGCGGCTCGGCGAGGTGGAGCGGTGGCGGTTCCTCACCGACTTCCACCATCCGGTGCACCTGCACCTCGACCCCTTCCAGGTGCTGTCGCGCAACGGGCACGACGTCGCGCGGTACGACATGGGGTGGAAGGACACCGTGGACGTGCGGCCGGCGGAGGCGGTCGAGGTGGCGGTGCGCTTCACCGACCACACGGGGCTGTTCTTACTGCACTGCCACAACCTGGAGCACGAGGACATGGCGATGATGGCGGACTTCAGGGTGGAGTGACCGCATGGGCCCCGGCGGGCGGGGTAGCCCGTCGCCATGGCCGGCTACCCCGCCGCGGGCCGCGTCCGTGGCACCGCCGTCAGCGTCAACTGGTCGATCCTGGGCCCGGCGCTCGTCGCCGCGCTCGGCGGCTTCCTGTTCGGGTACGACACCGGCGTCATCTCGGCGGCCCTGCTGTACCTGAGCGTCGCGTTCGGCCTGTCCAGCACGATGCAGGAGGTGGTCGTGGCCGCGCTGCTGCTCGGCGCGATCGTCGGCGTCGTGGGCGGCGGGCCGCTCGTGGACCGGTTCGGCCGCCGCCGGATGCTCATCGTGTCGGCGGCGGTGTTCTGCGTCGGCGCGCTCGCGTCGGCGTTCACCCCGGGAGCCGGGGTGCTCGTCGCCGCCCGGTTCCTGCTGGGCATGGCGATCGGCACATCGTCGCTGGTGGTGCCGACCTACATCGCCGAGATGGCGCCCCGGCAGGTGCGCGGCCGGTTGGTGTCCCTGCAGCAGCTGATGATCACGGTGGGCATTTTCGTGTCGTACCTCGTGGGCTTCGCGTTCTCCAGCTCCGCCGGCTGGCGGTGGATGCTGGGACTGGCCGTGGTCCCGGCGGCCGCGATGCTGCTGGGCCTGCTGACCCTGGCCGAGAGCCCGCGGTGGTTGCTGACCCGTGGCCGCGACGACGAGGCCCGCGCCGTCATGCTGCGCTCCCGCGGACCGCGCGAGGCCGACGAGGAGCTGGCCGAGATCCGGGCGATCAGCGCGGCCGAGCGCGACCTGTCGTTCCGCGACGTGTTCACCCGCAAGCTGCGCCCGGCCGTGCTGCTCGGGGTGGCGGTCGCGGCGACGAACCAGCTCGTCGGGGTCAACGCCGTCATCTACTACACGCCGACGCTGCTGACGCGGGCCGGGTTCGGCGACTCGGCGGCGCTGCTGTCGACCGTCGGCATCGGGCTGGTGAACATGCTCGTGACGATCGCCGCGCTGCTGGCGATCGACCGCGTGGGGCGCCGCCCGCTGCTGCTGTGGGGCACCGCCGTGGTCGTGGTGTGCCTGGCCGTCCTCGGCGGGCTGTACCTGCTGCCGAGCCAGACCGGCATGACCGGCATCGCGCTCGTGGTCGTGCTGTGCGTGTACATCGCCGCGTTCGCCGGCAGCCTGGGCGTCGGCATCTGGCTCATCAACAGCGAGATCTTCCCGACCGCGGTGCGCGGCAAGGCGGCCGGCGCGGGCACGGTCACCCACTGGTCGCTCGACTTCGTCATCTCGCTGACGGTGCTGACCACGATCTCGGTGTTCACCGCGACGGGGCTGTTCTGGATCTACGGGGTCTTCGGCGTCCTCGGGTTCCTGTACCTGTACCGCAACCTGCCGGAGACGAAGGGCCGCAGCCTGGAGGACATCGAGCAGGCCTTGCGCGGCTGAATATCGATTGTCCTTCGTCGCCCCGGCTGGGATCGTCATGGGCGGCCCCGGCGGCTTCAGAAGCCAAGCGCCCACGCGGGCGACGCACTGGCGATCACACCAAGCTCGTCGTCTGCCTTCCCGGCGACCGATCCCTTCACATCGGATCCGCTACGGGGCCACCCTTTCCTTCCTCCGGAGGTGTGCCCCAATGAGCCGGCATCACGTCATCGTGCGCAGCACGCACCGCGGCCTGCGGTACGTCGACGGACGGTTCGACGCCCTGCTGGAGCCGGGCCGCTACGAGGTGCCGCCGGTCCGGCGGTTCCTGCGCGCCCCCGGCCCGCGCGTCGAGATCGTGCACGTCGACCTGCGGCAGCGCGAGTTCACCATCAAGGGCCAGGAGATCCTGACGGCCGACAAGGTGGCGGTACGGGTCAGCATCATCACGCAGTACCGCGTGACGGACCCGGTCGCCGCGGTCGAGCGCGTCGAGGCGTACGAGGACCGCCTCTACAGCGACGTCCAGCTGGCCGCGCGCCGCTCGCTGGCGTCGATGACCCTCGAGGCGATCCTCACCAACCGCAACCAGCTCAGCGAGGACATCCTGCGCGACGTCGAGTCGATCGCCACCGGCTACGGCGTGGAGATCCTCCGCGCCGACGTCAAGGACCTGGCGTTCCCCGGCAACCTGCAGGACATCATGAACCGGGTGCTCGCCGCCGAGCGGCTCGCCGAGGCGCAGCTGGTCGAGGCGCGTACGAAGGCCGAGCGCGAGGCCCTGGAGGCGACGGCCCGCGCCGACGCCGACCGGGTCGCCGCCCAGGCCCGCGCCGACACCACCCGCCTGGCGGCGCAGGCCGACGCGGACGCGCAGCGCATCCGGGCCGACGCCGAGGTCGACGCCCTGAACCGCCGCTCGGCGGCCGCCGCGGCCTACGCGCAGCACCCGGCCCTGCTCCGCCTGCGCGAGCTGGAGACCCTGGGCGCGCTGAGCGCCAACCCGGGCGCCCGGCTGTACATCGGCTTCGACAAGCACCTGGACGACGTCGGCGGCCAGTGAACGCTCGCCGGCCGGCGCCTCCCCGGGGCGCCGGCCGGTCGCGCACGAACCCGGCGGCGCCTACCCGCCGGCTACTGATCCTCGTCGTGGATGTAGACGCCGCCGCGGAGCAGGGAGACGACCGCGGCGGCCACGGACAACGCCGCGGCCAGGGTGAAGACCACGACCAGGCCGTCGTGGAACGGGCCGGACAGCAACCGCGGCAGGAACGTCCGGTCGGTCAGCGCGTGCACCGTCACCGTCGGCAGGGTGTCGAGGACGCCGGCCGCGTTGAGCAGGGTGCCGAGCGGGTTGACGCCCAGGAACGCGGAGAACATGAGCTCCACCGGTGGTACCGCGGCCACCGCGTCGGCGGCCGGGGTCGGTACGTCGAGCGTGACCAGCTCGGTGCGCAGGGTGACCGGCAGCGAGCGGGACAGGCCGGCGACGAGCAGCGAGAAGAACACGCCGATCGACAGCACCATGCCCGTGTTCTGGAACGTCGCCCGGATGCCGGAAGCGGCGCCGCGCTCGGCGGCCGGGACCGAGTTCATCACCGCCGTCGTGTTCGGCGCGGAGAACAGGCCGGAGCCGATGCCGTTGATCGCCAGCAGCGCCGCGAACCCCGGGTAGCCGAAGTCGACCGGCACGAGCAGCAGGCCGATGAAGCTGGCCGCCATGACGAGCAGGCCGCCGGTGGCGAAGAGGCGGGCGCCGTACCGGTCGGACAGGTATCCCGACAGCGGCCCGGCGACGACGAAGCCGAGGGTGAGCGGCAGCAGGTAGATGCCCGCCCACAGCGGGGTCTCGGCGAAGTCGTACCCGTGCAGCGGCAGCCAGATCCCCTGCAGCCAGATGATGAGCATGAACTGCAGGCCGCCGCGGGCGATGGCGTTGAGCAGGGTCGCCAGGTTCCCGGCCCAGAACGCCTGGATCCGGAACAGGCGCAGGTTGAACATCGGGTCGCGGACGCGGGTCTCGATCACGCAGAAGGCGGCGAGCAGCAGGGCGCCCAGGATCAGCCCGCCGGCGACGACGGGGTTGGTCCAGCCCTCGGTGTGGCCGTGGTACGGCTGGATCCCGTAGGTGACCGAGGCCAGGAGGATCGTCAGGCCGGCGGCGAAGGTGAGGTTGCCCGCCCAGTCGATCCGGACGTCGGCGCGGCGCGGCGAGCACTCGCGCAGGTTGCGGTAGGACCACCAGGTGCCGGCCGCGCCGACCACCACGCTCACCCAGAAGATGGCCTGCCAGTGCCAGGCCGACAGGATGCCGCCGAGCACCAGCCCGATGAATGTCCCGGCCAGCCCGGCGACCTGGTTCACCCCGAGCGCGGTGCCGCGCCGGCGGGGCGGGAACGCGTCGGTGATGATGGCGGTCGAGTTGGCCATGAGCATCGCGCCGCCGACGCCCTGGACGAGCCGCCAGCCGATCAGCCACAGCACGCCGCTCTCGCCCTCGAACGGGGTGAGCGCGAGCGCCACCGACGCTCCCGTGAACACCGCGAAGCCAGCGTTGTAGATGCGCACCTTGCCGTAGATGTCGCCCAGCCGGCCCAGGCTGACGACGAGGACGGCGGTCACGAGCATGTAGCCCATGAGCATCCACAGCAGGTAACCCACGTTCCCGCGCGCCAGGGGATCCAGGTGTACCCCGTTGAAGATCGCCGGCAGCGAGATGATCACGATGGACGCGTTGACGGTGGCCATGAGCATGCCGACGGTCGTGTTCGACAGCACCGACCAGCCGCCGCGGTCCGCCATCCGCCCACTGTCCGCGCCGCCGGGCCGGGTCGCCCTCATCCAGGGGGCATGACCGGTGACCGAGCGTGTTCGTCAATCCGAATTGTTCTCGTTTCCGGCGGCGTAATCGCAATGTGATGCAGGGCGTTCACCGGCGGGTCCCGCCGGCATTCTTCCTGCGTGCGGCGGGTGGTCGCCGTTCGATTGAACACCTCGCCGGCGCAAGAATTGTTCATTCACCCGGGAATTCGTTCGAATCGCTGGCCGTGACCATGACACCGAAGGGTGCCGGTGCCATACTTTCGGCCGGACGTGTTGCCGTAAGTGGACCGCAAATCCGGGCGGCGCGTCCGGCACGTCCCGCCGGCCGGCTGTTTTTCCGCACACCCGGCCGAACCGTTGGAAGGCGACCCCACTCAAGGTTCGAACCGAGTAGACAGGAGAACCGATGTTCCCCGCACTCCGCGTGTCGCGCCGGCTCGGCGCCTTACTCCCCCCGGCCGACCTCGGCCCGAGGGCGGCCCTGGTCGCGGTGCTGACGCTGGTGTTCGGCTTCGCCCAGCTGGTGCTGCAGGCGAGCGGCTCCGCCCTGGCCGCCGGCGTGCTGCCGGCCGCGCTGACCGGCTGCTCGCTGCTGGCCGCACGGCTGTCGGCCACCGAGTAGCGGCACGAGGTTTGGGGGTCTCCCGCCGCAAACAGGAGACCCCCGCCCGATCCGCTACCCGTTGGAAGGCGTCCGCCGGAATGGCCGAACCGGGAGACTCGGACGCCACCAATCGTGCGCGCACACACGGCCGGGCACAGCCCGCCGAGCGGTCGTTTCTGCCGGTATCCCCGCCGTCGATCCCGGCCGTTCGGCCGATCCCGCCGGGCACTCTTATTGGCGACCATCCCTCGACAAAAGGTAGCACACAATTATGGAGATCGATGATTCGGCGCATTCGTGGACGGCCGGGCTGCGGGCACCGCTCTTCGCCGCGGAACTGCGGGGGCTGCGCGCGGCGGCCGGGCACCGCTCGTTGCGCCGGGTGAGCGAGGTCGGCGGCCGGTCGCTCGCCTCGCTGTCCACGGCCGAGAAGGGCGCGGACCTCCCGACCTGGAAAATCACCGCCGGGTACCTGAAGGGGTGCGACGTCGCCAAGGGCTCCCCGGAGTACCGCCGGATCGAGGCCCTCCGGCGCCGCGCGGACGAGGCGCTCCGCCCGCTGCGCCCGGAGCTGGACGCGTGCACCTCGGGCCCGGAGCTGTTCGCGGCCCTGCTGGCGACGGTCGAGGTGGCGGGGCACACCCCGGAGGGGCTGGCCGCGCTGATCCCGACGGCCCGCGGGCCGTTCGCGATCAAGCTCCTGGGCGCCGCGCCGCCGGCCGCCGAGGTGGTACGCGAGACGTTCGAGGCCGGCTGGGCCCGCCTCAGCGAGCACGTCCTGTCGTGGATCCTGCTGGGCTGCGGCGCGGACGGCGGCGTGATCCGCCACTGGAGCCGCCACCACCTGCGCATCACGCGCGCGGCGGGCGTCAGCGCGCCGACCGGCGACGCCGCCGCCGCGAGTGGGGCGGGTGACGAGGACGCGGAGCAGGCCTTGCGGGCGACGCGGGACGCGGGCCTGCCGGGCGGGACCCTGCGAGGCACGGGCACGGCTCGGGACCCGGGCGCAGCGCTGGGCGCGGGGGCAGCGCTCGGCGCGAGCACAGCACTCGGCGCGGGCGCGCGGGACCAGGGCACGGCTTGGGACCAGGGCACGACACGGGAACCGGGCACGGCGTGGGACTTGGGCGTGGCACGGGACTTGGGCGTGGCACGGGACTTGGGCGTGGCACGGGACTTGGGCGTGGCACGGGACTTGGGCGTGCCGGGCGCGGCCGGCCGGTCGGCCACCGCCGAGGCGGCCGGTCCGATCGGGGCGGGGGCCGATCGGCAGGGGTGGCGGGCGACCGGGCTGCCCCGGGTGACCGCGGTGCTGGCGGTGCTCGCGGCGGTGGCGGTGCTGCTCGCGGCCGACGGCGTGCGGGACGACGGGGCCCCGCCGGGCGCGGACGCCACCGGGCTCCCCGCACAGAGCGCCGGGCCCGGGCCGGCCCCGCTCACCGCCGACCCGGCACTCGACGGGGTCACCGCCGCCGAGGCGCTCGAGGCGATCCGGCGGCGGGTGGCCGGGGGTGGCGAGCCGGCGGCGCACGGGCGGTACACCTTCACCCACATCCAGGTGTGGAGCCCCGCCGGCCGGCCGGGCGGGGCGATGGAGGTGCGTGACGAGCGGCTGTACTGGGACGCCGCACACCGCGGGGTTCGCCGCGCCGGCCGGGTCGACGCCGGCGGGCGGGTCACGGCCGAGCCGGACGAGTGGTTCGACGGGGGTGCCCGGCGGCTGTTCCTCGGCATCGAGCAGCCCTCGGCCGATCCCGAGGCGCTCGTGCTCCAGCTCCAGGAGCAGCAGCCCGGCCTCGGCGCGAGCGGGGTGCTGCGGGGCGTCGCCGACGTGTACGCCGTGCACCACCTCGACCGGGAGCACCGCCTCGCCGTCCTCGCCGTGGTCGCGCGGCTGCCCGGGCTGCGCCTGCTCGGCGTGCAGTCCGACCGCGCCGCCATGCAAGCCGCCATGAAAGCCGCCACGAACGACGCCACGAACGACGCCACGAGCAACGCCACGGACACGGCCGGGACGCGGCCCGGGGTCGCGGTCGCCGCCGACCTCACCGTCGACGGCGTCACCACGCGGGACGTGCTGCTGTTCGACGAGGCGACCGGCGCGCTACTCAGTGCCGCCCAGCTCGTCGTCGCGGCCCCGCCCGGGGACGGGGTGCGGTTACCCGCCGAGCTGCGGTACACCCTCTATCTCGGCGCCGGCCGCACCGACACCACCGGATAATCGTTCGGGGGCGAAATGTCGGGATCCGGTCAACCGGAACGGCCCGGCGCACGCCCGATCCGGCCGCATTCGCGCAATTGAACACGCCGGAGTGTTCGATTGTACGACCGTCAGCCCGTTCCAGCGCGATTCAGTCACGCTGAGTGCATTCCGGATCAACAGAACGTCGATACTCATCTGGTCTCGTCGATTGCTCTCTTCCTACCGTGGCGTCATCCGGCACACCACGATGGGGGGTCATCGATGGCACGGCATCGGTTGATCGCAGCCGCACTCATCGCCGTCGTCACGGCGAGCGCCGCGATCCCCGCGGCGACGAGCGCGACCACCGCGACGCACGCGGAGCTCACGCGGTACCTCCGCGAACACCCGGGCGGCATCCCGACCGCCCCCGACACGATCAGCTACCTCGGTGGCGCCCTGGTCGTCACGCTCCGCGCGCCGGCCCGCGCGCAGGGCTCGCCCGACTGCCCCTCCGGCTGGTTCTGCTTCTACGACCGACCGGGCTGGGGCTACCCGCGGGGCAAGCTGAGCGACTGCTGGTACCAGAACCTGGCCACGTGGTACTGGCAGGATCGCACCGAGTCGGTCCACAACAACACCGGCACGACCGTGACGTTCTACGACGGCGCGTACCGGGCCGGCTCCGCGATGTTCGCCGCCGGCGCCGGCGTGGCGCTGAGCAGCGTGCCGCCCAACCGCGCAAACTACGTCTACCGCTCCTGCTGATCTCCGCTCCCCGGCCGGGGTCGTAGGCTGAACGCATGACGGAACGGCAGCGGCGGGTCCACACCGCGCGGGTGGTGCGCACCGAGCGGCTGACGCCGCACATGCAGCGGGTGGTGCTCGGCGGCGAGGGGCTCGCCGAGTTCGACGCCGGGGCGTTCACCGACCACTACGTCAAGCTGCTGTTCCCGGCGGCCGGCGTGACGTATCCGGAGCCGTTCGACCCGGCGCACGTCCGCGCCACGATGCCGCGCGAGCAGTGGCCGGTCACCCGCACCTACACGGTCCGCTCGTGGGACCCGGTCGCCCGGGAGCTGGCCCTCGACTTCGTGCTGCACGGCGACATCGGGCTGGCCGCCCGCTGGTCGGTCCGCGCGCAGCCCGGCGACCCGCTGCACTTCAGCGGCCCCGGCGGTGGGTACGTGCCCGACCCGGCGGCCGCCTGGCACCTGCTCGCGGGCGACGAGAGCGCGTTGCCGGCGATCGCCGCGGCGCTGGAGCGGCTGCCCGACGCCGCCGCGCACACCGCGCTCGTGGAGATCGAGGGGCCCGCGGACGAGCAGGACCTCAAGGGGGTGACCTGGCTGCACCGCGGCGAGGGGGCGGTCGGCAGCGTGCTCGTGCCGGCGGTGCTCGCCCTGCCGTGGCAGGAGGGCGTGCACGCCTTCGTCCACGGGGAGGCCGCCTTCGTGAAGGAGATCCGGCGGTACCTCCGGGTCGAGCGATCCGTGCCGCGCGACCGCCTGTCGATCTCGGGCTACTGGCGGCTCGGCCACGACGAGGACGGCTGGCAGTCGTCGAAGCGCGAGTGGAACGCCCGGATCGAGGCCGAGCAGGAGGCCCGGTAGGTCACTCCGTGGGCAGGTCGACGCCGAAGTGCTCGGCCGGCGGGCGGATCGCGGTGACCGTGGCGTAGCCCTCGGCGAGCCAGGCCAGGTCGCTGCCGGGCACCGTGCGGGGGCCGTACGCCTCGACGACGGTACGGACGAATCCGTCCCCCGACTCCGCGAGGGCCATCTGGACCTGGCCGAACGGTGCCATGGTCGCGGTCCGCAGCCCCGCCGCCGAGGGCCGGTCGGGCACGTTGAGGTTCAGCACGGTGCCGGCGGTCGCCCGCTCCAGCCACGGCAGCAGCCGCGCGGCGAGGGCGGCGGCGGTCGCCCAGTGCCGGAACTCGTCGTCGGCTGTGTCGAGGTCGGCGACGGCCGCGCCACCGGTAGCGGTGCTCCCGGCGGCCGGGGTGAGCACGTCGAGCGACACCGCGAGCGCGCTGATGCCGTGGTTGGCCGCGGTGAGCGCGGCGCCGACGGTGCCCGAGTGGAGCACGGCGTGGCCGGCGTTGGCACCCCGGTTGATGCCGGACAGCAGCAGCCCGGGCGGCGGGCCGAACGCCCCGAGGGCGGCGAGGACGGCGATGTACGCGGGCGAGGCGGCGATGCCGTACGCAGGCACCCCGGGCAGCCCGTCGAGCTCGGTGGCCGCGACGACGATCCGGCCCTGCTCGGTGACCGCGGACAGCGCGGCGCTCATGCCGCTCGCCTCGACCCGCGGCGCGGCGACGACCACGTCGTGGCCCAGCTCGTGGGCGGCGCGCGCGAGGGCCCGGATGCCGGGCGCGGCGACGCCGTCGTCGTTGGTGACGACGATGCGGGTCATCCCAGCTCCGGCGCGGTGATGGTGAAGCGGGCCTCGACGGCGGCGGTGATGCGCTGCCGCTCCGGGTCGAGCTGCAGTTCGGGCGCCCCGCCGCGGGCCTTGGCGCTGTAGGAGGCGCCGTAGGACTGGAACGTCGCCATCGGCTCGGAGCTGCGCCCGACGCCCGGGTCGGAGAGCTCCAGCAGCTCGGTGACCTGCGCGCCGAGCGTCTCGGCGTACTCCTTCGCGCGGGCGATCGCGTCGCCGATCGCCGCCCTGCGGGCCTCGCGGTACACCGGGCTGTCCGGGCGCAGCGTCCACGTGGGCCCGTGGATCTGGGTCTGGTCCTGGTCGGCGATCGAGAGCATCACCTCGCCGAGGGCGGCGAAGTCGTGCACCACGACCAGGGTCGTCACGCTGCCCTGGTACGCGGTCACCTTCTCGCCGCGCTTGGTCTCCGGGTGCACGTACAGCCCGCTCGTCTCGCGCCGCTCGACGGCCTCGGCGTAGCGGTCGAGGAACTGCCGCAGCGCGTCGGCCCGCTCGCGCAGCCGGGTCAGGGTGGCCTGCCGGTCCTTGTCGCGGGCCGACACGACCACCCGGAACTCGGCGAGCTCCGGCTCGACCTCCTGCACCGACTCACCACGCACCGCCACCGTCGTCATGCGCCCCAGCCTAGTGAGGGCTCGTCACCCCATGCCCGGCTAGCGTCCGGGCGTGTCTGATCTCGTCGACTACGACTTCGGCCCGCACAGCCGCAACCGGCTGGCCGACACCGCGCTGGAGACCGCCGACGGGGCGGTGGCGGCGCTGGAGACCTTCTACTACGCGCTCAACCACGGGGACCTCGACGTCCTCGCCCAGATCTGGTCCGACGACGACCTCACCCAGGTGGACAACCCGGTCGGCGGCATCGTGCGCTCGGGTGCGGCGATCGTCGAGCTGTACCGCCACCTCTTCGAGAGCGGCATGCAGCTGGAGATCACCTTCACCGACGCGGCCACGTACTGGTCGCCGGGAGCCGCCATGTTCGCCGGCCGGGAGCTGGGCCACTACACGAACGGCGAGGGCGAGCGGGTGCCGATGGAGTTCCGGACCAGCCGGTACTTCACGTGGCATCCCCGCCACGAACGGTGGCGGCAGATCCACCACCACGGCAGCCTGGACGACCCGGTGGCGCTGCACGACTACCAGGTGGCGGCGGAGCGGGTCTGAGCGCCAGCCGCCGTCGCCGGCCGCGAGCCGCTTGAACTTGCGCAACCGGCGGCGGACCGTTCAGTCGCCGTCGCCGGCCGGGAGCCGCTTGAGCTTGCGGGACCGGCGGCGGACGGTGACGCCACCCCAGAACGCGAAGCCGGTCACGACGATCCGGGGCGCGCCGGGGCGGCCGGCGCCGACCGCACTGTGGTCGAAACCGCCCATCACGCCGGTGCCGGTCACGTGCACCTCGGCGTCCTCGGGCACGATGACCGTGACGCCGCCCATGATCGCGAGCGCCCGGATGCGCATGTCGCCGTGCAGCATCCGCGCCTCGCGCAGGTCGATCGTGCCGCCGCCCCAGAAGGCCAGGCAGTTGAACCGGCGCGGCGCGATCCACGGGCCGCGCCGGGTGAAGCTGCTCATCAGGGCGAGCGCCGCCCCCCTCGACCGCACCTCGCCCGGCGCGGGCGGCACGCCGTCCATCCGCACCGGCGCGGACGACGGCCCGGGCAGGTCGGCGGTGAGCGGCTCCAGCTCGGCGTAGGTGCGGGCCGCGTAGACCGCGTGCAACCGCTCGTCGACCTCGTCGAGGTCGAGACGGCCCTCGGCCGCCGCCACCCGCAGCACCTCCGCCACCCGCTCGCGGTCGCCGTCGGACGCGCGCAGCTGCTTGGGATCGACCATGTCCAGCAGCCTAGTTCCCGTGCCGAGCCCGCGGATCCCCCCTCCACTCACGGTTATCATCTCCGACACGCACTGTGACGTGACTTGCGCCAGGACCGCGCAGCGATTTGGATGTGAACCGCCGACGTCTGACCCTTCCCGATCGTATGGAGGATGGCCCATGTCCCACGGCGGGGAGCTGCTCACACAACGCGAGGCTACCGGCCCGCGGCCCGACTTCTCGATCGTCGTCCGCGGCTACGACAAGAAGCAGGTCGACTCGCACCTCATGCAGGTCGACCGGCAGGTCTCGGCGCTCACCCAGGAGCGCAAGCGGGTCGTCGGCCAGGCCCAGGAGCTCTCGGCCCAGCTGCAGGAGCTCAGCGCCCAGCTGAAGCAGGCCCAGGCCGAGCTGGCCGAGGCCAACGGACGACCCGCCCGGGTCGACCGGGCGTCGTTCCGCCACCTCGGCCCGATGGTCGACCAGATCCTCGCGCTCGCCGAGAAGCAGGCCGGGCTCATCATCGAGCAGACCGAGCAGAAGGCGGCCGAGCACCAGGCCGAGTCCGAGAAGCTGCTCAAGGAGGCGCGGGAGCGCGCCGACAAGCTCATCTCCGACGGCGAGGCCGCGCACGAGCGCTCCGAGCAGGAGGCCAAGCGGATCAACGAGGAGAGCATCCAGCACCTCGAGAAGACCCGCGCCGAGGCCGACGCGCTCGCCGAGGCCGCCCGCCAGCAGGTCCTGCAGGAGGTCAAGGCCGGCCGGGCGCAGGCCGCGCAGGAGCTGGCCCAGCTGAAGGCCAACGCCCAGCGGGAGATCGAGGAGCTGCGCGGCGCCGCCGACCGCGAGCTGTCCGAGCTGCGCGCCACGGTCGACCGCGAGATCACCCAGCAGCGCAACCTCGCCGACCAGAAGAGCGCGGCGCTGCACGCGGAGGCCCAGAAGTATTCGTCGGACATGCGCAAGCGCGCCGACGAGCAGGCCGCCACCGCCCAGCAGCAGCTCACCATCGTCCAGCAGGACATCCAGGCCCGCCAGAAGGCGCTCACGCAGCTGCAGACCGAGTTCGAGGCCACGCAGCAGCAGCTCGGCGAGGCCCGCCGGGAGGGCACCGCGCTCAGCCGCGAGGTCACCCAGCTCCAGCAGCGGCTCACCGAGGTCAAGCAGAACCTTGCGAGCGAGCTGACCCGCCTCGAGCACGCCCGCCAGGCCGCCGACTCGGCCGAGCGGCACGCCAAGGAGGTCCGCGCCCGCGTCCAGCGCGAGGCGAAGCGCGTCGCCGACCTGGCGGCCGCGGCCGTCATGGCCGCCGCGGCGGGCGGCGCGGACACCGGGGAGTATCCGAAGGTCCCGGTCCGCGCGGCCGCCGACGCCCACCCGGAGAACGGCGTGCCCGCCCCGCGCGACCCGCACCCGGCCACGGTCCCGGCCCCGGCCGACGCCCCCGAGCACGCTTCCTAGCCCACGAGGCCCACGAGGCCCACGAGCGAGCGTCCGCCGAGCCGGCTTCGTCCCGGCCCGGCGGACGTCGACGGCTGTGACGCGGGGCGTTCGCCATCACGCAGCGCAATGCCGTGACCACGACCGCCGGATCGCCGTCGCCTCCGCGGGGCGCAGGCGCCCCCGCGGCTACGAGGCGTCGCGGCGGTTGCCGGATTCGCGCCGACCCGCCCGCTCGGGGCACGCGATCGTCACGGCGGCCGGGACCGCCTCGGCCTCGATCCTGCGGACCGGCTTGCGGGCGCCGCCGTCGAGCTCCAGCAGGACCGGCTCGGCGAACCGCACCGTGACCGTGCGCGCGCTCGCCAGCCGCACGAACGGCGACGCCCCGGTGCGCCCGGCCGCCATCCGCCCGAGCGTGCGGGCCCACTGCAGGGCACCATGGGCGGTGGCGACGCCGACCTCCAGCCGCCCGTCGAACGGGCTGGCGTCGTCGAAGGCGTCGATACCGCCCGCGATCGTGCCGATGTTGCCGAGCAGCACGCAGGTCGCCGGCCCGGCGAACCACGGCTGACCGTCGAGCTCGACGCTGGTCTCGACGGGCCGGTCGCGGACGTGGCGGAGGGCGGTGCGCAGGTACGCGAGCTTGCCGGCCCGCTGCTTCAGCCGGCGGTCGGCGTCGTCGATGAGCGCCGCGTCGAACCCGGCCCCGGCCATGACCGCGAAGTGCTCGTCACCGAGCCGCCCGAGGTCGTACCGCGTCCGCCGCCCACGCAGTCCGATGTGGACGGCGGAGGCGATGTCCCGCGGGATGCCGAGCGCGGTGGCGAAGAGGTTCGCGGTCCCGGCCGGCACGATGGCGAGGACGACGTCGGTCCCGGCGAGCGCGTCGGCGCACCGCTGCACCATCCCGTCCCCGCCCCACACGACGACGACCTCGGCCCCGTGCCGGAGCGCCTTGCGCACCCGCTTGGGCGCCTTGCGGCTCTTCCCCACCTCGTACCACAGCGGCGCCTCGACCCCGGCGTCCTCGATGGCCCGCCGCAGCTCGTCAAGCCCGCCCCCGAGCAGTTTCTTGCGATGCGCGACGACAGCCAACTTCACATCTGCGGATGTACCCACCACGGATGAGCATCAATCGTGGTGGGTTCCGGCGCCGGGATGGAGAGGGGCCCGCGCGTTCGCGGGCCCCTCGGCTGCAGCTGTCGCCGCTAGCTGTCGGCGTTGCTCGGGCGGCCCCACGGTCCCGTGATCGCGAAGACGTGGCCGGGGCTCTGGATGCCCACGTACAGGATCTTGCCGTCGGCGCTGAACGTCGGCCCGGCGAACTCGCTGTCGTTGAGTTCGTTGCGGGCCAGTCCGTAGGCCTTGCCCTGGGCGGTGATCCCGACGAGATGTGAGACACCGTCGCCGTCCTCGGCGAGGATGACTCCGCCGTACGGCGAGACCGTGATGTTGTCCGGTCCGTCGTAGTTGTCGGCGTCGACGTCCGGGTCGGGGTTGACACCGAAGATCGTCTTGAGCGTGATCGACTCGGTGGCCGGGTCGTAGAACCACACCTGGCCGTCGTGCTCGTTGACGCTGCCGTCGGCCTCCCGCGCGTAGCTGGCCACGAAGTAGGCACCGCCGTCGGCCCACCAGGCGCCCTCCAGCTTGCGGCTGCGGGTGACCTGGTCGTCGGCCAGCTGCTTGCGGACGGAGGTGGTGGCCGCGTCGCGGTCCGGCACGTCGACCCACCGGACCTTGTAGCGGGTGCCGGGCTGGGTCGCCATCGACAGGTCCGGGATGTGCTTGGATCCGAGGTAGGCGGCCATCGCGTGCAGCGTCCCGGCCGTGTCGCCGCCGGGGCTGGTCGCCAGCGTGCGCAGGCTGCCCCGGCCGCCGGTGAAGCCCGCCGGCGGGGTCCACCGGTAGTACAGGCCGTTGGGGCCCGAGGCGTCCTCGGTCTCGTAGATGGTGAAGGTCTGCGGGTCGACGGCGACCGCCTCGTGGGCATAGCGGCCGAGGAACTTCAACGGAACGGGGTTCTGGTTGGCCTGCCGGTCGAACGGGTCGACCTCGAAGACGTACCCGTGGTTCTTCTGCAGCCGGCCACCGGCCCGCGCCTCGGTCTCCTCGCAGGTCAGCCAGGTGTCCCAGGGCGTGATGCCGCCGGCGCAGTTGTTGTGCGTGCCGGCGAGGCTCACGTACTCGCGGATCCGGGTCCCGTCGGCGTCGACGTCGATATTGGTCGTGCCGCCGCGGGCACCCGGGTCGTAGGTCAGGCCGGGCAGCGGCGGCACGCCGAACGGCTCGCTGCCGCCGATCTCGTGGTTGTTGACCAGCGTGGCGCCGGTCGGGCTGGCGAACGTGCCGGTCCCGTCGGTGTCATCGGGAGTCGGCTGCCCCGACTCCAGCACGGTCACGCCGGCCTGCGCGACGATCTTGTACGAGAAGCCCTTCGGCAGCGCGAGGATGCCGGCCGGGTCGGGGACGAGCGGGCCGTAGCCGAACGAGGAGCGGGTGGCCGCGGCCGCGGGCCCGGCGATGGCCTCGATGCTGCCGGCGAACACGATGCCGAGGCCGCCGGCCGCGGTGGCGCCGAGGAATCCGCGTCGGGAAAGGGATGACAAAGGGAACACCTCTCGGGTCAGGTGAGCACACGGCCCACACATCCCCCTCCGGTACGGAAGTGTGCCCGCCCGCGCCGACGCTGCCGTGAACCACGGGTGAATGTCCGGCGCCGCGGCACGTGCCGGGTAACGCCTCGCGACCTTGGGACGCCCCTTGGAAAGGTTCATGCGTTCCCCGGACCTCGCCTTCCCCCCTCCGGCGAGGTCCAGGGCTCACCCGGCCTTGATGCGGTCCCACATCCCGTTCCCCACCGGCGTACGGAGCCCGGTTGGGCGCCCCGCAGGTGACCCGCTCTATACGGCGAGTGTGAACAGCGACGCGTACACGAGCCGCCGCCCGTCGGTCACGACCTGCCCGGCCGCCCGCTCGCCGGACACGGTGGACAGTCGCAGGTCGAGGTAGCGGTCCTCCTCGACCGGCTCGCCGAGCCGCCAGCCGGCCTCGGCCAGCCACTCGCGCACCTCGGCGGCGACCGACCGGCGCCGCTCGTCGAGCACACCGCGCAGCCCGTCCAGACCGTCCACGGTGAACGGTTCTTCGTCCGTCTCCGCCGCGTCCGTCGCGAACCACGCCGCCGGCCCGTAGGCGAAGCACACGAGCGCCATCCACACATCGGCGAAGTACGCCGGATCGGGCGCGATCTCCACGCCGACCAGCCGATCCCCGAGGAAGAACACGGCGCCGAGCTGTCCTTCGAGCAGTTCGAGGCGGCTCTGGTACTGCGTGAGCCCGGCCCGCTGCCGCGTCAGCACCTGCTCCAGGTGCCCCCGCCGCGGCAGCCCGTGCCGGCCGTTGAACCGCGAGATGTCCTCCCACAGCTTGCTGTACCGGTTCGCGCCCCGCATCGCGAGCGCCTCGCCCCGC
Organism: Dactylosporangium sucinum; assembly: GCF_014647515.1. Lineage (GTDB taxonomy): Bacteria > Actinomycetota > Actinomycetes > Mycobacteriales > Micromonosporaceae > Dactylosporangium > Dactylosporangium sucinum. The sequence continues at coordinate 3,946 of NZ_BMPI01000085.1, read as the reverse complement.
AGCTCCACCGGCAGGACGAAGAACCACTGGTCCCGCCCGGCCAGGTAGCCACCCTGCGACTCCTGCACGCAGCAGGCGTCGTCGAAGCGCAGCGTCTGCCCGGCCGCGATGAACGCCGACCGGCAGAGCGCATGGTTCTGCGCCGAGTCCTGGATGTACCCCACGTGCAGCGGGACGATCGCCACCCCGGACGCCGCCGGGTTGGTGAGCTCCACCGACCCGTACGTGACGACCCGCCCGAGCTTCAGCCCGGTCCGGGGCGGCACGATGCCCGGATACGCCGGACCGAACACCGGCACCATGGTCAGCACCCCGGCCCGCTGCGGCTGCCCCAGCCGGTAGCCGGAGACGTCCGCCGGAACCAGGTCGAGCACACTCATCGTCCTCCTCCGTCCAGGCCCGGGTCCGAGTCGTTCCGGTGCGGGCCGGCCAGCTCGCGCTCGGCCAGGGCGAGCCGGCGCCGCAGCTCGTCGCCGAGCCACCGCTCCGCCTCGGCACCGTCCACATGGGACAGCACCCAGATCACGAGCGCCCCGAGGTCGCCGGAGTGCCAGAACGTCCTGCGCGGCAGCCGCGGCGCCGGCCGCCGCAGCGACAGGTCGTCGGCGTGCCCGAACGTCGCCTGGCAGAACACCACCGGCGTCCGGACCCCGACCACCGGCAGCGTGGCCACCACGCGGGCCAGGTCCCCCGGGTACACGTTCTCGTACCCGTCCGAAACCACCGCGATCACGTCCGCCCCGGCACCCACGGCGTCGAGCACCCCGGACGCCAGGTCGGTCGCCCCCGCCGGCACCGCGGTCACCGGCTCGAAACCGCCCGCGGTCCCAGCGGTCGCCAGCGCGACCCCGCCCGCCGGCGCGCGGCCGGCCGACGCGGCTCCGTCTGCCGCGGCTCCGTCTGCCGCGGCTCCGGCCGATGTGGCTCCGTCTGCTGCGGCTCCGGCCGATGTGGCTCCGGCTGCCGTCACTCCGGCCGCCGTGGCTCCGGCTGCCCGCACACTCTCGGCACCGCCGACCGGGATCACCACGAGCCGGGCGCACACCCGCTCCAGCACCAGCCGGAACGCCTCGGCCTGGGAGGCCACGGCCCACTCGCGGTCGCCGTAGCCACGCATCGACGCGGACCGGTCGAGCACCAGGGCCACGGTCCCGCCGTAGCGCGGCAGGCCCTCGGTGGCCTCGGCGACGTACCGCTCCACCGCCGGCGTCAGCTCCTCGCTCGGTCCGCCGCGGAACCGGTGCACGAGCGTTGCGGCGAGGTCGCCGCGGTTCGTCGCCGTCACCGTCTCCGGCCGCTCGCCGGCCAGGTCCAGGTCGGCCTCCGCCGCCGGCGGGGGCGCAACCCGGGTCGTGGCCACGGGCGAATACAGCGCGCCGACCCGCTGCGGCGCCGACCCGAACCAGGCCAGCGCGTGCCGCACCGGCCGCCCCTCGGCCAGCTGCCGCGCACAGGCCCGCGCGGTCCGCCGGCCCACCGCGTGCTCGAAGCAGTCCACGGCCACACCACGCCGGGCCCGCACCAGTTCCGCCGCCAGCGGGTGCTCCAGCAACAGCGCGAGCGCGGTGCGCGTCACGTGCCCGTGGTTGGCCCGCCGGCGCCGCACCGCGAGCAGCACGGTCAGCACGTCGGCCGGCGCCAGGCCGAGCGCGAGCACCCGGCAGACCCGCGCCAGCGTGCCCCGGACGTCGTCGTCGAGCCCGGCCCACGAGGCGAGCAGCAGCTGCAGCAGCACCCGGACCCGCTGCGCGGCCGGCGTCCCCGGGATGAGGGCCGCCAGCGCATACCGCTGCGGATCCGCGCCCCACGCCTCCGCATGCAGACGCTCGTCGTCCCACACCACATCCTTGCCGCGCGGCACACGCACCGCGGTCCCGTGCGACTGCAGATGCTCCAAGAACTGTGCGGTCACGGTTCCCCTCCCCTCCACAACGCAGGAGGGTAGGCCCCGAATATTCAGTGGCTCGAATGATTTCCGGTGTGCTGCGCCGCACCGGAGCGGGAGGGACCACACGAGCCGGAGGAACGGCGGGAGCGGGAGGCACGGCAGCAGCGGGAGGCACGGCAGCCGTGGAATCGGGCGCGGGACCGGACGCACCCGCGCGCGCCGGCACCGTCGCGGCAGCCGGCGCCCCAGCGGCAACGGCAGCCGTCCCCGCCGGCGGCGGAGCCCCCGATGCCCGCCGAGCCCGCCGCGCGTCAGCCGCCGCCATCGCCGCCTCCACGTCCCGCTGCCGCTCCTCCAGGTCCAGCCGCGCCAGCCGCAGCGCATGCCGCTCCTCCAGCCCCCGCCGCCGGGCTTCAGCGAACGAGGCCCGCACCTCCCGCCGCTGGGCCCGCCGGCGCCGCCACTCGTCGACCGAAGCCGCGAAGCGCGCATCCCAGTCCACCACCGCCTCAACCATGGCCCCACCATAGAACCCCCGTACGACAAAACCGCCCTGCGCTCCACAATGGACAGAGCGCCGATTTTGACGATTTCTTCACGGCCGGGGAGGTGCAGGGCGCATTACCGTCGAGGCATGCGGCGGATCGTGGTCGGGGTATCGCAGTCGTTGGCCGGGCTGGCGGCCGTCCGGTACGGGCTCGGGGAGGCGCGGCGGATCGGGGCGCCGCTCTACGCCGTGCGTGCCTGGCCCTTCCCCGCGCACTGGCGCGGGCCGGCCGTGACCGAGTGGCAGCGGGAGCTGCGGGCCGAGGCCCAACGATACGTCGTCGACGCCTTCGCCAGCGCCGTCGGAGGGGCGCCGGACGACGTCGAGGTGCTGGTCGCCGCGCCGGTCGGGCGGGCCGACCACGTGCTGCTCGACCTGGCCGGGGACGACGACCTGCTCGTGCTCGGGGCCGCTGGGCGCAGCTGGGTGGTGCGGGCCTGCACCCGGGCCGCGCGCTGCCCCGTCGTCGTGGTGCCGGAGCCGGAGCTCGCCCGGCGCCGCCCGTACCGAACCTTGCGGCGAGCACTGAGCAAGCACAGCGCCGCCCGCACCGGACCCTGCGGCGAGCACTGAGCAAGCACAGCGCCGCCCGTACCGGACCCTGCGGCGAGCACTGAGCAAGCACACCGCCGCGAGCGTCAAGACGGCGTCAAGAAGCGCCCAAGACGCGTAGGGATTTCGTCAACGCATCTGGGCGGCCGCCCGGGCCGCGCCTTCACTTGCACCGGGGCCGGATGGAAGGCCCCGAACGTGCGAGAACCGGGGGTGCGAGATGAAGCTGCCGACCAGCATCGGCGTCGCCCTGGGCGCCGCCGGAGTGGTGACGACCGCGCTGCTCGCGGCCGGGTGGACCGCGCCGCCGGAGCACACGGCCCGGCTCGCGGCGCTCGCGGCGGTGGTCGCCGTCATCGGCTGGGTGACGAGCGACCTGGGCGCCGCCGCCGCGACCGCGGGCATCGCGTGGCTGCTGCTCAACGGTTTCCTGATCAACGAGCTGGGCATGGTCAGCTGGCACGGGCCGAGCGACGCGCTGCGCCTCGCCGTGCTCGCAGGAGCCGCGGTCGCCGGCTGGGCGGCCGCCCGAGTCCCGCGACACGTCCATCACCGGCGGGAGCTCGCCCGCATGCGGGCCTGGATCGACGGCGGTGGGCTCGTGAACGTCCTGGCGGCCAAGCCGGTCCTGACAACGACCAAGAAGGAGACCCCCCGTGGGTGACCTGGTGTTCGTACTGCTGACGATCGCGGCCTTCCTGCTCCTCGGCCTGGCGGTACGGGCGGTTGAGAAGCTGTGAACGCCGAGAATCTTGTCGGTTTGGTGCTCGCGGTGGCCCTCACCGTGTTTCTGGTGGCTGCGCTGTTGTTTCCGGAGCGGTTCTGATGATCCCAGCATTGTTCGTCGGCTCGCTGGTCCTCGCCTTGGTGGTTGTGTTCCGCCCGTTCGGGGATTACATGTTTCGGGCGATCACGTCGGTGCGGCATTTGCGTGTTGAGCGTGTCGTCTACCGGGTGGT
>NZ_BMPI01000084.1 GCF_014647515.1 Dactylosporangium sucinum | reverse complement strand
CGGGGTGCCGGGGTGTCGAGCGGGCGGGTGGGGTGGCGAACGTGGCGGGCCGGTGGGCGGAGCGGGGTGCCGAGCGGCGAGTGGGGTGCGGACGTGGCGGGCCGGGCGGGTGGAGCGGGGTGCCGGGGGTGTCGAGCGGCGGGTGGGGGTGCGGACGTGGCGGGCCGGGTGGGCGTGAGATCGTGTGGGCGGCGACATCGGAGGGGAGAGGGACGTGCACGTCATCGCGGTGCTCGGAGCCGGCAAGCTAGGCGAAGTGCTGCTGTCCGGGCTGCTCCGGGCCGGCTGGGCAGCGGACCGGCTCATCGCCACCGCGCGGCGGCCGGAGCGCGCCCGCGAGCTGGCCGAGCGGTACGGGATTCGTGTGGTCGACAACGAGACCGCGCTCACCGAGGCCGACGTGCTCACCATCGCGGTCAAGCCGCAGGACGCGGGCACCCTGCTCGCCGAGATCGGGCCGAAGGTGCCGGAGGGCAAGCTCGTCGTCTCTCTGTGCGCCGGCCTGCCCACGGCGTTCTTCGCCAAGCATCTGCCGGAGGGCACCCCGGTCGTCCGGGTCATGACGAACACCCCCGCGCTCGTCGACGAGGCCATGACGGCCATCTCGGCCGGCTCGCACGCCACCGCCGGGCACCTCGCCCAGACCGAGGAGATGTTCCGGCCGCTCGGGCGGACGATCCGCGTCCCCGAGTCGCAGCAGGACGCGGTCACCGCGCTGTCCGGCTCCGGCCCCGCGTACTTCTACTTCCTGGTCGAGGCGATGACCGATGCCGGCATCCTGCTCGGCCTGCCCCGCCAGGTGGCCCACGATCTCATCGTGCAGTCGGCGATCGGCTCGGCGGTGATGCTCCGCGAGTCCGGCGAGCACCCGGTGAAGCTCCGCGAGGCGGTCACCTCGCCGGCCGGCACGACGATCAACGCCATCCGCGAGCTGGAGAACCACGGCGTGCGCGCCGCGTTCCTGGCCGCGCTCGAGGCGGCCCGTGACCGCGCGAGGGAGATCGCCCAGCAGGGCTAGTATCCGACGCCGTGGCATTCCTCTGTGCGTGTTGTGGCACCGACCTCGGCGACGTGCCGAGCGTGTGGGCGTTCTCCGCGCCCGACTACTGGGGCGCTCCCGGAGCCGGGGACGAGTCGTTCCTGGAGGAGGAGCTCTGCTGCATCGACGCTCCGGAGCTCGAGGAGCGGCACTTCTTCATCCGCGGCCTGGTCGAGATCCCGGTGCACGGGTTCGCCGACCACCTGACCTACAACGTCTGGGTCAGCCTCAGCCCGGCCAACTTCGCGCGGGCCGTCGAGCGGTGGGACGACCCGGAGCGCACGGCCGAGCCGCCGTACTTCGGCTGGCTGTCGAACAACATCCCGGGCTACCCCGAGACGCTCCAGCTGAAGACCCAGGTGCATACTCGGGAGCCGGGGCGCCGGCCGTACGTCGAGCTGGAGCCGACCGACCATCCCCTCGCCGTCGAGCAGCGCGAGGGCATTGCCCCGCACCGCCTCGTCGAGGTGGCGAAGGTCTGCGGCGGCTGAGCCGGTTTCATTCAAACATTCACCGCTGTTGCTCCACGCCGCGGTGATCTATCGTCATCACTACCAGTCACGACATGGATACCGCGCCCGGCCCCTTCCCCCACCCTCTCCCCCCAAGGGTGCCCGCCGGGAGCGCGGCGCAAGGCCCGCCGTCGGCCGCAGAGGTGGCCGGCGGCGGCTTTGTGAAGGCGTGTCCGGAGCCGTGCCCCGGCTCCGGTCGACGGCTGATGCATGATAGCGGGGTGCGATTCGAAACCAGCCGTGCACTCGACGCCATCGAGCGACGACTCAGCGTCGACCCGCTGCTCGCGGGCGGCGTCATCGACCTGGTGGAGGGGGCCCGCAGCGTCGACCTCGACGGGGGCCGGCCGGCCGCCCTGCTGCGCCTCGGGCTCTTCGTCGATGCGCTGAGCCGCCAGCTCGGGGACGGTGGCGTCGGGCTCTACGCGGTCGCCGAGCGCGGCGCGATGTCCGACACCGACTTCACCTCCAACGAGCGGATGGTGCTGCGCCGCTGGTCCGACGACGGCCTCATCGAGATGCTGCCGCCCGGCGCCCGGCCGGGCGCCCGCGTGCGGGAGGTCGCCGCGCTCACCGGCCTGCCGGTGGTCAGCCGGGTGCCGCTGCCCGGCCACCCCGGCCCCGTCTACGTCACGACCGGCGGCTCGACCAGCATGGAGCTGGCGCTGGCGCCCGTCACCGGGTCGACGCCCCGGCCGCACCCGGTGCTGAGTCGTTACTGGCGGTGCCCGGCCGGCGACTGCCCCATGTTCGGCCGTGCGCCGGCCCCCGGTGCCGGCCAGGCGCCGCCGGCCCTGCCCAGCGGCGCGCCGATCTGCCCGCGGCACGGCGAGCGGCTCATCGACGCCGGGGTCCGCGCGCCGGCCGTGCCGATGGTGGTGCGGATCGACGGCACGGTGCGCACCCGGTTCGCGGTCACCGCGGCCCGGCCGGTCATCGTCGGCCGCGCGCCCGAGGAGGGCGTGACGATCGGCAAGTGGCTCGACGACGAGGGCGCCCGCCGGGTCAGCCGCAACCACATCCGCCTGGAGCTGCGCGACGGCATGGTCCTGGTGACCGACGTCAGCACCAACGGCGCCGCCGTCCTGGCCCGCACCGCGCCCACGATGGCGCCGCGCGAGATCGAGCTCGGCCGCCACGAGCCCAAGGTGATGGGGGAGTGGGACGAGGTCGAGCTGTATCCCGAGGTCACCGTCGGCCGCGCCGATCGCCCGCCGGCGGACGTGGCCAAGGGCGGCGCACCCAACTCGGTGATGGCCGACGCCCCGACGATCGCCATCCGCCTGCCCAACAAGTGATCACATACCCCATGGGGGTATGTGTCCAACGCCATAGGTAAATCCGTTGCCGCCGATGCGGCGGCGCGCTACTGTTCGCGTCGTGATCGTGACGACCGCCTTTCTGGAGCTCGGCCAGCCGGCCGGCTCGGCGGTCGCGTGGGCGTCTTCAGCGCTAGCCGCGGCGCTAGAGGCCGGCCTCCGACGCTGACCCTCCTCCCGCAGTTGTCCTGCGGAACCGACGGAGGAGGGTGAGCCGGCCGAGCCGGACGCCCTGCGCACACGACTCAGGACAAGGCTCGGCCCAGGGTTCTGCACACCCGACCACAAATCCACTGTGGAGTGTCAGATGGCCAAGCAGGCGTACACGCGGACCAAACCGCATCTCAACATCGGCACGATGGGTCACGTCGACCACGGCAAGACGACCCTGACCGCCGCCATCACCAAGGTGCTCGCCGAGCGGTACCCGTCGGTCAACCAGTACACCTCGTTCGAGGGGATCGACCGGGCGCCCGAGGAGCAGCTCCGGGGCATCACCATCAACATCGCCCACGTCGAGTACGAGACGGCCACGCGCCACTACGCGCACGTCGACATGCCCGGCCACGCCGACTACGTGAAGAACATGATCACGGGCGCGGCCCAGGTCGACGGCGCGATTCTGGTGGTCAGCGCGGTCGACAGCGTCATGCCGCAGACGCGCGAGCACGTGCTGCTCGCGCGGCGGATCGGCGTGCCGCACCTCGTCGTGGCGATGAACAAGGCCGACGCGGTCGACGACGGCGAGCTGCTCGACCTCGTGGAGCTCGAGATCCGGGAGCTGCTGAGCGAGTACGGCTTCCCGGGTGACGAGGTTCCCGTCGTCCGGGTGTCGGCGCTCAAGGCGCTCGAAGGCGACCCGGCGTGGGTGGACTCGATCGCCGGGCTGCTCGACGCCGTGGACACGTACGTGCCGCTGCCGGACCGGGTGCTGGCCGAGCCGTTCCTGATGCCGATCGAGAACGTGCTCACCATCACCGGCCGGGGCACCGTCGTCACCGGCGCCGTCGAGCGCGGCACGCTCGTGCTGAACACGCCGGTCGAGGTCGTCGGGCTGGGACCCACCCAGCCGACCGTCGTCACCGGCCTGGAGATGTTCGGCAAGCAGCTCGACCGGGCCGAGGCGGGCGACAACGCGGCGCTGCTGCTGCGCGGGGTCAAGCGCGGCGAGGTGCAGCGCGGCCAGGTGGTCGCGCTGCCCGGTTCGGTCGCGCCGCACCGGCGCTTCCGGGCGCACGTCTACGCGCTGACCACGAAGGAGGGCGGCCGGCACACGCCGTTCTTCGCCAACTACCGGCCGCAGTTCTACTTCCGCACGACGGACGTGGTGGGGTCGGTGGACCTGGGCGAGGTGACGATGGTGATGCCGGGTGACACCGTCGACCTCGTCGTCGAGCTCGGCAAGCCGATCGCGATGGACGTCGGGCTCGGCTTCGCCATCCGCGAGGGCGGCCGCACGGTCGGCGCCGGCACGGTGACCGAACTGCTCGACTAGCACAGGCGTCATCCTGCCCGCACGGGGCAGGATGACGCCCATGTCGAACTCCCTGAGCCGGCCCCCCAACGGTGACGACCACGTGCAGGGATCCTCCGGCGCGCCGATCACCCTGGTGGAGTATGGCGACTACGCGGACCCCGACACGGGCCGCGCGTTCGAGGTCGTCGAGCGGCTGCAGCTGCACCTCGGCGACCGGTTGCGGTTCGCCTTCCGGCACTTCCCGCTCGTCGACGCGCACCCGCGGGCCATGCCGGCCGCGCTGCTCGCCGAGGCGGCCGCCGACGCGGGCGCGTTCTGGAGCATGCACGCGCTGCTGCTCGCGCACCAGGACCGGCTCGAGGACGAGGACCTGCAGCGGTACGCGCAGCAGTTCGGCCTGCCGGACACCGGCGGGAACCGGGTGCACTACCAGCGGATCGACCGCGACCTGGCCAGCGGCCGGGCGAGCGGGGTGACCGACACCCCCACGTTCTTCCTCAACGGCCTGCGGCAGGAGGCCGACACGCTGACCGCCACGCTCGGCAAGGTGAGAAACGGGTGAACCCCTTCGATTGCCCAAATGGTTACGGGTCGACGTCTCTAGGATCTTTGAGAAGAAACACAGGCAATTTTGAGCTTGAGGAAGGTTGCTCCTAAGGCGCGCAGGGCAACCTGTAGGGGATGCGGAACCGGTACGTAGACCTCCTGCGAGCCGTCGCGATCATCCGCGTGGTCACGTACCACACCCTCGGATTCGCGTGGCTGACCGTGGCGTTCCCGGCGATGGGCCTCATGTTCGCGCTCGGCGGGTCGCTCATGGCCGCCTCGCTCGACCGGTCCGGCCTCCGCTCTCTCGGCCGGCGGATGCGTCGCATCCTCCCGCCCTTCTGGGTCCTCGGCACGTTCGCCGTCGTGACCATGTCGCTCGTGGGCGGCCTGGAGCAGACGTGGCGCGTCGTGCTGTGGTTCCTGCCGTTCCACGATCCGCCCGCCTCCGAGTGGGGCGCGCCGATGTTCGGGCAGATCTGGTACATCCGCTCGTACCTCTGGTTCATCGTCCTCTCGCCGGCCCTGCTCTGGGCGTTCCGCAAGTGGCCGATCCCGTCGCTGCTGGTGCCCTTCACGGTGCTGGTCGTGCTGTGGGAGACCGGCCACGGCACCGGCGGCATCGTCCGTGACTTCTTCATGTACGCGCCGGCCTGGATGCTGGGCTTCGCCCACCACGACGGCACCCTGCAGCGGATCTCCAAGAAGATCCTCTGGCCGCTGTGCGCCGTCATGGGCGGCATCGGCCTCACGCTCCTGTACAGCAACCCGGGCCCCCGCGGGTACGACCTCAACGACGCGCCGGTCGCCGACACGCTGTGGTCGACCGCGTTCCTGCTGGTGCTGCTCAACGCCGCGCCCGCGATGATGTCGCTCGGCGCCGCCGAACCGGTCACCGAGGCGGTCAACCGCCGCGCGCTGACCATCTACCTGTGGCACGAGGCCGCGATCATCACGGTGCGGGACGTCGCGCTCGTGCTCGGCGTGTCGCTGCTCGGCGCGATGGGCGGGTTCATCCAGCTGTCGTCGGTGTTCCTGCTGGTGGCGGCGGTGGTGCTGACCCTCGGCTGGGTCGAGGACCTGGCCGCCAAACGCAAGCCGCAGGTCATCCCCGTCCCGGCGCGGAACCGGGCGCGGGTCCTGGAGGAACGCCCCGCACCCGTGCCTGCCTAGCACCCGGCGCAAAACGCAAGGCGACACGCCGACACTGGTCTTTGCTGGAGATTGCTGGAACCAGCTACCGTGCCGTTCGTGTCCGAATCGAATTCGGCCGCGATAGAGGCCCTCGAACGGCGGATCGACCGGCTGCGCGGCGAGCTGCGGCGGGCCGCCACGGCCGGCGACCGGACACACGCCCGTGCCCTGCGGGCGGAGCTGCGCCGCGCGGAGCACGCCTGGGACGACGCCCTCGCCGACCTGGAGGAGCGCTCCACGCCGGCGCCGGCGCCCGACCGCAAGGCGCCACCGATGCTGTCCATCCGCGAGCAGGTGCACCACGCGCTCACCCTGCTCGGCGTCCCGGCCGCGCCGAAGCTCATCATCGCGGTCCACGACGCGTTCTTCCCCGGCGAGCTCGTCGCGGCCCGGCTCACCAGCCTGCGCCGCGACGAGGAGCGCTCCTTCAAGGTCGCCCCGTTCGGCCGGCCGTACTACCTGTGTCCCGCGCTGACCGCCGACCTCCTCTCCCCGGCCCGCGGCCTCCTGGCCATCTCCACCTGGCCGCTGGAGTCCCGGGTGGTCGGGCCGCTCAGCGCCCGCGTCGACTTCCTGATCGGCGCGATCCGGATCGCCCAGCGGGTGGCCCAGCTGCCCGACGACGCCCACGACGCCCGCCGCCTGCTGTGGCGGTTCGCGGCGAGCATCCCGGGGGCGGCCGGCGAGGTCGACCCGAAGACCGTGGCCGAACAGGCCCAGGCCGAGCTGGACGTGCACCTCGACGCCGACGCCGCGGACCGCGCCGCGGCGGCCGGCCGGGCGCGCGACCGGCTCGACGGCGCCGAGGCGCTCTTCGGCGCCCGGCTGCACAAACTGCGCAGCAGGACCGCGAACTGATGCACGCCTTCCCCGAAATGAGACGCCCATGGACGCACTGGTCGACCGGCTGGACCGCATCCGCGGCACCGTGGCGCCGCGCAACCACAACGCGCGGACGATCGCGGCCCTCACCAGCAACCCGGGCTGCGGCCGCCGGGGGCTGATGGACGCGGCCGGGGTGAACAAGGGCGCCGTCGCCGGGCACCTCGGGTTCCCGTCCGGCTTCGGCCAGTCCCGGTTCGCGATCGCCCGCGGCAACGCGTTCGAGGCGCAGGTCAAGGCCGACGGCGCCGCCGAGCTGCTGCAGCTGCTGCGGGAGCGGCTCGGGCTGGCCATCCCCGAGGTGGCCTACGACGACCTGTCCAACGTCGGCGGCAACGCCAGCCGCGAGGTGCGCTACGCGCGGACGAAGAGCCTGCTGGCCCGCGCCGCGGGCGAGCGCGACGACGCCGGCACGCTGTTCGACCACCCGATGCTGCGCCTCGACATCGCCGGCTACTACGCCTACCTCGAGCCCGACCTCATCGCGTTCCGGGCCGGCGGCCGGTTCCACGTCGTGGAGATCAAGTCGTTCGCCGTCATCGACGGGCAGGCCGACGCCGGCAAGGCCGCCGCGGCCGCCCGCCAGTCGGCGGTCTACGTCATGGCGATGCGCGAGCTGCTCGGCGAGCTGGGGTACCCGCCGGAGACGGTGTCGCACGACGTGGTGCTCGTCTGCCCCGAGAACTTCGCCAACCGGCCGACCGCCACCCTCGTCGACGTGCGCAAGCAGCTGTCGGTCCTGCAGCGGCAGCTGTCCAGGCTCACCCGGCTCGACGAGATCATCGACGCGCTGCCCCCGGGGCTGTCGTTCGACCTCGCCTACGACGCCGACCACCTGCCCAGCCGCCCGGCCGACGAGCTGCGCAAGGCGGTGAGCGCGATCGACGCGCGGTACAGCCCGGACTGTCTCGGCACCTGCGAGATGGCCTTCTTCTGCCGCGACGAGTCGGCCGGCTCGACGGCGGCGCTGGGCCGCACGGTCCGCGACGACCTCGGCGGGGTGGAGAGCATCGGCACCGTGCTCGGGCTGGCCCGGGGCACGCTCACCCCCGGCGCCGGCCAGGAGGAGATCGCCGGCCTGCTCCGGTTCGCGCACCGCCTGCGCACCGAGTGCCTCGAAGGGATCGCGTGAGCATCCTCACCGCACTGGCCCGGGCGGAGGCGGCCGAGTCCGGGCGGGCCCAGCCGCTGACCACCGTGCGGCACACCCACGTCGCCGACCGGCCGCTGGTGCTCGTGCCGCTCACCCTGGCCGGCGAGGCCGCCGCCCCGCTGGCCGCCATGGCCGGCACCGACCCGGCCGCGCCCCGGCTGCTGGTGGTGGCGAACCCGCGCGACCGCACGCAGCGCTTCGAGTTCGTCGCCCAGCTGGCCCGGGTCGTGCTGTCCTATGTGGACAGCTGCGCGCGCAGCGTCGACCCCGGGCAGACGACGAAGGTGCGGTACGCCGAGGCGCCCCAGGTCCTCGTGCCCAACCGCGGCGGCGTCGAGTTCGTGCGGCTGCTCGGCCGCTCGACGCGCTTCCGCCGCCCGTTCGGCCCGTACCCGGTGCACCGCACCGTGCCGCTGCTCGGCCAGTGGCTGACCTTCCTGCGCGAGCGGGCCGACCACCCCGGCTCGGCCACGCTGCTCGCGATGACCGAGGTGCTCGGCGCGCACTGGGCCACCGGCCAGAGCGGCCTGGAGGACGCCAACCTCGCCGCGCTGCTCGCCTGGATCGACCCGCCCGACGGCCTCGACGGCCCCGCGGCCGCCGCCCTGGCCGAGGACCCGCTGCGCTCGCCGCCGGCCGGCCCGAGCACCGACCCGACGTTCGACAACGAGATCCTGGCCCCGGCGCTCGCGACGGTGTCGCGGGCCGGCGACGAGCACGCCCGCGACCGGGCGGTCGCCGCGCTGGAGGCGGCGCTGTCCGAGCAGCTGCAGCCGACCTGGGACCTCATGTGGCAGGCCGTGCGCCTGCTGCGCCGGCGGCCGGCGGGCGCGTCCGTCGAGGCGCGCTGGGGCGTCGACCGCGATGTCTTCACGATGTACCACATGTCGCTCGCCGAGGGGACCGCGTTACCCCAGCCGCGGCGCGACAGCGCGGTCGCCGCCGCGGGCCGCCTCGACCGGCTGGAGCGGGAGCAGGCGCGCTACGACGCCCAGCGCGCGCTCGACGACCCGCTCGTGATGGCCGAGTTCCGGCTCTCGGGCGAGGCGTTCACCGGCACCGTCGTCGCCGCCTCGCCCAACCGGGTCGACACGTCGGGCAAGAAGGCGGCCCTGCGCCCGCACATCACCGTGCAGACCGACGACCCGGTGCGCCTGGAGCCGGGCGCGCAGCTGGTCTCCCCGGCCCGGCTGGCCCAGCAGGCCGTCGTCGTCTCGGTGTCCTCGGTCGACGTGGTGCTGGAGCTCAGCAAGGGCATGGGCCGGTCGGTGAAGAACCCGGCGCCCGGGTCGGTGCCGGCGGTGGGGGAGCGGGTCACCTACGGCCCGGTCACCGACGCGTACCAGCCGCCGGGCAGGTTCCCGAGCCGCGAGGACACACCCTGGACGCACGGCGGCCCGCCGCCGGAGGTCCAGCCGTCCGACCTCGACGCGCAGGAGGACTGGTCATGACCGGTTCCGGTCATCATCGGCTCAGCCTTCACGCATGCGGCCGGAGCGGAGCGGAGGACGCATGACCGTCATCGAGGACATCCTGCGCGACTTCGGGTCGGCCGCCGGGCGGGGCGTGGTCGTGGACTCGCCGCCGGGCGCCGGGAAGTCGACGCTCGTCGTCCGCGCCGCCCGCACGATGGCCGAGTCCGGCGAACGCCTGATGGTCGTCGCGCAGACCAACGAGCAGGTCGACGACCTCATCGACCGGCTGGCCTCGGCCGCGCCGCAGCTCGACATCGGCCGGCTCTCCGCGTCGACCTACGTGCCGGCCCAGCGGGTCGTGAAGCACGGCTCGGTCAAGGTCAGTGGCGCGGTCTCCGACGTGCAGCACAGCGCGGTCGTCATCGGCACCGCCGCCAAGTGGGCGACCGTCACCGACGGCACGTGGGAGCGCGCGATCGTCGACGAGGCCTACCAGATGCGCTCCGACATGCTGCTGCGGGTCGCCGGCCGGTTCTCGCGGGGCCTGTTCGTGGGCGACCCCGGCCAGCTCGACCCGTTCTCCGTCGTGGGCGGCGAGCGCTGGGCCGGCCTGTCGTGGGACCCGATGCAGAGCGCGGTCGCGGTACTGCTGCGACACAATCCCGACCTGCCCGTCCATCGCCTGCCCGTGTCCTGGCGGCTCCCCCCGTCGGCGGCCGAACTGGTGTCGGCGGCGTTCTATCCGTTCACCCCGTTCCGGGCCGGCACGTCCGACGGGGACCGGCGCCTGGAGTTCTCCACCCGGGCGATCGGCGGCGACCGAACCCTGGACGCCACCCTGGAGACCGCGCGGCGCACCGGCTGGGCGCTGCACGAGCTGCCGGCCCAACACACCGTGCGCACCGACCGGGAGGCCGTCGCCGCCATCGCCGGCCTGGTCGCCCGGCTGCTGCAGCGCGGGCCGGTGGCGTACTCGGAGCATGCTCCGGAGGGCCGCCCCGTGACCGCCGACCGGGTGGCCGTGGGCGCCGCTCACCGCGACCAGGTGGCCGCCATCCGCCAGGCGCTCGCCGAAACGGTCGGCGCGGACGTCACGGTCGACACGGCGAACCGGCTGCAGGGCCGCGAGTACGACGTCACGGTCGTGCTGCACCCGCTGTCCGGCCGGCGCGACGCCGGCGCGTTCCACCTGGAGGCGGGCCGCCTGTGCGTGCTCGCGTCCCGGCACCGCCACGCGTGCATCGTGGTCGCCCGGGCCGGGATCGCCGAGCTCCTGGACAACCATCCGTCGGCCGAGCCGGTGCACCTCAACGTGCCGGTCCGCTTCCCGGACGGGTGGGAGGCCAACCAGGCGGTCCTCGCGCACCTGAGCCGGTCGTAGCTCGACCGCCTCGAACCCGGGCGCCGGGCGCCTCAAGCCGGGGTCACCGGCGTGGCGGCGGAGTGCCGAGGGTTCGCGCCCACCCCCGTGCGGTAACACTCACCACATGCGACCACTCATCATCGTCGACGGCGCCAACGTGGTCGGGTCGGTGCCCGACGGCTGGTGGCGGGACCGGGCCGGCGCGGCCGCCCGGCTGCGCGACGCCCTCGCCGCGGCCCCGCTTCCGGGTGACGTCACGCTGGTCGTGGAGGGCGCCGCCCGCGGGGTCTCCCCGGTGCCCGGGGTGGCCGTGGAAGCGGCGCGGCAATCGGGCGACGACCACATTGTTGCGCTGGTCGGCGACAATGTCGTTCATCGTCCGGTCACCGTCGTGACATCGGACCGGGGGCTCCGGCGGCGTGTCGAGGAGTTGGGTGCGAGTATTCTCAGCCCGGGTCGCCTGCGGACCATGATCTCATATGGTGGACGACGTGAATCTACCTAGCGGATAGGATTTGCCGTCTACGTATGCGCATGTAGGCACGGGTGTCAAGAAAGTGTCAACGGGCTATGTCCCACAATATGGGAGCTAGTTGACCCGCTTCGACGGTCCGGCAAAGCTGGATGGGTACCGGTCTCGTGAATTGCCGGTGAATAGCCCGCGAAAACGTCAGACTAATTTGTGCCGATCTATTATGTGCGGCACGTTACACGTCTGTCGCGTCGAGTGATGATGCTGGTAAGGTCGGTGCCATGTGCCCTGAGGTGCTGCTAGACCCCATGTGGGTATCCCGCCGAGAGCACCATTTCGACGGCCTTTGTCGAGTGACGATCCGCTGAATCGGCGTGCATTCAAAGGTCATCGAGAGGAAAGCGAAATGCCTGTATCAGTTGTCGGCGCGCCCGAGGCCGCCCAGTCCGTGGTCACCATCACCGTCCACATCACCCTCACCGGCGACGAGCTCCCACCGGAGGCGTCGCGGCTGCTCAACGACCTCGAAGCGCTGGCGGCCACCCAGGCCACCCAGCAGATCCAGCGCAACGCCCCGCTGCAGCGCACCCCGTCCGCCGCGCCACCGGCTCGCAACCTGCGGCTGGTCGAGTCGGCGGCGGCGCCCGAGGCGGCCGACGACACCAAGGTCAAGCGGATCGGGCGGGCCACGGCCGACGCGCCCTCGCTGTACCTGTGCACCGGCTCCCGGCTGGTCCTGCAGGACGGCACGCCGGTCCCGCTGACCCGCCGCGAGTACGATCTGTTCCTCTTCCTCTGCGAGCACCCGCGCCGCGTGTTCAGCCGCGCCCAGCTGCTGCGCCAGGTGTGGGGCTACGACATGGTCGGCACCGAGCGCACGGTCGACGTCCACGTGCGCCGGCTGCGGGTCAAGCTCGGCGACGCCGCACGGATCATCGCCACGGTGCGCGGCGTCGGCTATCGTCTCGACGATGACGCCGCCGTCCAGGTCGTCGTTCGCGAGGACTGACACCCTCGCGCTCGCCGCGGGGATCCTGCTGCTGGTCGACCTGTTACGGGTCTGGTTACCGTCGATCATCACGATCTTCGGTCAGGCGGCATCGACCCCCGCCGAGCTGATGGGCGCGTTCGCGTTCGCCTGGTTCGCGGTGCCGTTCGCGCTCGTGCGGTTCGCCCGGCGGGTCTCGTTCGTCGCCGCCGCCGGGCTCGCGACCGCCCGGCTCGCGCTGGTCTTCGTCCACGGCGGGCAGCCGCAGCTGTACGTCGCCTCCGCCGGCCTGTTCTGCGGCCTCGTGTGGCTCGCGGCCACGGCCGCGCGGGGCGGTTCGGCGGTCCCGGGCGTGCCGCTCGGCCTCGCCGCCGCCGCGCTGCAGCACGCGGCGCTGGACACGGTCGACCTCTCGTGGCGGGCGTGGTGGTGGGCCGCCCCGGTGGTGCTGATCGAGGCGCTGATATTCCTCTGGTACTGCTGGAAGCCCGCGCCCGACCCCTCCCACGGCGGCGGCTGGCTGTTGGCCGGTCCGGCGATGCTGCTGACCGGGATGTTCGTCCTCTCCCCGCCGGTCGTCGCCATGGGCTTCGGCGGCCTGCACGACCGCGTCGTCGGCCAGCCGCCGCCGTTCGTGCCGCAGGTGGTGTTCGGCCTCGCCGTCCTGGCCTTCCTGATCTCGTCGCTCAGCGTGCGGAGCAACTGGTCGGCCGTCGAGCGCTGGGGCCGGGCGGGGTTCCTGCTGCTCGGGACGCTGCTCGCGGCGTGGCCCGAGCCGGCGACGGGCTCCTGGGCCGCCACCGCCGTCGTCCCGATCTTCCTCGCCTCGATCCTGGGCTCGGCGCTGGCCGCCGCCCGCCGTCCGGCACCGCGCCCGTCCGGCTATCCGGTGCTGACCGGCATGCTGATCTTCGCGGTGGGCGCGATCGGTTACTACGCGGCGTTCGACATCGGTTACCCCAACTTCTGGGTCCCGGTCGCGGTCGCGTCGGTGCCGGCCTGGTTCCTCATCCGCGGCCCGGCCGAGACTTCCGCCGCGCCCGCCGACTCCCCGGCGCTGTCGTTCCGCGTCGCCGCGATCGCCGCCGTCGTCTGCCTGGCGGTACCCCTCGCCGGCGTGTCGTTCCGCCCCGCCCCGGCCGGCGCCGCTTCGGCCGGCGGCCTGCGCCTGGTCGCGTACAACATCCGGATGGGCTTCGGCCTCGACGGCACCTTCCGCCCGGACACCGCGGCGAAGGCGATCGCCGAGCAGCACCCGGACGTCGTGGTCCTGTCGGAGGTGGACCGGGCCTGGCTGCTCAACGGCGGCCACGACGACCTGCAGGCGCTGTCCCGCCGCCTGGGCCTGCGCTATCTCTTCGCTCCCGCCGCCGACCAGTACTGGGGCGACGCCGTCATGACCAACCTCCCCGTGGTCCGTTCGGAGTCGATCCGCCTCTCCCGGGCCGGCGCTCCGACGGGCGCCCAGGCGCTGGGCGTCCTGGTGGAGTACGGCGACCGCCGGCTCGCCGTGGTGTCGACCCACATCCAGCCCCCGCCCGACGCCGAGCCGCTGGTCCAGGTGGGGGAGATCGCGGAGTTCGCCACGCGGTTCGCGGAGGGCAACCCGGCCGTGATCGCCGGCGACCTCAACATCGAACCCGGCGGCCCGGCGCTGCGCGCGTTCGCGGACGCGGGCTGGGCGGACGGCTTCGCCCGGTTCCGCCCGGTGCGCACCTTCCCGGCCGACGCCCCGGCCAAGGAGATCGACCACATGCTGGTGAACGGCCTGACCTGCACCGCCGTGACGGTGGGCACCGCCGTGACCTCGGACCACGCCCTGATCGCCGCAACCCTCACGTAGGTCCGCCCCATCGATCCGTGAACCCGGGTGCCGCCGCGGGGATTCGGGAACGGCGGGATTGGGCATGCACCACCGTAGAGAGAAAGGGGCAGCGATGAGCGTGACGCATGCGAACGGTAGTCAGACCGACACCCGTACCGGGCTGCGCGACGCAGCCGGTGAGTGGGCCGCCAGCGCCAAGGAGACGTCGGCCGAGCTGGCCGAGCAGGCCAAGGCCACGGCGCGGCGCCGACCCGTCACGCTGGCCACCGCCGCCGCCGGCCTCGCCACCGTCGTGGTGGCGGTCGTGACGGTCGTACGCCGTCGTCGGGCCCACCCGACGCCGCGTCAGCGAGCCGTCAACGCGTGGCGGAGGACCAGCAAGAGCGTGAAGCAACGAGTCAAGCGGTAACCTCCTCTCCGAAGGGGTGCCCCCCTGCGCGGCTGCGCAGGGGGGCACCTTCACGACCGGCCGGGAATGCGGTAGGCGGCCAGCTGCGTGGCCTGCACGACCACCCGGCCCTCGGCGTCCCAGATCTCGCAGACCTGGTCGACCAGGCTGTCGGAGAGCAGGCGGGCGCGCTGCCGGACGCGCAGCGGGCCCGGGGCGGGAACGCCGCGGATGTACGCCGTGAGCTCCAGCGTCGGCACCCACCCCGTGCTGCCCAGTGAGAACGTGGCCGGCGGGAACGCGTCGGCGGCGTAGAGCAGCGAGATCGGGTCCCAGTCCTCGCCCTCCGGCAGGCTGAGCCAGCCGCGCAGGTCGCCCGGGTGCTCGCCGGCGCCGTCCCAGTCGACGCGCTGGTCGACGAGGTCGAGCATGTTGACGGTCACCTCCGAGCCCGGGGGTCGCACCGGCGTTCGGTACAACTGGTGCCTCGGCGCGACGTCCGGCGGCGGGCTCTCCACCCAGCGCTGCTCACGCTGGCCGTCCGTGAGGTGGCCGAGCGTGAAGAGGGCCTCGACGCAGGTGCGGTCCTTCTGGGTCAGGCGGGCCCGCACCTGGCTGGCGGAGCGGCCGTCGCGCAGCCGCTCGACGGTCACCGCGGCCGGGCCGACGTCGGGCGGGGAGAGGTAGACCGCGCTGGCCGAGAGGGGGTCGGGGTGCTGCTCGGAGCCGGCGGCGCGGGCCAGGACAGCCAGCAGGTAGCCACCGTGCGGGCGCGGGCCCACGGTCCACTGTGGATCCAGGTCGACCTCGCCGTCGCGAATCGTCGTGGCCTCGGCGAATCCCGCCACCCGGGCCTCCTTCTGGTTTGATGGCGGTATGGCGCGCACGCGGCTCTACCGCAACGGTGAGCTGGAAGCGGAGGACTTCCCGCTCGACGATATATCCGAGCATCTCCGCTCCGCCGACTCGGTGGTCTGGCTCGATCTCACCGATCCCAAGCAGGCCGACTACGACCGGGTGCAGGAGGAGTTCGGCCTGCACCAGCTCGCGATCGAGGACGCGCTGTCCCCGCACGAACGGCCCAAGCTCATGCACTACGCGCAGCATCTGTACTGCAACGCGTACGCGATCGACTTCGACCCGGAGTCGGGCGACCTGGCCGTCCACGAGGTGTCCGCGTTCCTGACCAAGCAGGCGCTCATCACCGTGCACGCGGCGGAGTTCGACATCGACACCGTCGTGCGGCGCTGGGACGACACCGCCGAGCTGGCCGGCAACGGCGTCCCCTGGCTCGTGCACGGGCTGCTCGACGTCGTCGTCGACGGGCAGTACGACGCGGTGCAGGCGCTCGACGAGGCCCTCGAGTCGCTGGAGGACCGGCTGTTCGAGGAGACCCCGCAGGCGATCCGGCAGGTGCAGCAGCGCAGCTTCCGGCTGCGCAAGAGCCTGGGCCGGATGCGCAAGGTGGTCCTGCCGATGCGCGAGCTGGTCAACGGCCTCATGCGGGCGCGCGAGGGCATCGTCGGCGACGAGATGATGCCGTACTTCCACGATCTCTACGACCACGTGCTGCGCGTGACGGAGTTCACCGAGTCCCTGCGCGACTTCGTCGCGACCATCCTGGAGTCCAACCTGGCGGTGCAGGGCAACCGGATGAACAACATCATGAAGAAGGTCACCAGCTGGGCCGCCATCATCGCGGTGCCCACGGCTGTTACCGGTTACTACGGGCAGAATCTGCCCTTCCCGGGGTACGAGAAGCAGGCGGGGTTCGTCACATCGGCGGTGTTGATCGTGATCTTGTCCGTCGGACTGTATATCGCCTTCAGACGCAAGGATTGGCTATGACTGAACACTTCGACGTCGTCGTCCTCGGCGCGGGGCCGGGCGGGTACACCGCCGCCGTACGCGCCGCCCAGCTCGGCCTGCGCACCGCCATCGTCGAGGAGAAGTACTGGGGCGGGGTCTGTCTCAACGTCGGCTGCATCCCGTCGAAGGCGCTGCTGCGCAACGCGGAGCTGGCGCACATCTTCACCGCCGAGGCCAAGACCTTCGGCATCCAGGGCGACGTCACGTTCGACTACTCCGCCGCGTTCCAGCGCAGCCGCAAGGTGGCCGACGGCCGGGTCAAGGGCGTCCACTACCTGATGAAGAAGAACGAGATCAAGCAGTACAGCGTGCGCGGCACCTTCCTGGACGACCACACGATGCGGGTCGGTGACGAGACCATCACGTTCGCCAACTGCATCATCGCCACCGGGGCGACCACGCGGCTGCTCCCCGGCACCACGCTGTCCGACCGGGTGGTGACGTACGAGGAGCAGATCATGACCGAGGACCTGCCGTCCTCGATCATCATCGCCGGCGCCGGCGCGATCGGCGTCGAGTTCGCGTACGTGCTGCACAACTACGGCGTGAAGGTCACCGTCGTCGAGTTCCTCGACCGGGTGGTGCCGCTCGAGGACGAGGACGTGTCGGCCGAGCTCGCCAAGCGGTACAAGCGCCTCGGCATCACCGTGCTCACCTCGACCCGCGTCGAGTCGGTCGCCGAGAGCGGCTCGGGCGTGCGGGTCACGGTGTCGTCGGGCGGGTCGACGCGGGTGCTGGAGGCGGACAAGCTCCTGCAGGCGATCGGCTTCCAGCCGCGCGTCGAGGGCTACGGGCTGGAGAAGACCGGCGTGGCGCTCACCGACCGGGGCGCGATCGCGGTCGACGGCCGGCTGCGCACCAACGTGCCGCACATCTACGCGATCGGTGACGTGACGGCGAAGCTGATGCTCGCGCACGCCGCCGAGTCGATGGGCATCATCGCGGCCGAGACCATCGCGGGCGCCGAGACGATGGAGCTGGACTACGTGATGATCCCGCGCGCGACGTACTGCCAGCCGCAGATCGCCAGCTTCGGGTACACGGAGGCGCAGGCCCGCGATCGCGGTTACGACGTCAAGGTGGCCAAGTTCCCGTTCACGGCCAACGGCAAGGCCCACGGCCTGGGCGACACGACCGGCTTCGTGAAGCTGATCAGCGACCAGAAGTACGGCGAGCTGCTCGGCGGCCACCTGATCGGGCCCGAGGTCACCGAGCTGCTGCCGGAGCTGACCCTGGCCCAGCAGTGGGACCTGACGGTGCACGAGGTGGCCCGCAACGTCCACGCCCACCCGACCCTCGGCGAGGCGGTCAAGGAGGCGATCCACGGCCTCAGCGGCCACATGATCAACATGTGACCCGGCGAGCCCACGCGGGCGGCGCGCTTGGTGCCGCGCCGTCCGCTTTGCGCCGCGCCGTCCGCTTCGCGCCGCCCGCCAGCCTCGCGCCGCGCCGCCCGCCTGGGCGCGCCTGCGCCCTGCCCGCCGGCACCGCGCCGGCCTCCCGCGCCGCGCCGCTCCGCGCCTGCCCCTCCCGCGCCGCGCCTCGCGCCGCTCCGCGCCTGCCCCTCCCGCGCCGCCCCTCCCGCGCCGCCCTTCCCGCGCCGCGCCGTGCTCGCGCCGTCCGGGCTGCGTCGATCTTGGAGTTGTGGTGCCTGTTTTGTGCGACCATGCCCGACATTTCGGGACCACAACTCCAAGATCGCGGGGGAGGGGTGGGTGGGAGGTGGGTGGTCCCGGGGCGTGAGAAGGGCGGGATGGCGACGGTCACCCCCGGCCGCACAGTCGCTACGCTTTGGCTCATGCGGCAGGAGTGGCACCACTTCACTTACCCCGGTCCGGAGATCTCCCGCGCGGCCGTCCCGGGCAACCAGGACGACGACGAGTTCGGCCTCGACCGGTGGCGCACCATGCCCCGCGCGCAGGTGCCGCCGTGGCCCGACCAGGCGGCCGTCGACGAGGTCGGCTCGCTGCTGTCGTCGGTGCCGCCGATCGTCGCGCCGTACGAGGTTGATCAGCTGCGCGAGCGGCTCGCCCTCGTCGCCGACGGCAAGGCGTTCATGCTGCAGGGCGGCGACTGCGCCGAGACGTTCGCCGACAACACCGAGGCGCACGTGCTCGCCAACGCGCGGACGCTCCTGCAGATGGCCGTCGTGCTCACGTACGGTGCCTCGCTGCCGGTCATCAAGATCGGCCGGGTGGCCGGCCAGTTCACCAAGCCGCGTTCCGCGCCCCTCGATTCGCTGGGTCTCCCGGCGTACCGCGGCGACATGATCAACTCGCTGGACCAGGACCCGCAGGCCCGCGTGGCCGATCCGCAGCGGATGGTCCGCGCCTACGCCAACTCGTCCAGCGCGATGAACATGCTGCGGGCGTATCTCGGCGGCGGGATGGCCGACCTGCATGCGGTACACGACTGGAACAAAGGCTTTGTGGTGACCTCGCCGGCGGGGCAGCGGTACGAGGCGATCGCCCGTGAGATCGACCGGGCGCTGCGGTTCATGCAGGCCTGCGGGGTCAACGACGACGAGGCGCTGCGCACGGTGACCCTGTACTGCTCGCACGAGGCGCTCGCCCTGGAGTACGAACGGCCGCTCGCGCGTATCGCCGGCGGCAAGCCCTACGGCCTGTCCGGGCACTTCCTGTGGATCGGCGAGCGCACCCGGCAGATCGACGGCGCGCACGTCGACTTCATGTCGCGCATCGCCAACCCGATCGGCGTGAAGCTCGGCCCGACCACGACGCCGGAGCAGGCCATCGAGCTGTTCGAGAAGCTCAACCCGAACAACGTCCCGGGCCGGCTCACGTTCGTCGCCCGCATGGGCAGCACCAAGGTCCGCGACACGCTTCCGCCGATCGTCGAGAAGGTCACCGCCGCCGGCTGCCGGGTCGTGTGGCAGTGCGACCCGATGCACGGCAACACGCACGAGTCGTCGAACGGGTACAAGACCCGGCACTTCGACCGGATCGTCGACGAGGTGCTCGGGTACTTCGAGGTGCACCGCGCGCTGCAGACCCACCCCGGCGGCCTGCACGTCGAGCTGACCGGCGAGGACGTCACCGAGTGCCTCGGCGGCGCCCAGGCCATCGTCGACGAGGACCTCCCGGGCCGGTACGAGACCGCGTGCGACCCGCGCCTCAACACCCAGCAGTCGCTGGAGCTGGCCTTCCTCGTGGCGGAGATGCTGCGTGGCTGACCCGGTCGTCGACTTCCGGTCGGACACGCTCACCAAGCCGTCGCCCGCGATGCGGGAGGCGATGGCGTCGGCGCTCGTCGGGGACGACGTCTTCGACGAGGACCCGACGATCCACGAGCTGCAGGCCGAGGTCGCGGCGCTCTTCGGGCACGAGGCCGCGCTGTTCGCCCCGAGCGGCACGATGGCCAACCAGATCGCGCTGCAGCTCGCCGTCCCGCGCGGCGACGAGCTGCTCTGCGACGCCGCCGCGCACATCGTGAGCGACGAGATCGGCGCCGCGGCCGCCCTGAGCGGGATCTCCACCCGCACCTGGCCGGCCGTCGGCGCGGCTGTCGACGTGGCCGCGGTCGAGTCGATGATCCGCCCGGAGGGCTTCGTCGCCGTCCCCACCCGCGCGGTCGCCGTCGAGCAGACCCACAACCGCGGCGGCGGCGGGGTCATCCCGCTGTCCACGCTGCAGGACCTGCGCTCGGTGGCCGACCGCTACGGCGTCCACCTGCACTGCGACGGCGCGCGCATCTGGCACGCGCACGTGGCCGACGGGGTGTCCCTGGCGGAGTACGGCGCGCTCTTCGACACCCTGTCGGTGTGCCTCTCGAAGGGCCTCGGCGCGCCGGTCGGCTCGCTCGTGGTGGGCTCGGCCTCGCACATCGCCGCGGCCCGCAAGCTGCGCAAGCGGCTCGGCGGCGGCATGCGCCAGGCGGGCATCCTGGCCGCCGCCGGCCTGTACGCACTCCGCAACAACATCGCCCGCCTGGCCGACGACCACGCGCGGGCCCGCCGCCTGGCCGAGGCCCTGGCCCCGGCCGGTGTGGTGGACCCGGCCCAGATCCGTACGAACATCGTGCCGCTGGACCTGACGAAGGCTTCCCTGGACGGGCCGGCGTTCGCCGCGGCGGCCCGGGAGCGGGGGATCCTGACGTCGGTGCTGGGACCGCGCCTGGTCCGTCTGGTGACGCACCTGGACCAGACCGGCGAGGGCATCGCGCACGCGGAAGCGGTCCTGCCGACGCTGCTGGCCTGACGCGCCCCGCGCCGCCCGGGCGTTCCATGATCAAGGGAAGCATTTGGCTGCCCCGACAGCCAGATGCTTCCAACGATCATGAGCGGGCCCCGCGCTAGGCAGTAGGGGCGGAGGCGCGGAGCAGCGCCATGTCCGCCGCGTGCTCGGCGGCGTCAGCGCCGCTCGGAGTCTCCACGATCAGCGGGACACCCCGCGCCGCCGGGTGGCCCAGCAGCTCCGCGAACGCCGCGGCGCCGATCGTGCCCTTGCCCAGGGACTCGTGGCGGTCGCGGGTCGAGCCGCACGCGTCCTTCGAGTCGTTGGCGTGGATCAGGCGCAGGCGGCGCTCGCCGACCGCCTCCACCAGGGCGTCCAGCGTCGCCGTCATGCCGCCGGGGGTGGCCAGGTCGTGGCCGGCCGCCCACGCGTGGCAGGTGTCGAAGCAGACGCCCAGGTGCGGGTGGTGGTCCGCCGCCGCCAGGTAGTCGGCCAGGTGCTCCACCCGCGAGGCCAGGGCGCGGCCGCCGCCCGCGCTCGGTTCGACCAGGAGGGGCGGCCAGCCCTCCCGCTCGGCGCGGTCCAGCAGGGGGACGAGCTCGGCCCGTACCGTCGCGAATGCCGTGGCGGTGTGCGCGGCGTCGACCGCCGAGCCCGCGTGGAAGACCACGCCGCGGGCGCCGATCTCCTTGCCGCGGCGCAGGGCGTGCTCCAGGGTCGCGAGCGAGTTCGCCACCGTGGCCTCGGTGGGGGAGCCCAGGTTGACCAGCAGGGCCGCGTGGACGTAGGCGGTCACACCCTGCTCGGCGCAGCCCTTGAGGAACGCCTCGTCCTGCTTCGGGTCGCCGGCCGTGCGGGCCCAGCCGCGCGGGTTGCTGACGTAGACCTGGACCGCCGTGGCGCCGGTGCGGTCGACGTAGCGGAGCGCGGCCTTGGCCAGGCCGCCGGCGGCGGGCGCGTGCCCGCCGATCGGCGCCGCCGTCATCAGAAGAACGCGAACAGGCGGATCGTGGTGCCGGGGGGCACCGCCGTGCCCGGTTGCGGGTCCTGCTGGCGGACCGTGCCGAAGCCCTGCGAGTCGACCTTGAAGCCCATGTCCTCGAGCGTCTTGCGCGCGTCCTGGAGCTGCATGTCGATGACCCGCGGCACGGTGACCATCGCCGGGCCCTTCGAGATCTGCACGTCCATGACCATGCCGTCGGTGACGCTGTTGCCGTCGCCGATGCTCTGCGAGACGACCTCGTTCTTGGGCTTGTCGCTCTCGACCTCCTCGACCCGGCCGAGCTGGATGTGGACCTTCGACAGCTCCTGCTTGGCCGCCTCCAGCTGCTTGCCGATGAGCAGCGGCACCTTGACCGGGTTGGGGCCCACGCTGACGAAAACCTTGACGGCCGAGCCGGGGTTGACCTGCGTGCCGATCTTCGGCTCGGTGTCGACCACGTAGCCGGGCGGCACGGCGTCGTCATACTTGTCGGCGCGGGTGCCGGTGAGCTTCATGGCCTGCAGGTCGACCAGCGCCAGGTCGTACTCCTTGCCGGCGATGTCCGGCACCTTGTAGACCTCGGGGCCGAGCGAGAGCGTGATCGTGATGGTGCCGCCGTCGAGGATGCGCCCGCCGGGGCCGGGGTCCTGGACGAGCACCTTGTCCTTGGGTACCGATGCGTCGAACTTCGGCTCGGCGAACTGGACCTTGAAGCCGTTGGCGCGGGCCATCTCGACGATCTGGTCGCGGTTGTACTGCCGGAGGTCGGGCGCGTCGGTGTAGCGGCCGACGCCGAGCCAGTATCCACCGATGGCCACGAGCAGGCCGACCGTCAGCATCGCCGCGATCACCGTCAGGCGGGTCCGCGGGTTGGCGTTGATCTGCGCCATGAGCTCGTTGAGCTTGCCGCCCGGGCCGCTGGGCTCGGGCGCGCGGCGGCGCCGGGCCGGCGGCTGGGCCGGGCCGCCGCCGGGGAGGCGGGCCCACGAGGGCCGCTGCTGCGGCTGCGACTGGTACGTCTGCGGGACCGACTCGACCCGGGGCACGACCACGGTCGGCTGGGCCAGCGGCCGCGACCGGGTGGCGAGCTCGACGCCGATGTCGTCCCGGCACGCCTGCACCTCGGCGAGCAGCGCGCCCGCGTCGGTCGGCCGGGCGCCGGGGTCGCGGCGGGTGGCCCGCGCGACGAGGTCGTCGACGGCGGTCGGGAGCCCCGGCACGTACCGCGAGGGGAACGGCACGTCGCGGTCGACGTGCTGCCAGGCCACCTCGACGGGGCGGTCGGCCTCGTAGGGCACCCGCCCGGTGAGCATCTCGAACAGCACGATGCCGGCCGAGTAGACGTCGGTGCGCGGGTCGGCGTGCCCGTCGGTGACCAGCTCGGGCGCCACGTAGGCGACGGTGGCCATGAGGTGCGACCCGGTCTCGTCGGCGCTCGCCTCGACGGCCCGGGCCAGCCCGAAGTCGGCGACCTTGACCACGCCGTCGATGAGGTTGTGCGTGTCGCCCGGCGCCTCCGCGACCAGCACGTTCTCCGGCTTGACGTCGCGGTGCACGAGCCCGGCCCGGTGCGCGGCGGCGATCGCGGCGAGCATCTGCTCCATGATCGCGAGGGCCTCCTGCGGCTGCAGGCGGCGCCGCTCGGCCAGCACCTCGCGCAGCGTGCGGCCGCGCACGTACTCCATCACGAGATAGGGCAGGCCCTGGTGGTTGCCCTGGTCGTAGACGGCGACCACGTTCGGGTGGGTCAGCCGCGCGATCGTCTTCGCCTCGTCGGTGAAGCGGTCGACGAACTGCGGGTCCCGCGAGTGCGCGGGATGGATGATCTTCAGCGCGACCGTGCGCTCCAGGCGCTCGTCGAGCGCTGTGTAGACCGTCGCCATGCCGCCCTTGGCGACACGCGAGCGAACGCGGTAGCGCCCGTCGAGAAGCGCACCGAGCAGTGGATCGGCGACCGTGGTATCCATCGGCTGCGAGTGTACGGCTGGTGAGGCCGAAACCTCAGCGCCCAGCGCCGGATTGGCCCGACGCGGCGCCCTCGTCACCTTGTTGTCCCCATTTCGGGTGCTTTGAGGCGCTACTACTGGGCGATACGTCGCGCACGGAAGGTGACGGAGACGGGCTGGACTCGCTCGGGCTCGGCGACGGGGTCAGGGTGCTCTCCGGCTCGTTCGTGGTGGGCACCGGCTGCGGCTGGCCGATCGGCGGCAACGCGATGACCTGCTTCGGGGTCGTGCGCCGCACCTGCGGCCGGGGCTGCGTCGGGTTGGGCAGCGGGTTCGTCCGCGGTACCGGCACCGTGGCCGTCGCCGGAGCGGGCGCCGCCGGTTGCGCCGCCGGCGGCTGCGCCGGGCCGGGCCTGAGCGCCGTCAGGCTGCCGGCCACCGCCAGGTACGTGCCGGCCGCGCCGCCGGCCACCAGCAGGGCGACCCCGGCGCCGGCCGCGATCCGCCGTGGCGGGCGCTTCGCGACGTGCAGCCCGCGGTGGCCGCGCGGGCCGAACTCGGCCGTCTCCGCGCCCGCGAGCCGCACCATGAGGCGCCGCCGGCGGTGTCGGGTCACGTCGTACCGCGCGGAACGCCAGGCCCCCGCGAGCTCCCGGCGGACCTTGTGCCAGAGCGCCACAGCCGTTGCCTTCCTGTCTTCGTGTCACGTCCGTGGACATGGCACTGTGTTGGGGTGACCGAACTACCTGTAGGGCCCGCCGAGTGGCTGACCGTCCCCGACGTCGCCGAACGCCTCGGCATCCCGGTGAACCGGGTGCATCAGCTGGTCCGCGACCACGCACTGATCGCCGTCCGGGAGCGGGGCGTGCTGCGCGTCCCGGCGGACTTCATCATGGAAGGCGCCGTGGTGAAGCACCTTCCGGGCGTGCTCACGCTGTTGTTGGACGCTGGGTACAACGACGATGAGGCGCTGCGGTGGCTGTACACCGCCGACGAGTCCCTGCCCGGTACCCCGGCCGAGGCGCTGCGCGGCAACCGGGCGACCGAGGTCAAGCGGCGCGCGCAGGCGCTGGGCTTCTGATGACCTACCTGCTGGTGCTGGGCGGCTGCCTGGCCGGCGCGCTGTGGCTGGAGCCGCTGCTCAAGGTCGGCGTCCTGCGCCAGGTTCGGCGGCTCGTGCTCACCATCGCGCCGGTCGCCGCCGTCTTCGTGGTCTGGGACCTGCTCGCCATCCGCGCCGGGCACTGGACCTTCGACCCCCGCCAGCTCGTCGGCGTGGTGTTCCCGGGCGGGCTGCCGCTGGAGGAGGTCCTGTTCTTCGTCGTGGTGCCGCTGTGCGCGATCCTGGGCTTCGAGGCGACGCGGCAGACGCTGCTGCGCTGGTCGCGCCGATGACCTACACGATGGCGGCCGCCGCCGGGGTGGTGGCGGCCGTCCTGCTCGACGTCCTCGTCCTGCGCACCCGCCTGGTCCTCGGGCGGGTGTTCTGGTGCGCGTACCCGATCATCCTGGGCTTCCAGCTGCTCTCGAACGGGATCCTCACCGGGCGGGGCGTGGTGCGCTACGATCCCGGGGCGATTCTGGGGGTACGCCTGGTGCACGCCCCCGTCGAGGACCTCGCCTTCGGCTTCGCGCTGATCCTGGCGACGCTGTCGGTCTGGACGTGGCTGCCTACCCGGTCCGCTGGGTGGCGGCCTGGGCGAGACCGGTGAGCACCTCGCGCGCCTCGTCGGTCACCTCGGCGCTCGCGAGCGCCGCCAGCGCGGTGCCGGTGAGCGCGGCGATCCGCTGCTCGGTGCGCTCCAGCGCCCCGGTCCGCACGATCACCTCCCGCAGCTCGGCCACGCCGGCGGCGTCGAGGGCGGGGTCGCCGAGCCGCGCGCCGAGGACCTTCCCCTCCGGCCGCTCCAGCGCGGCGGCCACCAGGTAGGTCCGCTTGCCCTCCCGCAGGTCGTCGCCGGCCGGCTTGCCGGTCACCTGCGGGTCGCCGAACACGCCGAGCACGTCGTCGCGCAGCTGGAAGGCCTCGCCGAGCGGCAGCCCGAACGCCGAGTAGGCCTTGACCAGCCCGGCCGGCGCCCCCGCCAGCGCCGCGCCGAAGAGCAGCGGCTGCTCGATCGTGTACTTCGCCGACTTGAACCGCGCCACCAGGCTCGCCCGCTCGACCGACGTGTCGCCGGTGGCCTGGGTCTGCACGTCGAGGTACTGCCCGATGGTCACCTCGGTGCGCATCTCGTCGAACACGGGCCGGGCCCGCGCGACCACCAGCGGGTCGACCCCGCTCGTGTGCAGCATCTCGTCGGACCACACGAGGCACAGGTCGCCGAGCAGGATCGCCGCCGCCGTCCCGAACCCGGTGGCGTCGCCGCGCCAGCCGGCCTCCGCGTGCAGCTTCGCGAACCGCCGGTGCACGGCGGGCTCCCCGCGCCGGGTCTCCGACCCGTCCATCACGTCGTCGTGGATGAGGGCGCTGGCCTGCACCAGCTCGAGCGCCGCAGCGGCCGCGACGACCTCGTCGCAGTCGGCCCCGCCGGCCCCGCGGTGCCCCCAGTAGGCGAACGCCGGCCGCAGCCGCTTGCCACCCCCGAGCACCAGCGCGTCGATGGCGTCGGCGACCGGCGCGAGCGCGACGGTCTCGATCTCGGTCAGCCGGGCCCGCCGCCGCTCCAGGAACCGCCGCAGGGCGTCCTGCACCCGGCCGCGGAGGTCGACCCGGTCAAGAAAGGGGTGCGTCACGGCGATGACGCTAGCCCCAACCCGGACCGATTGCCGACTCGCCGGTTTGGCCCCCGCTCACCTCGCCGGCGGTGCCGTGGACGAATGCGACATGTCGGCGCTTCCGGCCGGACTCCTTGCCGTCGGCTGGGGGGCGTTCATGATCGTGGACGTTTCCAGTCACATACGACCCAGGAACGTCCGGGATCAGTGCCCGGCCCCCAGCCGAAGGCGGCCCGGCGGGCATTCGGTCGGGCGGGCCGGGGTCGTGGGTGTGTCAGGCGGTGGCACGGGTTGCGGGGCGGGGCGGGCGTGCTGGTGGCGGTGGTTGCGGGAGGCAGGGGCGGGCGGACCCGGCCAGCTCGGCGTAGTCGCCGTACGCGGTCGCGCGGCGCAGCGCCGGTTCGATGGCGCGCAGGTCGTGCAGGGCGCGGGCGGAGCCGGATCGCACGCAGGCGAGCAGGGCCGTGCGGGCCGCGGCGCAGGCCGCGTCCAGGTCGCCGGCGGCGACGTGGGCCCGGGCCAGCGCCGCCGCGGTGAGACCGGCCGCGCGGAAGCGCACGGACCTGGCCGCCAGCGCCCGTTCGAGGAACGGCACGGCCGGGCGGCCCCGGCCGAGGACGGCGAGGCAGCGGCCGGAGGCGGCGGCGAGGTGGGCGTCGTCCAGCCAGTACGCCCAGGGGGCGTCCAGCGCCGGGTCGCGCCGGGCGTGGGCGCGCTCGGCCGCGGCCAGGGCCTCGTCGCAGGCGCGGCGCTCGCCGGCCACGGCCGCCGCATACCCCTCCCGCAGCCACAGCACCGCCGACGTCCCCGCGTCGGCCGGCGCCGCGATCCGCCGCCCGGCCCGCGCCAGCCGCAGCGCCGACCGCGCCGCTCCGGGAAGGCCGGCGGCTCCGGGAAGGCCGGCGGCTCCGGGAAGGCCGGCGGCTCCGGGAGGGCGGGGATGGCTGGCGGTGCCGGCCGGCCGGAGGGCGGCCTCGGCGCGGAGCTGGGCCAGGCAGCCGAGCAGGTGGCCGGCGAGCGTGCGGTGCCCGGCGGCCAAGGCCAGCCGGACGCCGCGGTGGAGCAGCGCGGTGCCCTCGGCGAGCGTGTGGTCGGCGGTGACCCAGGCGGAGAGCTGCAGCAGCTCGGCGACGTGGGTGAGGGCATCGCGCGGGTGCCGGTCGTCGCTGCGCCGGGCGGTCGCCTCCCGGATCGCCGCGCGGAGGGCGGTGCCGACCGCCGCGGCCAGCTCGGGCCCGCTCAGCAGGTCGTCCATCCGGCGCAGCTCGGCGATGCGGACCGCGCCGCCCGCAGCCAGGGCCGGGGCCGGGCGCGCGGCCGCCGCCGCTGCCGGAGCCGCCGCCCGGGCCGCCGCCGGGCTCGAGGTCGCCGCCGCTGTAGCCGGGGCTGTAG
This sequence comes from Dactylosporangium sucinum, assembly GCF_014647515.1. Lineage (GTDB taxonomy): Bacteria > Actinomycetota > Actinomycetes > Mycobacteriales > Micromonosporaceae > Dactylosporangium > Dactylosporangium sucinum. The sequence continues at coordinate 17,484 of NZ_BMPI01000084.1, read as the reverse complement.
CCGCTGCCGGGGCCGCCGCCAGGGTCGTGGCCGGGGCCGGGGCCGCCGCCGGGGCGGATGTGGGGGCGGGCGGTGCGGGGGAGCGCGGCGCCGCCGGTCCGGCGCGGCGGGACCGGGAGCGGGCGGCCGCCCGCTCCAGGGCGCCGAGCGGCGTCTCCAGGACCAGCGCGAGCCAGGCCAGCCAGGTGCCGGTCGGCACCCGGTCCTCGCGCTCCCAGCGCGAGACCTCGTGACGGGTGATGGTCGCGACGCCGGAGGCGGCGCAGAGTTGCTCGGCCAGGCGGAGCTGGGAGCGGCCCAGCTCCAGCCGGCGCCGGGTCAGCAGGAGACCCAGCGGCTCGCCCTCGTCGGGCACCATGGGATCGGGCACCATGAGACACGCTCCTTTCCTGGAAGGCAGCGACCCCCGGGCGGCCCGTCGGTGCGGCGAGGCATCGCGGCGGCAACCCCGCGCCGATGAGCGTCCGGCCACAGTTCTACCGCCGAGGTACGACAGGATTCGGCGCACCGGAGGTGCCGGCGCGGGGGCGGCGGGCACTACAGTCGGAGCGTGGCTCTCGGACTTCCTTCCGTCATGGGCGGCGGCCCCGCCGCGATCGGTCAGCTGATCGCCGAGCAGGGGCCGACCTTCTCGTTTGAGTTCTCGCCGCCGAAGACGCCGGAGGCGGACCGGCAGCTCTGGCAGACGATCCGGGAGCTCGAGCCGCTCCAGCCGTCGTTCGTGTCGATCACCTACGGCGCGGGCGGGACCACGCGGGACACCACGGTGTCGGTGACCGAGCGGGTCGCCGCCGAGACCACGCTGCTGCCGATGGCGCACCTGACGGCGGTCAACCACTCGGTCGCCGAGCTGCGCAACGTGATCGGGCAGCTCGCCGGGGCCGGGATCCGCAACTTCCTGCTGGTGCGCGGCGACCCGCCGGGCGACCCCAACGCGGAGTGGGTGCGCCACCCGCAGGGCGTGCTCTACGCCGAGGACCTCGTGCGGCTGGTCCGCGACGCGGGCGACTTCAGCATCGGGGTGGCCGCGTTTCCCTACAAGCATCCCCGCTCGGCCGACGTCGAGTCCGACACCGCCAACTTCGTGCGCAAGTGCCGGGCCGGCGCCGACTTCGCGATCACCCAGATGTTCTTCGACGCCGACGACTACCTGCGGCTGCGCGACCGGGTCGCGGCGGCCGGGTGCTCGACGCCGATCGTCGCGGGCGTGATGCCGGTCACCAACATCGGCACGATCGCGCGGTCGCAGCAGCTGTCCGGCGCGCCGTTCCCACCCGAGCTCGCGGCCCGGTTCGAGCGGGTCGCCGACGACCCGCAGGCCGTGCGGCGGCTCGGCATCGACCACCTCAGCGGGATGTGCCAGCGGCTGCTCGACGAGGGCGTGCCGGGCATCCACTTCATCACCTTCAACCGCTCCACGGCCACCCGCGAGGTCTGGCAGCAGCTCGGCGTCGGTGCCCGCACCTAGCCCGAGCCTGGACTGGGACGGCTACGCGGAGCGCTGGTCAAGGTCCCACGGCGGCTACGACCCGCGCACCGCGTCGCCGGTGGTGCGGGGCTGGCTGCGCCTGTCGTTCCGCATCGGGTCGGCGCTGATCCGAGCCGGCGTCCGCAGCCCGAACGCCGTCACGGCGGCCGGCCTGCTGCTCGCCGCCGCCGTGCCGATGACCGCGCTGGGCGGGCGCCGGGCAGCCGTCGCCGGGGCGGTGCTCGTGCTGCTCTCCGCCGTGGCCGACAGCGTCGACGGGGTGCTCGCCGTGGTCACCGGCCGGGCCAGCCGGCTCGGTCAGGTCTGGGACTCGGCCGCCGACCGGTTGTCGGAGGCCGCCTGGATGACGGCGTTCTGGCTGCTGGGCGCGCCCGCCTGGCTGGCCGTGGGCGGCACGGGCCTGATGTGGCTGCACGAGTACCTCAGGGCCCGCGCCACCGTCGCCGGCATGTCCGGCATCGGCACCGTCACGGTCGCCGAGCGCCCCACGCGGGTCCTGCTGGCGATCTTCGGACTGCTCGCGGCGGCGGCCGTCCCGGCCGGAGCCACCGCGGCGCTGGTCGTCACGGCCGTCCTCGGCATCACCGGCCTGGTCCAGCTCGTGATCGCCGTCCGGAAGGCCCTCACGCCGGACCGATGAGGCCGGCGACGATCTTCGCCGACAGCATGACCAGCGGCAGCCCGCCGCCCGGGTGGACCGAGCCCCCGACCAGGTACAGGCCCCGCACCGGCCCCACGTTCGGCGGCCGCAGCAGCCCGTGGCTCGCCGTGCCGTAGATCGCCCCGCCCGGGGAGCGCGTCGCCGCCTCCAGATCGGCCGGCGTCAGCACCTCCCGGAAGAGCAGCCGGTCCCGCACGTCCACGCCCCGCGCCGCGAGCACGCCGAGGATCCGGTCGGCGTAGGCCTCGCGGTGCGCGGCCCAGTCGACCGCGCCCTGCGGCGCCGCGTTGACGAGCACGAACCAGCCCTCGTGCCCCTCCGGCCGCACCGCCGGGTCGTCGGCGCACGTCACGAACACGGCCGGGTCGTCGACCGGCGCTGCCGGCCGGCCGAAGATCGCGTCGAACTCGGCGTCGTAGTCGCGCGGGAACCACACCGTGTGGTGGGCCAGGCCGGGGGTGCGGCCGCGCAGCCCGAGCAGCAGAACGAACCCGCCCAGGCTGCGGGCCTCCAGCCGGCGGGCGCGGGCCGGCGCGGGGAGCAGGTCGCGGTACACGTGCAGCGCGTCGGCGTTGGCGACCACCACGTCGGCGGCGACGGTCGCGCCGCCGGCCAGCCGCACCCCGGACGCGGCGGCGCCGGTGGTCAGGATCCGCTCGACCGGCGTGCCGGTGTGGACCCGCACGCCGAGGCCGGCGCAGCGCTCCAGCAGCGCGTCGGCGAGCGTCCGCAGGCCGCCGCGCAGGTACCAGCCGCCGAACGCCAGCTCGGCGTAGGGGATCGCGAGCAGCGCGGCCGGGGCGCGGCGCGGGTCGGCGCCGGTGTAGGTGGCGTACCGCGCCAGCAGCGTCCGCAGCCGCGGGTCCCGCAGGTGCGTGCGGGCCAGCCCGGCCAGTGTCCGGCCGGGCGCGATCGCGGCCAGGTCGCGCAGCCGCCAGGCCAGCCCGGCCATCCGCAGCGGACTGTCCACAGGGGACGTCAGCACGTGCCGCCACGACGCCTCCCAGACCCGCTCGGCGCGCCGCCACAGCCGGTCCCAGTCGGCGGCCGCCTCGGCGCCGAAGGCCGACGCGACGCGTTCCGTGAAGCCGGCACCGGAGTCGAGGACCGTGCCGTCGGGGAAGTGGTGGCGCACGAGCGGGTCGAGGGGGACCAGGTCGAGCGGCGACGGCCCGCCGGTGGCCGCGAACAGCTCCGCGGCGACCTGCGGCAGCGTGAACAGGCTCGGGCCGGTGTCGAAGCGGAACCCGTCCCGCTCGTGCCGGCCGAGCTTGCCGCCGGCGACCGGGGCCTGCTCGAAGACGGTCACCGCATGACCCGCGGCCTTCAGGCGGACTGCGGCCGCGAGCCCGCCGACGCCCGCCCCGACGACGATCACGGACGCCATGCCGGCCGCCCCTTCCAGGTGACCCGCCGCCGGCGGGCGAACGAGCGCACCACCAGCCACGCGAACAGCACCACCGACACCGGGTGGGCCAGCGCGTCGAGCGCCCGGCCGCCGGTCGCCCGGGCGCTGACCAGCCGGCCGGCGACGCCCAGCCCGTAGGCGAGCAGGCCCGCCCACTGCCCGAGCAGCACGGTCAGCGGCAGCGCCACGTACAGCGCGAGCAGCAGCCCGACCACCCCCGCGGCGCCGGCCGGCGAGCCGAACGACGCCCACAGCGACTTGCCGTAGCCGTCGGCGAGCTCCCGCCACGACGTGTACATCCGGCAGCGGGCCAGCCCCGAGCCGTCCGCGAGCGCGATCCGCCCGCCGGCGCGCTTGACGGAACGGGCCAGCTCGACGTCCTCCAGCACCCTGTCCCGCACGGCCGCGTGCCCGCCGGCCCGGTCGTAGGCCGCCCGCCGGACCAGCAGGAACTGCCCGCCGGCGGCGGCGAGCGACGGGCGGGGGGAGCGCTCCATCGCCCGCAGCGGCAGGAACGTGAGCCACGACCACTGCAGCAGCGGCTGCACGAGGCGCTCGCCGATCGTGCCCGCCTCGATGCGCGGATAGGGGCTGAGGAGATCGACGCCCGACTGTTCCAGCAGGGCGGTGGCGCGCTCGATCGCGTCCTCGGCCAGTACCACATCCGCATCGATGAACGCCAGGACATCGGCATCCGCCGCATCGGCCAGCTGCTGGCACGCGTGCGGCTTGCCCAGCCAGCCCTCCGGCAGCGGCCTCCCCGACAGCAGCGTGAACCGGTCGCCGCCGACGCGCCGGACCAGCTCGGCGGTGCCGTCCGTCGAGCCGTCGTCGAGCACGACGATCGCCGGGCCGCCGCGCAGCGCCAGCAGCGCCCGCAGGCAGGGCTCCACGCGGTGCGCCTCGTCGCGCAGCGGCAGCAGCACGGCGACGCGGCTCGCCGGGCGCCGTTGCGAAGCGGGCCGCCGCAGCAGCAGCGCGTTCACGACCGTGTGCAGCGTGAGCGCGGCCAGGACAGCGACAGCGACAGCGGTCAGGATCGCCACAGTCGCACCGCCAGCGGCACCGCCACCAGCCCCATGCCCACGGCCCCCCAGGCCGCCGAGGCGGGCAGCCCGAGGAAGACCGCGTGGGCCAGGATGCTCGAGGTGTACGTCCACAGGTAGAGGGCGTGCATCGGCGCGTCGGCGCCCGGGCGGTCGGGGCCGGCGCCGAGCCGCAGCAGGGCCGTCATCGCCGTCGCCACGACCAGCCACCCCAGGTAGTTGGTGACGGGGATCCCGGGCACGCCGGGGAGCGCGGCCGCCGCGCTCGACCACTGCCAGTACCCCTCGGAGACCATCTGCGGATCGAGGAACAGGTCCCAGCTCGCCAGGCCCAGCCCGGCCAGGCCGACGCGGGTCCACGCGCGTCCCGTCAGGCGCCCCGCCGCCAGCCAGGCCGGCCAGGCCATCCAGGTCCAGGCGAGCGGGACGACCAGCGGCACGCCGAGCAGGCGGGGGCCCAGGGCGCCGGTGTAGTCGTAGTCGCCGAACGGGACGCCGGTGGCCCGGCCGACCGCCTCGACGAGCAGGCCGCCGCCGGTCGTCACGGCGATGAGGGCGGCGGCGGTGCGGGGGCCGCGGGTGGTCCAGGCGTGGGTCACGGAGAGGAGGTAGCCGGCGACGACGGTCGCCACCACGAGCGCGGCCCGGGTGCGGCCGCCGGCCAGCGGGTAGCCGATCTCGGCCAGGACGAGGGCTCCGAACAGGATCCAGAGCCCCTTGATCGGGTTCACAGGGGCAGTTGCCGGCCCAGCACGGCGAACGGGCGGTCGTCGCCCGGGAAGTTGAAGTGGCGCAGCACGTCGACGAAGCCGAACCGGCGGTACAGCCGCCAGGCCCGCGAGGTCGCCTCGGGCGCCTCCGGCGTCGACAGCAGCACGGTCTGGTGGTGCGCGTTGGTCAGCAGCTCGTGCAGCTGGCGCGCGCCGATGCCGTGCCCCTGCGCGTGCGGGCGGACGTGCAGCTCGACCAGCTCGAAGCAGTTGCCGAGCCAGAACTTGCGGTGGTCGCGGCGCAGCGCGTTGCGCACCTGGTCGTGCCACCACTGGCCGGACGCGCCGCGGTAGCCGTAGCCGAAGCCGAGCAGGTTGTCGTCGTCGTCCAGCGTCGCCACCGCCTGGAACGCCTCCCGGCGGGTGTGGCCGGCGACGTAGCCGCGGCGGGTCTGCAGCAGCTGCACGGAATAGCCCATCGCCTCGCCGTAGACCGCGATGACGTCGTCGAGGCGCTGGAGCAGGTCCTCGCCGCGCCAGCGCACCAGCCTCACGGGCCGTCCCTCCAACCGAGCACCTCCCGATCGCCGTCGACGCCGAGCACCCGGAACCGGGCGAACAACTCCTCCGCATACCACCCGAGCCGGGCCGTGCGCTGCACGACCTCGGCGTGCTCCGGCTGACGGTACGCGAAACGCACGATATCCGCCGCTGAGCGCCACACGCTCACCGTGCCCTGGAATCCTACGGGGGCCTCGCCGACGCCCAGTGCGCAGAGCAGGCCGTCGGCCTGCTGCAGGTTCCTCGACACCGCATCGACGGCCCGCCAGAACTGGACGGCCTTCGCGGGACGCAGGCGCGCCCTGGTCAGGACGGCGATCGGCCCGTGCTGACCCGCTGCGGCGGGTGTGAACGGCTCCTGCTTCGACCAGGTGCCGCGGCTCGCGATCGGCTCCAGCGTGAGGACGCTCGTGCTGACGGCGCCCCGCATCGGGGGCGCCGGGCCGTCGACGACCACCGCCGCCCAGCGGGTCAGGTCCGCCGCGCCCACGCCGAACTCGCTGCCCCGGCCGGTGCCGAGCAGCTTGGCGAAGCCCGCCTGCCGGCGCAGCGCGCGGCGGTCCACCGCCATCGACCAGAACGCGAGCGGGACAGCGGCGGGCCGCACCCGCCAGACGAAGAGCCTGACGGTCACGCGACGGATGCGACGGTACCGCTGGTGACGCGCACGAGCTCCGCGAACGTGATCGGGAAGACCGCCTGGGGGACGCCGCCCGCCGCCCAGATCTCGTCATACTGCCCCAGGTCCTCGTCGACCAGGGTCCGCAGCGGCTTGGGGTGGCCCAGCGGGGACACCCCGCCGATGACCTGGCCGGTGTGGTCGCGCACGAAGTCGGCGCCGGCCCGCTTGACCTTGCCGATGCCCAGCAGGGCGGCGACCCGGGCGGTGTCGACCCGGTGCGCGCCCGAGGTCAGCACGAGCAGCGGCTCGCCGTCGGCGTCGAAGATCAGGGAGTTGGCGATCTGGCCGACCTCGATGCCGAGCGCCGCGGCGGCCGCGGCCGCGGTGTGCACGGGCTCGTCGAGGACCTTGACCCGGCCGGGCGCGCCGGCCGCGTTGCGGGCGCCGGCCGCGTCGAGCGCGTCCTGGACCGCCTGGACGTTGGGATGCGACTGCATGCCCCCTATCTTGCCCGGTCCTGGTCGCGGCCGTTTTTGTCGTACCCCCTGGCTATGGTCCCGGGTATGTCCCTCAGGTTGGGTGCCCAGCTCCTCGCCGGGCCGCCCGCCACGACGGTCCCCGGCGTGGCCGAGCGGGTCGTCGGGGTGCAGGCCCAGTCGATGCCGGCCGCCCGCCTCGCCGTGCGCGCCCGCACGGCCGGGCTGGTCGCGGCCGACGTCGACCGGTCCCTGGCGACCGGCGAGACGGTCCGCACCTGGCTGATGCGCAACACGCTGCACCTGGTCACCGCGGCCGACCACGGCTGGCTGCACGCGCTCTTCGCGCCGCTCAACCGGGCCGCCGGCCGGCGCCGGCGGGAGCAGCTGGGACTGGACGAGGCGACCTGTGCGCGGGCCCTCGCCGCGGTCGAGGCGGTGCTCGCCGCGGCGGACGGGCCGGTGGGCCGGGCCGAGCTGGTGCGGCGGATCGCCGATCGCGGCGCGCGGATCGACCCGGCCGGGCAGGCGCCGGCCCACCTGGTCGCCTATGCGGCGATGTCGGGGCTGGTCACGCGCGGCCCCGACCTGGCGCGCGGCGAGCCGTCGGTCGTCGCGGCGCCGGCGATGACGCCGGCGTTGGTGGGGGACGAGGCGCTGGGCGAGCTCGCCCGGCGCTACCTGCTGGGCCACGGCCCGGCCGGGCCCGCCGACCTGGCGGCCTGGTCCGGGCTGCCGGCCGCCGCCGCGCGGCGGGCGTTCGAGGTGCTCGGCGCCCGGGTGCCGGAGCCGGGGACGCCGCCCGAGGTGCCGCCGGTCCGCCTGCTCGGGCCGTTCGACCCGGTGCTGCTCGGCCATCGCGACCGCGCGTTCGTCGTGGCACCGGAGCACGCCCGGCTGGTCAACGCGGGCGGGGGCATGGTCGGGGCCACGGTCCTGGCCGAGGGGCGGGTGGCCGGGCTGTGGCGGCGCGTCGGGCGCCGGGTGGAGCTCGAGCCGTTCGGGCCGCTCGCGGCGCGGGTGCGCGAGGCGGTGCCGGCCGAGGTCGCGGACCTCGGGCGGTTCCTGGGGGAGCGGCTGGAGTGATCGTGCGAACGCGTGTACGAAAAATCTCGCGTCACCGTTGCGGTTCCCGGGGTCCGCGGGTGTAGTGTTAGGTGTATCGAACGGATGTTCGAACTGCTTCGGGGAGGCGATTCGCGGCGCCGATCCCGAGCGCGGTCCGCGACACCGCGGAGGCCGGATTTTCGCGGGTCTGGCCTCAGGCGGGGTCGTTGCCCGCCGCCCACGACCCCCGGGCGGCGGGCAGCGACCCAGCCGGCCGGGTGTGGTGTGGGGAAGCTCCACGCCCGGCCGGCGACGCCGTCGCCACTGTTCGAGGAACGATCCGCGTGTCGCTGCGACTCCCCCCGCGGCGGCACGGCACCACCAGGGCACCGACCCGCCGACGCACCACCGAGGGAGAGCACCGATGCCGACGAACCGTTCGACCAGCTCGTCCAACGTCAGTCGATTCCCGGCTGCCGTGCCGGCCGGTGGCACGTCCCGGCAGCAGCTTCCGGTGCCCGCCCACGCGCTTCCCCATCGCACCCCGCGGGAGCTGCTGACCCTCGCCCGGCACGGGCTCGAGGAGGCGGCCGAGATCCGCACCGACGGCATGCGCTATGCGACCGCGCACCTGGCGGCGCTGCGCGCGGCGGCCGCGGTGCTCGCGGCCCGGGCCGTTCCCGCCGCACCCGGCCGGCGCAGCCGGGTGACGAGCGTCTGGTCGCTGCTGGTGCTCGTGGCACCGGAGCTGACCGAGTGGGCGGCGTTCTTCGCCGCCGGCGCCAGCAAGCGTTCGGCCGCGGAGGCCGGCATCCCGCGGGTGGTCTCCGCCCGCGAGGCCGACGACCTCATGCGCGCCGCGGAGCAGTTCATCGCCGTCGTCGAGGTGGGCCTGGGCCTGTCCTACCAGCCGCGCCTGGAAGGCCTGGCCAGCTGAACCGGTCCGGCCCGGCCCCGGGGGGAGATCTGCCGCTCCACCCCGGGCGGGCCGGACGGCCCCGCGGCGCCGGGCCATCGCGCCGCGGGGGGTGTGCGCCGGCCCAGCCCGGCTCGGCCGTCGCCCGGTGACCCGGGTGGTCGCGGGGGCGGTCGGGTGATCCAGGCATCGCCGGGGACGGCGGCGACAGAACGAACAGCACGACAGTGGGGGAGCAGGTGCCGTGGCTGGCATGTCGGCTTCGGCGGCCGCCGAGTTCTACGACGACGCCTACGACGATCCGCATGACGGGTGGCATGACGACCCGCATGACGGCTCGTATGGTCGCGTCATCGGCAGCCCGCCCGCCGACTCCCCGCCGGCGGATGCCGCCTCGTCGCGCTCCGTCACCCGCCTCGACCCGGCCGGGCGGGGTTCCGGGCGGGGTTCCGCCTCGTCGCGCTCCGGTTCCATGGCCGAGGTCTCGGTGCTCGGCTCGGCTCGGCCGGGCCCTTCCGTCGAGCCGGGGGCCGTCGCCGGGTCCGCCTCCGGGGCGGACGTTGTCGAGCCGCTCCTGTCTGATTTATCCGCATATCACCGGCAGGATCGGGCCGAGGGCGGGCAGCCGCGGACGCCGCGGCGGATCGATCGGCTGGCGGTGGTGCGCGCCGCGGGGCTGAGCGGCGTCGTGCGGCCGGCCAGTGAGCATGCGGCCGAGGTGGGCACCGCGACGCGGACCCTGCCCGTGCTCTCCGGGCTGCGGGCCCTCCTGCCGGGCGGTGGGCTGCGGCGGGGGGCCACGATCGCGGTGCACACCTCGTCGGTGCTGCTGGCGCTGCTCGCCGCGGCGTCGCAGGCGGGGTCGTGGTGTGCGGTCGTGGGGCTGCCGGCGCTCAGCCCGGTCGCGGCGGCCGAGATGGGGATCGCGCTGGATCGGCTGGCGCTGGTGCCGTATCCGGGGACCGAGTGGACCACCGCCGTCGCCGCGCTGCTCGACGGGCTCGACATCGTCGTCGCGGCGCCGCCGGGGCCGATCGCGCCGGCCGTCGCCGGGCGGCTGGCGGCGCGGGCCCGGCAGCGGGGGAGCGTGCTCATGCCGGCCGGGCCGTGGGCCGGGGCCGATCTCACCGTCGCGCCGGTCCGGGGGGCGTGGGACGGGCTCGGGGCCGGGCGGGGCCGGCTGCGGTGCCGGGAGATGACCATCCAGGCCCGGGGGCGGGGCGCGGCGGCCGCGCCGCGCGAGGTCACGCTCTGGCTGCCCGCGCTGGAGGGCGTCCTGCCGCCGGTCAGCCGCCCGTTCGCCGACCGCCCGGGGGAACGCCCCCTGGTCGCGGTGGGCGGGGACGGCGCCGGTCGCGGTGGGCGGCCGCCGGCCGCGGTGGGCGGCGAGGACGCGGCGGGCGAGGACGGGCGGGCGGACGAGGTCGTGGCGTTGCGGCGGGTGGGGTGACGTGAGCGTGCGGACGATGGTGATCTGGTGTCCCGACTGGCCGGTGATCGCGGCCGAGATCGTGGACGGGTATCCGGCGCAGGAGCCCGTCGCCGTCATGCACGCCAACCGGGTGCTGGCCACGTCGCCGGCGGCGCGGGAGGAAGGGGTGCGGCGGGGGCTGCGGAAGCGGGAGGCGCAGGGGCGGTGCCCGCACCTCATCGTGCTGGAGCACGATCCCGCGCGGGACATGCGGGCGTTCGAGCCCGTGCTGATGGCCGTCGAGGCGCTCGCGCCGGGGGTCGAGACGCTGCGGCCGGGGGCGTGTGCGCTGGCGGCGCGCGGGCCCGCGCGGTACTACGGCGGCGAGGAGGCGGCCGCCGAGCGGCTCGTCGAGCACGTGGCGCAGCAGTGCGGGGTGGAGGCGCAGGCCGGGATCGCCGAGGGGACGTTCGCGGCGGGGCTCGCGGCGCGGGCCGGGGTCATCGTGCCGGCCGGGGAGACGGCCGGGTTCCTCGCCGACCTGAGCGTCAGCGCGCTCGGGCGGCCGGCGCTGGCCGACCTGCTGCGCCGGCTCGGGATCCACACGCTCGCGGAGTTCGCGGCCCTGCCCGGCGGGGACGTGCTGGCGCGGTTCGGGTTCGACGCGGCGCTCGCCCACCGGCTCGCCGGAGGGCGGGACGAGCGGCCGCTCGCACCGCGGAAGCCGCCGGCCGACCTCGACGTGGCCGAGACGTTCGACGAGCCGGTCGACCGGGTCGACGCCGCCGCGTTCGCCGCGCGGGCGCTCGCCGAGCGGCTCCACGACCGGCTGGCCTCGCACGGGCTGGCCTGCACGCGGCTGGCGATCGAGGCGACCACCGAGCGCGGCGAGGAGCTCGTGCGCACCTGGCGGCACGACGGGCTGCTCGGCGTCGGGCAGATCGCCGACCGGCTCCGCTGGCAGCTCGACGGCTGGCTGCGGGGGCGCAACCACCGGCCGACGGCCGGGATCGTCCGGCTGCGGCTGGTGCCCGAGGGCGTGGTCGAGCACCTCGGGCTGCAACCGGGGCTCTGGGGCGAGGCCGGCGAGGAGCGCGACCGGGCGCACCGGGCGCTGACCCGGGTGCAGGGCCTGCTCGGGCCGGACGCGGTGCTCACCGCGATGCTCGACGGCGGGCGGGCCGACCAGCGCCGGATCCGGCTGGTGGCGTTCGGCGACGAGCGGGTCGCGCAGGGCGTCGACGCGCCGTGGCCCGGGCGGCTGCCGGCGCCGTCGCCGGCCACCGTCCACGTCGAGCCCCTGCCCGCCGAGGTCGTCGACGCCGACGGGGGCGTCGTCACGGTGAGCGGCCGGCTCGTGCTCAGTGCGGTACCGGCGCGAATCCGGATGGACAAGGAGCCACAGGCGGTCGAGATCGTGGCCTGGGCCGGGCCGTGGCCGGTCGACGAGCGGTGGTGGGACGAGGACGAGGCCCGCCGGTGCGCGCGGTTCCAGCTGCGGCTGGCCGACGAGCGGGCGGTCCTGGCCGTCCTGGAGAACGGAGTCTGGCGAGTGGAAGCGCTGTACGACTGACATGGGATTCAACAACCCAGACGTCCCCTGGTCGGAGCTCGAGCGATGGCTGTCGGGACGGAAACGAGACGGCAAGAGCTGGGAGCACCCCGGCGAGGACTACCACCCCGACGTGCTCTCGGCCGACCACGGCGACGGCGGCGACTCCCCGGCGTGGTCGCGCAAGCGGCCGGGGTACGAGGCGCCGGCCGTCGAGCGGCCCGCCGACCCGGTGCCGTACGCCGAGCTGCACGCACACAGCAACTTCAGCTTCCTCGACGGGGCCAGCCATCCCGAGGAGCTGGCGGAGGCCGCGGTACGGCAGGGACTGCAGGCCGTCGCGATCACCGACCACGACGGGTTCTACGGCGTCGTGCGGTTCGCCGAGGCCGCCCGCGCGCTGGAGATCCGCACCGTCTTCGGGGCGGAGCTGTCGCTGGGCCTGCCGGGGCGCGCCAACGGCGAGCCCGACCCGCTCGGCCGGCACCTTCTGCTGCTCGCGCGGGGGCCCGAGGGGTACGCCCGGCTCTCCCGGATCATCAGCGAGGCGCACCTGCGCGGCGGGGAGAAGGGGAGGCCCGTCTACGACCTGGAGGAGACCGCGGCGGCGCTGCGCGACCACGCGCTGCTGCTGACCGGTTGCCGGAAGGGCCACGTGCCGGCCGCCCTGCTGCGCGACGGGGTCGGCGCGGCGCGGGCCGAGCTGGACCGGCTGGTCGCGCTGTTCGGGCCGGAGTCGGTGGCCGTCGAGCTCACCGCGCACGGCGACCCGCTCGACGACGAGCGCAACGACGCGCTCGCGGACCTGGCGCTGGAGTGCAAGCTCCCGGTCGTCGCCACGAACAACGTCCACTACGCCGGGCCGGGCCGCCGCCGGCTGGCGACCGCGCTCGCCGCGGTGCGGGCCCGGCGCAGCCTCGACGAGATCGACGGCTGGCTGCCCGCCGCCGGCACGGCGCACCTGCGCGGCGGCGCCGAGATGGCCGCCCGGTTCGCGGCGTTTCCCGATGCGGTACCGCGAGCCGCCGCGTTCGGCGCCGAGCTGGCCTTCGACCTCCAGCTGGTCGCGCCGAGCCTGCCGGACTACCCCGTGCCCGAGCCGGGCATGTCGGAGATGGCGTGGCTGCGGCACCTGACGATGCGGGGCGCCGCCGTGCGGTACGCCGGCAACGACCGGGCCCACGCGCAGCTGGAGCACGAGCTGGCGCTGATCGAGGAGCTGAACTTTCCGGGGTACTTCCTGGTCGTCCACGACATCGTGGAGTTCTGCCGGCAGCACGACATCTACTGCCAGGGCCGCGGCTCGGCGGCCAACTCGGCGGTCTGCTACGCGCTCGGCATCACCAACGTCGACGCCGTGCGGTGGGGGCTGCTGTTCGAGCGCTTCCTGTCGCCCGAGCGCGACGGCCCGCCGGACATCGACATCGACATCGAGTCCGACCAGCGGGAGAAGGTCATCCAGCACGTCTACGCCAAGTACGGCCGGACGTACACGGCCCAGGTCGCCAACGTCATCTCGTACCGCCCGAAGTCCGCCGTCCGCGACATGGCCAAGGCCTTCGGGCACTCGCCCGGGCAGCAGGACGCCTGGAGCAAGCAGGTCGAGCGGTGGGGCGGCGTGACCACCGCGGAGCTGGACGAGATCCCCGGCCCGGTCGTCGACTTCGCCAACGAGCTGCTCTCGTTCCCGCGGCACCTGGGCATCCACTCCGGCGGCATGGTCATCTGCGACCGGCCGGTCATCGAGGTCTGCCCCGTCGAGCACGCCCGCATGGAGCACCGCACCGTCCTGCAGTGGGACAAGGACGACTGCGCCTCGGTCGGGCTGGTCAAGTTCGACCTGCTCGGGCTCGGGATGCTGTCGGCGTTGCGGTACGCGTTCGAGATGATCGACTCGACGCTGGACATCGCGCACATGCCGCTCGACGACCCCGAGGTCTACGACATGCTGTGCCGGGCCGACTCGGTCGGGGTCTTCCAGGTGGAGAGCCGCGCGCAGATGGCCACCCTGCCGCGGCTCAGGCCCCGCACCTTCTACGACCTGGTCGTGGAGGTGGCGCTGATCCGCCCCGGGCCGATCCAGGGCGGCTCCGTCCACCCCTACATCCGGCGCAAGAACGGGCTGGAGAAGGTGACGTACCCCCACCCGCTGCTCGAGGCGTCGCTGGAGAAGACGCTGGGGGTGCCGCTGTTCCAGGAGCAGCTCATGCAGATGGCGATCGACGTCGCCGGGTTCACCCCGGCCGAGTCCGACGAGCTGCGCCGGGCGATGGGGTCGAAGCGCTCGATGGAGCGGATGGAGCGGATCCGGGCCCGGCTGTACGAGGGGATGGCCGCCAACGGGATCACCGGCGCGCTCGCCGACGAACTGTTCGACAAGCTGGCCGCGTTCGCGAACTACGGCTTCCCGGAGAGCCACGCGATGAGCTTCGCGTACCTGGTGTACGCGAGCGCCTGGCTCAAGCGCTACCACCCGGCGGCGTTCTGCGCGGCGCTGCTCAACGCGCAGCCGATGGGCTTCTACTCGCCGCAGTCCCTGGTCGACGACGCCCGCCGGCACGGGGTCACCGTGCTGCGGCCCGACATCAACGCCAGCAACGCCAAGGCGACGCTTTCGTCTCCGCTTGCTCCGGAGCCGACCGGCTCCGCACCCTCCGAGTGGGGGCGCGGCGGCCCCGTGGTCCGGCTCGGACTGTCGGCGGTGCGCTCCCTCGGCGACACCGTGGCCGAGCGCATCGAGGCGGAGCGGGCGAGCGGCGGGCGGTACACCTCGATGAGCGACCTGGCGAGACGCGCCGCCCTGACGACCACGCACCTGGAGGCCCTGGCGACCGCGGACGCCTTCGCCGGCCTGGGCCTGACCCGCCGCGAGGCCCTCTGGTCGGCGGGCGCGGCGGCCCGGGAGACGGCGGGCCGCCTGCCGGGCACGACGGGCGGCGTCGTGGCCCCGATGCTGCCCGGCATGGACGCGGTGGAGCGCATGGTGGCCGACGTGTGGGCGACCGGCCTGGCCCCCGACGCGCACCCGGCCCAGTTCGCCCGCGACCACCTGGACCGCATCGGCGCCCTCTCCATCGCGGCCCTGCCGGACGTCCCGCACGGCCGCCGGGTCTCGGTCGGCGGCATCGTCACCCACCGGCAGCGCCCGGCGACGGCCGGCGGGGTGACGTTCATCAACCTGGAGGACGAGACGGGCATGCTCAACGTGACCTGCACGCCGGGGCTGTGGCACCGGTACCGCCGGGTCGCCCGCACCGCGAACGCGCTGGTCATCCGCGGCATCCTGGAGAAGGCCGAGGGCGTGCTCAACCTGCGCGCCGACCACCTGACCCCGCTGCCGCTCCCGGTCCGCTCCCCGTCCCGCGACTTCCGCTGACCCGCGCGCCGCGCGCTCTGCCCCGCGCCCGCCCTGCCCCTGCCGCGCCGTGCTCTGCCACGGCGCCCACTCCCGCCCCGCGCCCGCCCCCTCACCGCTCGCGCCCCGCCTCGCACCCCATTGCGGCCGCGATCTTGGAGTTGTGGTTGTGCCATTATCCGCATAAGACGGACAAATCCGGGACCGCAACTCCAAGATCGCGGCGGTGGGCGGCGGGTGCGGGGGTGGGGGATGACGGCGGGCGGTGGGAGCGCGGGTCAGGAGGTCGGGAGGCGGTTCCAGTCGGCGGCGAACTTCGACGGGTCGTGCGGATCGGCCTTGATCGGGATCTCGCCGCCCTGCTGCATCACGGACACGCGCTCCAGCGGTACGCCCACCTGGACCCCGCCGGCGAAGGGCGCCCGGCCGTCGATCTGGACGTGGAGCTGGACGTCGTACACCGGGCGGCCCTGCTGGTCCAGCGCGCCGATGAAGGTCGCCGACAGGACCCGGGCCACGCCCGGGACGCCCGTGGCCAGGATCTGCTGCTGCAGCAGCTCCGCGGCGGCCGGGTCCGGCGCAGGCGCGGGCGGCGGGCTCGCGGGCACGCCCAGGGCGCGCAGCGCCGCCATCGGGTCGGCGGCCATCGACGGGGTGGCCGACCAGTCGACCAGGAGCTTCTCGCGGTCCTGCGGGTCGACCAGCACCGTCAGCGGCAGGCCCGACGTCACCCGGGACAGCAGCAGCATCGGGACGACCTCCTTGCGGCGCACGTCGTACGTGCCGTGGCCGGGGCAGGTCACCCGCAGGTCGAGCGCCACCTGGGGCTGGTTGTTGATGAGGACCCCGGTCTGGCGGGCCTGCAGCACCTGGGCGGTGCCGGCGACGCCGTTCTCCTGCAGGCGGCGGCCCTCGGCGTACTTCTTCAGGAACCGTACGCCGACCAGCACCATGATCACGCCGGAGAGGAGGAGCGCGCCGCCCACGATCATCAGGGTCGTCCCGGCGGAGGACAGCGACTCCACGGTCGACATGGTCAGCAGGACGGCGCCGACGACGAACTCGACCGCGGCGACGAAGAACATCACGTACGCCGAGAACCGGCTGGCGGAGAGGGTCATGCGGCGATGGTCGGGGAATCGACCACCGTCCGCAGTCATGTGGCTGACGGCTCGCCGGGAACGGGGCGGGAGCGGCCGGTCCACCAGAGCCAGAACAGGCCGACGAGCGGGAGCACCAGGGGTACGTAACCGTATCCCTGACCGAAGTCCGACCAGACCGTGGCGTCGGGGAAGGCGTCCGGGTCGACGATGCTCACCGTGCCGACCGCGAGCACGCCCACCAGCTCGAACCCGACGGCCGCGAACGCGACCCGCCGCGACGTGCGGCTGGAGCGGGCCAGGGCGACGGTGGCGACGATGTAGACGACCGCGGCCAGGGCGGAGAGGCTGTACGCGAGCGGCGCCTCGTGGAACTTCGACGCGATCTGGACGCTCGCGCGGGCGCCCGCGGACAGGGCGAAGACCCCGTAGATGCCGACCAGCACGCGGCCGGGGCCCTTGTTCAGTGATTCAGCCATAGATCTGTCCGAGTCGCAGGATGAGCACCGGCACGATGACCGCCGCGGCGCCGATGATCAGTGAGCCCCAGCGGGTCGGCTCCATCCGGGCCAGCACCGCACCCGCCGGCGGGAGCAGCGCGGCGGTCAGCAGGTAGCCGACCAGGGTCACCTGCTCGCTGCCCTCGGCCGGCCCGCCGCCCCGGGCAAGCCCGACGATCAGGGCCACCACCTGCACGAGCACCAGGACGCCGACGACGGCGAGGCCGAGGAAGAGCGGACGGGAGGGCGCGCGGTGCCGGAAGAACTCCACGAACGCCCAGGCCGCCAGCGCCAGCGACAGCACATGGATGGCGACAGCCAGTGGCCCGATCACGGCGGACAGCGTATCCGGCGGGTCCGGGCCGGCCGCGGGCGGGCAAAGTGTCGCCTACTTGCCTATATCCCGGTGGCACGTTCTGGGGATTCGCATGGTCCACTAAGCACGTAACGTTCTGTGTACCGCAGACAGCGACCAGAGACCTGGGGGAACACCAATGAGTGACGGCTTCGACACCGGCGCGGACCTGGACTACGGCCACTACGAGGCCGGCGGCGAGAGCGGCGAGCTGGAGCACCTGCAGTCGGCTTCGGGCAGCGAGTCGGACTACGACAGCAACTTCAACGTCTACG
>NZ_BMPI01000083.1 GCF_014647515.1 Dactylosporangium sucinum | reverse complement strand
CGCTTCGCTCCGGCCGCATGCCTTCCAAACTGAGCCCACGATGACCGGCCCCTCCGCTTCGCTCCGGACCGGTCATGACCAGGCCTCCACGGCGTCCTCCTCGGTCGGCTGCGGCGACGCGGGCGGGCCGCCGTGCGTCCACGGCGTCTCGGCGGCGGGCGGGAACTGCCCGGCGGGCTGGTAGGCGTCGGTCAGCGTGCTGTAGGTGACCCACTCGCCGCGGGCGGGGACGCTGCCGGCCGGGGCCTGCAACGAGCGTCCCATGCCGCCGGTGAGCTCCAGCAGCACCTCCAGGCCGTCCGCGGTCGGCGTCAGCGCCAGGATCTCGGCCTTCTGGGCCGGCCGGGCCGGCGACTGCACCGAGACGCCGGTGCCGAGCCGCAGCCCGTCCCGCGTGCGGACGGTGACGTGCGGCCGCAGCCTGCGCCGGGCGCCGGACGCGTCGACCCGGTCCGGCTCGGCCGCCACCACCTCGCCGGCGAACGCCTCGCCGGACAGCCGGTACTCGGCCATGACCAGCGGGTCGTCGAGCGCCCGCTGGGCGTCGTACTGCGCCTGGGCCCGCTCCAGCCGGGCCAGCCGGCGGGCCGCGGCGACGGCCCCGTCCCGGCGCGGCTGGGGCACCGGGTTGTCGCCGGCCAGGTGGTGGACGTAGTCGGTGTAGGCGTCGCGGTCCTCGGCCCAGCGCGACTCGACCCGCGAGCCGGCCGGCAGCGCGCGCAGCAGTTCGAGGCCGCGCCACATGAGCCGCCAGGTCGGCGCGAGCTGGCTCTCCAGCACCGCCTCCAGCGCGGCCCGCGCGGCGGGGGCGCCGCCGCTGCGGGCGTACCGGTTGATGGCCGGCTCCAGCTGTGCCTTGTCGAACACCGGGTCGGTGGCCGGGCCGGCCGGCGGCCAGCGCTCGGGGTCCTCGGCGTCGAGCGCCGCCTCGAACGGCGAGCGCCCGGCGGGCGGGTCGATCCAGGCCATCAGCGCGGCCAGGTTGGCGTCCTCGACCGCGCTCTGCCCGGTCGCCCAGTGCGCGCCGAGCTCGCCGGTGAGCGCGAGCATGAGCGCCGAGCCGGGGTGCTCGGCCCGCTCGGCGAAGAACGTCAGCCACTTGCCGAGGGTGGGCACGACCCGGTCGACGGCATACTCGCCGTAGGTGCGGCGCAGGCGGGTCGAGCGCCCGAAGAGCCGCACGAACTCGACGCCGCCGGGGTTGGGCACGACGAGCTGCGGCGCGTCGGTGGACCGGCGGCGTCCGCGCTGCTCCTCCTGGTGGCGGGCGAAGCCGTCCACGTAGGACACGAGCAGCCGGCCGAGCGCGGCGGCGAAGGCGAACCGCTGGTCGCGGTTGCGCGGCTGGGGAACGATCAGCAGCCGCGGCGCGGCGGGGTCGTCGCCGGCGAGCGCCGCCAGCGGGGCGTTGGCCTCGCCGGCCAGCGCGAGCGGGATGAGGACGAGCGGCCGGTCGGCGACGTGCGTGTGGCGGACGGTGGTGAGCCGCTGGGCCGTCTCGTCCCGGACCGCCAGGGCACGCGCGAGGGAGGTCAGCGACGTCATGCCGGCAGCCCGAAGCACTCGTTGCGCAGGCGCAGGGCTGCCCGCAGTACACCCGCCGCCTCATGCTGCTCGGGAGAGGGAGCGAGCCGGCCGCCGGCCAGGGCGAGCGCCGTGTCGATCCACTCGACGCTGCCGAGCTCCTCGCTCACCGACCGCCCCAGCGCGTGGGTGGTGCCCCGGGCCTCGTCGCGGCAGAAATACGACAGCTCGCACATCGCGAGGCAGTCGGGGGAGTAGCGGGCCGGGATGTGCCCCAGCGCCGAGCGCAGCTCGCTCTCCGGTCGGGTCGGGCTGCCGTCGCGGTCCGGCACCAGGTCGAAGGTGAGCTCCTCGTCGAGCGGCTCCAGCAGCGTGTCGATGCGCTTCATCCGGGCCAGTTGCCGTTCGAGGACGGTGAGCTGGCGGCGCACGTCGACCTTGGTGGCGACCGCGTGGTTGGAGAAGTTCTCGGGATTCACCAGGACGACGTCGTGCGAGACGCGCCCCGGGTCCTCGCCGAGGTCTTCGAGCAGCCGGCGCAGCGCGATCACGTAGACCGCCGACTGGACCGCCGCCGCGGCGACCTTCCCGCCGTCGGCCTGCCCGTCGATGACGGCGAACGACTTGATCTCGACGATGTAGAAGGTGCCCTCGTAGCGGAACGCGATGAGGTCGGGCTCCAGGAACACCTGCCGCCCGCCGACGGGCAGGCGCAGCAGCGGGTGGTCGAAGAGGGTGCCGCCGGCCTGGGGCGCTGCCTGGATGATCCGGCGAGCGAGGGCGTGGCGGACCTCCGGCGAGGTGTTGCCACCGGCCTCCTCCAGGTCGTGGTACGCCACCTCGGGGATCGACAGGTCGAGCACCTCGCGCAGCATCCGCAGCAGCTCGGCGCAGCCGTTGGCCTTGACCTGGCCCTCGAACGCGCGGGTGCGGGTGATCGTGAACGGCGACTGCCCGTAGGGCGGGGGGAACCCGACCCGGGCGGCCACCCGGCGCTTGTCGACGCCGGCCGAGTCCATGACGGCCCGGCGGGAGCACGCGGGGTTGGTGGTGAGCGCGGCGATCGTGCGGGCGTTGTGCGGCACCGGCGGCACCGGGCCCCGCAGCTGGTCGAGCCGCTGTTCGGTAGTGGTCACGGCTGTGCTTCCTCCACCGGCTTCAAGGGACTGCCGAAGAGGCGGCCGACGTCGTCGAGCTGGGCGCGGGCCCGCGCGGCGGCCGCTTCGCGGTGCGACCGGTCGGTTGCGGCGTGGGTGCTGAGTTCGGCCTCCGCGGCGCGGATGACCGCGGCGGGCTTCGCCGACCCGATCCCGTCGGCGGCGCCCGGGATGTTCTCGGCGAACAGCCACAGCAGCCGGGCGGTCGCGCGGTCGACGTCGACTCGCTCCGCGTGCCGGGCGATGTTGATGGCGGCGTTGAGGAAGTCGACGCGCGGGCTGAGCGCGCCGATGACGCGCTGCTCCAGCTCCCACGTCGACACCGCCAGCAGCCCGCGCACGGGTGCGAGGCGGTCGGCGGTGAGCGCGGCGCACAGATAGTACGGCCGGGCGAACGGCGCGGTGCGGAACGAGCGCTCCTCGTCGCGCCGCAGGCTGGTGAGCTTGTCGCCGCGCATGTCGCCGCCGAAACAGGCGCTGTAGACCTGGGCGATCAGCTTCGGCGCGGCCGGGACGGTCAGCAGCGTGAGGGCGCTGTGGACCTGCTCGCGCAGCGGCACGAGCCGCGGCCCGGCGGGTTGCCCGTCGTCGGGCGCCATGGCGTCGAGCGCCTCGTCCCAGGCCTCTTCGAGCGCGCGCAGCTCGGCCCGGAGCATGGCGACGCGCGGCCGGTCACCCGCCGCGGCGGCCTGGCGCATCTGGGCCCGCAGCGGCTCGATCTGCCGCTCCAGCTCCTCAGCGTCCTCGGCCACGCATCGAACCCTACCGCGCTCCAGCATTTTCCAGCAATCCCCCGCATTCACCCGGAACGATTGGGTCGTTCGGCCGATCCTTCCCGGGGTTTCGCCGGCCTTTGTCCGCCTTCGTGGCATCTATTGCATTGGATGGCTCCAGTATGTTCCAGTAAGTTCCAGTAAGAACTCGGCAATCACGGGAGGCAGACATGGAGCGACTGGCCGAGACACTGCTGCGCGGCCTGCAAGCATCGGGCCTGCGGCCGGTGCTCGTGTACGACCTGGAGTCGGCGGGGGAGACGGTGGTCGTGGCGGTGGTGTCCCCGGACCGCCCGTCGACGGGCTGGGCCGCCTTGAGCGACCGCGAGCGGGACGTGGCCCGGCTGGCGGGCCGGGCGATGACGAACCGCCAGATCGCCCGCCGGATGGGCATCTCGCAGCACACGGTGAACTACCACCTGCGCCAGGTCTTCCGGAAGCTGGGCATCGCGTCGCGCGTGAGCCTGGCCGGTCACATCCCCTTCCCGGAATGACTCGGTTGAAGAGCCGACTGTGGGTGATCAGGCCATCGGCATACGGTCGGCGACTATGACGACCGGGGTGCGGTGGTGGGCCGAGCCACCGCCCGGCCGGACCAGCTACCTGGCCGACGTGGATCCCGACCTGCTGAGCGTCGGGCTCGACCCGCTGCCCGCGGGCGCCCCGGCGGTGGTGCGGTTCCATCCGGCCGCCGGCCGGACCGTCGCGCAGTACGTCGGCGCCTTCCTGGACGCCCTCGACCGCGCCGCCGTCGAGCTGTTCCCGCGCTGGCTGCCGGGCGCCGAGCGGCTCGACGGCCGCTCCGAGCTGGGCCTCGCCGCCGCCCGCGCGCTGGCCGGCCGGCTCGCCGCGCAGTCCGAGCACTTCGGCCCGTTCCTCGCCGACACCGCCGACCGCGCGCTCCGGGGCGCGCCCGCCGCCCCGGGCCGGTTCCCGGCCGAGGTCCGCGCGCGGGGCCTCGGCAGCATCCTGGCCTCCGCCTACTCCCGCTTCGCGGCGGCCGTGCTCATCGACCTGCCGGCCGAGCTCACACCGGATGACGAGCGCGCCCTGGTCGGGGCGGCGGAGTGGCTCGCCGGCCACGGCCGGTTCACGGTCTGGCTGGCCGGCCCGGCGTTGCGATTCGTCGACCGCATCCCGACGGTTCGGATCACGTTGCCGGTGTACCTCAAGGATCTGGCCGCCGGGCCCGCACTCTCTCCCGCCGCCGCCGAGCCGCCGCCGGCCCTGTTGACCTGGCCGCCGCTTGCCGGCCTGCCGCGCGCCGACAGCCCGGCCGAGCAGGCGCTGGAGCGCGCGCTGGCACCGCACGACTGGGCCGCGGGCCGGTGCTGGAACCACGAGTTCGACTGGCATCTGCTCGCCAAGACGTACCGCCTGGACCTGTTCTGGCCGGCCGACGGCGTCGTGGTCGAGGTGGACGGCGACGACCACCGCTCGCGCTGGAAGTACGCCGACGACCGCCGCCGCGACGTCCAGCTGCAACTCCTCGGCCACGACGTCCTGCGCTTCACGAACGAACAGGTGCTCCACGACCCGACGGCCGCGGCACTGACGATCCGCGACCTGCTCCAGCTCCGCCGCTCATCCCACTCCCCGAAATGAGGCCCGATGCCAACTGTCCCGAACCTCAGCCCAAACCAGATCCTGGCGCTGGTCGTCTTGATGTCCGAGGCCCGCGAGCTCAACAACAGCGAGCTCAAGGAACTCGCCGGCTTCTCGCTCACCGGCGCGGACAACGCGAAACTGGAGAAGAAGCTCGGCCTCGTGGCGACCGACCGATCGCATCGGCCGTTCTCCCACCAGCTCACCGACGCCGGCTGGGCGGTGGTCCGGGAACTGCACACGATGGACCTGTCGAAGCAGCGCGGGTCGTCGTCGCGGACGATGCTGACGCTGCTCGGCAACATCAACCGGGCCGTGGATCAGCTGCAGGCCACACACGGAGTGTCGATCAGCCTCGGCGAGTTCTTCCGCCAACTGCCTGCTTCTGAGGGCGCTGCTGGTGCCGTGGACCCGGTGGCGATGGTCCGGGCGGCCTACGCCAGCCTGGTTGCGCGGCCGGGCGAGTGGGTGGGCCTGGCCGACCTCCGCGACAAGCTGCCCGACCTGAGCCGGGGCGAGGTGGACGAGGCACTTCGCGGGCTGCTGGACGAGGACGGCGTCCGGATCATTCCGGTCGCCAACACCAAGGCGCTCAAGGAGCGCGACCGCGCCGCCGCCATCTCCATCGGCGGAGAGGACAGCCACCAACTGTCGATCGGCCGGCCGTGATTCCCGCCGCGGAGCGCGCCGCCCTGGAGGCCCTGCACTTCAACCCGGCCCCGACCCCCGACGACATCTGGCGGCCCTCGCCTTACGACGTGCCGGAGCTGCACGAGCGCGCCGTACGGGAGATCCTGAGCGGCGTCAACAAGGCGCGTCGTAGCGACACCGAGACCCCGCTCGGTGTGGCGCTGCAAGGTCGTGCCGGCGCCGGCAAGACGCATCTGCTCGGCGCGGTGCGGGACACCATTCAGCGGGCCGACGGCGGCGGGTACTTCTTCCTGGTCAACATGATCAGCGGCCGTACCTTCTGGGAAAGCACGGTCCAGGGCCTCATCGGCGGCCTGGCGCGCGACGCGATCGGCTCGGGAGCCCAGCTCAAGACGTTCCTGCGCCGCCTCACCGCCCAGCTCGGCATTCCGCCGGAGGTTCGCGACGCGATCGCCGGCAACGCGGCGCTGACCCGCGACCACCTCGACGTGTTCATCGGCGGGCTGCGCCGGTTCGACGCCGCCACTGGCCGGGAGTGTCAGGACACGGCCCGCGCGCTCGCGCTCTACAACTCCCGGAGCTTCGACCACCAGGACGTCGGCCTGGCCCACCTGATCTCGGAGCCGACCGAGCCGGCGGACCGCACCGACTGGGGGTTCACGGCGACCGTCCGCAAGCCGCAGGAAGTGGTCAGCGACATCTCCCGGCTCATCGCGCTGACGCTCAGCCCGAGCGTGATCGCGATCGACCAGCTCGACACGCTGTTCGCTCAGACCACCATCACCATGTTCGAGCGCAACGTCAGCCTTGACCCGGAGCAGCAGGCGGTCGTCGGCGCCATCGCCGACGGGCTGCTGAACCTGCGGGACGTCACCCAGCGCACCCTGATCGTGATGTCCTGCCTGCCCGACACCTGGGAGCTGCTGAAGAAGGGCGCGCCCGGGCCGGTCATCGAGCGGTTCCGGGAGACGCTGCTGCCCGACCGGATCCGCAGCGCCGAGATCGCCCGGATGATCGTGGAGAAGCGGTTCTCGGCGACCTATCGGGAGGTGGGCTTCACCCCGCCGTACCCGACCTGGCCGATTCAGCCGGAGGCCTTCGACGCGGCCCGGGACTTCACACCGCGCGCCCTGCTCCGCCGGGTCGACCACCACCTCCACCGCTGCCTGGACACCGACGAACTGGTCGAGCTGGACCGGTTCCCGGACGTCGAGCCGCCGGTGGTCGTCCGGCACACCACCGGCGATCTCGGTGAGCTCGACGCGACGTTCGCGCGGCTGGTCGCGGAGGCCGACGTGAGCGAGGCGCTCAGCAAGTACTCGGAGGATCTGCACATGCCGGCCCTGCTGGCGGCCGGCATCAGCGCGTGGATCGACGAGCAGGCGCCCACCGGCGTCGTCTACAAGCAGGACTCACCGCCCCCGAGCACCAACCCGCCCCTGCACGGCCGCCTCATCCAGGTGCTCGACGAGGCGACCGAGAACGAGGCCCACTGGGGATTCCGCTCCATCGCCCACGACCATGCGCGGGCGGTCATCTCTCGTGTTCACAATGCGCGGGTTCTGGCCGGGCTCGACCGGAAGGTCCC
Organism: Dactylosporangium sucinum; assembly: GCF_014647515.1. Classification (GTDB taxonomy): domain Bacteria; phylum Actinomycetota; class Actinomycetes; order Mycobacteriales; family Micromonosporaceae; genus Dactylosporangium; species Dactylosporangium sucinum. The sequence continues at coordinate 38,262 of NZ_BMPI01000083.1, read as the reverse complement.
GCAGCGCAAGTTGATCCTGTTGCGCCGCGAGAACTGGCCGACCGGGCCGCGGACCAGGGAGGTCATCGAGGGTTTCCGGGCCGAGGGCGGCATCTGGCACCGGATCGACGACGCGGACCTGAAGGTCTTCGACGCGCTGCGCCGGATGCAGGCCGTGCCGCACGCGCTGTTCGGCGAGTGGCTGGTCGCGCGGCGGCCGGCGAGCCGGACGCGGCTCTTCACCGAGATCCTCGGAGCAGCACCGCCGCCGGCCCCGTTGTCGCCCGCTGCTGTCGCGGCACCGACGCCGGGCCCCGCGGAGGACGACCGCACCGTCCGGCTCGGGAAGGTCATCCAGGACGAGGCGCCGTTCGTGGTCAACCTGGAGTCGCTGCGCCGCCACACGGTCATCTTTGCCGGCTCCGGCTCCGGCAAGACCGTGCTCATCCGCCGGCTGGTCGAGGAGTGCGCCCGAAAGGGCGTCTCGGCGATCGTGCTCGACCCGAACAACGACCTCGCCCGGCTCGGGGACCCGTGGCCCGAGACGCCCGCGGGCTGGGGCCCGGGCGACGACGAACGGGCGCGGGACTACCTCGACCACACCGAGGTCGTCGTGTGGACGCCCGGCGTCGGGGGCGGCCGTCCGCTGAGCTTCCAGCCGCTGCCGGACTTCGGGCCGGTGCGCGACTCGCCGGACGAGTTCGACCAGGCCGTGCGGGCCGCGGTCGACGCGCTCGCCCCACGCGCGGGCGCCGGCGGCACCACCAAGCTTGCCGTCCAGAGCAAGGCCGTGCTGACCGAGGCCCTGCAGGCCTACGCCCGGGGCGGCAAGGTCGGGCTGGAGGGCTTCACCGACTTCCTCGCCGATCTTCCGGACGACGTCAGCCGGATGGCCAGGGCGGGCAAGCTCGCACACGACCTCGCCGAGACGCTGAAGGCGGCGATGGTCAACGACCCGCTCTTCGGCGGCAAGGGGGCGGCGGCGGATCCCGCAGTGCTGCTGACACCGTCGCCGGGAAAGCGAGCCCGGGTCTCGGTGATCAGCTTCATCGGCCTCATGTCCGACGAGGAGAAGCAGGGCTTCGTGAACCAGCTGCAGCTGGCGCTGTTCACCTGGCTCAAGCGTTACCCGGCCGGCGACCGGCCCCTGGGCGGCCTGTTCATCATGGACGAGGCCCAGACGCTGGCGCCGTCGACCGGGACCACCGCCTCGACGGCGAGCACGATCACGCTGGCGTCGCAGGCGCGGAAGTACGGGCTGGGCCTGGTCTTCGCCACCCAGGCCCCGAAGGGCCTGCACAACCAGATCTCGGGCAACGCCACGACCCAGTTCTTCGGCCTGCTGAACTCGCCGGCCCAGATCGACGCGGCCCGCGAGCTGGCTCTGGCGAAGGGCGGCCGGCTGCCGGACATCGGGCTGCTCGGCAGCGGCCAGTTCTACGCGGCCGGCGAGGGCTTCTCGTTCGTCAAGGTGCGAACGCCGCTCTGCCTGACCCACCACCCGAAGGCGCCGTTGTCCCCGGAAGAGGTCATCGAACGGGCCCGCCGCTGATCGATCCGGTCGTCGCCCCGGCTCGCGGCCGCCGAACGGCCGCCGAGCCGGGCGACGCTCTTTTTGTCACCGGCACGAAGTCGGCGGTAAGAAGCGTGCCTCGGGGCGCATTACCTCGTGACGAGAGATCCTCGGCGCTGGAGGAGTGCAGCTTGTGGAGCATCCCGATGAAGGTCGCTGGTTCACCGCTCTCTACGGGGAGTTCCGGCCGCGAGTGTATGCCTATGCGGTCAGCCGGGTCGGGCGGGACCTTGCCGACGACGTCGTCGCGGACACGTTTCTCGTGGTGTGGCGGCGGCTCGACGCCGTGCCGGCGGTGCCGTTGCCGTGGTTGCTCGGCGTGGCGCGCAACGTCATCCGCGAGCGGTATCGCGAGGAGGTCCGGCAGGTGAGCCTCGCGGCCGAGATGCGGGCCTGGGTCGAGGAGGCGCAGGCCGACGTCGCCGACGGGGTGACCGAGAAGGCGGCGATGCTCGCGGCGCTCGCGCGGCTCGGTGACGACGACCGGGAGCTGCTGACCCTCGTGGCCTGGCACGGGCTCGGCGCCCGGGAGGCCGCGAAGGTCGTCGGCTGCTCCACGGCCACCTACTTCGTCCGGCTGCACCGCGCCCGGAAGCGGCTCGAGCAGGCGCTCGCCGGGTCGGCTCGTCGCCCACCGGTATCCCGACCGACCCAGGAGTACAGTCGATGAGCAAGATCATGCGTTCCTTAGCCGAGGCTCGCCCGAGCCGGCTCACGCCCGAGCCGGCGCCCGACGATCTTTCGATGATCATGTCGTACCCCAGGCAGGCCGAACGCCGCCGCACCCCGGCGCGACGCCTCGTGCTGGCGGGGGCCGGGCTGGCCGCGATCGCCGCGGTCACGGCGGCGGTGGCGCTGCGGCCTTCGACTCCCGGCGATGTCAGCGCTGCGCCGTCGACTGCCGCTTCGACCGATCTGTTGTTGGTCGCCGCGCAGCACAACGACGGCAAGGCCGTCGAGAGCGGCCGCTACTGGGTCGTGCGCGCCGAGCATGGCTCGCCCGGCATGACCGTCGAGCAGTGGCTCGCCACGCGGGCCGGCGACCCCTCGGTCGGGTACTTCCGCGGAACGTCGGGCGGGTGGACGGTACGCCCGATGGAAGGACACACCGCGGACAACAACTTCCTCGTCGCCGGGCTGCCCCGATCCGCGGCGCAGCTGGCCGGCCTGCCGACCGAGCCCGGCGCGCTCAAGGCGCGGCTCCTGGACTGGTATGCGGAGAAGGGCACGACGGAGAGCCGCGACGAGTTCCTCTTCTACGCCGGTGCGGGCCTCGTGCTGGACCTGCCGGTCCCGGCGCCGGTGCGCGCGGGCGCCTATCGGATGCTCGCCCAACTGCCCGGCATCGAGGTGCTCGGCCCGGTGACCGACGCGCTGGGCCGTGGCGGGGCGGCGGTCGGCTACAGCCGGCGCGGCGACGGCGGCTCGGTCGGCCAGCAGCGGCTGGTCATCGACCCGGCGACGGGCGAGGCGCTCGCGCGGGAGTCGTGGACGGACGGCGTCCGCCTCTCGTATACGGCGATCCTCAAGGCGCGCTGGTCGGACGGCACCCCGCCGGCCGCTTCCGAGCTGGACTGACGGTGGAGCTGGGGCGCGGTCGGCTGACCGCGCCCCAGAGCCTGGTCAGGGTGCGATCGCCCAGAGCTGGCAGGTGTTGTTCAGCCACATCCAGAGCTGCACCTTCGTGCCGTTGGCGGTGCCGCAGTTCTGGTCGTCGAGGACCATGCCGCTGTTCTCGACCACGAGCTCGTAGCGGCCGTTGCCGGCGGGGATGACCGCCCACTGCTGGCACAGGTTGCCCAGCGACTGCCACAGGTTGGTGGCGGTGCCGAGCGCCAGGCCGCAGTTGACGGCGTCGAGGACCTTGTTGGCGTTGACGTTCGTGATCGTCCACTTGTTCGCGCCGACGCTGTTGAAGCGCCACTGCTGGCAGGTGTTGCCCAGCGCCTGCCAGACGTCGATCTGGGTGCCGTTGGCGGTGCCGCAGTTCACCGCGTCGAGCACCTTGCCGCTCGCGAGGTTCGTCAGCCGGTAGGTGGAGCCGTTCGCCGGGAACGTGACGCTCTTGCTGTAGCCGACCGAGACGATGTTCGCCTGGACCGAGTTCTCGGTGGCGTCGGTCGGGTAGCCGCTGGTCATGACGCCCTCGAAGAACGAGCCGACGGAGCCGTTGCTGTTGTCGCCGCCGATGCCGAGGATGATCGCGCCCTGCTTGGTCATCGGACGGTACCCCGACTGGCTGGGCAGCGCGCCGTTGTACCGGGTGGCCAGGCTGCCGGACTGCGCGTTGCCGTCCTTGATGGCGTACGTCGTCGTGCCGTTGTTCTTCAGCATCGCCGTCACGAACGCCGTGCTGCGCCCGGTGTTCGCGGTCCAGGAGCCGTCGCCGCCGGCGAACAGGCCGTTCTCCAGGTCGGCCGCGACGCGCGGGCCGCCCGCGCACGGCGAGAACCAGCACAGTGTGCCGAAGTAGATCGCGTCCATGTCACCGTTGCCGGTGTCCATGTTGTTCGTCTCGGCGTTGCCGTAGTCGAAGCAGCAGCGGTCGTTGAAGTGCGTGCCCTCGGTGACCATGTACATGCCCTCGGGCTGGCTGCCGGTGGCGACGCCGTTGGTGGCGTTGTTGCGGTAGCCGTTGCCGGCTGAAATGTACACGCCGTAGACCTTGTGGCCGCCCGCCGTCACCGGCAGGGCCGCGGCGTTGGCGCCCTGGTCGGCGGTCGGGTTCGCGCCGCCGCCGGGCGCGATCGTCAGGTCGTTGTGCCGGGAGGTCTGGTCGTAGATGCGCACGATCGTGCAGTACGTGCCGGAGCAGAACGAGTCCTGCGTCGCGGCGTTGGCGTAGCCGCCGGCGCTCAGCACGCCGATGTTCGCGGTCGCGCCGTCCGACCAGCGGCGCACCTGGTACAGCGAGCCGTTGTACGAGCCGAACAGGGCGCGGGTGGTGCTGTGCGCGGCGACGCAGGGCGTGCCGCCGCTCGCGTAGATGTCGCAGGGCAGCGTGCCGGCCGCCTGCGCCGTGCCGGGCGCGGCGATCAGCGCCGCGGCGACGAGCGCCACGGCGGCGACGCTCGGGAGGACGGTGCGCCGCAGCCGGCGCGAGGACCAGAAACCCATGGCGGGGGCCTCTCTGGGATGTTAGCGCTCACATTTCGTTGCTCGGGCCGGGGACAGATATGAGCGGACATTGGGTGTCATGAGTGTTATCGCTCACATCGACGGTGTCAAGCGGCTGCCGGCCGACTGCACGCCGCCTGCAATGCCCCGCCCGCATCGTGAGTGGCATGACGCCGCGACTGGAGCGCTACCAGAACCGTTTCGAACGCGAGCCCCTGGACTACCGCCCGTCGTCGGCGACGACCGCGGCCGTCCTGCTGGTGATCATCGGCTCGCTGGGCGTCGTGCTCGGGATGTCGATGGTGAGCAACGCGTCGCTGGCGGGCTCCTGGCTCCTGGTGCTGGTCCTAGCCGCCATCGGCGTGCCGGCGACCGAGGCGATCGGTGGCATCGGCGTGTGGCAGGGCCGCCGCTGGGGCCGCTGGATGGCGCTGTTCGGCTGCGGCGCCAACCTGCTGGCCAGCGCGGTCTTCCTCTTCAACGGCGCGCCGCTGATGGGCCTCATCGGCTGCGCGCTGTACCTCGGCCTGTGCCTGCAACTCTGCCTCGACTCGATCATCAGATGGTGTCACCCCTGACCCGTGGACCGTCGCCCGGTCGCACCAGCCCTGTCTCGTACGCCAGGATCACCGCCTGCACCCGGTCCCGCAGCCGCAGCTTGGCCAGGATCCGCTTCACGTGCGTCTTGACGGTCGACTCCTCGACGCTGAGCAGCTCGGCGATCTCACCGTTCGTCCGCCCCCGTGCCACGGACTCCAGCACCTCCCGCTCCCGTGGCGTCAACTCCATCAGCCGCCGTCCGGCCACCGGATCCGGCTGCGGCTGCCGGGTCATCCGGTCGATGACCGTGCGGGTCACCGCCGGCGACAGCAACGACTCGCCCGCCGCGACGGTGTGGATGGCCGCGATGAGCTGCTCCGGCTGCGTGCGCTTGAGCAGGAACCCGGACGCCCCCGCGCACAACGCCCCGAACACGTAGTCGTCGTCCTCGAACGTCGTCAGAATCAGGATCCGCGCCGCCGACCCGCCCGCCACGATCTCGGCGGTGGCGCCGATGCCGTCGAGCTGCGGCATCCGCACGTCCATCAGCACCACGTCCGGCTCCTCGCGGCGCGTCAGCTCGACCGCCTGCCGACCGTCCGACGCCTCCCCGACGACCACGATGCGGTCGTCGACCGACAGCACGGCGCGCAAGCCCGCCCGCATCAGGTCGTCGTCGTCGACGACGAGCACTCGCAACGTCATGCCGGGACGCTGTCGGAGGCTAAGTGCGGCAGGCAGGCCGACAGTCGATATCGGCCACCCACCTGCTCGGTGCGTAACGTGCCGCCGAGCAGCAGCGCCCGCTCCCGCATGCCGACGATGCCGTGGCCGCCGCCCGTCGCCGGCGCGCTGCTGCGGGCGGGATTGGTGACGGTGATCTCGACGGCGCCGCCGGTGCAGCGCACCGACACGTCGGCGCTGCCGTCGCCGTGCCGCGTCGCGTTGGTCAGCGCCTCCTGCAGGATGCGATACGCGGCGGAGGCCACACTCCGCGGCACCGCAGCGACAGAACCCGCGACGTGGGACCTCAGCACCAGTCCGCCCGCCCGGAAACCGGCCAGCAGATCCTGGATCGCCGCCGGGCCGGTCGGGGTCAGGTCGCTCTGCCCGTCCTCGCGCAGTGCGCGGACCAGCCGGCTGATCTCGTCCATCGTGCCCCGCGCCACGTCCTCGATGGTGCGCAGCGCCTTCCTGGAGCACTCCGGGTCGCGCTCGTGCAGCAGCCGCGCCGCGCCCGCCTGGACCAGGATGACGCTGATCGCGTGGCCGGCCGAGTCGTGCAGCTCCCGCGCGATGCGGGTGCGCTCCTGGGCCGCGGCGAGCCGGTGCTCCCGCTCGACCTCCAGCTCGGCGCGCACCGCCCGCTCCTCGAGCGCGACGATGCGCTCGCGCCGGAGCCGGCTCCGGTCGCCGGCGATCCAGACGGCGCCGAACATGAGAGCCAGCGCGCTCAGCTCGACGGTGATGTCGGACAGGTTGTCGCCGGCGATCGAGTAGATGACGACGAGCGCCGGGCCGAACCCGACCACCGCGGCCAGCGCGCCCCGCCGCCGGACCGGATCGGCCGCGCCGCTGTAGCGGACGGCGACGGTGTAGCCGGCGAGCGCCGCGCCGAGCGGGAAGTCGAGCGGATAGTTGAGGACGAGCATCGTGAGGGTGCCCACGGTCACGGTCGCGTAGACGGTCATCGGCGCCCGCTCGCGCAGGGTCAACGGCACGGACGCGACGAGGGCGAGCATGACGCCGACCGGGTCGAGCGGCGTCGCCAGCGGGCTCGGCGTCCCGAAACCGCCCGCGCCCAGCGTGCCCAGCGCGATCGCCAGGGTGACCCCCGCGATCGTGCCGTCCACCAGCAGCGTTCGCCTGTCCATGCCGCAAGCGTAGAGAGCCGGACCGCCGGGTGCGACGCTCCGTGGAGGGATCTCGAGTCCCCCCACGGTGGTACCCGAAGATCCCTGGCGCGAGCGATGCGCCCCGGCGCCCGGCGCTCATACCGTTGCCGGCGAACGACTTCCGGCCGACCGCAAGGAGCGCACAGCGATGGACAACCGCACCGTCTTCACACGGCTCGCGGCCCGTTCCTACCGGCACCGCTGGCTCGCGCTCGTCGCCTGGGTCGCCGTGCTGGCCGCGGTCACCGTCGCCGCACAGGTCGTCGGCGGCGACTTCCGCAACGACTTCTCGCTCCCCGGCGCGGAGTCGCAGCGCGCCCTCGACACGCTGCAGGAGCGCGCACCGGAGCAGGCGGGAGCGACCGTCCAGGTGGTCGTCGAGCGCACCGGCGGCCTGGCGGCCCCACCGGTGCGCGAACAAGTGGAAGCGATGCTCGCCGAGGTGGCCGACCTGCCCCGCGTCGCCGCCGTGCGCGGCCCCTACGCCGACCCGAGCGCCATGTCCGGCGACGGCACCATCGGCTACGCCACGGTGGTGCTCGACGCCCCGTCGGAGCAGGTGCCGGCGGAGGACGTGCGCCGCATCATCGACGCCGCCAAGGCCGCCGGCGGCGACGGCCTGCGCGTCGAGCTCGGCGGCGATCCCGTCCGCAACGCGCAGGAGAGCGAGGGCGGCGGCCCGGCCGAAGGCGCCGGGATCCTGGCTGCGCTGGTGATCCTGGTGTTCCTCTTCGGCTCGCTGCTCGCCGCCAGCCTGCCGATCGTCATCGCGGTGTTCGCGGTCGGCAGCGCGATCGGCCTCATCACGCTGGCCTCGCACCTCGCGACCGTCGCCGACTTCACGGTGCCGCTGATGCTGCTCGTCGGGCTCGGCGTGGGCATCGACTACGCGCTGCTGGTCTTCTCGCGATACCGCGGCGAGCTGCTCCACGGCGCCGACCGCGAGGCCGCCGCGCGCACCGCGCTCGACACCGCCGGCCGCACGGTCTTCTTCGCCGGGTGCACGGTCATCGTCGCGCTCCTCGGCCTCATCGCCCTCGGGCTCGGCTCGCTGCAGGGGGTCGCGGTCGCGATCGCGGTGACGGTGCTCGTCACGATGGTCGCATCGCTGACCCTGCTGCCGGCGCTGCTCGCGGTGGTCGGCGGTCGCGTCGAGCGCGGCCTGCGCAAGCGGGCCGAGCGCACCGAACGGTCGGGACGGGCCGGCCGGCGGGAAGGCGATCGCTGGCGCGCCTGGTCCGCGCTCGTGGAGCGCCGGCCGTGGATTTCTCTGGTACTGGCCGTCGGCGCTCTCGTCGCCCTCGCGTGGCCGGCGCTCGGCATCCGGCTCGGCTTCGCGGACGCCGGGACGGACGCGCCGTCGGCGACCTCGCGAGCCGCGTACGACCTGCTGGCCAAGGGCTTCGGCGCCGGCTTCAACGGCCCGCTCGTGATCGTGGTCCGCGGTGACGACGCGACGGCGGCGAGCGTGGCGCGCGCGGTGTCGTCCACGGACGGCGTCGCGGCCACGACCTCCCCGCTGTCGTCGGGCGACGGCCTGTCGACCATCATCGCCTTCCCGGAGACCGGGCCGCAGGACGCGCGGACCGCCGAGCTCGTCGACCGGCTCCGTTCGCAGACCCTGCCGCCGTTGGCGGCGAGCAGCGGCGCGACGCTGCTCGTCGGCGGGAGCACGGCCGCGGTGGTCGACTTCGCCGACGCGGTGGGCCGGCGGCTGCCGGTGTTCGTCGGGCTGGTCGTCGGGTTGTCGGCCCTGCTCCTGCTCGTGGTGTTCCGCTCGGTGCTGATCCCGATCAAGGCGGCGCTGCTCAACCTGCTGAGCGTCGGTGCCGCGATGGGCGCCGTCACGCTCGTGTTCCAGGACGGCCGGTTCGGGGCGCAGCCCGGGCCGATCGAGGCGTACGTGCCGGTCATGATCTTCGCCATCGCCTTCGGGCTGTCGATGGACTACGAGGTCTTCCTCCTCGCCCGCATGCACGAGGAGTGGCAGCGCACCCGCGACGCCGCGTCGGCCGTCCGGGAGGGCCTGGCGACGACGGGCCGGATCGTGACGGCTGCGGCGGCCATCATGGTCCTGGTGTTCGGCTCGTTCCTGCTCGACCCGGGCCGGATGCTGCAGCAGTTCGGCTTCGGCCTGGCGGTGGCGGTGCTGCTCGACGCGGTCGTCATCCGCTGCCTGATCGTGCCCGCGGTGATGCACCTTCTCGGCGCCCGCGCCTGGTGGCTGCCGCGCCGGCTCGACGGCTTACTGCCGCGCGTGGCCATCGAGTCTGCTTCCGAGCCCGCTCCCGAGCCCGCCGGGCGCTGAGCCGCGCGTTGCCGGCGGGGCGGGCCTCGCGGATCATCGTGGTTGTGATCGAGGTGCGGGAATGTCTGACTGCCGATGCGGCGGCGGTCGCGGAGTTGGCGGGGGAGCTGGCGCAGTCGTTCCCTTTCGTGCCGGAGCGGTTCGGCGAGAGCTACGCGGCGCTGCTCGGTGACGATGCCGCCTGCCTGCTGCTGGCCGTCGACGGCGGCGACGCGGTGGGCTATCTGCTCGGGTTCCGGCACCTGACGTTCTACGCCAACGGGCCCGTCGGGTGGGTCGAAGAGATTCTCGTCCGGTCCGACCGGCGATCGAGCGGGGTCGGGCGGCTGCTGATGGACGAGTTCGAGCGGTGGGCCGCGCGGCGCGGCTGTGTGCTGGTCGCGCTCGCCACGCGGCGGGCCTCGGCGTTCTACCTCGCCCTCGGCTACGACGAGTCGGCCAGCTACTTCCGCAAGGTGTTGCCGTCCCAGGAGCCGTGATGCCGGACGAGCCGGGTCAGCAGGTCCACCAGCTGCTCCCGCTCGGCGTCGGTCAGCGGCGCCAGCACGTCGCGCTCGGCCGCGGCCAGGAGCTCGTCCAGGGCCAGCAGCTGCCGGTGGCCCGCCTCGGTGAGGGTGATGACGTTCTGGCGGCGGTCTGCCGGATTCGGGGACCGGTCGACCTGGCCGCGCTCGGTCAGCTCGTTGATGACCGCCACCAGGTCACTGCGGTAGATGCCCGTGCGCTGGCTCAGCTCGGCCTGGCTGGCCGGGCCGAACTGTTCCAGCGTCGACAGCACCGCGTAGTGCCACTTCCGCGCGTCCGCGGTGGCCAGACCCTCGTTCACCCGGCGGTCGGCGTGCATCGCGGCCAGCGACAACAACCGTGTCGGGCGCCTGCTCAGCGTGCTCTCGCTCACGCCGGCGATCGTACCCCTTGCGTTAGTCACACTAACGACCTAGCTTCGTTGGTGGCACGAACGTTAGTCGGACCAACAAACCTGGGAGATCGAGATGAGCAGCGAGTTCACCACCGCCGTCATCGGGCAGACCGAGAAGGCCCTCAACGCGATCCTCGACCGGCTGCTCGCCGGGCGGAGCCTCACCGAGCCACAGTGGGTGGCGCTGACCCTGACCGTCATGGGCGGCGACGCGCGGCGGATCGCCGGGGCGCTCAAGGTCGACGAGGCCGCGGCCCGGCAGCGGCTCGCCGAGCTGGCCGAGGGCGGGCTGGTCCGGCTCGACGCCGCCGGCGCCGCGACCGCCACCGAGGCCGGCCGGGCGCGGTGGAGCGAGGTCCGCGCCGAGATCGGGCCGATCACCGAGCGGCTGTGGGGCGACCTGCCGAAGGCCGACCTCGACGTCACCGGCCGCGTGCTGGGCACGATCCTGGACCGCGCCAACCAGTACCTGGCCAGGCCTGAACTTTAGGTGCAGCGCTGGGTGAACTGCGCCGGGACGGACTTCGTGGAGGGGCTGGTGGCGCGCAGCGTCATCGTGTGGGTGCCCGCGTCGAGGGGGACGGGCGTCCGGGAGGCCGGCGGCGCAGCGGCGGAGGAAGGGAAGGAGGAGGGCGTCTGGGCGTCGGGCGACAGCGGCGGGGCGGGGACGCGGCGGATCGCGGTGCCGTCCGAGGGCGAGGAGCAACCCGCGACCGCCCACACCGCCACGGCCGCCGCGGCACCGCCGAGGAGCCAGCCGGGTCGTTGCATGGAACGGCAGCTTAGGGCAGGGCCGACCGGAATCGAACCGGCGTCCTCCGGATTATGAGTCCGGCGCGTCGACCTCTGCGCTACGACCCTGCCTTCGCACACAGTACGGCCTCCTCCAGGAACTCCTCGATCATCGGGGCCAGCGCCTCGGCGCGGTGCGGGATCGTGGTGTGGGTGGTGCCCGGCAGGATCGCCAGGCGGCAGGCGGGCAGGCCGGTCAGGTCGCCGGGCACGCCGCCGCCGAGCAGCCGGAACATCTGCACCGCGTGCTCGGGAGTGACGATGTCGGCGTCGCCGAGCACCAGCATCGTCGGGGCGGCGAGCGCGCGGATCTGCGCGGCCGTCCACGACGGCAGGTTCGCGTCGAGGACCTTCATCTTCGTCACCAGGTTCGCCCAGCCGGCGGGATCGGGCGCCGTCCGCAGGTACTCCTCGTGGAACTCCGAACCGTGCAGGTGCTCCGGCTGGAGGTCCTGAATGCCCTCCAGCAGCCCGGGGTACACGCCCCCGAGGTCGAAGCTCACCGATGCCAGCACCAACCGGCCGACGCGGGACGGGTGGTCGGTGCCGAGGCGCAGGCCGACCGACGCGCCCATGCTCCAGCCGAAGACGTCGGCCCGGTCGAGGCCGAGGCGGTCCAGCAGCTCGACGACGTCGGAGGCGAAGTGCTCGATGGTGAAGGGCCGGTCGATGTCGGGCGTGCGGCCGTGCGCCTGCAGCTCCACCGCAAGAACCCGCCGCGTGCGGGCGAGGACCGGCAGGATCTGGCCGAACGAGGTACCGATGCCGGACAGCGCGCCGTGGATCAGCACCAGCGGGCGCTCTCCGCCGCTGCCGTGCGTCTCGAAGTAGAGGTCCATGCAGCGACGATGCGCCGCCGCGCTTTCGGTCCGCTTACGATGGGCGCCGTGCAGTTCGGCGTGCTCGGGCCGCTCGCCGTCAGCACCGACGCCGGCGAGCCGGTGGTCGTGCCCGGCACGAAGGTGCGGATGCTGCTGGCCGACCTGCTCGCGCATCGCAACCGGGTGGTCTCCGCCGACCGGCTCATCGACGACCTGTGGGGCGACGACCCGCCCGCCAACGCCGCCGGCGCGCTGCAGGTGCGGGTGTCGCAGCTGCGCAAGGCGCTCAACGACGCCGAGCCGGGCGCGCGTGACCTGATCGAGTCGCGGCCGCCGGGGTACCTCCTGCGTGCCGTCATCGACGCGGACCGATTCACCCAGATCGAGCCCGAGGCCGCCCTGCGGCTGTGGCGGGGCGAGCCTTACGCCGACTTCGCGGACGAGGAGTTCTGCCGTGCCGAGGCGACCCGGCTGAAGGAGCAGCGGCTGGTCGCCCTGGAGCGGCTCGCCGAGGCCCGGCTGGAGCGCGGCGAGCACGACCTCGCCGTCGCCGACCTGGCCGAGCTCGTCGCCCAGCACCCGCTGCGGGAGGGGCTGCGCGCGCTGCACCTGCGCGCCCTCTACGCCGCCGGCCGCCCGGCCGAGGCCCTCGACAGCTACGCCGACCTGCGTGAACGGCTCGCCGAGGAGCTGGGGCTCGACCCCGGGCCGGAGCTCGTCGCGCTGCACCGCCGGATCCTGCGGCAGGACGCCGGGCTGAGCGCACCGCCGCGCGCCGCCATCGTCCGCAACAGCCTGCCGGCCCGGCTCGACGAGCTGGTCGGGCGGGCCGAGGCGCTCGCCGAGCTGCGCACGGTGCTGCCTGCCGAACGGCTCGTGACGCTCATCGGGCCCGGCGGAGTCGGCAAGACACGACTGGCGATCGAGGCCGTTCGGTCACTGGACGGCGTGCAGCTGGTGGAGCTCGCGCCGCTGCCGGCCGGCGACGAGCACCTCGCCGAGCACATCCTCGGCACCCTGGCGATCCGCGACACCACCGGCGACGCCGCCGAGCGACTGATCTCGGCGCTGCGGCACGCGAAGACGCTCCTGCTCGACAACTGCGAGCACGTCATCGAGCCGGTCGCGGCGCTGGTCGCCCGGCTGCTGCGGGACGTGCCGGGGCTCCGCGTGCTCGCCACCAGCCGCGAGCCGTTGGGGCTGGCCGGCGAGGTGCTCTGGGAGGTACCCCCGCTGCATCTGCCGCACGACGACCACGACGTCGACGCCGTGCGGCGCTCGCCCGCGGCGCGGCTGTTCGCCGCCCGGGCCGCCGCCCAACAGCGCGGGTTCCGGCTCGACGCCCGCACCGCGCCCGCCGTCGCGCAGCTCTGCCGCCGCCTCGACGGCCTCCCGCTTGCGCTGGAGCTGGCCGCGACCCGCGTGCGCGCGTTCGGCGTGCAGGGCGTGCTCGACCGGATCGAGCTCGTGTCGACCCGGCAGCGGGACGTGCCGCCGCGCCAGCGCACCATGACCGCCGTCATCGGCTGGAGCTGGGACCTGCTCGACCCGGCCGACCAGCAGGTCCTCGCCGGGCTCGCGGTGTTCGCCGACGGCTGCGCGCCCGAGGCCGCCGAGCGGATCTGCGGCACCGACCTCGACGCGCTCGGCCGGCTGGTCGACCGCTCGCTCGTCGTCGCCGACGGCGGCCGCTTCCGCCTGCTGGAGACGGTGGCCGCCTTCTGTCTCCCGCGTCTGCTCGACGTCGATGGGCTGCGCGCCCGGCACGCCGCGTACTACACCGAGCTCGCCGAACTGGCCGACCCGCGGCTGCGCGGCCCCGACCAGCAGGAATGGCTCGCACGGCTCGACGCGGAGACCGGCAACCTGCGCCTGGCCCTCGCGCACGGCGGCGGGCTGCGCCTGGCCAACGCCCTGACCTGGTACTGGTTCCTGCGCGGCCGCTTCACCGAGGCCCGCCGCGCGCTCTCCTCCGGCGGCTCCGCGGCCGAGGTCGCGGCGGCCGCGCCGTGGCGGGCCGGGTTCGCGCTCCTGCAGGGCGACCCGGTGGCATCCCTGGACGCGGCGTTGGTCGATGCCTCCCCGCGGGCGGCGTGGTTCGTGGCACAGGCGGCCGTCGATGCCTCGCTGCTGCCCACCGCGCCGGACGACCCGTGGACCGAGGCGGCGGTGCTGGCCTCGCGGGCCATGCACGCCCATGCCGCAGGGGATTTGACGGTACTGCGGGAAGCCGCCACCCGCAGCGCCGCCCTCTTCGCCGAGATCGGCGACCGGTGGGGACGGCTGCAGGCCAACGACTGGCTCGGCGGGCTGGCCGAGATGCGCGGCGAGCACGAGCGGGCCGCGGCCCTGCATCGGGAGGGGCTGCGCTGGGCCGAGGAGCTGTCGCTGTGGCCCGACGTCGGGAGCAAGCTGTCCTGGCTGGCCTGGATCGCGGTGCAGACCCGCGACTACGGCGCCGCCCGGGAGCTGGCCGAGCGCGCCTACGCGCTGGTCGTCGAGCACGGTGCGCCGTCCGCGGTGGTGTTCGCGGAGCTGTCGCTCGGCATCGCGTGCCGGCGCTCGGGCCAGCTGGACCTGGCCGTTGCGCACCTCGGCGGGCTGGTGGAGGCGGGCCGGCGGGAGCCGCGGCCGGCGCTCTACCTGCCGATGGTGCTGGTCGAGCTGGGGTACGCGCGCTCGGAGCAGGGCGACCCCGCGGCCGCGCTGCGGCTGCACCTGGAGGCGTTCGACGTGGCCACCGCGGGCGGCTGGCCGCGGGACGCCGCGGGGGCGCTGGAGGGCATCGCCTCCGCGGCGCCCTCCCCTGTGATCGCCGCCCGGCTGCTGGGTGCCGCGGCGGCGGCCCGGGAGTCGCTGGACGCGCCGGCGTCGCCGGCCGAGCAGGACGATCTGGACGAGGTGTCGACGCGCCTCTGCGCGGCGTTGGGCGCTGCTGCGTTCGCGTCGTCGGTGGCCGAGGGACGACGGCTGAGCCCGGGCGAGGCCCGGGCCCTGCTGTCGTAGTGCTCTCCGGTTCAGGAGGCCTTGGGGCGGTACGACACGATGATCACGCCGCTCTTGTGCACGCGGGTGTCGATCAGCTCGAAGGCCGCCTTCACGTCCTTCAGCGGCGTGCTGACGCTGTCGCCGCCCTCGATGACCGGGCAGATCCAGAACCGGACCTCGTCGACCAGCCCGGCCTTGACGAGCTGCGTGGTGACCGAGCCGTACCCGTACTGCAGGATGTCCCTGCCCTCCTGCGCCTTGAGCCTGCGCACCTCCTCGACCAGGTCGCCCTGCAGCACCTCGGAGTTGTTCCAGGCCGGGTCGGTGAGCGTGCGGGAGACGACGTACTTCTTCACGTGGTTGAAGTACGCGGCGCCGGTGGTCGGGTCGCTCTCGTCCTGCAGCGGCCAGGCGGCGGACATGCCGTCGTAGGTGACCCGGCCCATGATGAGCGCGTCGGCGTTGTCGGTCTGCATTCCGGCGAACTCCATGGCCTCCTCGTCGAAGTACGGCGACGTCCACGCCGGGTTCTCGATGACCCCGTCGAGGGTGATGTAGGTCGAGTTGATGAGCTTCCGCATCTGGACTCCTCGGTATCGTCCGGCTGTTCGCTGTTGACACCCATGACCCTGCCGGGGCGCCCTTACGATTCGCTTCAGGTGCGCTTTCGCCGGCTGCGGGGCCTTCTCGTCGGGTCAGACGAGCCGGGCAGCCGCCTTCAGAGTCGGGACAGGAAGGTGAGGTCCTGCCAGTCGTTGCGGGCGCCGGCGATGTACGACGGGTAGGCGCCGTACTCGGTCTCGGCCCTCGGGTCGGCGCCGCAGTCCAGCAGGAGGCGCATGAAGTCGGGGTGGCCGCCGTTCATGGCCGCCAGGTAGAGGGGGGTGCGGCCGATCTTGTCCCGGGCGTCGACCGGCACGCCGTCCTGGAGCAGGCCGGGCACCACCCGGCGGAAGTCGACCCACATCCCCATGTGGAGGAGGGACCAGCCGTTGGGGTCGCGCATCAGCGGGTCGATCACGCCGTCCGCGAGGGCCGAGAGGAGCCAGTCGGTGTCGCCGTGCTGCATGCGGTGGCGCACCTCGCGGACCGTCGCCGACAGCGTCCGCGGGAGGTGGCCGGTGCCCGTGGTCCAGGTCAGGTGCACCGCGAAGCAGCC
This sequence comes from Dactylosporangium sucinum, assembly GCF_014647515.1. GTDB lineage: Bacteria > Actinomycetota > Actinomycetes > Mycobacteriales > Micromonosporaceae > Dactylosporangium > Dactylosporangium sucinum. The sequence goes on along the minus strand of NZ_BMPI01000083.1, from coordinate 22,171 downwards.
GGCGCTCGTTCCGCCGAGGGCGCGGAGGGTCTCCTCCCGCAGTACCTCCGCCTCGGAATGGTCCTCCATCCGCAGCCTGCCGCCGGAGACCGACACGGTGTGCCAGGTGCCCTGGCAGCGGACCCGGGCCGCCGCGGGCTCGGCGGGGCGCGGGGGAGTGCGGGGAGGGCTGGCCGGCAGCGCGGGGAACAGCGCCTCGCGGATCAGCGGGTGCAGGTCGCCGGGGGTGCGGTGGCCGGCGGCGATGAGGATCAGGTCGGCGGGTACGCCGTCGGTGACCACCCGGAGCGGGATCTCCAGGTAGTCGCCGAGGTCGGCCGCGGTCGCCTTGAGCGCGCCGGGCAGGGCCGCGAACGCCCGCGCCGCGTCGGAAGCGGCCGAGGCCGCGGAGGGTGAGGGCGCGCCGCTTCGCCACGGGGACGCGTCCGCCGGGATGTCGAGGTCCAGCCGTGCGCCGTACAAGGTGTTCACCTGGGGGGAGCCGAACGCGCTCGATGCCAGGCGCAGCTCCTCGGCCAGGCCGACCGGGCAGGCCGGGCCCACGCCGCCGTGCCGGAGGGCGTCCGGGTCGACGTCCGTGACGTCGAAGCCGCACTCCTCCCAGGCGCCGACCAGGTCGCCGGCGGCCAGCTGGAGGTAGACGCGCTCGGTCCGCGCCGCCAGGTCGTCGCCGATGCCGAGCGCTTCCGGCGGTAGCGGGCGGCCGTCCGGGGTCAGCAGGGGCATCCTCGTCGCGGAGCCGCCCCACGCCGCCCGGAGGCGCGCCGTTTCGCGGATGTCCCAGGTGTGGCGCGGTGCCACGTACCACCGCTCGTCCTCCAGCTCCTCGAACGTCGTCACGTCGAGGCGGAGGCGTTGCGGGCCCGCCGGGGACTTCGGGTGGCGGACCCGCAGCAGTGGGCCGACGTTGGCGTCCGTCAACGGGGCCAGCACGGCGCTCACGCGGGGATGCAGGGTCGTCATGCCGCCGCGGTGTCTCGGGAGGTGCCACCACAGCAGGTCGAGGCACAGGTGGTGGAGGTTGTCCTCGAGCTCGTCCGCGGCCACGCCGCCGAACCGCTCCCGCGTCGCGGCCAGGTCGATGTCCACCTCGGTGCGGGCCAGCTCCGCGGCCCGGCGCCAGTCGCCCGCCGCCCGAGCCTCGGCCGCCGCCTCGACCACGTGCGGCGGCAGGGCCTCGGCCCGGATCCGCCGCCACTGTGGGATGTCTCGGCGCAGCGTCGTGAGCACGGTTCGACCTCCGGGTGGGCAGGGCGGTAGGCCGACCGGATTCGAACCGGCGTCTTCCATCTACGCAAGCTGGTGTGACGACCTCTGCACTACGGCCTACCGCGCCCCGCAGCCTAGTTCATCGCCGTCCGGACGAACGTGGTCAGGGCCTCCGGCGGCAGGCCCAGCCAGCGGGCCCGCTGCACGGCCATCAGCAGCAGGTGGGCGACCATCCGCTCGCGCCACTCGCGCTGGCCCGCCCACTCCCACAAGCGCTCGAAGCCCAGGTCGCCCGCCTCCAGGCCGTAGCCGACGCGCAGCTCCGCGGCCAGTTCGGCGATCGCGGCCAGGCGGCTCGCGCCGGGGCGGGCGCACTGCAGGGCCGGCAGGTTGAGCCAGCAGCCCGCCGGTGGGTCCGACGCCAGCACGTCGAGGGCCGGATCGTGGGCCCCCGTGAACAGGACGTCGAAGACGTACAGCGGCTGCCCGGACGGGCCGATCAGCTCCACGTCATGATCGGCGGACAGGCCCAGCAGGCGGCGCGCCTCGAAGTCGGCCAGGCGGGGTGTGGTGACCACCGCCTCGCCGACGTGGGGGACGGTGACCCGCCACGTTCCGCCGGTCGGGCCGATCAGCAGTGCTCGATTTCGATCCACGCGAAGCAGGGTAGGGGCGGGTCAGGCGCCCCGCAGGGACTCGTAGTGCGACTGCATCGACGGGTAGTAGTCGTCGAAGGACGGCAGCGGAGTGTCGTCGCGGGAGGCCACCAGCTGGTCCAGGTAATACTCCCAGCCGGGGCCGACCTCACCCAGGCCGTCGAGCGACGTGAGGTGCTGGACGAAGCGCAGCTCGGTCTGGGAAGCCGAGGGCGAGGACAGCAGCAGCTCCATGTGCCACGAGCCGTGGTCGTCCACACTGGACAGCGCCAGGCGGGTCGGCGGCTCGCAGGCGTCGATGGTCATGTCCATCCACGGGGACGACGGCTCGAACGACATCTGGACCTGGATCGTCCTCCCCGGCCCGGGCGTGCCCTTCCACGAGCCGAACCAGCGGGCCGTCCGCTCCGGCTCCGTCACGCTGGCCCACACGTCGTCGATCGGCGCGCGGAACGAGCGGGTCAGGACGAGATCCTTGCCGAACAGTCGGCCGGTCGGTTCACGGGTCATGCCGAACGCTCCCTCAGAGAAGATTCGCGGCGGGTGCGGTGCACCTCGGTCGCCAGGGCATCCAAGCGGTGCTCCCAGCCGTCGGGACGCCCGAGCTGGGTCAACCACTCGACCAGCGGCGCGATCGGCGCCGTGTCGAGCTCGTAGAGACGCTGCCGCCCGACCAGCGTGTCGCGCACCAGCCCGCTCTCCCGCAGCACGCGCAGGTGGCGGCTGACCGCGGGCCGGCTGATCGGGAAGTGGCCGGCGATCTCGCCGGCCGGCACCGGCCCGGACCGCAGCAGGGTGAGGATGCTGCGGCGCACGGGATCGGCGACGGCCGCCGCGACCAGGTCCACGGCGAAAGCGTAACCAATAGGTTACGTGAATCGCAAGCCATACTGGGCGCATGGACATCCGGATCGCCCAGGCCACCGACGTCGAGCGACTCGTCGCCCTCGTCCAGTCCGCGTATCGCGGCGACGCCAGCCGCGCCGGCTGGACCACCGAGGCCGACCTGCTCGACGGCCAGCGCGTCGACGCCGACATGGTGCGCCAGGCCATGACCGAGGGCGTCGTCCTGATCGACGGTGACGCAGCGGCGTGCTGCCAGCTGGAGCGGCGCGACGGCTACGCGTACTTCGGGATGTTCGCCGTCGACCCGGCCCGGCAGGGACAGCACCGGGGCAAGGCGATGCTCGCCGAGGCCGAGCGCTACGTCAGCGAGGAGTGGGGCGCCGAGGAGATGCGCATGACGGTCATCGTGCAGCGCGAGGACCTCATCGCCTGGTATGTGCGGCGCGGCTACGAGCGCACCGGCGAGGTGTCGCCGTTCCCCTACGGCGACGAGCGCTTCGGCAAGCCCCGCCGCGACGACCTCGCGTTCGAGACGCTCACGAAGAAGCTGGGCTGACCGCCGCGCGCAGGGCCGCGGCCGGGTCGAGGTAGGCGCTCGCGACCAGGGAGATCCACTGGTAGACGGCGTCCTCGTTGGAGGCGAGCGGGCCGGGGACGAAGTGCGGGGACGACACCCCGCGCTGCACCGACTCGCACGCGGCCCAGTCCTGCCGGTTGGTCAGGTCCCAGAAGTCGACCGCGTACGCCGTCGCATCGATCGACGGTTCGAAATACCAGCTGCACTCGATCGCCGTCCGTCCGGGCTCGATCGGCGTCAGGCGGTGCGTCATCACGTAGTCGGGGTGGGCCGAGATCAGCAGGTTGGGGAACAGCGCGACGTAGAGGATCGTGCGCCGCGGTGCGCCGTCGATGAACGCGCCGGCGCCCCGCCCGTCGAAGGACATCGTCTCGGCGTGGTCGCGCAGGTCCATCGTGCCGCCGACCCACGCGCCCGGCAGCGCCCAGTTGTCGCCCGAGGTCGGCGGGGAGACCTTACACAGCTCGGGGTGGATCAGGGGGCAGTGGTAGCACTCCTGGTAGTTCTCGACGATGACCTTCCAGTTGGCCGCCACCTCGTAGACGTGCCGGTCCCCGAGTTTCAGGGTTTCCAGGTTGTACGGCGTGAGCAGCCCGTCGAGCACCCCGACGTACTCGTCCACCGGCGGGGCGGCCGCGCCGGCGTTGACCAGCACCCAGCCGTGCCGCACGGCGGCCCGCAGCTCCACCAGCCCGAGCGCGGCGGCGTCGAAGTTGGCCACGCCGGCCATGTGCGGCGCCGTCGCCAGCGACCCGTCGAGCTTGAACGCCCAGCCGTGGTAGGGGCAGACGGCCGAGGGGCGATCGGCCGCCGACCCGTCGGGCAGCAGCTCGTGCCCCCGGTGCCGGCACACGTTCGCGAAGGCACGGACGCCGCCGGGGCCTCCGTCGGGGCCGAATGTCAGCAGTACACCCACATCCCCAACGGTCACGGCACGCTGGGTGCACCCGGCGGACAGCTCGGCGAGCCGCCCGACACAGGTCCATCCGCCGGCGAACAGGTGCCGCCGCTCCCACGCCAGGACCGAGGGGTCGGTGTAGGCCGCCGCGGGGAGGGTGAACGACTCCCCGAACGGCCGCAGCGCCGCTTCGAGGGCCAAGGGGTCGAGCGGTGCCGCCATAGCAACCATGATGGCGCCGGCGAACCCGCCGGCGCCACCACGATCACTTTCGGTTAGTTTCCGGAGGCATACAGCTCGCGGATCTCGGTCGGTGACAGGGCGCGGTCGTACAGGTGCACCTGGTCGACCGTGCCGTCCAGGTAGTCGACCGGGTTGCCGCCGTACTTGCCGCGGCCGATCACCGTGTTGCCGGTCGGGCCGGCCTGCGGCAGGCAGGCGCTGGCCGTGCCGGCGAGCTCGCCGTCGACGTACAGCCGCAGCTCGCCCTTGACCGTGTCGCGGACGCCGACCAGGTGGTACCACTGGCCCACGTTCGGCTTCGTCGGACCGAGTGCGCGCACGCCCGCGAAGCTCATCGCGAAGCGCTGGTCGGCCCCGCTGTACTGCAGGAAGAAGTCGCTGTTGGTGGGCCCGTCCTGGCTGACGACGGTCTGGAAGGCGCCGTCGGCCTTGTCGAGCTTCACCCACGCGGCGGCGGTGTAGTCCGACGCGGTGTTCAGCAGCGGCTTGCCGATGTCGATGTACTGCGAGCCGCCGTCGACCGACACGCCGTTGCCGTTCTTGCCGGCCACGAAGGCGGCGCCGCCCACGAGCGAGCCGTCGTTGTCGCCGGCCGCGTCGGCCGCGGTCGTCCCGCCGGTCTCGTCCAGCGGGTAGAACGCGATGCCGGTCAGCCCGGGCGTGCCCGCCGGCGGCTGCGGGACGTTGCCCGCCGACCCGTCGGCGCCCTTGATGACCTGCTCGTTGACCGCCTTGACCTGCTTGAGGTCCATCTTGGTGACCTGGCGGTCGTAGGTGAAGAACCCGTTGAGCTCGGCCTCCACGTCGGTGATCTGCGTGTAGATCGACGCGCTGATGCCGCACATCTTCGCGCTCGTCAGCACGGCCTTGGTGTTCTCGACGTACTTGCTGGTGAGCGCGGCCTTGTCGGGCGTCATCTCGTAGGCGAACCCGTCGCCGAACCACATGTGGTTGGACGTCTTGAGGCCGAACCCGCCGTGCTCGCCGTCGATCGCCACCCGGTCGCCGCTCGGCGCCGGTGACGCCGGCCCGACGTACTGGTGGAAGTCGATGACGTCGCCGCGGCCCGAGTCGCCGTGCGAGTTGCAGCAGTTCACCCCGCTGTGCGCGTTGACCAGCCGGGTCGGGTCCTGGGCCTTGACCTCGTCGGCGATGCGCCCGGTCGCGGCCCGGTCCCACTCGCCCCAGCCCTCGTTGAACGGCACCCACGCCACGATCGACGTCCAGCTCTGGTGCTCGCGGACCATCTCGTGCAGCTCCGCCTCGAACTGGTCGCGCCACTGGGCCGGGATCGGCCCGGTGTTCGCCGACGGCATGTCCTGCCAGATCATCAGGCCGAGCTTGTCCGCCCAGTAGTACCAGCGGTCGGGCTCCACCTTGATGTGCTTCCGCACGGCGTTGAAGCCCATCGCCTTGTCCTGCTGCAGGTCCCACTTGAGCGCCGCGTCGGTCGGCGCGGTGTTCAGCCCGTCGGGCCAGAAACCCTGGTCGAGGTTGGCCAGGTTGAACAGGATCTTGCCGTTCAGCGCGATGCGCAGCTTGCCGTCCGCCCCGCGCTGGGTGCCGATCGAGCGCATCCCGAAGTAGGAGCCGACCTGGTCGACCTGCCTGGTGCCCGACACCAGCGTGACCTGCAGGTCATACAGGAACGGATCGTCCGGCGACCACAGTTTCGCATTGGGTACCGGCACGGCGAGCTCGGCGCCTGCGGCGCCGGTGACCCGCCCGACGACCTTGTTGCCGTTCTTGGCCACCGCCTGCACCTGCAGCCCGGCGGTGTCGCCGTCCACGTTCGCGGTCAGCCGGAGCACGCCCGCGGCGACGTCCGGCGTGAGCTTCAGCCCGGTGACGCTCGCGGCCGGCACCGGCTCCATCCAGACCGTCCGCCAGATGCCGGAGCTGCCCTGGTAGAAGATGCCGCGATCGCCGACCCGGCGCTGCTTGCCGATCGGCTGCCCGGTCGCGTCGGTGAGGTCCTCGGCCCAGACGATGAGCTCCTGCGGGCCGCTCGCCGTCAGGGCGCCGGTGACGTCGACGTCGAACCCGTCGTACCCGCCGCGGTGCGTGGCCACCTGGGTGCCGTTGACCCACACCTTGGCGTCGTAGTCGACCGCGCCGAAGTGCAGCACCAGGCGCTGGCCGGTGCCGACGTTCCACGTCGCGGGGACGCTGAAGGTCCGGCGGTACCACATCCGGTCCTCGTGCCGCTGGATGCCGGACAGCGCCGACTCGATCGGGTACGGCACGAGCACGCGTTCGCCGAGGCTCTGGCCGGTGGGCACGGCCTGCCCGACGTTGGCGCGGGCGAACTCCCACACGCCGTTGAGGTTCTGCCACTTGTCGCGGGTGAGCTGCGGCCGCGGGTACTCGGGCAGCGCGTTGTTCGGTCCGACCTGCCCGGTCCACTTCGTGGCGATCGGCGGGATCCCGACGTGCCAGGCGGGCGCGTCGGGCAGCGGCGGCGCGGCGGCGGCCGGGGTGGCTAGGCCGACGGCGACGGCGGTCGCGGCGGCGATGAGGGTGTGCCGGATACGTCTGGGTCTGGACATGCGGGGGCGCTCCTTCGGGGGGTGTAGCGAACCATCGAAGCGAACCCATACCAACAAAGTCGACCAGGTACCGTCAAGGTCTCACGCGAACTTCTCCTTGATTCGACATGTTCGAACACCGGGCCGCACCCTGCGTCGGCTGGTCGGTTTAGACGTTGGTCGATCTACCCTCAATTTGATCACCGGAATTGCGGGTAGATCGACCAACGTCTTAGCGGATGTCGACCCGATCGAGGGGGATGCAGCGCTTCCTGCCGCGGCTTGGGGCGGCGCCCACGACGGCGAACCGCGGACCGCGGTGCTGCCCGGGCGCCCGGTATGGCCGTGTCCATGATCCATGGAGACTTCCGGCTGTCATGGCAACCGGATCGCTCCATGGATCATGGGCGCGACGCCGCGAGCGGCCGGCCAGTCGGCGTTCTCCGGCCGCGAAACATGATATTTCGGCCTTCTCGGCCGCGCCCGAGGCGGCCTACGCCTCGCCCTGGGCCGCGCCGGCGCGGGGTGAACCGGATCCCTGGGTTGGCGACCGAGTGCAGGCGGGCGCGGGTGCGCACGCGGCGGTCCGACAAGACGTACGTACGGTTTGCGAAGCCCAGGCTCAATGGAGACTTAACAATCCGTTTGGTTCTGCGTGAATGTGTTGACCACCCTGCCGGTCGGCCCGCACGCTCCCGAGAGCGCTCTCACGAACGACCGTGGAAACGACCGGGGAAACGACCGTGGAAGGAACCACCGTGCGGAATCGGACGAAGACGAAGCTGCTGGGCGGGCTCGCCGCCCTTGCCGTTGCCGTGCCCGTCGGCATCGCCGCGATGCCCGGCGCCGAGGCGGTCGGCCCCAGCCGGCTGCCGTTCACGGTCGCGAACAACACCGGCCGCTCGGAAGCGGTCTACCTCTACGTGATCGCGGTCAACCTTACCACCGGCCGCCTCGGGTACGCCGACGCGGGCGGCACGTTCACGAACTGGCCGGCCGGCGGGAACCCGCCCACGCCGTCGCCCGACGTCGCGATCAGCGGGCCCGGCAACGGCGGCAGCGTCACCGTCCAGTTGCCCCGCGGGATGTCCGGCCGGGTGTACATGTCGCTCGGCCAGAAGCTCAAGTTCTTCAACACCCCCGACGGGCTCGTGCAGCCGGCCCCGTGGGCGGCGGGCGACCCCAACCACGACATCCTCTTCGACTGGAGCGAGTTCACGTACAACGACGCCGGCCTGTGGCTCAACAGCTCGCAGGTGGACATGTTCGCCGTGCCGCACTCGGTGTCGGTGACCGGCGCCGACGGCACCGTGCAGAAGACCGGCGAGCTGGTCAACGGCGGCCGGCAGAAGGTGATCGACGGGCTCAAGGGGCAGGCCGGCTGGGGCAACACCGTCGTCACGCGGGGCGACGGCACGGTGCTGCGCGTGCTCGCGCCCGGCAAGGCGGCCGACGCCGGGTTGTTCAGCCCGACATACCTCGACCCCTACATCACGAGCGCCTGGAACGCCTACACCACCAAGACGCTCACCGTCGTGCCGTTCGGGGACCGGCCGGACGTGCGCTACTTCGGCCGTACCACCGGGAACACCATGGTCTTCACGAACTCGTCGGGACAGCAGGTCGCCTCGTTCGCCAAGCCGTCGACCGCGAACGTCTGGGGCTGCGACGGCGCGCTGGCCGCCCCCAACGACCAGGTCGTCGGGCCCATCGCCCGCTCGCTCTGCGCGGCGCTGCACCGCGGCACGCTCGGCACCATCGACACGCAGCCCGGCGGCGGACCCGCCGACTTCTACAAGAGCGCGCTGACCAACCACTACTCGCGGGTGATCCACGCGAACATGGCGGACGGCAAGGCATACGGATTCGCGTTCGACGACGTCCAGAACCAGGAGTCGCTGGTCCACCACGGCGACCCGCGCTCGGCCGGGATCACGCTGTCACCGTTCGGAACGACGGCGGGGCCGTCCACCGCGATGCTGGCCACCAACTGGCACGGCAAGTGTATCGACGTGCCCAACTGGAACTTCGCCGACGGCCAGCGGCTCATCGTCTGGGACTGCCACGGCGGCAGCAACCAGCGCTGGACCTTCACCGGCGGCACCCTGCGCACCGAGAACAACAAGTGCATGGACGTGGCCTGGGGCTCGACCGCCAACGGTGCGGCCATCCAGATCGCCAACTGCAGCGGCAACCCGGCCCAGCAGTTCGTCCTCAGCGCGGCGGGCGACCTGGTCAACCCGCAGGCGAACAAGTGCGTCGACATCGCCGGCTGGAACCCGGACAACGACGCGGTGCTGGTTCTGTGGGAGTGCACGGGCGGCGCGAACCAGAAGTGGCACGCTATAGCGTCATGACGGTGACGGTGGTCGAGATCTACACGGACGGCGCATGCAGCGGGAACCCCGGCCCCGGCGGCTGGGGTGCCCTGCTGCGCTACGGGGACCGCGAGCGCGAGCTGTGCGGCGGCGAGGCCACGCCGACGACGAACAACCGGATGGAGCTGATGGCGCCGATCCGGGCGCTGGAGACGCTCACCCGTCCGGTGGTGGTCCGGCTGTACACCGACAGCTCCTACGTCCGCAACGGCATCATGTCCTGGCTGCCCCGCTGGAAGCGCAACGGCTGGCAGACCGCGGGCAAGCAACCGGTCAAGAACGTGGATCTCTGGCAGCGCCTGGAGGAGGCCTGCGCCCGCCACACCGTCGAGTGGCACTGGGTGAAGGGGCACGCCGGCCACCCGGAGAACGAGCGCGCCGACCGGCTGGCCGCCCAGGGCATGCGCGAGGCCCTGGCCGAGGTCCGGGCTACGGGGCGCTGACGACGATCCGGTCCACCGACGGGGCGAGGGCCTCGGGGTTGCTGATCGTCACCGTGTTGGCACCCTTGGTCAGGGTCAGCTGGACGGTGGCGCTGGTGCAGCAGCTCAGTCCCGCGTTGGTGGACACGGTGGTACCGCTGCCGCCCCCGACAGTCAGCACGGCGTCCCGCGAGCCGTTCAGGCCGTCGAGCGCGACGTACAACGTCACCGCGTACGGGCCGGCGTCCGGCACCGTCACCGTGAACGACAGCGTGCCGGTGCGGTTCTTCGAGCGGCCGAGGTTGTGCACGACCCGCCCGCCGGACGCGCCCATGTAGGTGTCGACCGCGGCGCCGCCGCCCAGGCTGCCCGACTCGGCCTCGATCGCGACCGACTGGAACGCCGCCCGCGAGGCCGGGGCCGTCTTGCTCGGCGAGGGTGAGCGGGACGACGATCGGCTCGCCCGGGGGCTGCTCCGGCTCGGGGACCCCGTCGCGCTCGGGACGATGGCCGGCACGACGTCGCCCTCGGGCGCTCCTCGGTCGGCCCGCTCGTCCGGCGGGCCGGGCCGCAGGAACCAGCCGACGGAGACGACCACCGCGAGCGTCACCACGGCGGCGACCAGGAAGACCGGCCAGCGGCGGTGGCGCGGCTCGGCCAGCGGCTCCGGCTCGGGCAGCGTGACGATGCCCAGCTCGGTGGTGTCAGCGATCGCCGGCGCATTTGGTGTGTTTTGTGTGCCGGGAGCCGCGCCGACCGTGGCTCGTCCGGCCGTGAACGTGACCTCGTCCGCCACAGGCATCTCGGCGGTCTGTCCTGAATCGGCCTCCGGGGTGTGGACGGCCGGCTCGGGAAGCCATCGCCCGGTACGAAGCCGGCTGGTGTCGCCGTCATCTCCGGTCATTCGCCCTCCGCTTCGCTCCGGTCGCCTGACCTCCAGGCTGTGCCTATGATGCCCGGCCCCTCCGCTCCGCTCCGGACCGGTCATTTCGGGGTCTTCCTCCATCGATCGGGACCGCGTCAAGTATCCGCGCGGCCCCGATCGACGGCATCCCGGGGTCAGGCCTCCGCGGGTTCGGCGGGCTGCGGCAGCGGCCGGATCGCCCCCGCGACCAGCGTCGCGACGCCCAGCACGACGGCCACCGCGATGAGCGCGCGGGCGACGCTGAGGTGGTCGCCCAGGAAGCCGATGAGCGGCGGCCCGCCCAGGAACGCGCAGTACCCGATCGACGCCACCACGCTCACCCGCGGCGCCGCGAACTTCGGGTCGTCCGAGGCCGCGCTCATGCCGACCGGGAAGCCCAGCGACGCCCCGGTACCCCACAGCAGCGCGCCCACGAACGCCACCGGCGTCGACGGGCCGAACACGAACAGCAGCAGGCCGGCCAGGCTGATCGCGGCGAGGGTGCGGACGACGGCCACCCGGCCGAACCGGTCGAGCAGGGCCGGGCCGAACCAGCGCCCGGCCGTCATCGCGGACAGGAACACCGCGAACGTGAGCGTGCTGACCGCGGCCGGAGCCTGGTGGTCGTCGATGACGGCGACCGCGATCCAGTCGATGCCGGCGCCCTCGGCGAACGCGAACGCGAGGACGAAGACGCCGACGAGCAGGGTGCGGGTCTCGGTCCAGAAGCGCAGGGTGCTGCCGTTCGTCGTACCGGACTGCTCCGAGGGACCGTCGGGGATGAACCGGCGGACCGTGAACGCGGTGGATGCCCCGGCGACGAGGGCGATCACGATGAGGTGGAGCGTCACCGGCACGTGCAGCGCGACCGCCGCGGTGCCGAGGAGCGCGCCGGCGACGGTACCGACGCTGTATCCGGCATGGAAGCGCGGCATGATCGACCGGCCGAGGCCCTGCTCGACCACCGCGCCCTGGACGTTCATGGCCACGTCCCAGGCGCCGTTGGCGAACCCGAAGAGGAACAGGCCGGCGACGACGGGCGCGACGCCGAGGTGGTACCCGGCGCCGACCACGCTCAGCGCGACCGCGAGCACGGCGGCCATCGCGGTCACCGTGCGGCGCGAGCCGAGCCGGGCAACGAGCTGGCCGGACAGCACGAGCGACGTGATCGAGCCGCCGGCGATCGCGAGCAGCACCAGGCCGAGCTGCGAGGGCCCGAGCCCCAGCTCGTCACGGACCTGCGGGATGCGGGTGGCCCAGCTGGCCATGGCGACGCCGGCCCAGATGAAGGCGGCATAGGTGGCGCGGGTCGCGCCGCGGAGCTCCTGGCCGGTCGGCCGGTCGAGGGCGGTGGTCACTGCGGCGGTTCCCCAATGGTGCGGGCGACGATGGCGCGGATCTGCTCCCGCGACACCGGCGAGGTGGACAGGGTCTTGTGCATCACGAGCCCCTCGATGAGCGCGTCGACGCCACGGGCGGTGGTCGGGTCGACGAACCGTTCGAGGACGGAGCGGCTGGTGCGCATCCAGTGCTCGGTGACGTCGCGGAGGGATGGTTCGCGGAGGGCGGCGAGGTACAACTCGTAGGCGACGGCCCACTCACGGTTGTCGGCCCCGGCGTCGCCGTTGATGAGATCGGTGACCGCCTCGACGAACTGCTCGTGCGTCTCGACCGCGTCGAAGTGCGCCGCGTAGACGGCCGACATCCGTTGGGCGTACTTGGCGAAGGCCTGGGCGCGCAGGTCGTCGAGGCTGCTGAAGTGGTAGGTGAGCGACCCCAGCGGCACGTCCGCCGCGGCCGCGATCAGCCGGTGGGTGGTCCCGGCGACGCCGTGCTCGGCGATGACCTCGATCGCCGCGTCGACGATGCGGTCCTTGCGGTCGGGGTCGTGCCGCCGGGGCCGCTTGCGGTCGGGCTCGCGCGTCGCCGCGTCGACGATGCGGTCCTTGCGGTCGGGCTCGCGCGTCGCCGCTTCGCGGTCGTGCTCGCTTCGGCGCACCTACAGCTCGCGGATCACGCGGGCCGGCGAGCCGACGGCGACCACGTTGGCCGGCAGGTCCTTGACGACGACCGCCCCGGCCCCGACGACGGTGTTCTCCCCGATGGTGACTCCCGGGCCGACGATGACCCCGCCGCCGAGCCACACGTTGTCGCCGATGACGATGGGCTGCGCGGCCTCCCACTTGTCCCGCCGCGGCCCGGGCTCGAGCGGGTGGGTGGCCGTGAGCAGCTGCACGTTGGGCCCGATCTGCACGTCGTCGCCGATCGTCACGGTGGCGACGTCGAGGCTGATCAGGCCCCAGTTGGCGAAGCTGCGGGCGCCGATGCTCGTCTGGTACCCGTAGTCGCACTGGATCGGCGGCCGCACCCAGCTGCCTTCGCCGAAGGCCCCGAACAGCTCGGCGTAGAGTTTGAGCAGCTCCTGGTGGTCGCCCGGATCGGTGGTGTTGATCCGGTGCGTGAGCCGCTGGGCGCGCACCGAGTCCCGGTGCAGCTCGGGATCGTCGGCGATGTAGAGCTCCCCGGCCAGCATCCGCTCACGCATGCTCTTCTCGGTCATGTGTACAAACGTACACTCGCTATGTACATCTGTACACTATGTCGTGGGGGCCGGCTCCTGTTTGACGTTGGTCGATCTACCCTCATCTCGATCATGAAACCCGAGGGTAGATCGACCAACGTCGTCAAGCTGTTCCGCCGGCTCGGGTGGCGCCGGTCGCGGGAGCCCAACGCTGAGCGTGGTCGAGGCCGGGTGCCGGCCGGCAGGGTCGCCGATTTGGGCGACATTTCCGACATGTCGCGCAGAGGGCTGCGAGGAGTCCACGAGCCGGACCCGCCGCCCGTACTCGGCGAGGGCCGCCCCCAGGCGTTGACGGTAGCCGGGCGAAGCCGTCGACGTCGGACGCGCTCATGACGCTTCGATAGAGCCGGCGACCGGGCCCGGGGCTCGTGATCGACGGAGAGTTCTGGCTGCCATGGCGACCAGAAGGCTCCATCGATCACGGAAGCCGGCGGCCGGCCATCGCGGTGGGGCGACGTATCCGCAATATTCGTCGAGAGCGGCCAGTGGGCTCGGTTACGAGCGCTTGGCCAACGACAGGGCGTAGTCGGGCCACCACTCGCCCGCCTCGGGCTCGCCCGGCCGGCAGGCGCCGTCCGACTCTCCCGGGCGCTTCACCCACAGGAGAGCGTCCAGGCGCGGCTGGCCCGTCTCGATCGTCGGGGCCTGGCCCAGCAGGCGGTCCGGCGGGTTGCACCACCGCGGGCCGCCGTTGATGTCGCCGTTGCCCGGGACCGGGCCCGCGCCGTTGCGGCTCGTGTCGACGACGAAGTGGGTCTTGCCGCCCAGTGCGTCCGAGACCGCGTTGCCGTAGGTCACGTTGTCCGTGGTCGTGATGAAGTTCGCCACGTTCAGGGCGAAGCCGTCGGCCGTCGCCACGCCGGCCTGCTGCAGGGCCGTGGCCAGGCGCTTCACGTCCGTGATCCACCTGGGGTTGCCGGCGTCGATGTAGACGGTGGCCTTGCCCGTCGACTTCAGGACCGAGACCGCCTCGGCCAGCAGGGCCAGGCGGTCGGGCTCCTGGTTGCAGCCCTCGACCGCGTGCGCCACCGCGTCCGGCTCCAGCACCACGATCACCGGGCGACCCTTCACGCCCGCGGCGAAGGCATGGATCCACGCGCGGTACTCGTCCGATGACCCCGCGCCGCCGGCGCTGAAGTTGCCGCAGTCGCGGTGCGGGATGTTGTACGCCACCAGCAACGGTAGTTGCCCCTTCGCGGCCGCCCGGCCGACCACGGCGTCGACCTTGGACGTCACGTCGCCCTCGCCGCCGATCCACTGGGCCGCCGGGCGGTCGGCGATCTTGCGCAGCTCGGCCGCGTCGGCGGCGCGATCGGCCTCCCACTGGGCCGCCTGGGTGGCGGCCGGGCCGGTGCCGTCGACGAAGAACGGCCTGCCGACCAGCGGGTTGCCCGGAGCGGGCGGCCCGGCCAGCGGCGAGGCGTTCTGCGCGGCGCGGCCGGGCTGCTGGCCGCCCGTCGGGGTCGAGGGCGCCGGGGTGTCCGTTGTGCCGCACCCGACCAGCAGAACCGCCGTGACCGCCGCCGTGCCCAAACGCGCCGCCAGCGCCCCCACGCCGATACGCGCCGCATTCGCCGCCACGACAGAACGTGCCCTCGCCGCCGTATCCGTCACTGCGGGAGACTAACCCAGGCGTGCAAGCGAGGCGGATGACTATGCTGGCGGGTCTGACCGAACCCCCACCGGCCAGCAGCGAGGGAACGCCGTGACGGAACCATTCGAGATCCCGGTCTACGGGCGTTCCTGGGCCCGGCTGGAGAGCTTCAGCCGGCTCGCCGGGCCGCTCAACCCGCCGCCCACCAACGGACCGTACCGGGTCCGTTACCGCAACCAGCGCCAGCGCGTCGCCGGCTCGATCGCGATCGCTTTGCTGAACATCTGCTTCGAGGTGGTGTTCTGCGTCTGGCTGCTGCAGCCGGCGCACTTCGCCCAGACCAACCCGGGGCCGGTCGCCGAGGCGGCCGGTTACGCGAACGTGTTCGTCATCTGCTCGATCGCCATCGTCGAGCTGTTGCGCCTGGTCAATGTCCTGTCGCTGTCGCTGGCGTCGATCACCGCGCGCGATCCCGTGCCGGTGACCCCCGATCCGCGGCTGCGGCTGGCGTTCCTCACCACGATCGTGCCGAGCAAGGAGCCGATCGCCGTCGTGCGGGACACCCTGCGCGCGGCCAAGCGCATCCGGCACCGGGGCGTGTTCGACATCTGGCTGCTCGACGAGGGCAACGACGACGAGGTCAAGCGGGTGTGCGAGGAGCTGGGGATCCGGCACTTCACCCGCAAGGGGATCGAGCGGTACAACCAGAAGAAAGGTCCATTCCGGGCCCGCACCAAGCACGGCAACTACAACTCCTGGGTCGACGCGCACGGGGACAAGTACGACGTCCTGCTCTCGGTCGACCCCGATCACGTGCCGCTCGCGAACTTCGCCGAGCGGATCGTCGGTTACTTCCGCGACCCGGACGTCGCCTACGCGGTCGGGCCGCAGTGCTACAAGAACGGTGAGGCGTTCGTCACGCGCGCCGCCGAGTCGCAGCAGTTCCCGTTCCACAGCGTGATCCAGCGCGCGGCCAACCGGTACGGGACCTCGATGCTCGTCGGCACGAACAACGCGATCCGGATCTCGGCGCTGCGCAGCATCGGCGGGCTCAGCGACTCGATCACCGAGGACATGGCCACCGGCCTGACGATGCACACGACCCGCAACCCGGCGACCGGGCGGCGCTGGAAGTCGGTGTACACGCCCGACGTGCTGTCGGCCGGCGAGGGCCCGTCGAGCTGGAACGACTACTTCAGCCAGCAGCGGCGCTGGTCGCGCGGCACGTTCGAGATCCTGCTCAAGACCTTCTGGCGGCGGTTCTGGCGGCTCTCGCCGGGCGGGATGCTGCACTACACGCTGATCACCACGTTCTACCCGTCGATGGCGATCGGCTGGCTGCTCGGCATCGTCAACGCGGTGCTGTTCCTCGGGCTCGGCGTGAGCGGCATGACGATCAGCCCGCAGCTGTGGTTCGCCCTCTACGTCGACGCGACGGCGTTCTCGCTCTGGTTGTACATCAACAACCGGCAGTACAACGTGAGCCCCTACGAGTCGCCCGACTCCCGCGGCATCAAGGGCATGCTCATGTCGATCATCGCCGCCCCGATCTACGCCATCCAGTTGCTCAGCACCCTCGGCCGGCGGCCCGCGCGGTTCGTCGTGACGCCGAAGGGCGAGAGCAGCAGCCGCGACGGCCTGCGCACCTTCCGCAACCACATCGGCTGGCTGCTGTTGCTCGTCGGCGCGATCGTGGTCTCGTTCGTCCGGGAGTACAGCGCGCCCGCCTCGCTGCTGTGGCCGAGCCTGGCGCTGCTCGTGTGCGTCGCGCCGCTGGTGCTGTGGCGGCTGGACTCGCGACTGGTCTACCACCAGCAGCAGGAGCCGAGCCGCCGGCGCCGGCGCAACCGGCGCGAGGCGGTGCCGCAGGCCGGCACCCCGGAGCACGCCGGCGACATTACGATGGAGATCCCGCGCGCGCTGCTGGAGGAGCGGCTCCGCGCCCGCCAGGCCGGCCAGCAGCACGAGGACGTCGGCGCCACGATCATCATGCCGAAGATCGATGCGCCGCCACGGGTACCGCGGCAGCGCGACCTGGGCGACTAACTGTTCGTGCGGCTCGGCTTCTTGCCGTTCGGGACGCCCGGACTGGGATTGCCCGGCTTGGTGGACGGCTTCTCCGCCGGCCCGGTCGGCGCCGACGGCGACGGCCCGCCCAGCAGCGTCCGGCAGTACTCCGTGATGGCGTGCTCACCACCGATGACGGTCGCGAGCGTGCGCCGGTCCGCCCCGGTCACCGGCGGCGCGTGCGGGTCGGCCCGGAACGCCTCCCAGGCCCGGCACGGCGCCACCAGGTCGGCCGGCGTCGGCGACGGGCGGCCCTGGCTGGGCGCCGGCCGCGACGGTTCGTCCCGCTCGGGGGCCGGCACGCCGGACAGCAGCTCGTGCACCGTGCGCTGGATGGGGTCGGGGAGCCGCCCGGTGCCGGCCGCGTACGCCGCCGAGCCGAACGACACCCCCAGCACGGTCGCGACCGCCAGCACCGCCAACCGCCGCTCCCGGCGGCGCGGCGGCGCGGCGGCGCCGTAGGCCCGGCGGTACCCGGCGACGGCCGCGTCCTCGCCGGCCAGCTCGTGCGGCCGGCCCGGTGCCGCGGCCGCGGCGAGCAGCGACGCGACGGGGGCGGGCAGCCGGTCGAGGTCGAGTTGGTCGAGGTCGCGCATGTCAGCCTTCTTCTCGCCCGAGGTGCCGGGCCCGCACCTGCGGATGCTCGGCCAGCCGGCGCAGGCCGCGCATGGCGGCGACCCGCACCGCGCCCGGCCGCTTGCCCAGCACGCGGGCGGTGTCCGCGACGTCGAGGCCGCCGACCACCCGGAGCAGCACCGCCTCCGCCTGCTCCTTGGGCAGCGTCCCGATGAGCTTCAGTGCCCAGTCGGTGCCGTCGAGCTCGATCACGTCGAGGGCCACGTCCCGGACGGCGACGCTGCCGACCAGCTCGGCCACGTCCTCGGTGGCCTCCTCGCGCCGCCGCCAGGCCCGGCGGTTCTCGTCGATCCCGCGGTGCCGGGCGATCCGGAACAGCCACACCCGGAACGAGGTCGGGTCGCCGTTGAAGCCGGCCACGTCGCGGGAGACCTGCAGCCAGGTCTCCGACGCCACGTCCTCGGCCGCCTCGCCGCAGACCACCCGCAGGTACCGCAGCACGGGCGGGTGCAGTATCCGCCAGAGCGCGGCGAAGGCGTCCGGGTCGCCGGCGACCGCCCCGGTGAGCGCGGCGGCGAGATCCTCCGCCGGGCCGGCCCGCTTCGACATCAACGACGCGGTCATCGCGCCGTCGCCAGGGCCGCGGCCTGGCCGGTGCGGGCCATCGCCTGCCAGCGCTGCCGGCCGCCCAGCAGCGCGGCGACCGAGGACTGGACGACCACCAGGTAGAGCAGCTGGCGGTACACCACCTGCTGCAGCGGGACCGTCCACAGCGGCGTCGCCGGTTCGCGGTCCAGGCGCAGCGCGTAGGCGGCGGCCAGGACCTGCAGGGCGGTGAACCCGCACCAGACCGCGGCCAACTGCCACAGCGGGAGGAAGGCCAGCCCGTAGACGGCGTAGACGTCGACGAGCGGGGCGGTCAGCGGCAGCAGGATCTGGAACAGCGCGCCGGCGATGACCAGCACGCCGAGGGCCGCGCCCAGGACCGTGAACAGCCTGCGGCGCCGGCCCGTGCCGTCCACGAACACCGGTTCCACGTCGTGAAAGAGCGGCGACCGGCCGCCGGACGTTACGCGTAACACCGCGGCCCCCGGCACCGCTCCTTCCACCATGCGACGAGTCCTGCCCGCTGTGGTGCTTCTGGCCGCGCTCCTGCCCGCCTCCGCCGCCCACGCGGCGGTCACCTCCGCCACCGCCACGGTGTTCGCCCCGAACCCGGTGCAGGCGCTCGGCCGGCAGGACCTCACGGACGCCAAGGACGCCGACCTGCCGGAGTTCGCGGCCGCGTACCGCCGGGTGACCCTGACCGACCTGGACGGCTCCGGCAAGCTGGCCGGCCGCTACGTCGTGGTCAAGAGCTCGACCGGCAAGGCGGCCACGCTGTCCGGCGGCGCGTTCCCCGACTGGCACCGCGACGCCGACCAGTTCGAGCAGGTGATGGGGTACTACTGGGTCACCACCGCCCAGCACTACCTGCAGCACCTCGGCTTCGGCTCGACGCTGCGGCCGGTGAACCAGCGGCAGATCCAGCTGCGCATCGACCAGTACGGCGGCGACAACTCGTTCCTCCGCGAGGACAAGGCGAACATCACCCTCGGCAAGGGCGGCGTCGACGACGCCGAGGACGCCGAGGTGATCGTCCACGAGTACGGCCACTCGGTGCAGGACGGGCAGGTGACCGGCTTCGGCACGACCCTGGAGTCGGGCGCGATCGGTGAGGCCTTCGGCGACTACCTGGCGGTGGCGGTGACGAGCTGGGCGACCGGCGTGCCGACGCTGACCCCGGAGGCGTGCGTCGCCGACTGGGACTCGGTGTCGTACACCGCGCGCACGCCGCACTGCCTGCGCCGCCTCGACGGCACCAAGCACTACCCGGAGGACGTCGTCGGCGAGGTCCACGCGGACGGCGAGATCTGGTCGCGGGCGCTGTGGGACATCCGCACCGCGCTCGGCGACACCAAGGCGACCACGCTGATCGTCGAGGCGCAGTTCGCCTTCACGCCCGACATCACGTTCGCGGCCGCGGCGCGGGCGACGGTCGACGCCGCGCAGCGCCTCTACGGCCCGGCCGCGGCCCAAGCGGCGCGCGCCGCGTTCACCGCCCGCGGCCTGCTCCCATAAGCCTGCCTCCCCCGTAAAGCCCGGGGCGAGAGGTCGCCCTCCCGCCCCTCTCAGCGCAGGGCCTCGATCAGGCTGGTGAGCGAGCGCATGAGCTCCTCGGCCCGCTCGGCGCCGAACGCGGCCTCGACGGCGCGGTGGTGCGCGGTCGCGGCGTGCTCGAGCCGGGCCACGAGCCGGGTCCCGCTGTCGGAGAGGTACACCGCCACCCGGCGCCGGTCGCTGGGGTCCTGCCGCCGGTAGACCAGCGCGGAGTCGACCAGCCGGTCGACCGCCTTGGTGAGCGTCGGGTGCGGCATCAGGGCCGCCTCGGCGAGGTCGCCCATGGAGTGGCCGCGGCCGTCCGACAGCGCCTGGAGGATCCGCCACTGCTCGACGGTCATGCCCTCGGCCTGCAGCGCGGTGGACAACCCGCGGTTGACCGCGCGCTCGGCCTCGCTGAGCACATATCCGAGATGCGACCGGAGACCAACCGCCGTCACGTCATCACCCCTCTTCTCCGCGGACTGCTGATTGAAGATACTCGGCGCGTGGACGAGGTCACGTTGATCTCCGACCCGCTCGAGGCCCGGCTGCTCGCCCCCGAGCCGGGCCGGGCCGTGCGCGTGGGCCTGGCGGTGCCGGTGTCGGGAACGCTGGGCATGATGGGCCCGGCCGTCCAGAGCTGCGCGGGTCTCGCGGTGGCGGAGCTCAACGCCGCCGGCGGTCTCCTGGGTCTTCCGGTGGAGTTGGTACTGCTGGACGCCGGCCGCGAGCCGCGCGAGGTCGCCGCCGACGCCGCCGAGCTGGTCCGCGCCGGCGCGATCGCCGGGCTGGT
The DNA here is from genome assembly GCF_014647515.1 of Dactylosporangium sucinum. Lineage (GTDB taxonomy): Bacteria > Actinomycetota > Actinomycetes > Mycobacteriales > Micromonosporaceae > Dactylosporangium > Dactylosporangium sucinum. Next base: position 1,757 of record NZ_BMPI01000083.1, on the reverse strand, counting down.
CGGCACGCACGCCAGCGACGTGCGCGTCGAGATCGTCAAGGCGCTCGCCGGTCAGGTCCCGTACGTGTACACCCCGCCGTACGAGGGCGGCGAGTCCGCGCCCGGCGTGTACCTGCTCGGCGAGACGCCCGGCCGCCAGCTGCGACCCGCGCTCGGCTGGCTGGTCGGCGCGCGCCGCGCCCGCCGGTGGGCGCTGATCGGCAACGACTACGTCTGGCCGCGCCGCCTCAACCGGGCCGCGACCGAGTACCTGCACGCGGTGGGTGCGGCGGTCGTCGCCACGCGCTACGAGCCGCTGGGCTCGCTGGACCCCGAGCCGCTGCTCGACCTGCTGCTTCGCGTTCGGGCGGATGCGGTACTGCTGACGCTCGTCGGCAGCGACCTCGTCGCCTTCAACCGGGCGTTCGCCGGCACCCGGCTCGACCATCGCGTCCTGCGGCTGTGCGCGGCGCTGGAGGAGAACGGGCTGCTCGGCGCGGGCGGTGACACGACCGGCGAGCTGTACGCGGCCATGGGGTACTTCGGCAACGTCGCCACCGACGCCGGGCTGGACTTCGTCGAGCGGTACACCCACCGCTACGGCTGGCAGGCACCCGTCCTCAACGGCCACGCCCAGGCCTGCTACGACGGGGTCCGGCTGCTCGCCGCGCTCGCCGAGCGGGCCGGCAGCCTCGACCCGGCGCAGATCGACGCCAACTCCGACGGCACGACGGTCACCGGCGCCCGGGGCCGGCTGACGGTCGCCGGCCGGCACGTCGACCAGCCCGTGTACCTGGCCCGCGCGGACGGCCTCGACTTCGACGTGCTGCAAGCGTTCTGACTTGTCATCCGGTTGGGCCGCCTCGGGCGCCCTTGCCGACTGACAACGCGACTGCACCCCGCTCGCTACCGTATGTGAACCAGCCCGGTACCCCGGGCTGGCGGGAAGGCAACGATCCGCCGGGCGTTCATCTGGTCGCCCATAGGCCCGGCGGGGAGCCAGTGGCGAAACCGGCCCCGAAACTCCAGTTTTCCCATGGGAGATCCGGTGCGCCGAGTCATGCCTGAATTGCCCAAGAAAGTGGTGCTTGGTGCCGTCGCCGTCATCGCGGCGCTCGCCGTTGCGCTGGGGATCGGGCTGTACGTCGGGCAACACGGATCGGCACCGCGCACCCCGGCCGCGGAGAGCCGGCCCGCCCAGGAGGGCGAGGTCGTGCCGCCTCCGGCACCGCCGCAGCTCAAGCCGTCCGAACGCGTCGTCGTCACCAGCAAGTAGCGAAGTACCACCGAGAATCGGGAGAGCCCGTGTTCCAGTCCAAGAAGCAGAAGATCGCCGCCATCGGCGCGACCGCCGCCGCCGTGCTGGTCGGGGTGGGCGCCGCCGCGTACGGCGCCGTGCCGGACAGCGGCACGGGCGTCATCACCGGCTGCCGCAACACGAGCACCGGTGCGCTGCGGGTCATCGACTACCAGGGCGGCCAGCGCTGCAAGACCGGCGAGCAGCGGATCACCTGGAACAACACCGGCCCGAAGGGCGCTACGGGCGCGACCGGCGCGCAGGGTCCGCAGGGTGCGCAGGGCATCCAGGGCGTGCAGGGCCCGAAGGGCTCGACGGGCGCCACCGGCGCGCAGGGCCCGGCGGGCGCGGCGGGCGCCAAGGGCGCGACTGGCGCCACCGGCGCGACTGGCGCTGCGGGTGCCCAGGGTGCTCAGGGCGAGAAGGGCGAGGCCGGTGCCGCGGGCGCTCAGGGTGCTCAGGGCGAGAAGGGCGAGGCCGG
>NZ_BMPI01000082.1 GCF_014647515.1 Dactylosporangium sucinum | reverse complement strand
GACGTCCGGGCCCTGCTCGACCTCGTCGAGGTGCGCCAACTGTTCGAAGAAGGCATGGCCGCACGGATCATCGAGCGCCTCGACGAGGAGCACCTGGCCGACCTGGAGCAGGCCATGGTGAACCTGGAGCAGTGCCCACCCGGCAGCGCGGCGCAGGTGGAGGCCGACCGGACGTTCCATCGGCTGCTCATGCAACCCCTCGGCAACCAGCTCGTCAGCCAGCTCACCGCGGCATTCTGGGACGTCCACGCGATCGTCGCGCCGTACCTCGGCGTGTCCAGCCCGGAGGAGGACGCCGACACCGTCGCCGCCCATCGCGCCATGGTCGAGGCGGCCCGCGGCCGTGACGCCGGCGCGTTCGCCGCCGCCGTGGTGGCCCACTACGCGCCGGTGCGCAGGCGCATCGCCGCCGCCGAACGGACCTGACCCGCCGCCGCGCCGAGTCGGCGTGCTCGCCTGACGCGCTCCGAGATGGCGTGGCGTGACGCTCGATGCCCCGGTCGACGCCCGGGTGCGCGAGCCGCGTTCAGGCGGTGCGCCCGCGAAAACGCGCTGGTGGTGGCGTCGGCGGCAGCGGCGACGCGGTCATGATCGACGTTGCAGATCCGTTACCGATGGTTCCGCCGCCGCCCTTGACCCCTTCCGGGCCGGGCTCCTAACGTACCGCCTACGATTAATCAGACGTACGACGTCTTACATCTTCGGGAGTGGGCATGAAGCAAAGCCTTGGCGGCCTGTCCCGCCGTGACGTCCTGCGCTACGCGGGCATCTTCGGCGCGGCGACCGCCATCACCGGTGGACTGGGCGCGTGCGGCGGCGGTGCCGGCGACTCCGGCGGCGCCGCCGGCAAGACGATCGAGGCCACCCTCGCCTTCACCTTGTCCAGCGGCTTCGACCCGATGAACGCCTCCAGCGCCGTGGCCACGGCGGTCAACCAGCACGTCTTCGAAGCGTTGATCGACCTCGACCCGATCACCCGGCAGCCGTACCTGGCGCTGGCCGCCGCCCAGCCGACGGTGAGCGCGGACGGGCTGACCTGGACCGTGCAGCTCCGCGAGGGGGCGAAGTTCTCCGACGGTTCGTCCGTGACCGCCGACGACGTGGCGTGGTCGTTCCAGCGGGCGCTCGACCCGGCCAACAAGGCGCTGATGGCGGGCTTCATCACCTTCGTCGACAAGGTCACCGCGAAGGACCAGCGCACCGCGGAGTTCACCCTCAAGCACCCGTTCAGCCTGTTCCCGCAGCGGATCGCGGTCATCAAGATCGTTCCGAAGGCGAAGACCGGCGACGCCGCCGCGTCCAAGGCATTCGACACCGCACCCATCGGCTCGGGGCCGTTCACCGTGATGAGCGCCAACGCCACCGCCGGCGTCGTGATGGGCGTCAACACCAACTACAACGGTCCCCGCCCGGCGAAGGTCGAGAAGATCACGCTGCGGACCAGCACCGACGGCACCGCCCGCCTCAACGACCTGCGGGGCAGCTCGTCCCAGGTGATCGAGGCGGTGCCGTACCTCGACGTCAAGAGCGTCGGCGCCGACCGCAAGGTCGAGGAGAAGCAGGCGTTCAACCACCTGTTCCTGATGTTCAACTGCGCCGCCGCGCCGTTCAGTGACAAGCGGGTCCGCCAGGCGCTGCACTACGCCATCGACGCGGACAAGGTCGTGAAGACGGCGCTGCAGGGCTACGGGACGGCGGCGTCGAGCTACCTGGACGCCGGCAACGCCGGCTACCAGAAGGCGGCCACCGTCTACGACTACGACCCCGACAAGGCCAAGAGCCTGCTCGCCGCGGCCGGCGCGAGCAACCTGTCGTTCGAGCTGCACACGACCGACGCGGCGTTCATCAAGGACAGCGCCCCGGTGATCATCGACGCCTGGAAGGCGATCGGTGTGACCGCGACGCTCAACACCATGCCGTCGTCGGCGATCTACGGCAACGTCGTGCCGGGCCCGAACTTCCGGGTGCTCGCCGCGTCCGGCGACCCCACCGTGTTCGGCCCCGACGTGGACCTGCTGCTGCGCTGGTTCTACGTCAACCAGACCTGGACCAAGGACCGCCACCGGTGGACCAACGACGCGGCCAAGCAGTGCGCCCAGCTCATCGAGTCGGCCGCGAAGGCCTCCGGATCCGAGCAGACCGCGCTGTGGAAGCAGGCCCTCGACCTCATCGCCGACGAGGCGCCGCTGTACCCGGTCTTCCACGTCAAGATGGTGACGGCCTACGACCCGGCCAAGCTCAAGGACTTCCAGGGCGCCGCGACCACCGGCCTGTACTTCCTCGGTGCGTCGCGGGCGTGAACCGCCGTCCCATCGAGTGTGACCGTGCGCCGTCGGGCGACGGCCGGCCCGGGTTCACCGAGCCGGCCCCGACCCCGGCGGCGCACACCGACAACGGAAGGAGCGGCGGGTGAATGCTCTCCTCGGCATCGTCCTGCGCCGGCTTTCGGCACTGATCCCGCTGATGCTCGGCATCATCCTGTTCATCTTCCTCATCATGGCGATGTCGCCGAACAACGCCGCCATCTCCGTGCTGGGCAACCAGGCGACGGCCGAGCAGATCGCGGCGTTCAACCGGGCGAACGGTCTGGACCGGCCGCTGTTGGTGCGCTACCTGGACTACCTGTGGGCGTTGCTGCACGGCGACCTCGGCAACACCTTCTCACTGAACGTGCCGATCAGCTCGGTGATCTCCGAGGCGCTGCCGGTCACGCTGCAACTGACGTTCCTCGGTGTCCTCGGCGCGATCGTCGTGGCGCTCGTGCTGGGCGTGACCGGTGCGCTCTACCGCGACCGCTGGCCCGACCAGCTCACCCGGCTGTTGTCGATGGCCGGCATCTCCATCCCGTCGTTCTGGCTGGCGATCCTGCTCATCCAGCGGCTGTCGACCATCGGGGGCGGATCGCTGCCCAGCGGCCACTACGTGCCGCCGTCGGAGTCGGTGGGCGACTGGCTGCAGCATCTCATCCTGCCCGCCGTCGCGTTGGCGGTGCCGACCGGCTGCGCGCTGGCCCGGGTCGTGCGGACCTCGATGGTCGAGGAACTGGACAAGGACTACGTGCGCACCGCGATCGGCGCCGGGCTGCCACCGGTCGTGGTGGTCGGCCGCAACGTGCTGCGCAACGCCCTGCTGACCCCGATGACCGTGCTCGGCCTGCAGGTCGGCTACCTCATCGGTGGCGCGATCATCATCGAAACCATCTTCACGCTGCCCGGGATGGGCACCCAGATCATGAGCGCGGTACAGCAGAACGACATCGGTCTGGCACGAGGACTGGTGATCACCATCGCGCTCGGCTTCGTGATCGTGAACCTTGTCGTCGATCTGTTGTATCTGGCGGCCAATCCCCGTCTCCGAGGAGCGCACGGATGATCGCGCGTGCCGTCCACGCCGCCGGCGCCGGATACCGGCGCCTGCCACTGCTGGCCAAGATCTGCCTCGGCTTCCTGCTGGTGGTCGTCGCCGTCGGGATCGCCGCACCCTGGCTGGTCAGGCACGACCCCGCACAGGTCGCACTCGCCGCGCCGTCGACCGGACCGAACGGGGACTACTGGTTCGGCGTCGACCGGCTCGGCAGGGACATCTACTCCCGCCTGGTCGCCGGCACCCGCCGTTCCCTGGTCGTCGGCTTCTGCTCCGCGGGGCTGGCGCTGCTCGTCGGCGCGGTCCTGGGCGCGGTCGCGGCGACCAGCCGCCGCCTCGTCGACGAGATCATCATGCGCGCGCTGGACGTCGTGATGGCGTTCCCCACCATCGTGCTCGCCGCGATCCTGGTCGTCGCGTACGGCCACGACAGCGTCCCGGTGCTCGTGGGTGCCATCGGGTTCGTCTTCACCCCGCAGATCGCGCGGCTGGTCAGGGCGAACGTGGCCGCTCAGTACCACGAGGACTACGTCGCCGCCGAGCGGGTGATCGGCGCCGGGCGCTGGCACATCGTCGTGCGGCACGTCGCGCGCAACTGCGCCGCGCCGATCCTCGTGTACGCCACGATCATGGTGGCCAACGCGATCGTCTTCGAAGCGTCGCTGTCGTTCATCGGCGGCGGCCTCCAGCCCGAGGCCGGCCCATCGTCGTGGGGCAGCGTCATCGCCTACGGACAGCAGATGCTCGCCAGCCGCGGCTGGTGGGCCACGTTCTTCCCGGGCGCGCTGATCCTGTGCACCGTGCTGAGCCTGAACATCCTGGCCGAGGGCATCTCCGACGCCTGGGCGGCGCCGACCGGTCGGCGCCGCCCAGGCGCCGGGGAGCCGATCGACACGGCGACCACCGATGACCGGCCGCCCGTCGGGCTGCCCGGCCTGGCCGAGGCCGCTGCGAGGCTCGCCGCTGCGGCGCGCCCGCCGATCACCGCGGCGCCGATCCTGTCCGTCCGCGACCTCCGCGTCGGCTTTCCCGGCAGCCACAACGGCGTCGACATCGTCGACGGGGTGAGCTTCGACGTCCGGCCCGGCGAGGTGCTCGGGCTCATCGGCGAGTCCGGCTGCGGCAAGTCGCTGACCGCGCTGACGGTGATGGGCCTGCAGCCGCGGGGCGCCAGGGTCGGCGGCACCCTCGACTTCGCCGGGACGGACCTGCTCGGCATGCGCGGCTCCGCGCGGCGGGCCGTGATGGGCCGGCAGATCGCGATGATCTACCAGGACGCGCTGTCCGCGCTCAACCCGTCGATGACCGTCCGGTCGCAGCTCAAGCAGGTCGTCCGCCGCGGCGGCACCCGCACCGCGCAGGAGCTGATGACGCTCGTCGGGCTGGACCCGGCCCGGACGCTGTCGTCCTACCCGCACGAGCTGTCCGGCGGGCAGCGGCAGCGGGTCGTCATCGCGATGGCGCTGGCCCGCGACCCCAAGCTGGTCGTCGCCGACGAACCGACCACCGCGCTCGACGTCACCGTCCAGGCCCAGGTCATCGAGTTGCTGCTCCGGCTGCGTGCCGAGCTCGGCTTCGCGCTCATCCTCGTCTCCCACGACCTGGCCCTCGTCAGCGACGTCTGCGACCGGATCGCGGTGATGTACGGCGGGCACATCGTCGAGCAGGGTGCGACCGCGGCGGTGCTCGCCGCGCCGGCCCATCACTACACCCGCGGCCTGTTGGGCTCCGTGCTGTCGCTGGAGTCCCAGGCGCCGCGGCTGGTGCAGATCAGCGGGACGGTGCCCTCGCCGGCCGACTTCCCGGCCGGCTGCCGCTTCGCCGACCGCTGCCCGAGCGCGACCGAGATCTGCGCCCGGGTGCGGCCCCCGCTCGCCGAGCTCAACGGCCACCTCACGGCATGCCACCACCCCGCACCACGCGACACCGATGTGAAGGCGGCCGTCCATGAGTGACCGACCCTCCGCGATCCTGGCCGAGCTGCGCGAGGTCAGCGTCGAACACCGGGCCCCCGGCAGTTCCTTCCTGACCCGCGACCGGGTGCACGCCCTCACCGGCGCCGATGTCACCGTTGCCGCCGGTGAGACGGTCGGCGTGGTGGGCGAGTCCGGCTGCGGCAAGTCGACCCTGGTGAAGGTGCTGGTCGGTCTGCAGCGGCCGACCTCGGGAACGGTGTGCGTCGGCGGCCGCGACATCTGGCAGATGAGCACCGCGCAGCGTCGGCGGCACATCGGCCGGACCGTCGGGATGGTCTTCCAGGATCCCTCGACGTCGCTCAACCGCCGCCTGCCGGTCGAACGGATCATCGCCGATCCGCTCGACGTGCAACGGTGGCGTGGCCAGCGCGACCGCATGCGACGGGTCACCGAGCTGATGCACCTCGTCGGCCTGCCGGCGTCCGCGCGCGACGCGCTGCCCGCGCACCTCTCCGGTGGACAGCGGCAGCGGGTGGCCATCGCGCGCGCCCTGGCCCTGGAACCGGCGCTGCTCGTCGCCGACGAGCCCACCTCGGCGCTCGACGTGTCGGTGCGGGCGCAGATCCTCAACCTGCTCATGGACCTGCGCGAGCGGCTCGGGCTCGCGATGGTGTTCGTGTCGCACGACCTGCAGACGGTCCGGCGCGTGTCGGACCGGATCGTCACCATGTACCTCGGCCGGGTGGTGGAGGAGCTGCCGGTCGCGCGCATCGAGCACGGCCGGCACCCGTACACGCAGGCGCTGTTCTCCGCCACGCCGGGCCTGCTGCGGCCGATGCAACCCATCCCGCTGAGCGGTCCGGTCCCGTCCGCGGTGCATCCACCGTCGGGATGTCCGTTCCGCACCCGATGCTGGCGCTCGACCGAAGCGTGCGCCACGGCCATGCCGCCGTACACCGGCGACGCCGCCACCACATCCCACCGCTATCGCTGCTTCCATCCCGTCACCGACCCCTCGGACCTGCACCGTGGCGCTGTTCCAGCGCCCGGCGCGGCCCGACCAGTTGAGGAGCCCGCATGACCATCAGCACGGCCACGTCCGCGACCGCGCCGGAACCCCTGGTACCCCGGGGACTCACCGGCGTGGTGCCGCCGGTGTGCACGCCACTCACCCCCGATCTGGAGGTCGACGTCGCGTCGCTGCTGCGGTTGGTCGACTTCCAGCTGGACGGCGGCGTGGACGGGCTGTTCGTGCTCGGCTCCTCGAGCGAGGTGGCCTTCCTGCCCGACCGGCACCGTGCCGTGGTCGTCGACGCGGTCATGCGCCACGTCGCCGGGCAGGTGCCGGTGCTGGTGGGGGTCATCGACATGACGACGCTGCGGGTGCTCGACCACGCCGATCGCGCCGTGCGCGCCGGATGCGCCGGCATCGTCGCCACCGCGCCCTTCTACACCCGGACCCACCCCGCCGAGGTGGAGCTGCACCTGCGGCGCATCGCCGAGCGGTGCGACGCCCCGCTGTACGCCTACGACCTGCCGGTCTCGGTGCACACCAAGCTCGACCCGCAGATGATCCTGCGGCTCGCGGCCGACGGGGTGCTCGCCGGGCTGAAGGACTCCACCGGCGACGACGCGGCCCTGCGGGACCTGCTCGTCGCGCGCCGCGACGCCGGGCTGACGAGCTTCAGCGTGCTCACGGGCTCGGAGCTGACCGTGGACAGCGCGCTGCGGATGGGCGCCGACGGCGTCGTCCCCGGCCTCGGCAACGTCGACCCGCACGGCTACGCGAAGCTCTACGGGCATGCCTGCGCCGGTGACTGGGAGGGGGCCGGACGGGAACAGGAGCGGCTGCTGCGGCTGATGCGCATCGTGCAGGCCGGCTCGCCGACGCGGATGGGGCGCGGCTCGTCGGCACTCGGCGCGTTCAAGACGGCCCTGCGGCTGCGCGGTGTCATCGACCACGCGGTCACCGCACCGCCGCAGATCCCGCTCGACGACGCCGAGGTCGACCTCGTGCGGAACACGTTGGTGGCGACGGGACTGCTGTGACCGACGCGAACGCATCGGGCCGCGGTGCGTGGATCGCGGTCGACATCGGCGGTACGAAGATCGCGGCCGGGCTGGTCGACGACGCCGACCGAATCCTGCGGCGGACGCGGGTCGCCACCCCCGCCGGCACGCCGGCGGTCCTCGCCGCCGTCGCCGGGCTCGTCGACGACCTGCGCCGCCACGCCGACCGGCTGGGCGTTACGGTGCGCGCCGCAGGCGTCGGCGCGCCGGGCGTCATCGACCCGGCGACAGGGGCGGTACGCTCGGCCACGGACATCCTGCCCGGCTGGGCGGGCACCCCGCTCGGCGACGAACTGCGCCACCGCACCGGGCTGCCGCTCGCCGTCGCCAACGACGTCCGCGTCGCCGCCATCGGCACCGCACGCGATCCGGCGGTGGCGCCGCACCGCGAGGTGCTGCACGTCTCGATCGGCACCGGCGTCGGGGGAGCGCTGCTGCGGCACGGTGCCGCGTGGTCCGGCCCGCACGCCAGCAGCGGCGAGCTCGCCCATCTGCTGGTGCCGGCCCGCGGTGCGATGCCGTGCGGCTGCGGCCGCCACGACCATCTCGAGGCCGTCGTCGCTGGTCCCGCCATCGCCGCCGCCTACGCCGAACACACCGGTGGCGGCGTGCTGCCACTCACGGAGGTAGCCGCACGGATGCGGGCGGGCGACCGCGTTGCGGACGCCGTGATCCGCGCCGCCGGGCAGCTGCTCGGCCGCGCCCTGGCCGGCCTGGTCGCGGCGGTCGACGTCGACGCCGTCACCCTCGGCGGTGGCGTCGCGCTCAACATCGCCGAGTTCACCGACACGGCCCGCGAGGCGTTGCGGGCCGAGGCGCTCCCACCCCTGCGGTCGGTGCCGGTCCTCGTCCCGGCCGCGGGCGTGGACGTCGCGCTGCTGGGCGCGGCGCGCCTGGCGCGCGGGGCCGTGGCCGGAAACGGCCGGAACGACGCAGTCAACGACGGAACCCTCGCACAGGAGCAGGTATGAACCTCACGGACCTCATGGCCACGATCCACGGCGGGCTCATCGTCTCCTGCCAGGCCGGACACGAGCATCCGCTGCGGGACACGTCCACGATCCGGCGGCTCGCGGAGGCCGCGGTGGCCGGCGGAGCCACCGCGGTGCGCTGCGGAGGGGTCGGCGGTATCGCCGACGTGCGTGCCGTGGCCGCCGCCGTCACGGTGCCGGTCATCGGCCTGACCAAGCGCGGCACCAGCGGGGTCTTCATCACCCCGACCGTTGCCGACGCCCTGGAGGTGCTCGCCGCCGGCGCGGCCGTGGTGGCGACCGACGCCACGACGCGTCCCCGCCCCGACGGCGCCGGACTGCGCGAGACGGTCGAGGCGGTACACAACGCCGGCGGCATCGTCATGGCCGACGTGTCCACGGTGGCCGAGGGCGTCGCGGCGGCCTCGGCCGGTGCCGACCTGGTCGCGACCACCCTGTCCGGGTACACCCCGTACAGCCCGCAGACCGCCGGACCGGACCTCGCCCTCGTCCGTCACCTGGCCGCTGAGCTGTCCACCGTGCCGATCGTCGCCGAGGGGCGCTACCACCGGTTCGACCACGTCCGCGAAGCCCTGGAGGCCGGTGCCGCCGCCGTGGTCGTCGGCACCGCCATCACCGACCCGGTCTGGATCACCCGAAGGTTCGCCGACGCGACCGACCGGCCCGCACCCGTGACCACGGGCCACTGACGATGTCGGCCCCGCCGCGGCGGCCGCCCTTCGCCTGCTCACACCAGCAGCGCGCACCCAGGTCGACACTGCCGAACGTCGACCTGGGTGCCCCCTACACTGCCGGACCGCGCCCACCGGAGTCCGGGCGCTCGTCCTGCCGCTCGTACGCCGCCGGGACCAACTGGATGGCGCGGATCCGGTCGACGTCCAGCTTGCTGCTGCGATCGAAGCGGTACACGCCGTTCTGCTCCTGGAAGACGTCCGTCAGCTGGGTGTAGCAGTAGCCGAACATCCGCGGGTCGTCCCTGAGCACGGCGACGAGTCCGGCGAACCTCTCGTAGAACTCCTCCTCGTCGGCCACCGGCCGTCCGTAACCCCAACTGTCGTCGCGGTTCTCGCCGGCGCCGGGGGCGTCGGGGTTCCACCAGATCCCGCCGAACTCCGAGACCAGGTAGGGCTGCCCCCGGTACGGCACCGAGTACTCGCCCTCGGCGTGCCGGTTGCGGTACGGGTGGCCGTCCGCCAGGCCGGCCTGCTGTGCCGCGAAGGCCGCCGGATCCTGCTCGTAGCTGTGGGAGTCGTAGACATCCGCCTCGGCAACGCGGTGCGAATATCCGGATGCGTCGATCACCGGGCGGCTCGGGTCGGCCAGTTTGGTGGCGAGGAACATCGCCCTGGTGACGTCGTCGAGCACGGTGATGCGGTCGTGCAGCAGCTGGTGCGTCTCGTTCATCGGGCACCAGCCGACGATGGACGGGTGGTTCGCGTCCCGCTCGACCACTTCCAGCCACTGGGTGACGAACGACGCTGTCGGCTGCTGGTTCGCCCCCGTCGGCCCCTGCCCGCTGGCTCCCCAGTCGCCGAACTCCGCCCAGACGAGGAACCCCATACGGTCCGCGTGGTAGAGGTAACGCTCCTCGAAGACCTTCTGATGCAGCCGGGCTCCGTTGAAGCCGGCGTCCATGGCCAGCTGGATGTCGGTGACCAGCGCCTGGTCCGACGGCGCCGTCATCAGAGTGTCGGGCCAGTAGCCCTGGTCGAGCACCAGGCGCTGGAACACCTGCCGGCCGTTGAGCAGCAGGCGCTGGCCATCGACGGCGACCGAGCGCAGCCCGGTGTAGCTGTCGACGGCGTCGACGAGGTCTCCGGAGCCGTCGACCAGACGTGCCCGCAGGCTGTACAGGTGGGGATCGGCCGGTGACCACGGCCGCACCCGGTCCGCCGGAATGTCGAGCGTCAGGTGCGGGGCGAGGTCCAGGTCGGCGCGAACCCGGGAGGTGGCCACCGTCCCGTGCTCGTCGGACAGCTCGAGCAGCACGGCATGCCCCGGACGGTTGGCGGTCAGCGGCACGACGACTTCGAATCGGGCAGCTCCCAGATTCGGTGTGACGCGCAGGGTCCGGATCGAGACGGCCGGCACCGCCTCAAGCCAGACGGTCTGCCAGATACCTGTGGTCCTGGTGTACCAGCAGAACGTGTTCTCGTACCAGGTCGCCTGCTTGCCGCGGGCCTGCACGCCGTGCCGCGAGTCGCGGGCCCTGACCACGATGACCGCCTGTCCACCGGCCTTGGCGCAGTCGCTGAGGTCGGCGGTGAACGAGGAGAATCCGCCCCGGTGGCGTGCCACCTCGACGCCGTTGACCCACACCGTCGCGTCGTGGTCGACCGCGCCGAAGTGCAGCAGCAACCGGCGCCCTGACCATTCCGAGGGGATGCGCACGGTTCGCCTGTACCACACCGCCTCGAGAAAGTCGGAAGTGCCGATGCCGGAGGCGGCCGACTCCGGTGCGAACGGGACCACGATGGTGGACTCCAGCTCCCGGTCCGGCAGGCCACGCTCCAGTCCGCTGTCCCCTTGGTCGATCTCGAACTGCCAGATTCCGTTCAGGGAGAGCCAGGCGTCGCGGACCAGTTGGGGTCGTGGGTGCTCCGGCCGGGGGATCGTCATGGCTGCATTACAGCAGGGGGCTCGCGTTATTACAACGTGGAAATAGCGGTGGCGGCGAGGCCGGGAGGTTCTGTGCCGGGCCGTCTGGGCGGTTCGGGCGGTCGAGTGAGGTGGTGAGGTCAGGAGGTTCTGTGCTGGACCGCCTGGGCGGTTCGGGCGGTCGAGTGAGGTGGTGAGGTCAGGAGGTTCTGTGGCGGACCGCCTGGGCGGCTCAGGCGGTCGAGTCCCGCAGCACCAGCCGGTGCTTGGCGGTCGTGGCCCTGGGCCGGGCATCCGGGGTGTCGAGGCGCCGCAGCACCGCACGCACGGCGAGCCGGGCTATGCCTTCGAGGTCGGGAGCGACAGTGGTCAGCGCGGGTGCGGCGTATGCGCCGTCCGGGATGTCGTCCCAGCCGGTGACGGCAACGTCGGCCGGCACCCGGACACCGGCTTCCCGCAACGCCCGCAGCGCGCCGATCGCCAGCAGGTCGTTGGCGCACACCAGCGCGTCGATCTCACCGATCCTGGGCAGGAACTCCCTGGTCCGCTCATACCCCGCCTCGCGCGAGTAGTCGCCCTCGATCGTCGAGGCGCGCGCGCCGTGCGCCACGGAGATCATCCATGCGGGGTCGACGTCCAGGCCCGCGGCGCTCAACCCCTCCCGGTATCCCTGCACCCGCAGGTCGGACGAGCCCAGCCCGCCGGTGGCGACGTAGCCGAGGAACGCGATGCGACGACGCCCGAGGCCGGCCAGATGGTCGATCAGCGCGCGGATCGACGCGACGTTGTCGACCATGACGCTGTCGATCCGTCGCGTCCTGATGTGCTCGCCGAGCAGGACGATGGGCGTTTCGTTGCGCGCCGCCTCCAGCTCCTGCCGGTCGATCGTGATGGGGCTGAAGATGATGCCGTCGGTGAGGATCTTGCGGTAGCCGGCGGCGACGTGCAGCTCCCGGTCGCGGATCCCGCGGGTCTCGTCGATCAGCACGTCATAGCCGTGTCGCTCGGCCTCCTGCGCCACCGCGTGCGCCAGGCGGGCGAAGTAGGGGTGCGCGATGTATGGCACGGCGAGGGTCAGCAGCTCGCTGCGCCCACTGCGCAGCTGCCTCGCCGCCTGCTGGGGCCGGTATCCCAGCTCGGAGATGGCCGCCTCCACCTTGGCCCTGGTCTCGGCCCGCAGGTACTTGTGCCCGTGGATGACGTTGGACACGGTCCGCCAGGAGACGCCGGCGAGCAGGGCGACGTCCTTGATCGTCGGGCGGCCGGTCCGTCGTGGCGCTTCCGAGTGCTCACCATCGCCCGCCATGGCGCTCATCCTAGGCCCCGGCTGTTCCGGCGGTGCGGCCGGGGTATTTCCACGTTGCAACATTCCGGGGGGTCTGCTTTAGTGTTCACACCACTCAGCCTCTGAGCACCCCGCCTTGCCACATATGACCCTGTCCGGGACGTCATGGTTCGAGCCGGCGCACTGCGCCGCCGGTGTCCCGGACGATGATGAGGAGATGAGTTCGGATGGCGCGACCACGACACGGACGCCGCCAGCTGCCCGGCATGCACAGCCTCACGGCCGCCGTCATCGGCCTGAGCCTTGTCGCGCTGAGCGGCTGCGGATCGGACAGCGGCTCGCCGTCGAAGGACGGCGGCGGTCTCGGGACCGCGGATCAGCACGTGAAGATCACGATGATGGCGAACGACGCCTTCACCAAGCAATGGCAGGATCGGCTGGTTCCCGAGTTCAACAAGGACTACCCCTACATCGACGTCACCATCGATTCCACGCCCTACGACAGCCTGCTGGCCAAGGGCATGCTGAACGGGACGAGCACCGACCCGGAGTACGACCTGATCACCCTGGACGACCCGTGGACCCCGCAACTCGCGGATGCCGGCGTCCTGCTGGACCTGAAGAACGATGCCGCCGCGTGGACCCAGAGCGACTTTGACTGGGACGACTTCAACAGCGCCCCGTTGGCCTCCAGCGCATGGCAGGGCAAGCAGTACGGAGTACCGCTCCGGTCGAACCTGCTGTTGATGTTCTACAACAAGACCCTCTTCCAGAAGGCCGGCGTTGCTGAGCCGACCCCGGCGCTCACCTGGGATCAGTACCTGCAGGCGGCACCCAAACTCGTCCAGGACACCGATGGCGACGGCAAGACCGACTCCTGGGCGGTGGGCCTCACGTGGGTGCGCGGAGTGCTGTCACCGCCATTCTGGCAGACGGTCCTGAACGCCAACGGCGGCGCCCTGTTCGACAAGGACCTGAAGCCGACCTTCAACACCCAGGCCGGCATCGACGCTCTGCAGGTCCAGGTGGACCTGCTCAAGTACGCACCGCCGGGCGCGAAGACGTACAACTACACCGAACCGCTCGACGCGTTCCGGCAGGGCAAGATCGCGACCATCTTCACCTGGGGCAGCGCCTACAAGAGCGCCGCGGTGGACAGTGCGGTGACCACCCTGAAGCCGGACCAGGTCGGGATCCAGACCATGCCGGCGGGCAGCGCGGGACCGAGCGCGCACCGCGGCATCTGGAGCGGCTCGGTGTTCAAGAACAGCAAGCATCCGCAGGCCGCCTGGGCGCTGTTGCAGTGGATGAGCTCGAAGAAGGGCGAGCTCTGGGCCTCGAACAACCTCGGCTCGTTCCCGGCCCGCAAGTCGACCCTGTCGACGACGCCCAGCGAGCAGTGGCTGGTGCCGGTCTATGCGGCCATCCAGAGCGGATTCAACGCCGCGGCCAAGGGCGAGATGTGGCGGCCCCGCACGCCGCAGTCGAACGCGATCCAGGAGGTCCTCGCCGACCAGACCAGCGCGGCGGTGCAGGGCCAGACGTCCGCAGCCGATGCCATCGCCAAGGCGGAGCAACAGATCAAATCCCTGCTGAAGAAGTAGCGAACCATGACGGTCGAATCCCCGCCCCTGCGCCGATCCAGGGCGAAAGCGTGGTCGCGACTGCGCGACGGTGCGAGCCGCTGGGCCTTCCTGGCGCCGGCCACCGTCCTGCTGACCGCGGTCCTGGCCTACCCCTTGCTGTACACATTGGACATCAGTTTCAGGTCCTTCAGCCTGGCGACGTTCGCTCCGTCGGACTGGGTGGGGTTCGACAACTACCGCGGTGTCCTGGAGGACGAGTCGTTCCTGAACTCGTTGCAGGTCACCGGGGTCTATCTGGTGCTTGCCCTGCCGGTGCAGATCGCGCTCGGCTTCGGCGTCGCCTTCCTGATCAACGCCGAGTGGAGGGGGCGCGGCATCGTCCGCGCGCTCTTCCTCATCCCCATGGTCGTGGCACCGGTGGTCTCCGGAGGCATCTGGAAGATCATGCTCGACCCGCTGTGGGGCGTGGTGACGTGGTTCATCGGGCTGTTCGGAGTCGGGCCGGTCGAGTGGTTCGGCGACTCCGGGATCGCCATGATCACGATCGTCATCATCGACACCTGGCGGTCCGTCCCGTTCGTGGCGCTGATCGCTTCGGCCGCGTTGCTGGCGCTGCCGAAGGACGTGTTCGAGGCCGCGGCCGTCGACGGCGCCAACTGGTGGCAGACCATGAGGTCGATCAGTCTGCCGATGCTCTCGCCGATCATCGCGGCCACCTTCGTGGTCCGCTGGCTGGGGGCGGTGAAGATGTTCGACATCATCGTCTCGACCACCAACGGCGGACCGGGCCAGGCAACCAATGTGGTGAACCTGTACATCTACCGGCAGGCGTTCCAGTTGCTCAAGTTCAGCGAATCCGCCGCGATGGCGATCATCGTGCTGGTGATCACCATGGCGCTGACCGCTGTCTTCCTACTGGGCAGCAGGAGACTGGAGAACCGGCTGTGACCACCACGCAGGCCACGTCCGCCGTCCCGGCCATGCCTGACAAGCCCGCGGCGAGCGACGCGACCGCGGCGCGCCGCTCGCGGCCCCGGACCGCCCACCGGGTCAGGGTCGCCGCGGGCGTCGTGGTGTGCGCGCTGTTCCTGCTGCCGCTGGGCTGGATGCTGCTGACCTCGGTGAAGCTGCAACGGGACATCTTCACCACGCCGCCGACATTCCTCTTCGTCCCTACCGGGACCCAGTACGCCGAGGCAATGACCAGCGCCGGGCTGGCGGGCAAGATGCTCAACACGGCCCTGGTCGCCGGTGGCTCGTCCGTGCTGTCGCTGGCCGCCGGTGCCATGGCGGGATACGCGTTGGCCCGGCTGAGAATCCGCGGGGCAGGCCTCATCGGGGTGCTGATCCTGGCGTCACGCGGGGTGCCGCCAATCGCCCTCGCGGTGCCGATGTTCCTGGTGGCGCGCAACCTCGGCCTGACCGACACGCACGCCACACTCATCCTTGCGTACTGCTCGTTCATCATCCCCTATGTCATGTGGCTCAGCCGCGGCTATTTCCTGGCGCTGCCGAAGGAACTCGAGGAGTCGGCGATGCTCGACGGCTGCTCGCGCATGGGCACCTTCTTCCGCGTCATCCTCCCCATCTCGATCCCGGGCCTGCTGGCGACCTTCATCTTCAGCATCGTCCTGGCGTGGGAGGAACTGCTGTTCGCCATGGTGCTGACGAGCCGGCACGCCGTCACCGTTCCGGTGGCGATCGCGGGCATGGTCGGCGACACCGACAAGGGCGCCAACTGGGGCGCTCTCGCGGCCGCCGGCATGATCACGGTCATCCCGGTGGTCGTGGTCGCTTTGCTGGTGCAGAAGTGGCTGATCCGCGGCCTGGCCGACGGCGCGACGAAAGGCTGACCCGGTGAGACTGCCTGTGACAACGGTGCCACGCGGGGGCGAACGCGTCCCCGAGCGGGAGATCACCGAGCCGGTGGATCTGTGCCTGCCGTCCGGCAGGCTGAACCCGGAAGCGGTCGGCTGGACCCGATCCGCGTTGCACCGCACGAACCTGCGCGGCTGGGGCCGCAACAAGCGATTCGAGTACTGGGCGATCACCACGCCGACCGCCGTCGTCTCGCTCAACATCTCGCACCACGACTACCGGGCGAACGTGGCCGTCACCTACGAGGACCGCCTGACGCACCAGGGCATCCGGCAGGGTGGCAACCGGTGGCTCCCCGGCCACGCCGGGATGCGCGATCCGCTGAACCAGGAACCCATGCAGGCGAGCCGGGGCCCTGTGCTGATCCGGCTGACACCGGACGGCGCCGGCACCGTGCTGTTCGCCCGGTCCCCACGCATCGACGTCGACCTGCGCATCCTCGCCGCTCCCGGGCATGAGTCGATGGGTGTGGTGGTGCCATGGAGCGACACCGTCTTCCAGTACACGAAGAAGGACAACTGCCTGCGCGCCGAGGGCGTGGTGACGGTCGACGGTGTCCGCCACGAGGTGAGTGCCGGCTCGTCGTTCGCGGTGCACGACCGCGGCCGGGGACGCTGGCCGTACTTCACCTTCTGGAACTGGGGATCCGGCAACGGGACCAGCGCCGACGGGCGCGAGATCGGCCTGCAGTTCGGGGGGAAGTGGACCGACGGCACGCCTTCCACCGAGAACTGGCTCCGCGTGGACGGGAGGCTGCACAAGATCAGCGAACACCTGGACTGGCAATACGATCCGGGCGACCTGCTCACCCCGTGGACCCTCACCGGACCGTCGGTCCGGGTGACCTTCACGCCGGAGCGGCACGTGCGGCACGTGTTCAACCGCTGGATCGTGATGAGCCGGGGCGACACCTGCTTCGGGCACTACCGCGGCGAGATCACGCTGGCGGATGGCCGCACGGTCCGCTTCGACGACGTCTACGGGCACGTCGAGGAGGTCGAACGCCGCTGGTGAGGTCCGAGCCGAAACAGGATCAGCGGCCGACGTCGGTGCTGCGCGATCAGCGAACGGCGAGACCGTCGAGGAACAGCGACGTGCAGTCTTCGGCCAGCTTGGCTATCGGATATGCCCTGCTCGGCTTGAACCAGCGCACCGACAGCCACAGGGAGTTGCGCATGAGCCGGTACAGGATCTTCGGGTCGACATCGGCGCGAAACGCTCCCTCGGCGATGCCCGCCTGGATCACCCGGAGCCAGGCGTCCTGGACCGCCCGGCCGGCGCTCCTGAGGTAGCTGAACCGCTCGAACTGCAGCAGGTAGTTGACGTCGTTCTGGTAGATCTCCGTGGCGTGCGGGTGCGCCTCGACCACCTCCAGCGACACCATGATCAGGTCGTGCAGCTGCTCGCGGGAACCGGCCTCTCGCGCCAGTACGGTCTCGTACCGGGCTTGGAGGTCCGTCAGGTACGACGAGATGATCTCGTCGACCATCGCCTCCTTGGAGTCGAAGTGATGGTAGAGACTGCCGGAGAGAAGGCCGGCCTCGTCGGCGATCTGACGCACGGTGGTGGCCGCCACACCCTTGCTGGCGAACAGGGCGGCGGCACTGTCGAGAATCGTCTCGCGTCGGTCTTTCAGCACTCGCGTCAACGTGTTCCTCGCAGCTCGACGTCCGGTTCGATGGGTTGCACCATCACAGCATCCTCGGGTGGTCGCCGCTGACGGTGTCGGGTCGGCGGCATGCGGTACCTGTCAGTTCTACCAAGCGCTTGTTACGCCGGTGTGTCCGTTTGGTCGGTGACCTCCGCGTGACCTCTCGCCCTGCTGCGTCGCCCGGACGGGCGGACGCGTCAGTCGCCGGCCGGGCGGCTCGCGGATCGGCGACTGTGCCACGCGATGCCGAGCCCGGCCAGGACGGCCAGGCACCCGCTGCAGGCGAACGCCCAGCCGACGCCGACCGTTCGGACCAGGCTCCCGAGGCCCAGGCCGCCGAGCGGAAGCAGGCCACCCCAGCAGACGAAGTACAGGCTCATCACCCGCCCGCGCTGGGCGTCGTCGACGACGTGCTGCAGGATGGAGTTGATCGACGTCATGATCGAGAAGCCCAGTGCGCCGCCGAGGATCATGAGGACCGTGAGCACAGGGAACGATCGCGTCACGCCGATCAGTCCCACGACCACTCCCAGCGCCGCCAGTTGGCCCGCCGCCGCGGCCACGCCGAGGTTGCGGCCGCGCCGGGCGACGGAGAGCACTCCGAGGAGTGATCCGATGCCGCCCAGGGTGACCAGGCTCAGGAACGCTGTGTCGCTGTTGTCGGAGACGCGCGCCCCGATCAGCGGAAGTTGCGCCATGTAGGAGGAGCCGAACAGGGAGGTCGCCGAGACGACGGCGAGTGCCGCCAGCATCGGGCGCCGCTGGCGCACGTGGTTGATGCCGGCCGTCAGTCGTTGCCGGAGCGTCTCGGCCGGTACCGGCGCGGCAGGACCCACGGACGCGGCGAGCCGTCCGGCCAGAGCCGCGGCGCCGATGGACAGGACCGCGTACGCGCCGAAAGCGCCGACCGGTCCACCGACCATGAGGATCGGCCCGACGAGCGCCGGTCCGGTGATGCGGGCCAGGTTGACGCCCGTCGACTGCAGCGGTACCGCGCTCACCATGTCCTCCAGGGGGACGACCGTGGCGATGAGGGCGTGGCTGGCCGGGGACAGGACGGTGGCGACGCATCCGGACAGGAAGCTCAGTGTCATCAACACCAGGACGGACATGGTTGTCAGCGCGGCCAGCAGGGTGGCGGTCAGGGCCAGGAGTGACGCGGCGGCCTGGACGAGGATGATCAGCCTGCGTCTGTCCCAACTGTCGGCGACGATCCCGGCCGGCAGGGAGAACAGCAGGAACGGGGCGAGGCCGCAGAAGTAGAGCGCGCCCAGGGCCAGCGGGTCGTTGCCGGTGTGGTGGGCGACCTCCCACTGGAATGCGATCGACGAGAACCAGTAGCCGAGCTGACCCAGGACGACCAGCGTCCACAGCGTCCGGAACGGAGGGTGTCGCAGCGCCCGGAACATCAGGCTGTTCGCCCTCCTGGGGTGGCCTCGTTGGAGCCAGTCGGGGACACCTGGCGACGCGCGGCCGCAGGGGAGTAGCCAGGCACGCCGGTCAGGCACCGGGGGCGACCAGCCACCGCAGCGTAGCAAGCGCTTGGTTGGTTTCGCTAGAACCCGGGCGGGTGTCGGCCGTCGGCGCGCACACGACACCGCGCGGTGCCCGCAGTCCGCGTCGCGACGTCTCGTCGAAGGGGCGACCGCGTCCTTGCTATGTGGCGCGCCGGGCGACCGCGTACAGGTCCCGCGCCGGTCCGGTGAGCTGCCGTCCGACCGGCCACACCACCCGCAGGCTGCGCCGCAGCGGCAGCCCGGTGACGGGAACGGCGACCAACGTGCCGGCGGAGATCTCGCCGGCGACGGCGAGGGAGCTCAGCACCGCCGGACCGCTGCCGGCGGCGACGGCGTGCTTGATCGCGGTGGTCGACGACAGCTCGAGCATCGGCGCCGCGGCCGGGCCGCATCCGTTGGTGCGCAGTGCCTCCTCCAAGGCGCGGCGGGTGCCGGACTCGGCCTCCCGGGCGACCAGCGGGGTGGCGGCCAGTTCGGCCGGGGTGATGCCGCGTCGGCGGCGGCTCCACGGATGCCCCGGGGGCACGAGTACGACAAGCCGGTCCTCCGCGACGGGTTCGGCGCGCAACCCGGCCGGCAGGTCCGGCCCCTCCACGAACCCGAGCCCGGCCTCGCCGTCCAGGACCGCGGTGGCCACCTGCGCGGAGTTGCCGGCCCGCAGCGCGACGGTCAGGTCGGGGTGGTCGCGGCGCAGCGTCACGAGCCAGCCCGGCAGGAGGTACTCGGCGACGGTCTGGCTGGCCGCGACGGCGAGCCGGCTGTCCATGCTGCTGCGCAGCGCGGCGGCGGCGACGGCCAGGGCGGCCGCGGCGTCGACGGCGGCCCGGGCCCAGTCAGCCACGAGGACGCCGGCCTCCGTGAGCGTGGATCCGCGCGGGGTGCGATCCAGCAGAGTGACCCCGAGCTGCCGTTCCAGCTGCCGCAGGCGGGCGCTGGCCGCGGGCTGCGAGATGCGGTGCGCCGCGGCGGCCCGGCCGACACTGCCGAGCCGGACCACGGACAGCAGCAGGTCGAAGCTGCTCAGATCCGTCACCAGCGGCGGCAAGGGCATAACGCCAGACTATGACGTCAGACGCGATCGCCGCCTACCGGGGCCGCCGCGGCCGGGGGACCGTCGAACCCATGACCGCTGTGCTCGCCGCCCCGAACGCCGCCCGCGCGCCGGAACGCCGTGACCCGTTCGGGTATCTCGGGCCGAACTGGTTCGCCACCGTCATGGGGACCGGGATCGTCGCCAACGCCGCCGGGGTGCTGCCGCTGCGCCTGCCCGGCCTGCGACCCGCCGCCACCCTCGTGTGGGCGCTGGCGGCCGGGCTGCTGGTGCTGCTCACGGTGGCGTGGGCGGTGCACCTGCGCCGGCACCGCGCGACCGCGCTCGGGCACGCCGCCGACCCGGTGATGGCTCAGTTCTGGGGTGCGCCGCCGATGGCCGCGATGACGGTCGGCGGCGGCGCGCTGCTGCTGGGGCAGGACTGGCTTGGTCACACCGCCGTCGTCGTCGACGCCGTGCTGTGGGTGGCCGGCACGGCCGGTGGCCTGGTCACGGCGGTCGCGATCCCGTACCTCATGATGACCCGGCATCGGACCGGCCCGGACGGCGCATTCGGCGGGTGGCTCATGCCGGTCGTGCCGCCCATGGTGTCGGCCGCCAACGGCGCGCTGCTGGTGCCGCACCTGCCGGCCGGGCAACTCCGCCTCGACCTGCTGCTCGCCGGCTACGCCCTGTTCGGCATGAGCCTCGTCGCCACACTGATCATCCTGCCCCAGCTGTGGGCCCGGCTCGTGCGCCACCACGTCGGCCCGGCCCGCCTGGTGCCGACGCTGTGGATCGTGCTCGGTCCGATCGGCCAGTCCATCACCGCCGCCCACCTGCTCGGCGTCGCCGCCACGACCGTACTGCCGGCCCCGTACAGCACCGGCGCGCAGGTCTTCGCAATGTTCTACGGTATGCCCGCGTTCGGGTTCGCCATGCTGTGGCTGGTCCTGGCCGCCGCCATTTCGATCCGCACCGCGAGATCGGGCGAGGGCCTGCCGTTCACGCTGGCCTGGTGGAGCTTCGTCTTCCCCGTCGGCACCCTCGTCACCGGCACCGCCGGCCTCGCCGCCCGCAGCCACGCCGCCACCCTCAGTGCCCTGGCCGTGACCCTCTACCTGCTGCTGGTCGCGGCATGGAGCACCGCCGCCGTTCGCACGGTGCGCGGTGCCCGCCGCGGCGATCTGCTCCGGCCCCCGGCGGAAATGTGATCAGCGAGAGCCGCCGCCGGCCCGCCAGACGAGCAAGACGCGGTCCGAGGCGCCACCTAGTGGCGGGTAGTGCGGGTGTGTCCTTGTGGTCCGTTGCTGGAAGAATGCCGGTTGTGGCGCTTTGGAGGGTTACGAACGGCTTGCCCCGGCGCGATGCCGCGCCGGGCGCGCGGCCGCCCGCCCCAGCCACGCAGGACCTCGACGACGCCACCAACCAGGCATCGACGCGGACCTGGCCACCTACTACCGAAAGATCTCCCGGGACCTCGCGCACGGCGCGTTGCTGAGCTGACCGACTGGCCCGAAGGCGCCCGCCATCGGCCCCGACCACCTGCAGGGCCCTGATCGGCACCGCTCGGATGTCCGAGGTACGGCATCCTGGTCTTGTGTCCGACGTGCGTTCAGTGTCTGCCGTGGTCGCGTCGTTCGAGGCGGATGACAGCGACGGTGTGCTCGCGGCCCTTTCCGGCCTGTCCGACGAGGTGCGGGCGGGGACGTGGGAGGCGCTGCGTCGACGGCTGTGCGCGGTGCCCGGCCCGGAGCAGCGGCAGGGCTTGACCGCGCAGGCCTGGAGCGAACGCGTCCGGACGCGTGCCGTCCTGGCCCTGGCCGTGGGTCCCGTCGACGTCGTGCGGCGGGTGGGCTCGTTCGTGTTCCTGCATCCACCGGCGTCCGACATCGACCGGGTGCTCACCTCGCGGACGCCCGAGTGGCGGCAGGCGTTCACGGAGGCCACCTTGCGCGCGGAGGCGGCCGAGACCGAGGTCGGCCTGTTCGGCCCCATCTGGTGGGACATCTGGCGACGGCTGCGGCACCTGGAGCTGGCCGGGGTATTGCAGCCGGACAGCACGTCGGGGGACTATCTCGTGCTGATGGTCAGGGGCCTGCTGTTCAGCGACTCCATCACCGGCGCGATACGTGCGGACCCGGATCTGGCCGAACGGTCCGTCTGGTCGCTGTTCGAGCCCTCGCCCGGTGTGCAGAAGGCATTGCTGGGATCCGAGCGGTACTGGAACCCGGCCAACACCTGGCGGGTCGCATTGGTTCGCCTGGCTCTGGCCGGGGTGCTCGATCGGCAGCGGCTCGCCGCCGCGGCCGCAGCCGCCGCTGACGACGCACGGATGGGGCGCAACCACCGCAGCTGGTACCGCAGAATTCCGCAGTTGCTGGCCGACCCGCGCCTCCTCCCGCAAGAAGCCGACCAGGGTCCACCGCCGCCCGGCAACCAGCTACGCCGGCCGACCTGACATGCCGACCGCGACGGCGCGTGAGGTCACGCGTTCTGTCGCGCTTGCGAGGTCGGTCGCGATGTCCTCCACAGCAAGGTGACCACCAGGAGCCCTGCCAGGCACGGCAACACCCCGACCCAACCGAGCAACGGCGGCAGGCCCGTGTCCCCGGAGGTGTCCTTCACGAGCAGGTTGAACAGCGCGATGCCAGCGCCGAGCGCGAACACCAGGGTCGCGACGCTGCGGGCCCACCGCTTGCCCGTCCTGACCGCCCAGATGGCGCCGAACCAACACGCGATGCCGAGTGCTCCGAGGACTGTCAGGTAGATGAGATAGGTCATGACGGCGGTGTCGACGGGTCCCTGCGCGTAGGTCGGATAGCCGGCCCTGATGTGGTCGGCCAGGCTCGTGCGCGCGATGTACGGCACGATCATTGCGACGACGGTGAGCCCGAGGCCCGCGTACATCGTGCCGATGGCTGATTGCTCATGACGGGTCCTCGTCATCGAACTTCTCCTTGGAGAGTGGATCGCACGTCCGTGTCTGAAGCAACGCGCTGACGCGCGCTACCTACACCGTAGGTATTGCCTACCGTGTAGAATCTAGATCTACGGTGTAGGTTGGACAAGGCGCGAGGGCGACGAGTGGCGAAGCGCACACAGGGCAAACCGGCCGGGCTGAGCCGCGAGCGGATTGTCGCTGCGGCGGCGGACCTCGTCGATCGCCACGGTCTGGAGTC
Organism: Dactylosporangium sucinum; assembly: GCF_014647515.1. GTDB lineage: Bacteria > Actinomycetota > Actinomycetes > Mycobacteriales > Micromonosporaceae > Dactylosporangium > Dactylosporangium sucinum. The sequence goes on along the minus strand of NZ_BMPI01000082.1, from coordinate 22,824 downwards.
GTTCGGGGTGCGCCGCCTGGCATCCGAACTCGGCGTCGATCCGATGTCGATCTACAACCACATCAGGGGCAAGGCCGCGCTGCTGGACGCCGTTTCCGAAGCCGTCCTGACCGAGGTCTCGGCCACCACCCCGCAGTGGCCCGACGACTGGATGGACATCGCCCGCACCATGGCCCGCAGCTACCGGGACATGGCAATACGCCATCCCCGAATCTTCCCGTTGCTGGCAACCCGAGCGCAGACCTCAGCGGTGGCGCTGGCGGCGCTCGAACGGCTGACCGCGGCGATGCGTCGCGCCGAGATCGCAGACCAGACGATCGCGGACGCCCCGATGACGCTCTTCGGATTCCTCAACGGGTATCTGCTCGCTACCGTGAGCGCGGATCCCGACGTGTCCGGTGACCCCGCAACGGGCGCGGCCCAACCGGCGTTCGATCCGGCCGTGTATCCGACCCTGGCCGCCCTGGCTCCCCTGCAAGCGGGGTTCGGTGGTGAGGCTGAGTTCGAGCGGACGCTGGAAACGGTGCTGGCCGGCATCGCCGGGGGTGCAACCGGGGCACAGGGTGGACAGGGTCCGTCGGTCGCTCGGACCTGACGCACCAACGGCACAGGGCGATCGCCGGAAGTCGGACCAACGGCCTCCGCGCGGTCGACGCGGCGCTCTTCGGCTGACCCACCGGGGCTCGGGTGGGGCTTTCCTCAGCACCGACACGGTGGTCAGCGGGATGTCGTCCGCCGACCGGCGTCCATAGCGTTGTCGGCGGGGCCCGGCGCCGCGAGGCGCCGACAACTGGAACGGAGTGTCCGCGAGATGGTTGAACACCGCCGTAGGGACGTGCTTCGCGCCACTGCCGTCGCGGCCATGGCCGCCGGGGTGGTCACCGATCGGGGCGTGGCGCCCGCGTTCGCCGCTCCACCGGGCAACTGCCCGCCACCGCTGGGCCCGGTCCGGGTGGGTCCGGACGATCCGCGCTACGAGCATCTGGTCAGCCGGGGCAACCGGCGGTTTGTGGGCACGCCCGACGAGGTCCGGGTGGTGGGCTCGACGGCGCAGGTCGCGGCGGCGGTACAGGAAGCGGTGCGCGCCGGGCGACGCGTCGCGGTCCGCAGCGGCGGTCACTGCTTCGAGGACTTCGTCGACGACCCGAGCGTCCGGACGGTCATCGACCTGTCCGGCATGACCGGCGTCCACTACGACCCGCTGCGGGGCGCGTTCGCCGTCGAGGCGGGCGCCACGCTCGGTGAGGTGTACCGCAGGCTCCACCTCGGCTGGGGCGTGACCCTGCCCGGCGGCTCGTGTCCCGGCGTGGGTGCCGGCGGCCATGTCGCCGGCGGCGGGTACGGGCCGCTGTCCCGCCTGCACGGCCTGGTCGTCGACCACCTGTACGCCGTCGAGGTGGTGGTCGTGGACCGCGCCGGCACGGCCCGCACCGTGGTGGCCACCCGCGAGCCGTCCGACCCCGGCCGGGACCTGTGGTGGGCGCACACCGGCGGCGGGGGCGGCAACTTCGGTGTCGTCACGCGGTACTGGTTCCGGTCGCCCGGCGCCACCGGCAACGATCCGGGCCGCCTCCTGCCCCGGCCGCCCGCGTCGGTGCTGACCTTCACGGTGTGGTGGCCGTGGGAGGGCATGGACCAGCGGGGCTTCGCCAGGCTGGCCCGGAACTTCACCGACTGGTGCGTGCGGCACGGCGCACCCGGCGCGCCGCAGGCCAGACTGTACGGCGAGTTGGTGCTGTCGCGCCGGCCCGCCGGCGGTCATTCGCTGATCGGTCAGGTGGCCGGCGGCGCCGACGGCGCGTGGCTGCTCGACGAGCACGTCGCGGCGCTGAGCCGGGGTGTCGGCGTCACACCGGTCGTGACCCGGCAGACCGTGCCGTGGCTCGCGTCGGCGTTGCGGGGCAACGGCGACGACGGCAAGCAGTGGCGGCTGAAGACCAAGGCGGGGTACCTGCGCGGCGGCTTCACCGACCGGCAACTCGCCGCCGTCCACCATCACCTGACCCGCGCCGACTACGAGAACCCGGTCGGGTCGTTGAGTCTCAACACGTACGGCGGGCAGATCAACGCCGTGTCACCGGCGGCGACCGCGACGGCCCAGCGCGACTCGGTGGTCAAGCTGTTCTACCTGGCCGGCTGGGCCGACCCGGCCGAGGACGCCCGGCATCTGGCCTGGATCCGCGAGTTCTACCGCGACGTGTACGCCGACACCGGCGGGGTGCCGGTGCCCGGCGCGATCAACGACGGCTCGTACATCAACTATCCGGACGTCGACCTCGCCGACCCGGCGTGGAACACCTCCGGCGTGCCCTGGCCCACCCTGTACTACGGCGCCAACTATCCCCGCCTGCAACGGGCGAAGGCCCGCTGGGACCCCCGCAACGTGTTCCAGCACCGGCTGTCCGTCCAACCGGCCTGAGCCCCGGCACTGTGCTGGTCGGTGGTTGACGCTGGTATCGGGCATGATCACGGGCATGCGTCCGTACCCCCGCGCTGATCACCTCGTCGCCGGGACCGCGGCGACGGTCCTGCTGCTGACCGTCTTCACGGTGCCCGACGTTCCCTGCACCGCCGATCGGTGCGATCCGGAGCCGGTCATGTCCATCGCGGTGGGCGTGCTCGCCGCGACCGCGGTGATGTCCTACCTGCACCGGTGGGCGGCCGTGGGCGCGGCGGTGGTGTGCGCCGTGCTGTGGCCGATCGCCGACCGGGTCGACGACTCCCAGCTCGGCTGGCGTGCGTTGCTGCCGCTGGCGTTGGTCGTCGCCGCGGTCGGCGTCGCACGGCTGCGGTGGCAAGAGCCGCTCGCGAGTGCTGTCCGGCGGCAGCCGCCGGCACCGCACCGGCTGCCGGCGGTGGGCACGCTCAGCGGTATCGCCGGAGCGCTGCTGGTGGCCGCCGGTCTCGCGGCCATGGGCCTGACCCTGTGGCGGCAGAACCAGGTCGATGCGCAGCAGGCCGCCGCCGACCGTCTGACCGCCGAGGTCCTTGAGCACGTGGACGACGCCGACGCTGTCCGCCTGAGGCTCGCGGACGGCACGGAGTTCGTCGCCGAGGTGCTCTCCGCCTCCGACTACCCGGTCGGGCTCCGGGTCGAGGTGCTGATGGACGACGCAGGGCTGCGGCAGCTCAGCACCGAACCGTACGACATCACGGTGCTGTTCCTGCCGCTGGTACCGGTCGTCGGCGGCGGGGTGGGGCTGCTCGCCCAGGCCTACGGACGACGGCGAATGCTGCGCCGGTTGTTCGCCGAGCCGCAAGCGGTCCATGCCGTGCGGGTGCTTGACCACGGTGATGAGATCGCCGTGCTGCTCCCGGGCCCACCGGGAAGCGCACGGCAGTTCAACGTCGTCGTTGTTCACGAACGCCCGCCGCACGGCTTGGACGACGAGGACTCCGATGTCCGCGCGCGGGTGCACACGGTGCCCGCTACCCTGTTCGGCGATCCCCACGCCGGGCGGTGGTGCGCGGTGGAGGTCGACGGTCGCGTCCGCGTTCCCACCAGGCCGGTCGCCGAGGTGGAGACCGTTCCGTACGACAGCGGCCGGGGTCTGCCGGCCGGCATCGAGGACGACGGCGAGCCTGCCGTCGACCCGGCCGATCTCCTGCCGGACGACCAGGATCCGTCGACCGTCCGGGAGCACCGCGCCGCGTCACTTCGCTCCTGGGCGGGCACGGCGGTGCAGGCGGCAGCCATCGTGACGGTCACGATGGCTGCCGCCGCCGGGACCGCACCGGCCATGGCGCTCGCGGTCCTCGGCGTCGTGAGCGCGGGCGTGGCATGCGAGCTGGCATGGCGGTACTACCTACGACCTCGCGCATGCTGGAGCGTCGGGGGCGTCTCGGTACTGACACCGTGGGGATGCCGCCGTATGGCCTGGACGCCGGGCACCGCCATCGAGATCACCGAGGACGGCGAGGTGCTGCTGACCGACGGCGAGATCACGTTCGCGGTCCCGGCGGCAGGCGGCCGACCGGCGGCCGGCGTCGCCCGCTCGCCCCGGCAGCTGGCCGCCGCGCTGCGGCACGCACGACGCGTCGCGCTCGACACGGGCCGGGTAGGCCCGCCGCCTGGACTTCCAGCGCCACGACGCCCGTGGCCGCTGTACCTGATCTGGGTGGCCGTCTCAGCAACGGCCGTCGCGTTCACATGGCTCGCGTGAACACCCGGCCAGCCCGGGATCCGCGCGACATCTGCCGGCTCCGGGTGGCTGCCCCTGGTGGACGGCGGCCTGCGGTCACGCCGCGCTGAGCCGTTCGGCCGCGTGCGCGATCGTGTCCGCGTGGCGGCTCGGCGTGTAGGCCGCCGTCGGCCCGGTCAGGCCGACCACGGCCACGACCGTCCCGGCGGCGTCGCGCACCGGCGCGGCGACGCAGCTCCAGCCGAGCCGGAACTGCTCCTCCTCCATCGCCACGCCGCTGTCGCGGATCCGCCGCAGCTCCGCGTCCAGCTGCCGGCGCGACGACGGCGCGTGCGGGGTCGCCGGCCGCAGCGGCAGCCGGTCGTAGCGCTCCGCGATGTCCGGCCGGTGCGCGAGCACGACCCGTCCGGTCGCGGTCCCGATGTACCCCTGCAGCTTCTCGCTCGTCGGCCACGGAAAGTCGACGCTCGGGACCGGCCGGGGCCCGTGCGCCGCGTCGAACATGAGGACGTCGTCGCCGTCGATGAGGCTGAGCCAGGCCGACTGCCCGGTGCGCCGGTTGAGCTCCCGCAGCTGCGGCCCAGCGGTGCGGCGCAGCGCGTCGTCGCGCGTGACCCGCAGCGCGAGCCGCCGCAGGTCGGTCCCGGCGTCGTACCCCTCGGCCGTCCTGACCAGCATGCCACGCGCGGCGAGGTCGTTGGCGATGCGCCGCACGGTCGGCTTGGGAACGCCGGTGACCTGCGTGAGCCGGGCAAGGCTGATCGGCCCGCGCCGCCCCACGGTGGCGAGGATGAGCAGGACCCGCCCGGTGACGGTGCCGTCGTCCACACCGGTGATGGTAGATCCGCGTGCCACTGAGTGACACGTTTGTGGCGTGCCCGGCGATCGTCGCGCATCCTCGGGTCCCGTGAACACGCCGGGCAGGGCACTGTGGTCGGTGGCCGTCACCGCCGTCGTCGGTAACCAGGGCGGCGGGCCGAGATGCGGCCGGCCGAGCGCGGAGACCACCGGGAAGCTGATGCCAGCAACGGTGACCTGGCCAAGCATGCGCTCTGGAGGATTGGTGTAGGTGGCGGATCTTCATCTGGGCATCGACTACGGCACCTCCAACACCGTCGCGGTGCTGCGCTGGCCCGACGGGCGTAGCCGGCCGTTGCTGTTCGACAGTTCGCCGTTGCTGCCCTCGGCGGTGTTCGCCGCCGCGGACGGCCGGCTACTGGTCGGCCGCGACGCGGAACGGGCCGCCCGCGCCGACCCGGCCCGGTTCGAACCGAACCCGAAACGTCGGATCGACGAGCTCGACGTGCTGCTCGGCGACCGGGCCCACACGCTCACCGACCTGGTCGCGGCGGTGCTGGACCGGGTGGCCGCCGAGGCACGACGGATCGCCGGTGGTCCGGCCGGCCAGGTCACCCTCACCCACCCGGTGGCGTGGGGCCCGGCCCGGCGCCGGGTACTGACGGACGCTGCGCAACGGGTCGGGTTGCCGGCGCCGGCGCTGCTGGCCGAGCCGGTCGCCGCGGCGGCCTACTTCACCACGGTGCTGGGCAACCGGCTCGCCGCCGGCCAGAGCGTCGTGGTCTACGACCTCGGTGCCGGCACCTTCGACGTGAGCGTCGTACAGCGCACCGCGGACGGGTTCGAGACGCTGGCCTACCGCGGGTTCGACGACATCGGCGGCCTCGACCTCGACGCGCTGGTCGTCGGGCACGTCGGGGCGCGGCTGGCCGGCTCGGCGCCGCAGGAGTGGCGGACCATCAACGATCCGGCGGACGCCCACGGGGGCCGGCACCGCCTGCAACTGTGGCAGGACGCGCGCGAGGCCCGGGAGATCCTCACCCGGGAGTCCTCGGCGACGGTGTACGTGGCGGAGGCCCGGCGCGACGTGATCATCACTCGGCACGAATTCGAACACGCCGCGACGGACGTACTGCACAGGACCGTCCAGACGACCCTGGCAACGGTCCGGGAGGCCCGCGTCCGGCCGGACAGCGTCGCGGGCTGGTTCCTGGTCGGCGGCGCCACCCGCACACCGCTGGTCGCCACGATGCTGCACCGGGCAACCGGCCAACCCGCCACCGTCATCGAAGAACCACAACTCGTCGTCGCCGACGGCGCCGTCCACACAACCCCCACCCCGGCCACCCTCCACATCCGACCCCCGACCGACCCCGCCGGCCACCCGCGCCAACCACCCGCCACCGCCCCGGCAACGGCACCCGCCCCGCCGGCCACGGCAGCAACGGCAACGGCTGCGGGCACCCCCGACGACCCCACGCCGCCACCCGACGCCGCCACAGCCATCCCCGTCGACCCGCCGGAACATCCAGCCCACGACCCGGCCCCGGCACCACCGCCGGACGAGACCGCATCGCCGGCCGTTGCTGGACCCGCGCGGCGGCGAAGGCGGACGCTGGTCATCGCAGCAATCGGGGTCGTGGCCGCCGCAGCGACCGCGATCGGCATCGTCCCGACCCTCACCGAACGTGACCGGACCAACTCACCCAGCAGCGGCCCGCCGGCGTTCGGCCAGGCGCTCAGCTCTCGCACACTGGACCACGATCACGACGTCGAGTCGGCCCACCTGAGCCCGGACGGCAGGTGGGTGGCCACGATCGACAAGCCGGCCGACCCCGCCGCGGCGCAGACCGCGGTGATCTGGAACGCGGCGACCGGAGCCTCCACCGTCACCTTCGAGACCGACTCCGGCGTGACCTTCAGCCCGGACGGGACGATCGTCGCCGGCACCACGTTCACGGGCAAACGTGAGGTCACCACCGTCAGCGGGACGCCGATGGGTGTCCTCGGCGGCGACGGGGGCATCGCCGTCGAGCTGCGCGAAACCGCCACCGGAAGAGTGTTGGCCTCGCTTCCGGGCCACGAGGGCAGCGCGTACGTGGCGTTCAGTCCCGACAGCAAGACCGTCGCCACCGCCAGCACGCTCGCTTCCGGTGATCCCTTCGACGCGCCGGTCCGCATCTGGGACGCGGCGAACGGGACGCTGCTGACAACCCTGGCCAACCGCAGCGACGGGATCCAGAGCATGGCGTTCAGCGGCGACGGGAAGGTGCTCGTCTCCGCTGCGGCCGGTGGTGTGGTGAAGATCTGGGACGTGGCCGCCGGCAAGGCCGTCGCGACGCTCGACAACGCCTGGTTCCCGGTGTGGATCAGTGCCGACGGCTCGACCGCCGCCAACGGCAGGCCCAGCAGCGTGGGCGGCTTCGAGCTACGCGGCGTGCCCGATGGCAAGCTGCTCACGTCGGTCGGCAATGCCGGAACCTTCGCAGGCTTCAGCCCCGATTCCAAGACCTACGCCACCAACGCTGCGGGGATGGTCCAGCTCTACGACCTGGCGACCCGGAAGATGCGCGCGGCGCTGACCGTGCCGACCCAAGGCGACGTGGTGTTCAGCCCGGACGGCAAGCTCATCGCCGCCGTGGACACGAACGGCCTACCGGCGCTGTTCGATGTGGCGAGCGGCCAAGGCCTGATGGAGTTGTCCGGCCCTTCCGGGACCTACACCGACTTGGTGTTCAGCCCGGACGGGCAACTGCTGCTCGCTACGGGTACCGACAAGACGGTGCGAAGGTGGTACGTCTCCCGCTGACCCCATCCCCGATCTGGACATGTGAACGCGCACACTCGTGGGCGCGGGAACAAGATGACTCTTGACTGTTGCGTCGGCGTTCCGGCACTGTTACCGCTAACACCCCAGTTAAGGAATGCTATGTCATCGGTTTCCGTCCGACACCCTCGATCATCTCTCGCCCTCATATCGCCGCGCTCGATGGTCCGTCTGCTCGCCACCGGCACGATGCTGGCGCTGGTCACCGGGCTCGTCCCCGCCGCGGCGGCGGCAGCTCCCGCTGACGTCACCGACGGCCTGCTGGTCCGCTACGACCTGAACCAGACGTCCGGTACCACGGTCATCGACACATCTGGCAACGGCAACAACGGCACCCTCAACGGCGGCGGCACGTGGACCGGCGCGAACGGGCTCCAACTCGATGGCGTCGACGACCACGTGAAGCTGCCGAACAACCTCATGGCGGGGCTGTCGTCCATCACGGTCGCCGTCGACGTCTACGTCGACCCGGCCCAGCAGACCCCGTACTTCATCTGGGGTCTGGGCAACTCGGCAACTTCCTCGTCCGGCACGGGCTATCTGTTCACCAGCGGTGACGCGTTCCGTGCCGGGGTCACCACGACCAACTGGTCCGGCGAGAAGGTGACCGGCAAGGGCGCGAACCTCGCCCGCGGTGTGTGGAAGTCCATCACCTACACCCAGACCGGCACCACCGGCACCCTCTACGAGGACGGCGTGCAGGTCGCCCGGAACACCGCCGTCACCGTGCCGCCCAGCGCTGTGGGCAACGGTACGACGGTCAACAACAATCTCGGCAAGTCAAACTACGCCAGCGACCGGTTCCTCAAGGGCAGGGTGCTGAACTTCCGGATCTACGACCGGGCGCTCAGCGCCGACGAGGCGGCGGCGATCGCGTTGCCGGACGACAAGCGAGTGGCCGCCGACACCGCCGCCCTCGACCTCGGCGATCTGTCGAAGATCACCGGCAACCTGACCCTGCCTACCGCAAGCGCGTACGGCTCGACGATCGCCTGGTCCTCCAGCGACCCGGCGACGATCAGTCCGGCCGGCACGGTGACCCGCCCGGCCTCCTCCACCGGGCCGGTCCAGGTAACCATGACCGCCACGCTCACCCGGGGCACCGCACGTGGCACCAGGACATTCACCGCCACCGTGCTACCCACCGAGTCGGACCAGAGCCGGGCCGACGCGGCGGCGGCCGCGCTGTCCCTGGTCCACGCCGACGACGTGCGGGGCAACCTGACCATGCCCACCACCGGTCTGCACGGGGCCACCGTCACGTGGCGCTCCGCCCAGCCGGCGACCGTCACCCCGGACGGTGTGGTCCGCCGACCGGCCCACGGCGCCGGCGATGCACGAGTGACGGTGACCGCCACCGTCACCGTCGGCACGGCGACCGCCGAACGGGCCGTCGAACTCACGATCCGCGAGCTGCCTGCCTCCGCCCCGTACGCCGGCTACGCCTTCAGCTACTTCACCGGGAACTCGATCGCCGGGGAGAAGATCTACTTCGCGGCCAGCCGCGGCAACAACGCCCTGCGTTGGACCGAGGTCAACGGCGGCCAGCCGAAACTGGAGTCCAGCTACGGCACGCTGGGACTGCGTGACCCGTTCCTCATCCGCTCCCCGGAAGGCGACCGGTTCTACCTGATCGCCACCGACCTCTCCATCGGCCGCAACGGCGACTGGGATCTCGCCCAGCGCCAGGGCAGCCGATACCTGGAGGTCTGGGAATCGACCGACCTGGTGAGCTGGTCCGCGCAGCGGCACGTCCTGGTCTCGCCGCCGGCCGCCGGCAACACCTGGGCGCCCGAGGCCTACTGGGACGACACCCGCGGCGAGTACCTGGTGTTCTGGGCCTCGAAGCTGTACGCCGCGAACGATCCGAACCACACCGGCAGCACCTACAACCGGATGCTCGCCGCGACCACCCGCGACTTCGTCACCTTCAGCGAACCCATGGCCTGGCAGGACCGGGGTGAGTCGCGCATCGACTCGACGGTCATCAAGGCCGGCGACAGCTACTACCGGTTCACCAAGGACGAGGGCGGTGGCGGTACCGGCTGCTCGGACATCATCCAGGAGAAGTCCTCCTCGCTGACCGCCGTCGACCTGCCGGGCAAGCCCGCCTGGTCCATGGTCGACTCGTGCATCGGCCGCAAGGCCGGCACCTCGGCCGTCGAGGGACCGACCGTGTTCAAGGCGAATCCGGGCGACACCTCAGGTTCGGCGTACTACCTCTTCGTCGACGAATACGGCGGCCGAGGCTACATCCCGCTCGGCACCAACGACCTCGCCAACCCGAACTGGCGCGTGCCGGCGGCGTACAGCCTGCCCGCCAGCCCCCGTCACGGCACGGTCATCCCGGTCACCCAGCGGGAACTCGACGCCCTGACCGACGCACCACCCCCGGTGAAGCGCACCGAACAGGGCCTCGTCGCCCACTATCCGCTCAACCAGAGCGCGGGCACCACGGTCACCGACGACTCCGGCAACGGCTACCACGCAACCCTGTCCGGGGGCGCCGGCTGGAGCGACGGCGCCCTGTCCCTCGGCGGCAGCAACGGCCACGTCCGGCTCCCCGACAACATCATGTCCGGCCTCACCGAGATCACCGTCTCCCTGGACGTGAACATCGCCGCGGACCAGGCCACGCCGTACTTCATCTGGGGTCTCGGCAACACCGACGCCGGCGGCGCCGGCAATGGCTACCTCTTCACCACCGGCAACAACTACCGGACCTCCATCAGCCTGAAGAACTGGACCGGTGAGGAGACCGCCGCCGGATCGAGCGCCGTGCCACGTGGGGTGTGGAAAACGCTCACATACACCCTCGATGCCACCGGTACCGCCCGGATCTACCTCGACGGGGCGAAGCTGGCCGAGAAGACCGGCGTGGTCAACCGGCCCGGCGACATCGGCAACGGTCGTACCACAGCCAACTACATCGGCCGTTCCCTCTACAACGCCGACAGGTACCTCAAGGGCCGGGTCCGGGACTTCTCCATCTACAGCCGGGCGCTCGCCGACGCCGAGGTCGCCGGGCTCGGCGCGAACGGCACCAGCGTCACCGCCGTGCAGCTGGACAGCCTGAAGGTCGCCGCGCTGATCGACTCGGCGACGAGCACCATCACCCTCCCGGTCAAGCCGGGCACCGATCTGCGCAACCTCGACCCGGCCTACCGGGTCGCCCCGACCTCCACGATCACGCCGGCCGGACCGCGGGACTACTCGTCGCCGGTCAAGTTGACCGTCACCAGCCAATCCGGCGCTACCCGCGAGTGGACCGTGCGAGCCGTGGCGATGCGCTCCCCGGTCCTGCCCGGATTCAACGCCGACCCGAACATCGTCCGGTTCGGCGAGACCTACTACATCTACGCCACCACCGACGGCTACCCCGGTTGGAGCAGCTCCACATTCAAGGTGTGGTCGAGCCGGAACCTGGTCGACTGGACCGAACACGGCACCATCCTGGACCTCGGACCGGACATCGCATGGGCCGACACCAATGCCTGGGCCCCGGCGGCCGTCGAGAAGAACGGGAAGTACTACTTCTACTTCTCGGCGGCGCAGAACATCGGCGTCGCCGTGTCGGACTCGCCGCTCGGGCCGTTCGTCGACCCGCTCGGCAAGCCGCTGGTGAACAAGGCCGACTACAACGGCGCCCAGCAGATCGACCCTGCGGTCTTCACCGACGACGACGGCACCAGCTACCTCTACTGGGGCAACGGCAACGCCTACGTGGTCCCGCTCAACGAGGACATGATCTCCTACGACGTGGCCAAGCGGGTACAGCTGACCAACCTCACCGGCTTCCGTGAGGGCCTGTTCCTGCACAAGCGAAACGGCACCTACTACCTGTCCTGGTCCATCGACGACACCCGCAGCGAGAACTACCGCGTCGGCTACGGCACCGGCGCCGGCCCGCTGGGACCGTTCACCAGCAAGGGCGAAATCCTCACCAAGGACGTCAGTCAGGGCATCCTCGGCACCGGGCACCACTCCGTCCTCCAGGTCCCCGGCACCGACGACTGGTACATCGCGTACCACCGCTTCGCGATCCCGGGCGGCGACGGTACACACCGGGAAACCACCATCGACCGCCTCTACTTCAACGCAGACGGCACGATCCGGCCGGTGACCCCGACGCTGACCAGCGTCGCGCCGTTGCGCTACGAAGGTGGCCAGCCCGAGGCCACGGTCTCCAACCCGGGCGTCGACGGCTGGTACGGCGCCGGCGCGGCCCTGACACTCACCGCCGGCCCGGGGGTACGGCTGATCGAGTACCAGCTCGACGGGGAAGGCTGGTTCCCCTACCGGGAACCGGTCGCACTACCGGACGGCGTCCACCGCATCGAGTACCGGGCGCAGGGAGTCAACCTCTGGTGGAGTGAACCGTGGTCCCTGACCGTCAAGGTCGACGTGATCGCTCCGACAGCGGCGTTCTCCACCACGGTCGGCATCGTGTACTTCGGCTCGGTCCCGGCCGCGCCCACGTGCACCGCAGCCGACGCCACCTCCGGCCCGGCGGGCTGCGTCGTCAGCGGCTACCGCACCGACGTGGGCACGCACACGATCACCGCAACGGCGACCGACCGCGCGGGCAACGTGGCAACGGCCCAGCAGACGTACACCGTGCTGCCGTGGACGCTGAAGGGCTTCGACAGCCCGGTCGACATGGGCAGCGTGGTCAACACGGTCAAGGGCGGCAGCACCGTACCCATGAAGTTCCAGGTCTTTTCGAACACCACCGAACTGACCGACCCGGCGCTGGTCACGATGAACGTCAAGCAGGTCTCGTGCGACGCCAGCGCACCGACGTCCGAGGTCGAGACGCTCAGCACCGGTAACACCACCCTGACGTACAACGGCGGCCACTTCCGGTACAACTGGAAGACCCCCGCCAACCCCGGCGCTTGCTACGAGGTATCGGCCACGACAGCCGACGGGTCGAGCCTCACCGCGCGGTTCAAGCTCCGGTAACGCTGGACCGACCCCATCAGGAGGACTGTAACCGGCAGCCCTCCTGATGGGTTCCATCGTCGCTCGGCGTCGATGGCCGGGCAGCGCAGACGCGATGCTCTGCCTGGCCCGGCTCGCGCTGCAGCGCGGGGACCACGACGCGGCGGCCAGCAGACTTGCGCACGGTCGAGGCCAACCGGCAACCGCCGATACTGGGCCTGTGACCCAAGCGCCGCTCCGAACTCGAGCCCGGTCCGCGATCGTCGGAGTGTGGATGAACACCCTCGGTAGCGAGGCTCATGCCGCAAGCAGGTATGGTACGGCGGGTGCGGAAGTTCATCGCCGACGATTGGCGAGGGAACGGCTTCCGCTATCAGGAGGAAAGTGTGGCTAGCGGTACTGTCAAGTGGTTCAACTCCGAAAAGGGCTTCGGCTTCATCTCGCAGGATGACGGCGGACCGGACGTCTTCGTCCACTACTCCGCCATCGCCAGTAGTGGATACCGTGAGCTTGCGGAAGGCCAGAAGGTGGAGTACGAGGTGACCCAGGGCCAGAAGGGTCCTCAGGCGGAGAACGTCCGCAGCCTCTGACTCGGTCCTGGCAAGAAGACCTGAGCGCCGCCGGGGCGCCGCATGCCCAGCATGCGGTGCCCCGGCTTTCCGGCGTGATGTTGCGAAGCGCAACCTCTCATCGGGGCCGCGGGCACCGGACTGGCCAGCGCCAAACAAGATCAGACGCACGCTCTTCGGGATGAACGCCACAACTCCCGCCGCGGCAGATCCGGGCGTGGCGTGTGCGGTGCAAACTAGCCTGTCTGCATGCAACGCTTCCACGATGAGGACCTCACCGGCGCAGAATTCCGCGAGTGCGACCTGAGTAGAGCGCGGATGGTCGGCGTGGTCATGCAGGACGCCGAGATCGACGGCCTGGTCACCAATCTTGTGGTCAACGGGGTCGAGGTGATGTCGTACGTCGAGGCGGAGCTCGACCGTCGTCACCCGGTTCGGCTGCTGATCCGCTCAGATCGGCCGGACGACCTGCGAGAGGCCTGGCAGCAACTGCGGGACGATTGGGCGACGACTACCGGGCGAGTTCGGTCCATGCCCGAGAACAGCGAACATCACGGCGTCGACGGCGAGTGGTCAATGGTCGAAACCTTGCGCCACCTTGTCTTCGTGCACGACTCCTGGTTCCGGCGCTGCGTGCTCGGGCTCACCGAGCCGTTCACGGCCATGGGACTGGGTCCACCGTTCGTCATGGACCAGGCGGACGGGCTCGACCCGTCCGCCCAGCCGAGCCTCGACGAGGTGCTCGCCGTGCGAGTCCGGCAGGCTTCAGAGATCGAGACCTGGCTGGCCGAGGTCACGCCGGATCAGCTCGCGAAGACCGCGCCGGTCCCGGACGACGACAGATGGCCCCCGTACGCCAAGGGGCGGACAGTGCGGCAATGTCTCGGCACTGTGCTCGACGAGGAATGGGCTCACCACCGGTTCTGCAAGCGTGACCTGGACAAACTGTCGCATCAGGGCTCTTTACAGGGTTCATGAGCGAACTCTGAGCGTGACAGTCGCGGTCATGTGGATACCCTGCGGTGACGACGCAGCTGTATCCGGGTTGTGTCCGGCGGTGGGGCCAGCTTCCGTCATACCTTCGCAGCCGATATATTGGCTCGCGTGGAGACCCCGCTGCGCGAGCCCACGTTCTTGATCCTCACTGCCCTGGCCGGCGAGCCTTTGCATGGGTACGGCTTGATTGCCGAGGTGGACCGGTTGTCCGGCGGCCGCATCTCGCTGCGGCCCGGCACGCTGTATGGGGCGCTCGACCGGCTGGTCGACGCCGGCCTGGTGCGCGTCGACCACGAGGAGATCGTCGAGGGCCGGTTGCGCCGCTACTACCGGCTCGCCGAGTCCGGCGGCGAGGTGCTGGCCGCCGAGACCGAACGCATGCGCCGCAACGTCGATGCCGCAACCGCTCGGTTGCGCGCCTTCCAGGCTGCGCCCCGCCTCAGTGGAGGGGTCGCATGAGCCCGGCGGAACGCCGGCATGATCGCCCGGAAGGGCAGGACCAGGGAGGCTCGACCATGACCGATCTGGAACGCCGCTATGCGCGCTGGGCGGCGCTGTTCTACCCGGCCGGCTATCGGCGGGAGCGTGGTTCGGAGTTGGTGGACACCTACCTGTCCCTGGCCGCGCCCGACCGCAAGAGACCCTCGGCAGACGACGTCGCGGACCTCGCGGTCGGTGGGCTGCGCCAGCACCTGCGGGTCGCGCAAGGCCTCGGTCCCGGTTTCCGGCTCGCCGGCGTGCTCGCGCTGGCCACGCTGGCCGCGCTCGCGACTGGGTGGGCGATCTTCGAGGCGGTGGTGCCCTGGGCGCCGTGGTTTCCGTATCGCAGGCCTTTCTTGTCGCTCGGCGTCGCAGTGTGGGCAGCCTGGCTGCTGGCCGTCGTCGTGTACGTTGTCGCGCCCGGCCGGTGGTTCCGGTGGGCGGTCGGCCTCGCCGTGTTGGTGACTGCGGGCGTCGTGCTGACCGGAATGCCCCGGCCGCCGTTGTTGGTGCTGCTGCCCCAGGTCGTGCTCGGTATCGTCGCGCTCGGCGCGGCCGGACGGCAACCCTGGTGGGTTCGGCTGATACCGCTCGCCGCCGCGGCAGCGAGCGTGCCGGTCGCCGCCAGCGCCGCGCCGCGCTTCGTCTTCGCCGGCGGCTACTACTACGAAGCCGCCGCGACGGCATTGCCTGCCGCTGCGGTGACACTGCTGATCGGCGGGGCGCTGCTCGCGCTCGGCCTGGCCGCCCGGCACGACTACCGCGGCGTCTGGGCGCTGCTGATCCTGCTCACGCCGATCGGAATGCTGGCATTGAACTCGCTCGGTGCGATGCTCGACGACAGCGGCCCCGGCAGGCCCGTCACCCCGGCGTGGTCATCCATGGTGGCCGCGTCAGTGCTGGTAATGGCGGTCGGCCTGGTTTCGATGCCGCTGGCCATCGCGGCGCGGGGCCGACTGCCGTCAGGCGGCCGGCCGGTCCGCACCGACGCGGGTCGTTGCCCAACCTGCGGCGCGCCCTCAGCGTCGGCGTAATACTCCGGCGCCGGACGGCGGTCACGAACCACGACCGTGGCGCGGATTCAGGACGTCTCCGGTGTGATGCCGGCCTGCCGGGACGCGCCAGGATCGTCGCGGAACGCCAGTCCGGCCGCGTCCATCGCCGCTCGTAGGTGGCGAATGGCGTAGGGCCCGACTCCGTGCAGTGCCTGCACCTCGCCCTCGCTGAGTCCGGCCACCTGTTCGAGCCGGACTACGCCGAGCGCGTTGAGCGCACGTGTCGCGGCTGCGCCGAGGTGTGGCAGCGGGATGCCCGGCTCCGGTGCCGACCCGCGCTGGGCCAACCGGGGATGGCCCTCGTGGTCCAGGACGGCGGCGCCGCGTGCCGAGAGCCGGTACCCGATGTCGAGCGACTCGGTCAGGCCGCGCTCCTTCAGCTTGCGCACGTTCTGTTTGAACGACGGGGTGTCGCGCCCCATCCGTTGTGCGAGGTCGGGTGCCCGGGTAGCCGGCAGTTCGTCGATCAGCAGGAGCGTCGCCCGGGTCCAAGGCCCGGTCGGCGAGGCGCGGTCGAGCCGGTCGAGCCACGCGACGATCGCGTCGATCTCCGCAGCGTCGGGTACCGCCTCCCGCAGCGCGTGCCGCGGGTCGACGCCCGCGTACCGTAGCCCGATCCGGTACACCGGCCGCTCGGGGTGGAGGCGGTCCAACCCCTGCCGGAGCGCGGCCAGCGACGCCGCGCCGGCCCGGCGGGCGTCCGCGGCGGTCAGCGATCTCTCCAGCACGCGATCGACGGACGTGACCTCGACCAGGCCGACCGCGGTGCGCATCCGGGTGCCGACCCTGACACGAGGCCGTTCCCACCGGCGGAACGCCACGTCGACATCGCCGGCACGGATCGCCGCCAGTTCTTCGGGACGAATCTGCACGCCCCAGTTCAGCACACGCCACCGCGCGTTGGCAGCCATGACGCACTGGAGCTTCAAGTACCACTCAACTCACGGGCGGATGGATAATTCGGTCGTGCCCGGGAAACTCGATGTGATTTCCTGGCGCGCGAGCACATCCATCGAGCAAGGAGCAGACATGCGAGCGACGTTCATCTCTTTCGGAGCTCTGTTGCCCATTCGCTCGAAGGACGTGACGTTTGTCTTCGCATCCGCTGCGCGCTGTGCGCACGCTCAACCTCGGGATTCTGGCACATGTCGACGCCGGTAAGACCACGCTGACCGAACGGCTGCTCCACGCGGCCGGGGTCATCGACCAGTTCGGCAGCGTTGACTCCGGCACGACCCAGACCGACTCGCTGGCGCTGGAGCGCCAGCGGGGCATCACCATTCGCTCGGCCGTCGCATCGCTGCGCATCGGCAGCACCGAGGTCAACATCATCGACACTCCCGGGCACCCGGATTTCATCGCCGAGGTCGACCGGGTTCTCGGCGTGCTCGACGGGGCCGTGCTGGTCGTGTCCGCCGTCGAGGGCGTCCAGCCGCAGACCCGCCTGTTGATGCGGGCGTTGCGGCGGCTGCGCGTACCCACACTGATCTTCATCAACAAGACGGATCGGCGCGGCGCCGACGCGCAGCGCGTCTACGCGGAGATCGCGCGGCGCCTGGACGTGACGGTGGTGCCCGCCACCGCGCCCACCGCGGCTCTGGCCGACGCATTGACCAGTGCGGACGATGCGCTGCTACGGGAGTACGTGGAGGATGAGGCGAGCCTCACGGCCCGGCGGCTGCGCGCCGAGCTGGCGGCCCAGACGGCCCGGTGCGCCGTGCACCCGGTGTTCGAGGGTTCGGCGATGACCGGCGCCGGGGTGGATGAGCTGATGGCGGGCCTGGCGGAGCTGCTGCCCACGGCCGCCGGCGAGCCCGCCCGGCCGCTGCGGGGCCGGATCTTCAAGGTGGAGCGAGGACCCGCCGGCGAGAAGGTGGCCTACGTGCGTATGTTCGACGGCCAGCTCCAGGTACGCGATCATCCGACCGGCGGCCGCGACCGGATCACGGCGATCCACATGCTCGACAGCGGCGTGTGGGTGCGGCGCGACACGGTGGCAGCGGGCCAGATCGCGGCGCTGCGCGGCCTCGCGGGCGTTCGCGTCGGAGACACCCTGGGCGACGGCGCCAGGCAGACGGACCATCACTTCGCGCCGCCGATGCTGGAAGCGCTCGCCGTTGCCCGCCGCCCGGGGGACGGCGGGCGGCTGCGCTCGGCGCTGATGCTGCTGGCCGAGCAGGATCCGCTGATCAACGTACGCGCGGACGAGCGTGACGGCACGGCCGTGTCGCTCTACGGCGAGGTGCAGAAGGAGGTCATCCAGACCACCCTGGCCGCCGACTTCGGCGTCGACGCAGACTTCCTGCAGACCACGACCCTGTGCGTGGAGCGGCCGAACGCGACCGGCGAGGGGCTGCAGCGGCTGAACACGCCGTCGAATCCCTATCAGGCCACGATCGGGTTGCGGGTCGAGCCGGGGCCGTCCGGCTCGGGCGTGACGGTGCACGTGCCCGTGGACTACCGGCTGGCGCCGCTGTACGTCTACCGGACGCTGGAGCTGTTCCAGGAGGCGATGGGCGGCTACGTACGC
Source organism: Dactylosporangium sucinum (assembly GCF_014647515.1). GTDB lineage: Bacteria > Actinomycetota > Actinomycetes > Mycobacteriales > Micromonosporaceae > Dactylosporangium > Dactylosporangium sucinum. The sequence goes on along the minus strand of NZ_BMPI01000082.1, from coordinate 4,483 downwards.
GACGCGCTCGCCGCCGGTCCGCACGGGTGGCCGGTGACCGATTGCGTGGTGACGATGACCGACTCGGGCTACAGCGTCGCCGACGGGCCGCCGTCGCTGCGCGGGCCGACGAGCACGGCGCAGGATTTCCGCAAGCTCACGCCGATCGTCGTGGCGCAGGCGCTGGCCGCCGGTGGGACGGTGGTCTGCGAACCGCTGGCCCGGGTGACCCTCGATGTGCCCGCACGGGCGACCAGCGGAGTGCTGAGCCTGCTCAGCAAGCTGGGGGCGACGGTGGAGGACCAGGTGGTTCGGGCGGACGAGATGGTGATCGTGGCGGTGCTGACCGCGGCGGACGCTCAGGAGCTGCACCGGATGCTGCCGGAGGTGACCGGCGGCGAAGGGGTGCTCGAGGCCGCGTTCGCCGGTCACCGCCCGGTCCGCGGAAAGCCACCGCGCCGTGGATGACCCGCGTGCTGCGCAGTCTGGTAGAAGGAACGGGTGTTGATCGAGCTGGCTACGCCCGGCGACCTGGCGTCCATTGCCCGGATCAGCCGGGCGGTTGGCCAGGTGGAGGCCGGTTCGGGCGCCGACCCGGCGTACGTGTCGCATCTGCTGCGCAACGGTACCGTCCGGGTGGCCCGCGATGAGGGCGGCAACGTGCTCGGCTGGGGCGCCACCGCGACCGGCCCGCTGGGCTGGATGCTCACCGACCTCTTCGTCGACCCGCACCATCACGGCCGCGGCCTCGGCGGAGCGCTGCTGCGCGAGCTGTGGCCGGACCAGCGGGCCGGTGGGCGTTTCACGTTCAGCTCCCGGCACCCGCATGCACTGCCGCTGTACGTGCGTGCCGGGCTGCGGCCGGCGTGGCCGTTGCTGTACCTCACGGGGCCGGCGCCCGCCCGCGGCGACGGGTCGTGTGTCGCGACGGCCGTCGAGGCCGCGGCCGTGGCCGCAGCGGACCGGGAGCTGACCGGCGGCGTGCGTGCCGCCGCCTACGACTACTGGTCCGGCGCCGGCGTGCTCGTGCACCGAGGTTCGCAGCTGGTGGCCGCGGGCGTCGCGGAAGGCGGTACGCTCACCCATCTGACCTGCCCGGGCGGACCGGACGCGGCGGAGACCCTCACCGCCGCGTTGCGATGCCTCGGCACCGCGGCGGTCGCCCTCTGCCTGCCCGGCCCGCATCCGGCCGTGAACGCGCTGCTCCGCGCCGGGTTCCGGATCGAGGACTACGACCTGGCGATGCACACTCCCGACGTGCAGCTGCCGGTCACCTGGGTCTACTCACCCGGCCTCGGCTGAGCTGCCGGCGGACCGCCCGGCTCGGCCGTCGCCTCCCACCAGGGAGGGGATCGGGCGCCGAGGCCGGGCGGCTCGTGTCGTCAGCTCACGGCGCAGGCGGCGCCGTTGAGGGTGAACGTCGCCGGCCGGCCGGTGTTGCCGGTGTGTGTGGCCTGGAAGCCGATGGTCGTCGACGCGCCCGGTGGGATGGTGGCGTTGTAGCTGACGTTCCGCGCGGTCACCGCCCCGCTGGTCGGGCTGAACTGGGCGTTCCAGCCGGAGGTGATGGTCTGCCCGGCGGGCAGCGTGAACGCCAGGGTCCAGCCGTTGACGGCGGCGTTGCCGGTGTTCGTGATGGTGATGCTCGCAGTCAGCCCGGTGTTCCAGGCGTTGACGGTGTCGCTGACGCGGCACGCGCTGGTGGCCGGAGGCGGGCTCGACGCCGGCGGCGTGGACGAGGCGGTGGCGCTCGGCGTGCCACCGGTACCGTTGAGGCCGAAGAACGCGATCGCGGACGCGGCCATGCCCGTGGACGGAAGGCTGTGCCCGGCGCCCTGGATGCTGTACGCCTCGACCTGGACGGTGCCGGACGCGTCGGCGTAGCGGTGCCGGTTCCAGCCGGCCTGCGGGGTGTCCGTGGCGGTCGGTGTCTGGCTGATGCCGAACACGTCGGTCCACTGCTCGATCTCTTCCTGCAGCAGCCGGTAGGGCACGAGCGTGTCGCCGGTGCCGTGCCAGAGTTGGACGCGTGGCCGGGGCCCGGTGTAGCCGGGGTAGGCCTGGCGGACCGCGTCGCCCCACTGCTGCGGCGTGCGGTCCATGCTGCCGCCGGTGCACCGGCTGCTGCCGGGCGGGTAGTCGGCGGCGTTGGCGAAGCAGGTGAACGGCACGCCCATGAACGCCGCGCCGGCCTTGAACACGTCGGGGTAGAGGGCCAGCATCTCGTTGGTCATCATGCCGCCGGACGAACTGCCGGTGGCGTAGACGCGGTCCGGGTCGCCGCCGTACTGCCGCTGCACGTACGTCACCATCGACACGATCGACACCGGATCGCTGCCGCCGCCGCGCCGCTTGGCCGCCTCGGACCAGGTGTCGAAGCAGTTGCCGAAGCCGGCCTGCTGGGTCGCGGTCGGGTAGATGACGATGAACCCGTGCCGGTCGGCCAGGCCGGCGAACTCACTGCCGGAGTAGAAGCCGGGTCCCGATCCGCCGCAGCCGTGCATGGCCACGACGATGGCCGGGTTGGGCGGCCGGGACGTGGGCACGTAGACGTGCATACGCATGCCGCCCGGGTTCGTGCCGAAGTTGGTGACCTCGGTGAGTGTGGCCGCGTAGGCGGGCCGCAGCGCGGCGAGGGTCAGCCCGGCGACCACGAGCAACGCGGCCGATCCGAGCACGATGGTCCGCTTGGATCTCATACGCCTCCTCCTTCGCTGCCGTGGACGGCAGCAGGGACCGGCGGGCCTGCACGTGCGGCCCGCGGGTCCGATCGACGAGAACGGCGCGGCTCCCACCTATCGCGCGGCACATAGTGTGCCCCCGGAGCGCGAAAGTGTCAATCGATGTTGTTAACTCCCGGAGAGGGCTACAGTCGGGGCGACCGACCGACCTGACACCGCCGGAGCGTCCGTGGCCAACGCGTTCGACATCGAGGAGATCTTCCCGGACGAGGACGCGGCGGCGGTCCGGCTTCCCCGGCGGCAGGCGGGCGCGGCCCCGCAGGGCCTGGCGGTCACCCTGCTCGCCGACTACACCCTGCGCACCGGGGCGCGGCTGCCGTCAGCGGCCGTCGTGGCGCTGCTCACCGAGGCCGGCGTGAGCGAGGCGGGCGCCCGGGCGGCGATCAGCCGGCTCGCGCGCCGCGGGGTGCTGGAGGGCAGCCGGCACGGCAAGCACAGCTCGTACCGGCTGGCTCCGGCGGCCGCGGCCCAGATCTCGGCCGGCGGACGCTGGATCGTGTCGTCGATGGCCGGCGCCGAACCGTGGGACGAGTGGTGGACGCTCATCGCCTTCTCGCTGCCGCAGGAGGAGCGCACGCGCCGCCGGGCGCTGCGCGGCCAGCTGCGGTGGCAGGGGTACGCGCCGCTGTACGACGGCCTGTGGGTCTCGCCGCATCCGCTCCCCGCGCCGGCCGCCGAGCAGCTCGCGCAGGTCGCCGGGGGAGCGATGACCGTGTTCCGGGCCCGGCACGTCGAGCTCGACGCGGGCGCCGGTCGCGATCCGCTGCAGGCCTGGGACATCGCGGGCATCGCCGAGCAGTACGACGCCTTCGTCCGGCGATGGCGCTCGCTGCTGCCGCGGATTCGCGGCGGGCGCGTCGGCGGGGCGGAGGCGATCCGGGCCCGCACCGAGATCATGGACACCTTCCGGCGCTTCGCGGTGCTCGACCCACGGCTGCCCGTCCGCCTGCTGCCGCCGGGGTGGCAGCGCCCGGCCGCCCTGGAGGTGTTCACCGCGGTCTACGACGGCCTGGTCGGGACCGCCGAGCAGCACGTCCGTGCCGTCGCCGCGAGCCATGCGATGGGATCGCCGGACGGCGTCCGGGCGCACACGGTCGCCGACCTCCTCGCCGGCGTGGAGTCCGTCCCGGCACCGTCCGCGTCCGCGCCGTGAACAGCCGCGAAGCACTTCCGGGAATTCTCCGAAAGTACCGGCGGTTCGTACGCCGCCTGCCAGCCCTGACAGGCGGCCGATGCTTCAGGAGAACGCACTCGCCAGCGAGTCATGGCGGTACAGCTTCCGGAATCTTTTCGAAAAATGTTGTCTCGTCGATGCCGCCGTGCCAGCATTGCTCGGCATTGAAGCCCACCACTCTTGCGGTCCGGGCCGTGCGATCCCGCCGACACCCTTCTGCTCACGTAGCGGCTCCCGCCTGCCGCGCGGGCGGTGGCCGGCGGTCCGGACCGCAGCATCGAGAAGGAGGCCCTCGTGGCAACCAACACCCCGCGGAGACGATCGTTGCGGCTCAGAGCCGCGATCGGCGGTGCCGTCGCCGTCGTCGCGGCCGGCACGGTGATGATGATGATCCCCAACGCGAACGCCGCGGCCAGCACGCTCGGTGCGGCAGCCGCGCAGTCGGGCCGCTACTTCGGCACGGCGATCGCCGCAAGCCGGCTCGGCGACTCGACGTACAGCACGATCGCCGGCCGTGAGTTCAACATGGTGACGGCCGAGAACGAGATGAAGCCGGACGCGACGGAGCCCCAGCGGGGGCAGTTCAACT
>NZ_BMPI01000081.1:44713-45961 GCF_014647515.1 Dactylosporangium sucinum | reverse complement strand
CGAGCGCGGAGAATCCCGCCGGCTCCCCGGCGAGCCGTCCCGAAGGGACGGCGAGCAGGGTGAGCCTAAGCCGGTGGAACGGACGATGCACCATGCGAACCACACGATCATGATTCCTGGCCACGCCCTGCCGGCCGCGACCGTCAACGCGGGTCGCTGGCATTGACCGACTCGAGCTTACGTTGCGGCGCGGCCCGCACGAGTCACAGTGCGCTGGATAGCGCCGACGCGCTGAGCACGCGACGGCGAGCCATGTATACAGCAGCGGCTTGCTGATATCATCAGCGTCGTGAGAACTATCATCGACGTGGACGATGAACTCCTTGAGGCCGCTCAATCCGAGTTAGGGACCGCGACGAAGAAGGACACCGTCAACGAGGCGCTGCGCTACGTGGCTGAGCGCAAGGCACGATCGCGCGCAGTCCTTGACGATCCGTTCTTCCTCGGCGGGTCCGACCTGACCGACCCAGATGTGATGCGTGGTGCCCGGCGTTGACCACGCTGTTCCTCGCCGACACCTCTGCGTACGCGGTTGCGCGTCGATCATCGGCGGCCGAGACCCGGCTCAGAACGCTGGCGGCGGACGGAACGCTGGCTACCTTCGTCACCGTTGACCTCGAACTGGGCTATTCGGCGCGCACCCCCGCCGAGCATCAAGGAATCTTCCGCATTCGTGGTCAACTCGTCCAACTCGCCTCCGTCGACGAGATCGCCCTTCGGGCACGCGAGGTTCAGGCCCTCATGGCGACCCGAAGTCAACACCGCGCCGCAGGCGTGATGGACCTGCTTACCGCCGCCGCCGCCGAGCACTACGGCGCCTCCGTCCTGCACTACGACGCCGACTTCGACCACATCGCTGCGGTGACCGGGCAACCCATCGACTGGGTCGCACCAAGAGGCTCTATACCTTGATCCAGCTGACGCGGCAGCCAGACCGACGTACACACTGCGACACTGGCAGCACCCCACCAGCGGCGGGCCGCGCCGACGGTTCGCACAATGCATCACCGGCGACGGCCGTTGAACAGCACTGCGCCCTGCTCCGGTGTCAGCTCGTCCCAGCCAGCCACAGCACCGTCATCCACGCGACGACCATCCGAATTGCAGCAACGCATCCTGAGACGCCAGGTGCCTCAGAAACTGTCTCACCCACCCGCTAGGGTGACCCCAAGAAACGCGGCGAAAAGGGTGAGTCGGGCGAATTGCACGCGCGCCCGAAGAGCGGTCAAGGTGGTGGTCCGTCCGGCC
>NZ_BMPI01000081.1:23355-44662 GCF_014647515.1 Dactylosporangium sucinum | reverse complement strand
ACCCATCCGCCGACCGCAAGACTTGGTGGCCTGGCCAGCGGAGCGCAGCCAGTGCCGCGCGCCAGCGCGGCATGGGGATGCGGAGTGGGAACCTCCCGCCTCGCGCCGAAGGCGCGAAGCACAGGTGGTGGAGCGGACGATGCACCATGCGAACCGCGAAGCCGCAGGCGCCAACCGCAACGACCCCGACCACCGCAACCACCGACATGGGGGTGTGGGTGGCGAAGCCCCCACTGGGGAGCGAGCGAAGCGAGCGCGGAGAATCCCGCCGGCTCCCCGGCGAGCCGTCCCGAAGGGACGGCGAGCAGGGTGAGCCTAAGCCGGTGGGGCGGGCGGGACTCGAACCCGCGACCAAGGGATTATGAGTCCCCAGCTCTAACCTGCTGAGCTACCGCCCCGAGCGTCGCAAGCTTACCGAGCGGCGCAACCCGAATGCCGACCGGAAACGGTGTCAGAGTACCCGCGCATGAAAAATGGCCCCGGTAAGGGGCCGTTTGGAGCTCCCGCGATAGGACTCGAACCTATAACCTGCCGGTTAACAGCCGGCTGCTCTGCCAATTGAGCTACGCGGGACCGTGCATCTCCCCCGTGTGAGGGCGACCGGGAAAGAGTACAGCACGAACCGGGGTCCCGCGCCACCGGGTATCGGGCGTGCCGCGGGCAGGTCACCGCAACGAGTGGCGGATCTTGGCAAAGGGCCCGCAAGATCGATGTGTCGGAACGACGATGGACGGGTAACGAAACTGCAGGGGCGGCAACCTGATCGATTCGTCGCCGTCCAGAAGGAGGTCGTCGCGATGCGCGGCAAGCTACTGTTCCTCGGCGGCCTGGCCGCGGGCTTTGTGCTCGGTGCCCGGGCGGGTCGGGAGAAGTACGAAGAGCTCAAGGCCACCGCTCTGAAGATCAAGGAGAGCCCGACGGTCCAGGAAGCCGCCGGGGTCGTCCAGGAGCAGGCGACGCGGCTCTACAGCGAGGGCAAGACCAAGGTGACCGACCGCCTCGCCAACAGCCGGTTCGCCGAGACCGATCTCGGCCATCGGCTGCTGCACACGTCGGACACGCCGGCGATCGAGCGTGAAACGTTCGCCACCACCGGGCCGACCGCAACGCGGACCCCGGGGATGTAACCAGCGACAACGCGATGAAGGGCCGGCTGGTCAGCCGGCCCTTCATCATGAACAGGGTCAGGACGACGACGAGAAGGCCGCGTCGAAGGCGGCCGACGGGGCGTCGAAGGCCAGGCGGCGGACGAACTGGAGCGCCTCGGGGGCGCCGACCAGGCGGTCCATGCCCGCGTCCTCCCACTCGATCGAGATCGGGCCGTTGTAGCCGATCCCGTTCAGCGCGCGGAAGCAGTCCTCCCACGGCACGTCGCCGTGGCCCGTGGAGACAAAGTCCCAGCCGCGGCGCATGTCGGCCCACGGCAGGTGCGAGGAGAGGCGGCCGCGGCGGCCGTCGCCGGTGCGGACCTTCGCGTCCTTGCAGTCGACGTGGTAGATCCGGTCGGCGAAGTCGAAGATGAAGTTCACCGGGTCGAGCTCCTGCCACACGAAGTGCGACGGGTCCCAGTTGAGGCCGAAGGCGGGCCGGTGCCCGATGGCCTCCAGGGTGCGCTTGGTCGTGTAGTAGTCGTAGGCGATCTCGCTCGGGTGCACCTCGTGCGCGAACTTCACGCCGACCTCGTCGAAGACGTCGAGGATCGGGTTCCACCGGTCCGCGAAGTCCTGGTAGCCGGCCTCGATCATCTCCGGCGGGACGGGCGGGAACATCGCGAGCGTGTGCCAGATCGACGAGCCGGTGAAGCCGACCACGACGTCGACGCCGAGCTTCCGGGCGGCCCGGGCGGTGTCCTTGATCTCCTCCGCGGCCCGCTGGCGCACGCCCTCGGGTGAGCCGTCGCCCCAGATCCGCGCCGGGAGGATGCCCTGGTGGCGCTGGTCGATCGGGTGGTCGCAGACCGCCTGGCCGACGAGGTGGTTGGAGATGGTCCAGACCTTCAAGTTGTACTTCGCGAGCGTCTCCAGCTTGCGTTCCACGTAGGAGTCGTCGGAGATCGCCTTGTCGACCTCGAAGTGATCGCCCCAGCAGGCGATCTCAAGGCCGTCGTAGCCCCACTCGGAGGCCAGGCGGCAGACCTCCTCGAACGGAAGGTCGGCCCACTGGCCGGTGAAGAGCGTGATGGGACGCGCCATGCTGTGTCCTCCGGTGCACTGTGGTGAGCACGTTGGGGTCCAGGCGCGAGGGTGACCTGCGGGCAGGGAAAGCAGGAACAGGGACGTTCCGAGGCGGGCGGGTTGCGCCTCCCGCCCGCGCCGGCCGACCCGGCGAAGGGTCGAGTCCATGAGCGCTGCGAGACCATCGTAAGACGAACGGCAGCCAGGGAAAAGAGGTTCCCCGCCCGCCCGGACCGCACCGGAAGCGGACGTCGGGTGGAGTCGGCGTCACCACCCGAAGCCCGTGCCGGCACGTACAACGTCCGAGCGGACGGGGCCCGGAGACCGGGTCGGTCGGCGTCGCGACCCCGTCTTCCGTCTAGGCCGGCCCTACGGGCCGGGCGAACTCAGAGTGCGTGCAACGTGAACTCGTCGACGTCGAAGAGCGACCCGCTGCCGCCGCGGAACACCAGGTACAGGCTCGTGGACGACGACGTCGCCAGCGGTACCGATGCCTCGCGGAACGTGTCCCAGCTGCCCGTGTTCGTGACCGCGAGCGTGCCGAGCAGCGTCCCGGTCTGCGACCCGGCGCGGAACTCGACGGTGCCGCCGGCGCCGGCCGACGACCACCGCAGCCGGATGCCGGCCGCCGAGGCCAGCGACAGCCCGGTGTAGCCGGCCCAGTCGTTGTTGTCGATGAAGCCGGCGGTCTGGCCGCCGACCGCCGGGCCGTGCGCGGCCACCTGCAGGCCGCCGGTCGAGGACCAGGCCTCGCCCTGGCGGGTCGTCGCCGTGCGGGTCAGCGTGAACTGGTCGAGGTCGAAGAGCGAGCTGCCGGTGCCCTTGAACACGAGGTACAACGTGGAGGAGGAATTGGCGGCGAGCGGGGTGAACACGTCGCGGAACGTGTCCCAGCCGCCGGTGTTGGGCACCGAGACCGTGCCGAGCAGGGCTCCGGTCGCCGATCCGGCGCGGAATTCGACGGTACCGCCGGCGCCGGCCGACGACACCCGCACGAGCGCGCCGCGGGCCGTGGCGAGGTTGACCCCGGTGTACGAGATCCAGTCATTCGGGTCGATATAACCGGCGGTGCGGCCGCCGACGGCCGATGCGTGGTTCGCGACCTGGACGCCGCTCGCCGCGGACCACGACTCGCCCTGGTAGACCGACGAGCCCGAGGTGGCCGGCGCGCAGTTGCCGTCGACGCGCTTGGCGGTGTAGCGGATCGCACCGAGCAGCAGGCTGACGAACGCGGACTCGGTGTAGGACGCCTCGGTGTGACCCAGCCCGGTGTAGAAGGAGCGGCCGTTGTCGATGGTCTTGCACCAGGTGATCGGGTGGTCGCCCATCGTCCCGCCGGAGTACGACGACTCGGTGAGCGAGGCGAGCACGCGGGCGGACGAGCGCGGGTTGGTCTGGTAGTTGTACCACTCGTCGGTGCGCGCCCAGGTCGCGCCGAGGTGCGCCGTCGCCGGGTGGCTGCGGTCCTCGACGGCGATCGTGGCCTGCTGGATCGCCGGGTGGGAGGAGAACCAGGCGCCGACGAGCGTGCCGTAGAACGCCCAGCCGTACTCGGTGTCGGCCGCCGCGTGCACGCCGACGTACCCGCCGCCGCCACGGATGTAGGACTCGAAGGCGGTCTGCTGGGCGTCGTTGAGCACGTCGCCGGTCGTCGACAGGAACACGACCGTCTGGAACTGGGCGAGGTTGGCAGCCGTGAACGCCGCGGCGTCCTCGGTGGCGGTGACGGTGAAGTTGTTGGCGGCGCCGAGCGACTGGATCGCCGCGATGCCGTTGGGGATGGACGAGTGGCGGAAGCCGGCGGTCTTGCTGAAGACGAGCACCTTGTACGGAGCGTCAGCGGCGCTGGCGGGCGCCGGAACGAGCATGGTCGCTGCGGTGAGGCTCACCGTAGCGGCGGCGAGCCACGAGCGGATTCTCATGACAGTTCCTTCACGGGGTTGGTAAGGCGCGCGCCGCCGCGCTGTCATGGTGTGCGTCTGCGGGGCCCGGTGGCCCGGCGCGGCGACTGGGTGACGCCGCGCCGGCCCCGGTCTCCCCCGTTCCGGTATCCCCGCCCGCGGGGCGCAACCGCGGGCGGGCCCTCGCTACCGGGCCGGGAAAGTCGTTCGGTCAGCCACGGATACCGAGCAGGTGCTCCATGGCCAGTTGGTCGAGCCGTTCGAATGCCATCCCTCGGGCGGCGACCGTCTCGACGTCGATCTCCTCGGCCCGCAGCTCGTCCAGGGACTCCCCGGGCAGCAACGTCGGGACCGACAGCTCGTCGACCCGCGCGGTCGCCAGGGCGGCGGAGACCTCGGGGTCGTCGCGGAAGTTGCGGACCTTCTCCTTGAGGATCAGGTAGTTGCGCATGCAGGCGGCAGCCGTCACCCAGACGCCCTCGGCGTCCTCGGTGCGCGGCGGCTTGTAGTCGAAGTGCCGCGGCCCGGCGTAGGCCGTCGGGTAGCCGGAGCTGTTCTCCAGCACGTCGACGGTCCAGAACGCGCCGCGCAGGTTGCCGGCGCCGAAGCGCAGGTCCTGGTCGAAGCGCGGCCCGTGCTGGCCGTTGAGGTCGACGTGGAAGAGCTTGCCGTGCCACAGCGCCTGGGCGATCCCGTGCGCGAAGTTCAGCCCGGCCATCTCCTCGTGCCCGACCTCCGGGTTGAGCCCCACCCGCGAGGGCTCATCCAGCGTCGAGATCAGCGCGAGCGCGTGCCCGATCGTCGGCAGCAGGATGTCGCCCCGCGGCTCGTTCGGTTTCGGCTCGATCGCCAGCCGGATGTCGTACCCGCGTTCCCGGATGTACGCGCAGATCGCGTTGATCGCCTCGCGGTAGCGGTCGAGCGCGGCCCGCATCTGCTTGCCCGCCCCGGACTCGGCGCCCTCGCGTCCGCCCCACAGGACATACGTGGGCGCGCCCAGCTCGGCGGCGAGGTCGATGTTCCGCAGTACCTTCTGCAACGCGAAGCGACGCACGGCGCGATCGTTGGCGGTGAACGCGCCGTCCTTGAAGATGGGATGGCCGAACAGGTTCGTCGTGGCCATCGACACCACCAGGCCGGTGCCGTCGAGCGCCCCCTTGAAGCGCTTGACGACCTGGTCGCGGACCGTCTCGTCGCTGCCGAACGGGATCAGGTCGTCGTCGTGGAAGCTGACCCCGTACGCCCCCAGCTCCGCCAGCCGGTGCACGGACTCGACCGGGTCGAGCGCCGGGCGCGACGCCGAGCCGAAGACGTCCTGGGCCTGCCAGCCCACCGTCCAGAGCCCGAACGAGAACCGGTCGGCGGGCGTGGGAGCGTACGGATCGGTCATGCGTCCTCCGCTTCGCTCCGGCCGCATGCCTGCATGCTGAGCCCCTGATGCCCGGCCCCTCCGCTGCGCTCCGGACCGGTCATGACTCCACCACGCTGATCCACGCGGCGTCGGCGGACCCGGAGCGCTCCACCGCGTCCAGCACCAGCTGCACCTGCAGCGCGTCCTCGAAGGACGGCGTCGGGTCGGTGCCGGTCGCGACGGCCTCGATGAAGTCGCGCATCTCGTGGGTGAACGAGTGCTCGTACCCGAGGATGTGCCCCGGCGGCCACCACGCGGCGACGTACGGGTGCTCCCCCTCCGTCACCAGGATCCGGCTGAAGCCCTGCTCGGCCGCGGGCAGCGTGGCGTCGTAGAACTCCAGCTCGTTGAGCCGCTCCAGGTCGAACACCAGCGAGCCGCGCTCGCCGTTGATCTCGACCTTGAGGCCGTTCTTGCGACCCGTCGCGAACCGCGTCGCCTCGTACGTGGCCAGGCCGCCGCCGGACAGCCGCCCGACGAACACGGCCGCGTCGTCGACGGTGACCTCGCCGGTCGCCTGTCCGGCGCTTGCGGAGAGGCCGCTCGAGGCCTCCGGCAGCGGCCGTTCCTTGACGAACGTCTCGGTCAGCCCGGCGACGCCGGTGATGGTCTGCCCGGTGACGAACTGGGTCAGGTCGATGATGTGCGCGCCGATGTCACCGAGCGCGCCCGACCCGGCCTTGTCCTTCTGGAGCCGCCAGACGAGCGGGAAGTTCGGGTCGGTGATCCAGTCCTGCAGGTACAACGCCCGGACGTGACGGATCGCGCCGAGCCGGCCGTCGGCGATGAGGTTGCGCATGAGCGAGACGGCCGGCACGCGGCGGTAGTTGAAGCCGCAGGCGGACCGGACGCCGAGCGCCCGGGCCTTCACCGCGGCCGCGACCATGGCGCGCGCCTCGTCGACCGTGTTGGCGAGCGGCTTCTCGCACAGCACGTGCTTGCCCGCTTCCAGTGCGGCGATGGCGATCTCGGCGTGGCTGTCGCCCGGGGTACAGATGTCGATGACATCGATGTCGTCCCGGGCGATCAGCGCGCGCCAGTCGGTCACCGCTTCGGCCCACCCGAGCCTGCTCGCGGCTTCCGCCACCTTCGCCCCATCGCGACCGCAGACGGCGACCATGGTCGCCCGCGCCGGGAGGTCGAAGACACGGTTCACGGTGCGCCACGCCTGGGAGTGCGCGGCGCCCATGAACGCGTATCCGACCATGCCGACGCGCAGCTCCCCGCTGCTGCCCTGAGTGGACACTGGCGGTTCCTTTCTGGTGGTTGGGTAGGAGGACCCCTTAGGACTTGAAGCCGAGCGGGAGGTACTTGTCGACGTTGTCCTTGGTGATGGTCTCCGACTGCAGGACGATGAGCTTCGGAACCTGCAGCTCGACCAGGTCGCTCATGCCCTTCCCCTGGGCCGCGAGGCGGGCCAGGATGATGGCCGACGAGGCCATCGACGGCGGGTAGGTGACGGTCGCGGTCAGCACCGAGTCGCCGGACTTGATGTGGTCCATGGCGTCGCGCGAGCCGGCGCCACCGACCATGAAGAACTCCTTGCGGCCGGCCTGCTGGATCGCGGCGAGCACGCCGACGCCCTGGTCGTCGTCGTGGTTCCAGACGGCGTCGAGCTTCGGGGCCGCCTGCAGCAGGTTGGCCGTGGCCGCCTGGCCGCTCTGGACCGTGAACTGCGCCGGGACGCGGTGCTTGACCGTGAGCCCGTAGGTCTTGAGGGCGTCCGCGAAGCCCTTCGACCGGTCCTTGGTCAGCTGGAGCTCGTCGATGCCGGGGATCTCGCCGATCACCGCGTCGGTCTTGCCCTTGAGCTTCTCGCCGACGTAGTGGCCGGCCGCGATGCCCATGCCGTAGTTGTCGCCCTTGATCAGGCAGAACGACGCGGCCGGGTCGGAGAACTCGCGGTCCAGGTTGATGACGATGATGCCGGCTTCCGTGGCCTTCTTGCCGACCGCGGTGAGCTGCGCGCCGTCCTGCGGCAGCAGCACGATCGCGTCCGGCTTGCTCTGGATCAGCGACTCCAGCGCCGCGATCTGGGCCGGGGCGTCCTTACCGGCGTCGACCACCTTGAGGGTCACGTCGGAGAACTTCTTGGCCTGCGCCTGGGCGTTCGCGGTGATCGCACCGATCCAGCCGTGGTCGGCGGCGGGGGCGGAGAAGCCGATGGTGACCGGCTTGCCCGGGGCCTCGCTGGCGGCCGTGTTCTCCTTGACGTTGGTGCCGGCGTCGGAGTCCTTCGACTCGTTCGAGGTGCAGGCGGCAAGCAGCGCGCCGGCGCCGACCGCCGCCCCGCCGAGGAGAAGACGGCGACGGGACATGTCACCCGAGGATGCGCTCATCACGACCTCCTGGTCGTCTGTGGGATGGGGTGTTCGAGGGTGTACTGCTGGTGCTGTTTTTTGGGCGCAGTGATCAGAGCTGCCGTCTCGGCGTGACGGCGGCGTCAGCTGACTGATCGGTTTCTTCTATGAGGTGGCGCTGGGCTTCGCGCTCGGCCTCCGCCAGAGCGACGTCACCCGGAACTGCTGGATGAGGACGGCGGCGACGATGATGCCGCCGTTGATGATGCGCTGGATGTCCAGCTGCAGGTTGTTGACGATGAACAGGTTGGTGATCTGCGTGAAGATCAGCACGCCGAGCAGCGAGCCGATGATGGTGCCGCGGCCGCCGGTGAGGGCGGTGCCGCCGATGATCGCGGCGGCGATCGCGCTGAGCTCGTAGAGGTCGCCGTGGGTGTTGCTGCCGGAGGTGGTCTGGGAGACCACCATCAGCGCGGCGATGCCGCAGCAGAGGCCGGACAGCACGTACAGCAGCAGGGTCTGCAGGCGGACGTTGATACCGGCCAGGCGGGCCGCCTCGGTGTTGCCACCGATCGCGACGGTGCGCCGGCCGAAGGTCGTGCGGTTGAGCACGACCCAGCCGATCGCGACGACCAGCAGGAAGATGATCACCATGTACGGCACGCCGAGGAGCTTGTCGCCGGCGAGGCTGAGGATCAGCGGCTCGGTGGTGATCTGGGTGTGCGAGCCGGAGATGTTCTGGGCGAGGCCGCGGGCCGACAGCATCATCGCCAGGGTCGCGATGAACGGCACCAGCTTCCCGTACGAGATGAGCACCCCGTTGACGAGCCCGGCCCCGGCGCCGACGGCCAGCGCGGTGAAGATCATGGCGAAGGCGCCCATGTCCTGCGTGGCGACCGTGGTGCACCAGACGCTCGCCAGCGCGAGCAGCGCGCCGACCGACAGGTCGATGCCGCCGCTCATCATCACGAACGTCATGCCGACCGTGATGACGCCGATGCTCGACGCCTGGGTCAGCACCGTCAGCTCGTTCGACCACAGGCGGCTCGGGTCGAGGAAGATGTCGCTGCGGGTGATCGCGCCGATGATCAGTAACAGCAGCAGCACGCCGATGAGGGCGAGGTTGCGCTTCACCGAGTCGGCGCCGTCGCGCTGCCACCAGCTCTGGCCGGCGGCCTTGGGCTGTTCCTGCTGGAGCTCCACCGATTCGGTCGCGGTGCTCATGCGGCGTTCCCTTCAGGGGCGGTGCCCGCCAGGTCGGCCCCGTCGAGCAGCGAGCCGGCCATCACCAGGTCGAGCACAGTAGCTTCGTCAAGTTCAGCGGCGGGCGCCTCGTGGACGACCCGGCCCTCGCGCATGACGAGCACGCGGTCGGAGAGGCCGAGCACCTCGGGCACCTCGCTCGATACGAGCAGCACGCCGACACCCTCGTCGGCGAGCTTGCGGATCACCTGGTACAGCTCGGCGCGGGCGCCCACGTCGACGCCGCGGGTCGGCTCGTCGAGCAGCAGCAGGCGGGTGCCGCCGAGCAGCCACCGGCCGACGACGACCTTCTGCTGGTTGCCGCCTGACAGGGTGCGCACGGGCCGCCGGACGTCGGCCGGCCGCAGGTCCAGGTCCCGCGTGACCCGCTCGGCCTCGGCCCGCTCCTGGCCGGCGTCGGTGAAGCCCGCCTTGGCGAAGCGCGCGAAGCCCGCGAGCGTGACGTTGCGGTAGATCGGCTCGGCGAGCAGCAGCGCCTGGCTCTTGCGCTCCTCCGGGGCCATGCCGATGCCGGCCCGCACCGCCGCGTTGACGCTGCCGCGGCGCAGGGGCCGGCCCTCCAGCTCGACCCGGCCGGCGGTGGCGCGCCGCGCGCCGTAGATGGTCTCCAGCACCTCGGTGCGGCCGGAGCCGACCAGCCCGGTGATGCCGACGATCTCGCCGCTGCGGACGGTGAGCGACACGTCCGCGAACCGCCCGTCGAGGGCCAGATCGTGCACCGCCAGCAGCGGCGTTCCATCCGGTACCGCTCGTTCGGTGCGCTCCGGGAAGATGTACTCGATGGTCCGGCCGGTCATCCGGCTGACCAGCTCCCGGTTGGGTGTCGTCTTCGCGTCGAGGTTGGCGGCGGTCGTGCGGCCGTCCTTGAGCACCGTCACCCGGTCGCCGATCTCGCGGATCTCCTCGAGCCGGTGCGAGATGTAGATGACCGCGATGCCCTGGGCCGTCAGGCCGCGCACCATGCGGAACAGGTTCTCCACCTCGTCGTGGGCGAGCACGGCGCTCGGCTCGTCCATGATGAGCAGCCGGGCCTCGCGGGACAGCGCCCGGCCCATGCTGACGATCTGCTTGGCCGCCGCCGGGAGCTTGCCGACCTCGCGGCCGGCCGGGATCTCGGGGTGGCCGAGGCGCTGCAGGATCTCGGCGGCGCCGCGGCGCATGGCCCGCCGCGCGACGAAGCCGGCGCTGTGCGGCTCGTGGCCGAGGTACATGTTCTCGGCGACGCTGAGGCCGTCGACGAGGTCGAGCTCCTGGTAGATGGTCGCGATGCCGGCCTTCATGGCCGCCTGCGGACCGTTGAAGCTCACCGGCTGGCCCTGCCACAGGATCTCGCCCGAGTCAGGGGTGTGGGCGCCGGAGAGCACCTTGATCAGGGTCGACTTCCCGGCGCCGTTCTGGCCGAGCAGGCAGTGGACCTCGCCCGCCCGGACCTCCAGCTGGACGCCGTCGAGCGCCCGGACGCCGGGGAAGGTCTTCACCACATCGGTGAGCCGGAGGACTACGTCTTCCGGGGAATCTGTCATGATGGCCGCCCATATGCGAGTTCGCTGGCCAGCACCGCGGCTCCGACAACGCCGGCGCGGGGGCCGAGCTCGGACAGGACGACCGGCAGGTTGCCGGTCGCGAGGGGCAGCGAGCGCCGATACACCACGCTGCGGATCTCGGCGAGGAGGATGTGACCGAGGCCGGCGAGACCGCCGCCGATCACGATCATCGACGGGTTGATGAAGCTGACCAGTCCGGCCAGGACCCCACCGACCCGGCGCCCGCCGTCACGGATGAGGCGGATACAGGTCACGTCGCCCTCGGCCGCACCGTCGGCGACGTCCTTGGCAGTGACGGCGCCGTTGGCGTTGAGCCGGTCCGCGAGCGCCGGGGAGGCGCCGCTGCGGGCCGCGGCGGTCGCGTCGCGGGCGAGCGCGCCGCCGCCGAAGAGGGCCTCCAGGCAGCCGACGTTGCCGCACGAGCACACCGGCCCGTGGCTGTCGACCTGGATGTGGCCGATGTCGCCGGCGCACCCGTCGGTGCCCCGGTACACCTCGCCGTTGAGGTAGATGCCGCAGCCGATACCCGTGCCGACCTTGAGGAACAGCAGGTTGTCGACCGAGTGAGCGACGCCGCCGTAGCGCTCGCCGATACTCATGATGTTGACGTCGTTGTCGACGACGACCGGGCAGTTGTGCTCACGCCCGAGCGCCTCCCGCACCGGGAACCGGTCCCAGCCGGGCATGATCGGCGGTGACACCGGGACGCCGTCGCGGAAGCTGACGGGCCCGGGCACGCCGATGCCGATCGCGTGCAGGCGCTCGAAGGCGCCCTCCGCGTGGAACTTATGGATGATCTCGTTGACGCGCTGGAGGATCACCTTGGGCCCGGACCGGATGTCGGCCGGCTCGCCGTAGGCGGCGACCGGCTCCAGCCGTCCGTCGGTGATCTCGACGTCGATCGAGCTGGCCCCCAGGTCCACCGCGGCGAACCGGAGGTCGGGGTTGAGCTCCACCAGCGTCGACCGCCGGCCGCCCCGGCTCGCCGCCGGCCCGGCCTCGCGGATCAACCCGGTCGCGACGAGCGCGTCCAGGTCGGCGAGCAACCGGGGCCGGGGCACTTCCAGCCGATCGGCCAGCTCCGCACGCGACAACGCACCGGTGTCCCGCAACAAGCGGAGCAGGCGCGACTGAACGGGTCCATCTACCGCACTGACCGTGTTCATAAAGGCACCTCCTCATCTGGTCGCAGGCAGGCGTCCGCGACATGCGGCTACACCACCACACCTTCACGAAGGTGCAGGTAACCGGGCCGTGTGCCATGCGTTACACCCGTGTTGCGTCGAGACTTTAGGCCGTCCTCCGCGCCGCGTCTAGAGCTTCTATCGCTCGTTACCAAACTTTTGCTCAAGCCAGCAGAAGTTGGAACGATCTCGAAAATATGCAAGTTTGCCCAGCTCAGCGCGGGTGCACAGAGATCATCCGACCTTTGCCAAACCGGGGCAAACTAGGTCAGCAGAAGTTTTTCCATGCGCCGCCCGGCCAGCCACAGCCCACCCCATGCGAGCGCTCCCAGATAGACGACGTGCCACACGAGCCCCCACGACGGCGAGGCGGTCGTGACGGCCCGCAGGAGCGCCACGCCGTGGTACAGCGGGGTCAGCTCGACGATCACTCTGAGTGCCGGCGGGAAGTCCCCCGGCGGCGAGAACGTCCCGCTGAAGAGGAACAGCCCGAACTGCGTCACATTGATGTAGTCGAAGTCCTGCCACGACCGCAGGAGCGTGGACAGCCCCATCCCGAGCCCGCCGAACGCGAACCCGACGAGCAGCGAGGCGGGGAACGCCGCGAGCGCCCACCCCGGCGAGGTCAGCCCGAGGCCGGCCATGACCACCAGGAACGCGGCCGAATACACCCCGCCCCGCACCATCGCCCACAGCAGCTCACCGGACGACACCTGCATGGGCGTCAACGGCGTGGCGAGCGTGGCGTCATAGATCTTCATGAACTTCAACTTGCCGTAGAAGTTCATGGTGGTCTCCGCGAGCGCCCCGTTCATGGCCGAGGCGGCGAGCATGGCGGGCGCCACGAACTGCGCATACGTCACGAGCCGCCCGTCGGGCAGCGCCACGTCCCCGATGAGCCGCCCGACCCCGACGCCGATGGACAGCAGATAGAGCAACGGCTCGGCGAACCCGGACAGCAGCACCCACCAGTAGGCGGCATGCCGGGCCGCGGCGACGTTACGCCCAGTGACCGACAAGGCCCCCGCGGCACCCCGGTCGAGCCGTGCCACCCGCGCGGCCACGAACGTCGTCACCACAGCACTCCCCCACTCTCCCGAGCCGCGCCTCCGGCGTCATGATCGTGGGAAGCTCGTGGCTGCCCCGGCAGCCAGCAGCTTCCCTTGATCATGGAGCCGGCCGGCCGCGCAACCGCGAACCAGCCATTGCCACCGAGGCGGCGCACCGCCCCACCGCAAGGATCCGGCGCCGGGCCACGGACCCGGCCGGCGGACCCGGCGGGCCGGACGCCCGGGAGCGCGGCCCGGTCAGGGCCCCGATGCCCGGTCCGATGCCCGGCCGGCACCGTGCGAGCGCACCCGGCGCGCGGGCGCATCAGTCCTCCAGCTTCCGGGTGAAGGAGCGCACCGCCAGCGCGTAGCCCGCCGCCGACCAGGCCACCAGGACCAGCGTGTGCAGCGGCACGCCCCAGGCGGTCGCGGTGCCCAGGGTGGCCGCGCGGCAGAGCTCGACGCCGTGCCACAGCGGCGACACGTACGCCAGCGCGCGCGCCGGGCCCGGCAGGTCCGCCACCGGGAAGAAGACGCCCGAGAACAGGGTCATCGGGACCACCGCCAGGCGGAACAGCACCGCGAAGAAGCCGTCGTTGTCCACCGCCGCGGCGAAGGCGAAGCACGGGGCCGCGCAGGCCAGGCCGACCAGCAGGGCCGGGAGCGGGGTGGCCAGGGCCCACCAGGAGTGCAGGGCGCCGAACGGGAGCAGCACCAGCAGGAAGCCGGCGGCGGCGAGCAGGACGCGCAGCAGGATGTAGAGCAGGTGGCCGCGCACGATCGCGCCGCTCGTCAGCGGGCTGGCGCGCATGGCGTGATAGGTGCGGTTCCAGTTGAAGGCCGAGAACACCGGCCACGTCGACTCGCCGATGGCGACCTGCAGGGCGGTCGAGGCGAGCAGGCCCGGACCGATGTAGTCCAGGTAGGGCACGCCGATCGCGGTGGAGCGGGCGTCGACGTAGTGGCCGACGGTGATGCCCATGGCGACGAGGAACATGGCGGGCAGCGCGAACGAGCTGAAGACGCTGGAGCGCCAGGTGCGCCGGTAGGACACCAGGTGGTATTCGAGGGCCGCGAGCGTCGCCATGTCAGTCCACCAGCGTGCGGCCGGTCAGGTGCAGGAACACGTCCTCCAGCGAGCCGCGGCGGACGAGGACGCTCGACGGGGTGAGGCCGCGGGCGCCGATCTCGGCGACGCCGGCATCGCCGTCGTCGGTGTAGACGAGGATGCGGTCGGGCAGGACCTCGGTGCGCTCGCCGATGCCGTCGAGCTTGTCGGCCAGGCCTTCGAGCGGGTCCAGACCGAAGCGCACCTCGACCACCTCGCGGGTCGAGTGGCGCTCGATGAGCTGGCGGGGCGAGCCCTCGGCGACGATCCGGCCGGCGTCCATCACCACCAGCCGATCGCACAGCTGCTCGGCCTCGTCCATGTAGTGCGTGGTCAGCACCAGCGTCACGCCGCGCTGCTTGAGCCGGAACAGCCGCTCCCACACCAGGTGGCGGGCCTGCGGGTCGAGGCCCGTCGTCGGCTCGTCGAGCAGCACGATGTCGGGCTCGTTGACGAGCGCCCGGGCAATCGTGAGCCGCCGCTTCATGCCGCCCGACAGTGGCTCCACCTTGTCGCCGGCCCGGTCGGCGAGCTGCACGAAGTCGAGCAGCTCCATGGCCCGCGCACGGGCCACCTTGCGCGGCACGCCGAAATAGCGCGCGTAGATGACGAGGTTCTCCACCACGGTCAGCTCGAGGTCGAGCGTGTCCTGCTGCGGGCAGACGCCGAGCCGCGACCGGATGGCGGCGCCGTCGGCGGCCGCGTCGCGCCCGAGGATCCGCAGCGACCCGCTCGTTGGCCGGGACACGCACCCGATCATGCGCATCGTCGACGACTTCCCCGCCCCGTTGGGCCCGAGGAAGCCGAACGCCTCGCCGGCGGCCACCCGGAGGTCGATGCCATCGACCGCGGTGAAGTCGCCGAACTGTTTGACCAGCCCCGTAGCCTCGATCAACGCCCCGTCATCAGCCACGCGCCGACACTAGCCCAGGGGTACGACAGAATCCGATCCGTTTACCATGCACCAGTGCGCATCAACCCGCGCTGGCTCGGGCTGGGCGCGTCCGTCCTGCTGGCCGTCAGCGGTTTCCTCGCCGGCAAGCCGTATCACCACGATGCCGCCTGGGTCACCGGGGTGGTCGTCTGGTTCGTCGCGCTGATCCTGCTCGTCCGCGCCTGGTGGTCGCTGCGCGACGAGACGAGCACCAAGGAGACGCTCACGACGGCCGCGCTGTGGAGCCTGCCGCTCCTCGTGGCCCCGCCGCTCGGCGCGCAGGACGTGTACGCCTACGCCTGCCAGGGCCAGCTGTTCAACGCCGGCCTCAACCTCTACGAGGTGGGGCCGTCGGAGCTGCCGTGCACCTGGCTGGAGTCGGTGCCGCCGCTGTGGCAGGACACCCCGACGCCGTACGGCCCGCTCTGGCTGGCCATCGAGGGCGGCGTCGCCTGGCTCGCGCACGGCAACCTGCAGGTGGCCGTGGGCCTGTTCCGCATCGTGGCCGTCCTCGGCCTGCTGCTGTGCGTCGCCGCGGTGGCCCGGCTGAACCGGACCAATGCGGTGCTCGCCGCCAGCCCGCTCGTCCTCGTGCACGTCGTCTCCGGCGTGCACAACGACATTCTTCTCGCGGCGTTGGTACTGGCCGGGTTCGCGCTCGCGCGGAGAAGCGCGGCGCTGGCGGGCATCGCGTTCGGCCTCGCCGTCGCGGTCAAGGTGACCGCCCTCATCGCGGTGCCGTTCGCCTGGCTGCTGGTCTTCACGAGACGTGGCACCGCCGCCTTCGCCGTGGCGCTCGCCGCGACGTACGCCGTCCTCGCCTGGGTCACCGGGCACGGCCTGGGCTTCCTGGGAGCGCTCGGCTCGACCACCGAGCTGGTCCAGTGGCTGTCGATCCCGACCGGGGTGGGCATGGCCGCCGGCTACGTCCTGCGCTGGTTCGGCGCGCCGGAGGCGTTCGGCACGGCCGTCGCCGTGTCCCGCGCCGCCGGGTTCGTCGCCTTGGCCGGCGTGCTGCTGGCCCTGTGGCTGTGGGCATACCGGGCCCGCCCGCGAAATGCCGCCGACGACGCCCGCCCGCAACAATCCGGAGCACCCGAGCCGGCGGACCGCGCCCGCACCGGAATCCCCGACCGCATCCTCACCGCCGCCGGCATCGGACTGCTCGCGGGAGCCGTGCTCGGCCCGGTCTTCTACGCCTGGTACGCCATCGCGGGCATCGCCGTCCTGGCCGCCACGAACCTGCACGGCCGCCTGCGCACAACGGTCCACGCGGCGGCGGCCGGCCTGGTGTTCCTGACCCTGCCCGACAGCCTCGGCCTGGCGACGAAGACCAAGGTCCCCGGCGCCTTCCTCGACGTGGCCCTCGTCGCGTGGGCCGGCGTGACGCTATGGCGTCGGGCCCGCGCCCGACCGCGCCCAGGCCACCAGCTCGGCGGTCTGTCGCGCGACCTCGGGTGAGGCGGCGTCGATCCCCTCGTCGTACCGCACCGTCCACCGCAGCCCGTCCGCCCCGGGCACCCGCCGGCCGACGACCCGGACCCCGGCCGACTCGGCGAGCGGATGGTGCGAGGTGTGCGCGATCGACTTGTTGACGCGCACGCGCACCTGCTCGGGCACCCGGTCGGGGTCGAGCAGCGTGAGCACCAGCGGCGGCAGGTCCTCCATCACCGCGTAGTCGGCGCCCTCGACGGGCACCTCCCGGGCCGCGACCAGCGCGAGCTGCCGCCCGGACCAGGTCGCCTTGTGCAGCTCGTGCCAGCCGAGCCGCTCGCCGGCCCCGGGCAGCCACAGCCCGAGGTTGGTGGCGACGACGACGTTGTCGCCGGTCGTGCCGGCCCAGGCGACGACCCGCTCGTCGGTCGCGAGGTTGGGCCGCTGGCCGGCCGGCAGCCGGCGCTTCTTCAGGAAACCGAACATGGCGGAAGGCTCCTCACCACCGGCTCGCGCCGCGGTCGCGCAGCGCGCGGGCGTGCTGCTCCAGCGACACCAGCTCGCTGAACAAACGCAGGTGCTCTTCGGCGTTGCTCACCGGGTTGATCCGCTGCAGCTTCGACTTGAGCTCGGCGATCGTGCGGTTGAGCGCCGGCAGCTGCAGTCGGATGATCGTCGCCTCGACGTAGCGCGGGTCGGGCTCGCCGTCGAGGCGCAGCGGCTCGACCGCCAGCTCCGTGACCAGCGCGCTCGCGGCCAGGTCGACGCAGGCCTCGCGGACCTGCTCGATCCACACCACGCCGCCGCCGGACGCCGACGAGGCGCCGCCGGCCTCGGCGATCGCGGCACGCAACGACTGATACGCCGGGTGGGCGTAGGTCTCGGCGCCCACCGCGTCGAACATCGGGCCGGCCAGCACCGGCTGCTGCAGCGCCAGCTTGAGCGCCTCCCGCTCGACGAGCGCCTCGGCGCTGTCGGGCGCGAGGATGCGCCGCTGCGGCGGCACGACGTCGACGACGCCCTTGGCCGCCGAGCTGACCGCGCGCTGGACCGTCTCCAGCTCCATGCCGAGGTCGCCGGCGAGCTTGCGCGCATACTCCGGGCGCAGCGTCCGGTCCTTGATCTTCGCGACGAGCGGTGCGGTCGCCTTCAGCGCGCCGACGCGGCCCTCGGCCAGGTCGAGGTCGAACCGCTGGATCACCGAGCGCAGCGCGAAGTCGAGCAGCGGCTGGCGGTCGGCGACCAGGTCGCGCACGGCCGTGTCGCCCTTGGCCAGGCGCAGCTCGCACGGGTCCATGTTGTCGGGGCCGACCGCGATGAACGTCTGGGCCACGAACCGCTGGTCGTCCTCGAACGCGCGCAGCGCCGCCTTCTGCCCGGCGGCATCGCCGTCGAACGTGAAGATGATCTCGCCGCCGTAGCCGTCGGCGTCCAGGAGCAGCCGCCGCAGCACGGAGATGTGGTCGGCGCCGAACGCCGTCCCGCAGGTGGCGACGGCGACCGGCACCCCGGCGAGGTGGCAGGCCATCACGTCGGTGTAGCCCTCGACGATCACCACGCGGCTCTGCTTGGCGATCTCCCGCTTCGCGTGATCGATCCCGTACAGCACGTGCGACTTCTTGTACAACGGCGTCTCGGGCGTGTTGAGATATTTCGGCCCGTCGTCGTCGTCGAACAGCTTCCGCGCGCCGAAGCCGATGACCTCGCCCGAGATGTCCTTGATCGGCCACAGCAGCCGGCGCCGGAACCGGTCGATCAGGCTGCCCGAGCGCGCCTCGCGGGACAACCCGGCGCTGGTCAGCTCGGCCGCCGTGTAGCCCTTCTGGCGCAGGTGCTTCGTCAGCGGGTCCCACCCCTCGGGTGCGAACCCGCAGCCGTAGCGCTCGGCCGCCTCGCGGCTGAACCCGCGCGCGGCGAGGAACTCGCGGGCGGCGCGGGCGCCGGGCGTGCCGAGCTGCTCGGCGTAGAACCGGGCGGCCTCGGTGTGCGCGGCGATGAGCCGCTGCTTCTGGCCGGTCTGGCGGATCGGCGCCGCGCCCGCCTCGACGTAGCGCAGCTGCAGGCCGGCCCGCCCCGCGAGCCGCTCGACCGCCTCCACGAACGAGAGGTGGTCGTGGTCCATGAGGAACTTGATCGCGTCGCCGCCGGCGCCACAGCCGTGACAGAAATACACATTCCGGGCGGGTGACACGTTGAACGAGGCGGTCTTCTCGTCGTGGAACGGGCACAGCCCCTTGAGGTTGCCGCCGCCGGCCGACTTCAGGGTGACGTGCTCGGAGATGACGTCGGCGATCGCCGTGCGCTCGCGCACCAGGGCGATGTCCTCGTCCTTGATCTTGCCGGCCACTCGCCACCTCCCCTGGTTCCGACGGGTTACATCCTGCCTCGCGGCACCGACAATTTACGACTCACGGGTCAGCGGCGAGCCGCCGCCCCGTGGGAAGCTGCGCGGGTGACGAAGCTGCGCGACGACCGTCTGGCCTGGCTGGCGGCCGAGGAACGGCTGCGCAGCCGCAGCCGGGGCCGCGGCCCGCTCGGCTGGCTGGTGGTCGCCGCCACACTCGGCGCCTGGCTGATCTTCACCTCCCGCGGCCGCGGCGCGCGCCGGATGGCCCGCTACTCGGTCGCGGTCGACCACGTCACCGGCTTCCTGAACGACGAGGAGCGCGCGAGGTTGCGCGCCGACCGGCAGCTGCCGCGGTGGTTCCTCTTCGAGGTCGGGCGGGCCGAGCGCCGCGTGCGCCGGGGCCGCCCGCTGCCGGAGGGCCGCGAGACCCGCCGGGAGCGCCGCCGGCGGCTGGCCGGCCGGGCCCTGGTGATCGTCGTGGTCATGGGCGCCCTGGTGCTGGCACCGACCGCCTGGATCCGGTTGTCCTCGGCGGGCCGGATCACCACGGTCGCCGCCGCGCCGAGCGCCGACGTCGCGATCGTCTTCGGCGCCCAGGTGGCGCCCGGCGGCGAGCAGCCGATGCCGTTCCTCAAGGGCCGCCTCGACATCGGGGCCGAGCTGCTGCGCACCGGCAAGGTGAGGGCCCTGCTCATCTCGGGTGACGCCCACGGGGGCAGTGGTGACGAGGTCCGGGTGATGCGGCAGTACCTCGTGGGGCAGGGCGTCGACCCGGCCCGCGTGGTCGTCGACCCGTTCGGCCTCGACACCTACGACACCTGCCGGCGCGCCCACGACGTGTACGGTCTCGACCGGGCGCTGCTGGTCAGCCAGGAGCTGCACCTGCACCGCGCGATCACGCTGTGCCGGCGGCTCGGGGTCGACGCCGTCGGGGTGCCGGCGCGGTGCGACGGCTGCCGGCGGGTGACGATCTGGTACAACACGGCCAGAGACGTCGCCGCCGGGCCGAAGGCCGCGTGGGAGGCGTTGCGGCACCGGCCGCCGGCGGTACAGTCGCCGCCGGATCCCTCGCTGCGGCTCGCCGCCGGTCCATAGTGGACAATTCCGGCGCATCGCCCCGACACGCCGCGCCTCGCGCGACACGCACCGGACGGGCGACAAGCCGCAACGCCACACCGGCCGTTTCCGGTACGGCGGGGCACCCGCACCGGCATACTTGACCGGGTCCTGATCCGAGGCATGGGGGTGCGAGCCGGCTGATGGTCATCGTGTTGCGCAACGCGGACGACGTCCTCGGCTGGGCCGGCCTTCTGGTGGACCCGGCCCTGCAGGCCGCGGTCGGCCGGCTGCCCGAGCCGTCCCGCGAGATCGCGGAGCTGCAGCTCGGCTGGTCCGACGGCCCGCGCCGCAACGGCGCCCACGAGCGCTCGGCCCTCACCCTGGTCAGCGCCGACGCCGTGGGCGGCGACCCGCACGACGCGGTGCCGTCGGCGGTCGTGATCGAGCTGCTGTACCACTGGGCCGCGATCCGCCGCGACCTCTACGACGGCGACCTGTCCCGCCGCAACCGCCCGACGGCGTGGAGCGTCTTCGGCGCCCAGCGGGCCGCGCTCGGCGCCGAGGCGCTGCTCGCCCTCGCGTTCGACGTCGCCGGCACCGGCTCCCCGGCCCGCGCCGCGCCCGGCCCGTTCCGCCAGCCGACCCGCGACCGCACCATCCCGGCCGGGAGCACCGCCACGGTGCGCATCCTCGGCGACACCGTCCAGCAGCTCCTGCACGGCCAGCACACCGCGCTCACCCTCGGCGGCGGCCCGACGGCCGGCAGCGACCTGCTCCGCGACTGCCTGAGCTCGGCCGAGCAGCGCGCCGGCGCCGTCTTCGGCTGCGCGTGCGCGCTGGGCGCGCTGACCGGCGGCGGCAGCCTGGCCCAGGTCGACCAGCTGCGCCTCTTCGGGGTCCGGCTGGGCCTGGCCGTGCAGTTCACCGAGGACCTCACCGGCATCTGGGGCGACCCGGCCGAGACGGGCCGCCCACCCTACGCCGACCTGCGCCGGCGCCGCCGCTCCCTGCCCGTCGCCGCGGCCCTGGCCGCCGGCGCCGCCGAGGTGGCGGACCTGCTGGCGAGCAAGGGCCGCCTCACGGACACCGACCTGGAGCGGGCCGCGAAGGCCATCGAGCAGTCGGGCGCCCGGGCGTGGTGCCGTCAGCAGGCCGACGACCTGCTGGCCCAGGCGCTGCTCGCCCTGGACCTGGCCACGCCGTCGGCGTCCGCGGTGGCCGAGCTGGTGGCCCTGGCCCGCCGCGCCACCCGCCACGCAACGTAACGCCCGCCACCGCGCCCCGTTGCCCGTCCGGCCGCCCTCTCCGTCCGGCCGCACCCACCGACCCGCGCGATCTTGGCGTTGCGGTCCCGGAAATATCCGATATGAGCGACAAATCCGGGACCACTACTCCAAGATCGCGGCGGAGAGGGCGGCACGGGCGGGCGGAGAGGGCGGCGCGGCTGGGGCCGGGCGGGGCCAGGCGGGCGAAGCCGGGGCGGCCGGAGCCGGGCACGGACGGGCGGACGGGGCCGGGCCGGGCGCGGACGAGCGCGGACGGGCGCGGACAGGCGCGGACAGGCGCGGACAGGCGCGGACAGGCGCGGACGGGCGGGGC
>NZ_BMPI01000081.1:11412-23286 GCF_014647515.1 Dactylosporangium sucinum | reverse complement strand
ACGGGCGGGCGGGGCCGGGCCGGGCGGGGCCACGGGCGGGCGGGGCCGGGCCGGGCGGGGCCACGGGCGGGCGGGGCGGTCAGGAGAGGGCGGCGACCACCTGTTCGGCCTTCGCGGCGTGCTTCTGGTACGCGTCGGGGAAGGCCGAGCGCTGCACCGCCTGCGCCGCCGCCGTCACGCTCATGCGCTCCCAGCCCCGCACCCGCGACAGCGCGCTGTAGAACAGCGCCGCCGAGTGGGCCGGGTCCATGAGCTGCGCGACGGTGCCCCAGCCCTGGCTGGTCCGTTGCTGGAACAGGCCCACCGAGTCGTGGTCCGACGACAGGCCCTCGTGCGGCAGGTCCAGCGACGCCGGGACGGTCCTGCTCGCGACGTTGTACAGGTCGCTCTCCTGCATCGCGGTCGCGATCGCCACGACCAGTGCCCGCTGGGGCATCCCCTGGGAACGGCCCTGCCGGAC
Source organism: Dactylosporangium sucinum (assembly GCF_014647515.1). Classification (GTDB taxonomy): domain Bacteria; phylum Actinomycetota; class Actinomycetes; order Mycobacteriales; family Micromonosporaceae; genus Dactylosporangium; species Dactylosporangium sucinum. Next base: position 22,826 of record NZ_BMPI01000081.1, on the reverse strand, counting down.
GATGGTCGCGGCGTTGTCCATCTGGCGCTGGTCGAGGCCGGCGACCGGCCGCGGCTTGGCCGGCTTGGCCGGCGCGGCGACCGGCGGGGCCTCGACCGAAGCGGTGGCCGGCGGAGTGGGTGGCGGCATGGTGGGCACGTGCGTGGACGGCGCCTCGTACGCGGCGTACGCCGGGAGCGCCACGAAGCGGCTGTCCACAGTGGACGCGGTGGAGCCCGCCGCCAGCATGGTGACGGAGAGCGCGGCGATCGAGACGGTGCCGGCCTTGACGACCAGGCCGGGACGGCGATGACGTGGATGGAATTGGCGTGCCGGAACTCTCATGGAAACGGTTCCCTCACAGACGAATGATCAGGCGAATGACCAGGCGAACGAGCAGGCGAAATGAGCAGGCGAACAAGCGCAGGAGTCATCGGCACGGCACCGTGGAGCAAGGTGCCGCGCGGAAACGCGAAACAGGAGCGCTAGGCCGGGCTCACCCGTCTGAGGGGAAGGCGGCGCACGGCCGCCGGAGAAGCATCTGAACCAGCATGCTGACGCACGAGCCTGAACTCCTTCCGAGGCCGCCTACCGGGTTAGCTGACGGGTTCGGACGGGAGGATTCGCCCTACCACGGGCCGGCTGGGAAGCCGGCGCGCGGATGCACCCCAAGGACTACGTGGGTCCCCGGCTCGCGACGCGTCGCGACTCGACGGCGCCTGCCCGGCGGCACCCGATGGGCGCCCGTCGACCGGAGCAGACGACCCGACACTACTGGGCGTTATCCGGCCCGGCCAACCGCAGCACCGGGATCCCACCCGGTGCACCCGCATGCTCACCGAACGCTGTCACACGACCCGTCACCCGGGATGCGTGTCGATGGCCCTTGACCAGGTACATCGCCCGGTCGGCGGCGCGCAGTGCGGCGCCGGCGCCGGCGATCGTGGCGTCGATCACGGCCACTCCGACACTGATCCGCACCCGCAGAGCGTGACCGTCGTGACCGATCGGCGCGGACACCACGCGTTCGACCCGGTCGACGAGCGCGGCGACCTCGTCGATCAGAAGGTCCTCGACGAGGATCACGAACTCGTCGCCGCCCAGCCGGGCCACCGTGTCGGTCGGGCGGACCAGCGACACCAGCCGCCGGGCGACCGCGACGAGCACGGCGTCGCCGGCGTCGTGGCCGAACGTGTCGTTGACCACCTTGAAGTCGTCGAGATCGCAGAACAGCAGCGCGCTCGTGCCGCCGTCGGCGCCGGCCCGGCGGACGGCGGCGTCCAGCGGCGCGGCGAGCGCCTCGCGGTTGACCAGGCCGGTGAGCGGGTCGCGGGAGGCCCGGCGGACCAGGTCGGCCTCGGCCGCCTTCCGGCCGGTGATGTCCTGCACCTGGGCGATCGCGAACGGCGGCGGCCCGGCGACGACCGAGACGGTGGCCGACACCCAGACGACCCCGCCGTCGCCGCGCACGCAGCGCAGCTCGTGGTCGTGCATGGGGACGCCGCCGAACGCGCCGGCCAGGACCGCGCGGCCCTCGTCGACGTCGTCGGGGTGGATCAGGTCGGCGAACCGCATGCTGAGCAGCACGTCCTCGTCGCGCCCGAGGAGCCGGCACAGGGCCGCGTTGACCCGGGTCAGCCGGGTCCGGTCCGGGTCGCTGGACTCGAGCCCGATCAGGCACATGCCGGTGCCGGCACCGTTGAACGCGAGCCGGAACGCGGCCTCGCTGGCCGCGAGCTGCCGGCGCTCGCGCCGCAGGGCCTCGACCAGGTTGGCGTTGTCGATCGCGATCCCGGCCTGCGCGGCGAGCATCTCCAGCAACTCCCGCTGCAGCGGGCCGGGCTTGCGCCCGTCGGCCGGCAGGTCGACGCCGAGGATGCCGACCAGCTCGCCGTTCGGCGCCCGCAGCGGCGCGAACAGGGCGTCGAGCGGATGCCAGGAGTCGGGGTCGGAATCCGGGACCACGTCCGGCACCCACGACTGGATGGAGTCGCTGAACCGCTCCTGCGGGAGGTACCGCAGCTGCCCCCAGCGCTCGGCACGCTCCAGGTAGCGGTCGAGCTCGTCCGCCGGGTACCGCGCTCCGAGCAGCGTCTCCCGCGCCTCGTCCGACCCGGCGATCGCGACCGCCTCGTAGACCTTGTCCGGATGGAGGTAGTTCACCACGGCCACGCCGAAGCCGACGCCGTCGACCACCGCATCGACGATGAGCTGCAGGGTCTCGGCCAGCGTCACGCCGGTGTTGACGCGCCCCGTGATCCGGTAGACGGACCGGATGGCGGCCATCGCCATATCACGATCTCGCTCCACGGCGCGCCCACCTCGGTCCGGCTGACCTTGCACCAGTACATCGACGCATCAAATGCGATCTGAAGCAAATGCCTCTCGTAGGGTGGAGCCCATGAAGATCACGCTGAACTCCGGCGCCGAGATGCCCGCGCTGGGTTACGGTACCTATCCGCTCAAGGGTCGTGCCGCGACGGATGCGGTACTGCGGGCGCTCGAACTCGGCTACCGCTTGATCGACACCGCCGCCTCGTACGGCAACGAGGACGCCGTCGGCGCCGCGCTCCGCGAGAGCGGCCTGCCCCGCGCCGAGGTCTTCGTGACGACCAAGCTGCGCGGCAGCGACCAGGGCCGCGACTCGACCCGGCCCGGGCTGGAGGCGTCGCTGACCCGCCTCGGCCTCGACCACGTCGACCTGTACCTCATCCACTGGCCGATGCCCGCCGTCGGCAGGTACGTCGAGTCCTACGAGGAGATGGTGCGCCTCCAGCAGGAGGGCCTGATCCGCTCGGTCGGCGTGTCGAACTTCCTGCCGGAGCACCTCGACGCGGTCGTCGCCGCGACCGGTGTGCAGCCCGCGGTCGACCAGCTGCAGGTCTCGCCGTCGTTCCCGCGGACCGGGCTGGTCGACGCGGTCCGCCGCACCGGCACCGTCGTGCAGGCATGGAGCCCGCTGGAGCGCAACACCGGCATCCTCGACCACGGCGTCGTCACGCAGATCGCCGCCCGGCACGGCGTCACCGGCGCCCAGGTCGTGCTGCGCTGGCTGCTGGAGCGCGGGATCACGGCGGTACCGCACTCCGGCAACCCGGAGCGCCAGCGGCTGAACCTCGACGTCGAGGGCTTCACGCTGAGCCCGGACGAGGTCGCCGCGATCACCGCGCTCGACTCCGGCCGCTCCCCCAAGCAGGACCCGGCCACCTGGGAGGAGTTCTAGCCGTTCAGGTACGCCAGCACGGCCCGCACGCGGCGGTTCGTGTCGTCGGCCGGGGGCAGGTCCAGCTTGCCGAAGATGCTGGTGATGTGCTTCTCGACGGAGACCGGGGCGAGGAACAACGCGGCGCCGATCGCCGAGTTCGACAGGCCCTGCGCCATCAGGTCGAGCACGTCGCGCTCGCGGGCGGTGAGCGCCTCGATGCCGTGGTGGCGAGCGCCGCGCGTGAACAGCTGCCGCACCACCTCGGGGTCCATGGCGGTGCCGCCCGCGGCCACCCGCTCGATCGCGTCGAGGAAGTCGTCGAGCGCGGTGACCCGGTCCTTGAGCAGGTAGCCGACGCCGCCCCGGCCGTCGGCGAGCAGCTCGGCGGCGTAGGCGCGCTCGACGTACTGCGACACGATGAGCACCCGGGTGTCCGGCTCAGCGGCCCGCAGCTCCAGCGCCGCCCGCAGCCCCTCGTCGCGGAACCCGGGCGGGAGCCGAACGTCCACGATGGACAGATCGGGCCGGTGCTCGGCGACCGCGGCGAGCAGGCCGGTCGCGTCGGCGACGGCGGCCACCACGGTGTGGCCGGTGTCGGTCAGCAGCCGCACCATGCCCTCACGGAGCAGGAGCAGGTCTTCGGCGATCACGATGCGCATGGGAACTCCGCGTGCAGGACGGTCGGGCCGCCCGGTGGACTGTCGATGATGAGCGTGCCGTCGAGGGCCTCGACCCGCCGCCGCAGCCCGTCGAGGCCGGATCCGGCCGGGTCGGCGCCGCCGCGCCCGTCGTCGGCGACGCTGACCCGCACGACGTCGCGGGCCCGGGCGAGGGTGATCGTGCAGCGGCCCGCCCCGGCGTGCTTGGCGGCGTTGGCGAGGCCCTCGGCGACGACGAAGTACGCCGCCGACTCGACCGCGGCCGGGTAGCGGTCGCCGGCGTCGCCGGCGACCGTCACGTCGAGCGGGCTGTCGCCGGCCAGGGCGGCGATCGCCGCGGGCAGGCCGCGGTCGGTGAGGATCGGCGGGTGGATGCCCCGGACCAGTCGCCGCAGCTCCGCGAGGGCCTCGTCCAGCTGCCGCCGCGCCGAGCCGATGTCGGCGCCGATATCGGCGGAGGAGCGCAGCTTGCGGGCGGCCAGCGCGAGCGTCATCCCGGCCGCGACGATCCGGGCCTGCGCCCCGTCGTGCAGGTCCCGCTCGATGCGGCGCAGCTCGGCCGCCTGCGCGTCGACCACGCGGCGGCGGGTCGCGGCCAGCCGCTCGGTCTCCTCCACCAGCCGCCGGTGCAGGCCCGGCGCCAGCAGCGCCCGGGCGGCCGCCGCGACCAGGCCGGCCAGCCGGCGGACGAGCCAGGCGGCCGCCGGCAGCATCGCCAGGCCGAGCACGACCAGCGCGAACCGCCCGGGCACGGTCGTCATCAGCGGCCGGGCCGGGAACGGCGCGTGCGGGTTCGGCACCGCCCACAGCCACAGCGGCGCCAGGATCGCGCCCAGGTCGACGGCGGTGACCACGACGGCGGCGACGCCACCGGCCAGGCCGAGCGGGAACAGGGCGATCAGCCAGGCCAGATCTCGCCAGGTCGCCGGCTGCGCGGCGGTGGCCAGCACCCGCTGGCGGAGGCTGTGCCCACGCACCGGCACGTAGGGCGAGCCGATCGGCGCGCCGAGCACCCAGCCGGCCCGCCGGCGCTCCAGCCCGGCGAGCCGACGGGTCACCCAGGCAGCGCCGAGGAACGCCGGGGCGCCGAGCTGGGTGACTGACAGCACCGCGGTGACGAGCGTGCCCAGCACGCCCCACACCAGGCCGGCGACCCCGGCGGCGAGGCCGCTGACCAGGTACGCCAGGGCCTTGACCGTCCGGAGCAGCACCGGCCCGATGCTACCCATGATCAGCGGGACCGGACGACGAACCGGGCCGGCAGCACGCCCGCCAGCAGGCCGAGGCCGCCGACGGTACCGAGCATCGTGAGGTAGGTACGGGGGTCGGCGAACAGCCGCAGCGTGCCGTCCTGCGCGACGCTGAACACCCCCGTGACCACGCCGGTGACCAGGGCACCCAGCACCAGCCCGACGGCGACCGTGATGAGCGCCTCGCGGGCCGCCAGCCGATGCAGCTGCCCCACCGTCGCCCCGGCCAGCCGCAGATCGGCGAACTCGCGCCGCCGCCCGGCCGCCGCCATCGCGAACGTGTTGACGACGGCGATCGCCGTGAATCCCAGGGACACGACGACCATCAACTCCCACGCGCCCTGTTGGTTGGAGTCGGCCGGCGCCACCGCATCGGGCAGCGACCCGCCGCCGCCGCCGCGCAGCCAGATCGCGCCGGTCAGGCCCTCGGCGTCGTGGGCCGCCACCAGGTCGGCCGGCAGGACCAGGTCGCCGAAGCCGCGGGCGCGGTCGTAGACGGCGGCCAGGCGCAACGGGACCTCGGCGCCGTCGGCCAGCCGGACCGGGACGGTGTCGCCGACGTGCCAGCCGTACTGGCCGGTGAGGTAGGCACTGGCCGCGAACGTCCCGGCCCCGCCGAGCGCGCCGGCGCGGACGTCGAGGTCGAGGGCCGGTTCGGTGCCGGTCGTCAGCAGGCCCTGGGCGGCGTAGTCCTCCGGCTTGCCGTCCCGCACGACGATCGCCCGCGTCGGCAGCGTGATCGCCGCGCCGGTGACGCCGGGGGCGGCCGCCACGCGCCGGGCCTCGGCCAGCGGCATCCCGCCCGGCGCCCGCCCGGTCGCCGCGGCCGTCCGCGCGGCCTGCTCCGAAGCGGCGAGGTCGGTGAGGAGCGCGCCGTTGAGCAGCATCACGGCGTTGAGGGCGAACATCAGGACCAGCGGAACGGCCACCGCGGCGACCCGCCGGCTCTCGGCGCGGGTGACCATCGCGGCGAGCCGCCCGGTGGCCCCGCCGGCGCCGAGGACCCGCGAGACGATGGTGGTGAGGGGCCGGACCGCGAGCGGCCCGAGCGCGGCGACGGCGCACAGCAGCAGCGCGGTGGCGACGAAGCTCATCCCCATGCCGAGCGGTCCGCCGAGCGGCACGAACGTCAGCACCGCGACCGCGCCGGCCGTGGTGATGAGCGCGGCGAGCACGCGCGCCGCGGTCCCGCCCGAAGGGGCGACCGCCGTCTCGGCCAGGGCCTGGGTGGGCGCGATCCGCACCGCGCGGCGGCCGGCGAGCCGGGCACCGGCGTACGCGACGAGCAGCCCCACAAGAACGGCGGCCAGCACCACCAGCACGTTCACCCGGACCTCGAACTGGGCCGGCACCGCGCCGAGGGTGCGGAACCGCCCCGCGACCAGTGCCGCGAACGGAACGCCCAGCGGGGCGCCGACCACCGCCGCCAGCCCCGCGAGCAGCAGGCTCTCCAGGCCGAGCAGCCGGCGCAGCTGGCCCGGGGTCGCGCCGGCCGTGCGCAGCAGGGCCAGTTCCCGCAGCCGCTGCCGCACGCCGAGCGTCACGGTGCCGGTGAGCACGAACACGGCGGCGAACCCGGTGAGCCCGATGACGAAGCCGAAGATGGAGATCGGCGCGATGTAGTCGGGCAGCGCGCCGGGCAGGTCGGCACGCACCTTGTCGTCGCCGGTCAGCACCTCCCCGATCCCGGGCGGCAGTGCGAAGCCGGTGCCGAACACCGCGACCGCGGTCGGGTCGGCGAGGCCGGTCACCGCGGCCACCTCCGAGTCGGCCAGGAACAGCGCGCCCTGGGCCGGCAGCGCGTCCCGGCCGGCCGGCGCCGCGACGCCGACGACCCGCACCGTGCGGACGCCGGTGCGGGAGGTCAGCACGACCGTCTCCCCCGCCCGCCCGGCCAGGTCGGCGTCGAGCACCACCTCGCCCGGGCCCGGCGCGTGGCCGGAGCGCAGCGTGAACGGCGTGACGGCCGCCGAAGCCCAGCCGTGCGCGATGACCGGCGCGTCGTCGGCGCCGAGCACCGCCCGGCCGTCCGGCGTGGCGATCCGCACCGGCGCCGCCGCGTCGGCCACCACGAGAGAGACGCCCGGCACCGCGCGCAGCCGGTCGGCCAGGCCGGCCGGCAGGGTGCCGGCGCCGGTCAGCCGCTCGGTCTTGGTCTTCGTCTTGATCTTGTCCTTCTTCTTGGGTTTGGAGGACGTGACAGTGACGTCGCGCGCGCCGGAGATGACGGCGTCCGCCGCGGCGAACCGGTCGGCCGGCGGCCCGGCGGTCAGCACCGACGCGAGCAGCAGACCGGCGCCGCAGAGGAGGGCCACCGCCAGTACCGTGGCGAAGAACGTCCCGGCATAGGCGGCCCGGTGCGTGCGCAGCGTGCCCAGGGCGAGGCGGATCATCGCGCGATCACCGCCGTCATGTGCGCCGCGACGAGCTCGGCGGTCGGGGCGGCCAGCTCGGCGACGATCCGCCCGTCGGCCAGGAAGACCGCCCGGTCGGCCCAGCCGGCCGCGGCCGGGTCGTGCGTCACCATGACGACCGTCGTGCCGAGGTCGTCGACGGCCTCGCGCAGCAGCGCCAGCACCTCGCGGCCGCTGGCCAGGTCGAGCGCGCCGGTCGGCTCGTCCGCGAAGATCACCTCGGGCCGGCCGGCCAGCGCGCGGGCCAGGGCGACCCGCTGGCGCTGCCCGCCGGACAGCCGCGCCGGCCGCTCGTCCTCCCGGCCGGCCAGCCCGACCCGGCGCAGCACCTCGCGCGCCCAGCCCTTGTCCGGCCGCGCCCCGGCCAGCCGCTGCGGCAGGAGCACGTTGTGCCAGACGGAGAGGGAGTCCATCAGGTTGTACTGCTGGAAGACGAACCCGACGCGCCGCCGCCGCGCCTCGGTGAGCCGGGGCTCGCGCAGCCCGGCGAGGTCCTGTCCGGCCAGGAGCACCTGGCCGCTGTCCGGGCGGTCCAGCGCCGCGGCGCAGTGCAGCAGGGTCGACTTGCCCGACCCGGACGGCCCCATGACGGCGGCGAACGTGCCGGCGGCGAAGGCCACCGACACGTTGTCCAGCGCCGTCGGGCCGCCCGGGTAGTGCTTGGAGACGGCGACGAGTTCGACGATCGAGGTCATGCCGTCGAGCCTCGCCGGATCGGCCCGGCGGCGGCACAGGGCAGACCATGCGACCGGGGTAGGGAAAGCCCTACTCCTCGCTGCACTTGATCCGGCGCACGTGGCGGAGCGTCTCGCCTGCCGCTGCGGCGGCAGGCGCCACGAGCGCCCGGGCCACGGCCACGATCGGCGCTACTCGCTGCGCAGCGCCCGCGCGGTGCTCGTGCGGGCGGCCCAGCCGGCCGGCAGCAGCGCCCCCGCGAGGGCGATGAGCAGGCCGCCCGCCGCCAGGGCGGTCACCAGGGCGGGGCCGTAGACGTCGAGCACCGACGGCGGCAGGCGGGTGCCCGCGGCCCGGCCCATCGCCGGCATGACCACCCCGTGCAGCGCGATGCCGGCCGGCACGCCGGCCAGGCCGGCCACCAGGCCGACGCCGGCCACCGAGGTCAGCACGAGCGCGACCGTCTGCCGGGGCGCCATGCCCAGGGCCTTGCACACGCCGAGCTCGTGGACCCGCTCGCGGGTGTCGAGCACGACCGTGTTCAGCACGCCCAGCCCGGCCACGGCGACGAGCAGCAGGGTCAGCGTGCCCGCGAGGGTGTCCAGGGCGACGACCGTGCCGCTGAGCTCGCCGGTGTTCACCTCGGCGTGCAGATCGGCGTGCCCGGCGTTGAACGCGTCGGCCCAGGCCTGCGGGGCGGTGCCGTCGGCCACGTCGACGTGGACCTCGGGGAAGCCGTCGAGGAGCTCGAGCCCGGCCAGCGAGCGCCCGTCGGTGATCAGCCGGATGCCGTCGGAGCGCAGGTCCAGCACCTCCCCCACGATGCGCAGGCGCACGGCGCCGCCCACCATGACGTCGTCGCCGACGCGCACGCCCGCGGCGGTGAGGAAGCCGGTCGGCACGACCGCCTCGCCCGGCCCCGCGAACCAGCGGCCGTCCAGGATCTCGTACGTCGCCCAGGATGCGTCGCCGTCGAACGCCACCGTCTGGACCGGGCCGGCCAGCCCGGCGACGGGCAGCTCCAGCCGGGTCGTGGTGAACAGCCGCGCGGTCCCCGGCTGGGCCCGCACCGCGGCCACCGACGGCGCCGGGCCGCCCGGGCGCCCGGCGCGGACGATGACGTCGCCGGCGTCGCGCCGGTTGAGCGCCGACTGGACCCCGCCGACCGACAGGGCCAGGCCCACGCCGAACGTCACGCCGAGCGCACCGAGCGCGACCGCCGCGCCGATCGTCACCGACCGGCCCGGCCGGCTGAACGGCCCGGCCAGGCCGAGGGTCACCGCGCGGGGCAGCGGCAGGCGGCCGAGCAGCCGCCGGGCCGTGCGCCCGCGGCCGACCGACGGCGTGCGCCCGACGGCGAGCGCCTCGACCGTGCGCAGCCGGGCCGCCCGCAGCGCCGGGACGAGCGCGGTGACCGCGACGACGGCGAGCGCGCCCAGCGGCACGACGACCGAGATCCACGGCGCCAGGGCGGTCGCGCCGGTACCGAACACGTCCCCCTCCTCGGCGAGGACCGGCACCGCCGCCAGGTTGCCCAGCACCACGCCGGCCGCCGCGCCCACCGCGGCCGGGATCAGGGCCTCGGCGAGGTACCGGCGGGCGACCTGCGCCGGGGTGCAGCCCAGCGCCTTGCGGATGCCGATGCGCCTGGTCTGCGCCCCGACCGCGCCGCTGACCACGATGCCGATGACCAGGACGGACATGACCAGGCCGAGCACGCCGAAGGCGACCACGAAGGGCAGGAACAGCGCGGCCATCCGCTCGGCGACCCGCCGGACGGTGAGGTAGGAGGCGGCGTCGGTCAGGGCTTCCGGCGGTACCGCGGCCGCAATCGCCTGCCGGGCAGCGGTCACGTCGGCGTCCGTCCCGGCGCTCGCGAGCCGGTAGAGCATCTGGAACCCGCGCGGGCCGCTCAACGCCTCGACCGTCGCCGGGGTGGCCCAGGCCTGCGCGGTCTGCCCGGCCGAGCGGGCGAAGCCCACCACGGTGAGCGTCGTGCCGCCGGCGGTGAACCGCTCGCCGAGCTCGAACGGGACGGTGCCGGCCAGCCACACGACCTCACCCGGCCCGGTCGCCCACCGGCCCTGGGTGAGCTCCAGGCGGTCGACCGCGCCGCCGGGGTCGGCCCGCCCGACGATCGTCACCGGGGGCAGCTCGACGCTGGGCGGCGCGCCGAGCCCGCCCTCGCCCGGCGGGTGCGCCGCGACCGTGCGGGGCCGGATGCCGACGGTCGGGAACGGCCCGGCGGCGGCCGTCACCCCGGCCACCCGCGCGGTCGCCGCGACCTGGTCGGCGGTCGCCTTCGCCGCGTCGAACCCGGCGGCGAGGTGCGCGCCCTGCTGGCGCGCGAAGGCGCGCTCGAACGGCCCGCGCGACTGCACGAGCAGCCCGGCCGCGAGCACCGACGCGGTGACGGCGAGCAGCGTCGTCAGCGCGATGACCAGCCGCTTCACCGGGCCACCACCCCGTCGACCAGCTCGATCGTCCGGGTCGCGCACGCCTCGGCCAGGGCCAGGTCGTGGGTGACCAGGACCAGCGTCTGCCCGTCGCGGTTGAGCTCGGTGAGCAGCCGGCGGACGTCCTGGCCGGAGGCGGTGTCCAGGGCGCCGGTGGGCTCGTCGGCGAGCAGCAGCGGCGGCCGGTTCATGAGCGCCCGCGCCACCGCGACCCGCTGCCGCTCCCCGCCGGACAGCCGGCCGGGATAGGTCTCCGCGTGCTTGCGGATCCCGAGGTACCCCAGCAACTCGTCCGCCCGCGCCCGCGCCGTGGCCCGGGGCGTCCGGGCCAGCTGGGCCGGCAGCAGCACGTTGTCGAGCACGGTGAGGTCGTCGAGGAGGTTGAAGAACTGGAAGATCATGCCGATCCGCTCGCGCCGGTACCGCGCCGACGCCGCCTCGCCGAGCCGGTCGACCCGCACCCCGTCGACCGTCACCGTGCCCTGGCTCGGCCGGTCCAGCCCGGCGACGAGGTTGAGCAGCGTGGACTTGCCGCTCCCGGACGGTCCGAGAACGGCGAGCGCCTCGCCCGCGCGCACCCGCAGGTCGAGTCCCGCGAGGGCCGGGGTCGCACCGTCGTACCGCTTGGTCACGCCTGCGCACTCGATGAGTGCCCTGTCGACTGCCGTCATGGTGACGGACCGTATTGGCGGGACCGCGCCCGGCGCGTCGGCCGCGGTAGCGGTTTGCGTCATCCCTGCGATGTACGCATCGGTCGGGACGCGCTCCCGCCGGCC
>NZ_BMPI01000081.1:1133-11383 GCF_014647515.1 Dactylosporangium sucinum | reverse complement strand
GCTTGCCACACTGGTGCGATGGAAGCGATCCGGCGGCGGCGCCTGGCCGTGATCGCCTGGCTGCGGCGGACGACCGGCGAGCCGCCGCGGCTCAGCGGCTGGGCGTGGGCGGCGGACGTCATCCTCGCGGTGCTGCTCACGATCGGCGCCGTCAACGGCGTGGCGGAGCAGACGCACGAGCCGCTCCCGGTCGACCTGTTCCCGCCGGACCCGCAGATGCCACCCGTGCCCTTCGGACCGCTCGATCCGCCCGTCGAGTCGCACGACTGGCGGTTGTTCCTCGTGGCCGCGGCCTCGGCGCTGCCGCTGGCGACCCGCCGCCGCTTCCCGCTCGCGTCGTTCTGGATCATCGCGGTGGCCGCGATGCGCGTCTACCAGAACGGCGGCGACCCGACCTGGACCGTCGTCGCCTCCGTCGTGGCCGCGTACAGTGCCCCGATGTTCAGCCGCTACCGCAACCTCGCCCTGGTCAGCGTGGTCGTGGCCGGCGTCCTGGTGATCACCGGCAACAGCACCACGCTGCCCTCCCTGCCGTCGGGCGTGGTGACGTTCGTGCTGCTCTCCTCGGTCGGCCTGGCCGCCAACGCGATCCACGTCTGGCGCCAGCGCGCCCACGAGGCGGCCCGCGTCGCCACCGACCTGGAGCGGGCCCGGCTGGCCCGCGAGCTGCACGACGTGGTCAGCCACAACGTGAGCGTGATGGTCGTGCAGGCCGGCGCGGCCCGCAAGGTCCTCGACACGGACCCTTCCCTGGCGAAGGAGGCGCTGCTCGCGGTCGAGGCGGGCGGCCGGGCCGCGATGACCGAGCTGCGCCAGGTGATCGGCCTGCTGACGGTCGACGACGACGGCCTGGACCTGGCGCCCCAGCCCGACCTGGCCGGCCTGCCCGCGCTCGTCGACCGGGTACGGTCGACGGGCGTCCCGGTGACCCTGGACCTGGCGCCGGTCCCCGACCTGCCGCCGGGCGTCGCCCTGGCCGCGTACCGGGTCGTCCAGGAGGCCCTGACCAACACGATGCGCCACGCCGCCGGCTCGTCGGCGACGGTCTCGGTGACGGCGGCCGCCGGCGGTGTGCTGCGCATCGAGGTCACCGACACGGGCGGCACGCCGGCGGGCACCCGCGGCAGCGGCCGCGGGCTGGCGGGCCTGCGCGAACGGCTCGCGGTCTACGGCGGTACGTTGACGGCAGGCCCACGCCCGACGGGCGGCTTCCGGGTCCTCGCCGAGATCCCGCTGGAGGCCCCGTGACCGCCGCGCCCCGGGTCGTCATCGCCGACGACCAGGCCCTGGTGCGCACGGGCTTCCGGATGATCCTGACGGCGGACGGCATCTCGGTCGTCGCCGAGGCCGCGAACGGCGCCGAGGCCGTCGAGGCGGTCCACCGCACGGCCCCGGACGTGGTCCTGATGGACGTGCGGATGCCCGAGATGGACGGCCTGGAGGCGACCCGCCGCATCCTGTCGGCCCCTCCGGAACTGCCACCGCGGGTCATCATCCTGACGACGTTCGACCTGGACCGCTACGTCTACGCGGCGCTGTCCGCGGGCGCGAGCGGCTTCCTGCTGAAGGACGTGAGCCCGGAGCACCTGGTGGCGGCGGTGCGGCTGGTCCGCGCGGGCGACGCGCTGCTGGCCCCGGCGATCACCCGCCGCCTGATCGAACGCTACGCGACCCACGAGCCGGCAACGGTCCACCGCGACCTGTCCCCGCTCACGCCGCGCGAGCTGGAGGTGCTCCGCCTGCTGGCCCGCGGCTTGAGCAACGCGGAGCTGGCGGAGCGCCTCCACCTGAGCGACGCCACGGTGAAGACCCACGTGGCGCGGATCCTGTCGAAGCTGTCGTTGCGCGACCGGGCCCAGGCCATCGTCCTGGCCTACGAGACGGGCCTGGTCACTCCGGGCTCCTACTGACCCGCCCCCGCATCACCCGGTCCGCTGCCGGGCGTGCACGGACCGGACGGTCAGCCGGCCACGCGCGGCCGGACGACGATCAGGGCCGTGGCGCCGACGACGTGCGGTACGCCTGCTGCAGCCGGCCGGCGAGGAGGCCCAGTTCCTCGATCAGCTCGCCCGGTTCCAGCACCGTGAAGTCGTGGCCCAGCAACGCCAGGCGGGCGGCCAGGAACGACAGGGAGTCGGCGCCCGCGGTCAGCAGGCAGCGGTCGCGGTCCAGGGCCTCGACCACCGCGGTGGTGGCGGGCACCAGCTCGGCGACCACGTCGGCGGGGGCCTCGATGACGACGCGGGCGCGGTGGCGGTACACCGACGTGGTGATGGCGTCGGCGACGAACGCGGCGGCGTCGGGCGGGTCGCGGGGCGGGCATCGGGGGCCCGGCGCCGGCATCCCGGTGATGCGGTCGGCGCGGAACGTGCGCCAGTCGTCGCCGGAGTAGGCGACGAGATACCACCGGCGGCCCGCGTGCACCAGGCGGTGCGGCTCGACGTCGCGGACGCTGCGGGAACCGTCGCGGCGGCGGTACTCGAACGTGAGCCGGTGCCGGCTGTGGCACGCCTCCGCGATCACGGCCAGCATCCCGGGGTCGACCGTGGGGTCCGGGCCGCCGAGCGGCACCGTGGCCTGGCGCAGCGCGGCCGCCCGCTCGCGCAGCCGGGCCGGCAGGATGCGCTCCAGCTTGGCCAGCGCGCGCAGCGACGTCTCGGCGACGCCCGTCATGCTGGTCGCGGTGCGCAGGCTCAGCACCACGGCGACCGCCTCGTCGTCGTCGAGCAGCAGCGGCGGCAGGACCGAGCCGGCGCCTAGCCGGTAGCCGCCGGCGACGCCCGGGCTGGCCTCGACCGGGTACCCGAGCTCGCGCAGCCGCGTGACGTCGCGCCGCAGCGTCCGCGGCGTGACCTGGAGCCGCTGGGCCAGCTCGGCGCCGGACCACTCCGCCCGGCCCTGCAGGATCGACAGCAGGCGCAGCAGGCGGGCCGACGTGTCGAGCATGGACCCGATTCTGCCAGCCATTGCGGACCGGATCTGTCCGCGATTGGTTCTAGCGTGGGGGCATGGCATACGAGTTTCAGGTCACCCAGGACAGCACCGACCCGCACAACCTCGCCGACTGGTGGGCCGAGACCCTGGGCTGGGAGGTCGAGCCCCAGGACGAGGCGTTCATCCGCCGGATGATCAGCGAGGGGCACGCCACCGAGGACGACACGAAGACCCACAACGGGGCCCTCGTCTGGAAGGCCGGTGCGGCGATCCGCCACCCGGACCGGCCACGGGTGTTGTTCCAGTGGGTGCCGGAGGAGAAGTCGGCCAAGAACCGCATGCACCTCGACGTGCGGGTCGGCGACGACGACGTCGACGCCGTGGTGCGGAAGCTGGTCGCCCGCGGCGCGACGGTCCTGCACACCGGGCGGCAGGGCCCGGTCGCCTGGACCACGCTCACCGACCCGCAGGGGAACGAGTTCTGCGTGTCCCCCTGAGCGCGGCCCGCGCCGCCACCGCGACGAGCTGCGGGGCGCGCAGCGCGAGCGGCAGCCCGGCGACGACGGTCAGGCAGCTGACGACGCCCGCCACGGGCATGAGGCCCGGTTCGCCGGACCGGACCGCGGGCACCGGCAGGCCGGCGTTGTACACGCCGTAGCCGGCGGCGGCCCGATGCCCATGATCGATGGAGAGTTCCGGTCGCCATGGCAACCGGAAGTCTCCGTCGATCATGGGGCCGGAGCCGGGCGTCAGGCGAGCAGGTCTCCCAGCGGGACGCCCGGGTCGGCCAGGCGGGCGAGGTCGACCGGCCGGCCCGCGTAGCCGGCGCGGACCAGCTGCTGGATGTCGTCCGTCACGTCCCACACGTTGGCGTTCATGCCGGCCAGGACGCGGCCGTCCTTGACCCAGAAGGCGATGAACTCGCGGGCCGCGACGTCGCCGCGGAAGACCACGCGGTCGTAGCCGCCCGGTTCGGCGAAGCCCGAGTACTCCATGCCCAGGTCGTACTGGTCCGAGAAGAAGTACGGGACCCGGTCGAACACCACCGGCTCGCCGAGCAGGGCCTTGCCGGCCGCCTTGCCGCCGTTCAGCGCGTTGGCCCAGTGCTCGACGCGGATGCGGCGGCCCAGCCACGGATGCTCCAGGTTCACCACGTCGCCGGCGGCGTAGATGTCCGGGTCCGACGTGCGCAGGCCCGCGTCGACCAGGATGCCGTTGTCGACCTCCAGGCCGCCGTCGACGGCCAGCTCGGTGTTGGGCTGGATGCCGATGCCGACGACGGCGACGTCCGCGGGCAGGACGGTGCCGTCGGTCAGGGTGACCGACGACAGGGTGCGGTCGCCGTCGAAGGAGGCCACCGAGGTACCGAAGCGGAAATCGACGCCATTGGCTCGATGGAGGTCGGCGAACACCGTTGCGACCTCGTCGCCGAGGACCCGCTGGAGCGGCAGGCTCGCCTGCTCGACCACGGTGACGGTGGCGCCGTGCTTGCGGGCCGCGGCCGCCGCCTCCAGGCCGATCCAGCCGGCGCCCACGACGACGACGTCGCTCGCGGTGCGCAGGTGGGCGAGCAGCGCGTCCGACTCGTCCACGGTGCGCAGGTAGCGCACGCCGGTCAGCTCGGCGCCGGGGACCGGCAGGGTGCGGACGCGGGAGCCGGTGGTGAGCAGGAGCTTGTCGTACCGCACCGGGTCGACGCCGTCGAGGGTGACCGTGTGGGCGACCGGGTCCAGGTGGGTGACCCGGGTCGCGAGCCGCAGCTCGACGTCGTGCTCGGCATACCACGACATCGGGTGGACGAACGCCTTCTCGCGCGCCTCCTCGGAACCCTGGAGGTAGCCCTTGGAGAGCGGGGGCCGCTCGTACGGCCGCTCCGTCTCCTCGCCGATGAGCAGCACCGCACCGGTGAACCCCTCGGCGCGCAGCGTCTCGGCGGCCTTCGCCCCGGCGAGGCTCGCTCCCACGATCACAAACGTCCGCTCGTCAGCCATGCCTACCAGCCTTCCGCAATCGCTCGTGCCATGCCAGCGCTGCCGGGTCGGTCAGGCTGGCCACCTGGTCGATCACCACCCGCAGCCGCGCCGCGTCGTCGGGGGCGGCCCGCCACATCGGGGCGAAGACGGGGTCGAGGCCGTCCGGGGCGCGGTCGAGCAGGACCGCCACCAGCTCCCGCAGGACGGTGACCTCGTCGGCGTACCGTCGCTCGGATCCCGGGCGGCGCATCACGTACCGCAGGGCAATGCCTTTCAGCAGCGCGCAGTGCGCGCGGACGAGGGGCGGGACGACGAGGTCGGCCGCGTAGCGGCGCAGCGGCCCGTCGCCGTGGACCGCCCGGGTGGCGGCGACGGCGGCGGCCGCGAACCGGCCGGTCAGCACGCTCGTCATCCGCTTCAGCGCGACCTGCGCCGCGTGGCTGCCGTCGTAGTCGTCGAGCGGCGCGAAGACCGGGTCGGCGAGCAGATCGACCAGGACCAGTCCCAGATCGTCGGCCGTCTCGTGGGAGTACGCGGCGGCGACGTCGACGCACAGCGCGGCCCGCTCGCCGGCGTCGTCCCGCAGCGGCGCGAGGTGCACGTATCCGCCGTGGATCCCGTCCTCCAGGTCGTGCACGGAGTAGGCGACGTCGTCGGCCCAGTCCATGACCTGGGCCTCCAGGCAGCGCCGGCCCTCGCCCGGCGCGCCGGCGCGCAGCCAGGCGAAGACCGCGCGGTCGTCGGGGTACACGCCGAACTTGCGGGTGCCCGGGCGGCGCGGCCACGGGTACTTCGAGACGCCGTCGAGCGCGGCGCGGGTGAGGTTGAGCCCGGCCGAGGTGCCGTCGGGGGCGACGACCTTGGCCTCCAGGCGGGTGAGCACGCGGAGGGTCTGCGCGTTGCCCTCGAACCCGCCGCAGGCGGCCGCGACGGCGTCGAGCGCGTCCTCGCCGTTGTGCCCGAACGGCGGGTGGCCGAGGTCGTGGGCGAGCCCGGCGGTGTCGACCACGTCGGGGTCGCAGCCGAGCCGGGCGCCCATCTCCCGGCCGATCTGGGCGACCTCCAGCGAGTGGGTGAGGCGGGTGCGCAGGAACGAGTCGGCGCCGGCCGCGTGGACCTGGGTCTTGGTGGCCAGCCGCCGGAACCCGGCCGAGTGCAGCACCCGGGCCCGGTCGCGCTGGAACGCCGTGCGCCCGTTGTCGGCGGTGGTCGTGGTGAAGTCCTTCAACGGCTCTTCGACAAAGCGCTGTTCGTCAGACGTCACGGTTCGAGCTTAGAACGGGTCGAGAGCCGGAAGGCCCCGACCACATCAGGCAGGGGCGTCCTCATCGCGGGGCGCCGGGATCGGCACCGGTGGGGGCGGGGGCGGATCCGAGGGCTCCGGCGGCTGGTTCAGTGCCTCGACCATCGGCGTCATGAGCACCTTGACGGCGGCGACGATCGGGATCGCCATGAGCGCGCCGACGACGCCCAGGATCGCGCCGCCGACGAGCGCCGCGAGCAGCACCGAGATCGACGACAGGTCGACGGTGTTGCGCAGCACGCGCGGCGCGATGAGGTAGTTCTCCAGCTGCTGGTAGGCGAGGAAGAACAGGCCCACGACGACCGCCGCCGGCCACACGCCGGCGGTGACGAGCGCGACGACCGTGCAGCCCACCGCGCCGACGGTGGCGCCGATCATCGGGATCAGGTCGGTGACCGCGACGAACACGGCGAGCGGCAGGGCGTAGGGCACGCCGAGGGCGAACAGGCAGACGAACGCCGTGACGCCCGCGACGAGCGAGATGATGAGGTTGCCGATCATGTACCCGCCGACCTTGTCGACGACGACGTTCACGGCCTGCGCGGCTCGCGGGCGGCGGGCCCGGGGCACCAGCCGGACCAGCCCGCGGCGCAGCCGGGGCAGGTCGGCCATGAAGTAGATGGTGAGCACGACGACGAGCAGCACGTTGACGATCGCGCTGAAGATGCCGGTGATGACGCCGAGCGCGCCGCCGCCGACCTTCGCCGGCACGCCCCTGGCGAACTCGGTGAGCCGCTCGGTCAAGCCGTAGCGGTCGGCGATCTCGCGGTAGGCGCGGGAGCGTTCCGGGAGCTCCTGGAGGTACTTCGGGATGTTCTGCAGCAGCTCACCCGCCTGCCCGACGAGGGGCGGGACCAGCGACCAGACGAAGGCGACCAGCAGCCCGACGGCGACGACGAGGATCGCCGCGACCGCGACCGACCGGCGCACCCCGTGCCGGATCAGCAGGCGCACCGCCGGGTCGAGGGACACCGCCACGAACAGCGCGATGACCACCTGGACGAGGACCTGGCGGACGCTGTACAGCGCGAAGGCGCCGCCGGCCACCGTCAGCAGGCCGAGGCCCGCGGCGACGCCCAGGCGGTACACCTTCGAGAAGGTCATCTCGACGGCCGGAGCACGCAGAACTCGTTGCCCTCGGGGTCGGCCAGCACGACCCACGCGGCGTCCTCCGGCTGGCCGACGTCGACGTGGCGGGCGCCCATGTTGACCAGGCGCTCGATCTCACCGTCGAGGTCGTCGGGGCGCAGGTCGAGGTGCAGCCGGTTCTTCGCATGCTTCGCCTCGGCGTGGCGGAGGAAGACCAGGCGGGGATGGCCGTCGCGGTCCGGCCCCACCAGGACCTCGTCCGGTGACACGCGTTCGACCTGCTGGTCGAGCACCTCGGCCCACCAGCGAGCGAGGCGCTCCGGGTCGATCGCATCGACGATCAGGGCATACCACCGGCTCCCCATGCACACCTCCGTGGTCGGCGTGGGGACCCACCATACGCCGCGCCGTCGCCTGTCGCAGCCACGCCGCCGGACCCGGGCTGGAGCTGGGGGCGAGGCACTTTAGCGTCTCTCCAGCCGCCGCGTGGGTCAAACGTGCACATTGCAAAATTCAAAGACCGAACAGCCAACCGTTAGCATCCGAACGCACGGCGTAGTCGATCATGGCGTGCGGGGTAATTTGCCTTTTGCGCATGGTTCTGGCTGCTGCGGCACCACCGTCGCGCATGCCCCCCGGACGCCCGACGGGAGAACCTGCCTGTGCCTGCGATCGATGAGTGCCTGCGCCGTGCCATGACCATCCGCGGTGCCATCGGAGCCAGCCTCATCGACTACACCACCGGCCAGACCCTCGGCCTGGAGGGCGGCCAGGAGCAGGTCGCGCCGCACGCCGACCCGGCCGCCGCCGCGCTCGGCACGGCGAGCGTCATCCACGCCGCGATGCAGACCGCGGCCTACGCCCCGGCGGTCCCGGGCGACACGGTCGAGGACGTCATCATCAGCACCTCGGCCGCGTACCACCTGATCCGGCCGGTGCGGACCGCGTTCGACTCGCGGCTGGTGCTCTACGTCTGGCTCGACCGGACGGAGGGCAACCTGGCGATCGCCCGCCGCCGGGTCCGCTCGCTGGCCGACGACCTCGCGTGAGCGCGGGGGTCGCGTTGGCCGCCAAGCACCCCCGGCCGGCCCGGGGCACCACACCCGGGCAGGCGCTCGCCCGGCTGGCCGCCACCGGCGCCACCGGCGCGCTCACCGTCGTCGGCGAGCCCGGCGGCGTGGTGTTCCTGCGCGAGGGCCGGGTCAACGGCGTCGAGTCGCCGGCCGCGCCGAGCGTCGACCGCCTGCTCACGGCCTGCGGCAAGGTCGACGAGCGGGTCTGGGAGACCATCCCCTCGCGGCCGGCCCGGGCCCTGGTCGAGGGCGGGCACGTCACGGCGGCCGAGCTGGAGCTGTGCGCCGTCCAGGCGCTGTACGACGCGGCGTTCTTCGTCCTGTCGACCGGGGGTGCCGACCTCCGCTTCGACGCGGGCGTCGAGCACTGGCTCGGCGCCGACGGCACCGTGACGGCGGACCAGGTGTGCGACCACGTGTCCCGACAACGGCGCATGCTCGACGAGGTGCACCCGTCAGAAGCAACCGACCTCGCACCGGTCGTTCCCGTCCTCCGGCCGGGACTCGACCGGGTGCTGCTGTCCGGCCTGCAGTGGGAGATCGTGCTGCACGCCGACGGCCGGCGGACGCCGCAGGACCTCGCGGGACTGCTGGGCCGCTCGGCCTACGCGGTCACGCTGGACGTGCGGCGGCTGGCGGCGGCCGGCCTGGTGGCGGTGCCCGCGGCGAAACCGCCGGCACCGGCCGTTGCGGAGCCCGCGGCGGAACCGCCGGCACCGGCCGTTGCGGAGCCCCCGGTCCCGGCCGAGGACCCGGAGCTGCCGAGGCGGGTGCCCGGGACGTTCACGTTCGAGGACCCACCGGCGCACCACCGGCGCGAGCTCCCGGCCGGGGTGAGCGCACTCGCGGTGCTGCCGGGGGCGATCGACAGGTCCCCCGACGACTCGCTGCTCAAACGGATCCGCTCCGCGCTGCAGTCCCTGCGCTGAACCGGGCCCAGAGAGGAGGAACAACCCCGATGACAACCGACGCGGAGCTGCGCGGCGAGCTCCTCGCGGAGCTGCACCGCCTGCGCCAGGTCGTGCCGGAGATCAGCGGCTGCCTGGTCGCCAGCACCGACGGCCTGCTCATCGCCGACGACGCGCAGGCGGTCGTGGTCGAAGGTGTCGCCGCACTCGCGGCGGCCTGCCTGGGCGTCAGCCAGCGGATCGCCGACAGCGCCGGGCACGACGACTTCCAGGAGGTGCTCATCCGCAGCACCGGCGGTTACGTCGCCATGTACATGGCGGGCCACGGCGCGGTCCTGGTGCTGTTGGCGACCGCGGACGCCAACGTCGGCCGGCTGCACCACGAGGCCCGGCGCGCCACGCAGGTGGTGTCGCGGATCGTGGCCGCGGCCGCGCTCACCTTCGCGCAGGCGCTGCCGGAGCCGGCGCGATGGTGACCCGCAATGGTGGCGCACACCGCAGATCCAGACGTACACCCGAGTCTTCCCCCACACCCGGAACTTCCCCGAGAACCCTCACGGAGGTAGCCATGGCGGACATGGAAACTGCGCTCAAGGAACTGATGACCATCGACGGCGCGATCGGCGTGGCGCTGGTGGACTACAACAGCGGCATGGCGCTCGGCGTGCTCGGCGGCTCGAAGGACCTCGACCTGACCGTCGCCGCCGCCGGCAACACCGACGTGGTCCGCGCCAAGATGCGCACGATCGAGATGCTGAACCTCAAGGACGGCATCGAGGACATCCTGATCACGCTGAACAACCAGTACCACCTGATCCGTCCGGTCACCGGCCGCTCCGGCAAGGGCCTGTTCCTCTACCTGGCGCTGCTGCGCTCCCGGGCCAACCTGGCGCTGGCCCGCCACCAGCTGAGCCGGGTCGAGGACGAGATGGAGATCTAGGCCCTGTTTCACGACTGGGGTCGGAGCTGA
>NZ_BMPI01000081.1:303-1063 GCF_014647515.1 Dactylosporangium sucinum | reverse complement strand
CCTGGCGGTGCCCCGCGGAAGTCTGGCTACCGGTGTTGTAACCGGGCTTTCGCGGGGTGCCGCCAGGAGAAATCTGGGCCCGCCGCAGCCCGGCCCCAGTCGTGAAACAGGGCCTAGCGGTACCGCCACGAAAGAGGCCGGGGCGTCGTTGCCCCGGCCTCCTCGTGCTCACCAGGGCGCCGTTGCCCTGGTGAACGTCTCGTTCACCGGGAGTCGGACCCGGTGGACTCGATGGCGGCGCGACCCGCCTCCAGGCGGGCGACCGGCACCCGGAACGGCGAGCAGGACACGTAGTCCAGGCCCACCTCGTGGAAGAAGTGCACCGACTCGGGGTCGCCGCCGTGCTCGCCGCAGACGCCGAAGTGCAGCTCCGGGCGGGCGGCGCGGCCCTCGTCGACGGCGATGCGCACCAGCCGGCCGACGCCGTCGCGGTCGATCGACTCGAACGGCGAGACGCCGAAGATGCCGAGCTCGAGGTACCGCCAGAAGAACGCCCCCTCGACGTCGTCCCGGGAGAAGCCCCAGCCCATCTGGGTGAGGTCGTTCGTCCCGAACGAGAAGAAGTCGGCGGCCTGCGCGATGTCACCGGCCGTCAGGGCGGCCCGCGGCACCTCGATCATCGTGCCGATCTTCACGTCGACGGCGAACTCGCCGATGATCTTCTCGGCCTCGGCGCGGATCGTCTCCAGCTCCTGCACCGCGCCGACGAGCGGCACCATGATCTCCGGGTGCGCGTCCGGCACCTGCGCCGCCGCCTCGA
>NZ_BMPI01000081.1:0-241 GCF_014647515.1 Dactylosporangium sucinum | reverse complement strand
TGGCGAACAGGCCGGGGATGACCAGCCCGAGGCGCACGCCGCGCAGGCCGAGCATCGGGTTCTCCTCGTGCATGCGGCGCACGGCGTCGAGGAGATCCTTGTCGTGGCCAGGGTCCTCGCCGCGCTCCTCGGCGACGGCGACCTTGACCGCGAGGTCCTCCAGCGGCGGCAGGAACTCGTGCAGCGGCGGGTCGATCAGCCGTACCGTGACCGGCAGGCCGGCCATCTCGCGGAACAGCTC
>NZ_BMPI01000080.1:33270-46502 GCF_014647515.1 Dactylosporangium sucinum | reverse complement strand
CGCCGCCGCCTCGGCCGTGCGCCGTTCCCGTTCCTGTTCCGCGCCGCCGCCTCGGCCGTGCGCCGTTCCCGTTCCTGTTCCGCGCCGCCGCCCCGGCCGTGCGCCGTTCCCGTTCCTGTTCCGCGCCGCCGCCCCGGCCGTGCGCCGTTCCCGCGTTCCCGCGTGTTCCGATTTCCGGCGCCTTCCTGTTTCCGGCCCCATCACCTCCACCGACGCTTGGAGAGCGCTCTCCACCGCCTCGCGCGGTGTCCGGGTCTCCGTAGTGGGTCGGTCCGGCGCGCTGACGCTGGATGCCTTGTGCCTGAACGACATCCGGCTTCGGTGGGGCGGGATCAGATTTCCCGATCTCACGGTCGGCGGACTGTTGACACCCCTTTCGCCAGGCGGGAGACTCTGGTTGCGGAGAGCGCTCTCCAATGGGTCGGGTGCCGGCGGAAAGCGCGATCCGTGGCGGCCGGCCAGGCGAAGCAGTGGGATCGACGGGGGCGGGCCGGGCCGCCTGACCGGGTACAACGGGGAAACGGTCGCTCGGGTTGGTCATCCAGGCGGGGGCTGCCCGAGCCGGTCGTCACGGCGGTCGTTGTCACGATCCGCCGCGGCCCGGTCAGGAGCGACATCCGGACTGAGGAACGGGTGTTCCGCCAGTGCAGTGGCAAGGCGGTGACCGGGTTGGGGTTCCCGCCACCGGGAGCGTCGTCTCCCGGGCGCCGATCCTGCGGTTGCGGGTACGACCTGGCTCTGGGCGCCTGCGTCCCGCAACCGCCGGACCGGCCCGCCGGAAACAGGAAACCTGCGAAGCCCGGATACCTGGTCTCCCGATGCCTGGTCTCCCAGACGCCTGGAGGCCCGGCTGCTCGAAAGGGCGCTGCTCAAACCCCAATGATCAAAAGTCCACTGCTTAAGGCCCACCGTGCTAAAGCTCAGTGCTCCAAGGCCCGCTGTTCCAAAGCCGCTGCTCGAAAGCCCGATGTTCGAAAGCCGATGCTCGAAGCACCGCTGCTTGGAAGTCGGAAGGAGCCCCCTCCGTGCCCAGTCGCCCGCCAACGACCCGGCGCCCGAAGCTCCCGTCGTCGTCGCTGCCGTCGTCATCGCCGCTGGCCGATCACCGGACGAACGCACCGGCACGCACCCGCCGGCCGCACCTGGTCCTCGCCCTGCGCACCCGGCGGCCCCGCCTGGTCGTCGCTCTTCTCCTCGGAGCGCTCATCACCGGTACAACCGCCTGCGCCGCCGACGCTCCCCCCGAACCGAAGTCCGCCGCGCCGGCGTCAGCAGTCGCAGTCTCGGAGTTCGGCGGCACCGACCTCGCCTGGATCGAGCTCATGATCCCGATGGACGAGCAGCTGATCCCGGTCCTCGACCTTCTCGCCCAGCGGGCCGCCGATCCCGCCCTGGCCAGGACGGCGCAGGAGCTGCGGGCCGTGTACGACGCCGAGCTCCCCAGGCTGCGCACCCTCGGCCAGCAGGCCGGCATCCCCGCCGAGAACCCCCACAAAGGCCACAAGATGCCCGGGCTCGTCGATGCCGACCGGCTCGCCGTGATCAGCGCCGCGCAGGGTGCCGAGTTCGACCGGCAGGCCGCCGAGTGTCTGCGTGAGCATCTCGCTCAGCTGGTCAGCCTCGCCAAGTCGGAGATCCAGAACGGGAACAGCCCGACGGTGAAGGCAATCGCCCGGTCGGTGGTCGACACCCGCACGCAGGTCACCGTCTGACGAAGAGCAGCATGCGGGCCGTACCCGCGATGACCAGGATCACCGCGGTCGCGAAGCCCAGCAGGGCCACCCGCGCGCTCACGAGCTGCGTCGCGAAGCCGAGGCCGAGCACCGGGACGGCCAGGCCGAGGTACCCGCCCAGGAACAGCCCGGCCAGCGCCTCGCCGCGGACCGCGGGCGGCGCGAGATCGACCACCGTCGAGATCGCGCCCTTCAGCAGCGCGCCGGCGCCGCCGCCCGCCATGATGCCGCCCGCCAGGAACACCGCCAGGCTGGTGCCCCACACGCCCGCGGTCACCGTCACCAGGCCCAGCACCATCAGCGACAGCCCGGTCATGAGCTGCACGCGGATCGGGTGCCGCCGCAGCAGTACCTGGGCCGCGGCGCCGCTCGCGAACACCAGCGACGCCACCAGGCCGGCCAGGGCGCGCGACGGGTGGTGCAGCGTGCCCGCGACGAACGACGGCGCCAGAGAAGTGAACAGGCCGAGCACCGACAGCGACGCGAACGCGCCGGCGGCGGCCGCGAAGTAGCGCGGGCGGGCCGCGGCGGGCACGTTGACGCGCTGCGGGCGGTACCGGCGCGGGAGAGCGCTCACTGTCTCCGGCACGAGGGCGACGGCCAGCGCCGCCAGGAGCAACAGCGCGAGGAAGACCAGGTACGGCGTGCGCAGCGGCGCGTCCACGTACTGCGCGAGCAGGCCGGCGACGATCGGACCGAACGCGAAACCGCCCAGGTTGGCGACCGTGGACACCAGGTCGGCGCGGGCCCGGCCGGCCGCCGGGCGGGCGGCGGCGTGCAGCTCGGACAGGTGCGCGGTCGCCGTCGCGGTGATCATGCCGATGCCCAGGCCGGACAGCACGCGGGCGACGATGACGACGCCGAGCGACGTCGACGTGAGGAACAGCGTCGCCGCGATCGCCTCCAGCAGTACCGCCGGGAGCAGCACTCGACGCCGTCCCAGCCAGTCGGAAACGTGTCCCGCCAGGAACAGGCTGGTCACGACGCCGACCGCGTACGCGGCGAACGCGATCGTCACCGCGATCGTGGAGTACCCGTCGTGCCGCTGGTAGATGGCCCAGAGCGGGGTCGGCACCACGGTGAACGCGAGCGACACCGCGAACGCGAGCGCGATCGCCCAGAACCCCTGCTCGTGGCTGAGGCCCCGGCGCGCGGGAACGGCCCGGTGCCGGGTTGACCGGCCGACGGACGACAGTACCGAAGTCATGCCTGCAATGTCCCTCGCGGGAACCAGCACCAACCACGAATCTTCGTGCTGGTTTCCAGCACGATCTGCGATAGTTCCCTCGTGGAGTTGAGGCATCTCGTGTACTTCGTGAGCGTCGCCGAGGAGCGAAGCTTCACGCGCGCGGCCGAGCGGCTCCGTGTCGTGCAGTCCGGCGTCTCCGCCGCGGTGCGCGGCCTGGAACGCGAGCTCGGCGTCCAGCTGTTCGAGCGCACCTCGCAGCGGGTCGTGCTCACCGACGCCGGAACGGCGCTCCTGCCCGCGGCCCGGGCGACGATCGACGCCGCGCAGGCCGCCCGCGACGCCGTCGACGAGGTGCGCGGCGGGCTGCGCGGCACGCTGCGGATCGGCACGCTGACCTCGGTCGGGTTCGTCGACCTGCCCGGCCTGCTGGGGCAGTTCCACGCCGAGCACCCGCACGTCGACCTGCGGCTGCGCACCGCGACCAGCGGCTCGGCCGGCCTGGCCGACGCGCTGCTCGACGGCGAGCTCGACGTGGCCTTCCTCTCCCTGTCGGGTCACCCGCCGGCCGGGCTGTCGACACGCACGCTCGTCGCCGAGCCGATCGTGGCGGTACTGCCGGCGTCACATCCGCTCACCGAGCGCGAGTCGGTGTCGCTCGCGGACCTCGCCGACGAGCCGTTCGTGGACTCGCCGCTCGGGTACGGCAACCGCACCGAGGTCGACCGCGGTTTCGCCGCCGCCGGCCTGCAGCGGCGCGTGGCGCTGGAGGTCGCCGACATCGCGACCGTTCCGCAGTACGTCGGAAACGGTCTCGGCGTCGCGCTGATCCCGAGGTTCGCGGTGCGGCCCGGGCCGGAGCTCGCGCTGCGGCCCGTGCTCGGAACGCGGCTCAGCTGGACGTTCGACGTCGCCACCGCGGCCGCGCGCCGCCCGAGCGCCGCGGTGCGCGCCCTGCTGCGACTCGTGGACGCGCACCGCCGCTCGTGAGGGTCAGCGGCGGCCGCGGAACGTGCGGCGCAGGTCCTCCACCCACGCGTCCGGGAGCTCCCACGGGATGAAATGGCCGCCACGGTCGTGCACGGTGAGGTTCACATGGTTGTACCACTGCGCGCGGTCGCTCTCCAGGAAGTGCCGCACCCGCTGGTCGGTCGTGACGCCGGGCGGGTTCTCGTAGCCGACGAACGTGATCCCGGTCGGCGCCTCGACCACCGGCGTACGGTCGTGTGAGGGCGTCCACGGATAGCGGTTGTTGTTCGCGTACGTGCGGATCGAGGTGCCGATCGAGTTGTTGACCCAGAAGAGCATCGCGTGGGTCAGCAGGTCGTCCTTCGTGAACACCGACTCGACGTCGCCGCCGTTGTCGCTCCACGCCACCCACCGCTGCAGGATCCACGCGAGCATCCCGGCGGGGGAGTCCGACAACCCGTACGAGAGCGTGCTGGAGTCGAGCACGTGCGCCGCGAGATGCACCGCGAACCGCTTGTCCAGCGCCAGAATTCTCCCGTGTACCTCCACCGGCAGGCCGTCGGGAATCGGCCGCCCGCCGCCGAAGTCCCAGGCGCGGTCCCCGTTGAACATCGTGAGCTTCTGGCCGGAGCCGATGTGGATCCCGTACAACCGGTCCGCGTACTTGTGGCCGAGCTGCCCGGTCACCAGTGCACCGACGTCGCAACCGGCCGCCGCGTACCGTTCGTTTCCGAGCGTTTCCGTCATCAGGGTGTTCCAGAGGTCGGCGACCTTCCAGAAGTTCATGTCCGGGTGGTCGGGCAACGGCGTCGACAGCCCGAACCCGGGGAACGACGGGACGATGACGTCGAACGCCTCGGCCGGGTCCTCGCCGAACGCGGCCGGGTCGGCGAGCCGGTCGACGACCTTCGACCAGTGCCAGAACGTCCACGGCCAGCCGTGCGTGAGAATCAGGGGCGTCGGGTCCGGGCCGGCGCCGGGCCGCCGCATGAAGTGGACGGACACGCCGTCGACGCGGACGTGGTAGTGCTCGTAGGCGTTGATCGCCGCCTCGGCCTTGCGCCAGTCGTACTCGGTGCGCCAGTATCGCACGAGCTCCCGCAGGTAGGTGCCGTTGACGCCGTAGTACCAGTCGTCGTTCCCGGCGTCGTCCGGGAAGCGGGTCAGCTCCAGCCGCAGCCGGAGGTCGGCCAGGACCTCGTCGGAAACGTGGATCGGCGTGGGAACGAGCGGGAACGCGCCGTGGCTCACGGTTTCGGCTCCTTACGTGGCATCGGTCGTGGGCTGGCTGGGCTCGACGCGCCTGCGGCGAGCGGCGGCGGGCCGACCGGCCTCGGCAGGGTTGCGGCGTGGGGTCGCGGGTTCGCTGGCCTCGGCAGGGTCGCGGCGTGGGGTCGCGGGTTGGCCGGCCTCGGCAGGGTCGCGGCGTGGGGTCGCGGGCCGGCTGGCCTCGGCATGGTCGCGGCGTAGCGTCGCGGGTTCGCTGAGCTCGACCAGGTGGGCCAGGGCCGGCAGGGCCGCCGCGATGGCCGCCTGCTCGTCCGGGTCGAGCTGGCCGGCGAGCTCGGTGAGGCGGTGGATGCGCTCGTCGCGGCGGCCGTCGATGACCGCGGTGCCGGCCGGGGTCGCGTGCACCAGGACGGCGCGGCCGTCGGTGGGGTCGGGTTCGCGGCGGACCAGGCCCTCGCGCTCCAGCTTGGTGACGATCTGGGTGATCGCCGACTGGGTGACCTGCTCGGTGGCGGTCAGCTCGGTCAGCCGCTTCGGGCCACGGGTCGACAGGGTGTGCAGCACCGACAGGGTGGTGAAGCTCAGCCGCTGGGCGGCCGGGAGCCGGATCGACATCCGGGTGAACGCTTCGAGGACGCGCGTCAGCTCGGCGATACGGAGCACCGTCACGCCGAAAAAGTATGACAGAAACTTAAGTAAGTTTCTCAAGTAATTTTGGGTGGACGGTCGCCGGGGCACACCGAGGCCAACAGGGGAGCGGCAGGAGAGCGGCGGGCCTCGGAGGGGTCCGCAGGTGGCGTTCGGTGGGAAACGGCGGGAGTGGGCCAGGCAGCGGCAGGTGGCAGCCGGGCGGCGGTCGGGCCCGCGGGCGGCGCTCGGTGGGAAACGGCAGGGAGCGGGGCAAGGCGGCGGTGGCAGCCGGGCAGCGGCCGGCGGCCCGCGGGCGGCGCTCGGTGGGAAACGGCGGGCAGCGGCTAGACGCGGAAGCGGGCCACCAGGTCGTCCATCACCTTGTCGAGGCGCTCGTCGGTGACCTGGCGCGCGGGATCCTCGTCGTGCCATGCCACGATCTCCCGCGCCCCCTGGTGGAACGGGATGGTGGCGGCGAAGTCCGGGACCAGAAGGCGGACCTTCGAGTTGTCGAAGACCATCGAGTGGGCCTTGTCGCCGAGCAGGCCGGCGCCCCACTCCGGGTCGGCGGCGGCGATCGCGTCGGACGGGACGTGGACGAGCTTCGCGGTCACGCCCAGGGCGGCGGCCAGGTGCTCGGCGATCTGGTTCCAGGTGAGCACGTCGTCGCCGGTGATGTGGAAGACGTCGCCGATCGCGCGTGGGTGGCCCAGCAGCGGGACGAACGCCTTCGCGAAGTCCTCGTGGTGGGTGAGCGTCCACAGCGACGTGCCGTCGCCGTGCACCACGACCTCCTTGCCCTGCCGCATCCGGCCGAGCACCGTCCAGCCGCCGTCGAAGGGCACGAGGGTGCGGTCATACGTGTGTGACGGGCGCACGATGGTCGCCGGGAAGCCCTTGTCGCGGTACACCTGCACCAGGAGGTCCTCGCAGGCGATCTTGTCCCGGCTGTACTGCCAGAACGGGTTGCGCAGCGGGGACGACTCGACCACGGGCAGGCGGGCCGGCGGCGTCTGGTAGGCCGAGGCCGAGCTGATGAAGACATACTGCCCGGTGCGCCCGCGGAACAGCTCGATGTCCGTGTGCACGTGCTCGGGGGTGAACGCGACCCAGTCAACGACCGCGTCGAACGTCTGGCCGGCCAGGGCGTCGCGCACCGACTGCGGATCCCGGATGTCGGCCTGCACGAGCCGCGCCCCCTCGGGGAGCGGGCGGTCGCGGCTCACACCGCGGTTGAGGACGTGGAGCTCGATGCCGCGCGCCACGGCCAGCCGGGCGCAGGCCGAGCTGATGATGCCGCTGCCGCCGATGAAGAGGACCCGCACGCGCCTAGCTTTCCACCCACCCGTGGCTGCGCGCAAAGGCGACCAGGTGCTGGCGCGCCTGGGCGATCTGGCTGCCGGTCAGCGACGGCACGTGCTGGATGAGCAGCTCCGTCACCTCCTGCGAGAACTCCCGGCTGGATAGCACGTCGCAGAGCCCGTCGTCCTCGGCCGTCGACGCGGCGGCCCGGGCGTGGTCGCGCCGCGGCACCGGCGTGTCGAGGATGCGGACGGTGGCCACCTTGAGGCCGCGCTCGCCCTCCTCCACCTCGTACTCCACCCGCATGCCGGGGTGCACGAGGTGCCGCTGGTCGCCGAAATCGTTGGCATGCACGAAGACGTCCTCCCCGCCCGCATTGGGGGCGATGAAGCCGTAGCCGCGCACCTCGTCGAACCGCAGGATCCTGCCCGTCTCCACCACGCACCACCCACCCGACGCAAACCGACTGCTTTACAGCATAAGCCGGGTCTTCTGTACCTTGCCCATGGCATTGCGCGGCAGCTCGGCCACGAAGCGCACCGAGCGCGGGCGCTTGTGCACGGACAGGTGACCGGCGACGAAGTCGATGAGGTCGCGCTCGCCGACCCCGTCCGCGACGACCCACGCCGTGACCGCCTGGCCCAGGTCGTCGTCGGGCGTGCCGACGACCGCCGCCTCCCGCACCGCCGGGTGCGCGAGGAGCGCGTCCTCGACCTCGCCGGCGCCGATGCGGTAGCCGCCGCTCTTGATGAGGTCGGTCGAGGCGCGCCCGACGATGCGGTGCCATCCGTCGGGGGCGATCGTCGCCAGGTCCCCGGTGCGGAACCACTCGCCGGTGCGGTCGGGCTGCCCGTGGTACCGCTGGAGCAGCATCGGGCCCCGGACCCACAGCTCGCCGATCGTCTCGCCGTCGCGCTCGGACTCGGTGCCGTCGTCGCGGACGAGGCGGGTCTCGACGCCGCGCAGCGGCAGGCCGACCTGGCCCGGGCGCCGCTCGCCGGCGGCGCGGGTGCTCACGGTGATCAGGGTTTCGGTCATCCCGTACCGCTCGACGGGCCGATGCCCGCTCAGCGCCGCCAGCCGGTCGAAGACCGGGACGGGTAACGGCGCGCTGCCGGACACGAGCAGGCGCGCGGGGCGCAGCGCCCGGGCGGCGGCCGGCTCGGCGCACACGCGCGACCAGACGGTGGGGACGCCGAAATACAGCGTGCCCCCGGCGGCGGCGTACCGCGCCGGGTGCGGCCGGCCGGTGTGCACGAGCGGCGACCCGCGCCGCAGCGCGCCGAGGACGCCCAGGATCAGCCCGTGCACGTGGAACAGCGGCAGCCCGTGCACGAGGGTGTCGCCGGCGGTCCAGTCCCAGGCCTCGGCCACGGCGTCGACCCCGGCCTCGACCGCGGCGTGGGTGAGCACGACGCCTTTGGGGGCACCGGTGGTGCCGCTCGTGTACATGATCAGCGCGGCCTGGTCGGGCGCGGGTGCGGGGAGGCTCGCGCCGGACCGCCGCGCGACATCGACGGGGATGAAGTCGGGTCCGCCGGTGACGGCCTCGGCGGCGGAGTCGCGCGAAGCGGCGGCAGCGGGGTTGCGGGGGAGGCCGGTGGCGCCCTCGGCGCCGGACCCGCGTGCGGCCGTCGCGGAGCCGGGTGCGGCGGCGGCGCCCAGCAGGACGGCGGCGCCCGAGTCGCGCAGGATGTGGTCGCGCTCCGCCGGCCCCGCGTCGGGCGGCACGGGCACCACCGCGCAGCCGGCCAGCAGGCCGCCCACGACGGCGACGACCGTCTCCAGCGAGGCCGTCGCGTCCACGGCCACCACCCCGGCGCCCCCCACGTCGGCGGCGACGGCGGCGGCCGCGCCGAGCAGCGACTCGGCGGGCAGGGCCCGCCCGGCGACGGTCACGACGGCGGGCTGGTCGGCGGCGGCCCCGAGGCCGGTGAGCAGGCGCATGGGCACATCGTCGCACCCCGCCGGTGTCACACGGGTGTCACAACGCGGCTGCATCACGATCGCTGGTCACCGCTTGACGGGCGTGTGTGTGAGCGTTAACACTGTGGCGGCAACCCGCCCGCAACGCACAAGCAACAGCAAACACCCCCACAGTCAAACATCCTCGGCCGCGTCGATGACTCGCTCACATGCGCCCGTCATCGGTCGCTGCACGCTGCCCTGAGGGAGACAGCACCATGAAGCTCACACGGATCGCCGCCGCGGCGGCCGGCCTGGTCCTGGCGCTGAGCGCCACCGCCTGCGGCTCGAGCGAGAAGACCGCCGACAAGGAGGCGGGCACCGCCGGCGAGGGCAGCCTCATCGGCGTCACCATGCCGACGAAGTCCTCCGAGCGGTGGATCGCCGACGGCAACAACGTCAAGGCCGCGCTGGAGAAGCTTGGCTACAAGGTCGACCTGCAGTACGCGGAGAACGACATCCCGACCCAGGTCAACCAGATCGAGAACCAGATCACCAAGGGCGCCAAGCTGCTCATCATCGCGTCGATCGACGGCACCGCGATCACCACGCAGCTGCAGGAGGCCGCCGACAAGAAGATCCCGGTCATCGCCTACGACCGGCTGATCCGCAAGTCGCCGAACGTCGACTACTACGCCACGTTCGACAACTACAAGGTGGGCGTGCAGCAGGCGACGTCGCTGCTGGTCGGCCTGGGCCTGAAGAAGGAGGACGGCTCCGACGGCACCGCCACCGGGCCGTTCAACGTCGAACTGTTCGCCGGCTCGCCGGACGACAACAACGCCACGTTCTTCTTCAACGGCGCGATGGACACCCTCAAGCCGTACATCGACAAGGGCACGCTCGTGGTGAAGAGCGGCCAGACCGACTTCAAGACGGTCGCGATCCTGCGCTGGGACCCGGCGACGGCCCAGAAGCGCATGGAGGACATCATCACCAAGACGTACACGGGCGGGACCAAGGTCCAGGGCGTGCTGTCCCCCTACGACGGCCTGTCGATCGGCATCCTGTCCGCGCTGAAGAGCAGCGGCTACGGTACCGCCGGGCAGCCCTACCCGATCGTGACCGGCCAGGACGCCGAGGTCGCCTCGGTGAAGTCGATCATCGCCGGTGAGCAGTACGCGACCATCTACAAGGACACCCGTAAGCTCGCCGACGTGACGGTGAAGATGGCCGATGCGGTGCTCAAGGGCGGCAAGCCCGAGACCAACAACACCAAGGACTACGACAACGGCGTGAAGGTCGTCCCGTCGTACCTCCTGGAGCCGGTCGTCGTCTACAAGTCCAACTACAAGTCGGTGCTCGTCGACTCCGGCTACTACACCGAGGACCAGCTCAAGTAGCGGCGCGGGAAACGGGGGTCCGGTCGTTTCCGGGCCCCCGTTTCCGGAGGAGAACACATGACCGACGCGATTCTGCAGATGCGCGGGATCACCAAGACGTTCCCGGGCGTCACCGCGCTCTCCGACGTCACCCTCACCGTGCGCCGTGGCGAGATCCACGCCATCTGCGGCGAGAACGGCGCCGGGAAGTCGACCCTGATGAAGGTCCTTTCCGGCGTGTACCCCCACGGGACGTACGACGGGGACATCCTCTTCGACGGCGAACCCTGCGTCTTCCACGGGATCCGCGACTCGGAACGGCGCGGGATCGTCATCATCCACCAGGAGCTGGCGCTCATCCCGTACCTGTCGATCGCGGAGAACATCTTCCTCGGCAACGAGCGGGTCCACCGCGGGCTCATCGACTGGAACCGCACGAACGCCGACGCCGGCGCCCTGCTGACCCGGGTCGGGCTGCACGAGAACCCGGTCACGCCGGCGATGGACATCGGCGTCGGCAAACAGCAGCTCGTCGAGATCGCCAAGGCCCTGTCGAAGGAGGTGCGGCTGCTCATCCTCGACGAGCCGACCGCCGCGCTCAACGACGAGGACTCCGCCCACCTGCTCGACCTGCTGCGCGGCCTGCGCGACCAGGGCATCACCTGCGTGATCATCTCGCACAAGCTCAACGAGATCGAGGCGATCGCCGACTCGACCACGATCCTGCGCGACGGGCGCACCATCGAGACGCTCGACATGCGCTCGGGAACCGTTTCCGAGGACCGCATCATCTCCGGGATGGTCGGCCGGGACCTGGAGCACCGGTTCCCGCCGCACACGCCGGACATCGGCGAGGAGGTGCTGCGGATCGAGGACTGGACCGTGCACTCGCCGACCCAGCACGGGCGGCGGGTCGTCGACGGCGCCGGCCTCACGCTGCGGGCCGGCGAGATCGTCGGCCTGGCCGGGCTCATGGGGGCCGGGCGCACCGAGCTCGCGATGAGCGTGTTCGGCCGCAGCTACGGCGTCGACATCAGCGGCCGCGTCTACAAGCGCGGCAAGCCGGTCGAGCTGCGCTCCGTCGGTGAGGCCATCGCGCACGGGATCGCCTACGCGACCGAGGATCGCAAGCGGTACGGGCTGAACCTCATCGAGGACATCCAGCGCAACGTGTCGGGGGCGGCGCTGGACAAGCTGTCGCGGCGGGGCTGGGTCGACGACAACCGCGAGTTCCAGGTGGCGGAGAACTACCGCGGCAGCCTGAACATCAAGGCACCCGGCGTCGGCGCCGTCACCGGAACGCTCTCCGGCGGCAACCAGCAGAAGGTCGTCCTCGCGAAATGGATCTTCACCGATCCCGACGTGCTCATCCTCGACGAGCCGACGCGGGGCATCGACATCGGCGCCAAGTACGAGATCTACACGATCATCAACCAGCTCGCCGACCAGGGCAAGGCGATCCTCGTCATCTCCTCGGAGCTGCCCGAGCTGCTCGGCATCTGCGACCGCATCTACGCGCTGTCGGCCGGCCGGATCACGGGGTCCGTCGATCGATCCGAGTTCTCTCCCGAGCGCCTGATGCACCTCATGACCCGGATCAAGGAGTAACCTGCCCCATGACCACTGTGGTCGAACCCGCGGTCGAGCCGGCCGTCACGCCACCGACCCGGTTCTCCGTGAACCTGCGCCAGAGCGGCATCTACATCGCCTTCGCCGCGATCGTCGTGCTGTTCGAGATCCTGACCGAGGGCTCGCTGCTGGAGCCGCAGAACATCTCGAACATCGTCGTGCAGAACTCGTACATCCTGATCCTCGCCATCGGCATGATCCTGATCATCATCGCCGGGCACATCGACCTGTCCGCCGGCTCGGTGGTCGCCGTCACGGGCGCCTTCGCGGCCGTGCTCATGGTGAACCTCGACGTGCCGTGGCCCCTCGCCATCCTGGCCACGCTGGTCGTCGGCGGCCTGATCGGCGCCTGGCAGGGCTTCTGGATCGCGTACTTCGGGATCCCCGCCTTCATCGTGACGCTCGCCGGCATGCTGGTGTTCCGCGCGCTGACCATGACGGTGCTGGGCAACCAGGGCATCGGCCCCTTCCCGGACGACGTGCGCACCCTCGCCAACGGGTTCACGCCCGGCTTCCTCAACAACGTCGGCCTCGGCGTGCTCGGCGGCGCCGACCTGTTCACGCTGCTCGTCGGCCTGGCGGCCGTCGCCGGCATCGTGGTGGTGCAGTGGCGGGCCCGCAGCGGCCGCATCGGCTACGGCCAGCAGGTCGACTCGATGCCCGTCTTCGTCGCGAAGCTCACCGGCGCGTCGCTCGTGCTCATGTTCATCGTCGTGCAGCTGGCCCGGTTCAAGAACCTGCCCTGGGTGCTGGTGCTGCTCGCGGCGCTCGTGCTGCTGTACACCCTGCTCTCCCAGCGCACCGTGTTCGGCCGGCACATCTACGCGGTCGGCGGCAACCTGCAGGCGGCAAGCCTGTCCGGCGTGAAGGTCAAGTCGGTGACCTTCTGGATCTTCGTGAACATGGGCCTGCTGGCCTCGATCGCGGGCATCATCTTCGCCGGCCGGCTGAACCAGGCCGGCCCGACGGCGGGCAACGCGTTCGAGCTCGACGCGATCGCGGCCGCGTTCATCGGCGGCGCCGCGGTCCAGGGCGGCGTGGGCAAGGTGGTCGGCGCCATCACCGGCGGCCTCATCATGGCGGTGATCAACAACGGCATGTCCCTGGTCGGCTCCCCGTCGGAGCGGGTCATGCTGGTCAAGGGCCTGGTCCTGCTGGCAGCGGTGGCGTTCGACGTGTGGGCCAAGCGGAGGGCCGGCCGTTCTCGCTGACGCCGCTGCCGGCGTTCCCGGGGGCGGGCCACGGCACGGCGTGGCCCGCCCCGAC
>NZ_BMPI01000080.1:5264-33236 GCF_014647515.1 Dactylosporangium sucinum | reverse complement strand
GGTTCCCGCGCGTTCCGGTTCCTGGGCGTTCCGGTTCCTGGGCGTTCCGGTTCCTGGGCGTTCCGGTTCCTGGGCGTTCCGAGTCCCGCGCGTTCCTGGTTCCCGGGCGTTCCGGTTCCTGGGCGTTCCGAGTCCCGCGCGTTCCGAGTCCCGCGCGTTCCTGGTTCCCGGGCGTTCCGAGTCTCGGGCGTTCCGAGTCCCGGGCGTTTCCGGTTCCCGCGCGATCCCAGTTCCCGCGCGTTCCCGGTTCGTCAGCTCATACAGCGCCCTGGTCCACGCCGCGCCGATCAGCCACGGCGTGGCTTTTCGCCTTCCTCTTGCACGAGTCGGTCGCCCACCTCGAGCTGGTTCCACAGGTCCCGATCCACCTTGACGTCGACGTGCGTTCCGTCGTCGAGCCGGATCTCCAGGCGTCGGTAGAGGTTGGAGCCGTCGAGCAGCGCGCGCGACTTCTTAGCGACGGTCCCGCTCCAAGCGTCCTTGTTCATGTGCCAACCGTAGGAACCCCGCAGGATCGGGCACGTCGGGCGCGAGACGGGTCTTACGCCTGCGACTTTGGGATGAGGGCCGGGGGCGCCCCAGCCCGAGGTTGTCCGCGGACCGCTGCGACCCGAGCCGCGCCGACGGTGGCCGTCATCACGCTGCGTAGTGACGGGGACGCGATCGCGGGACTGCGCGGGTAGGGTACGGCGGCATGGGGGACGGCTACACGGCTCGCTTCTCGCGGCGGTGGCGGATCGCCGCCGCCGTGGGGGCCGTGGTCGTGTCGGCGCCGCTGCTCACGCCCGCGCCGCTGCTCACGCCCGCGCCGCTCGTCGTGGCCGGCGCCGCCGGGCGGGCCGTGGCGGCGCTGCTCGTGCTCGCCCAGGCCGCCGGCTTCTGGTGGCTCGGGGTCCGGCCCCGGCTCGGGACCGCCGTCGTGCTCGCGGCCGCCGCCGGACTACAGGTGCTGTACCCGGGCCTGGGGCCCGGCCTCGCGTTCGTCGTGCTGTGCACCTACGCGTGGCTGCGGCCCGCCGCCGAGACGCTCTGGGGGCTGGGGCTCGCGGCGCTCGCCGCCTGCGGGCCGGCCGTCGCGCGCGAGCGCTGGGCGACGGCCGGGCTGTGGCTCGGCGGCGTCGTGCTCGCCTGGAGCTGGGGCGCGCTGGTGCGGGCCCGCGGCGCGCGCCGGCTCGCCGAGCGGCGGCAGGCCGTGCTCGAGGAGCGGGCCCGGATCGCGCGCGAGCTGCACGACGTGCTCTCCCACACCGTGTCGGTCATGGTGGTGCAGGCCGCCGCCGCCGACGACGTGTTCGACGCCGACCCGGCGCGGGCCCGCGAGGCGCTGCGCCGCACCGAACAGGCCGGGCGACAGGCCCTCGCCGAGCTGCGCTGGTTCCTGCGCACGGTGCGGGCCGAGGGCGACGCCGGGACGCAGGCGCCGCCGCAGCCGGGCCTCGGCGACGTCGAGCGGCTCGCCGGGACGGTGAGCGCCGCCGGGCTGCCCGTGATCGTCCGCCGGGAGGACGACGGCGCCGCGGACGTGCCGCTGGCCGTGCAGCTGTCGGCGTACCGGATCGTCCAGGAGGCCCTCACCAACGCGCTGCGGCACGCCGGCGCGGGCAGGGCCGAGGTGATGATCCGCAGCGGGCCCTCCGAGGTGTACGTCGAGGTGCGCGACGACGGCCGTGGCGGCTCCGGCGCCGGCGCCGGGCAGGGCATCCCCGGCATGCGGGAGCGGGCCACGCTGCTCGGCGGCACGCTGCGGGCCGGGCCGGCGCCCGGCGGCGGGTTCGAGGTGGCGGCGTGGCTGCCGACGAGGGAGCGGGCCCGATGAGCGGGACGCGAGCCATCCGGCCCGGCCGGCGGAGCCGAGCGGAGGCGACGGCATGACGATCAGGGTGTTGATCGCCGACGACCAGGCGCTCGTGCGCTCCGGCTTCCGGATGATCCTCGAGACCCGCGACGACCTCGAGGTGGTCGGCGAGGCCTCCGACGGCGCGCATGCGATCCGGCTGGTCGAGCAGGCCCGGCCCGACGTGGTCCTCATGGACGTGCGGATGCCCGGCCTCGACGGCGTCGAAGCCACCGCGCGGCTGACCGGGCGGCCCGGCGCGCCGCGGGTCATCATGCTCACGACGTACGACCTCGACGAGGCGCTCTACGCGGCGCTGCGGGCCGGCGCCAGCGGGTTCCTGCTCAAGGACGTTCGCCCGGCCGGCCTCGTCGAGGCGATCCGGGTCGTGGCCCGCGGCGACGCCCTGCTCGCGCCGAGCGCGACCCGGCGGCTGCTGGACCGGTTCGCGGCCACCGACGTGACGCCGCCGGCCGCGTCCGGCGCGCTGGAGCAGCTCACCGAGCGGGAGCGGGAGGTGCTGATGCTGCTGGCCCGCGGCGGCGCCAACGCCGAGATCGCCGAGCGGCTGGTCGTGACCGAGGCGACGGTCAAGACCCACGTGTCGTCGATCCTGCGGAAGCTCGGCGTCCGCGACCGGGTCCAGGCCGTCGTGCTCGCCTACGACCTCGGCCTGGTCCGGCCCCGGCCCTCGTCCTGATGTTCTCCGCCGCGCTCGACTCGGACGTCACGTGGTCCCGACGTCGGTCAGCGGCGGCCGCGGACCGGCTCCAGCAGGATCGCCACCCGCGCGCCCCGCAGCGGGCTGCGGTCGATCACCAGGCGGCCGCCCGCGGTCTCGGCCACCCGGCGCACGATGTCCAGGCCCAGGCCGGTCGAGCCGGCCCCGGAAGCGCCCCGGCGCTGCGCCCGCGCGGGGTCGCGGATGCCCGGGCCGGCGTCGTCGACGACCAGGCCGCGGGGCGAGACCTGGACCTCGAAGCCGGTGCCCTCCGGCGTGTGCTGGAAGACGTTGCCGAGCATGCAGTCGACCGCCGACACCAGGTCGGACTCGCCGACCGGCACGAACACCGGCTCCTGGCCGCCGACGACCCGCCACGGGCGGCGCTGGTCCTCGGCGAGCACCGACCAGAATGCCAGCCGGTCGGCCACGACCTCGACCAGGTCGGTGGTCTCGGGGACCCGGTCGGCGGCCGAGCGCCGCGCGGCCGTGATGATCTGCTCGATCTCGCCGTCGAGGGCGTCGAACGCCTGCCGCATCCGCTCGCCGATCGGGCCGGGCGGCATCGCGTCGGCGTCCAGGCGCAGGGCGGTGAGCGGGGTGCGCAGCCGGTGCGACAGGTCGGCGGCCAGCTCGCGCTCGGCGTCGGCGAACGCGACCATCTGGTCGGCCATGCGGTTGAACGACCGGGCCGCGTCGCGCAGCTCGGGCGGGCCTTCCGGCTCGACCCGCGCGTGCAGGTCGCCGTCGCCGAACGCGCGGGCGCCCTCGGCCAGCCGCCGGGTCGCCCGGACGATCTGCGCGCCGAGCCGGTCGGCGACCAGGGTGGAGCCGGCGACGAGCACGACCGCGAGACCGGCGAGCGCGAGCCAGGCGGCGCCGACCCCGCGGCTCAGGTCCCCGTCGGACACGTACACCTCGACCACCGCCGTGCGGTCGCCGTCGAGCACGACGGTCTGCAGGTAGGCCAGGCCGCCCGGCGCCTCGACCGTCGCCGAGCGCCCCTGCAGGCCGGCGAGCTGCACGTCCTGGGCCGACGCGTGCGAGGTGCCGACCGTCGGTTCTCCCATCAGGTGTACCGCCAGCCGCCCCGACTGCCCCGCCGGCACCGTGGCCACGGCGCGGTCCAGCGCGCCCGACCCGTTGCCCGACACGGACGCGAGCGCGGCGACCATCGCGTCGGCCTGGTACCGCGCCTCGGCGAGCGCCCGGTCGTGCGCGATCTGCTTCGTCACGTAGCCGAGCGGGACCAGGAACGCCAGCGCGATCATCGACGTGATCGCGAACGACAGGCGCATCAGCGCGCTTCTCATGCCGGCGGCCGTTCCGGGTCGACGAGCATGACCCCGACGCCGCGGAAGGTCCGCACGTACCGCGGGGCCGTCGCGCTCTCCCCGAGTTTGCGCCGCAGCCAGGACACGTGGACGTCGATCGTCTGGTCCTCGCCCGACGAGTCCGGCCGCTGCCACACCTCGGTCAGCAGCTCCCGCCGGCTCACCACGCGGCCCGCGCGCTGGGCGAGGTACGACAGGAGATCGAACTCCTTCTTCGTCAGCTGCAGCGGCCGGCCGTCGATCGACGCGAACCGCTGCTGCGGGTTGACGTGCAGCGCGCCGACGGTGACCCCGGTCGGGGGCGTGGCCGGGCCGGGCGTGCCCTGCCCGCGGCGCAGCACCGCGTTGATCCGGGCCGACATCTGGGCGCTGGAGAACGGCTTCGTCACGTAGTCGTCGGCGCCCGCGTCGAGCAGCCGGATGATGTCGCGCTCCGAGCGGCGGGCGGTGGCCACGATGACCGGCGCGTTGGAGATGCCGCGCAGCATCCGCAGCACGTCGAGGCCGTCCATGTCGGGCAGGCCCAGGTCGAGGATGACCAGGTCGGGCGGGTCGGTCGCGATGACCCGCAGCGCCGAACCGGCGTTGCCGACCGGTCGCACCACGTGGCCGGCGTCGGTCAGCGCCCGCGACAGCGCTCCGGACACGGCGACGTCGTCCTCCACGAGCAGGATCAGCGGCATGGCAACACGATAGGTGCAGCCCGTCGGCGGCGGGTGAGGGCACCGGGTGAGAACATCTCCCGATGCGGGTCAGCAAGGCGGCGGTACCGGTGCTGCTGTGGTGCCTGGCGACCGCGGCGAGCATCGCCGTGGCGTCGCTGGCGCTGCGGCCGGTGCTGCGCACCGCGATCCCGTCGGACAGCGTGTCGCTCGACGCGGAGGAGGAGCGCGGCCACGGCGGCCTGATGACCCAGCCGCAGCCCTCGCTGCCCCCGCCCACGTCGTCGCGGCCCCCGGCCTCGGCGCCGCCGCCGTCCTCGGCCCGCCCGCCGGCGTCGAGCGGCGCCGGCACCCCCAAGCCGCCCACGACCGCCGCCCCGCCGCCGCGGATCGTCGACGGCTGGACGGTGACGACGGGCAGCGACGGCGTCGACACGTACCTGAGGTCGTTCCGCACGGACGGCGGCGACGCGGTCATCCGCATCCGCGACGGCGTCGTCTCGCTCGTCACCGCGACGCCCCGCGACGGCTACTCGGTGTCGAAGGCGCAGACCGAGCCGACCCGCCTGGTGGTCCAGTTCGTCGCCGGCTCCGGCGGCTCGGCCTGGCTGGTCGACGCGATGTGGTGGCAGGGCAGCCCGCACGGCGAGGTCACCCGCATCGGCACCTAGGACCGATCCGGCCCGGCGCCGCCGCCGCGGTTGCAGTTCGGGTGCAGACCCGCGCCATCGGCCCGCGTCCGACCGGCGCAAGTGCCCATATGGAGACAGCGGCCGCCACGGCCGATCCGGGATGGGGGCTGCGAGAAGTGACTGGTGTTGCGGACGGCGTCCGGAGCGGTCGCCGTGC
The DNA here is from genome assembly GCF_014647515.1 of Dactylosporangium sucinum. Classification (GTDB taxonomy): domain Bacteria; phylum Actinomycetota; class Actinomycetes; order Mycobacteriales; family Micromonosporaceae; genus Dactylosporangium; species Dactylosporangium sucinum. Next base: position 27,836 of record NZ_BMPI01000080.1, on the reverse strand, counting down.
TCGGCCGCTGGCCAATGCCGGCATGGGCGTCAAAATCGGGTTGATCGTCGCGGTCCTCGCGGTGTCGGCCGTCGCCGTCGGCGTCGTCGCCGTGACCCGCCTGGCCAATGTGTACGCCCAGGGCGAGCGGATCGCCAGCGCCAGCCTGCGCGCGACGACCGACCTGGGCCGGCTGCGGGACCTGGCGCAGCAGGCCCGGATCCTCGCCCGGGACGCGGTCATCGCTCCCGACGACGCGGCGACCCGTGACGTCAGGTCGAAGATTCAGCGCAACGACGGCGAGTTCGACGACGCCCTCACCCGATACCGCGGCGAGGCCGCCGACCCGGCGGCGGTCCGGCGGTTCGAGGAGCTGTGGGCGCAGTACCGCCAGCTCCGCGACACCAGGCTGCTGCCGGCGGCCGAGTCCAACGACTTCCGCGCCGCCGCCACCATCCTGAACACCCAGACGGTGCCCATCACCACGAAGGCGTTCACCGAGCTCGACACGGCCAACGCCGCCGAGCGGGCCGACGCCGACGCCATCGTGGCCGCCGCGCGCGACGCCTACCGCACCGCTCGCACCCTGATCCTGCTCGTGCTCGGGGCCGGGCTGCTCGCCGCCCTCGCCCTGGCGTGGTACGTCACCCGCCTGGTCCTGCGGCCACTGCGCACCGTCTCGCGGGTCCTGGACGCCGTCGCCGAGGGGAACCTGACCGAGGTCGCCGCGGTCGGCAGCCGGGACGAGATCGGACGGATGGCCCACGCGCTGGACCGCGCCAACGACCGGACCCGGCAGGTCGTGCAGGCCTTCACCGAGACGGCGCACACGCTGGCGTCCAGCGCCGAGGAGCTGTCGGCAACCAGCAGGCAGATCGCCGGCGCCGCTGACGAGGCGTCCGGGCAGGCCGGCGTGGTCTCCACCGCCGCCGAGCAGGTCTCGGCCAACGTGCAGACCGTGGCCGCGAGCTCGGAACAGATGACCGCCTCGATCGCCGAGATCGCCCGCAACGCCGCCGACGCGGCGAAGGTCGCCAACCAGGCCGTCGACACCGCACAGGCTGCCACGACGACCGTGGCGAAGCTGGGCGAGTCGTCGCAGGAGGTCGGCAACGTCATCAAGGTGATCACCTCCATCGCGGAGCAGACCAACCTGCTCGCGCTCAACGCCACCATCGAGGCCGCCCGGGCCGGCGATGCCGGCAAGGGGTTCGCGGTCGTGGCGAACGAGGTCAAGGACCTGGCCCAGGAGACGGCGAAGGCCACCGACGAGATCGGGCAACGGATCGTGGCGATCCAGGACGACGTGCATCAGGCCGTCTCGGCCATCGCCCAGATCAGTGAGGTGATCGCCCGGATCGACCAGTTCCAGACCACCATCGCCGCCGCCGTGGAGGAGCAGACCGCCACCACCCAGGAGATCGGCCGCAACATCGCCGAGGCGGCCTCAGGCTCGGGAGAGATCGCCCGCAACATCCTCGGCGTGGCCTCCGCCTCGCAGACCACCAACCACAGCGTCACCCAGTCCCAGACCGCCACCGCCGACGTGGCCCGCATGGCCACCGAACTGCAACGGCTGGCCACCCAGTTCCGCGTGTAGCGTCCGGCTCCGGGCGGCGTGGACGAACCCGCCGCCCGCGGCCGGGCCACGCGCCCGAGGCACGCCGGGAACGCCGGCGGAATCTTAAGGCGGAGCTAATAGAGCGCGGCGAGAGAGCGCTCTACCGTCGGGGGCGTGAGTGGGGATCGGTGGCGCCGGCTCGGCGCGGTCGGGGTCGTCGTGCTGGCGGCGGTGGCCGCCGGGATCCTGTGGGCCCAGCGGGCGCCGGAGCCGCCGCCGCCCGCCACGGCGACCGGGGCGCCGGCCGTCGCCAGCTCGCTCAGCCCGACCGACCTCGCCTACCTGCAGCTGATGATCTCGCTCGACGCCAGCGCCCTGCCGCTGCTCGACCTCCTGGCCGCCGACCCGGCGCAGGCGGCCACGGCCCGGGCCGCGGCCGACGGGCACCGGGCCGAGCTCGCCGAGCTGCGCGCCGCTCTCGTCGCGGGCGGCGGGGTCGAGGACTCCAGCATCCACGCGGGCCACGACCTCCCGGGCATGGTCGTCGACGCGGACCTCGCCGCCGTCCGCGCCGTGCCCGAGGCGCAGCGCACCGCGAAGGCGCTCGAGGTACTGCGGGAACACCTCACCGGCACGACCGCCCTGTGCACGTCCGAGGGCAGGGCCGGCGCCGACCCGGCGACGAAGGCCGCCGCGGCGCGGATCCTCGACGCGCACGGCAAGCTGCTGGCCGCCCTGCCGGCGATGTAACTTTCGGTTGTCACATCGGCCCTGAGCAGCCGAAAGACCGTTTCGAAAGGGCGCCGGCTGGCCCGTACCACATCGGCCTCTTCTGATGGCGGCATGCGCAAACTCTGGGCCGCCGTCGCGGCCACCAGCATGGCCGTCGTCGGTGCCGTCACCGTCATCGGCCTCAACAGCCAGGCCGTGGCCGCCGTCGGGGGGACCGGCACCGGGTACCTCAGCGCCAGCGGGGCCCAGCTCGTGGACGCCACCGGCACCAAGGTGCGGCTCACGGGCATCAACTGGTTCGGCATGGAGACCGACAACAAGACGTTCCACGGCCTGTGGGCCCGGCCCTGGCGGGACCACATCGACCAGATGGCCAGCCTGGGGTACAACACGCTGCGGGTCCCCTACTCGGACGACGCGCTGAAGGCCGGCGCCCAGGCCAACAGCGTCGACGGCTACACCAACCCCGACCTGCAGGGGCTGTCGCCGCTGCAGATCCTCGACAAGGTCATCGACTACGCCGGCGCCAAGGGCATGCGCATCCTGCTCGACCGGCACCGGCCGACCGCCGCCGGCCAGAGCGCGCTGTGGTACGTGAGCGCCACGCCGGAGTCGACCTGGATCAGCAACTGGCAGATGCTCGCCCGCCGGTACGCCAACAACCCGGCCGTCATCGGCGCCGACCTGCACAACGAGCCGCACGCCGACGGCACCGACCCGAACGGCACCGGCTCCTGCTGGGGCTGCGGCGACGTGAACCGCGACTGGCGGCTGGCCGCCGAGCGGGCCGGCAACGCGATCCTCGAGGCCAACCCGAACTGGCTCATCGTCGTCGAGGGCGTGAGCTGCACCAGCGGCGGCAACGCCAACGCCTGGGACAACATCCCCGACGAGCCGTGCGGCTGGTGGGGCGGCAACCTCTCGAAGGCCGGCCAGTACCCGGTGCGCCTGTCGAAGCCGAACAAGCTGGTGTACTCCGCCCACGAGTACGCGAACTCGGTCTACCACCAGCCGTGGTTCGACGACGCGAACTTCCCGAACAACCTGCCCGCGATCTGGGACTCGATGTGGGGGTACCTCGAGAAGCAGAACATCGCGCCGGTGCTGCTCGGCGAGTTCGGCAGCACCCTGCAGGACCCGAAGGACGCGGTGTGGCTGCGCAAGCTCATGGAGTACATGGGCAGCGGCGTGACCGGCATGGACTTCACCTACTGGTCGTGGAACCCCAACTCGGGCGACACCGGCGGCATCGTCCTCGATGACTGGAAGACGGTCAACCAGGCGAAGCAGTCGATCCTCCAGCCGTACCTCATCCCGCCCGTCGGCGGCGGCACCGGCCCGACCGGCTCCGCGTCGGCGTCCGCGTCGGTGTCCCCGTCTTCGTCGGCCTCGTCGTCGCCGAACCCGGGGACCGGCTCCTGCACGGCGACGGTCAAGATCGACAATGCGTGGCAGGGCGGCTACCAGGCCAGCGTCACGGTCAAGAACACCGGCACGTCGGCCCGCAACCCGTGGACGGCGACCTGGACCGTGCCGTCGGGCGTGACCCTGCAGAGCGGCTGGAACGCCACCGTCACCCAGTCCGGCACCACGTTCACCGCGGCCGCCCCGAGCTGGGCCACGTCGCTGGCGCCGAACGCGTCGGTGACGATCGGCTACACCGCGAACGGCCCGTCGTCGCCGGCCCCGTCCGCCGTCAAGCTCAACGGCGTCGCCTGCACTACCGCGTAGCCCGCACCTCGGCGACGAACTGCTTGAGACCGGCCAGCCGCTCGGCCGCCGAACGATCCAGGGTCTCCCGGTCGTTCGGGCCGAGCGGCTGCTCGCCGACGGACATCTGCAGCCGTCCGGCGAGCCGCCCGAGCCGGATCGCGACCCGCCGCACCAGCAGGTCCGGCGTCCGCGGCGGTACCGCGCCGCCGTGCTCCCCGTACGCCCGCAGCGTGCGGCGGAACGCGGCGGCGCCGCCCGCGTGCTGGGCGAAGACCAGCGCCGCGTGCGCCAGCTCCAGGCCGGCGCTGTCCGGCCCGGCGCCGTCCCAGTCGAGCAGCACCGGCCCGGCCGCGGTCATCCGCACGTTCCACGGCTCGACATCGCGGTGGGTCAGCACGAAGTCGCCGGCCTGCGCGAACCCGCGCTCGACCCACGCCGCCGCGGCCAGCACGTCCGGCAGGTGTTCGTGGAGGGCCGCCGCCCACGGCCGCCCGAGCCGCTCGCCCTGGTCGAGCCAGGCGCGCCAGCGGGGTTCGTCGTCCAGGTGATACCACTCGGGCCCGGCGCGATGCGCGGGCTCGATCGTGTGCAGGCGGGCGAGCGTGCCGCCCAGCCACTCGGCGACGTCGTCGTCCGCCGTCAGGGCGCGGCCGTCGAGCCACTCGTAGACCCGGATCAGCCCGGAGCCGGCCAGCTCGGCCGCGAAACCGAGGCCCGGCAGCACCGGCTCGACCGGCCGCGGCAGCGGCAGGCCGGCCGCGAACGCCCGCCGCTCGAACGCCATCGCCCGCGCGAACGCGTCCCGCCAGTCGTCGGCGGGCACGTGCTTGACGACCACCCGGCCGGCGCCGGTGTCGAGCGTCCAGGTCTGCGACGTGCCGAACGCGAGGGGCGACAGCGGCCCGCGCGGCCGCCCCAGCCCGAACGCCTCGGTCACCTGAACGGGCTCCGGCGGGCGCATGCGGGCACTGTACCGCCGGGTGGATTTCGCCGGCTGCCCGCACCGGGGGCCGTTCTCAGCGGCCCCGGTGGTTTACGCTGCGGCCGTGGCGGAGCCGGAACAGGGGCCGGGCGACGACACGGCCGTCCTCGACGAGCCGGCGCGGGAGGCCCCGATCTCGACCGGCCGGGCGGCCGGGGCGTGGCGGTCGCTGCTCGCGGTCCTCGTCCCGGTCCTCGTGCCGTTCCTGCTCATCGATCCGGTACTGCGGACGCTGCTCCTGCGCCACGACGCCGCCCTCGTCGACGGCCGCCTGCGGCTCGACACCGGCTCCTGGCTGATCCACCTCCCGCTGGTCGTGGGGTGGTGCTGGGCGGTCACCGCCGGCACGGCCGTCACGGGCGCCGCCCGGGCCGGCGTCCGCCTGCGCCCGGCCACCGCGATCCGCCTGGGCCTGCGCGGCCTGCCCCTCGTCCTGCTCGCCCTGGCCATCGCCACCGCAACGGTCGCGCTGGAGGTCTGGACGCTGGCCCTGGTGTCCGAAGCGCGGGTGGCGTGGCTGGCCGCGCTCATCGCGTTCCTCCTGGTGACGCCGTTCGTGCTGGCCCGGCTGGCGCTGGTCGCCCCCGCCTCGGTGCTCGGCGGCCTGCCGCCCGGCGCGACCTTCTCCGCGCTGGCGCTGCTCGTCCTCGGCGTCGCGCTCGGCCCCGCCGCGCTGCTGGGCGCCGCCGTCACCCTGCACCGCGAGGTCCTTCCGCCGCGGGTCCTCCCGGCCGGCGTCACCGAGCTGCTCTGGCACGTGGTGCTGGTGCTGACGGCGGCCCTGCAGGCGGCCGCGCTGGGCCGCGCGTTCACCGCCGCCACCGGCCCCGACGAGGTGCGCCGCACGCTGTCCGCCCACCCGGTCGCGGGCGCCGCCCCGGGCCTGCTCCGCCTGGCCGCGCTGGCCCTGCCGGCGGCCCTGGTCGCGGCGTTGACGCTGGTCAACCCGTACCGCCTGCCGCCCATCGCCGAGGGCGTCATCGCCAGCTCCGACGCGGTCCTGGCGGTCGGCTGGCCGGCCGGCCGCGCCCCGGTCATCGCCGGCGCCTTCCGCGTGCACGACTGCCTGGACGACACCTGCCACCACACCCGCGACACCCCGCTCTTCGCCGAGGCCAACCGCCACGCCAGCGCGGCGGCGGCCGCGGTGGCCCCGGACGGCACGGTCACCTACGTCCTGCTGCCCGACAACTCCTACTCCTCCGGCGGCGGCGCCCCGGGCCCGGCGCTGCTGACCCGCTGCGACCCGGCCCGCCGCTGCGACACGGAGCAGCTCACGCTCCCCGGCCCGACGCCGGGCCGGGCCCCCACGCTGGCGGCGGCCACGGCCCCGGACGGCGCGCTCCTGGTAGCGACGGTCCGCCCCCTGCCCGGCGGCGCCGCCAGCGAGCTGGCGCTGATCCGCTGCCCGCCGCCCCCGCCGGCCGCGAACCCGCCGGCATCGCCCCCACCGGGTTCCGCCGCGCCGGGCGGGCCGTCACCGGGCGCGGCCGTGTCGGGCGCGGCGTCACCGGGCGCGGCCGTGCCGGGCACGGTGTCACCGGGCGCGACAGTGCCGGGCGCGACGGTGCCGGGCGGCGCTGTGCCGGGCGGGGCCGCACCAGGCTCGGCCGCACCAGGCTCGGCCGCACCAGGCTCGGCCGCACCAGGCTCGGCCGCGGCCACCCCGATCTGCGCCACCCCCAAAGTGACGGTGCTCGGGACGGCGGCCACGCAACCCCCGGCACGCGACGGCGCCTACGAGTCCCCGAAGGCCCGCCTCCTGTCCCTCAGCGTCGACGACTCGGGCGCCCCGTGGGTGGCGCTGCGCGAGGCGAACGGCCCCCGGATCTGGCTCGGCACCTGCGCCGCCGGCGCCTGCGCCGTCACCGAACGCCACGGCCCACCCCAACGCGGCGGCCCGTTCACCGTCACCCCGGCCGGCGGCACGGTCCACCTGGGCGCGGGCCGCCTGCGGCACTGCACGGCGGAGAGCTGCTCCGAACAGCTCCTCACCGCCGACCCGCGCGACGACGACACCACGGTCGTGTGGGCCAACGGCGCCGTGTACGCCCTGGTCACCGAGCCCGTCAGCCGCCTCGGCCTGGGCAACGCGGGCCCGCTGGCCGGCATCCGCCGCCCGTTCGTGGTCCGGTGCGCCGAACCGACGTGCCGCCGGCGCCAGACCGTGGCCCTGGCCATCCCGCCGGAGATCGTCTCGTCGGCCTGGCTGGCCGTCGACCCGGGCGGGCGGGTGGTGGTCGTCCACGACCGCTCCGACACCCTCACCGTCCAGACCCTCCGCCTGCCGTGACGACCTACGCGCGGTAGACCTCGACCACGGACAGCTGCCCGGCCGGCTGTCCCGAGTTCGCCGTGAAGACCAGCCGCACGTACCGCTGCTGGGAGCGCCCGAACGTCACGACCGCGCGGTTGCCGGCGGACGGGGCGAACGAGTACGTCGCGTCGCCCGAGAGCGTGCTGAACGAGGAGCCGTCGCGGCTGCCCAGCACCGCGATGCGCTGGGTGCGGGCCGGCCAGGCCGTCGACGGCGGTAATCGGAACACCACGCGCCCCACGTCCGTGGCCGAGCCGAGGTCGACCTGGACCCATTGCGGGAAGGCGTTGTTGCGGCTCTCCCAGTATGTCATCGGGTCGCCGTCGGTCACGTTGCGCGCCGGATAGACGTCGGTGTGGCTGCTCTCGGTGGCCGCGCGCCCGGCCGCCAGGTCCGGCCCGCCGTCGAGCACCTCGGGCGGGCTCGCCGACGGCCCCGCGGACGCCGACGCCGACCGCTGCGGTGACGGGGAACCCGACGCCGACGGCCGCGCCGAGCTGGGCCGCCCCGACGGCGAGCCCGCCGCGCTGGACCCCGGCGCTCCCGCGGTCTGCGGCCCGCCGTCCGCGGACTCCGCGGCAACGACCCCGGCGGCGTCGCCGGAGCCGCTGTCCCGGTCCGGCCAGGCCGCGGCGACCCCGGCGACGGCCAGGACGACGACGGCGATCGCCGCCGCGACGAGCATCGACAGGCGCCGCCGGCCGGCCCGGCCGACCCCGGCCGGCAGGACTTCCGGCTCGCGAGGCATCGCCACCGCAACGGCCGCGAGGAACGGCCGGGCGCTCGGCTCCTGCTCGATGTCCGGATCGGTGTCGGGACTGCCGTTCGGGTCGGTGCTCGGACCGGTCGCCGCGCCCGCGGCGGGCGTGCTGGTGCCGGTCGCGGCCGGCGGGTGTCCCGGGTGCCGTCCGGCCAGCTCCCGCGCCGCCGCGAGACCCCAGGCCGACGCCTCGCCGGCGACCGCGAGCTCGACCGCCGCCGGGATGTCCGTCAGGGCCGCCGTGAACAGCGCCGACAGCGGCGGCCACAGCAGGTCGTCGACCGGCGCTCCCGCGACCCCGACGACAACCCGGTAGCGGCCGTCGACCGGGGCGGGGTCCGGCGGAGCCGCACCCGGCGGCTGGGCGTGGAGGCCGCCGCCCGTGAGCCGGACGGTCCAGCCCTGGTCCGTGGCATACGTGGCGGCGTCGATCGGGCGCAGCGTCGGCTGGGGCGGTGAGGACGCCAGGACCTCCTCCGTGCCGTCCGGCAGCACCCGCACCAGCCAGGCCGGCTCGGGCCAGACCGGGCGGTGGGTGGCATCCAGGCAGCACACGATGATCTGCCCGCCCGGCGTGTGCAGCGGCACGCCGTTGACGAGCTGGACGGGCTCGCCGCAGCGGGCCGCGGCGCCGGCCGCGACCGCCCGGCCCGCGCCCTGGCCGGGGCCGAGCGGGACCAGGTCGGTCACCGCCCGCACCGTGGGTGGCAGGGCGAGCAGTGCCGCGGCGACCGGCTCGGGCCCGAGCGCGGGGTCGAAGAGCAGCCGCGGCCGATCCGGGTCGACCGCCACGGCGAGCGCGAGGTCCGCGTCGACCGAACCCGGCGCGGCCGCGAAGGAACCGAGCGCCGACCCCGAGGCACCCGCAGCGAGCGCGGACTCCGGGGCGGCCGGACCGGGCGCAGGCCCCGACGGGACCGGACCCAGCGCCCAGCCGGCCGGGACCGCCCGCACCTCGGCACCCGAGGGCCACGGCGTGCGGGCCGGAACCGCCGACTGCCAGGCCGGAGCCGGCCAGCGCGGCCCCTCGGCGACCCGCCGCCCGTCCGGCGTGTGCCGCCAGAACCCGGCGTCCGCGAACAGGGTGCCGGAGGGCGAGGCCACCACCGGCCCGGCCGGCGCCACCACGGGCAGGCCGAGCGGGCCGGCCAGCCCGGCCGCGACGTCCCCCGGCACGAGCAGGAGCACGCCCTCGGTGCCGGTGCGGACCGCGGCCCGCACCGGCTCCACGAGGTCGGCCGCGGTCGGGGCGGCCTGTGGAGGCACCGCCAGGGCGAGCCAGCCGTCGGGAACGGCCACCCCACCGATCAGCACTTCCATGCCCGCCAACCTACCCGGCGCCTACGACAGTTTCAGCGCACGTACACCACGGGCTGCGGCGGGGTCGACATGCCGTTGCCGATGAAGTACGACGGGTGCGGCGGCTGGTTGTAGGCCGTGTTCTGCCAGGCGATCGCCACGCGGTACTGCGGATCGTGCATCAGCGTCCACAGCCGCAGGTTCGTCGCCACCGGCGACGCGTAGATGCGCAGCGCCGTGTTGTCCGTGGTCGGCCAGATCACCTCCTCGCGCCAGTCGCCGAGGATGTCGCCGGACAGCGACGGCGTCGACTTGGTGCCGTTGTTCGAGTGCACGCCGGAGGCCGTGAGCAGCCGCGTGTCCCCAGAGGTACCATATTTGTCGATATGCGTGGCATCGAGCAGTTCGCGCACCGGGTCGCCGTCCCACCAGGCCAGGAAGTTCGTCGAGCTCGGCTTGCGGGTCGACACGACCGTCCCCTTCGGACTGCGCACGCCGTCGGCGGCCGAGGACCACGACTCCGCACCGGGACTGCCGGCCCAGATGTCGCCCGACACGCCGCGGCCGTTGTCGCCGTTGGCCGCCGTCGACCACAGGATCTGCCCGGTGCGCGCGTCGGCCATCCACGACGACGGCTTGCTGCCGTCCTCGTCGACCTTGAACTCCTCCAGCCCGGGCCGGGACGGGTCCAGGTCGCCGACGTGCATCGCGTCGCCGTGGCCGTTGCCGGTGTTCCACAGCCGGGCGCCGTTGTCGTCGACGGCCATCGCACCATAGATGATCTCGTCGCGGCCGTCGGCGTCGACGTCGGCGACCGAGAGCTGGTGGTTGCCCTGGCCGGCGTACGCGGAGTTGCCGGACGAGTTCGAGTCGAACGTCCAGCGGCGGGTCAGTGCCCCGTTGCGGAAGTCCCAGGCCACGATGACGGAGCGGGTGTAGTACCCCCGAGCCATGATCAGGGACGGGCGCTGGCCGTCGAGGTAGGCCGTCGCGGCCAGGAACCGGTCGACGCGGTTGCCGTAGCTGTCGCCCCACGACGAGACCGTGCCGCGCGGCGGGACGTAGTCCACCGTCGACATCGCCGCGCCCGTCTGGCCGTTGAACATCGTCAGGTACTCCGGGCCGGACAGCACGTAGCCGGACGAGTTGCGGTAGTCGGCCGAGGCGCTGCCGATGACCCGCCCGGTGCCGTCGGTGGTGCCGTCGGCGGTCTTCATGGCCACCTCGGCCCGCCCGTCGCCGTCGTAGTCGTACACCTGGAACTGCGTGTAGTGCGCACCCGCGCGGATGTTGCGGCCCAGGTTGATCCGCCAGAGGCGCTGGCCGTTGAGCCGGTAGGCATCGACGTAGACGACGCTCGTCACGCCGGACTGGGAGTTGTCCTTCGCGTCCGACGGATCCCATTTCAGGACGATCTCGTACACGCCGTCGCCGTCGAGGTCGCCGACGGACGCGTCGTTCGCGCTGTAGCTGCTGCCCGGCGGGGAGATGGGCACGTCGAGGTACCCGTTCGCGAACCGCAGCGAGCCCGCCGACGCCGCCTGCTCGGCGCCGCCGACGACCGCGCGGACGGTGTAGGACGCGTCGGCGGCGGCCCCGGCATCGAGGTAGTTCGTCGAGTCGGTGACCGTCGCGATGCGGGTCGATCCGCGGTAGACGTTGAAGGCCGTCGACAGCGCCTCGGTGCCCAGCAGCCGCCACGAGACGAGGTTCCCGCTGCCTGAGCGCACCGAGATGAGCCCGCGGTCGAGGTCCTCGACCTGCTTGCCGCTCCCCGTGGGAGGGTTCGAGGTGGGCGGTGACGCCGACGGCGACGGCGATGTCGTACCGCCGGTGCAGGCCACGCCGTTCAGGGCGAAGTCGGCCGGGATCGGGTTCGACGTCGTCCACGACCCGTTGAAGCCGAACGACACCGTCCCGCCGGTGGCGATGGCGGCGTTGTAGCCGGCGTCGACGGCCCGCGCCGCGCTGCCGGATGCCGTGACGGTCGCGTTCCAGGCCTGGGAAACCGCTTGCCCGGCGGCGAACGTCCAGGTGAGGGCCCAGCCGTTCACCGGGTCGCCGAGGTTCGTGACGTCCCGTGTACGTGACCCGGCAGCCGGCGGCCGCCGCGCCCGCGGCCTGCACCGCGACCACCCCGGCGGCGACCACGGCCGCCGCCGCCGAGGCGGCTATGACTGTTCTTCGCACGATTCCGCTCCTCTCCGTCGAAGCCACAGGCTGCGTCCGGAAAGAGACGGATGACAATATGTGACGGCGTACGGCGCCCGGGACATGCCCGGGCGCCGCGAAACTTTCAGCCCTGCTGGACGAGCCTGAACGACTGCGCGCCGGTGCCGTTGCACGTGTACTGCACCAGTTGCACGCTGTCGGCCGTCGACGCGCCCGGCACGTCGAGGCACTTGCCCGACAGCCGGCTCACGAAGTGGTACCAGCCGCCACCTTCCGAGACGGCCTGCCACTGCTGGTTGGTGCCGCCGCCGTACGTCCAGGTCTGGATCGGCGCGTTGTCGGCCGTCGACACGTTGGTGACGTCGAGCGCCTGGACCGGGTTGCCGCGCTGGTTGACGCGGGAGAAGCCGCCGCTGGTCGGCTGGATCTGGAACTGCTGCGCGTTGGTGGCGTTGCAGGTGTACTGCTGGATCGCCGTCCCGTTCGCCGTTCCCGCCGCGCGGGCGTCGATGCACTTGCCGCTGGTCTTGTTGACGACGGAGTACCAGGCGGTGGGCGAGATCGGCCCGGCGCTCGGCGACGCCGACGTGGGCGGCGTGGTGCTCGGTGGGGTGCTGGTGACGCCGGCCAGCCACTGCAGGCCCTGGATCAGCCAGCGGTTCTGGTTCGGACTGTCGAATGTGGACGAGGTGCGCGTGTTCGTCGAGTAGTTCATGCCGTTGTGGCCGAAGTTGGCGTACAGCATCTTGTAGTTGCGGTTCGTCCACAGGATCGGGTAGTACCCGCTGTACCACGACTGGTTGGGATCGGTGCCGACCGGGAAGCTGCTCGCGTCCACCGATGCCAGGATGTCGATGCTGGGGTTCTGGCGCAGGTCGTTGCTCCAGGAGTACCACTCGCTGACCGAGGACTGGAACGTCGCCGGCAGCCCGGCGGTGGACGGGTGGTTGCGGTCCTCGACCTTGAGCGTCACGCGGGTCGGCCCCCACGTGTTCGTCCGGAACGCGCCGGAGCCGAGGAAGGTGTTGTAGTACCAGCTCCACGCGCCGGGGTTGTCGGTCCACGCGCTGACGTGGAAGCCCATCCAGGCGCCACCGTTCTGCATGTACTGCTGGAACGCGGCCCGCTGCCCCGACGGCGGCGCGTCGTCGAGGAACATGATCACCTTGTACTGCGCGAGGCTGCCGGTGTTGAGGCGGCTCCAGTCGGTGGTGGCCTCCCAGGTGAAGCCGTTCTGGGCGCCGGCCTGCGGGAACCAGTCCCGGGCCTCCTTGTCGAAGTCGATGTGCGCGGCGTCCCAGGTCCCGTTGTAGAACGCGAGCACCTTGAACGGTTCGGCGGCGAGGGCGGGCCGGATGGCGAGACCCACCCCCAGCGTCACGAGCACGGCGACCGCAGCGATCGCAAGCTTCCTGAGCACAGAGGGGTCCTTCGGTAGGGCGGGAGGGGACGGGCGGATCCGCTCCCTTGGCATCATCAGCCATCGATGACGCCCCCACAAGGTAAAGAACGCTAATAGTTAAATTAAGTCGCCAATTAACCCGTCCGCGCCGCTCACACGCGGTGCGAGGCGCTCCGGGGTGGCGGGTCGGGGCGGCCGGCGCTCGGCGTCGGCGCCGCACATCGCATCGATGCGTCCGCCACCGTCGCGGATATTCGCCGCCGGGGACGCGGCGGTCCTGCGATGATCGGCCGGTGATGCACGAGGGCGAGGTACCGACCGACGCTGAGCTGGTCCGGCTGCTGCTCGCGGCGCAGTTCCCGGCCTGGGCCGGCCTGCCGGTGACGCCGGTCGCGTCGGGCGGCACGGACAACGCGATCTACCGCCTGGGCGACGAGCTCGCCGTCCGGCTGCCCCGCATCGACTGGGCGACGGGCCAGATCGCGCTGGAGGAGACGTGGCTGCCGCTGCTGGCCCCGCGGCTGCCGGTCGCGGTGCCGGCGCCGCTCGCGGTGGGCGAACCGGGGTTCGGCTACCCGTACCAGTGGGGCGTGTACCGCTGGCTCCCCGGCACCAACCCGGGCGTCGTGCCGGCGCTCGACATCGCCGACTTCGTCGTGGCGCTGCGCCGCGTCGAGGCCACCGGCGGCCCGCCGGCCCGCGCGGGCGGCCGCGGCGCACCGATCGACCCGGCGGCGGTCCCGCCCCCGATCCAACAGCTGGCGGGGGAGTACGACGCCGAGCGATTGACCGAGATCTGGCGTTCGGACGCTTCGGTACCGCCGTGGAGCGGCCCGCCCACCTGGCTGCACGGCGACCTGCACGGCGGGAACGTGCTCGTCGACGACGGCCGGCTGAGCGCGGTCATCGACTGGAGCTGTCTCGCGGTCGGCGATCCCGCGATCGACCTGCTGCCGGCCTGGTCGCTGCTGGACGGCGCCGACCGCCCGGCGTTCCGGGACCGCGTCGGCGCCGACGAGCCGCAGTGGCGCCGGGGGCGGTGCTGGGCGCTGACGATGGCGGTCAACGCGCTGCCGTACTACCGCGACACCAACCCGTTCCTCGCCGGCCTGGCCCGCCGGCTGATCGCGGAGGTGCTGGCGGACGTGGGCTAGGCGGGGCCGCGCAGCTCGCCCGAGCCGCGCGTCACCAGGCGCGTCGGCACCAGGTGCGTCGTCGGATCCCACGTCTCGCCGTCGAGGCGGCGGAACACCAGCGACGCCGCCACCCGGCCCATCGTCGACGGGTCCTGCGCGACGACCGTCACCGCCGGCTCCAGCAGGTCGGCCAGGGGGAAGTCGTCGAACCCGACGAGCGCCACGTCGTGGTGCCGCCCGCTCGCGCGCAGCGCCCGGATCACGCCGATCGTCACCAGGTTCTGCGCGCTGAACACCGCCGTCGGCGGGCGTTGCGCGGCCAGCATGCGCGCCATCGCCTGCTCGGCCGCCTCGGCGGTGTGCAGGTCGTGGGCGACGTGGGCGGGCCGCAGGCCGTGCTCGCTCAGCGCGTCGCGGAACCCCTGGAAGCGCTGCCGCGCGGTCGCGATGGTGCGCAGGTCGCCGAGGTACGCGAGCTCGCGGTGCCCGTGCGCGACGAGGTGGTGCACGGCCGCGGCTGCCCCGGCCTCGTTGTCGGCGAGGACGGCGTCGGCGTGCACCCCGACGGGGGGCCGGTCGACGAACACGACGGGTGTTCCGGCGGCCATCTCGCGTCCGAGGTACGCCTGGTTGTCGCTGGCCGGCACGATCACGAGCGCGTCGGCCTGCCGCATGGTGAACTCGTGGACCAGGGCCCGCTCCCGCCCGGGGTCCTCGTCCACGCTCCCGGCGAAGATCATCACCCCCCGCTCGCGGGCCACGTCCTCCAGCGCGCGGTGCAGCGCCGAGGAGAACGGGTTCGCGATGTCCTCGAGCACCGCCGCGATGGCCGCGGTGCGCCCGCCGGCCCGCCGCAGGCTGCTGGCGGTGATGTTCGGCCGGTACCCCAGCTGCTCGATCGCCCGCCGCACCTTCCCGGCGAGGGGCGCGCTGACCCCGGCCTCCCGGTTCACGACGCGCGAGACCGTCTTCGGGCTCACCCCGGCCAGCAGCGCCACGTCGCGCAGGGTGGGGCGTGCGTCCACGGGTGCCTCCTCGATCTCGGGCGAGCCGCACGATACCGCGCCGCTCCCGGCCCGGCGCGCGCGGGAACCCGGTCACGCGCCGGTTGCGCTGACCCTTGCGGACAACGATGTCAAGATTCCTTGTTCGCCTTCTAATCGTTACCACAGATCTTGGACCTGGCAGTATTGACAATCATGATATGGACATTCGACAGTGTTCTGACAACGTTGTCAAGCATCGAGGAGAGCGGACATGATCCAGCAACCGGGTCGGCGGGCCGCGCTACTGCTCGCCGCCGCGCTCGTCACCGGCCTGACCGTCGGCGCCTGCGGCGACGACGGCCCGGGCGGGGGTGACGGCGTCTCCGTCGCGCTCATCACCAAGAACTCCACGAACCCCTTCTTCGTCACCATGCAGGAGGGCGCCCGCGCCACCGCGAGCGCCGAAGGCGTCAAGCTCACCGTCGCCGCGGGCAAGGCCGACGGCGACGAGGCCGGCCAGGTGCAGGCGATCGAGGACGCCATCGCCCGCGGCGACGACGGCATCCTCATCACGCCCAACGGCCCCGGCGTCAACCCGGCGATCAAGAAGGCGCGCGACGCCGGGCTGTACGTCATCGCCCTCGACACCCCGCCCGACCCACCGTCCACCGTGGACATCACGTTCGCGACCGACAACTTCAAGGCCGGCGAGCTCATCGGCAGGTGGACCGCGGGGCAGCTGGCTGGCAAGCCCGCGACCATCGCCCTGCTCGACCTGTTCAACGACAAGATCGTGTCCGTCGACTACAACCGCGACCAGGGCTTCCTCACCGGCCTGGGCATCGACGCCAAGGACAAGAAGCGCAACGGCGACGAGGCCAGGTCCGGCTCGTACTCCGGCGGCGGCACCTACACCATCGTGTGCAACGAGCCGACGAACGGCGCCGAGGACGGCGGCCGCACCGCGATGGAGCGCTGCCTGACGAAGAACCCGGCGGTCAACGTCGTCTACACCATCAACGAACCGGCGGCGGTCGGCGCCCAGCAGGCGCTCAGGGCGGCCGGCGTCCAGGGCGCGCTCGTCGTCTCCATCGACGGCGGATGCGACGGCGTCAAGCAGGTGAAGGACGGCCTCGTCAACGCCACTTCCCAGCAGTACCCGGTGAAGATGGCGGAGCTGGGCGTCAAGGCCATCAAGCAGATCGCGACCGGCGGGGAGAAGCCGAAGGTCACCGACGGCCTCGAGTTCTTCGACACCGGGGTCGCGCTGGTGACCGACAAGCCGGTCAGCGGCGTCGAGTCGATCGACAGCACCAAGGGCGCCGAGCTCTGCTGGGGCAAGCGGTGAGCACCACCGCGGCCGAGCAGTTCGCGCTGCGGCGCCACTCGCCACTGCAGCGGGTCCAGCACCTGCTGCACGGGCACCCGGCGATCAGCCCGCTCCTCGTGCTGGTGCTGTCGGTGATCGTGTTCACCAGCCTCAACCAGCGCTTCGCCTCGCCGAATTCGCTCTCCCTGGTACTGCAGCAGGTCGCCGTCATCGGAGCGCTCGCCGTCGGCCAGACCCTCATCATCCTCACCGCCGGCATCGACCTGTCGGTCGGCGCGGTCACCATCCTGGCGATGATGCTGTCGGCGAAGCTCGCCGAGGGCAACGGTATCCCGGGCGTCCTGGCGATCCTCGTCGGGATCGCCGTCGGGATCGCGGCCGGGCTGCTCAACGGCGGCCTGGTCACCCGCATCGGGCTGCCGCCGTTCATCGTCACGCTCGGCACGCTCAGCGTCTTCACCGCGATCGGCCTGCTGTACTCCAAGGGGCAGAGCGTGCAGCAGGTCGACCTGCCGGCGATCGTCAACTGGACCGGTGAGACGTTCGCCGTCGGGCGGTTCCGCATCACGGTGGGCGTGGTGATGGTCGCCGTGCTGTACGTCGTCGTCGGGTTCGCGCTCGCCAACACGGCGTGGGGCCGGCACGTGTACGCGGTCGGCGACGACAAGGAGGCCGCGCGGCTCGCCGGCATCCGGGTCGACCGGGTGCTGCTCAGCGTGTACACCATCGCGGGCGCCGTCTACGGGCTCACCGCGTGGATCCTCATCGGGCGCGCCGGCGCCGCCAGCCCGAACGCCATCACCGACGCCAACCTGGAGAGCATCACGGCCGTCGTCATCGGCGGCACCAGCCTGTTCGGCGGCCGCGGCGCCGTGCTCGGCACGCTGCTCGGCGCCCTCATCGTCGGCTCGTTCCGCAGCGGGCTGTCGCTCGCGGGCGTCGACGACCAGTACCGCGTCCTCGCCGTCGGCCTGCTCGTCCTGCTGGCCGTCGCCGTCGACCAGTGGATCCGGAGGGTGAAGGCATGACTCCCGTCCTCTCGGCGCGCGGCCTGGTCAAGACCTTCGGCCGGGTCGTCGGCCTCGACGGCGTCGACATCGAGTTGTACCCCGGGGAGGTGCTCGCCGTCATCGGCGACAACGGCGCCGGCAAGTCGACGCTCATCAAGTGCCTGACCGGCGCGCTCATCCCCGACGCCGGCGAGATCCTGCTCGACGGCAACCCGGTCCACTTCCGCCGCCCGCAGGACGCGCGCGGGGCCGGCATCGAGACCGTGTACCAGACCCTGGCGGTCGCGCCGGCACTCGACATCGCCAGCAACCTGTACCTCGGCCGCGAGCGCCGCCGCCCCGGCCCGCTCGGCTCGGTCCTGCGCATGCTGGACAAGCAGGGCATGCGCGCCGACGCCGCCAAGGCATTGACGGATCTCGGTATCGGAACGCTCCAGAATACCGCCG
The DNA here is from genome assembly GCF_014647515.1 of Dactylosporangium sucinum. Lineage (GTDB taxonomy): Bacteria > Actinomycetota > Actinomycetes > Mycobacteriales > Micromonosporaceae > Dactylosporangium > Dactylosporangium sucinum. Next base: position 10,010 of record NZ_BMPI01000080.1, on the reverse strand, counting down.
CCGCGGTGGAGACGCTCTCCGGCGGTCAGCGCCAGGCCGTTGCCGTGGCCCGCGCGGCCGCGTTCGGCAGCAAGGTGATCGTGCTCGACGAGCCGACGGCCGCGCTGGGCGTCCGCGAGTCGAACCAGGTGCTGAAGATGATCGGCGAGGTCCGCTCCCGCGGGCTGCCGGTCATCCTGATCAGTCACAACATGCCGCACGTGTTCGAGGTCGCCGACCGTATCCACGTCCAGCGCCTCGGCCGCGGCGCGGGCGTCATCACCCCCAGGTCACACACCATGTCCGAGGCGGTCGCCATCATGACCGGCGCCACGACCCTGCAGGAGACGCCGGGCCGTTGACGGAGGTGCCGGCGCGGGCGGCACGGTGCCGCCCGCGCCGTTCCCTACGCGGTGGTGTCCAGCAGCGTGCCGTCCGCGCTGTTCCCTACGCGGTGGTGTCCAGCAGCGTGCCGTCCGTGCCGTTCCCTACGCGGTGGTATCCAGCAGCGTGCCGGGCCGCTGGAACCGGTCCGGGTCATCCGGCGGCTTGCCCGTGGCGGCCGCGATCCGCTCGGCGGCCGCGTCGTCGTTCTCCGCGGCCGCCGCCCCGTTGGCGTCCGAGACCGGCTTGCCGGCCTTGATCGCCGCGATCAGGTCGGCGTGCGAGACGCCCTGCTCCTCGGCCAGGTCGCTGAGGCTGTTCCCGTGCTGCAACCGCTGCCTGAGCCCGTCGCCGGACAACCCGAGCGCCCTGGCCACGGGGGCCATCGGGTCCTGCCCGCCGGCACGCTCCGGCGGTGGCCGCAACGACGCCATCCGGGCGCCGTACACCCCCGTTACCCCACTGATACCGCTGATCGATGTCACCTGTGCTCCGTCCGTGTCGCTGGTGAGCCGCCACTTCCCGGGAGCGGTCCCGCACCCGGCGGGCCTGAGTTCGGCCGCCGGGCCCGCGGGACGAGCCTTTTGCCAGGAAACTGCCGGCAACGACCGGGCTCAGCGGGGCGAGAGGCCCGGCGGAAACTCCGCCAGGATCGCCTCCGCGACCGCGTTGTGGGCCGCCGCGCCGGCGGCGGGGGACTCCAGGCGGTTCGTGAGGTACGCGACCACGAGCCGCCGGGCCGGGTCGGCCCACGCCACGCACACGTTGCTGCCGTTGTGGCCGAACGCCTCCGGGCTGCTCGTGCGGCCCATCGGCCGGGGGCGGTCCGGCTGCAGGCCCGGCCCGCCCAGCTGGAACCCCTGCGACCAGCGGATCGGCAACCGGATGAAGGCGTCCACCGTGCCGTCGCTGGTCGGGGTCGTCGCCGCCGCGACCGACTCCCGCGACAGCAGCGGGCCGCCGCCGTCGAGCAGCGCCTGGTACAGCACCGCCAGGTCCCGGGCCGTCGTGGAGATGCCGGCGGCCGGGATCACCGCCTGGCGGGTCTCCCGGCGGTTCACGAACGCCTGGGCGGCCACGGCGGCGGGGCCGCGGGCGCGGACCGGGACCTGGCGGTGCAGTTCGGCGTCGGGCACGCCCAGGAACGTGTCCCGCAGGCCGAGCGGCGCCAGGATCTCCTCGTGCAGCAGCTCCCGCAACGGCGTTCCCATGATCCGCTGCAGGAGCTCGCCGAGCAGGAAACCGTAGGTGACGTACTGGTACGCCGGGCCGCCGCCGGCCGGGAACCGGGGTCGCGCCCGTTCCACGGCCCGCACCGAGCGTTCCCAGCTGGTCATCGCCAGCGCGTCGGCGACCGAGCTGCGCGCGACCGGCAGCCCGGAGCGGTGCTGCAGCACGTGCCGGACGGTGATCGGCTCCTTGCCGTTCGCTGCGAACGCCGGCCAGTGCTGCGCGAGCGTGTCGTCGAGCGACAGCGCCCCGCGTTCGGCGAGCCGGTGCACGAGCAGCGCCGTGAACGGCTTGCTGGTCGAGAACACCCAGAACAGGTCGCCGGCCGCGCACCCGTGGGCGACGTCGGCGACGACCTGCCCGTCGTGCACGACGCACAGCTGAGCCGCGCCGCCGCGCGCCCGGACCAGGCGCAGGGCCCGGTCGAGCGCGGGGCCGCCGGACCGTGCGGACCAATCGAGCATGGGCCAAGCATGCCCGGCGACGCCGCGTCAGGTGCTCGCGGTCAGGCGCTCACGGTCAGCCGGGAGTCGCGGGTGGTGGCGCCGGTCGCCCGGTACAGATCACGCAGCACGCCGATCTCACCGCCGTGGTGCATCGTTTCGCGGTTGATGTGCACGATCAGGGCGGCCATCGGTTCGGCTGAGAAATAGGCGCCCTTCGGTCCCAGTGGAGTGCGCATCGCGGTCTCGCCGAGCGTGCTGATGTGGCCGTGCCATTGCCGGTAGGCGTCCTCCAGGAACGCGACACCCCCGGCCGCCGTGGAGGGCAGATCCGCCGGCTCGTGGCGGGGGTCGAACATGTCGGCGTCGTCAGGGACCGAACCGTCGCCGAAGAACGCGCTGGAGCGGATCGCGAAACAGCCGACTGCGATGTGCATCATGCGCCATGCGATCGTCGTGACGGGTGGCGGATCCGCCTGCGCGGCCGGCCCGTCGATGCGGAATCGCCCGTCCGTGGCGGCCCGCACGCTCCAGCAACCCGCGACCGGCTCCCAGCAGTATTCCTCGTCGGTCAGCCCATTCAGCCTCGGGCGCAGGTGCATGTCCCAGTAGAACTCCAGCTGCGCCACGAGCAGCCGTCCCCAGTTCAGCTCCGCCGTCGTCATGGTCGCAGAGTATGCCCTACCCGGGATGTGGTAATTGAACCGACACGATCGGTGAACGGAGATACGAAAATCGTATCTGGCGGAATATCGGGGCAATGGGCGATACTGTTTCGCGGAACCACACCGTCGCGGGGAGGATCGTCCACCATGGCCAAGCGGGTCATTCAAGAACTGATCGACGACCTGGACGGCAAGCCTGCCGACGAGAGCGTGACGTTCGGCCTCGACGGCGTGCAGTATGCGATCGACCTGTCGAAGAAGAACGCCGAGAAACTGCGCGCGGCGCTGAAGCCCTTCATTTCCGCCGGCACCAAGCTGGGCCGCAGCAGCGTTCCGGCCCGCCCGGCGCCCGGCCGCGCCCGGGGCACCAGCCGCGGCGACCGCGACCAGAACCGTGCGATCCGCGAGTGGGCCCAGAGCGCCGGTTTCCAGGTCTCCGACCGGGGCCGGATCAAGCAGGAGATCGTCGACCAGTATCACGCGGCCAACGGCCGCTGAACGACGCGGAAAAGCCCGCCGGACCGGTCCGGCGGGCTTTTCTTGTGCGCGCCTCAGTGCGCGGCCGCTCAGTGCGCAGCGGCTCAGTGCGCGGCGGCCCCGGCCAGTTCGCCCTCCGGGACCTCCAGCGCGGTCAACCGGCTCGGCCGGACCACCGCGAACAGCACCGCCGTCGCCGTCAGCATGCCGCCCGCCACGACCACGCCCATCGACACGGCGCCCGTGCCGAGCACGCCGACCAGCGGCGCCGCCGCCGCGCCGACGCCGAACTGCACCGCGCCCAGCAGGGCCGCCGCGGTGCCGGCCGCCTCGCCGTGGCGGGACATCGCCAGCGCCGGCGCGTTCGGCAGGGCCAGGCCGGCCGAGGCCAGCACCATCCACAGCGCCGCCAGGACGGCCGGCAGGCCGCCGAGGCCGGTCGCCGCCAGGCCCACCAGGGCCAGGCCGGCCAGCGAGCCGGCCAGCAGCGCCGTCACCAGGATCCGCTGCGGGCTGTACCGGCGCAGCAGCCGCACGTTGACCTGCGTGGCCGTGATCAGGCCGACCGCGCCGGCGCCGAAGGCCAGACCGAACTCCTGCTCGCTCAGCCCGTACTGCCCCTGGAACACGAACGAGGAGCCCGACACGTAGGCGAACAGCGCCGCCATCGCCAGGCCGGCGACCAGCACCAGCCCCACGAACGTGCGGTCACGCAGCAGCCCGCCGTAGACCCGCAGCGTGCCGCCCGAGCGGCGCCGCTGCGGCGGCAGCGTCTCGCGCAGCGCCACCGCGGCGACGACGCTCAGCAGTACACCTGCGAAGGCCAGGGCGACGAACACCCCCCGCCAGTCCGTCCAGCGCAGCACGGCACTGCCCAGCGTGGGTGCGAGGATCGGCGCCGCGCCCATGACCAGCATCAGCCGCGAGAACAGGCTCGCGAACGCCGCCCCGCTGAACAGGTCGCGGACCACCGCCATCGCGACCACCGACGAGGCGGCCACGCCCAGGCCCTGCAGCACGCGCAGCCCGCCGAGCGTCGTCACGTCCTGCGCGAACACGCACGCGACCGACGCCGCGACGTGCAGCAGCAGACCCGCGATCAGCGGCCGGCGGCGGCCCACCGCGTCGGACAGCGGCCCGATCAGCAGCTGCCCCAGCGCCAGACCCACCAGCGTGCCGGTCAGCGTCAGCTGCACCGCGGCCGGCGTGGTCGACAGGCTGCCGGTGATGCTCGGCAGCGCCGGGAGGTACATGTCGATGGTCAGCGGGCCGATCGCGATGAGCGAGCCGAGGACCAGCACGAGCCGGACGCGCTGGGCGCGGGTCATGAGGTCGCCGGGCATGGATGGCTGGGTCACATGTGACAGGCAAGGCGATCACTGGAGAGCGTATTCCCGGACGTGCCGGAGGTCACAGGGCCGGCTCTGTTGCGGCTGGCTGCGCCGGGGCCGGCTTCGCTGTGGCCTGCTCTGCTGGGGCTGGCTTGGCTGTGGCCTGCTCTGCTGGGGCTGGCTGCGCCGTGGCCTGCTCCGCTGCGCCCTGCTTCGCTGGGGGTGGCTGCGCTGGGA
>NZ_BMPI01000080.1:0-5164 GCF_014647515.1 Dactylosporangium sucinum | reverse complement strand
TGGCCTGCTCCGCTGCGCCCTGCTCCGCTGGGGGTGGCTGCGCTTGGCTTGGCTTGGCTGTGGCCTGCTCCGCTGCGGCTGGCTCTGCTGCGGCTGGCTCTGCTGTGGCCTGTTCGGGCGAGGCTTGCGTCGGGGCCGGTCCGCCGGAGGCCGGCGGTGCCTGCTGGTACGCGGAGGCCTGCAGCGCGTACAGCGTCGCGTACAGCCCACCCGCGGCCATCAGGGTCGCGTGGTCGCCCTCCTCGACGACCGCGCCGTGGTCCAGCACGTAGATCCGGTCCGCCTCGCGCACGCTGGCCATCCGGTGGGTGATGAGCACGACGGTCCGGCCCGCGGCGAGCTCCCGCAGCCGCCGGTAGACGGCGTGCTCGGCGCGTGCGTCGAGGTTCGCGGTCGGCTCGTCGCAGATGAGCAGGGGAGCGTCGCGGAAGAACGCCCGGGCGATGGCCAGCCGCTGCCACTGCCCGCCGGAAAGCTCTGCACCATCTGCAAAATGCCGGGAAAGCAGGGTCCGGTACCCCTTGGGCAGCTCGACGATGAACCCGTGCGCGTCGCCGCGCTCCGCCGCGGCCTCGATCTCCGCCTGGCTCGCCGCCCGCTCGTGCCGGCCGGTCGTGATGTTCGCGGCGGCGGACAGCGGCCAGTTCGTCGGGTCTTGCATGACCACGGCGACCCGGTCCCGCACGCTGTCGGGGTCGAAGCCCGACAGGTCGGCGTCGTCCCACCGGATCGTTCCCGTGTCCGGCCGGTACAGCGTGGCGAGCAGCTTCGCGAGCGTCGTCTTCCCGGAACCGTTCTCGCCGACGAGCGCGATCGTCTCCCCGCTGCGGACCGTCAGGGAAACGTCCCGGATCGCGGGTCGTTCCGCGCCGGGATAGCTGAACGTGATCCCGGAGAGCGTCAGGGTCCGGAACCGTTCCGGCGCGGCGACGCCGGTCAGCGGCTCGGCCCGGGACACCGCGAGCGCACAGAAGCCCTCGTAGTCGCCGAAGTACAGCCCCTGCTCGTACATGTGGTTGATCGCGAACGCGACCTCGGTCAGCGCGTTGATCCCGGTGCTGATCGCGTACGCGGCCGCCCCGCCGGCCGCGATGTCCATCCGGCCGGTGAGCAGCAGCCCGACCAGCGCGGCGTACGCGGCTCCCGTCGCCACGGCGCCGAGCGCGTGCCCGGCGAGGTTGGTGCGCACCTGCGCCGCCGAGACCCGCATCTGCTCCCGCGTCGCCGCGTCGGTGAGCCGCCGGACCTCGTCCAGGAGGTACCGCTGCAGCGTGAACGCCCGCAGCTCGGCCGCCTGGTCCCGCTCGGCGAGCAGGTCGGACAGCATCCACTTGCGTCGCATGACGGTGATGAGGCGCAGCTGCTGGCGGTACCCGAGGCGGGCCGAGCGCACCGCCGCCCAGAAGTTCGGCACGACGGCCAGCACGAGCAGCGGCAACAGGAGCGGATGCAGTACCGCGAGCACGCCCGCCGCCGCCACCAGCGACACGACGCTCGTGCCCAGCTCGATGGCGTGGTCGACGACCCGCTGGGCGGCGTCGATCCCGCGGTCGCGGGCCCGCTGCATCCGGTCGCGCCACGACGCGTCGTCGAACGTGGCCAGGTCGACCCGCGTGGTGAGCTCCAGCAGCCGCAGCTCGGCGGCCTGGCTGACCTGCGGCGACAGCCGGCCCTGGGCCGCCGTCGCGGCGGACGCCAGCAACGTGCGGGCCGCGCCGGCGCCGATCATGATCAGCAGCGACGGTACCGCCGCACGGATCCGGTCCGGTGTGGGACCAGCCTGCAGCAGTCCGTCGAGCACGCCGACCACGTTGACGAGCCCGATCCCGGACGCGATCCCGGCGCCGACCTGGAAGCAGACGACGGCGAGCGTGTTGCGGCGGCTGGTGGTCCAGGCCAGCCGCCAGGCCTTGGCGAGCAGGCCCGGCAGCCGCCGGGCCATCTGCAGGAACGAGGCGGCGGCCGCCTCGGTGGTGGCGGTCAGCCAGTACGGCACGGCCAACTCGTCGTCGATCGCCATGTGTCTATTGTCGAAGCCGCCCGCCACGCGACGGCCCTTCATTCCGGCTGCGCTCTCCGTGATCTCCGGATCGTGCTCTCCGCCTTCTCCTCAGGTTGCGTCTCTCTTCAGGTCGGGCAGAGCCGCCCCGCGCGCGAGGGCCGTTCATTCCGGCTGCGCTCTCCGCGATCTCCGGATCGTGCTCTCCGCGTTTCCCTTCAGGTCGTGCGGTCTCCGGCCGACGTGACCGAGGTGGACCTTGTCGCGGTGCTCATCGTCCGGGACGAGGCGGGCACGCTGCCGGGCTGCCTGGCCTCGCTCGACGGCGTGGTGGACGCCGTCCACGTGCACGACACCGGCTCGGTGGACGGCACGGTCGACGTCGCCCGGTCGCTGGGCGCCGCGGTCAGCCGTGCGCCGTGGCCCGGCGACTTCGCCGCCGCCCGCAACGCCGCGCTCGACGCCTCCGGCGCCCGGGGCTGGGTGCTCAGCATCGACGCCGACGAGCGCCTGGCCGCCGGCCGGGCACCGTTGTTCTCGCTGCTGAGCCGGGGCGACGCCTACGCCGTCGAGGTGGACAACCGGCACGACGAGCTGCCGTACACGCACCGGCCCGTGCGCCTCTTCCGGCCCTCGGCGCTGCGCTGGACCGGGCGCGTGCACGAGCAGCTGACGCCGTCGAAAGACTGGCCGGCGGCGCCGCGGGACGTTGTGCACATCGTGCACGAGGGGTACGCCGATCCGGCGATCCGCCGGCGCAAGGCGCTGCGCAACGCCGAGCTGGCCCGCGCCGTCCTCGCTGCCGAGCCGTCTGCCGAGGGCCTGCTCGACCTGGGGCGCAGCCTCGTCGGGGCCGGGCAGCTGCAGGAGGCCGTCGACACCTTCGAGCGGCTCCGGGAAACGTTTCCGGGCACCCGGCAATGGGTCCTCGGCACCGACGCCCTGGCCCGGCTGCTGCTCGCCGCCGGGATCGACGACGCGGTGGTGGTACTGTCGCGCCAACTGCGAACCGCCGGCGTCTCGGCGCAGTATTGTGACTGGCTCGAGGCCCAGGCCCTCGCGCAGCTCGGGCACGTGGACGACGCCTGGCGGCTCCTCAGCGGGGTGCGCGAGGTCGTCGATCCGGCCGGCCGGCGGTACGCGCCGGATCATCTCTCCGAACTGCAGCGGCTGCTCGGCAGTCTGGCGCATGGCCACGCCGCGCCGGGGTAAGCACTGTGGGCATGAAGCTCGGCTACTTTCTCTCCTCCGAGGAGTACACCCCGGCGCAGCTCGTCGAGCAGGCGCGGCTGGCCCAGGACGCCGGCTTCGAGGGGCTGTGGATCTCCGACCATTACCACCCGTGGAACGACGAGCAGGGTCAGAGCCCCCTGGTCTGGTCCATGATCGGCGCGCTCAGTCAGATGGTGCACATCCCGGTGACCACCGCCGTCACCTGCCCGATCATGCGCATCCACCCCGCCGTGATCGCGCAGGCCGCGGCGACCAGCGCGGTGCTGCTCGACGGCCGGTTCGTGCTCGGCGTCGGCACCGGCGAGGCGCTCAACGAGCACATCTACGGCGACGCGTGGCCCGGCGCCGGCGAGCGCCTGGGCATGCTCGAAGAGGCCGTCCACGTGATGCGCGAGCTGTGGGAGGGCGGCGTCGTGAGCCACCGCGGCAAGCATTTCACCGTCGAGCAGGCGCGCGTGTACACGCGGCCGGAAACGCCGCCGAAGGTGTACATGTCGGCGTTCGGCCCGAAGGCGATCGGACTGGCCGGCGACATCGCGGACGGATTCATCTCGGTCGTTCCCAACGCGGAACACGTCGAGCAGTTCCGCAAGGCGGGCGGCGCCGGGAAACCCGTGCAGGGCGGCTTCAAGGGCTGCTGGGCGCCGTCCGCGGACGAGGCTGTGCAGATCGCGCACCGGCTGTGGCCGAACGCGGGCCTGCCGGGAGAGCTCTCCCAGGTCCTGCCGTCCCCGCGGCATTTCGAGCAGGCGTCGCAGCTGGTGACCCCGTCGATGGTCCGCGACGCCATCGCGTGCGGCCCGGATCCAGATCGGCACGCGTCGATGCTGCGCACGTACGAGGAAGCCGGCTTCGACGAGGTGTACGTGGCCCCGGTGGGCCCGCACTATCGCGAGCTGATCGACCTCTATCGCAAGTCATTCCTTCCCTGATTCGTCGTCTACTTCTTCGTCGTCTACTGCTGGGAGGCCCCGATGCCGCAACAGTCCTGGAGCAACAAGCGCGAACGCCAGTACGAGCACGTGAAGGAGAGCGAGGAGGACCGCGGCCGCTCGGCGGGCCGGGCGAAGGAGATCGCCGCTCGCACGGTCAACAAGCAGCGAGCCTCTTCCGGCGAGGCCCGCTCGTCACGCTCGTCGTCCGGTTCGTCGCGGTCCTCGTCGGGTTCGTCGCGGTCCTCGTCCGGTTCGTCGCGGTCCTCGTCCGGTTCGGCGCGTTCGAAGCAGGACCTGTACGACGAGGCGAAGCGCCGCAACATCAAGGGCCGCTCGACAATGACCAAGACCGAACTGGAACGCGCTTTGCGCTGAATTTCTTGTCGTACCCCGGGTCTAGGTTCGGGGCATGGGGATGGAGCCGGTCGACTGGGACGCCCGCTTCGAGGCGATGCTGGCCGAGGCCAGGCAGAGACGCGAGCGCCGCGCGGCGGTGCGCGCGGAGTTCGCCGAGTCCCGCCGCCACGGCCTGTGGGCGAGGCAGGCGGAGCGCCTGATACGCGCGGATCAGCGCGACCGCGAGGCGGCCCTCCTGGAGGCGTGGCGGGCGGCGGACGCCAGAGCGGCCAAGCGCAAGCAGACCCCTCCGCCGCCGATCGCTGAGCCGGCACCGGCCATGAACGCCGGGCCGTCGACGGCAGCTGCTCCGCCCGCTCGGACCGCGCCGGCGCCGACCACGAGCCGCCTCACCGAGCCGGCACCGTCCGCACCCACGCGGGAGTTGGCTGCGTCGGCGCCGGCGGCGACGGCGCGGCTGTCTTCGGCGGCGCTGGCCGGATCGGCGGCGACCGCGGGGGAGGCTGTCGAGTCGGCGCCGGCGCCGACCACGAGCCGGCCCGCCGCGCCGGCACCGGTCCGAACCGCGCGGCAGCTCGCTGGGCCGGGACCGGGCGAGACCGTGCCGGAGCTGGTTCGGGCCGCGCGGCAGCTCGCTGGG
>NZ_BMPI01000079.1:20416-48634 GCF_014647515.1 Dactylosporangium sucinum | reverse complement strand
CCGGAGCGAAGCGGAGGGGCCGGTCACCATGGGCTCAGTGTGGTCAGGCGGCCGGAGCGAAGCGGAGGGCGCGTGACGTTCCTCGGTGTCGACATCGGTACCTCCAGCAGCAAGGGCGTGCTCGTCGCGCCCGACGGCCGGGTGCTGGCCACCGCCGTCCGCTCGCACGAGGTTTCCCGCCCGTTCCCGGGCCACGTGGAGATGTCCGCCGACGTGTGGTGGGACGAGTTCCGCTCCATCGCCGCCGAGCTGACCGCGGGTTCGGCCGACCCGGTCACCGCCGTCGGCGTGAGCGGCATGGGCCCCTGCGTGGTCCTCACCGATGACGCGAACGTCCCGCTGCGGCCGGCGATCCTGTACGGCGTCGACACCCGGGCCACGGCCGAGATCGCGGCGCTCACCGAGGAGCTCGGCGGCGCCGAGGCGATCCTCGCCCGCTGCGGCTCGGTGCTGTCGACCCAGGCCGTCGGGCCGAAGCTCGCCTGGGTCGCCGCCCACGAGCCGTCGGTGTGGGCCCGTGCCCGGCGGCTGTTCATGCCCGCGTCCTGGCTGGCGTACCGGCTCACCGGCAACTACGTCCTCGACCACCACTCGGCCAGCCAGTGCACGCCCCTGTACGCCCCGGACGACCTCGACTGGTACCGCCCGTGGACCTCCGTCGTGGCCCCGGACCTCGAACTGCCGCCGCTGGCGTGGCCGGCCGACATCGCCGGGCTGACCCGCACGGAGGTCGCCGGGATTCCCGCGGGCGTTCCGGTGATCACCGGCACGATCGACGCCTGGACAGAGGCGGTCAGCGTCGACGCGCAGAACCCGGGCGACCTGATGCTGATGTACGGCACCACGATGTTCCTCGTCGCGACCGTCGACCGGCCGGTCGCCACCCCGTCGATGTGGGGGACCGTCGGGGCCTATCCCGGCTCCCGCAACCTCGCCGGCGGGATGGCCACGTCCGGCGCGCTCACCACCTGGCTGCGCGACCTCGGCGGCACGACCTACGAGACGCTGCTCGCCGAGGCGGAGGCGTCCGGGCCCGGCGCGCGGGGGCTGCTGATGCTGCCGTACTTCGCGGGGGAGCGCACGCCGCTCATGGACCCCGACGCCCGCGGCGTCATCGCCGGGCTGACGCTCAGCCACACCCGCGGCGACCTGTACCGGGCCGCCCTCGAAGCGACCGCCCTCGGCGTCCGGCACAACGTGGAGACCATGCGCGCCGCCGGCGCCGCGATCGAGCGGGTCGTTGCCGTCGGCGGCGGCACCAGGGGCGGCCTGTGGACCCGGATCGTCAGCGACGTCACCGGCCTCACCCAGGTCGTGCCGGCCGTTACCGTCGGCGCCGCCTACGGGGCCGCGTACCTCGCCGCCCGCACCACGACCGGCGCGGACATCGCCGCCTGGAACCCGCCCGCCGAGACCATCACCCCGGACGCCGCCCTGCGGCCCGGCTACGACGAGCTGTACGAGCTGTACCGCGAGCTGTACCCGGCCACCCGCGGCGTCGCCCACACCCTCGCGTCGCGAGCCCGCCGGCTCGCCCTCCCGGAGGAGAGAACATGACCGGTTACACCATGCCCCCAGCGGTCAGCCGACCGGCGTGCCCGCCGCAGACGGCGTACCTCATCGCCAGCGGCGACCTGCGCCCCACCGCCAACGCCGCGGGCTGGCCGACGCAGGTCGCCGTCGAGGCCGCCGTGACGGCCGCGTTCCACGAGCTGGGCTGGACGGTGGTGCGCGCGCACGAGGGCTTCATCGACAGCCAGCGGATGGGGCTCGAGGTCTTCAAGACGATCCCCGTCGACGCGCCGCTCGTCGTGGCCGAGGCGGTGTGGCAGTACAGCCACCACGTCCTGGCCGGGCTGCGCACCCATCGCGGGCCGATCCTCACCGTCGCCAACTTCGCCGGCGACTGGCCGGGGCTCGTGGGCCTGCTGGGCCTGAACGCGGGCATGGCGAAGATGGGCGTGCCGTACTCGACGATCTGGTCGGTCGACTTCACCGACGCGTGGTTCCTCGACGGGCTGCGGCAGTGGGTGACCTCCGGGCGCATCGACCACGACGGCTCGCACGTGCGGGACCTGCCGGCGCTGCCCGCATCGGCGGAGGTCGACCTCGGCCGCGCGCTCGCCGCGCAGCTGCTCGCCGACAAGGCCATCATCGGCGTCTTCGACGAGGGCTGCATGGGCATGTACAACGCGGTCATCGACGACGAGCTGCTCAACCCGATCGGGATCTACAAGGAGCGGCTGTCGCAGAGCGCCCTGTGGGCCGAGATGCTGCGCGTCCCGTCCGCGGAGGCCGACGCCGTCGGCGAGTGGCTGCGGGCCAAGGGCATGACGTTCAAGCTCGGCACCGACGAGGCGACCGAGCTCACCGAGGCCCAGCTGCGGTGGCAGTACAAGATGTACATCGCGGCGCTGCGCATCAGTGACGACTTCGGGCTCGACGCGGTGGGCATCCAGTACCAGCAGGGGCTCAAGGACCTCTCGCCCGCCTCCGACCTCGCCGAGGGCCTGCTGAACAACGCCGACCGCCCGCCGGTCACCTCCCGCGACGGCGCCCGGGTGCTGTGGGACGGCGTGCCGCTGCCGCACTTCAACGAGGCCGACGAGGGCGTGGCCGTCGACGCGCTGGTCACCAACCGGATCTGGACCGCGATGGGTCTCGACCCGGCGACCACGCTGCACGACGTGCGCTGGGGCGAGGACTACGACGGCCGGTTCGTCTGGGTCTTCGAGATCTCCGGTTCGGTACCGCCGTCGCACTTCGCGACCGGCTACGCCGAGGCGGTCGGGTGGCGCCAGGACCCGGTGTACTTCCCGCTCGGCGGCTCGACGATCAAGGGCGTGTGCAAGCCGGGCGAGATCGTGTGGAGCCGGGTGTTCGTCCAGGGCGGCCGGCTGCACGTCGACCTGGGCCGGGCCTCGGCAGTGTCGCTGCCGGACGCGGAGACCGAGCGCCGGTCGACGGCGACGACGCCGGCTTGGCCGATCATGCACGCGGTGCTGCACGGGGTGTCGCGCGACCAGTTCATGGCCCGTCACAAGGCGAACCACCTCAACGTCGCCTACGCGCCCGACGCGGCCACCGCCGACAAGGCGCTCCTGGTGAAGGCGGCGATGTTCGCGGCGCTCGGCGTCGAGGTGCACCTCTGCGGGGACACCTCGATCGGCTAACGCCGGTCCTTGGCGTACCCGAGGTACAACATGGGCCCGATCGGGAAGGTGAGCACGATGATCAGGGCCCACGTGCCGCGGTCGAACACGCGCAGGGCGCTGTCCGGCGTCTGAGCGAGGTCGGCCAGGCAGCGGCGGTCGAACCACACCACCACACTCATGATCACCACTACCGTGACCAGGGCGACCGTCAGGTTGTTCACGACCACACACTACCCCGCGAGGGCCGTCTCCCTGACCGCCACGACGGTGGCCGCGCGCACGAACGCGGCCACCGCGTGGTCGCGGGAGTCGCGCGGCCAGGCGATCATCAGCGTCGACGGGCCGAGGTCCTCGACCGTGCGGTAGGCGACCCCCGGCCGCGGGTGCCGGCGGGCCACCGACTCGGGCAGGAACCAGACGATCGTGCCCAGCTCGACCAGGTTGAACAGCTGGGCCAGGTCGTACGACGTCCGCCTCGGGTCGTGCGGCGTCGCCGTCTCCGGCCGGTCCGCCGCGGCACCGTCGGGCAGGACCCGGCCGGCCAGGTCGCGGAGGCGGACCGACGTGCGGGCGGCGAGCGGGTCGTCGGCGGCGATCGCGAGCAGGCGCGGCTCGGTGAGCAGCGGCTCGGCGTCGAGGCCGCGCCCGTCGAACGGCGCGGGCAGGATCGCCACGTCGGCCCGGCCGTCGCGCAGCGCGGGAACCTGCTCGCCGCGGCCGCCGAGGAGCACCTCCACCGGGAGGGCGGCGGGGTCCTCGCGGTACGCGGCGAGGAAGCGGGGCAGCAGGCCGGCGTCGTAGTCCGCCTTGAGCGCGACCCGCAGCACCGGCTGTGCGGCGTTCTGCGCCCGCCGCGCGGCCGCGGCGATGGCGTCGAGCGCCGTGCGGGCGTCGCGCAGCAGCACCGCGCCGGCCGGGGTCAGCGCCACCGCGCGGGTGGTGCGCCGCAGCAGCTGGACGCCGAGCTGGCGCTCGAGGTCGCGGATCGCGCGGGAGAGCGGCGGCTGCGCCATGCCGAGCCGCTCGGCGGCCCGGCCGAAGTGCAGCTCCTCGGCGACGGCGACGAAGTACCGCAGCTGCCGCGACTCCAGGTCACTCATACTTCCAGGGTATCAATGCGGACCGGATCGGTCCTTCAGGTGTCCGTTGGGTGCGGGTTGACTGGGTCGCATGATCGTTGTTACGACTCCTACCGGCAACATCGGCCGCCAGGTCGTCGACCTGCTCCTGGCCGCCGGCGCCCCGGTCCGCGTGATCGCCCGCGACCCGTCGTCCCTCCCGCCCGCGGTCCGCGCCTCGGCGGTGGTGGGCTCGCACGGCGACCCGTCGGTCGTCCGCGCGGCGTTCGAGGACGCCGACGCGGTGCTGTGGATCGCCCCGCCCGGCTTCCGCGCGCTGTCGCTGCACGACGTGTACGCGGGCTTCACCGCTCCCGCCTGCGCGGCGTTCACGGACGGCCTGGTCGGCCGCGTGGTGGCGGTCTCGGCGCTGGGCCGCGGCACCCGCTGGGCGTCCGACGCCGGCCTGGTGACGGCGTCGCTGGCGATGGACGACGCCATCATGGCGACGGGCGTACCGTACCGCTCCCTGGCCCTCCCGTCGTTCATGGACAACGTGCTGCGCCAGGCGAATCCGATCGCCACCGAGGGCCGCTGTACGGGCGTGCTCGACCCCGACCGCCGGCTGCCGCTGGCCGCGACGCGGGACATCGCCGCGGTGGCTGCCGCGCTGCTGCTGGACGGCTCCTGGACCGGCCAGTCCGACCACCCGGTGCTGGGCCCGGAGGACCTGTCCCACGCGGACCTGGCGAAAATCATGAGCGAGGTGGTGGACCGCCCGGTCGAGTACGCGCAGGTCACCGCCGACGCGTTCCGGACCACGCTGCTGTCCCGGGGCGCCTCTCCGGCGGTCGCGGACGGAACGACGGCGATGATGGTGGCGAAGAACGCGGGCCTGGACAACGGCGTGTCCAGGACGCCGGAGTGGACCACCCCGACAAGCTTCCGCGAGTGGTGCGAGTCGGCCCTCCTCCCAGCCGTGCAGTCAGCCTGACCGTCACCCTCCCGGCCGCCCGCACACGCTCCCTATTCCCCTCCCACGTCCGTTCCCCGCGCCGTTCCCGTTCCCGCGCTCCCGTTCCCGCGCTCCCGTTCCCGTTCCCGCGCTCCCGTTCCCGTTCCCGCGCTCCCGCGTTCCGTTCCCGCGTTTCCGTTCCCACGCTCCCGTTCCCGTTCCCGCGCTCCCGTGCTCCCGTTCCCGTGCTCCCGTTCCCGTGCTCCCGTTCCCGCGCTCCCGTGCTCCCGTTCCCGTGCTCCCGTTCCCGTGCTCCCGTTCCCGTTCCCGCGCTGTGCTTTCCCGCGTGTTCTCTCCCGCGCTGTTCCTTTCCGAGTTCGCCTCCCGCGTTCTTTCCCTGTTCTCTCCCCACGTTTCTCTTTCGAGCGCCCGCGGCCGGGCTCGGGGCGGTGCAGGGGATGGTGGGTCGGGCGGGTCAGGTGGCGGTGAAGAGGACGGCGCGGCCGGCGGCAGCGGCGTTGGTGTAGAAGCGACGAACGTCGTCGAAGTTGGCCCAGGTGTACTCGAAGTCGGCCTCGTCGAGCGCGCCACGGTATTCGGGATCGTCGATGGCGTCGAACCGTTGGCGAAACCAGCCATGGTCGATTTCCTGAAGCGCGGCAGCGACGTCGCGGGCTTCGTCGGCGGTGACGTACACGACGTAGAAGTCCTCGTGCATGTCCCGGCCGCCCAGGATGGCATGCGAGAGCGGGTACTCGCCGGCATCCGAGTCAAGGCCGCCGTCGGTCAGGCACCGATGGATCGCGTCCCACGCCTTGTCGGTGTCAACCTTGAGCGCGTCGCCGTCCCACCCTGCTTCCTCGATCTCATCGAGAAGCCCCGACACGGCGTCGTCGTCCACATCATCGGCGGCCGCAAGCAACGCCCGCTCCTGCTCCGCGGTGATCGCGAAATGCACCCCAAGCACCCCGCGATCGTAAGCCCCGAACCGCCCGGCCCGTCCGCACGCCGCACCGGCTCATGATCGTGGGAACCATCTGGCTGCCTGGACGACCAGCTGTTTCCCATGATCATGGGACCGGTCGGGCGCCGGTCCCCATCGGCCGCGGTGTCAGTCCACGCGGCGGCCAACCGTCACCGGCTCGGCACCGTCCATGTCGGCTGCGGTGGAGGTGGAGGTCGGAACGGAGCGCGACCGCCGCACCGCCCATGTTGCCGCGGTGTCGGGTCGGCACGGAGCGCGACCGACGCGGCGCGCGGCCCATGTTGGCCGCGGTGTCGGGTCGGCACGGAGCGAGACCGGCGCGGCACCGCCCACCTTGGCCGCGGCGTGGGTGGCACGGAGCCTGGCCGGCGCGGCGCCGCCCATGATCGATGGAGAGTTCTGGTCGCCATGGCAGCCGGAACGCTCCATCGATCATGGGCGGGTCCCGACCGGAGGCGCCGGTCGATCCGCCCTCGCCCCGGTCGGCGGCTCACGACGGCAGACACGTGACGGGAAGGCGTTGGGCGGGCGTGCGCAGCGGCGCGCCCCGCCGCGCCCCGCCGCGCGGGCATCGTCACGGTGACCGCGCCGCGCCGCGCCGGCATCGTCACGTGACCGCACCTCGCCGCGCGGGCATCGTCGCGGGGACCGCACCTCACCGCGCACCTCGGGGATCGGCTCGGCGGGCGCTACCTGGCAGCGGCGGACAAGAACGCCTCGGCGATCTGGGTGAGGGTGGTGGGGGCGGCGCCTTCGGCGTACAGGCAGTAGGCGATGCCGCCGCGAACGCCCGCCGTCATGCCCGCTCCGGTCAGCGACGGGGACGTGCCCGCGGGGAGCGCCGCGCCGTCCGGCAGGGCGCCGGGGGCGGCCGGGTCGCGGATCAGGGCCGGCTGCTTCCAGTGGCCGCGGGACAGCGCTGCCACGGCCGCCGCGTGGACCAGCGGGGAGCCCACCGCTGAGGACGAGGACGCGGCGGGGGCCGAGGCGGAGCCGGGGGCAGAGGCGGAGCCGGGGGGAGGGGCGGAGCCGAGGGCCGGGGACGACGCCGCGGGGAGCGCGCGGCCGGTGAAGGCCTCGGCGCCCAGGTGCCAGTCCAGGCCGTAGCCCAGCGAGGCGGGAGCGGCGCCCGCCGGCAGCGTGGCCGGGAGCTCGCCCTGGAACGCCAGGTTGTAGCCGGCCGCGTCCGGGCCGTTGGCCACCGCCAGCACGGCGCCGTCCGAGATGCGGATCGCCACCAGCGCCGACCGGGTCGGCGTCGTGGCCAGGGCGGACTCGGCTGCCTGCTGGGTGCGGACGTCGATCGTGGTGCGGAGCTTGCCGCCCGGCAGCGGTGGGGCGGTGAACAGCGGGGAGGCGCTCCCCGACGACGGGGCCGGGGCGGGGACCACCGCCAGGCCCTGCGTGCCGCGCAGGAGGGTGTCGTAGCGGCGCTGCAAGCCGGTCAGGCCCGTCACGTCGCCCGCCTTCAGGGTGCCCGAGCCGGCGTCGATCAGCTCCTTCGTCGCCGGGCCCGAGGTGCCGAGCAGCGCGCGGGCGAAGGTGCGGGTCAGCGGGAGGGAGAGCTTGCCCGTGCGGGTGGTCACGCCGTGCGTGTTGCGCAGGTCGGTCTCGATCTCGGCGTAGTCGGTCTGGCGCAGGGTCACCACGTCGACGAAGGCGTCCGGCTTGGCCGCGCGCAACCGCGCCGGGAGGCCGGACACGTCGACGTCCACGCGGACCGAGCGGAAGACCAGGTCGAGGTGCTGCGCCACGGCGTCGACGTCGTCGACGAAGCGGGGCTCCAGGCCGACATACACCACCGGGGTGTCGCTCACGATCTCGGCGTCGTCGGCGGCCAGCACGACGCCGCGCGGGGCCGGGGAGCGCTGCAGGGTCAGGTGCTGGTCCTCGTGCAGGTCGGGGTGGACGGTGCGGGCGTCGAAGTAGAACTGCCACACCTTGTCGATCCTCCGGGCGTGCACCGTCGTGTCGTAGGTCCAGGTGCGGCCGTCCGGCAGGGGCCAGGAGACGCCGACGCCGACCACCGCGTCGACGCCGCGGACCGTCGCCTTGCCGTGCTTGGTCAGCACCGGGCGGCGGGCCGCGAGCTCGCCCTCCACGTCGGCCAGGGTGCGCTTCGCCGTCGCGGCGTCCAGGGGCCGGCCCTTCGGCGTATACAGCGGCTGGCCCGCGAAGTCGGCCTTCTGCCAGGCCGCCAGGAACGCCGCGATGCGGTCGTCGACGGAGGGCTCGCCGCACGCGGCCAACCCGGCGAGGAGCAGCAGCACGACCAGCGATCGAAGGAAACGCACGGACCGACCGTACCCCCAGGGTCGGACATTTTCCGGCCCGCGGCGCCGGGCGAGACGCTCCCGGCGCCGCGGGACGGATCAGGCGCTCAGCCGCGACACCGAGCGCATCTTGTTCATCGCGTCGAGCGCCGCCACCTTGTACGACTCGGCCAGCGTCGGGTAGTTGAAGACCGCGTCGACCAGGTAGTCGACGGTGCCGCCGCAGCCCATCACCGTCTGTCCGATGTGGACCAACTCGGTGGCGCCGGTGCCGAAGACGTGCACGCCGAGGATCTTGCGGGTGTCGGGCGAAACGATGATCTTCAGCATGCCGTACGAGTCGCCGATGATCTGCCCGCGGGCCAGCTCGCGGTACCGTGAGATCCCCACCTCGAACGGGATGCTGTTGTCGGTGAGGTCGTCCTCGGTCCGGCCCACGAAGCTGATCTCCGGAATCGTGTAGATGCCGATCGGCTGCAGCTCGTGCATGCCGCGCACCGGCTCGTCGCAGGCGTGGTGCGCGGCCAGCCGCCCCTGCTCCATCGACGTCGACGCGAGCGCGGGAAACCCGATGATGTCGCCGACCGCGTAGATGTGCGGGACCTCGGTGCGGAAGTTCTCGTCGACGGTGATCCGGCCGCGCGCGTCGGCGGCCAGCCCCGCCTTGTCCAGGCCGAGCATGTCGGCCGCGCCCTGGCGCCCGGCCGAGTACATGACCGTGTCGGCGGCGATCCGCTTGCCGCTGGCCAGCACCGCCACGGCGGTGCGCCCGTGCCGCTCGACCGCCGCGACCGACTCGCGGAAGCGGAACGAGACAGAAAGATCACGGAGGTGGTACTTCAACGCCTCCACGATCTCCAGGTCGCAGAAGTCGAGCATGCGATCGCGCCGCTCCACGACGGTGACCTTGGTGCCGAGCGCGGCGAACATCGACGCGTACTCGATGCCGATGACCCCCGCCCCCACGACCACCATCGAGCTGGGCACCTTGTCGAGGTTGAGGATGCCGTCGGAGTCGATGATCGTGACATCGTCGAAGTCGACGCTGTCCGGCCGGGCCGGGCGGGTGCCGGCGGCCACGATGATCTTCTCCGCGGTGACGTGCGACTCGCGGCCCTGGTCGTCCTCGATCGCGATGGTGTGCGGGTCGGTGAAGGTGCCGGTGCCGTGCAGGAGGCGCACCCGGTTGCGGGCCAGCTGGCTGCGGATGACCTCGATCTCCCGCCCGATCACGTGCTGGGTGCGGGCGCCGAGGTCGCCGACGGTGATGTCCTCCTTGACGCGGTAGCTCTGACCGTACATCTCCCGCTGGTTGAGACCGGTCAGGTAGAGGACCGCCTCCCGCAGCGTCTTGCTCGGGATGGTGCCCGTGTTGATGCAGACACCGCCGATCATGTGGCGCCGCTCGACCACCGCGACCCGGCGGTCGAGCTTCGCCGCGGCGATCGCCGCCTTCTGACCACCCGGACCCGAGCCGAGCACGAGGACATCGAAGTCGTACATGTGGACAGTGTTCCTGCCGTGCCGATGCCAGTCCAGATCGCCACGGCTATGGTCATCGGCGTGAAACGACTTCTCAACGCGGTGGCCACCCGGCTGGGGATGCGCCGTTCGTCAACGGCGCCCACCCGCCGCCCGGCGCCCGTCCCCGGCCCGCCGCCCGGCCGCCCGCTCCCGCGGCACAGCCAGACGCCGCCGGACCGCGGCCGCAGCCAGAAGCTCCTGGAGTACTCGCCGCAGCTCGACGGCGACGCCGACCCGGGCGAGATCGTCTGGACCTGGGTCCAGTACGAGGACGACCCCACCCAGGGCAAGGACCGGCCGGTGCTGGTCGTCGGGCGGGCCGGCCGGGACGTGCTCGGGCTCATGCTGTCCAGCCAGAGCGACCGCGACGGCCAGCGCAACTGGTTCGCCCTCGGCCCCGGCTCCTGGGACCGCGACAAGCGGCCGAGCTGGGTCCGGCTCGACCGGGTGCTGCACGTGGACGCCGACGGCATCCGCCGCGAGGGCGCCGTGCTGGACCGCGCCCGCTTCGACAAGGTCGCCGCCCAGCTGCGGCAGGGCTACGGCTGGTCGTAAGCCGGCGCTACGGCACCACCGGGGCGCGGCCGTCGGGGCCGCGTCCCCGGGCCGGGCACCCGGCGGGCGCTGATCTGCCCGGCGCTGATCGTGCGGGCCATACTCACGCCGGGCTGCATATACAGGATCGTGCCACCGTTTCGCTCCGGGTGTGCGGTGGGCGAGACTCCTGTCCGTGGAGTTCGCGTTCACCGGCCTGCGCGCCGGCCACGGCCCGGGCACCTGGGGGCAGCGCGCGATCTGGGACGTCGTGCGCGGGCTGGGCACCGACGCCGCGCGGTACAACGTGACCGGCGGCCGCGAGCTGCCCGAGCCGCTGCCGGTCGCCCGGGTCGCCGACCTGGTGCGGGCGCTGCTGGCCCGGCACGACTCGCTGCACACGCTGCTCGACGCCGACGGCGACACGGTCCGGCAGCGGGTGGTGGCCGCCGGGACGGTGCCGGTCGTGCCGCGCTCCGCCCCGCCCGGCGAGGTGCTGCCGGTGGCGTACGCGCTCTACCACGAGCTGCAGGACACCCCGTTCGACCCGCTCACCGAGCTGCCGCTGCGGATCGGCCTGGTGGCCGGGGACGGCCTGGTGCGGTACATCATCTTCGCCATGCCCCACACGGCCTCCGACGGCTGGGGCCTGCGCAACCTCCTGGCCGACTGGGACGCCTTCTCGGCGGGTGCCGCTCCCCAGGGTGTACCGCAGCAGCCGCTGGAGGAGGCCGCCTTCCAGCACTCCGACCGGGGCCGCCGACGCGACGCCGCGGCCCGCCGCTCCTGGCTGGACAAGCTCGCCCGCGGCCCCCACCGCCCGTTCCCGGCCCGGGCCGAGCCGGAGCCGGTCTTCCCGAACGCCGTCCTCAACTCGCCCGCGCTCGCGCTGGCGCTGGACCGGCTGGCCGCCGACGGCCACGCGGTGCTGCTGGCGGCCACGGCGGCGGCCGCGGCCCGCCTGACCGGCGCCGCCGACACGGTGTTCCAGGTGGTGGTGAACAACCGCTTCCTGCCCGGCATGGCGGGCAGCGTGACCACGGTGGCCCAGGAGGGCCTGCTCCACCTGCCGGGAGCGGACGGCTCGTTCCCGGCCCTGGTCCACCGCACGTTCGGCGCCGCGCTGTCGGCACACCGCCACGCGTACTACGACAAGCTGGCGTTACGCCGCGCCATCGCGTCGTCGTCGCCGTGCGACCACTCGGTCTTCGTGAACGACACCCGCGGCCTGATGCCGGTGCTGGGCTACGCGAGGCCCGCTCCGGCGCCGCTGGAGGAGGCGCTGTCCCGGACCACCCTGTCGTGGCCGGTCGACCACGAGCCGCGGGTGGGGACGACGTTCGCGCTCGACGCCCAGGACGCCCCGGGGTCCCTGGAGCTGGCGATGACGGCGGACAGCGCCCTGATCCCACGGGCGGACATGGCAAGGCTCCTGTACGGCATCGAGTCGCTGGTCGTCGAGCACGCCCGCACGATGCCCGCCTGACGCCTCCGCGCCCCGCCGGACCGGCCGGGTACGGTCTGCACAGCTCCGGATCGTCGTCCCGGAGCGCATGGTGGTCCGGCGCGCCCGGGGGAACCTGCCGTCCTGCGCGCCCGCGAGGGCTCGCGCCATGGCCACGTAGGGAAGGCTTACCTATGCTGGTGCGCGGCATGGTGGGAGGCCGGTGGAGTGAGGGGAGCGCGGATGGCGCGCAGCGGGGAACTCGGGGAGTTACTCGGTGGTTGGCGTGGGGCCGTCGAGACCGCGGTGCCCATCGTCGCCTTCACGGCCGGGTGGGTTGCCGGCGGGCAGTCCATCGCGCTCGGGGCCGGGCTGGCCGTGCTCGGGGCCGCCGGGGTCGCCGCGTGGCGGGTCAGGCAGCACAAGCGGCCGGTCGGCACCGTCGTCAGCCTGCTCGTCGTCATCCTCGGGGCGATCGTCGCGCTGCGTACCGGGCGGGCCGAGGACTTCTTCCTCGTCCGGCTGCTCACCAACGCCGCCTCGGCGCTCGCCTGGGCCGGGAGCATTCTCGTACGATGGCCGTTCCTCGGGCTGGTCGTGGGCACCCTGCTGGGGCAGAAGGGGCGGTGGCGGCGTGACCCCGGGCTGCTGCGCGCCTATCAGCGGGCCAGCTGGATCTGGGTCCTGCAGTACCTCGTCCGGCTCGCCGTCTTCGTCCCGCTCTGGTGGGCGGGGAAGACGTTGTGGCTGGCCACAGCCCAGGCCGTGCTCACCTGGCCGCTCGTGGCGGCGTGCCTGGCCGGCAGCTGGTGGGTGCTGCGGCGCGCACTGCCCGACGGCCACCCGGGCATCCGCCACCCGCAGGAAGTCTCGCAGCGGGGAACGCCGGAGAGCGACCGGCTCACCCGCTCTTGAGCGCCACCAGGGCCTCGTCCACCGTGTCGGTCAGGGTGAGCACGCGGTCCAGGGCCGTCAGGTCGAAGATGCGCCGGATGCGGGCATGCGGGCAGACCACCGCGAAACCGCCCGACTCGCGCAAGCGCTTGTGCACCGACACCAGGACGCGCAATGCTGTTGAGTCAATGAAGTCCACCGCCGACAGGTCCAGCACGAGCTGGGTCGTGCCCTCGTCCAGCGATCGGTGCAGCAGTGTGTGCAGCGCCGGTGAGGTAGCGACGTCGAGCGCGCCGGCCGGCGAGACCACCAGGCAGCCGTCGACCGCTTCGGTCGCGATGTCGTCGGTCATGTCGGGGGTCCCCTCCGGTCTGCTCCTCCCCCAAGGGGCGGATCGCTGCCGCGCCACGTTACAACGACCGGGATCGACCGATGCCGGTGCGTGACGCCGAGCTCGCCGAGCCGCTGCGGGCAGCCGTCGAGGGCGACGAGGCCGGGTTCGCCGTGCTGTGGCGCGCGCTGCAGCCGGCGGTTCTACGGTACCTGCACGCGGTGTGCGGCGACGCCGCGGAGGACGTCGCCTCCGAGACGTGGTTGCAGGTCGCGCGGGACCTGCCGCGGTTCACCGGCGACGCGACGTCGTTCCGGGTGTGGCTGTTCCGCATCGCCCGCCACCGCGGCATCGACGACGGTCGCCGGGTCTGGCGGCGCCGCGAGGAGTCCCGCGACAGCGTCGAGACGGCCTGCATCGTGGCCGTGCCGGACGTCGCCGGGGAGGTGCTCGAGCACGCCGGCACCGAGTGGGCGCTGCGGCTGATCGGGGAGCTTCCGCGGGACCAGGCGGAAGCGGTACTGCTGCGGGTCGTGGCCGGGCTCGACGTCGCCGGCACCGCCGAGGTCCTCGGCAAGCGGCCCGGCGCGGTGCGCGTGGCCGCGATGCGAGGGCTGCGCCGGCTGGCCGCGCACCCGCAGGTCCAGTCCCGCCGCCCGCAGCACGCCCAGGAGGCCGCCGAGGCGGCCGCCGACCTGCGGCTGAAGGGCGCGTGACGATGGACTGGCGGCGGGCACGGCGCCGGATCGGCCGGGACGAGGCCGAGCGGCTGCTCGACGGCGCCACCGAACCCGGCCACGAGCAGCTCGCGGCACTCCTGCGGGCCGCGGCCGGTCCGGCCCGCCCGCACGAGCTGGCCGGCGAGGACGCGGCGGTGGCCGCGTTCCGGCAGGGCGGGCGGACCGCCCACGCCGCCGCCCGGGTCCGGGTCGGCCGCCGGGTGGGGGTGCTCGCCGGGTCCCTGGCGGCAGCGGTACTGCTGGGCGGCGCCGCGACCGCCGCCGGCGCCGGCCGGCTGCCCGAGCCGCTGCAGCGGGCCGCCCACGACTGGTTCGCCGGCGTCGGCGTGCCGGAGCCGGACGCCGGGCCGGTGCCGCCCGCGCCGCCGCGGTCCGCGCCGCCGGCCACCAGTTCCTCCCCGCCGGGCGTCGCCGCCGCGACCACCGCGCCGGCCTCCCCGAGCGCGGCCCGCATCGACGAGCTCTGCCGGCGCTGGCAGGAGGGCCGCGGCCGCAAGCTCACCGAGGCGGAGCTGCGCGAGCTGGCCGCCGTCGCCCAGGGCGAGGAGCGCATCGAGCCGTACTGCAAGGAGCGCCGTGGCGCCAACCCCGGCAACAACGGCAACGGCAACAACGGCAACAACGGCAAGAGCGCGAGCAGCCAGGGCAACAACGGCAAAAATGGCAACAACGGCAATAACGGCAACCCGGGCGGCAAGGCGGAGCAGCAACCGCGAACGTCGCCGAAGCCGAACCAGTAGTGCGTGACCGACCGGCGGGCGGGGCGTTGAGCCCTCTGACAACGACCGCGCGACGGGATGGACGCCATGGACGGGACCGCCACCGAACAGCTCAGCATGACCGCCGCCGAACTGTCGTTCCTGCTGGCCAGCGGGGACCGGCCGGGTGAGGCGTCCCGCCTGCTCGGGCTGACCGACGCCGACCGCACCGACGCCGTGCTGAGCGCCGGGCTCGGCTCGCTGCTGCTGCGCCACCTGGCCGCGCCGGTCGAGGGCAGCCGGCTCGAACTGTCGCCGGCGGTCGCCGCGATCGCCGCCGCGCTGCACCGGCCGCGGGCGTTCGTGCAGGTCGGGCTGACCGCCGACGACCACGCCGACGGGGCGCTGCTGTTCGACGCGGGCGGCATCCGGTTCATGGTCGGCGCCCGCACGTACCGCCGCTACGACATCACCCCCGTCGCGGCCGACGCCGACGTGCGCGACTCGCTGCTCGCGGTCGCCGACCGGTTCCTGCATCGGCACCGCCCGGCGACAGCCACCTTCAACGCCGCCACGGCGGCCGACTTCGCCCGGGGCGCCCAGCCGGCCCGGGCCACGCTGGCGTCGTCCGCCGACGGCTCCTGGCAGGTCGTGGGCGTCGACGGCACCGAGTCGACCGCCGCCGGCTTCGACGCGGCGGCCGCGATCGTGCGCGGCGAGCTGGCGAAGATGCTGCCGCTGGCGCCCGCGTCAGGCTGACGGGGCGGCCAGGTCGAGGACCAGCGCCCCGACGCCGGCCCGGCCAGCTCGGCCGTGAACATTTCACCGAGCGCGGCACGCACCGGCAGGCCGACGAGGGGACCGTCCGGGCCGTCGCGGAGCAGGCTCACGGCAGCGTCGGTCACCACCAGGCCGGTGCCGAGCTGGTCCAGCGCCGCCTCGACAAGCGCAGTCATTTTGTCCCTTATGCCAGTTCATGGGGAACCACCGGCGGCCGGGTGGCGATTGACACCCGGCGACGCGCCTCCGTACGGTTCGAGCCACAATGACGCACCTCGGCGGATCATCGAAGCTGCTCAGGGCCATGAACGACGCGGCCGCGCTGAGCCATGTCCTGGAGCGTGGTCCGCTCACCCGCGGTGAGCTGCGCGACCTCACCGGCCTGTCCAAGCCGACCATCTCGGAGGCGCTGCGCCGCCTCACCGAGGCGAAGCTGGTGACCGTGGTCGGATACGTGAGCGCCGGACCGGGACCCAACGCCGAGGTGTACGCCGTGAACCCCGACGCCGCCTACTCGGTGGCGCTGTCGGTGCGCGACCGCGGCGACGCCGACGCGCCGACCGTGCACGCCGCGGTCACCGACCTGGCCGGCGCGCTGCGCGGGCGGCTGGAGCTGACCGTCGACTTCACCCGCACCGACCCGGTGAGCGCGGTGGTCGACACCGTCGAGGACGTCTGCAAGGAGGCGCGGGTCGCCCGCGACCCGGTCGCGCAGGTGCAGATCGCCGTCGCCGGGTCGTACGACGCGAAGGTCGACGTCCTGCACCACGTCGAGGTGCCCGGCTGGGGCCGCCCCGGCCTGATCGAGGACCTGCGGCGGCGGCTCGGCGTGCCGGTCGGCGTCGACAACGACGTCAACCTGGCCGCGGTCGCCGAGCGGGCGCACGGCGCCGGCCGTGACGCGGAGAGCTTCGCGCTGCTGTGGCTCGGCGAGGCCGGCCTGGGCCTGGCCATCGACCTGGGCGGCACGCTGCTGCGCGGCGCGCGCGGCGGGGCCGGCGAGATCGGCTACATGCCGATGATGCGGCCCGGCGCCGGGGACGGCCGCGGCCTCACCGGCCGGGTCGACTTCCAGGACCTCGTCGGGGGCGGCGCCGTGCTCGACCTCGCCGCGCAGTACGGGATCCACGAGAGCACGGCCGCGGGCACCATGGCGGCGGCGGTCGCCCGCGCGGAGGACCGCGACGAGGGCGCGCGCAGCTTCGTCACCGCGCTCGCCGGCCGCATCGCGATCGGCCTCTCGGCCGTCGTCGCGGTGCTCGACCCGCCGCTCGTCGTCATCGGCGGCGAGGTCGGCCAGGCCGGCGGCCCGGTGCTCAGCTCGGCGGTGGCGACCGCGCTGGCCGAGGCCGCGCCGCTGGAGACGACGATCGCCACCAGCACGATCCACGACGACGCGGCCCTGCTCGGCGCCCAGGAGGCCGGCCGCGCCACCGTCCGCGAGGGCATCCTCGCCGCGCTGCGCCGCCCCGGGCCGTAAGAACGCATGGCGCCGTCCTATCGGGGCATTACCGCGGCATGACGAATCCAGTCGTGCTCATCACAGGCGGTATCACGGGCATCGGGCGGGCCACCGCCGAGGCGTACGCGGCCGAGGGCGCGGGCGTCATCGTCGCCGGCCGCCGGGACGAGGCCGGCGAGGCGCTCGCCGGCGACCTGCGCGCGGCCGGGGCGCAGGCCGACTACGTGCACGCCGACGTCCGCCACGACGAGGAGGTCCGGGCGCTCGTCGACGACACCGTGGCCCGCTTCGGCCGCCTCGACGTCGCCGTGAACAACGCCGGCAGCCTGGGGGTGCGGGCGCCGGTCCAGGACCGCACCGCCGAGGACTACGCGTCGACCTTCGAGACCAACGTGCTCGGCGTCATCCTCAGCATGAAGCACGAGGTGCGGGTCATGCTGGCCCAGGGGTACGGCAGCATCGTGAACGTCGGGTCGGTCGCCGGGCACATCGGCGTGCCCGACGACTCGGTGTACGTCGCCAGCAAGCACGCCGTCGAGGGGCTGACCCGCACGGCGGCGCTGGAGACCGCCGCGGCCGGGGTGCGGGTCAACGCGGTGGCGCCCGGCCCGATCCAGACCCGGATGCTCGACGAGTACGTGCCGTCGGACGCCGACCGGGAGGCGTTCCGGGACTCGGTGCCGGCCCACCGCTTCGGCCGGCCCGACGAGATCGCCCAGGCCATCCTGTTCCTGGGCTCGGACAAGGCCAGCTTCATCACCGGCCAGGTCGTGTCGGTCGACGGCGGGTACTCGGCCCGCTGAGCACGTCGGGCTCCCGTGCTGTACCGTCCCTTCGATTTGCAAATCGATGGGGAGGAACGCGCGGGACCATGCATATCAACGACTTCTTGACCGCGATCCCGATCGGCCTGCTGATCGGCGTGCTCGGCCGGCTGGTCCTGCCGGGCCGTCAGTCGATCGGGGTCTTCATCACGTTCCTGATCGGTGTCGGCGCGGCCCTGCTCGGCACGCTCGTCGCGGAGCTGGTCAACCTCGACGACAAGGCGCTCGTCAAGGTCTGGAAGATCGAGTGGAGCTGGTGGGAGCTGGGCATCCAGGTCCTCTTCGCCGCGATCGGCATCGGCCTGGCCAACATGCTCACGTACACGAAGCTCGCCTCCGGCGGCGAGCGCCCCCGGCGCCGCCCGGCGCGCAAGCGGAAGAAGGCGAAGGCCAAGGAGGCGACCGACTGAACGTCGGTCCCGAACGTCTGGTCAAGTGGGCCGCGGCGAGGGATGGTGGTAGCTGGGGAGGCGTGAGGGGGTGCGCCATGCAGCTGACACGGAGTCCCATCGTCGTCGGGGTCGACGGCTCCACCGCGAGCCTCGGCGCGGTCCGCTGGGCCGCCGACGAGGCCGCCCGGCACGAGTGCACGCTGCGGGTCGTGCACGCGATGAGCTGGGAGGGCCCGGCCGACGGGCAGGGCGTCGTCCTCGACGCCGCCGCCGAGGCCCGCGCCTGGCAGCCCGGCATCGCGGTCGAGACCACGACGCTCGGCGGCCCGCCCGCGAGCGTCCTGCAGGACCAGTCGCGCCACGCGTCGCTGGTCGTGATCGGCGGGCGGGTCCACGACGGCGGCCTGCTCGACACGTCGGTCGGCGCCCACCTGACCGCGTTCGCGCACTGCCCGGTGCTCGTGGTGAACAACGCGTGGCGCTGGGCCGACCGGATGAGCGCCATCCCCCAGCAGGCCCCGGTCGTGGTCGGGGTCGACGGCTCCCCGTCGAGCCAGCGGGCCCTCGCGTTCGGCTACGGCGAGGCAGCGGCCCGGCACGTGCCGCTGGTCGCCCTGCACGCCGGCCGCGCCCGCCCGCACGAGGCGGTCGCCGCCGAGATGGAGCCCTGGCTGCGCCTCCACCCGGAGGTCGAGACCCGCTTCACCAGCCGCGACGCGCCGATCCTCGACGCGATGACCGAGGCCGCCCGCAGCGCGCTGCTGGTGGTGCTGGGCGCCCACCGCGCCGGCTGGTACGAGCACCCCCGGCCCAACCCGATCACCCAGATGATCGTCCACCACGCGGCGTCGCCGGTCCTCGTGACCCGCAGCGTGTAGGTCCTACCCCGCGGCCTTCTTGACCAGGGCCGCGATGCGGGCCTCGGCGTCGGCGGTGAGCTCCGTGAGGGCGAACGCGGTCGGCCACATGGTGCCCTCGTCGAGGTTGGCCGGGTCGTTGAAGCCGAGGGTCGCGTAGCGCGACTTGAACTTCTTCGCGGGCTGGAAGAAGCAGACGGACCTGCCGTTCTTCGCGTAGGCCGGCATGCCGTACCACAACGTCGGCGCCAGCTCGGGTGCGCTCGCCCGCACGATGGCGTGGATGCGCTCGGCCATGATCCGGTCCTCGTCCTCGAACTCGGCGATCTTCGCCAGGACGGCCGGCTCCTCGTCCTCCTTGGCCTTCCCGCGCTTGGACCGCAGCTCCTTCGCGCGCTCCTTGACCGCCGCGCGCTCCTCCTCGGTGAGCCCGTCGGACGCGGCGGCGGCCTTCCGGGTGGCCTTCCTCGGTGTGCTCATCGGCGGCGTTCTCCCTGCGTGCGGTGCTTGCTGACGCACACCATGCTAGAGAACCGCCCGGACCCCGGCTTCTCGAAACCTGATCGACCGCCGGCCGACGTGGCGATCCTGCCGGTCCGGGAGCACCTCGGTCGGCGGGCCTCAGCTCGCGCTGGTCTCGCGGACCGGCTGGAAGACCTCCGCCGCCGCCAGCTCGCTCAGCACGTCCAGCAGGTGGTCCACCTCGGCGTCCGTGTTGGCCGCCGTGACCTGGACGCGGAATCCCACCTGGTCGCGCGGCACCCCGGGGTAGGGCGCCAGGGTCACGAACAGGCCGCGCGCCCACAGCAGCTCCGACACCTCGACCAGGTCGCGGTCCAGGGCGATCGGCAGCTCGATGATCGGGGTGTCGTCGGTGTTCGGGGTGAAGATGCCCAGGCCGCGGACGTGGTGCAGGACCCGCATCGTCATGCGGTGCAGGTCGGCGCGCAGCTTGTCGCCGCGGTCGGCGTTGACGTCGAAGCCGGCCAGCACCGTGGCCAGGGAGGCCGTGGGCGAGGGGCCGGAGTAGAGATACGGGGCGGCCGCCGCCTTCAGGCGGTTCTTGAGCACCGTCGGGACGGCGACGAAGGCGAGCAGCGACGAATACGCCTTCGAGAAGCCGCCGACCAGGACCACGTCGTCGTAGGACTCGCCGTGGAAGCGCACGATGCTGTTGCCGCGGGCGCCGTAGGGGCTGGTCTCGTCGGGGCGGCGCTCGCCGATGACGCCGAAGCCGTGGGCGTCGTCGACGTAGAGCACCGCGCCGTGGCGGCGGCAGAGGGCGAGGTAGCGGGGCAGGTCGGGGATGTTGCCGGTCATGCTGTTGACGCCGTCCATGCAGACCAGCACCGGCCCGGCGGCGCCCGGCAGGAGCGACGCCAGCTCGTCGAGGGAGCGGAACCGCAGCACCGTCGCGCCCTGACCCCGCGCGAAGACGCAACCGTCCCAGATCGTCTTGTGCGCCCGCGCGTCGACCAGGATCGTGCCGTCGCCGGCCAGGGCCGGGACGACCGACAGGTGGATCTGCGTGATCGTCGGCAGGACCAGCGTGTCGGGCGCCCCGAGCAGCTCGGCGAGGCGCTCCTCGATGAGCGGGTAGAGCCCCGGGTTGCCGAGCATCCGCGACCAGCTCGGGTGGGTGCCCCAGCGGCGCAGCTGCGGCTCGACCGCCTCGATGATCTCGGGCTCGAGGTCGAAGCCGAGGTAGTTGCACGACGCCCAGTCGGTCAGCCAGTGCTCGCCGACCCGAATGCGGCGGCCGTCGACCTCGTCGATCACGGCGTCGTAGAACCGGGTGTGTTCCCGCAGGCGGGCGATGCCGCTGTAACGCGGGTCGTCGTCGACGGCGATGGCGAGCTGCTCGACGGTCAAGACGCTTCCTCCCGGGGTGTTTTCAGGCCGCGGTGCGGCCTCCCCGTTGAAGCCCCGACGCATCCTCCAACAACCATTGACTCGCGTCACCGTAGCTCAACGGGCGCGAGAACAAGTACCCCTGCCCGTGATCGCTGCCCATCGTGACCAGCAGCTCACGCTCCGCCTCGGTCTCGATGCCCTCGGCGACGACCTGGAGGTTGAGGATCCGGGCCAGCTGCACGATGGTGTCGACGACCGCGTGCTGCTCGGTCGAAGATGCAATGGTGTCGATGAAGCTCTTGTCCAGCTTCACCACGTCGACCGGCAGTCTGCGCAGGTAGGACAGCGACGAGAAGCCGGTGCCGAAGTCGTCGATGGCGATCCGCACGCCGGCCTCGCGCAGCGCTCCGAGCGCGCCGGCGACCTCGCCGTCGTCGTGCAGCAGCAGGCTCTCCGTCATCTCCAGCAGCAGCGCGCGGGGCGGCAGGCCCATCCGGTCGATCTCCGCGAGCACCCATGGTGCAAAATCGGGCGTCCGGAACTGCCGGGCCGAGACGTTGACCGAGACGTAGGTCTCCGCGTCCGGGTAGGCGATGCGCCACTGTGCCGCCGCCTTCACCGCGTTGCTGAGCACCCACGCGCCGAGCGGCACGATGAGCCCGCTCTCCTCGGCGACCGGGATGAAGTCGTCGGGCGGCACCATGCCGCGCACCGGGTGCTCCCAGCGCACGAGCGCCTCGAAGCCGTGGGTGCGCCCGTCGGCGAGCGTGACGATCGGCTGGAAGTGCAGCAGCAGCGCCTCGTCGGCGATCGCCCGGTCGAGGTCGGCCCGCAGCCGGTGCCGCTCGACGATCTCGCTGTGCAGCGACGACTCGTAGCGCCGCCAGCGGTCCCGCCCGGCGTCCTTGGCGACGTAGACCGCCAGGTCGGCGTGGCGCAGCAGCTCCTGGGCGGTGGCGGCCTCGGCGGTGGTGGCGGCGCCGATGCTGGCGGTGGTGGTGACGGTACCGTGGTCGAGCTCGAACGGCTGCTTGAAGCTCGCCAGCACCCGCTCCGCGACCCGCTCCACGTCGGCCGGGCTGCCGGCCCGGCGGACCAGCGCGGCGAACTCGTCGCCGCCGAGCCGCGCGACGGTCCCGGCCGCGCCGTAGGAGCCGTCGACGGCCCGCAGCGCCTCGGTGAGCCGCTGCCCGACCGCGACCAGCAGCGCGTCGCCCGCGCCGTGGCCCCACGTGTCGTTGACCACCTTGAAGTCGTCGAGCTCGACGATGAGGACCCCGACCGTCGCGCCGGTCTCCGCGCCGGACGCGACCGCCTCCTGCACCCGGGTCAGGAACACCTCGCGGTTCGGCAGGCCGGTGAGCGCGTCGAACGTGGCCCGCTGGTACAGCTCGGCCTGCAGGCGGCTGCGCTCGGTCACGTCCCGCAGGGTCACCACCACGCCCCGGACCGTCGGCTCGTCGCGCAGGTCGCGGAAGGCCGCCTCGACCAGCGTCGGCCGCCCGCCGGGGCCGGTGACGGTGAGGTCGTCGCCCGTCCGGTCGGCGCCGCCGGCCCGGACCTGTCTGAGCCGCCGCTCGACCGCGCCGGCACTCGACGGGTCGAACACCGCGGGCAGCGGCTTTCCGACGAGCTCGGTGAAGCCGGCGAACAGGGCGTGCGCGGACGGGCTGGCGAAGCGGACCCGGTCGTCGTCGTCGACGACGAGGATCACGTCGGTGGCGTTGAGCACCAGCGTGCGGAAGTAGGCCTCGCTCTTGCGCCGGCCGATCTCCTCGCCGAGCGCGATGCGGTCGAGCGCCATCGCGGCCTGGGTGGCCAGGATCTGCGCCGCCTCCTGCAGGCCGACCAGCACGACCTCGTCGGCGGCGACGTACAGCGCCCGCTCGGCCGGTCGGCCGTCGGCGAGCGCCAGCGGGCAGCACAGCGTGACCTCGAAGTCGCCGAGGTCGGCGGCCAGGTCGCGGGTGTAGGACATGGACAGCCGGTCGCCGTGCGCGGGGCCGATCGCGGCGCGGTGGTCGCGGCCGGGCGGCAGCAGGTCGGCGACCGCTTCGCGGACGGTCGCCTCGACGGCCGCGTCGTCGGTGGCCATCAGCAGCGCGGCGCCGGCCGTGCGCAGCCGCCGCTCGCGCTCCAGGGTGCGCCGCTGGCCGGTGACGGCCCGGCCGAGCCGCAGCAGCACCAGCCCGGACAGCAGCGCGGACACGACGGCGATGACGGCCGCGTCGCGGACCCGGCCGGCCCGCATCTCGACGAACAGCACGACCGGGGCGACGAACAGCGACAGGCCGAGCAGCAGCAGCCGCCCGACCCGCTCCTCGTTGGCCCGCACCACCTTGGGCTCGGTGAGCTCGCGCATCGACGGGTGCAGCGCGGCAACGCCCCACAGCACGTAGAACGCGGCCCAGCCGGTGTCGACCGGGCCGCCGGTGGCCCAGTCGCCGTTGAGCTGCGCCAGGCCGTAGCCGACGTCGGAGGTGAGCAGCCCGACACCGCCCAGCGCGAGCAGCCACACGGCCGGCGTCGGGCGGACCGAGGCGATGAGCCGCGCGCCGACGGCCAGCACGATGATGTCGGCGAGCGGGTACGCGATGGAGATCGTGCGCTCGAGGGCCGACAGGGCCGGGTTCTCGACGTACGGCCGGATCAGGAAGATGTAGGAGAGCAGGCCCAGCCCGGCGGTGAGGGTCAGCGCGTCGAACAGGCTCGCCGGGTCGCGGCGCACCACCCCGAGGCGGTAGAGCCAGACCAGCGCGGCGGCGATCAGCACGTACACGGTGAGATAGAAGAAGTCCGCCATCGACGGGAAGCCCTGCCGGTGCAGCAGCCGGGTGAGCACGTCGGCGGTCACGTCACCGGCGATGAACGAGCCCACGGCCGCCGCGAGCAGGAACCACGGCGCCCTCCGGCGGGGCCTGTGCATGCGCACGCCGGTGAGGATGGCGGCCACCGACGCGAGGCCGATCGCGGTCCACAGCACCAGGTGCAGGCCGGGCAGCGCGAAGTTGGCGGTCACGAGGATCGCCATCGCCCCGACGTACACCTTGAGCACGAGGCAGACGCTACCCAGTTCAGTGCCGAATGAGGAGTACCTGGCACGATCGTTCGGCGAGGGTGCGGCCACGCGGTTTCACGAGTTTTCGCGGAGTTTGCGGCCTTGGCGGTACCGCTGGATCTCCGTATGTCAACGGTGCGCACATGGTTTCGATACGCTCGGCAACCGGAACCGTGGATTCATTCACGTGTAGCCGAAAGTTTCAGCTTGTTCATTCGCATCGTCGCAGGTCAGCGCGGTGACGTCGAACGATTCCTTCTGCCCGCGGCGCCGGCCTTGGTGTGATTCCCGCAGCTCGTGTCGTCGTTCTGTTCGTCGTCCTGGGAGGAACACCGTGCGCGTACTTGCAAGATGGCGGATGCCGGCGGTCGCCGCGCTCGCCACCGTGACGGCGGGCACCGCCGCCGTCTGGCTCGCCGGGGGCGGGTCCGCGAGCGCGGGCACCATCTCCGGCACGTTCTACAAGGACCCGAACTCGCAGGTGCTGCGCTGGCTGGCGGCCAACCCGAACGACTCGCGGGCCGCGCTGATCCGCGACCGGATCGGCGCGCAGCCGCAGGGCCGCTGGTTCACCAGCCCGAACACGTCGACGACCACGTCCGACGTGACCGCGTACGTCAACGGGGCCAACGCGGCCGGCCAGGTCCCGCTGCTGGTGGCGTACGCGATCCCGAACCGCGACTGCGGCGGGGCGAGCGCCGGCGGCACCGCGGACTACCCGTCGTACGCGAACTGGGTCCGCGCCTTCGCCTCCGGCCTGGGCAACCGCACCGCGGTCGTGCTGCTGGAGCCCGACTCGATCGCCCTGCAGACCTGCCTCGACAGCGCCGGCATCGCCGCGCGCAACCAGGCGCTGTCCGGCGCGATCACCACGATCAAGCAGGCCAACCCGAACGCGAAGGTGTACCTCGACGCCGGCCACTCGGCGTGGAACTCGGCCGGCGACCAGGCCAACCGCCTGGTGGCGGCCGGCGTGCGCAACGCCGACGGCTTCTACAGCAACGTGTCGAACTTCCGCACCACCGCCGACGAGGTCAACTACGGGCGCAACGTGCTCAACGCGATCGGCGCGGCCAACCTGCACCAGGTCGTCGACACCAGCCGCAACGGCAAGGGCCCGAACGGCAGCCAGTGGTGCGACCCGTCGGGCCGCGGCACCGGCGTCGCGCCGACCACGTCGACCGGCGAGTCGACCGTCGACGCGTTCGTGTGGGCCAAGCCGCCGGGCGAGGCGGACGGCTGCGCGGCCGCGGCCGGCACGTTCTCCCCGGACCTGGCGTACCAGCTGGCGCTGAACGGCGTCGTCACCTCCCCGCCGCCCACGTCGTCGCCGCCGGCCTCGCCGTCCGCCTCGCCGTCGCCCTCGCGGTCCCCGTCCTCGTCGCCCTCGTCGTCGCCCTCGTCGTCGCCGTCGAACCCGGCCGGCGGCTGCTCGGTGACCTACAAGGTGGACAGCCAGTGGAACAACGGCTTCACCGCCACGGTGACGATCACCAACCGCGGGCCCGCGGTGAACGGCTGGACGCTGACCTTCGCCTTCCCCGGCGACCAGCGCGTCAGCAACGCGTGGAACGCCACGGCGACCCAGTCGGGCACGTCGGTGTCGGTCCGCGACGGCGGCTGGAACGCGTCGATCCCGACCGGCGGCACGGCGAGCTTCGGCTTCCAGGCCACGTTCTCGGGCAGCAACGGCGCGGCCACCGGCTTCAAGCTCAACGGGACGGCCTGCTGAGCCGTTCGTGATCGCGGGGCGC
Organism: Dactylosporangium sucinum; assembly: GCF_014647515.1. Classification (GTDB taxonomy): domain Bacteria; phylum Actinomycetota; class Actinomycetes; order Mycobacteriales; family Micromonosporaceae; genus Dactylosporangium; species Dactylosporangium sucinum. The sequence continues at coordinate 23,062 of NZ_BMPI01000079.1, read as the reverse complement.
CGCCGCAGTGGTGGCGGCGCCCCGCGCTGCCAGCGGCACCAGGGCGAGCAGCGCGGTGAGCGCGGCGACCAGCGGCAGGCCACCGGCGGCCCAGGCCGCGAACAGCAACAGCGCCGACAGTTCGGTCGCCAGCGACGCGACCGACGTGACGGTGGCCCGGGCGCCGGTCTCGACGACCCGCTGGAGGCGGGCGTCGACGAGGACCAGGACCAGGCGGTACAGCCCGTAGAAGACCGCCAGCAGGAGGATCCCGGCCGGGACGTCGAGCAGCGCGGCCAGGCCGGCGGCGAGCGCGGCGCCGGCGAGCATCAGGGACTGCACCCATCGGCCGGCGTCCGCCGCTGTCGACGCCAGCCACGCGCCCGCGACGCCGCCGCCGGTGACGACCAGCCCGGCCAGGGGGTTGAGCCCGGTCGGCACCTGCCAGCCGGCCGCGATGACCGGGAAGTACTCCTCGATCGCGTCCAGCCCGGCCAGCAGCGCGAGGGCGACGACGGCGGTGCGCACGACGGGCTTGCCGGCCGCCTCCCGCACGCCGTCCCGCAGCGTGGCGAGGTAGTCGCCCTCGTCGTCGTCCGCCTCGTGGGAAGCCTCGGGCAGGCGCATCGCGAGCAGGGCGGCGGCGAGACAGATCCCGACGCTGACCCAGCCGACGAGCTGGTAGCCGCCCGCGCGGTACAGCAGGACGGCGGCCCCCGCGGCGGGCACCTGGGCGAGCAGCCCGGCGGCGTCGACCCGCCCGGACAGCCGCACGTACTCGTCCTCGGCGCCCGCGAGCCCCTCGTAGAGCAGCGCCTCCAGCGCGCCGCTGGCCAGGGCGCCGCCGACGCCCCACAGCACGAACCCGGCGAGGAACCCCCAGAACCCGGGCGCGACCAGCCACGCCGCGAACCCGGCGGCCTGCAGCGCCCCGGACGCCGCGAGCGCACCCCGCCGCGACCACCGGTCGGCGACCGCCCCGGTCGGCACCTCGGCGACGATCCCGGTGATCGACCAGACGGCGAACAGCACCGAGATCTGCCCGCCCGAGAGCCCGGTCGCGGTGAAGAAGAGGGCGTACAGCGGGTACAGCGGCACGGCACCGGAGAGCAGCGCCCACCCGAAGGCGAGCCGCCCGAGCCGTCCCGCGGCCGGTGCGCGGCGTCAACCGAACGTCATGCGGCGGACGCTAGCACCGCCCGCGCCCGCCCGCGCGCGGTTTTCGTTAGGGTGATGGCGTGGCCGACGCTGACGACGTGCGCCGCCTCGCGCTCGCCCTGCCGCACGTGGTCGAGATCGACAGCGCCGGGTTCGACTTCCGCGTGGGCAACAAGGGCTTCGTCTGGTCCTACCCCGAGCGCCTGCCGGGGCAGCCGCGCGTGATCCGCACCGACGTCGCCGTGCTCTACGTCGGGGACGAGGCCGAGAAGCAGGCCCTGTTGCTGGGCGAGCCGGACAAGTTCTTCACCACGCCGGCGTACGACGGCCTGCCCCTGGTCATGCTGCGCCTGGCGACGGTCGACGTGCCCCGCCTGACCGAGCTGATCGGCGACGCCTGGCACATGCGCGCCCCGTCCGACCTGTCTTAGGCTACGGGGAGCTCCAGCACCGTCGCCGTGGCGCCGTCGGCGTCGGTGAGGTGCTCCTCGACGGTCGGGCCGGCGACGGTGAGCCGCTGCCGGGCCACCCAGGCGAACAGGTCCCGCCCGGACCGGACCACGCCCCAGCCGAGCGGCACGACGGCCCGCACCACCCGCCGGCGCGGCAGCGTGAGCGGCTCGCCGGCCCGGTCGGTGACGGCCGCCGCGAACCCGCCCGCCGGGGGCCCGCTCAGCCAGGTCAGCAGGGTCCCGCCGGCGCAGGTCGCCGCCAGCTCGGCCGGGTCGCCGACCCGGAAGCGGCGGACCCGCGGTCAACCTCGCCGGGCTGCTGTGGGTGGTGGCCACCGCGGCGCTGAGCCGGGGTCTGTCGCCGGGATTGCGGAGTACCGCAGCCGTGGCCGCCGTGTCCGGGCTGGCGGCCGTCGTCCTGCCCTGGACCGGCGGGACGGCGGGGACGTCGGTGGCCCTCGACAGCTCGGCTACTCGCTGCACCTGCCGGTCATGGTGTGGTTCGCCGCGGTCGGGCTGGGCAGCGTCACGCCCCTGCGGCGCTCCGAGATCTCCCGGAGGCGCCGCTGAGGTTGCAACCGGTACCCGGGTACGGGTTTACCGTTGGGTCATGGCGATCGACGCACCCGACGGCCTGCGCACCGGTGAGGTGGCCGAGCTGGCCGGGTTGAACATCCAGACGCTGCGGTACTACGAGCGCCGCGGCCTGCTCGCCGAGCCCGGACGGTCGCTGGGCGGCCACCGGCTGTACCCGCCGGACACCGTGGCGCTGCTCCACGTGATCAAGGCCGCCCAGCGGCTGGGCTTCACCCTGGACGAGGTCGCGGAGCTGCTCGACACCGGCCGGCGCCCCCACCCGACCCCGGACCTCCGCCAGCGCGCCCTGGACAAGATCGCCGAGATCGACCGCAGGATGGCCGACCTGGCCGCCATCCGCTCGACGCTGACGGAGATCGTCGACGCCCGCTGCGACAGCCTGACCAACTGCACGTGCCCGGACTGCCCGATCCCGTTCCCGACGATCGCCGTCCGCGACCCGTCGGCGCCCGCAGGCTGA
>NZ_BMPI01000079.1:13684-20355 GCF_014647515.1 Dactylosporangium sucinum | reverse complement strand
GGCTGGGCGGTCTGGCTGGGCGGTCTGGCTGGGCGGTCTGGCTGGGCGGTCTGGCTGGGCGGTCTGGCTGGGCGGTCAGGCTGGGCGGTCAGGCAGTGGCCGCGGCCGGGGCCCGGCGGCGGGCCTGGCGGCTGTAGAGGATGGTCCAGGTGACCAGGCCGGCGGTCACCGCATACGGCAGCACGGCGTTGACGACGACCATCGTGTCGACGCTCAGCACCTCGGTCAGCTCGATGCGCAGCGCCGCCTCGGCCAGGAACGTCCCGCCCCAGCCGACCGTGAGGATCCGCTGGGTGCGGCGGAATCCCGGATACTGCCACAGGCCGTCCCACCACGCCACGCGCTCGGGGGAGCCGTCGGTGGCGAACCGGCGGCCGAAGTAGAACATCAGCGGGCGCGGCGCGAGCAGGGAGCCGAGCAGCAGCAGGCCGAACAGGCCGGTCACGGCCGACTCCTTGAACAGCACGAGGCGCCCGTCGTGCAGGGCCAGCGACGAGCCGACGCCGAGCGCGATGATGATCAATGTCAGCACGCCGAACTCGTCGACCCGGCGGCGGATCGCGAACATCACGGCCACCTCGACCGCCGGCCAGACACCGCTCAGGGCCAGGGCGGACGCCTCGGTCAGGCCGCGGTCGGTGAGCCAGGAGTAGGTCAGGAGCGGCAGCAGGACGTTGGCGACCAGGGTCGGCCCCCAGCCGATGAGGATCTTGCCGAACCGGCCCATCCGGACCTCCCCGATAGTGTTCGATTATGCTCACGAACGTGAGCCAGATCGTACCATCTGAGTCTCCCGGCGGAAGGTCCGCGTCGCTGGTGCCGTTCCTCTTCGGCGTCGCCCGGCGGCCGGAGCTGCCCGGCGCCGGCCTGGTCCGGCTGCTCGGCGACCTCGGCCTCACGCCGGCCGCCGCCCGGGCGCTGCTGCTGCGCATGCGGCAGGAGGGCAAGCTGGCCAGCGTCCGGCAGGGGCGCGGCGCCGGTTACCGGCTGGCGGGGGAGTACGGCCGGCGGTTCGAGCGCGTCCGGGCCGGCGGCCGGCCGCCCGCCCCGCAGTGGCCGGGCGCGTTCCACGCCCTGCTGTACCAGGTGCCCGAGTCCCGCCGGGCGTTCCGCGACGCCCTGCGCCGCTCGGCCGTCCAGCTGGGGTACGGGCTGCTGCAGCCCGGGGTGCTCGTCGCGCTCGACGACCGCAGCGAACACCTGCCGCTCGGCGAGGCGCCGCCGGACGCGCTGCTGCTCGTGACCCGGCTGCCGCTGGACGAGCGCGACGCCGCCCGGGCCGCCCGCGTGGCCTGGGACCTCGACGCGCTCGCCGGCACGTACGCCGCCCACGCGAGCGCGCTGCGCACGGCGCTGGAGGCGCTGCCGGAGCCGCCGGCGCCGGATGCGGCGACGCTGCGGCGGTATGCCGGGCTGCTGAAGGCCCCGATGGTCGACACGCTGAGCAGCCCACGGCTGCCGGCCGCGCTGTTCCCGCCGGGCTGGCCGCTGCCCGCGCTGTGGGCCGGGATCCGGGCGGTGCAGGATGTGTACGGCGGACCGGCGTCCCGCTACGTCGCCGACGTCCTGGGAACTTTCGCGGCGCCGGCGGCGACTACCCTCCCACCGACACCCTGACGCTCTCGAGGATGACGACATGATGCTCCGGCGCCTGCTGGTCGCGACGCTGCTCGGTGCCACCGCCACGCTCGGGCTGGCGGCGCCGGCCTCCGCGCACTCGACGCTGGTGCGCTCCGACCCGGCGAAGGGCGCGACGGTCACCACGCCGGTCGCCGCCGTCACCCTCACCTTCAACGAGATGGTGAAGCAGAGCCGCACCACGGTCACGGTGACCGGCCCGGACGGCGTCTCCTACAGCGACGGCGCCGCCCGCGTCGTCGACAAGAACGTCCTGCAGGCGGTCCGCGCCCTCCCGCCGGGCGCGATCACGGTCGCCTGGTCGACGGTGTCGGCCGACGGCGACGCGATCTCCGGCACGTTCGCCTTCACGAACGCGGCGCCGGCTCCGTCGCCCTCCCCGTCGCCGTCGCTGTCCCCCTCGCCGTCCCCGTCGCCGTCCGCAGCGGCCACGTCGGCGTCGCCGGTGCCGGCGTCGTCCGAGGACTCCGGCTCGGCGACCTGGTGGATCGCCGGCGGGGCCGTGGTCGTCCTGCTCCTGGCCGGCGGGTGGTTCTTCGCCCGGCGCCGCCGTTCGGCGTAGGCGGCCGGGGCCGGCCTCAGCAGTGGCGGAGCAGGAGGTCGCGGGTGGAGCCCATGCCGTAGCGGTCGGCGTCGCTCGACATCGCGGCCACCTCCGCCAGCACCGGAGCGGGGTCGATGCCCAGGCGCCGGGCCCGGGTCAGCAGGTCGCGCAGGCCCAGCAGCTCGTCGCGGGTGTCCGCGCCCTGGTCGCGGGCGCTGAAGTGGATCAGCCGCGCCCGCAGCTCCTCCGCCGTGGTCCAGTCGGGAGCGAAGTGGGCGCCCCAGCGGAACCACTCGTAGCGGTCGAACAGGCCCCGGACGGCCGCGCGCACCAGGTCGTCGCCCTCCGCGTACGCGGCGACGGCCGCGCGCAGGAGCGACTCCGCGCGGCCGTCGGCGTTGATCTCGGCCAGCTCGCGGTCGATCGCCGTGCACGCCGTGAGCATCGCGTCCGGGTTGGAGACGTCGACCGGTGCCGTGGCGACCGGCCGGTACAGCCGGTCGAGCCGTGCCATCTCCCGCTCGACGTCTCCCAGATTCATGCGAGCGTTTATACCTCCTGCCAGCGGTACCGCGTGATGCCCGATCCCTCCGTGGACGCGAGGTCGGCGAGGGCGGCGCGCGCCGAACCCGACGACGGCAGGGCGGCCGCCACGGCGCCGGTCAGGTGGGCGGCGGCGAACGACGTGCCGCTCCACTTCGCGAAGCCGTGGAAGGTGGCCAGCGGCTGCTCCTTCGTCGCGACGTCGCTGAGGAACGTCGAGACGATGTCGACGCCGGGGGCCAGGTAGTCGACCCACGGCAGCTGCGGGCTGAACTCGGCGGCCGCCGCGCCGACCGCCACCACGCCCGGCAGGGTCGCCGGCCAGGTCGGCTGGGAGCGCTGCGCGACCGCCGGGTCGGCCCAGCGGTTGCCGGCCGCGGCCACGATGAGCGTCTGCTCGCCGAGCACCTCGACGGCGCGGCGCAGCACGAACGGCGGCTCGCCGTCGGCGGTCCGGCAGCCGATCGACAGGTTCACGACCTGCGCCTGGTCCTCGCGGACCGCCGCCGCGAGCGCCCGCACGACGTCCCACGTGTTGCCCCGGCCGCCGGCGTCGAGGACCGGGCGGACGGACACGTGCGCGCCGGGGGCCAGGCCGCCGATCACGCCCTTGACGAACCGCCCGTGGCCGGCCACCTGCGGCACCTCCGCCCCGGACGCCGCGGCCAGGTCGACGTCCAGGCGAACGTCCAGCATGGTGACCCTGACGCCGGCGCCCGCGTTCGCCAGGGCCGACGTCGTCGACGGGGCGTCGGCCGGCTCGGCGACCAGCGCGCCGAGCGACTTCGGGTGCCCGAGCGCGAAGATGTTCTCCAGGGGCCGGTCCTTGCCCATCTCCGGCGTCCAGCCGCCGAACCGGGCCGCGCACCACCGGCGCAGCTGGGCCAGCACGAGGTCGAGCTGCTCGGGGTCGACGAACGCCGACTCCGGCACGTCGGCCGACACCGGCACCCGGGCCAGGCGCAGGTCGGGCAGCTCGTCCGGCCGGCCGAAAGTCAGGTCCTGCCGCAGCTCGCCCGCCACGGTCAGCACCAGGTCGAGGTGGGGCAGGTCCACGACGAGGCCGCCGAGGTCTTGCACAGGCATGGCGCTTCCTTCCCGGTTTGAGGATTCCGTACCACGGATACGCCACCCAGGCCCATGATGCACCGGCCGACCGAGCGATTGACACCGGTGCCCCGCGGTACGCAGTGTGATCACTTGTGAGCGCAGCAGCGACGGCGCTGGCCCTGGCCGAGCGGGCGATGCGCGTGGCCGACACCGACCCGGCGCGGGCCGAGCCGGTCGCCGCCGCTGCGGTGCGCGCCGCCACCCGCCAGGGCGACCCGGCCGCCGCCGCGCTCGCCGAGCGGGCGTGGGGCCAGGCGCACCTGCAGACCGGCCGGATGGACGCCGCCGCCCGGCACCTGCGCCGGTCGATCGCCCACGGCGAGCGGGCCGGCTCCGGCACCCTCGCCGGCGAGGCGCGGATCAAGCTCGCGTACGCGCTGGTGATGCGCGGCCGCACCGCCGCCGCGCTCGCCGAGATCGACGCCGCCGTCGAGCAGCTCGACGGGCCGTCCGCCGCCAAGGCGCTCGGCCAGCGGGCCGTGATCCTCAGCGAGAGCGGCCGCCTCGACGAGGCCCTCGCCGCCTTCGCCGCCGCCCTGCCCCGCCTGCGCGCCGTCGGCGACGACCTCAGCGTGGCCCGGCTGCTCGCCAACCGCGGCAACCTGCTCGCGCACCGCCACGCGTTCGACGCGGCCGTGGCCGACCTGCAGGAGTCGGAGCGGCTCTCCCGCGCGCTCGGCCGCGACCTCGCGGTCGGGATCGTCGTGGAGAACCTCGGCTTCGTCGAGACGCTGCGCGGTGACGTGCCGGCCGCGCTGGCCTACCTCGACCGCGCCGAACGGGCCATCACCGCCCACGGCGGCCACCTCGCGGTCCTGCTGCAGGACCGCTGCGCGCTGCTGCTGTCCGCCGGGCTGGCGGCCGAGGCGGCCCAGGTCGCCGAGCGCGCGGTCGCCGCGTACCGGCAGGAGCGGCGCGAGCTGCGCGTCCCCGAGACCCGGCTCATGCAGGCGCAGGCCGCGTTCGTCGCCGGTGACCGGCCGGCGGCCGCCGCGCACGCCGCCCGCGCCGCCCGCGAGTTCGGCCGGCAGGGCCGGCCCGAGTGGGCCGCCGCGGCCCGGCTGACCGCCCTGCGCGCCGGCGCCCCGGCGACCGCGTCCCGGGTGCGGGCCGTCGTCGCCGCGCTCGACGCGAGCAGCTGGCCGGCCGCCGCCGTCGAGGCCCGCCTGGTCGCCGCCCGGGCCGACCGCCGCCACGCCCGGGAGCACCTCACGCAGGCGGCCGCCGCCGCGCACCGCCGCGGACCGGCGACCCTGCGCGCCCGGGGGTGGTTCGCCGAGGCGCTGCTGCGGCTGGACGCGTCCGACGCCGCGGGTGCGGCGGGCGCGGTACGGGCGGGGCTGCGCATCCTCGACGAGCACGCCGCCGCCCTCGGCGCCACCGACCTGCGGGTGCACTCGGCGGCGCACCGGCGGGAGCTGACCGAGCTCGGGCTGCGGATGGCGCTGCGGGACGGCCGCCCCCGGCGGGTCCTCGAGTGGGCGGAGCGGGGCCGGGCCAGCCGCCTGGAGTACCGCAGCATCCGCCCGCCCGCCGACCCGCGCCTCGCCGACCTCCTCGCCGAGCTGCGCGGCATCGTCCTCGAAGAGGCCCGCGGCGACCGGCCCGCCCCGACCGGCCGGCAGGTCGCGCTGGAGCGGCTGATCCGCGACCACACCCGGCAGCGCCGCGGCACCCCGGGCGGCCCGCCGACCCCGCCCGTCCCGCCCGCCGCCCTCGCCGCGGCGCTCGGCGACTGGGCCCTCGTCGAGTACCTCCAGCTCGACGGCGTCCTGCACGGCCTGACCCTGGCCGGCGGGCGGCTGCGGCTGCGGCCGCTCGGCGGCACCCGGACCGTCGCCGAGCTCGCCGAGCGGCTCCCGTTCGCGCTGCGCCGGCTCACCCGCCCCGGCCCCGGCGCGGCGCTGCTGCTGCTCCGGCAGGCCGCCGCCCGGCTCGACGAGGCGCTGCTCGCCCCGTTCCCCGAGCTCGCCGGCCGGCCCCTCGTCGTCGTGCCGACCGGCGTGCTGCACGGCGTGCCCTGGTCGGTGCTGCCGTCCTGCGCCGGCCGGCCGGTCACCGTCGCGCCCTCGGCGACGCTGTGGCACGCGACCACCACCCGGCCCGTCCCGCCCGCCGGGCGGGTCGCGGTCGCCGCCGGCCCCGGCCTGCCCGGCGCGCACGCCGAGGCCCACGAGGTGGCCGCCGTCCACGGCGCCCGCCCGCTCGTCGGCGCCGCCGCCACGGTCGCCGCCGTCCTCGACGCCCTGGCCAGCGCCGGCCTCGTCCACCTGGCCGCGCACGGGCGGCTGTCGGCCGAGCACCCGCTCTTCTCCGACCTGTCCCTCACGGACGGGCCGCTCGTCGTGTACGACCTGGAGCAGCTGCCCCGGGTCCCACACACCGTCGTCCTGGCCGCCTGCGACAGCGGGCGGTCCGTCGTCAGCACCGGTGACGAGCTGCTCGGCCTGGGTGCCGCCTTCATCGGGCGCGGGGCGGCGCAGCTGGTCGCCTCCGTCCTGCCGGTCCCCGACGCGGAGACGGCGCCGCTCATGGTGGCGCTGCACAAGGCCCTCGCCGCCGGGCGGCCGCCGGCGGAGGCCCTCGCCGAGGCCCAGCTCGGGCTGGCCGACGCCGCCCCCCGGGCCCTCGCCGCCGCGGCCGGGTTCGTCTGCCTCGGCTCCGGCCGGGAGGCGCCGCCGTGAGAGCGCTCTTGCGCGCTGGAGATACCGTCTGCGGTCGATGGACGACTCGTTGTTCACCTATCCGGGCGCGCCGCCGGCCGAGGGCGGCGCGGCGCTGCTGCGCCCGCGTCCGCGGCCCGGCGGTGATCGCCCTGTCCCCCGAACCCCCTGGT
>NZ_BMPI01000079.1:0-13647 GCF_014647515.1 Dactylosporangium sucinum | reverse complement strand
GATCTTGCAGTTGTGGTGCCTGACAAACCCGGACATCGTGGGAGTGTCGCGGCACCACAACTGCAAGATCGACGCGGGAAAGGGAACGGGCGGCGGCTGGCTACCTCTCCGCGCGGGGGATCGCCGTGGTCCCGCAGGCGCCGCTCGCCGCCGTCGAGGGCACCGACCGCGTCCGCACGGTGGCCCTGGCCGACGGCCGCCGGATGAGCGCCGACCTGGTCCTGCTCCGTCCTGGTCGGCCTGCCGAAGGAGGCCCCGGCCGTGCTGGCCGCCCTGCGCGGTTAGCGCAGCGGCGCCGATGCCCCGGCGGTCGGGTCAGCGCGCGCTTGGACACCGCCTTAGGTGTACTTGACGGTCATGTCCTCCACGATCACATGGTCGTTCAGCCGGTAGGCGATCCATACCGTGTCGACCTTCGAGCCCTCCTGCGACGAGAACGCGCAGAGATAGCGGATGTCGTAACGGTCCACCCACCGGTACCGGGTGCCGTAGCGGTCCCGGACGAGTTCGTTGAGGTCGCCCGGCGGCGTCCAGTACGGGTCATCGTGCCCGATGAACAGGCGCTCGCTGCCGTCCGCCTCCAACGCGACGCTGCTGCGCCGGGGTATGGGGCAGGGCTGCCAGGAGAAGTCGAGCTCCTGGCTCAGGTCAAGGTCCTTCCAGGACGTACCGTCCGACGATGACAATTCGTGCGTGCGGTATTTTTCATCGCAGTACGTGACGGCGACGCGACCGCTCCACGGTGCCGCGAGAATGCCGAGGAGGCGCCGGCCGAAGGGATCCTGGGCGGCGGTGTTGGCGCTGATCGGTTGGTCGCTCCACCCGAAGCCGGAGTTGACCAGAAGGTGGACGCGGTTGTCCGCCCGGTTCTCGTAGGCGATCATCTGCCGGTCACCCAGAATGGTCGCCGCGGGTCGCATCCACGTGTTCGTCGTCCCCGTCAGCACACTGAGGTTGCGCGCCTTCCAGCCGGTCCACGGGGTGTAGATCAGCTCCCACAGTGCTCCGTCCTCCTCGGACCTGAAGACGACGTGCTGGGCGTTGCCCTGCACGTAGGCGGTGATGCCGGACCCCCGCGGAGAGCCGGTGAGCGCAGTCAGGTCGGTAAGGTGCCAGGCCGGCTCAGTCGCACTCGTCCACATCTGCCAGATGTGGAAATCGTCGCCCTTGATGATCATGACCGAACCGCGGGCCCACTCCAGCCCGGGGGGATCGTACGGGTAGGCGACGGAGTCAGCGAGGACGAAGCCGTACTTGGGACCAGGCCCGGCCTGCGCGGACGCGGAGACCCAGGTCCAGTCTCGTTTCGAGCCGTAACTGCTGGCGACGACGATGCCCGTTTCGCCGCAGCTGCTCGGGTCGCTTTTCACGCAGGCGGAGGCATAGGCGACGTGTCGCCCGTTGTCCCATGGCGTCGCCCAACCAAGGATCCCTGTGGGTCCGTCGGGCATGGGCGGGGCACCCGCTGCCAACGTCAGGTCCGCCGATGTGAAGTAGCCCTCCCCGGCATGCGCGGCCGGGGCCGAGGCGACGCCGCAGGCCGCGACCACAACCGTCAGGATCTGGCACAGCCGGCGCCGTGCCCGAACGAACTGCACTCGGTGCCTCCCGCGGATAGGCGACATCGACAGCCTAAATATCGATGCATCGCCCGGACGGGTAGCGTCCGATTCTTGTCAATGGGTGCCTTCACTCCGTGAACGTCCTCGGTCGGCACACCGGCCGGTCAGGTGGTCGCCGCGGCCAGGGTCTCCGGGAAGAGGTCGTCGAAGACCGCCGTGCGTTCGAACGACATCGCGTGGGCGCGGCCGCGGTGCTCCAGGCGGCGGCGTTCGGGCTCCGGCAGGTCCAGGACCACGCGGTCCAGGGCCGCCGCCAGGCCGGCCACGTCGCCCGGCTCGACGATGACGGCCGTGTCGCCGACCGCCTCGCCGGTGCCGCCGGTCAGGGTCGTGACCACCGGGCCGCCGCCGGCCAGGAGCTTCTCGGTCAGCGCGATGCCGAAGGTCTCGACGAAGTCGGGCTCCGGGCGGGTCGGCAGCGCGTACGCCGCGCAGCCGCGCATGAGCAGCGGCTTCTCGGCGTCATCGACGTCGGTCAGGAAGACCACCCGCTCGTCCTCCTTGGCCATCGCCTGCACGTGCTCCAGGGCCGGGCCGGTGCCCGCGACCACGAGCTTGACCTTCGAGCGGCTGCGCATCTGGCCGTAGGCGATCACCAGGTCGTAGATGCCCTTCGCCCGGGCCACCCGGGACAGGAACAGCACGTAGCCGTCGCGCTCCAGGCCCCGGCGGGCCAGGGCCGCGTCCACCCGGGCGTCGTCGAGGTCGAGGTACGCCGACGCGTCGATCGGCGGGTACGACACCTCGACCCGCCGCCGGGCCTGGGCCGCGAACGTGGTGCCGCAGTGCGCGTCGACCCGCTCGGCCGCCGCCACGATCTCGTCGCGGGTGTACGCGGACACCGCCACCACCCGGTCGCTGCCGAGGAACGTGGTGAACAGGGCGACCGCGGCGCCGAAGCGGCCCTCGCGCAGGCAGGACTTGATCACGTTGGTGACGTCGGAGCCGACCGCCTTGGCGATCGTGCGCACGTCCGGGGCGAAGCCGGCCGCGCGCGCCGCCGTGACCGCGTCGGCGACCACGGCCGTGTGCGGCACGAGGTACATGGACAGACAGGTGGTCGGCACGGGCTCCATGAGCAGCTCGACCAGCCGGCCGGTGAGCCCGGCCAGGTGGCGCCCGTCCGGCACCCGGTAGTCCCCGACGGGCTCGGGGCGCTCGACGGTGATCCCCGGACTGTAGGGCAGCAGGCGGTCCAGCGGCTTCAACGGCAGCCCGGCCGCCTGCAGCGCCGGGACCGGCCAGGTCAGCAGGCGCACGTCAGTGAAGCCCCGGGTGAGGGCCACCTCGGCGATGTTGCGGGCCTCGCCGGAGTGGCCGCAGATGACCGGATCGGCGCGGACGACGATGACGAGACGGCGGGAGGTCATGCGGTACCTCCGGATCCCCTTCGCGGATCGGACAACGACGGCGGACGGGCCCGGCCTCCCCAGCTCGACGGCTGCGGGCCGAGACGGATGTGCAGCCGTCCGCCACGATGCACCTCGGTCCCGCTGAGGTGCGTGGCGTCCAGCTCCCGCCCGTTGAACGTGACCGCCTGCACGTACTGCGGCGGCGGGTCGTGCTCGATGCCGTCGGCGCCGATGGGCGTCTCGACGTGGCCGCTGGTCTCCACGACGAGCTCCCGGTCGCCGACCCGGATCGCGCCCTGCGCGAAGGCGGGCGCGTTGACGAGGAACAGGTTCTGCCCGGCGACGGGGAACAGGCCCAGCGACGCCCACACGTACCAGGCGCTCAGCCCGCCGGAGTCGTCGTTGCCCGGCAGCCCGCCCGGGCCGGTGCCGAACTGCCAGGTCAGCGCCGAGTGCACGATCTGGGTCGTGCGGTCGGGCCGGCCCGCGTAGTGGTAGGCCCACGGCGCTTCCATGTCGGGCTCGTTGTTGAGTCCCTCGAAGCGCTGCAGCGCGTAGCCGGCGGCCATCTCGGCCGGCTCCGGCCGGCGGCCCGGCTGGAGCACCGGCGGCGCGCCGAAGCCGAAGAAGCGGTCGAGGTTGTCGACGAACGCGGTGTCGCCGCCGCCGAGCGCGATGCGGGCGGCCATGTCGTGCAGCAGCCGGAACGAGTAGTTCCACTTGCCGCCCTCGTAGAACTCCGAGTCGCGCAGCAGCCCGGTCGCCGGGTCGAACGCGTTGACCCAGCCCCGGCTGCGCCGCTCGAGGTCGTCGGCGAGGGACACGTCGTTGAGCGCCCGCGCGACCTGGGCGGTGCAGTGGTGGGCGAACGCGAGGTCGAGCGTGTGGCTGATCGGGTGGACCACGCCGTGCTCGAAGAAGTCCTCGCCGTACATGCGGCGCAGGTCGTCGACCATGTGCACGAGCGCCCAGTTCCAGTCCAGGCCGGGCCGGCCGAGCGCGTGCGCGTCGGCGAGCGCGGTGTGCGCCAGGGCGCTGGCCTGCCGGAAGAACCGGTCGGCGCCGCGGGCCATCCGGTAGCCGATCGGGAAGTTGCCCTCCTCCTCGCACACCCGGATCAGCGACTCCAGCAGGTCCGTCGCCCGGTCCGGCGCGATCGCCGACAGCAGCGGCAGCTGGGTCTTGTAGATGTCCCACATGGTGCAGACGTCGAACGCGAACGGCCCCGAGTTGGGCCAGAACGGGCTCTCGTCGTCGGCGAAGCAGGGCTTGATGAGCGAGTGGTACAGCGCGGTCGTCATCACTCGCCGCCGCGCCGGCGTGCCGCCCTCGAACCGCACCCGGCCTAGGTGGTCCTGCCAGCGCTCGCGGGTCGCCGCGCACACCCGGTCGAACGCCGGGCCGTTGCCGCCGCACTCCAGCTCCAGGTTGCGCCGGGCCTGGTCGCAGCCGCGCAGCGAGAAGCCGAGCCGGATCTCGACGGTCTGGCCGGCGGTGGTCGGGCCCATGTACAGCATGCCGAACGGCCGCAGCGTGGTGGGCCGGATGCTGTCGAAGTCGAGGCGTGTCCCGCCGTCGATGAGGCGCCGGTCGTACCACAGCATCTGCCGCCAGCGCGGACTGTCGACCTCGACGTGCACCGAGAGCGGCACGCCCTCCATGACGACGGTGCCCTGCATGCGGCCGTGGCCCAGGCTCTCCGCGTGGGCCCGCAGGGGTACCGTCCGGCCGAGCTCGATGGCGAGCCCGCCGCACGACAGGTCGACGACCACCCGGGCGTTGCTGTGCTCCGGGAACGTGTACCGGTGGACCGCGACCTTCGCCCCGACGGTGATCTCGCACCGCACCCCCGTGCCGAGCGTCGCCGCGTAGTACCCGGGCTCGGCCACCTCGTTCGCCAGCGGCCACGAGCTGCCGAGGTCGTCCAGCGGCTGCACCATCGGCGTGACGCGGACGTAGTTGTAGTACTTGCGGATCGCCCCGGTGCCGGACTGCTGGAAGTGCGTGAAGCCCGACGCCTGCAGCCGGTCGAACATCTCCTCGGGCACGCCCTCGGTGTTCTTCGCGTACCGGCCGTAGCCCGTCGGGTAGGCGCCGGAGTACGCGCACGCGGAGACCATGCCCAGGGGCGACGTCGCGCCGGGGTGGGTGTTGCCGACCTGCGGCTTCGGCCACCACCACGTCGCGGCGAGGCCGCGCGGCTGGGGCAGGGCGGTCGCCGCGGTACCGATGAATGGGTCCACTTCGTCAAGAATGCGGGGACTCTACCCCGCCGCTCGGCCCCCGATGGTTTCAGCGACGTGAACTCCGCGGGCGAGCGTCGCCCGGATCGGGGATCGCCCGGGTCTGCATCGCGACGTGCGGGGCACGGTCACGTCCTCGGCTACGCTGCGATCATGCGGGTGCGGACGATGGACTACCACACCGGGGGCGAGCCGTTCGGTTTCGTGCTGCGATGATCCCGTACCTCGACGCCGGCGAGATCGCCCGCCGCCTGCCCCCGGCAGCGGCGGTGGCCGCGGTGGCGGCGGCGCTGCGCGGCGGCCTCGACCCGTCCGCGGGCGTGGCCCGCTCGTCGGTCCCGCTCCCGCAGGGCGAGCTGCTGCTCATGCCGGCCTGGTCGGCCGCGCACGCCGGAGTGAAGCTGGCGGCGGTCGCCCCCGGCAACCCGGCGCGCGGCCTGCCCCGGATCAATGCGGTCTACGTCCTGTTCGACGGGGCGACCCTGCGCCCGGTGGCGTTCCTGGACGGCGCCGCCCTGACGACGCTGCGCACCCCGGCGGTGTCGGTGGCCGCGATCCGCCGGTCCCTGCCGCCCCGACCGCTGCGCCTGGTGGTGTTCGGCGCCGGCCCCCAGGGCGTCGGCCACGTCGAGACGCTGGCCGCGGTGGCCTCGTTGGCGGAGGTGGACGTGGTGGTCCGCACGCCCGCTCGCGGGTCCGTCCCGTGGCGGGTCCACGAGGCCGGCGCTCCCGCGGTGGCGGACGCATTGGCCGCCGCGGACGTGGTGGTCTGCGCAACGACGGCGCGGGAGCCGCTGTTCGACTCCGCCGTGCTGTCCCCGTCGGCGATCGTGGTGGCGGTGGGCTCCCACGAGCCGGACGCCCGCGAGGTGGACGCGGCGTTCTGCGCCCGCGCGACGGTGGTGGTGGAGGACGTGACGACGGCCTTGCGGGAGTGCGGCGACGTGATCCAGGCGATCGCGGAGCACGCGCTGACCCCGGACGCCCTGGTGCCGATGGCGGAGGCGATCCGCCGCGCCGATCCGCTCGACGGCCCGCTGCTCTTCAAGGGCTCCGGCATGGCCTGGCAGGACCTGGTCGTCGCGGAGGCCGTCCTCGCGGCGGGCTAAGGCCAGTCATGAAACAGGCATTAGCCGCGGCGGGTGTGCCAGCGGCGCAACGTGTCGGCCTTGGCGGCCGCGCGGGCCTCGACCTCCTCGGTCAGGCCGTTGACCTCGGCGAAGAAGCGGATCGCGGCCAGCACGTCGCCGCACTCGTCCGCCAGCCGGCGGCGCAGGTCGCTGCCGTCATAATGGCGCGTCGCGCCGCCCGCCGCGATCAGCTTGCCCACCACCTGGGTGAGCTCGCCCGCCTCCTCGGCCATCTTGGCCAGGCCCGGCCACACATCCGACCCGATCGCATACGGGTGCTCGTCCACGGCCCCAGCCTACGGCCCGGTTGAGAGCCGGGGCCGGAGCGAGGCGGGATCTGGGCCCGCCGCGGCCCGGCCCCGGCGATGCAACCGGCTCAGGCCGGTCCTGTCGACCGGGCCGGCCGACGACTGGTCGAGACGCGGCGCCACCCACGAAGGCTGTCTACGCGACCGCCGCGTGCAGCGCCGCCAGCAAGGCGAGCGGGCGGGGGTCCGGGGAGGCGGCGCGGGCCTCGTTCATCGCGTACGAGAACGAGACGCCCAGCGACGGCCAGGCGCCGTGGCGGGAGCCGCCCGCGCCCGCGTGGCCGAAGGCGTCCGGCGGCGGGCCCAGCAGCGACAGCGGCGTGTTCAGCTCGAAGCCCGCCCCGAACGCCAGCGGGGTGCCCCACAGCGGGGACGTGCCGCGCCGCCGCAGGCGCCGGCCGAGGTCCACGGTGGACGGCTGGAGGACGCGCACGCCGTCCAGTTCGCCGCCGGCGGCCAGGCAGGCGTAGAAGCGGGCCATCGAGCGGGCCGTGGCGAACGCGCCGACCGCGGCCAGGCCCGCGCGGCGGAACGCCGGGCTGTTCCAGACCGCCGGGGAGTCCGTCACCACCAGGGGGTTGTGGGTCAGCACCCGCAGCGGGTCCGGGTCGGCCGGGACCGGGTCGAGGAGCAGGCCCGGGCCCGCGAGCATCGTCGAGGCGCGGTGGTGGTGCTCGTCCGGCAGGCCGAGGTACACCTCGAGGCCGAGCGGGGCGGCGAACTCGTCGGCGAAGAGGGCCCCGACGGTGCGGCCGTCGACCCGCCGGACCAGTTCCTCGACCAGCCAGCCCCAGGTCAGCGCGTGGTAGACGAACGCCGAGCGCGGGTCGGGGTCGGGGGCCTGCGCGGCCAGCCGGGCCGCCACCGCCCGGTGGTCGAGCAGGTCCGGGACCGGTTCCCGGACGCCGGGCAGGCGGGCCTGGTGGGAGAGGATCTCGGCGACGGTGATCGCGCCCTTGCCCGCGGCGGCGAACTCGGGCCAGTAGCGGGCCGCGGGCGCGTCCAGGTCGAGCCGGCCGCGCTCGGCGAGCAGCAGCACGCAGGCGGCGCTCAGGCCCTTCGCGCCGGAGAAGATCAGTTGCAGCGTGTCGGCCTGCCACGGGCGGCCGGTCGGCGGGTCGGCCACGCCGCCCCACAGGTCGACGACGAGCCGCCCGTGGTGGTACGCGGCGAACGCGGCGCCCACCTCCCCGTGCTCGGTGAAGTTGCGGTCGAAGGCCTCGGTCACGAGCGAGAACATGGCCAGATAGTACCGATCGGTTCGATCGCGGTCTAGGGTGATCGAAACAATCGGTACCATCTCTGGGAGGTCGGCATGTGGTGGCGTTCGCTCGGGCTCGCCGCCGGCACGGCCTGCGCGCTGGGCCTGGCCCGGTTCGCGTACGGCCTCTTCGTCCCGGCCATGTCCGCCGACCTGCACTGGACCCTCGCCCAGGCGGGCACGCTCACGACCGCGAACGGCGCCGGCTACCTGTTCGGCGCCCTGCTCGCGACGGTCCTGGCCGGGCGGGCCGGGCTCACCACCGTGTTCCGCGCCGGCATGGTGCTCACCGTGGCCTCGCTCGCCGCGACCGCCGCCGGGCCGGCCTATCCCGCGCTCGTCGCCGCCCGCACCCTCGGCGGTCTCGGCGGCGCCTGGACGTTCGTCGCCGGGGCGGCACTCGCCGGCCGGCTCGGCGGCACGCTGCCGATGACGGTGTACTTCGGGGGCGCCGGTGCCGGGGTGGCCGCCGCCGGCGGCGTGCTGCCGGCGCTGCTGGACGGCCACCCGGAGCGCTGGGCGCTCGGCTGGTGGCTGCTGACGCTCGGCGGCGTCGCGGCCCTGATCGCGAGCTGGCCGGCGGCCGCGGTCCCGGCCGCGGTGGACGGCCGGGATCCCGGTGCGGATCGTCCGGGGCCACCGCTGTGGCGGCTCGGGATCGCGTACCTGCTGTTCGGCGCCGGCTACCTCGGCTACGTCACGTTCCTCTCGGCGTACCTGGCGGCCCACCGCGCCGGCGTCGCCGTCACCAGCGCCGCCTGGGTCACGATCGGCCTCGCCGCGGTGGCCGCGCCCGTCCCGTGGCACCGCCCGATCGCGGCCTGGCCCGGCGTGCGGGCCCTGCGCTGCCTGCTCGTCGCCGTCGCCGTCGCCGCGGCGCTGCCCCTGCTGGGCTCGTCCCCGCCGGCCGTGGTCGCCTCGGCGCTGCTGTTCGGCGGCACGTTCATGATGGTCCCGGCGGCCGTCACCGCGCTCGTGTCGCGGGCCCGCCCGGCCGACCCGGCCCGCGCGCTGGCCGCGCTGACCGCGGTCTTCGCCGCCGGGCAGTCCCTCGGGCCGTGGCTCGCCGGGGCCCTCGCCGACCGCACCGGCCCGGCCGCGATCCCGGCCTGCGCCGCCGTCCTGTGCGCAGCCGCCGCCGCGGCCGCTACGGTGCGCCGTCCAGCGGCGGCAGCGTGACGGTCGGGTCGCCCAGCAGGACCAGGCTCTGCCGGTCGAACGCGGTGAGCCGCAGCCGGGTCAGCCGCGGGCGCTGCGCGTCCCGGCCGTCGACCAGCTCGCTCAGCCGGGCCGTCGCCGCTGCCGGGAGGTGCTCGGTGACGATCCGGTCTGTCCAAGAGCCGACCTGGCGTTCACCCGGAGGCCGTCATCCGCTCGCTCAGCTCCCACAGCCGCGCGGCCGCCGCCGGGTCGCGGGCCAGGGCGCTCGGCCGGGCGGGGCGGCAGTTGACGAAGTAGCCGCCGGTCACCCCGGCCAGGTCGGGGGAGGTGGCGAGGTACACCGGCGTCCGCGCCCCCGCCGCCGCGCCCGGCTGGAACCGCAGCACCAGCTGGACCGCACCGCCGAGCGCGCCGCCGACGTCGCGGCCGAGGCCCGTGCGGACGAACCCCGGGTGCAGGCAGTTGGCGGTCACCCCGCGGCCGGCCAGCCGCCGGGCCAGCTCCGCGGTCCACAGGACGTCGAGGAGCTTCGACAGCGGGTACGCCCCCTTGGGTCCGCCGTGGCCCAGCTCGTCCCACGGGATCGCCCGGACCTGCTTGTGGGCCGACGACGCCACGTTCACGATCCGCGCCGGCGCCGCCCGCTCCAGCGACTCGGTCAGCAGCCGGGTGAGCAGGAACGGCCCGAGGTAGTTGGTCGCGAACGTCAGCTCGAACCCGTCGGCGCTCACCGCGGGCCGGTGCACGATCACCCCGGCGTTGTTCACCAGGACATCGATCCGGTGGTACCGCGAGCGAACCGCCTCCGCCAGCCGCCGCACCTCGGCGAGGCTCGACAGGTCGGCGGTCAGCACCTCGACCCGCCCACCGGTCGCCCGCCGCCGGACCTGCTCGCCGGCCGCCGCGTCGCGCCCGACGACCACGACCGTGGCCCCGAGCCCGGCCAGCCGCACCGCCGTCTCGGCCCCGATCCCGCCGGTGCCCCCGGTGACCACGCACGTCTTGCCCGCCATCGTCGTCACGAGACGAGGTTGCCCCGCCGGGCCCGTCCCCGGCAAGCTCCGGGCCGGACGGGCACGGCCGTCATCCGCGAGCGACCCAGCGCCACGAGCACGGACGTCCACCCGCCCACTCGGACGTACGGGTACCGACGACCGTCTATGATCCACTGGTGGTGATCGCTGCGGTCTTTCTCGATGTCGGCGGGACGATCCTCGACGAGTCCCGCGAGTTCGAGACCTGGGCGGACTGGCTCGGCGTCCCGCGGCACACATTCTCGGCGGTCTTCGGTGCGGCGATCGCCCGGGGCCTGGACTGGCAGGAACCGTTCCGGGTCTTCCGGCCGGGTTTCGACCTCGCGGCCGAGCTCGAGCGCCGGGCGGCTGCCGGCCGGCCGGAGTCGTTCGGCGAAGAGGATCTCTACCCCGACGCGCGAGCGTGCCTGACCGCCTTGCAGGAACAGGGCCTGCTCGTGGGCCTGGCCGGCAACCAGCCGGCCCACGCCGAGCCGATCCTCCGCGCGCTCGGCCTCTCCGTGGACGTGATCGGCACGTCGGCCGGCTGGGGCGTGGCGAAGCCGTCGCCGGCCTTCTTCGAGCGGGTCGTCCGCGAAGGCGGAGGCGACGCGTCGTCGATCCTGTACGTCGGCGACCGGCCCGACAACGACGTCCGCCCGGCCGGCGAGGCCGGCATGCAGACCTGCCTGATCCGGCGCGGCCCGTGGGGTCACATCCTCGACCTGCCGGCCGTGGCCGACCGGTGCCTGTTCCGCATCGACTCGCTGGACGAGCTCCCGGGCCTGATCGCGCAGCACAACGCGGCGAGCGGCTAGGCAGCCGCCGCTGGTCAGGTCCCGGCGGCCAGCCGGGTCCAGTGGTCCAGGCCGGCCCGGGTGGCCTGGGTGTTCGGGTGCTCGGGGCCCAGCACCCGCTGCCGCACCGGCAGCAGCGCCTCGAACATGTCCCGTGCCCGCGCCGGGTCGCCCGCCTCGCCCGTCCACGCGGCCAGCCCGGCCAGGGCGAACAGCACGGTGGGATGTTCCCGGCCGAGCGTCCGCTCGCCGACCGGCACCAGCGCCGCGTACTGGTCCCGGGCGCCGGCCGGGTCGCCCGCCTCGCCCGTCCAGCGGGCGAGGTTGGACCGGGCGATGAGCGTCTGCCAGTTCTCGGGGCCGGAGACCCGTTCCCGGATCGGCAGCAGCGCCTCGTACAGCTCCCGGGCACGCACCGCGTCGCCCGCCTCGCCGGTGTTGTTGGCGAGGATGTCGCGCGCGGCGAGGGTGTCCGCGTTCTCCGGGCCCAGCACCCGTTCGAGGGTCGGCATCGCCGTCGCGAGCAGGTCCCGCGCCCGCGCCGCGTCGCCGGCCGCGCCGATGTAGAAGGCGTGGTGGATGCGGGCGTTCAGCGCGTTCGGCGACTCCGCGCCCAGGACCCGGTCCAGCAGCGGCAGCAGCGCCGCGAACCGGTCCCGGGCCTCGGCCTCGTGGCCCGCCTCGCCGACGTAGAGGGCGAGGTCGGCCGCCACGGTGAGGGCCTCCGGGTGCTCGGCGCCCAGGGTGCCGCGCAGCGCCTCGAGCCGCCGCTCCGACACCGTCCGGGCGGTGGCGTAGTCGCCGGCGGCGCGCAGGAACGAGGCCAGCGTGCCCAGCGCCCAGCCGGCCGGGTCGACCACGGCCAGCGCGTGCGGCAGCAGCTGCGCGCAGCGCGGCCAGGCCTCCGGCACCATCACGTCGTCCGGGATCGCCGCCTCGACCAGGGCCACCGCCGCCTCCGTCCAGGCCGCGCGGTCGTCCGGGTGCAGCTGGTCGAGCGTGACGGCCTGGACCAGCCGGTGCACGGACACGACCGCGCTCGGCGGGCCGATGAGGCTGTGCCGGCGCAGCCCGGCCACCGCGTCGTCGAGGCCGAACGGCGCGTCCCGCAGCCGCTGCAGCTCATCCCGTACCGCGTCCGGCACCGCGTCCGGGACCGGCGCCGGGTCGTCGAGCAGCAGCCGGAACGGGATGTCCTCCGGGGCGAGGCAGGACAGCAGCCGCAGCAGCGCGATCGACCCCGGGCTCGTCGCGGCGAGCTCGTCGAAGGCCAGCCCCCAGGTGGCGATCACCGAGGCGCGGTGCTCGGACGGCACCCCGCGCTCCAGCACGCCGGCCCGGTTGCGGCGCAGCAGCTCCAGGTAGTCGGCCAGGCTCCGCCCGGTCGACGCGACGAACCCGCCGGCCTGGGCCAGTGCGAGGGGCAGCCCGCCGAGCTGCTCGGCGATCGCCTCGGCCGACGCGGTGTCGTACTCGCCGGCCAGGTCGAGCAGGAACCGGGCCGCCGCCGCGCGGGTCAGCCCGCCGAGGTGCACCGCCTGCGACGCGGGCCAGTGCCCGTCCCGGGTGGTCACCAGCACGTGCCCGGTGCCCTGCGGCGGCAGCCACCGGCGCACCGCGGCGTGGTCGCGCACGTTGTCGAAGACGAGCAGCCACCGCCGGGGCAGCCGGGCGAGCGCGCCGTGCACCCGGGCCACCGGGTCGGGCTGCGCCAGGAGCCCGGCCGGGTCGAGCAGCTCGGCCAGCTCGTGGAACTGCGCGAGGAGCCCCGTGGCCTCCTCGGCGTGGAACATCCAGACGAGGTCGTACCCGTCGAGGTGGCGGTAGGCGTACTCCAGCGCCGCCGTCGTCTTGCCCACGCCGCCCAGCCCGCACAGGGCGACGACGCCGGGCCGCGGCGCGGCGGCCAGCCGGGCGCCGACCTCGGCCAGCAGCGCGTCGCGCCCCACGACCTGTCCCGGCCGCGGGTCGAGCCGCATCGGGTCGCCCGCCGCGACCCGCTGCTGGTACTGCAGGGTGCCGACCGCGATACCACCGTGACTGGCGACGACGGCGCCGTCGGTGCGTGGCTTCGGGACTGCGCCGGGAACGGTCAAGCCCGTTCCGTGCCCGGCGGCGGAGGGTACGTGGTGCTCGCCGGCCCGGTGATCGTGCCCGCCGCGATCCCGCCGTGGCTGGCGTGGATCGACACGTCCCGCCCGGCGGCGACCGCCGACCCGGACGCCGTGACCCCGCCGCCGCCCGTCGCGGCCAGCAGCTCCCGCAGCGGCCCGGCGGCCCCTGGGTCGGCCCGCAGCAGGTCCCGCAGCCGGGCCGTCCAGGCCGCGGCGAGCTCCCGCTCGGTGCCCGGGGCCAGGCTGCCCGCGTCCTCGTCGAGCGTCTCCAGGGCGAGCTGCTCGGCCCGCTGGTCGCCGCGCCCGAGCAGCCGGGCGAACCGGGACCGCAGCGCGTCCCAGCCGTCCTTGGCCATCGCGCCCACGAGGGCCGTCGCGGCACTCGTCGCGAGGGCCACCAACTCCGCATCCATGCCGCCCACCGTAGCCACGGCCGCCAAACGGGTGACGGCTCCGAGCGGCCACACTCGACGGCCGCTTCGGCCGACCCGTTCCGGGCCGTGCGGTGGGGTTGACGGCGTCGGCGAGAAACATACACTTCAAGTGCATATAGTCTGCCGAGGAGCCGCCATGACCGGTTCCGGAGCGAAGCGGAGGAGGCCGGTCATCATGGGCTCAGTGTGGAAGGCATGCGGCCGGAGCGAAG
>NZ_BMPI01000078.1:16246-48693 GCF_014647515.1 Dactylosporangium sucinum | reverse complement strand
CTTGACGTTGGCCTTACCGGCGGCGGCGTTGGTGATGACCGTTCCGCCCATGGAGTGGGCGACCAGCACGACCGGCCCGCTGATGGAGTCCAGCAGACTCCCGATGTAGGGGGCATCGGTGGGGATGCCCCGCAGCGGGTTCGAGCCCGCGATCGTGGTGTAACCCTTGTGTTGCAACTCCTGGATGGTCGCGTTCCAGCACGACGAGTCGGCGTAGCCGCCGTGCACCAAGACGATGGTCGGTTTCACCTTCGGGTTCTCCTTACTGGCAGCCGTTGGGGCTGCGGCCGCTACGGCCGTTCCCAGCGGGCTGGCTATCATCGCGGCCGACCCGGCCAACGCCGTTCCGGCGGCCAGGACCTGGCGGCGGGAAACGTTCTTACTCATGGGGCTCCTCACGGAATTGGGGGCAAAGGAATGAGCCCGACAGACAGCTCGCCGCTGCGCTGCCACGCGCGTGCGCGCGGCCTGCGTCATGACATCTGCGATGCGCGGACGAACCCTGTCCACCGGACCGTCGGCACGTGTGTTCACTCGATCGAACGTGCGGCCTCCGCGATGAGATCTGCCGTCGCGCGCGCCTGCGACAAGTACAGCGAATGGCTGGCGGCGACCTCCTTGACCGTCGCTCCCGCGCGGTCGGCCATTGCTCGCTGGGCCGGCGGCGGGATCATGCGATCCTCGGTCGCGACCAGGTACCACGAGGGCTTGTCGCGCCAGGCCGGTCGGGTGACGGCACCACCGAGCGCGTCGACACCCCACGGAACCTGCGAGTTGGCCATGAACAACGCCAGGCCCTCCGGCAGATCGGCCGCGAAGGCACTCGCGAACTTCTGCTTGTCGAGGAACAGGAAGCCGTCGACCGGCGGCATGATCGGGGGCGCCGGCGTGCCGGGCGGCGGGTTCGCGATCAGCGTGTTGACGGATTCACCGCGATCCGGCGCGAATGCCGCAATGTAGACGAGCGCGGCCACTCGGTCGTGATCGCCGGCCTCCGTCACGACCACACCACCATAGGAGTGGCCGACGAGGACCACCGGCGCGTCGGCGGCATCGATCACGCGGCGCGTGACAGCCACATCGTCAGCCAGCGACAGCGTTGGGTTCTGAACGACGCTGACCAGAAGCCCTTGCGCGATAAGCAGGTCATGAACCTGCTGCCAGCCCGAGCCGTCGACGAATCCTCCGTGGACGAGTACGACGTGGGCAGCCCGATTGCTCATGCTGGTCCCCCTGTGACCATCGAACGGGATTGGACACGGGGGACGCTAGGCCGAACGACTGCGCATCCAGTGCACAGTTAGTGATCGGCAACCCGGGCGCGCTCTGATACGGCCGGCAAGGGCAAGGTCGCCCGCGTCGACCCCTACGCCAGGGAGTTCAGGGTGCGACCGATGCCGTGCGCGGCTACGTTCAACGCCGAGACCAGACGCTGCTTGTCGCGCCGCAGACTGGGCACCACGATACCGAGGGCGGCGACGACGTCGGTCTCGTTGCGCCGGATCGGCACGGCTACCGAGCACGCGCCGAGCGTCATCTCCTCGACGGTGGTGGCGTAGCCGTCGGCGAGCACCGCGGTGAGCTGTGTGCGGAGCCGGGCCGGCTGGGTGATCGTGTACGGCGTGACCCGGGTCAGCGACGAGAGCACGACCCGCCGCACTTCCTCAGGCGCGTACGCGAGCAGCACCTTGCCGACGCCGGTCGCGTGCAGCGGCAGACGGGAGCCGACTCTGCTCACCACCGGGACGGAGCGCTTGCCGGACAGCCGGTCGAGGTAGAGCACCTCGGTCCCGTCCCGGACCGCGAGATGCACGGTCGCCAGCGTGGCCGCGTACAGGTCCTGCAGGAACGGCGCCGCCACCTCTCGGACATCCGTCTGCACCGGGGCCAGGAGGCCGATGTCCCACAGCCGTCGCCCGACGACGTAGTCGCCGTCATCCGTCCGGGCAAGCGCCCCCGACTTGGCCAGCTCGCCAACGAGTCGGTGGGCGGTGGCAAGCGGCAGGCCTGCACGGCGGGCCAGCTCGGTCAACGTCAACCGGGGATGGGCCGCGTCGAACGCGCCGAGCAACGCCATGGTCCTGGACACCACGGTCGCGCCCGGTTCGGAGGCGTTGCCAGCCATCGTCGTCCTTCCGCTCAGCGGAAGTCTAGCGTCGACGCGGTCCCCCGCCCGTCCGTAACGTCAGGGCCCGCTCGTCGACGACACCGGGAAGGACCCAGCATGAACGCCAACGTCACCAATACAACCGTCGGAATCGTCGGCGGCGGCCCGGCCGGCCTCATGCTGTCGCACCTGCTCGCCATCGCCGGCATCCCCTCCGTCGTCGTCGACAACCGCACCCGCCTCGACATCGAGCGCACGGTGCGTGCCGGCATCCTCGAAGCCGACAGCGTCAGGCTCCTCGTCGACACCGGGGTCTCCGACCGGGTCCACCGCGACGGCGTCGCACACGACGGCATCGACCTGCGCTTCGGCGGCGCGAGCCACCGCATCGCCTTCAAGGCGCTCATCGGCGAGTCTGCCTGGCTGTACCCCCAAACAGACGTCTTCATCGACCTCGCAGACGCCCGCGCGCGCGACGGTGGTGACGTCCGCTTCGGCGTCACCAACACCCGCGTCATCGACGTCACCCGCGACCGGCCCGGCATCCTCTACGACGGCGGCAACGGAACTGCGCACGAAATCCGCTGCGACTACCTCGTCGGGGCAGACGGGTCCCGATCGATCTGCCGCTTGGAGGTCCCCGAATCCATCCGCACGCACTACTTCCGCGAGTACCCCTTCGCCTGGTTCGGAATCCTCACCGAAGCACCCAAGAGCGCGACCGAGCTCGTCTACAACCACTCAGCACGCGGCTTCGCCCTGATCAGCCAGCGCACGGAAACGCTGCAGCGCATGTACTTCCAGTGCGACCCGTCCGACCGCATCGACGCATGGTCCGACGACCGTATCTGGGACGAACTTCAGACCAGAGTCGCCGGGGCCGACGGATTCAGCCTCAACGAAGGGCCGATCACATCCAAGGCCGTCCTTCCGTTCCGTAGCTTCGTCGCCGAACCCATGCGATACGGACGTCTGCTGCTCGCCGGCGACGCCGCCCACACCGTCCCGCCGACCGGCGCCAAGGGCCTCAACCTCGCGCTAGCAGACGTCCGTGTGCTCGCCGAGCTGCTCGAACGGGCCATCCTCAGCAAGGACGACGACGCACTCGACGAGTACGGCCCGCGCGCGCTGGAGCGCGTCTGGAAGGCACAGCACTTCTCCTACTGGATGACGACAATGCTGCACACGCTCCCGAGCGCCACGGACTTCGACCTGCGCCGCCAGCTCGGCGAGCTGTCATCGGTGGCCGGTTCCGTCGCCGGCTCCACGTACCTCGCCGAGGGCTACACCGGATGGCCGGCCAGGAGCTGATCCCGGCCGTCACGACGCCGGGGCAACCGGGGGTGCGACCTGGGCGCCCGTCCTCGACCGGGTGAACGGCGACTCCGCGACCGCCTTGTGCACCGCCTTCACGACGACGGCCACCTCGTGCAGGTTCTCGTCGCCCGCACGGACGGCCAGGATGCTGTACCGGCGCATGTGCATGCCCTCGATCGGCAACCTGGCGATCCTTCCTGCCGGTGCGGCCGGCGTCAGCTCGGGTGCCAGGGTGATGCCCCAGCCCACGCCGACCAGTCCGAGCGCGGTCGCGACGTCGTGCACCGATGCGTTCACGCGCGGCCGGAATCCTGCCTCCGCGCAGAGCCCGACCGACAACGGGCCGAGGGAGTTGTTCTGGCACATGACCCACCCCTCGGTCTCGAGTTCGTCCGGGGAACACCGGTCCCGGCCGGCAAGCCGGTGGTCGGCCGGCGTGCACAACAGCAACGGGTCGCTGCCGAGGATCCACTCCCGGAGCCCGGGATCCGACGGCGGGGTCGTCGGGGCGAACCGGGACACGATCGCCATGTCCAACCGGCCCTGACGCAGGCCGTCGGCATACTCGGTTTCGGTGACCGCCGCCAAGGTCAACTCTAGTCGTGGGTACCGGTGGCGGACCTGCGTCAGGGCGGTGCTCATGATCGCCGGCCCCTCCCGGAAGGCGATCCCGATCGTGAGCGAACCGGTGACCTCCCCGGTCGCCTGCCGCAGCACCGCCTCCGCCGCGCGGAGCTCCACGAGGATTCGTTCGGTGTGCTCGAGCAACTTGCGGCCGAGCGGTGTCACCGTGACCGTCTTGCCGCCCCTGATGAGCAGCGTCGCGCCCGTCGCGCGCTCAAGTGCGGACATCTGCTGCGAAATCGCCGAACGGGTGTAGCCCAGTTCGCGCGCCGCCGCGGCGATGGAACCGTGCGCGGCGACCGCGCGCAGAACGATCAGCTTTTCTGTGTCCAGCATGCGTCAATCCTGTTAACGGAGGGTGCTCCCAAGCGTGAACGTAGCCTACTTGCGACGCAGGTCACAGCCACGTTCCAATCTGTCGCATGCAGGCATCGCTCCGCGAAATCCAGCGGATTCCGACCTCGGGCGCCCGAGCCGTGAAGTCCTTCACGGTCGGCGGTCTCGACCTCCTGGCGATCCCCCAACTGGCCTACGACGTGCCGGGCGGAGTCATCGGCATGAATGCCGGGGACAGCGAGACCGCCCTCCTGCTGCTGCGCCGCCGCGGCGATGAGTACGTCCCGCACGCGGAGCTACCGGGGCCTGGCGGCGAGGACGCTGAGCTCTTCCGCATCGGAGACCGGACCTTCCTCGCGGTCGCCTGCATCCGGACCGGCTCGGGCCCCTACCGGTTCGACACCGAGTCCCTCGTCTACGAGTGGTCGGGGGGAGAGTTCCGGCTGTTCCAGAAGATTTCGACCGTGGCGGCGAAGCAGTTCAAGCACTGGCGGGCCGGCGACCGCCATTTCCTCGGCCTCGCCCAGGGCCTCGGACTCCACGACTTGGGCGTCGACAACCGCGACTCGATGATCTTCGAGTGGGATGGGACGTCGTTCGTCGAGTTCCAGCACATCCCGTCGCGCTGGGCGTACAACTGGCACCCGTTCGAGGCCGGCGGCGACCTCTTCGTGGCACACGCAGACCACGCCGGGCCCAGCACCCTGTACCGGTGGAACTCGGACAGGTACGTGCCGCACCAGGAGCTCCTGCCCGCGGGCGGGCGCGCCTTCGCCGACTTCGTGCGGGACGGCGTTCACTTCCTCGTGGCCGTCAGCATCGCCAATCAGCCCGTCGTGATGGCCTATGACGGTGGACGTTTCGCTCCTGCCGGCACGTTGACCGGTCCGGGGGCCCGGGAGGTCAAGGTCGTCGAGGTTGACGGGCAGGGTTACCTGATCCGGATCAACTTCATCACGGGAACGCCGATGCTCCCCCAGCCGTCCCTCAAGTCACAGATCTACGCGATCGGCCGCGGCGGGAGGCTCGGGGTCGTTGCCGAGTTCCCCACCAGCGGAGGCACGGACGCCGACGTCATCGCGATCGAAGACGGCAGCGTCCGGTTCGCCGTGTCGAACGGGCTGTCGGGCGACGTGCGGTTCGCGACGGAGTCTGTGATCTACGAGTTCCGCCCCAATGTCCGGGAGACGGTGTGAGGACCGACCCGATGCCGAGCCCGGAGCTGATCGGGCTCTACCAGACCTACACCGCCTCCGCCGAGAGCATCGGCGCCCGCCTGGCCTCGCTGGCTGAGGCTGCGAATGCCGAGCGTCCGCTCATCGTCGTGACCCACGGGGACATCGCGCTGTACGCCGGCGGCGGCGCCCCGCCCGTCATCGAAGGCTTCCGCCTCCAGACGCGCGGCTTCAAGGAGCTCGCGGCGATCTCTCACCTCGGTCCCGCGGTCGCCACGGTGGCGCGGATGAAGGCGCTGGCGCCGGACGGATCGTGGCGGTCGGAGGCCGCCCGCCTGATCGAGGCTTCGCGTGCCGCACGCGAGGCGAACTCACGGGAGTTGTGGGCCGACCGGATCGCCCTGGCGGCCTTCTCCGGGCGCGAGGGCAGCATCGCCCGCATGGTCGACTACACGTGCCGCCGGGCAGAGGAGTTCCTGTGGCAGGCGCTCCGGGACGAGGACTACCTGGATGCGGCCGCGGTACGTCGCGACTATCTGGCTGGCCCGGCTGCGCTCCTGCCGGTCCCGGTCAACCGGGTCATGGTGGCGACGTTCTTCCTGTCGGGACTCGACCTGGCCCACCGGCTCATCCGGTGGTTCGACGCGCAGGACCTCGCGTGGGAGAGCGCGATGGTTCTCGTGGCCGGGCAGCAGGGCCGCCCAACGGCAGGCGTCACGGTGGAAAGCAACAGCGTCGCCAAGGTGATCCGCACCGTCTCTCGCGGACGCCTGCCTCGGCGCAACCTGCTGATCGCGCCGCACGCACCGGTCTTCCCCCTGTACGACGGAACGGACGTGAAGGAGGCGGCTGCACTCGAGCCCGCCTACCGACGCCTCTGGTCCGCGGTCATGGCCACCGCCGATCTCGGCGAGGACATGTTCGCCGGCTACCCGCGTTTCGACCCGGACCAGGCCGCCGCGTCGCGGCCCGCTGACGGGCCGTCGTCGGCCGTCGCGGAAATGCCGCCCATCGGGGCGCCGGACGACTGGCTCGCCCTCACCACCCGGCTTCGAGTGGTGCTTGAAGACCCTCGGCAGTTGCTTTCGGGCGCTGTCACGGACTACGCGAGCCAACAGCTCGTCGACAACGACAACGACCCCCGCCGGGTCGTCGTCCCCGGCCTCGATGGTGAGCCCTATCCCGAACTCACCCCTGCGACCCCGAACGCCGCCACGAGCGCCCCCTGACCATCTGACCATCCGCGCTCAGGCGCCGCCCATGAACACACGCCGGCCGTGGACCACGAGGAGTCAAAAATGCTGCGCAACCACTACTTCACCCGCTTACGCCGCGTTGCTGCGGCGGCCGCGGTGGCTTCCCTGATCGCACTCACCGCGGCCTGCGGAATCACGGGCGGCGACAACAAGAGCTCGGACTCCGACGATCCCATCGTCATCGGCATGTCGCTGCCGCTGACCGGTCCCGTTGCCGACCGCGCCAAGCCCGGCATGGAGGGATACCAGTACTGGGTCGACGAACTGAACGAGAAGGGTGGCCTGCTCGGCCGCAAGGTCGAGCTGAAGGTCCTGGACGACGGATTCGACCAGCAGACCGCGGTCTCCGACTACAACCGCCTCATCTCGCAGGACAAGGTGGACCT
Source organism: Dactylosporangium sucinum (assembly GCF_014647515.1). GTDB lineage: Bacteria > Actinomycetota > Actinomycetes > Mycobacteriales > Micromonosporaceae > Dactylosporangium > Dactylosporangium sucinum. The sequence continues at coordinate 41,492 of NZ_BMPI01000078.1, read as the reverse complement.
CCTGCTCGGCACGTTCTCCTCCGACCTCAACGTCGCCGTTGCCCCCATCGCGGAGCGCTTCGGATACGTGTACGTCGAGCCCTCGGGCGGTGCGGACGAGATCTTCGAGCGCGGCTTCAAGTACCTGTTCTTCGCGCAGCCTGCCACGACCCAGAAGCTGCCGGACCGCTTCGTTGACCTGATCGAGTCGATGCCCGCGGCCGAGCGGCCCCAGACGCTCGCGCTGGTCCAGATCGACGACCCCAACACCACGCAGGCGGCAGGCCTGTTCAAGCAGCAGCTCGGCGCGCTCGGTGTGCGGACGGTCTACGACGAGACCTACGCCCCCGACACGTCGAACTTCGACTCGATCGCCAGCTCGATCAAGCAAAAGAACCCGGACCTCGTGATCAACGGCGCGATCGCCGTGGACGGCATGTCCCTGATCCAGTCGATGCAGAAGGTCGGATTCGCGCCCAAGATGCTCTACCAGATGAACGCGCCGACTGACCCGACGTACGTGAAGACGGTCGGTACGGCGAACACCGAGGGGATCTTCACCTATCTCGGGTGGAGCCCCGAGGCGACGTACCCGACCAACGCAGGCTTCGTGTCCGGGTACACCAAGAAGTACGGCTACGCCCCCAGCGAGGACGCCGCCAACTCGTACACGGCCGGACAGGTGCTGGCGACCGCGGTCAAGGCTGTGGGCAGTCTCGACCAGGTCAAGATCCGCGACTGGCTCCACGCGAACCCGGTCGACACGATTGTCGGCACGCTCAAGTGGGACGAGAGCGGACGCCCGCAGGGCGACATGCTCCTCGGTCAGTTCCAGAAGGGCAGCATCGAGATCGTCGCGCCGAAGGATGCGGCAACCACCGAGACGGTGATCAACCCGAAGCCCACCTGGCAGTAACCACTGCCGGCCGCCCGACCGTTCAGCCACCGGAGAGAGCCGTGACGCACCTGATCCAAACGCTCGTCCTGGGCCTCCTCGTGGGAGGTGTCTACGCCCTGATGTCGTCAGGCTTCACCCTGGTGTTCGGCGTCATGAGGATCATCAACCTCGCCCACGCCGCGATGATCGTCCTCGCCGCGTTCCTCACCTGGTGGGTCTGGGACCGGACGGGCATCGACCCGCTGCTGCTGGGGGTCCTGGCGACGCCGATCATGTACGGCGTCGGGTGGGTGTTCTACCGGGCGGTCATCGCACGGGTCCACCGAGTTGATCACGAGCTGGCGATGGTGGCCTCGTTCGGGGCCGCCATCGCCGCGGGCGGCGTGATAGCCCTCATCTGGGGGGCCGACCTCCACCTGGCCACCCCCGACTACTTCAACAAGTCCTTCACCGTGGGATCCGTCGTCGTGCCGCGGGCCCAGCTGTACGCCTGCCTGGGTGCGATCGCACTGCTCGTCGCGCTGTACGTGCTGCTGAGAAGCACCTATCTCGGCCGGGCCATCCGGGCGTGCTCGGTCAATCGGGACAGCGCGGCCCTGGTGGGCATCAACATCGAGCGGACGATGGCTCAGATGTTCGCGATCGGTGCCGCGACCACCGGATTCGGCGGCGGCGCGTTGTCGGTCATCTACCAGTTCTTCCCCGAGTCCCACTTCATCTGGATCGGTCGAATCCTCTGCGTCGTCATTCTGGGCGGGCTCGGCAGCCTGTTCGGCGCCGGTCTCGGTGCGGCGATCCTCGGGGTGGGCGAGGCACTGACTGCTGCTTACGTCGACACGCAGTGGGCCACCACCGTCCCGTACATCCTGATCATCACCATTCTCCTCGTACGTCCGCGGGGCCTCCTGGGCAGCAGGCACCGAGCAGACGGAGGACACGCGTGAACCAGCACACCGACACCACATCCAGCTTCGCCGTACGCCTGGCGAGGTCGAGGACCTGGCTGATCGCCGCCGGCATCGTCTTCGTGGGCAGCATCCCGCTGCTCACTCCCAGCTCGTACATCCAGAACGTCCTCATCCTCACGTTCCTCATGGCCGTCCTCGGCCTTGGCTGGAACATCATGGCCGGGTACACCGGGTACGTCAGCCTCGGCCACAGCGCGTTCATCGGCGTCGGTGGCTACACCGCCGGAATCCTCGCCGAGCGATGGGACGTTTCCCCATTCCTCGTGGCCCCGCTGGGAGGCGTGGCCGCGGCGCTCGTGGCGCTCGGCCTCGGCCTCACCACGAGCCGGACCCGCGGACCCGCCTTCGTGATCGTCTCATTCGCCATGCTCGAACTCCTTGGCCTGCTCACCCGGAACTTCTCGTCGCTGACCGGCGGAAGCAAGGGCCTCGCGATGCCCCTGCCCCGGTGGGACCTCACGTTCTACAACTGGCCCTTCTACTACTCCCTGTTCGCCCTGGTCCTGCTCAGCCTGCTGATGACCCGAGCGATCCGGCGGTCCAAGTTCGGGCTCGGATTGGTGGCGATCCGCGACGACGAGGACAAGGCAGCCGGAATCGGCGTCGTCACACCCGTCTACAAGAGCCTGGCGTTCATGGCGAGCGCGGTGCTTGTCGGCGTGGCGGGCGCGATCTACGGCTACTACCTCAGCTACCTGTCGATCAGCACGATGTTCGACATCGTCCTGTCGATGCAGGTCGTGCTCGCGGTGCTGATCGGCGGACGGGGGACGATCTGGGGGCCGGTTCTCGGCGCGTGCATCATCGTTCCCCTCTCGGAGGCGACCAACACGACGATGGGCGGCTCCCACGCGGGCGCTTTCCGCCTCATCATGTTCGGCGGGCTCCTGCTCCTGGTGACACTGGCCCTGCCGCGCGGCATCATCCCCACCGTCGAAGCGTGGTGGCGGCGCAGGACCGCAGGCCCGGTCAGCCCCACCGGTGCCCGGCTGGTCGAAACCACACTTCCGGACGTGCCTGGCAGTCTCCGGCGCCCCGCGGATGCGGCCGCCGCCGTCCTCGACGCCGAGGAGATCGTCATGAGGTTCGGCGGACTGCTCGCGCTCGACAAGGCGACCGTGTCCATCCCCCGCGGCTCGATCACGGCGCTGATCGGCCCGAACGGCTCTGGAAAGACGACGCTCTTCAACGTCATCGACGGCACCTACACCCCGACAGCCGGCCGTGTGCTCCTCGAGGGCGCCGACGTGTCGGGGCTCAACCGGACCCGGCGCGCCTTCAAGGGCATCGGACGCACGTACCAGCTCCCGCGCCTGTTCAACAGCATGACGGCGCTCGAGAACGTGGCCGCTGTGAACTCCTCGTTCAGCATCCGCCGTCTGGCCAAGTCCGCGGTGTCGGGCGCCGAAGCGGCCCGCGCCACCGAGCTTCTGGAGTTCGTCGGCCTGGCCGAGTATGTGCACGAGAAGGCGACAGACATGTCGTACGGGCAACGGAAGCTCGTGGAGCTCGCACAGGTGCTGATGCTCGATCCCGCCATCATCCTGCTCGACGAGCCGGCCGCCGGCATCAACCGCACACTGCTCAAGCGCCTCAGCGGACTCATCACCGCCCTGCACGGCAGCGGCCGGACGATCGTCATCGTCGAGCATGACATGGAGTTCGTGCTCAGCCTCGCCGACCACGTCACGGTGCTGGCACGCGGCCAGGTCGTCGCCACCGGCGACCCCGCCCACGTCAGCAGCGATCCCCGCGTCCTCGAGGCGTACCTGGGCGACGACTTCGTCCTCGAAGGCGCGAACGGAAGGCCAGCATGATCGAGTTCCGGAACGTGTACGCCGGCTACGGCGGAGGAGACGTCCTGCAGGGCCTCGACCTGAAGGTCGAAGACGGCAGCATCACCTGCATCGTTGGACCGAACGGAGCGGGCAAGTCAACGGTGCTGCGCGTCCTCAGCGGTCTGATCCACCCCCGGGTCGGCGAAGTCCGCCTGGGTGGAGCCGCCATCCACGACAAGAGTCCCGCCGCCGTCCTGGCCGCGGGCATCGCGCAGGTCCCACAGCACAACGCGCTGTTCGGCAACCTCACCGTCCACGACAACATGCTGCTCGGCGGCTACATTCTGCGCCGCAACCGGCGCGCGGTGCGCAGACGGGTCGACGAGCTCGCCGAAATCTTCCCGACCGTCGCCGAGCGGGCTCACGAGAAGGCCTTGAACCTTTCCGGCGGCCAGCGCCGCATCGTCGAGTTCGCCAGGGCGCTCATGACCGGTCCGAGCGTCCTCGTCCTCGACGAGCCCACCCTTGGGCTCGACCCCAAGACATGCCAGGCGGTCTTCGAGACCACGAAGAAGATCAACTCGCTCGGTACCACCATTCTCATGGTCGAGCAGAACGTCCGTTTCGGCCTCAAGCTCGCCTCGCACGGCGTCGTCATGGAACGCGGCCGCGCCCTCCTCGCCGAGCCTGCCGACGACCTGCTCAGGCGCCCCGACATGGGAGCCATGTTCTTCGGCCACGGCATCGAGGATCCGACCGCCGCCCCGCAGATCGCCACCGCAAGCACAGACAGCAGCGGAGCCTGACCGTGCAAACGAGCGATTTCCTCGGACGCTTGCGTCGTGGCCGGCAGATCCTGATGCTCGGCATCCGCCAGGCGCGAACCACCGACATCATCCGGATGGCCAAGTCCTCCGGACACCACGCCGTGATGATCGACCTGGAGCACTCCTCGATGTCCGTGCAGACGGCGTGCGAACTCAGTGCGGCCGCCGGCGACCTGGGGATGTCCGCATTCGTGCGAGTGCCCGAGCGAGACTACGGGACGATCGGTCGTGTCCTCGATGGCGGCGCGCACGGTGTGGTCGCGCCGCGGATCGAAACCGGCGCTCAGGCGCTCGAGATCGCCCGATCATGCCGGTTCCCCCCGGTGGGCCAGCGCTCGCAGGTCGGCACGGTGCCCCTGTTCGGCATGCGACCGACCCCGGCCGACCACCTCAACCCAGCCGTGGACGCCCGCACTGTCGTTCAGATCATCGTCGAGACCCCCACCGCGATCGCCAACGTCGACGACATCGCGGCGCAGGAAGGCGTCGACATCGTGGTGCTGGGCGCCAACGACTTCACCGCCGAGCTCGGGATCCCGGGACAGTACGACCACCCGGCCCTCGACGAAGCAGTGGCCGCAACGGCCGCCGCCTGCAAGCAGCACGACAAGCTGTTCATGCTCGCCGGAATCGGCAACCCCGAACGGTACAACCAACTCGCGTCACGCGGGGCCTGCCCGCTCATCCTCACGGGCATGGACGCGGATCTGCTGTACCGAGCCCTCGCGGCACGCGTCGACTCCCTCGACAACCACGTCCAGGAAGGACGCCGATGACCGCGATCCCGTTGCAGACCTCGCCCATGCGGCCTGCCGACACGAACACGCCACCCTCCTTCGAACTGCCGGCGGGTGCGTGCGACGCCCACCTCCACGTCTTCGAGCACGGCTATCCGCACGTCGACAAGCCGCTGTACACCTTCCCCGACGGCAACCTCGAGCAGTACTTCGCGATGGCCGGCTTCCTGGGCCTCGCACGCGGCGTGCTGGTCCAGCCGACCTTCTACGCCGACGACAACTCCCTTGCCGTCGACGTTCTGCGGAAGGCCGGTGGAAGGCTCCGGGCGGTCGTGCGCGTCGGGGAGGACGTCACTGACGAGACGCTCGACGCCTACCACGAACTGGGTGTGCGCGCGATCCGCCTGGACCTTTTCGCGCGCGCGGACCAGCCCGTCCGTGACCTCGAGGCGTACATCACGCGCATGGCCGCCCGGACCCGGCCGCGCGGCTGGCACCTGCAGTTCTACACGCCGGGGCGCGTCGTCAGGGACCTGCTCCCGTTCCTGGAGACCTTCGAAGACACCTTCATGATCGACCACATGGGCTACATGAAGGAAGAGGAGGGCCTGACGGCCGCTGACTCCGAACGGATGCTCAGGGTCTTCGCCGACAACGAGAACTGTTGGATCAAACTGTCGGGTGCGTACCGGATCGCCAAGGACCGTCCGTTGTCCAGCGTCAGGAGCCTGGGTCGATCCCTCGTGGCAACGTGCGCCGACCGGTTGACCTGGGGCTCCGACTGGCCGCACCTTCCCAACGGCCAGCGCGACACCGGTGAACTGCTGAACCTGCTCGCCGACTGGGCACCCAACGCGGAAGACCGTCGGAAGATCCTGGTCGCCTCGGCCGACCGGCTGTTCTTCGATCGCACCTGACGGTGGCGGCCCGCCGGATCAGGTCGGCGGCCGGGCTCGGTCTCGGGTTCACAGGGCCGCGAGCGGCCCGGGCCGATGCCTCGTCCTCGCTGGGATTGAACCGGCCAGGTCGGGCTGCCCAGGCTTGCACGGGATCGTCAGGGCAAGCCGGGCAGCGGTATCGACGAGGGCAACGGCAGGGTCGGCAGGAGCGACGGCAGGTTGGGGACGGGGATGCCCGGGGCCGGCGACTGGCCGCCGCCACCGGGTCCGCCCGTGGTGGTGCCGGGCGACGGCGCGGGGCTCGGCCCGGTGGTGCCTGGTGTGGGGCCGCCGCCGGTGGACGACGGCTGCGCCGTCGGGGCGGGCGCGGCGGGCAGCGACCGACGGAGCTCGTCGATCTGGTCGAGCAGCCGCTGGCGCGTCGCCGGATCGCCGACCTGCTGTGCGTAGCCGGTGGCGGTGTCGAGCAGGCGGCGGGCCTCGTCGTAGCGCCCGGCCGCGGCCGCGTCGGCGGCCTGCGCGATGGCGTGCTCCGCGGCACGGGTGTCGACGACCTGCGGGTACAGCACCCGGGTGATCGGCCACAACGGACCGTCCGGGCCCGACCGGTGTGCGCCGAGGGCCAGGCCGCCGAGGATCAGCGCGGCCGCCGCCACGCCGGCGAAGGCTCGGCGCAGGGCCGTGCCGCGCCGCCGGAGCGGCACGGGCTCGGCCACCTCGTCGTCGGCGTCCGGCTCGACGGGCACGGTCTCGACGGGCACGTTCAGGATGTCGCCGGTGGAGATGCCGTCCGGGGGAAGGTCGGTGTCGAGGTCGGCCCGCCAGGCGGCGAGCAGGCCGGCGAGGTCGTCGCCGTCGGGCGCCGGCTCGCCCCGGCCGAGGGCGTCGAGCAGCACGTCGTCGGCCTGGACCGCCGCCAGGTCGACGGGCTGCTCGCCGGGACCGTACGCTTGCTGTCCGTTCACGCCGCCACCTCGCCCAACGTGTCACCAGCCAGCGTACGCAGCCGGGCCAGGGCCCGGGACTGGGCGACCCGGACCGCCGGCGCCGACATACCGACGATCACGCCGACCTCCTCGGCCGGCAGCCCGACCGCCACCCGCAGCAGGACGATCTCCCGCTGCTGCTCGGGCAGCCGGGCCAGCAGCCCGGACAGGCGCCGTGCCACGTCGGTGTTCATCGCCTGCTGCTCGGGGCCCGGCGCCGCGTCGGGGCGGTCGGCGAGCGTGTCGACGGGCGTGGTTCCGGCGTCGCGGACGGCGGCGCGCTGAGCGTCGGCGACCTTGTGCGCGGCGATGGCGTAGACGAAGGCGGTGAACGGGCGGCCCTGGTCACGGTAGCCGGGCAGGGCCCGCAACAGCGCCAGGCACACCTCCTGGGCGACGTCGTCGGCGGTCGTGTAGGCCCCGCCGACGCGGCCGAGCCGGGCCCGGCAGTACCGGACGATACCGGGGCGGAGCTGGGCGAGCAGGGCTGCCGTGGCGTCCGGATCGGCCCGCAGGGCCCGATCCACCAGGTCTTGTTCGATCGCTGCCGTCATGGCGTGGGGTGTGCCGCCTTCATTACCGGGGGGTAACGGCACCGTATCCGCCGACGTCCGATTGCGCCAGCCGGGCGGTGCTCGCGAAAAAAGTCTCCGCCGAGGTGTTACGCCCGGCGGCGCTGCCGCGATATCTCCGGCAAGGGTTCGGGCAGGGAGGCCGGATGGGCGTCGAAGTGCGGGTTGAAGGGCTCACCAAGTCCTTCGGCGGCCAGCCGGTGTGGTCCGACGTGTCGCTGACGCTGCCGGCCGGCGGGATATCGGTCCTGCTCGGACCCTCCGGCACGGGCAAGTCGGTGTTCCTCAAGACACTGGTCGGGCTGCTGCCGCCGGACCGGGGCGCGATCTGGATCGGCGATCACGACCTCACCCGCCTCACCGAGCGGGAGCTGTACGAGGTGCGCAAACTCTTCGGCGTGCTGTTCCAGGACGGCGCCCTGTTCGGCTCGATGAACATCTACGACAACGTCGCGTTCCCGCTGCGCGAGCACACTCGCAAGCCGGAGCGGGAGGTCCGGGCGATCGTCGGCGAGAAGCTCGAGATGGTCGGCCTGCTCGGCGCGGAGCGGAAGCTGCCCGGCGAGATCTCCGGCGGCATGCGCAAGCGCGCCGGCCTGGCCCGCGCGCTGGTGCTCGACCCGGAGGTCGTCCTGTTCGACGAGCCCGACTCGGGTCTCGACCCGGTGCGCACCGCGTATCTCAACCAGCTGATCATCGACCTCAACCAGCAGATCGACGCGACGTTCCTGATCGTCACGCACGACATCAACACCGCCCGGACGGTCCCCGACAACATCGGCCTCATCTACCACGGTCACCTGGCGATGTTCGGACCCCGGGAGATGCTGCTGTCGAGCACCGAGCCGGTCGTCCGGCAGTTCCTCAACGCGCAACGGATCGGCCCGATCGGCATGGCCGAGGAGAAGGACGCCGACGAGCTGCGGGCCGAGGCCGACGCGGGGGTGGAACTGCCGCCACTGCCGGCGATCCCGCTGCAGCTGCAGCCGTCGAACGGGCTCCCCCGGCGCGCTGAACGCCTGCCCGGCCAATGGTGTTTCCACCACGGGGTGACCCCGCCGCCGGGATCCTTCGGCAGCGACCGGGGCCGCGACCTGGGTGGCGTCCGATGACCACGCCGCTGCGCCGGTCCGGGCTGTTCTTCGCGTTCTGCCTCGACGCGCTGCGCGGGCTGGCCCGCCGGCCGTTCCAGGTGCGCGAGTTCCTGCAGCAGGCGTGGTTCGTCAGTTCGGTGTCGATCCTGCCCGCGGCGCTGGTCTCGGTCCCGTTCGGCGCGGTCATCGCGTTGCAGCTCGGCTCGCTGGTCCGCCAGCTCGGCGCCCAGTCGTTCACCGGGGCGGCGTCGGTGCTCGCCGTGGTGCGCGAGGCCGGGCCGATCGTCACCGCGCTCATCATCGCCGGCGCGGGCGGCTCGGCGATCTGCGCCGACCTCGGCGCCCGGAAGATCCGCGAGGAGCTCGACGCGATGGAGGTGCTCGGCATCGACCCGCTGCACCGGCTCGTCGCGCCGCGCATCGCCGCGACCATGCTCGTCGCGGTCCTGCTCAACGGCCTCGTCAGCGTCGTCGGCGTGGCCGGCGGCTACTGCTTCAACGTCGTCATGCAGGGCGGCACGCCCGGCGCCTACCTCGCGAGTTTCCAGGCGCTGGGGCAGTTGCCGGACCTGATCGTCGGGGAGATCAAGGCGCTGATGTTCGGTGCCGTGGCGGCGCTCGTCGCGTCGTACAAGGGCATCACCGCGCGCGGCGGGCCGAAGGGCGTCGGTGACGCGGTCAACCACAGCGTCGTCATCACCTTCATGTTGCTGTTCGCGCTGAACTTCGTCATCACCGCCGTGTACTTCCAGGTCGTACCGCAGAAGGGAAGCTGAGATGCCGGTCCTGCGACAGCTCGACGACCTCGGCGGGCAGCTGGCGTTCTACCTGCGGGCGTTCGCCTGGACGCCGCGGACGATCCGCCGGCACAAGCGGGAGGTCGTCCGGCTGCTGGCCGAGGTCAGCTTCGGCACCGGGGCGCTCGCCGTCGCCGGTGGCACGGTCGGCGTCATCTGCTTCATGACGTTCTTCACCGGTACCGAGGTCGGGTTGCAGGGGTACCAGGCCCTCGACCAGATCGGCAGCAGCGCCTTCACCGGCTTCATCTCCGCATACTTCAACACCCGCGAGATCTCGCCGCTCGTCGCCGCGCTCGCGCTGTCGGCGACCGTCGGCTGCGGCTTCACCGCGCAGCTGGGCGCGATGCGGATCTCCGAGGAGGTCGACGCCCTCGAGGTGATGGCGGTGCCGTCGCTGCCCTTCCTGGTCACCACGCGGATGATCGCCGGATTCATCGCGGTGATCCCGCTGTACGTGCTGGGCCTGCTCTCCAGCTACCTCGCCACGCGGACCATGGCGATCTTCTACTTCGGACAGTCCGCGGGCACCTACGACTACTACTTCCACCTGTTCCTGCCGCCCGAGGACGTGCTCTGGTCGTTCGGCAAGGTACTGGTGTTCAGCGTGATCGTCGTGCTGGTGCACTGCTTCTACGGCTACACCGCCAGCGGCGGCCCGGCCGGCGTCGGCGTCGCGGTCGGCCGGGCCGTGCGGCTCGCGATCGTATCGGTGAACGTCGTCGACTTCTTCCTGTCGCTGGCCATCTGGGGCGCGACCACGACCGTGCGGATCGCGGGATGAGCGCCCGCCACCGGATCCTCGGCATCGCGTTCGTCGTGCTGCTCGGCGCGGCGCTCGGCCTCGCCGTGCTGCAGTACCGCAAGGTCTTCGACGACGTGACCTGGGTGACGCTGCGGACCGGCCGGACCGGCATGCAGCTGAGCGCCGGCGCGGACGTCAAGCTCTTCGGCGTCGTCGTCGGCGAGGTGCGCACCGTGTCCAGCGACGGCGAGGGCGCGAGGCTGCGGCTGGCGCTCGACCCGGCGCTGGTGCCCCAGATCCCCGCCGACGTCAACGCCCGGCTGCTGCCCAAGACCCTGTTCGGGGAGCGGTACGTCGCGCTGCTGCCGCCCGCGGGCAGCACCGGACGGGCGATCCGCGACGGCGACGTCATCTCCCAGGACCGCAGCGCCAGCGGCGTCGAGCTGGAGCGGGTACTCGACGACGCGCTGCCGCTGCTGCGGTCGATCCAGCCGGACAAGCTCGCCGCGACGCTCGGCGCGCTCGCCACGGCCCTGGAGGGCCGGGGCACGCAGCTCGGTGAGCAGCTGGTGACCCTGGACCGGTACCTCGCCGCGCTCAACGAGCAGATGCCGCTCATCGCCGAGGACGTGCGCCGGCTCGCCGCCGTGCTGGACGTCTACGACGGCGCGCTGCCGGACCTGCTCGCCATCCTGCGCGACGCGTCGGTGACCGCGACGACCGTGACGGACCAGCGAACCCAGCTGGCGGCGCTGTTCGCGGACACCACCGAGGCCGCCGACGCCACCCGCTACTTCCTCGAACGCCACGGCGACCAGCTCATCCAGGTCGGCGACGTCAGCCGTCCGCTGCTGGAACTGCTGGCCACCTACGCACCGGAGTACCCCTGCCTCATGGACGGTCTCGTCGCGCTGCAGCCGCGGGTGGAGCAGGTCTTCGCCACCGGCCGGATGCGCATCACGCTGGAGATCACCCGCGACAACGGCAAGTTCGAGAAGGGCCGGGACGAGCCGGTGTACGGCGCGAAGAACGGACCCAACTGCCGCGGCCTGCCCGATCCGCACGTCCCCGCACCGGAGACGCCGATCAACGACGGCTACGACTACGGCGGGGCTCGCCCCGGACCGCCGAAGCTGCCGGTCGGGCTGCTGCCAGCCACCGCGGCGGCGCTGCCCACCGCCGACGCCGCCACCGCGGAGGAACGCCGGCTGCTGCAGCCGCTGCTGGGCGCGGAGCTGGGTGTGCCGCCGGCCGAGGTGCCGGACATCGCGGTGCTGCTGTGGGGCCCGCTGCTGCGCGGAGCGGTGGTGAACGCACCATGAACCGGGCTGTGCTCGCGCCACTGCTGAAGCTGACCGCGTTCGCGGCGGTGACCGTCCTGCTGACCGCGATGCTGGCGCAGACCCTCGGCGGGTTCTCGTCCGGCGGCACCGTCTACCGGGCCCGGTTCACCGACGTCACCGGGCTGCTCGCCGGCGACGACGTGCGCATCTCCGGCGTGCAGGTGGGCAAGGTGCGCGACATCAGGGTCGTCGACAACACCGTCGCCGAGGTCGCCTTCACCGTCGCCGGCGACATCCCCCTCACCACGACCGTCCACGCGAAGATCCGCTACCGGAACCTGGTCGGCCAGCGGTACATCGCACTGAGCGAGGGACCCGGCGACGTACGGCCGCTGCGCCCGGACGGGCTCATCCCGCAGTCGCAGACGACACCGGCGCTGGACCTGACGGTGCTGTTCAACGGGTTCCGGCCGCTGTTCACCGCGTTGGCGCCGGAGGCCGTCAACCAGCTGGCGTACGAGATCATCCAGGTCCTGCAGGGTGAGGGCGGCACCGTCGCCAGCCTGCTGCGGCGCACCGCCTCGCTCACCAACACCCTCGCCGACCGCGACGCCGTGATCGGCCGGGTCGTCACGAACCTCAACGCCGTACTGTCCACATTGGCCGATCGCAGCGGCGAGCTCGACGAGACGATCCAGCAGCTGCAGCGGTTCGTGTCCGGGCTCGCCGCCGACCGGGTGGCGATCGGCGAGGCGCTGGTCAACCTGGGCGACCTGACCGGCGCGACGGCGTCGCTGCTCGCCGACGCCCGGCCGTCGCTCGCGGCCGACGTCGACGCGCTCGGCACGCTGTCGACCACCCTCAACGACAACGCCGCCGTCATCGACAGGACGCTCGCCGGGCTGCCCGACCGGTACGGCTCGCTGACCCGCGTCGCTTCGTACGGCTCGTGGTTCAACTTCTTCCTCTGCGACTTCGACGGCACGGTCGGCGTCGCCGGGCACGGCGAGCTGAACCCGGCGTCGTTCAGCTCGCCGGCGGCACGCTGCTCGACTGCGGGAGGTCGCGCGTGAAACCGTTCCGGGAACGCAATCCGGTCGTGGTCGGCGCGGTCAGCATCGCGGCGCTGGTGGTGCTGGTGGCCGGGGCGTTCCAGCTCGACGCCCTCGACACGCTGACCGCCGAGGGCTCCTACCGCGCCGCCTTCCGCGACGCGAGCGGCCTGGCGCCGGGCAACGAGGTCCGCGTCGCCGGGGTCCGCGTCGGCGAGGTCACCGCCGTCGACCTGGCGCGCGGCGGCACCGGCCCGTACGTCCGGGTGCGGTTCCGTCTCGACGACCACGACGTGCGGCTGGGCACGACGACCAGCGCGACGATCCGCATCAAGACCGTGCTGGGCCAGAAGTACCTGGCGCTTGCCCCCGACGGGCCGGACCGCCTCGCCGAGGACGCCGAGATCCCCCTGGAGCGCACCGCCGCTCCGTTCGACGTGGTCCAGGCCGTGACCGGCCTGGCCGAGACGCTCGACGAGATCGACAGCACGCAGCTCGCGACCGCGTTCACCACACTCGCGCAGACGTTCGCCGACACCCCGGCGAGCGTGAAGTCGTCGCTGGACGGACTGTCACGGCTGTCGTCGACCGTCGCCGATCGCGACACCGAGCTGCGCGAACTGCTCGCCCGCGCCCGCGGCGTCACCGGCGTCCTCGCCGCCCGCGACGAGGAGTTCCGCAAGCTCGTCGCCGACGGCAACACGCTGCTGGCCGAGGTCAACCGGCGCAAGGACGCGATCCACGACCTGCTCGTCGGCACCAACGCGCTGGCGACCCAGCTGTCCGGCCTCGTCGCCGACAACCGCGAGCAGCTCCAGCCGGCGCTGCGGCAGCTGCGCGGCGTCGTCGCCACGCTGCAGCGCAACCGCGACAACCTCGAGCAGACCATCCAGAAGATGGGGCCGTTCGTCAACGCGTTCGCGAACGTCGTCGGCAACGGCCGCTGGTTCGACTCGTACGTCGCCGGCCTGCTCCAGCCGTACCAGCCCACGACGGGAGGGCGCTGAGATGCGTTCACGTCGCCTCGTCGCGATCGTCGCGGTGCTCGCCGTGGCCGCCGCCGCGGCCGTTGTCGTCGCCGTGCGCGGCGAACCGCAGCGGCGGCTCGTCGCGCATTTCAGCCGGGCCGTCGGCATCCACGAGGGCTCGTCGGTCCGGGTGCTCGGCGTGCGCATCGGTACGGTGGTCTCGGTGACCCCGCAGGGCCGCACCGTCCGGGTCGAGATGCGCTACGACGCGGACCGGCGCATCCCGGCCGGGGTGCAGGCGCTCATCATCCCGCCGAGTGTCGTCAGCGACCGGTACGTGCAGCTCGCCCCCGCCTACAACGGCGGCGCCGCGCTGCCCGACGGCGGCGACGTGCCGCTGGAGCGCACCGCGGCGCCGATGGAGATCGACGACATCTACCGCGCCCTCGACGAGTTCAACAAGGCGCTGGGCCCCGAGGGCGCCAACGCCGACGGCGCGCTCAAGGACCTGGTCGCCGCCGGCCGGGCCAACCTCGAAGGCAACGGGGAGGCGCTGCACGCGACGCTCGGCGACCTCGCCCGCGCGCTGTCCACCGTGGCCGACGGCCGGCAGGACCTGTTCGGCACGGTCGCCAACCTGCAGCTGTTCACCACCGCGCTGGCCCAGAGCGACCAGCAGGTGCGGGCGTTCAACCAACAGCTCGCCACGGTGGCCGGTCAGCTGGCCGGCGAGCGGGACGAGCTGGCCGCCGCGCTGCGCAGCCTCGCCACCGCGCTCGCCGACATCACCACGTTCATCAAGGAGAACCGCGACGCGCTGAGGTCTGATGTGGACGCCCTGGCCGACGTCACGGGCATCCTGGTCCGCCAGCAGAAGGCGATCATCGAGATCCTCGACCTGACCCCGCTCGCGGTGTCCAACCTCAACCTCGCGTACAACGCCCGGTCGGGGACGCTCGACACGCGGGACAACGCGCTCGGCCCGTACGACCCGGCGAGCTATGTCTGCTCGCTCATGGTCGACCTCGTACCGACGCAGCAGATCCCCAAGGAGTGCCTCGCGCTCGCCCAGACCCTCAACGTCAAGAAGCTGCCCATGACCGACCAGTTGCGCAAGCTCCTCGGCCTGCCGGCGGCGACGGGTGGGGCCGACGCCGCCGGCCCACCGCCGACCGGCGCGCCGGCCCAGTCCGGCGCGCCGGTCGTGCCCCAGCTGCCCGAGGTCGTCCAGGACCTCACTGTCGGCGGCATCCTGCGGGGCACACGATGAAGCGCGCCGCCCTCGCCGGTCTCGCCGTCGTACTGCTCGCGGGCGGGTGCGGCCTGCCCGACGTCGCGTCGCTGCCGCTGCCCGGCGGCGCACCGGCCGGCGACGGGTACACCGTGACGGCCGAGTTCGCCGACGTGCTCGACCTCGTGCCGCAGGCGGCGGTGAAGGTCAACGACGTGACCGTCGGCAGCGTCGAGCGGATCTCGTTGTCCGGCTGGACGGCCCGCGTCCGGATGCGCATCGGCAAGGACGTGCGGCTGCCGGAGAACGCCTCCGCCGCCGTGCGGCAGACGAGCCTGCTCGGTGAGAAGTACGTCGCGCTGGAGGCGCCCACCACCGAGACCCCGCGCGGCCGGCTGGCCGACGGCGCGGTCGTGCCGCTGGCGCGCACCCGGCGGGCGGCCGAGGTCGAAGAGGTGCTCGCCGCGCTCGGGCTCCTGCTGAACGGTGGCGGGCTCGCCCACCTGAAGACGATCAACGAGGAACTGGCCGAGGCGCTGAACGGGCGGGAGACCGAGGCGAAGGACGCCCTGCACCAGCTGGACACCTTCGTCGGCGGCCTGGACCAGCAGAAGGCCGACATCGTGCGGGCGATCGACTCGCTCGACCGCCTCTCCGGGCAGCTGTCCCGGCAGCGCGACGTCATCGGCACGGCGCTGGACTCGCTGGCGCCGGGCCTGACCGTCCTCGAGGACCAGCGGGAACAGCTCACGCTCGCGCTCACCGCCCTCGGTGAGCTGGGCCGGGTCGGCACCCGGGTGGTCAACCAGAGCCGCGACGACACGCTGGCCGTCCTGCGCTCGCTCCAACCGATCCTCGAACAGCTGGTGCAGGCGGGCGACGCGCTGCCGAGGTCGCTGGAGTTCATGCTGACGTTCCCGTTCCCGCCCAACGTCACCGGCGCGATCGTCGGCGACTTCGTCAACCTCGGCGCCACCGCCGACCTCGACGCGCCGTCGATCCTGTCCAACCTGCTGGTCGCGACCGCGCCGCCGCCCCCCGCGGCCGGCACCCCCGGCGGGCAGCAGGGCCGCACCGGCAACCCGGCCGGCGGCGGCACTGGGCCGGGCAAGCCGCCGTCGACCGGGCCCTCCCTGCCGGGCGTGCTGCCGCTGCCGTGTCTGCCGCTCGGCGGGGTCCTGCCGCCCGGCTGGCAGCCGCCGTCCGGCTGCGAGCTGCCCGAGGGGTGCAAGCTGCTGCCGCCGGGCACCATCGCACCGCCCGGCAGCCTGCTGCCGCCCGGCGGGATCGTGCCGCCCGGCACCGTCTTCCCGCCCGGCACCGTGCTCCCGCCCGGCACCGCCCTGTCGCCGGCCTGCCTGCTGCCGCCGGTCACCGGCGCGGTCACCGGGCAGCAGGGCCCGCTGCCGAACCTGCTCAACGGAGGGTTGCTGCCGTGATCCGACGCGCCGCGAAGCTGCAGGTCCTGGCCTTCCTCGTGGTCGGGTTCATCGGCGTTGCCTACGTCGGCGTCACCTACGTGGGGCTCGGCGACCGGCTCCTCGGCCGCGGATACGTCGTCTACGCCGACTTCGCCGAGGCCGGTGGCATCTTCGCCAACGCGCCGGTGACCTATCGCGGCGTGCCGGTCGGCCGGGTCGACGACGTCACGCTCCACGACGGCGGGGCCCGGGTGCGGATGCGGCTCGACGACGGGGTGCGGGTCTCCCGCGACACCCGGGCCGTGGTCGGCCAGCGCTCCGCGGTCGGCGAGCAGTTCCTCGACCTGCGGCCGGAGACCGACGCCGGCCCGTACCTCACGGACGGCTCGGTCGTCCCGCGCAGCCGCACCGGCATCCCGCTGGCCCCCGAGACACTCCTGGCGAACCTCGACGCGCTCGTGCGCTCCGTCGACCCGGCCGCCCTGTCGATCGTCATCGACGAGCTCGGCACCGCCTTCGAGGGCAACGAGCGGGCGCTGCGCACGATCCTCGACGCGGGTGACCTGCTGCTGCAGGAGGCGACCGCGAACCTGCCGCAGACGGTCACCCTGCTGCGCGACGGCCGCACCGTGCTCAAGACGCAGGAGGAGTCCGCGGCGGCGATCCGGGCCTGGGCGAAGGGGCTGGCGCAGCTCGCCGAGACGGTGCGCTCGTCCGACGCCGACCTGCGCCGGCTCATCGCCAACGGGCCGCCGGCGGCCGAGCAGCTCGTCGCGCTGCTGGACGGGCTCGAGCCGACGATCGGCACGCTGCTGGGCAACCTGATCTCGGTCAACGGCGTCGCCGTCCGGCGCCTGGCCGGCATCGAACAGGTCCTGGTTGTCTACCCGATGGCCGTCGCCGGTGGCTTCACGGTCACGCCGGGCGACGGCACCGCCCACCTCGGGCTGGTGCTCAACGTCGACGATCCGCCGTCCTGCAAGTACGGGCAGACCACCCGGTGCAGCGCCGCCGACCAGGCCCGCGGCTCCAGTGTCCGGGGCACCAACAACGCACCGCGCCCCGGCGGCAGCGACCCTCCCCCGCCCGGCGACCCGGGTGCCCTGACCGGCGGCATCGACCCGGTGTCCGGGCTGGCGCTGGGCGCCGACGGTCATCCGCTGCTGTTCGGCACCACCGGCGGGCAGTACCAGCTCGCCGGGGACCAGTCCTGGAAACAACTCCTGCTCGCCGGGCTCGCCCCGTAGCCCTTGAGCACTCGCCGGGCTCGTCCCGCAGACCCTGGGAAGGAGGGCATCGTGCCCGCACCCGAGAACCGCACGCTGAAGCTGGTACAAGGCGGCGCCGCCGGGAGCGAACCGCCGCCGCGCAGCGTCCGGCGGCGCGCCGCCACCCGCCGCACGCCCCGCCGGCGCGACCCGATCACGGCGGTGCTGGAACGCCTCGACGAACAGCCGGTGCTGTCCGGCGAGGAAGCCGTGGCCCTGGTCGAGGAGCCCGAGGCTCCGGCGGAGCCGGAGACCGCCGCGCCGGAGCGGACCCGCCGGGTCACCCGCCGGCCGCGCCCGCGCACCGCGCGCCGGCCGGCGCCCGCCGCCCGCCGCCGGACCCGGTTCACGCGCCCCGCGCTCGGCACCGTCGTGCTTGCCGTCCTCATGTGCGCCGCCCTGGCTGCCGGCAGCGTCTTCGGCAGCCGCTGGTACGACGACCGGATGCTGGCCCGCGCACACCAGCAGGCCCTCGCCGCGGCCAAACAGACCACGGTCAACTTCGTCTCGGTGAGTGCCTCCAGCGTCGACCGGGACCTGCAACGGATCGCCGACGGCGCGACGGGCGACTTCCACGACGAGTTCGCGCGGGGCCGCGCGCAGGTGCGGGCCGCGATCGTGGAGAACAACGTCGAGTCGAGCGGCAGCGTGCTGCGCGCGGCGCTGGTCTCCGGCGACCGGCACTCCGCGGTTGTCCTGGTCGCGGTCGACGCGACCGTGCGCAACACGAAGGCGCCGGACGGGCGTGCCTCGCACTACCGGATCCAGGTGGATGTCACCCACGACGCCGGATCGGGCCGCTGGCTCGTCTCCCGGCTGCAGTTCGTCGGCTGATGCAGGAGGTCGTGATGCCGAAACTCAAGCTGCCCAAGCTCCGCATGCGTCGCGGCGCCGCCGTGCTCGTGGCCGCCGTCGCGCTCGGTCTCTCCGTTGCGCTCGCCGGCTGGTACCAGCACGAGCAGGCGCGGCAACAGGACGTCGCGGTCCGCCGGTCGCTCGCCGCCGTGACCGCCGCCGCGCAGGCGATCTTCTCGTACGACTACCGCAACTTCGACACCAGCGTCGCCAACGGGCGGGCGTTCGTCACCGGCCAGTTCGCCGACGAGTACGCGAAGACGACCGCCGCGCTCAAGCCGCAGGCCGTGGCGGAGCAGGCGATCGTCCGCGCGGCGGTGTCGGCGTCCGGGGTCGTGACCGCCAGCCCGCAGCGGGTCGAACTGCTGCTCTACCTCAACCAGTACCGTCGCAACACCAACGTCACCGGCGAGAAGGTCGACCAGAACCGGGTGGTGCTCACAATGGTGCCGGTGAAGGGGGCCTGGCTGGTGTCGCACGCCGTGGCGATCTGACCCACGCCGGCGGCTCCAGGCGCGTGCCGGAGACAAACCGGCCGGGCTACAGCGCCGCGGGACCCACGCCGTGCCGGTCGGGGGCGACCCGAGTGTTGGAGCGTCCTGCGTCTATCCGGTGGCGACCGCGTCCAGGTGGCTGTTGAGCGCGGTGAAGACCAGGTCATAGCCGCGCCAGACGGTGCCCATGCCTCCGCCGCCCAGCACCGTGTCGAACCGGTAGCACCCGCCGAGGAGCCGACGTGCCACCGAGCTCGGGCCTCCATGCGGCGGGCTGACGTCGCTGCCGGAGACCGCAGTCGCGCCTGCCGGACTCACCGCTGCATGCGCATGACGAAGCCGGACCGCATCGCTCGGTCGCCCGTTCAACGTCCGCCCCCGTTCAGCTTCGGCTATGCGCGTGGTCGCAAGCCGCTGCAGTCTTGGTACTGCCATGGCAGTGGGACGACGGCCGAAGTGCTGACTCCAGCGGATGACCCAGATCGAGACATCACCCGCGATGGGTGAATACCAGAGGGTGAAGCTGGACTTCGGTGCCTTGGGTCGCCACTTCCCGGCTTGCTCTGTAGCGATCTTGGTCCCGTCGGCTCGACACCGGCTTCCCGCAGGGCGCCGAATCGTTCGCCGCGCGTGGCGCGACAGCACGCCGGCATCCGGCATGACACTCCCAGCGCCGGACATCTGGCCGGGTGGGCAATCCCACACGTGCGCAAGATCCGTTATCTTGCGCACGTGATCGTTGTTGACGGGCAGTCGAACGAGCGGCTTGTACTCGACGGTGGCTGGCTGGAGAAGCTGCGCGGCGGCCGGCCTGTCACTCGGACGCCGGCGTCATCGTACCGAGGCGCGCAGTGGAAAGATCTGGAGCGGCGCGTCACGTTGTTCGGGCGCGAGAAGGAGCGCCTGGTCCAGGTCACCCTTACCTTCGAGGGCGGACCGTTCGTCGGGTTCGTCACCGACGCCGCCAAGCGGCCGGAACTCGAGGCCATCGTTGACGGGCTCGAGGCGGCGCGGTCCGCCTGATTTCCTGGCCTGCGCGGAGCGCGGCGTCGGGCCGGAGAGGCCAGTAGCAGTTCATTGCCGCTCTTCTCCCCGGGGCGCCGCGTTCGTCACCGCGCCGGACTGCTCGGCGTTGGCCTGGGTGGCGGTCCAGGAGGCGAGCAGGTCGAGGGCGTGGGCGGTCGGTGAAGCTGGCTCGGCGGCGTAGAGGGTGAGGCTGAGACCGGGTTCAGAGACCAGGTCGACGCTTTCATAGGCGAGTTCGAGGTCGCCGACGTCGTGGTGGTGGAAGCGTTTGCTGCCGGCGCCGTGGGCGCGCACGTTGTGCGCGCTCCAGCGGCGGCGGAAGGCGTCGCTGCGGGTCGACAGCTCGCCGACCAGGTCGTGGAGCTCCTTGTCGTGGGGGTCACGGCCGGCTTCGGTGTGCAGGATGGCGACGCAGGTGTCGGCGGCGGTGTCCCAGTCGGGGTAGAAGTCGTGGGCGGCGTCGAGGTGCAGGAACGTGAAGCGGGCAAAGTTCGGGCAACCGTCGAAGGCGGTGTCGTAGACGGTGGCGTGCATGGCCCGGCCGAGGTGGTTGGCGGCGAGCAGGTCCATGCGGCCGTTGCGGATGATGGCCGGCGCGGTGAACCGGTCGAGGACCCACTGCAGGCTCGGGCGGGGCGTCCAGCGCTTCGCGGGGCGTCGGCGGGGGCGCATGCCGGCGCTGGTGCCGTCGGCGGCGTGGGCGAGGTGGAACAGGTGGGCCCGCTCGGCGTCGTCGAGTTGCAGCGCCCGGGCCAGGGCGTCCAGGACCGAGGCGGACACGCCGGCGATCGCGCCGCGTTCGAGCTTGGCGTAGTACTCGACGCTCACTCCGGCGAGCGTGGCGACCTCGCTGCGGCGCAGCCCGGGCACGCGGCGGTGGCCGTCGTCGGGCAGCCCGGCCCGCTGCGGGGTGATGTTGGCCCGCCGGGAGACGAGGAAGTCGCGGACCTCGGCGCGATTGTCCATGGCTTCGACGGTACGACCTGGCAACGGGGCGGTGGGGTGCCCTGGTAGTACACGTTTCGCCAGTGACTCCCCGCCGGCCGCCGGATCGGGTTGGCTGGTGTTGTGGCCGTCGACGGCATACCGCAGCTGCGAGGCTGAGGAGATCGCCGCCGCGGTGCTGTGGCTGTGCAGCCCCGGTGCCAGCTTCGTCGTCGGCGTCGCCCTGCCCGTTGACGGCGGCTACACCGCCCGCTGAAGCCCGGGCCGCAGCCGGCTGAGATCACCGCTCCACCGAACCGAAAGGAAACACCTCCCATGCGAGGAGCCATGCTGTACGCGCCCGGTGACGTCCGCGTCGAGGAACGCGACGATCCGCGGATCGTCGAGCCGACCGATGCGATCATCCGGCTGTCCGCCACCTGCGTCTGCGGCTCCGACCTGTGGCCGTACCGCGGGCTTGAGCCGGTCCACGGCCCGGCACCGATGGGCCACGAGTACGTCGGCATCGTCGAGGAGGTCGGCGCCGACGTCCGCAGGGTGCGGCCCGGGCAGTTCGTGGTCGGCTCGTTCTTCGCCTCCGACAACACCTGCGAGATCTGCCGGGCCGGTTACCAGAGCTCGTGCGTGCACAGGGTGGGCATCGGCGGGCTCGGCGCGCAGGCGCAGTACCTGCGGGTCCCGCTCGCCGACGGCACCCTCGTCGCCACCCCGGACCTCCCCGCCGACGACCTGATCCCCGGCCTGCTCGCCGCCTCGGACGTCCTCGGCACCGGCTGGTTCGCCGCCGTGGCCGCCCAGGTCGAGCCGGGCAAGACTGTCGCGGTCGTCGGTGACGGCGCCGTCGGCCTGCTCGGCGTCCTCGCCGCCAAGCACCTCGGCGCCGAGCGGATCGTCGCCATGAGCCGGCACGCCGACCGGCAGAAGCTCGCCCTCGCCTATGGCGCCACGGACATCGTCACCGAGCGCGGCGACGAGGGCGTCGCCCGGATCAAGGACCTCACCGGCGGCCTCGGCGCGCACTCGGTCATCGAGGCGGTCGGCACCCAGGAGTCGATGATGCAGTCGATCCGCGCTACCCGTCCCGGCGGGCACGTCGGCTACGTCGGTGTCACCCACGACGTCGCCCTGCCCGGCACCGAGCTGTTCTTCTCCCACGTCCACCTGCACGGCGGCCCCGCCCCGGTACGCCGCTTCCTGCCCGAGCTGATCGACCTGATCGTCGACCGGACCATCGACCCGGGCCAGGTGTTCGACCTCGCGCTGCCGCTCGACCAGGCCGCCGAGGGGTACCGGGCCATGGACGAACGCCGCGCGATCAAGGTGCTGTTGCAGCCGTAGAGGAGGAGTACAGCGCGGCTCGACGCCGGTCACGGCCGGGCGGGACCCGGCCGCTTGATCGTCGACCTCCTCAGCGGGGCAATGCGGTCAGGACGCGAGCGGCCCGGCGCACGCTGGACCGGGTGTAGTACACGGCGAACGACGCGTGCACCGCGATCGCCGGAAGCACGCTGCCCTCCGCGACCACCAGCAACCCGCACAACACCGAGAGCACCACACAGCCCAGTCCGATCACGGTGGCCTGCAGGGCCGTGTCGGTGTACAGCACCTGGAGGATGATGAAGGACGCACCGCTGATCGCGATCGCGGCCCAGGCCGGTGTACCGGTGGCTAGCAGTCCGCCGAGGATGACGCCGCGGAAGAAGAACTCCTCGACCGCGGCGCTGATCGCCGGGGTGGCGTAACGCCAAGGCCGGGGCAGCACCAGGATCTCATTGATCCAGCGGACGCGGGAAATCGCCGTTGGCACATCGATGCGGGGGCGCACGGCGTACATGATGGACGTCATGAACCCGGTCAGCAGGTGGGCGCCGGCGGCGGTGAACAGCATGAGCCCGACGCCGTGCGGGGTGACGTGCCAGGCGAGCAGGCCGCCCAGGCTGAGGTCGCCGACGTAGAGCAAAGCGATCGACCCCAGGACGCCGAGGGCGAGATAGACCAGCGTGCCCAGGATCGGGATCACGTACTTGCCGGGGACCGAGGTGTGGGTCACGACCCAGATGCGGACCCGCCGGTTGGTGCGGTAGTTGAACACGGCCAGCCGGAACACGAAGAGCCAGATCGCGGCGGCGGCGAGGGCGGCGCCGGCGAACCACGCCCCGTCGCTGGTCACGATGCCTCCCGGCGCGGCAGCACGGTGAGCACGACGAGGTTCTGCACCGCGTGGGCCACCAGCGGCACCAGCACGTTGTGGCCTCCGAGCAGGTAGAGCAGGCCGAAGCCGACGCCGGTGAAGGTCTTCTGCGCGACCGCGATGGCGCCGAAGTAGAGGTGGTTGAGGCCGTACACGACAGAGGTGATCGCGAGCGCCGCAGCGACCGGCCAGCCCAGGACCCCTTCGAGCACGTGCAGTCCCACGCCCCGGAACAGCACCTCCTCCGCGGCGCCGGCGACGACGTAGGCGAGCACCACCGAGGCCGACGTGGCCCCCACGAGACGGTGCAGCCCGATGCCGGCCAGCCGCCGGTACCGGACCGCCACGTAGGCCGCGCCGACGGCCCACTCCAGAGGCACGGTGAGGAACCCGAACGCCACCGCGGCGGCATACCAGAGCCAGTCGACGGGCGGGAACGTCCACCGCATCGGCGCGACCGTGGCGGCCAGCGCCGCCAGCGCGACCAGCGCCACGGCGAGCATCAGCGACCCGGCCATGGCGCGATCGGGCCGGCGCGGCGCGGCGCCGGCTGCGCCGGGCCGGCCGCGGCCCGAGGCGTTGGCCAGCTCGAAAACCTGTGCCGGGAACGACGCGCAGAGCAGCACCAGCAGGCTAAGGCACAGGGTGCGGGTAGTCATTCGTCACTCCTCCGTGCGCGACCATGCGCGGATGCGCCTTGGGTGGCATCCCCGGCAGGCACATGCTCAGCAGTTCGGGGATGAGGACGCGGACCACCTTCCAGTCGGTGTCGGCCAGCTCCGGCGGCGTCACGTCGAGGTAGGTCGCCCAGCGGCTCACCCCGGCAACCATCGCGATCAGCGATTCCAGCGTTGACGACCCGCTCAGCGGGGCGATCTCCGAGAGCTTCACCGAGCCGCTGGACCGATCGGCGAAGATGGCGCGCTTGCGGTCCGCGTCCGGCGGGCTCGCGTAGAACAGCACGTTCGAGTCGAGGTCCAGGTAATGCGTAGCGTTCGCCGCCGCGTGCACCCCGGTCGGGTCGAAGATGCCGGAGAACGTGGGCAGGACGAGGATGGCCGCGCTTTCCATCGCCGCGCGCAGCAGCGCGCGCTGCGGGTCGGCGTCGCCCTGCATCCCGTAGCTGAGGATCGGCAGCGCGTCGGTCTTGCGATCCAGGACCACGGCGATGGTTGGCAGCGGCAGGTCGGGCCGGGTCAGGTAGGTCGCCTTGACCCGGTAGTCGGAGTCCGGCCCGAGCCGCATGGTGTCCAGCACCCGCAGTACGTCGTCGTCGTCGATGACGACCTGCGGGCACGGGTTGGGGGTGTACCAGTTGAGGATGAAGGAGTCGAGCTGCACGATCTCGATCAGCGCGTTGCGGAGTGCGTTCTCCAGGCTCACGTGGGCGGCCGTGCCGGTGGAGAACGACGGGGTGAACAGCAGGTCGCCGTGCGTGGCCGACGGGGTGTAGCCGCCGAAGAACATCTGCGCCGGGACCCAGAGGTCCTCGCCCGGCCGGGTCAGCGCCGGGCAGCGCACCCAGGCGATGACGTCGTCCTCGGTGGGTGGCCGGTCGGCGTACCCGTGGAGCAGCCTGCCGATGTCGCGCTGCTGTTCAGGGCTGAACATGCCCAGATACTCGAGTGGGAGGCATTCGCCCTCACGCGACAGCTCCCGGAACGTGGCATACCGGAACTCCTGGTCGAACAGGCGTACGGCAACCATCCCGGCGTACCGCTCGACGGCCTCCCCCATCATCCGGATCATGGCGTCTTCGTGGTAGAGGCTGTACCCGCTCAGGTGGTACTGCACATCCTTCAGCGGGTCGTTCATGATCAGGCGGTGGTAGTGCGGCATCGTCGCGGTCATCGACCGTAGCCACGGCTCGCCCGGGATCTCGGCGACGTTGAAGAAATAGCCGGGCAGGATGCCGGTCTGGTTACCCCCCAGATGCCGGTATCGCCGCATCAGCCGGGTCATCGACGGGTAGTGCGCCAGGGCACTCACTGCAACACTCCCGCCATGATCCGGTCCAGAACCGCCCGGCTGTTGAAGTTGATCTCACGGGCACGCTCGCGGGACACCTTGCCACAGGCCGGGCAGCCGGGCATCCGCAGCAGGTCCTGTGCCTGGATCTCCAGCGTCGGCAGGTGCACGCTGATCACCCGCCCCGACAGCCGCGACACCTCCACCGCGGCGTGCAGGTAGCCCTCGGTGAGCGCCATCGTGGTCAGCAGGCTCATGATCGGT
>NZ_BMPI01000078.1:0-16197 GCF_014647515.1 Dactylosporangium sucinum | reverse complement strand
GCGCGCGGCGCCGCGGCGCCGACCGGCGAGCGGGCGAAGTCGTGGTAGGACACGTGGTCCTCCAGCCGCGCCAGCGCCCGCTGCTCGAAGCACTCGAAGCAGCCGGTGCGCGGGGACTTCATGCCCACCACGGACACGAACGGCCCATCGATGAACGCGCACACCCACGGCATCTCGCTGCCTTCGATCACGCGGTTGATGTTGCGCAGCAGCGGCAACGACGGCCGCTGCAGGCACGTCACCAGTGCCGCCGAGCCGGTCAGGGCGGGCACCAGGTCGGTCACGGCCTGCTCGGTGGTGAGCCCGTCGATACGCGACGTGAGGTCGACGGTCGACAGACGCTCCACTGTGGCCGGTGCGAGCGGCACCAGCCGCAGCCGCATCGCCGCCGCCAGGTGCTCGGCCTGAGCGGTCGCCGCCGCCGAGTCTGAGAAGAAGGCGACCTCACCGTCCGGCGGCTCGCCGCCGCCCGGGAAAGCCGACACCAGGCGGCCCAACAGCGCCGCGGTTATCGCGTCCTGACTGCCACGGTCATGCGCCGGCACGATCATGCCAGCCTCCGCCAGGTCCCCGAAGAGGCGTTCGACGCTGGCCGACTCGACCGGCAGCAACTCCGGACCGAGATTGTCGGCGACGCGCACCGGCCCGGTGGCCAGGGTGCGCAGCGCGGCGGCGACGGCGGCCGCAACTGGCTGCGGCTCACCGCTGACGTCGATCACCGCTTCCTCGTAGTTCCACACTCCGGTGCGGATACGGAACCGGCCGGCGCCATCCTCGACCAGGCGCGCCGTGCTCGCCAGCACATAAGTGGCCGGCATGTTCTCGTCCACGCTCATTGGCTACTCCTCCCTCCCGACCACGGTGACGTGCACTACCTGGCTGGTCAGACCGTCCAGGTCCAACATCTTCTCGATCATCTGCTTGTCATAGCCGCCCTGGTCGCAGCCGGCGAGGCCGAGGGCAGTGCGGGCGAGGTGCAGGTTCTGCAGGATCCCGCCGACTTCGATGAGCCCGAAGACGAGCCCGCCGTCGCCGTACTTGCGCGAGTTGTCGTACAGGTCGTAGACGAACGTCATGACGAACCCGCTGCGCTCGACATCCAGGTCCATCGAGCGCAGCACCTGCGCCGGGAACAGCTTCGAATGCGGCGCGACCGGCGAGAGGGCATGAGCGTAGGGCAGATACCTGTACGCGCCGGGCGCGAGCCCCGCGACGTTGAAGGCATGGATGTACAACGTCACCGGGTAGAGACCGCCACCCGAGGCGACGGTACGCAGCCGGATCACGCCCTGCGGGTCGTCGGGATCGCCATGGTGCAGGATCCCGGTGTTGCCTTGGCAGTGGAACAGCAACGCCGACAGGTCGGCCATCGAGATCGCCTCGCCGGAGAACGCGCGGGTGCTGCGCCGCTCGGTGACGACGGCGGTCAGCCCCGCACGGATGGGTTTCGCGGCGGGCAGTTCGACAGCGTCACGCAGGTCCTCATCGAGGTTGGCGTGGCAGGAGGCCAGGACCGCGTCCGGCTCGTAGAACCGGCCAATGCCCATCTGGAAGCCCAGGCGGGCATTGTCCGTGCGGTAGTTGAGGAGGAACTCCTCCCCGGCGAAGGCGTCGTTCCCGGCCGCCCCCCATCGCCCTCGCAAAACGGTCTCCGGGGTCCGGACGACCGTGGATGACGAGTAGATCGACACAAACAGATGCTGAGTCGCGAAGCCGCCGACCGCCCGAAGGTAGTCGTGATCCCTCAGCGCTTCCTCGACTTCTTCCTTGGTGCGGCGGTAGGACATGCTGCTCCGATATGTAGCGCGGACATGAGGGTGGCCGGAAACGGCCGGATCGTCAGCAGCAGCAGCAACTGCAGGAGGTGCAGCTGCAGCTACCGTTGCTGCAGCTGGAGCAGGCACCCGGAGCGATGGTGATGGTCGGCGAACCCGTGGCTGTGGTCCCGATGTGGCTCGAGAAGCTGAGCATGACTGGAACTTCCCTTCACTTCTTCGGCGCGGTGAGGCGATCGCAGGGCGATCGCACACGCCAGGCAGAATGCATTGATCCGTACGAACGTCGTGCAACGGCGACCGACTACCGGCCTCCGGTCGTCAGCAGCAGCAGCAACTGGTGCTGCAGCAGCAGCTGTTGCAGGTGCTGCACCCACCGGGAGCGATGCCGATGGTCGGTGAACCTGTGGCTGTGGTACCGATGTGGCTCGAGAAGCTGAGCATGACTGGAACTTCCCTTCACTTCTTCGGCGCGGTGGGCGCGCAACTCTCAGGAGCAGACAGCTCGTGTCGGCGACGCGACTCGAATTGCCGGCACACGCCAGGCAGAATGCGTCGGCCGGTACGAACGTCGTGCGTGGGGCGGCCGGCTACCGCCCCCGGATCATCGTCATCAGCAGCAGCAGCAGCTGCAGGAGGTGCAGCTGCAGGGGCCGCAGCTGCTGCTGCTGCAGGCACCCGGAGCGATGCTGATGGTCGGCGAACCCGTAGCCGTGGTACCGATCTGGCTCGAGAAGCTGAGCATGACTGGCACTTCCCTTCACTTCTTCGGCGCGGTGGGTGCGCAACTATCACGAGCAGACGTCTCGTGCGGCAGTCCCCGGGTTCAATCTGTTCGGCGTGACATGGATGTCCATGGCAGCTACCGAATTCCTGCCAGGTCCGCACCGCGCAACTCGTGCCGACGATCGTAGGTGCCCCTTGTGAGTAAAGACTGACCGGACATCGGCCGGGCATCATCGCGGCTTCTCCTCCGCCGGCCGGGGCGATCCCGATCTCGGGGACGCCGTCCACAACGGACGGTCCTCCGCAGGGAGCATGCTCGGCCTGGGAGGCACCCGACGACCAGCTCAGGCGTTCGCCGACGCCCGCGTCGCCGCCGGCCACTTGCTCATCGACCAGTTTTTACTCACAAACGCCACCTACGATCACCGGTGTGGACGTGGCGGGGTCACCGAGGGGACAGGCATGACCGGAGAGCTGGTGGCGAGGAAGATCGCCGACGAGATCCTCTTTCCGGCGGCGATGTCGGTCGATACGGGCGTCGCCGACCTCAAGGCGCACCTGGACCTGCTCGCCGCCGAGGGCTTCTACGGGCTGGCCGCACCCCCCGGTGTCGGCACCTTGAAGGTGTCGGGCCGGCGGGCCGCCTGCCGGGTCGTCGAGGAACTGGCGAGCGGCTGCCTCACCACCGCGTTCGTCTGGGTGCAGCACCACCCCGCCGTGCTCGCCGCCGCGGCGAGCGTGCTGCCAGGGGTCCGCAAGCGATGGCTTGCGCCGCTGGTCTCCGGCCGCGCTCGGGCCGGCCTCGCGATCGGGGCCACCGTTCGGCAAGGGCCGGCGACACTTCGGGCAACCGCCGTCGACGGGGGCCACCTGCTCGACGGCGAGGCGCCGTGGGTGACCGGTTGGGGCCTGATCGACACGCTCTACGCCTCCGCCCGCAACGCCGACGACTCGGCGCTGTGGGCGTTTCTCGACGCCGTTGAGGGCGACACCCTGCGGGTGGAGCCGGTCGAGATGGTCGCCGTGGCCGCGAGCCGGACCGTCCGTGTCGTGTTCGACCGTCACTTCGTGCCGACCGAGCGGGTGGCCGCGGTCCAACGGCCCGAGCGGTGGAGCCAGCCCGATGCCGGCACGCTGCGCTTCAACGGGTCGCTGGCGCTTGGCGTGGCCAACCGGTGTTCGCGGCTGGTTGACGACGGCGCGCTGCGGGCACAGCTCGACGCGTGCCGGGCCGCGCTGGACGGCGCCGACCCCGCCGGGATGCCACCGGCCCGCGCGGCCGCATCCGAGCTTGCGCTGCGCGCCGCCGCCGCGCTCGCCGTCGCCACCGGGAGCCGGGCCGTACTGCTCGACAACCACGCGCAGCGGCTGATGCGGGAGGCGACCTTCCTGCTCGTCTTCGGGCTGCGGCCGAACATCCGGGACGCGTTGCTGACCCGGCTCACGTCGGCGTAGGACCACGTCAGCCGACCGACCAACAGGCGTGATGAGCAATCACCCCGCCAACGGCCTCGACGACGTCGTCCACCAGCGCGTCCGGCTCGGCATCATGGCCATCGCCCACCAGGCCCGCCAGGTCGAGTTCGGCTTCCTGCGTGCCACCCTGCTGCTGACCGCCGGCAACCTCGGGCAGCACCTGACCGTCCTGGAGAAGGCCGAGCTGATCCAGATCGAGAAGGGCTACGAGGGCAGGCGCCCGCGCACCTGGGTCACCCTCACCGCCGCCGGTCGGGCCGCCCTGCGCGACGAGATCACCCACCTCAAGCAACTCATCCAGCAGGTCGAACAAGCGGAGATGCCGCCGGCCGCCGACCGGTGACCGGAGGACAGCCGACGTGCGCGGAGCGGATCCGGTGCCACACCGGAGTCGGTCCGCCCGCGGCTCAATGAGGGCTCATTGCGGCAGCAGCCCGGTCGAGCGGGCCGATACCACCGCCCCCGACCAGCGCCAACGCGTCGTCGGCCGGCCACACCTCGCCGCCGCCAACGACCTGATCTCCGCGACCGCGGCTGGCGAAGACTGCGGTTCTGCATGGTGTTCTGCATGGTGTTCTGCATGGTGTTCTGCATGGTGTTCTGCCGGGTCGACCGCTTGCATTGCGTGTGACGCGGCGGGCGGTGTGCCCGCCCAGGCACTGGAGGAGCCCTCCATGACCAGCGCCATTCGCAACGTCGAGCCCCTGCACGGCGGTTTCGTCGACGGGTCGGACCGGCCGGCCGTACACCGGCTGCTGACTGCCGACGGGTTCACCGTCAAGATCGCCCAGAACCCGACGCCGTCCGTCGCGGCGATCCAGTACATCGCCCGACACGTGAACCAAACGTCCGAGAATTTCGTCCGGCTGTTCTTGGCGGCATTGAACTCGTAGCGTCCGAAACGACAGGCATCGGACGGGGTATGCCCAACTCGGAAGGAGCGTGGATCTCGTTGCCCGCGTGAGGTTTCACGGCTTGCGCAGGCATGCCAGGGATCGGGTGCCGTCGCTGCCGGCCACTCACTCATCGAGCATTTCTTGCGCACAACGGCCACCTACGATCGGCGGCACGAGTCGGGCGGGTGAGGCCCTCGGCGGGGTGTGGCAACCGGTGGCGCGCCAATTTTCTTGACCATTCGGTCTTCTCGCCCGCCTGCCGCGGGCGCGGACGGACTCTATCTCTCGGAAGGCTGGCCGGCATGGACGGCACTGTCGCGGTGAAGGGTGTTGAGATTCGAGGCGCAATGGTTGCTGTGCTGCGACACAAGGTGCGGTTCGCCGTTTTGGGACCGGTGCGGGCCTGGCGGGGCGAGACCGAGATCGACCTGGGGCCGCCGCTGCGCCGGGCGCTGCTGGCGCTGCTGCTGGTAGAAGCCGGGCGACCGGTGGCCGTCGCCGACATCGTGAAGGCGCTGTGGGGCCAGGATCCGCCGGCGACCGCGGTCAACCAGGTACACAGCCACGTGGGTACGCTGCGCCGGCTGATCGAGCCGGGTCTGCCCCCTCGGGCGGCGGGTCGGTGGCTGCTGCGCTCGGCCGGCGGGTACCGGATCGACGTCGACGCGCAGAGCCTGGACCTACTGCTGTACAAGGAGCTGTGGCAGCGGGCCCGGCAGGTCGCCCCGTACCAGCCGCACGAAGCGGTACAGCTCGCGACGCAGGCGCTGGAGCTGTGGCACGGACCGGCAGCCGGCGGCGTGGACTGGCCGGCGGGCGCCCATCCCGCCGTCACCGTGCTGGACCGCGAGTACCTCCTGGCATTGCGGGAGGCCGTCGACCTTGCGCTGCTGGCCGGCGTACCGGGCCGGGTACTGACGATCGTCCAGCAGGCCGCCGTGCGGGTGCCGTTCGACGAGTCGGTACAGGCCCGGCTGGTGCGGGTACTGGCCGCCACCGGGGCCCGGGCCGAGGCGCTGAACGTCTACCGAGCCGTAGCCGCCTTGCTCGCCGAGGAGCTCGGCATCGACCCCGGGCCGGAGCTGCGCGCGGCCCAGAGGTTTGTGCTGCGCGCGGAGCCTGAGCCGAGCCGGTCCGAGCTGAAGGCCGCCACCGAGGTGGCGCAGCAGCCGGCCCACTCGGAGCCGGCGGGCAGCGGCCCCCCGCCGACCGCGCAGATGCCGTTGGCCGCCGGCGCGCGCGTCGGACCCACCGATCCGCACGTCACATCACCGCTACGCGCCGCGGTACTGCAAGGACGCCACGACGTGGTGCGTTCCCTCGTCACCCACGGCGCACTCGCCACCGAGCCCGCCGCCAAGTCCAGTGTGTTGGCGGACGCGGTTTCCTACGCCGCGTTTCGTCCGGGGCCGGCGGCAGTCGAGACGCTGCGCGTGCTCCTGGACGCGGGCGCCGTCCCGGGCCCGACGGACGAGGCACCGCTCATCACCGCGGTCATGCGACCCGTCGCACCGGCCGTGCTGCGCCTTCTCCTCGACCACGGCGCGGACCCCAACCAGCGGCGTTCCGACGCGACGCCGGCGATAGTCGTGGCGGCCCGACGCGGCGATCACGCCGCCGTGGACGTGCTCCTGCAAGCCGGCGCTGACGTGGATGCGCGCGACGGACAGGGCCGCACGGCGTTGATGCACGCGGTCGAACGCAACGAACAACAGGTCGCCGCGGCCCTGCTGCTCGCCGGCGGGGCCGTCCACACGGCCGGCGTCGACGGCATGACAGCCCTGCAACTGGCCCGCGGCCGGCAGCGCCAGTACATCCAGTTCATGCTGGGCGAGGACCGTGTCGGCACGGATGCCGCACCGGTCATCCGCACCGTCGTTCGGGTCGTCCCGACCGCCGTCCTGCTCGATGGCGACCCCCGGACGCTCCACCTGCTGGCGAGCGTCATCGACATCGCCCTCGACGACCTCGGCGACGATGAGTGGCAGACCCGCACAGGCCGGCACCCCCGGCAAGCACGGGCCTTCGCCGCGCGGCTGCGCGGCGCCGTCCCCGCCACCAACGCATCCTGGCACCAGCTCGACGCCACCGCAGACGAGCTCGCCACCGTACGCTCGGCCCTGGCCGAGCTCGCCTACGGCCCTACACACGTGGTGCCGCCCGGCTCCAGCCGATGCGAGATCCTCGACCTCCTCGAAGAACTCGACCGGCAGCTCGGACGGTAGCCAAGTAAGTAACGCCATCAGCATCGCGACGCACTAGCCCGTGATCTCGCGATCCGGGACGATCCGCCCATCGCGCACCCGGTAGGCCCAGATTTTGACCGCCTCGACCGGCAACTCGCCGCGGGTGTCGAATTTCAGGTGACCCGTGATCCCGTCACCGTCATATGCATCGACATAGGCCAGAAGCGACGCGCGCGTTTTGTTGCCGGCCTGAATCCCTGACAACAGGATCTGTGCCGCGTCATAGGATTCGGCCGCATAGTTACCGGGGTATGTCCCGAAATGCTCCTGGAATCGCTGCAGGAACCCATCTCTCGCTCGTTCAGGGGGTAAGCATTGGCAGGTGATGACGGCTCCTTCGGCGGCATGAGCCCCAGCGTGCTCGATCAGTCCTGGATCACGTGCACCGTCACCGGTGACAAACGCCGCCGTCGATCCTGCGTCACGCAGCGCTTTGAGTAGTTGCCCGGCCTCGGCGTAATAGCCACCGTAGAAGACGGCGTCGGCGCCACTCGCGGCGACGATTGCGGCGAGCCGCCGGTAGTCGAATTGCCCTTGCTGGACATCCGCGTTGCCGATGACGAGTGGACCAAGCTCCTTGCGCACCTCGTCGGCCAGCCCTTTGCCGTAGGCACCGAGGTCGTTGACAACGTAGACATTACGTGCGCTGACCATCCGCTTCAGGTACTGGCCAGCGGCCGGACCCTGGGCCGCATCGTTGCCGGTCACCCGGTGAAACACCCGCCAACCCTGCTCAGCGAGGCTCGTCCGAGTCGCCGAAGGGGTGATGACCGTGACGCCGCCCTGATCAAGGAATGGGATGGCCGCCTCGGCCTCGCCGGAGAACGACGGGCCGACGATGGCGAGCACTCTGGTGTCCGCCACAGCTTCCTGCGCCCGCACTGCCGCCCGCTCCGCATCGCCCGCAGTGTCCAGCTCGGACAGATCGACGGGGCATTCCGGCCTCGTGGCATTGTACTGATCCACAGCCAGTTTGGCCCCGTCCCTGGGGCCGCGGCCGATATTGGCGTTCTCCCCGGTAAGTGCGCCGAGGAAAGCGATCGTGAAACGGCATGGGCCCGCAGATACCGTCGGCTGCACGGTCGGAGCCGCACAGCTTGCGGGTAACGCGACCGCTACCATTAGTAATGGGATCACGGGTAGCTTCATCATTCTAGTTCCACGGGGATAGAACAGACTCGTTTTGGTGGCTAACCTGAATCCATGAAGGTTCTCATAGTAGAGGACGACGCGGACCTACGCGAGGCCGTCACCGACGCTCTGCGGACAGCGGGCTTCGCCGTCGACGCGGCACGAGAATGGGCAGCGGCGGATCTGGCACTGGCCATTAATGACTATGATTGCATGGTTCTCGACCGGATGCTGCCCGACGGTGATGCCGTCTTGCATCTGCATGACCTTCGGACCCGTGGCGGTACAGTGCCCGTTCTCATGCTGACCGCACTGTCCGAGCTGAACGACAGGGTGGACGGATTTGAAGCGGGCGCCGACGACTACCTCGGCAAACCGTTCGCCACTGCCGAATTCGTCGCGCGCGTGCGGGCGCTGTGCCGTCGCCGGACCGCCACCATGCCGGCCATGCTTCGCCTGGGAGACATCGAGCTCGACAGCGCCCGCCGGGAGGTTCGCCGGGCCGGGGTGCTGAACATGTTGACGCCCAAGGAGTTCGCCGTCCTGGAGCAATTGCTCTCGCGGTCCCCAGCCGCGGTGAGCCGGGCCGACCTGAGGGAGCACTGCTGGGACGAGCAGGCCGATCCAATGTCCAATGTGGTCGATGTGGTGGTAACCCAGCTGCGGCGCAAGCTTGGCCGCCCCGAGGTGATCCACACGGTGCGCGGCTTCGGGTACCGCGCCGCATGACGACGTCATCCGCGCAGCTGCGCCGCCTGCAAACCGCAGACAGGCTTCGGGCGCTGCGGATCACGATGGTTGTCGTCTTCACCGCCTTCAGCCTGGCGGGCCTGACCGGCATGGCGTTGGTCGGCATCACCGTCGATCATCACCAGCGGGAGAAGGCACTGCTCTCAGACTTGCGGATCACCAGCGGAGCTGTGCTCTCATTGATCTACCGCGAGGCCGGGACCCTGCGCATGACCGGCGTAGCTGACGCCATCGGCACGAGAGCAACGGGCGTCTACGTCTTCGAGAAGCGCGGAGACGAGCTTGGAGCCGCGCTCGCGCGGCCAGGCCGTACCGTGGGCGTGCCGACCATCCGCTTGGAGGCAGCCGCCCGCACCAGCATGGGCAACAAGATGGAAGTCATCGGCAAGGTCACCGCATCCGACGGCACCATGCAGCAAATGCTCTCGGTGCCGTTCTCGCTGGCGAATCTCGCCCATCCGGCCGGCGCAGTTGTCGTGACCATCGATGCGCAGGCGTCGGTTGCGGCACAGCGCAGCCTTGCGTTCGCGCTCTTCGGCGGAAGCGTCGCCTTCTCACTGTTTCTGGCCGCAGCCGGCTACTACCTGGCGCGGCGCAGCACGCGCGCGGTGGAGCTGGCACTCAGCCAGCAGGAACGCTTCCTCGCCGACGCCGCGCACGAGCTACGTACTCCCCTGACCGCGATCAGGATGCACGCGGAAGCCGCCATCCAGCCTGCGAGTCAGCATCAGGCACTGCGAAAGGTGATCCACGCGGTCGACCGCCTGACCTGGTCAGTCGAGGCATTGCTTACGCGAGCGAAGCTGATCGCTGGCACACGGCCGGTGCAGGCGCAGGATTTCCGCCTCGACCAGCTCGTGTCCGAAATCCTGTCGGAATCAGGTCTCCCACCCCATCGCGTCGTTGCCGACCTGCCGGCGACCGTGTGTCACGGCGACCCGGCCGTGTTGCGGATAGCAATCCGCAACCTCGTGGAGAACGCGATCGGGCACGGCGCTGTCGGCGACGAGCCCGCACATCTTGAGGTGATGGTGGGCCCGGACGAGGTCACCATCCGGGATCACGGCCCCGGCCTCGGCGGCCGTGCTGACGTACGCGAACGGTTCGCCAGCGGCAGTGCTCTCGGTACCGGCCTCGGCTTGTCTATTGTGGACTGGGCGATCCAGCTCCACAAGGGACAGCTCGAGCTGGGCGACCATCCCGGCGGCGGCACCATAGCGCGGATACGGATTGGCTCACGGCAGCGCGGCGATCTGCATCACAGCCAGACCAAGTGAAGGGGCGCATGGAGCTCGGCGATCCGCGCTCCGCTCGCGGCGGACGCGGCGAATGCCGGGCGCGGGTTGGTCACGACCCTGTCCCCGCCGCGCTGGAGCGGGTGCCGTCCGGCACGACCAGCAGCAGCTGACCACCGGGGCGCCTGCTCATCCGGACCGGCATCCGCAGGGTCCGGCCGGCGCGGACCAGCAGGATGGCGGTGTCGAGGTCGGCGACTCGCAGGCCGGGCGAGTTGGCACGGATGGGGCCG
This sequence comes from Dactylosporangium sucinum, assembly GCF_014647515.1. Taxonomy (GTDB): domain Bacteria; phylum Actinomycetota; class Actinomycetes; order Mycobacteriales; family Micromonosporaceae; genus Dactylosporangium; species Dactylosporangium sucinum. The sequence goes on along the minus strand of NZ_BMPI01000078.1, from coordinate 5,669 downwards.
GACACCAGCAGCATCGCGCGCCAGGCCGCCTCCGACAGCAGCCCGGCGTGCCGCGCCCTGCGTGGCGAGCGCGGCTGGTGCGATTGGTGCGGCCATCCGCAGATCTCGACATATCCCTGCTGCCAGGTGTGCTCGAGAAGGCCGACGGTGCCGGGCTCGGTGAACACCTGCGAGATCTCGTAGCGGTGCCGGGTGCCGGCCATGTAGCGGTGCACGCTCGCCAACCGGCCAACCGTCCGCAACAGCTCGGCCAGCCGGTCCGCCGCGCTTGACCGGCTGAATTCGGCAAGCGACCCCGAAGCGATTCGCGCGAACCCCGTCCGCAGGCCGCCGCCGGCCCGTCCGCCTGCGCCCCTCCCCCACATCCCGGTGCACCGCACGAGCATGCTCGCCTCGAACGCGGCGATCTCCAAGGCCTGGCTGCGGCCCCGGGCCGAGGCAATGTCGATGCTCGCAACCGACGTCAAATCCGCCGAGGACATGGTGTATTCCTCCCTGAGGGCACGGATGATTGCTGAATGCCGTCACGGACGGCAGAGGTGAGCCGGGCCCGGCGCGGCCGGCGACGACGCGTAAGGTCGCGAGAACATGGCCCGCGGCCGCGTCCGACTGTGACGATGGGCCGCGGTCGCGGCCGGGGATCGGCGCCCGCTGATGGATCCGCTCAGGCCACTCCGTCTGGCACCAGCTCAAGGATGCCGCGCAGCTTCCGCAGGCCGTAGAAGGCCCGTGACTTCACCGTCCCCGGCGGAATGTCCAGTGACTGGGCCGCTTCCGCGACGGATTGCTCAAGGTAGTACAGGTGTGAGAGAACCGTCCGGTGTTCGGGGGCGAGCTGGCGCATCGCGTTGCCGACAGCAACCGAAGTCAGAACGGTGTCCGAAACGTCAGCGACCGCAGGGTGCGTCATCCTGGCCACTGGCGCCTCCGGCGGCCTGGCCTGGGCGGCCCGAAATCCGTCGATGATGAGGTTGTGGGCGACGCGGCGCAGCCATGACCGCTCCGACATTCCCGACGTTGTGAGCCGGCTCGAGTTCTGCCAGGCTCGCAGGAGCGTCTCCTGCACGATGTCTTCGGCCTTGCCGCGATCTCCGTGTAGCAACCGTATGGCGTAGGCCGTCAGCATCGCGCGATGCTCGGCATAGAGCCGGTCCACGCTGTTCTCCATGCATGGATGCTGCCGCGTGAACCATGAGGATTTCGTGAGGACATCATTTGGGGTATCGGACGAGGTTGCGGTAGCAGACGAGGGCGCAGGCGATGGTGGCGAACGCGGCGAAGAACCCATCTACCGGGGCCTCCCGGGACAACCTCAGTAGGTCCAGAAGATGTCCTGCAGTTCCCGCGTTTGCTGGGTTCTGGTCAGGGCCAGTGCGGTGAGGAGACGGGCCTTCTGCGGATTCTGGTCGTCGGCCACGAGCCAGTCGTGGGTGTCATCAGGGACGGCTGCGTTTCGGATTATCGAGCCGTTGGGGATACGGCTGCAGCGCACGATGTGGACGCCGGCGGTGCGGGCCGCGGTGAGGGTTGGGATCATGCGGGCGGCGACGCTGCCGTTGCCCATGCCCGCGTGGATGATCGCTTCGGTTCCCGTGGACACCAGGGCGTCGATGACCGCGGTGGTCATGTTGGCGTGGGCGAAGACGATGTCAACCTTGGGCAGCTGGTCGAGGGTATCGATGTCGAAGGGGGTCAGATAGGTGTGCGACCGGGCGGGCGCCCGGTAGAAGACCGGGGCTCCGTTGACGATGTGGCCGAGAGGGCCGTGTGGCGATCGAAGCGTGGCGACGTTGATGGAATGCGCCTTGGTGACGTCTCGTGCGGTGTGGACTTCGTCGTTCATGACGGCCAGCACACCCATGCCGATGGCCTGGGCGCTGGCGGCAACCGTGACGGCGTGGACGAGGTTGCGTGGTCCATCGGCACTGAGTGCGTCGGCGGGACGCATGGAGCCGACGAACACCACCGGCTTGGTGGTCTTGAGGCCGAGGTGGAGCAGATAGGCGGTTTCCTCAAGTGCGTCGGTGCCGTGGGTGATGACTACCGCATCGATGTCGTCGGCAGCCAGGAGTTGCGAGGTGCGCCTCGCCAGCGCAAGCATTTCGTGATCTTCGATGTTGGCCGAGTCGATTTGCAGGACCTGTTCGCTGGTGATGTCGGCGATGTGGTCGAGCTCGGGGACCGCGGCGATGATTTCGTCGATGCCGAGGCTGGCCGGCCGGTAGGCGTCGCCGTCGGTACCGGTCCGCGTGCCGGCGATGGTGCCGCCGGTGCCGAGGATGGCGATGCGGCTTCGGCGGGTGTGGGCGGTCATGCGGTCATCAGGACTGCGAAGCGGTCGGCATCGACGTTGCCGCCACTGACGATCGCGCCGACTCGCTGCCCGCGCAAGCGAGCAGCGGCGGCCTGGACATCGTCGTAGGCCAGCGGGTCTGGCATCGGCATACAGCTTCCCTTCGGCGGTATGACGTCAACTCGCGGTGGCCGCCGGTCAGGCTGACGGCGGATGCCGGCGCCGTCGGTGATGACGTGGTGGTTCGAGCCGGGTCTTGGGACGGTCGACCGGACTCGGGCCGGTTTTGGGCCGCCCGTCAGGGCCCGTACAGGGGGCCGGCGATCACCGTCCTGGACCAGTCGAACTTGGCCGCGGCGCTGTCGTCTCGGACACTACGAGTTCGATGCCGCCAAGAACAACCGGACGAAATTTGCGGATGCTTGGTTCACGAACCGATGCCGATCGCCGATGCATGCCGTACGACTCCGAACCGGTGACGCTGGTGGCGTCCACCCGCGCGTTCGCCACACCGGCAGGTCCAGGACGACTGTCCCGGTGCCTGCCGGTGTGCGGTCCGTGCGTTGATGCGGTCGCTGATCGCCGGTGTCAGGAGGCGTACACCTCGAACTCGGAGACCTGGCCGGCGGGCCAGCCGGTGTTGGCGGTGAAGTTGAGCCGGACGTAGCGGGTGGCGGTGGCGGTGAACGTGATGGTGGCGGTGTTGGCACTCGGGCTGAACGTGTAGCCCGCGGACGCCTTGAGGGTGGTGAAGTTCGCGCCGTCCGTGCTGCCCGTCACCGAGAGGGTCTGGGTGCGCGCACCCCACGACGCCGGCAGCTTCAGCACGACGCGCCCGACCGAGGTCGCCGAGCCGAGGTCGACCTGCAGCCACTGTGGGAAGGCGTTGTTCGCCGACTCCCAGTAGGTGTCCTGGTTGCCGTCGACGGCGTTGCCGGAGCCGTAGCCCTGTGTGTGGCTGCTCTCCGATGTGGGCTTCCCGCGCGCCAGGTTGGTGTTGGGCGCCGGGTCGGTCGTGACGGTGACGCCGTTCGAGGCGGCCGAGGTGTTGCCCGCGGCGTCCTGGGCGGTGACGGTGAAGGTGTACGACGTCGATGGGTTCAGCCCGGTGACGGTGAACGACGTGGCGGCGGTCGTCCCGACGATTGTGCCGCCCTGGCGTACCTGATAGCCGGTGACGCCGACGTTGTCGGTGGAGGCCGTCCAGGACAGCGAGACGCTGCCGGAGGTCTTCCCGGTCGAGGCGAGGTTGGCGGGCGTGGTCGGCGGCTGGGTGTCGCCGCCGGTCGCCGGGCCGTAGACCTCCAGCTCGGAAAGCTGCGCGGCGGGCCAGCCGGTGTTCGCGGTGAAGTTGAGCCGGACGTAGCGGGCGTTGGCCTGCGCGAAGGTGAGGGTGGCCGTGTTGGCGCTGCCGGAGTTGAAGGCCACGCCACCGGAGTTCACCACGGTGGTGAACGCGCCGCCGTCGAGGCTCGTCTGCACCGACAGCGTCTGCGTACGCGAGCCCCATGATGCCGGCAGCTTCAGCACCACCTTGTTCACCGTGAGCGCCGACCCGAGATCGACCTGCACCCACTGGGGGAAGGCGTTGTTCACCGACTCCCAGTAGCTGTCCTGAGCGCCGTCGGTGGTGTTGGCCGACGCGTACGACTGGTTGTGGCTGCTTTCCTGGGTCGGCTTGAACAGCGCGAGGTTCCCGGTCGGGGGTGGCGGCGGTGTGCCGCCGTTGGGCTGGGTGGGCCGGACGGGGGTCAGGGCGATCTGGCCCTTGAGCATCCGGCCGCCGTCGCCGGTCAACCGCAGGTAGTAGTCGGACGAGCAGGCGGTCCCGTCCTCGTCGAGCGCGAGCAGCCCCGAGTTGGTGGGCACATCTGCCAGGGTCGCCGCGGTCTTGCAGATCTGGTTGCCCTCGTTGAACTCGTCGAACATGGAGATGTAGATGCCCTGGGCACCGACGCGCACCATGTTGTAGAACTGCCGCCACATGAAATCGCCGTGCGCGCGCTGGCGTGCCGAAACGTCGCCGGGCAGGACGCACGGCTGATAGTCGATGCCGTTGGCGTTGCAGTCGGCCTGGTCGCCGACGTTGAGCTCGTTGTAGATGTTGTCGGATTCGGTGGCGTTGCTGATCGCGCCCACCATCCACGGCGAGATCATGTTGAATGCGTGGTAGGTGCCGAGGAAGCCGGGCCGGGAGCCGTTGATGCCGATGCGCCACTCCCGCGGTACACCGCCGATGACATAGCAGCCCTGACCCTTGAACCAGTTGATCACATCGAGGCAGGTAGCCGCATCCCACGGATGATTGGGGTCGTTGAAGCCGAAGCCCCAGATGCAGACCACCGGTTTGCCGTTCTGCCGCGCGTACGCGCCGGAGGCCGTGTGCGCCGACATCTTGTTCGTCCAGTCAGCCTTGATCTCCGGCTGCATGTTCGTCCAGTTGCTGACGTCGTACATGATGTAGAACTTGCGGCCGTGGGACTCGGCCGCGCTGCGCACCTTGGCGGCCATGGCGTCACGGGTCGCGCCCTCGCCACCGTTCGGGTTGAACCGCTGCAGCGCGGCGGTGTCGATGTTGTTCTGCTGCATCCACAGGAAGTGGGTGTCGACCGTCTGCTGGTCGTAGGAGGAGAACAGCGTCGCCGGCTGACCGCTGCCGAGGTTGGCGTACGCCGTCGGGTATCCGCGCGTGTATTCGCGCATGTCGGGCCATGCGCGCAGCGTGCCGTTGTTGGTGGGCGACGGGGGCTGGCCCCAGTTGTTGCTCCAGTGCCACCAGGCGTTGATGGGTGCGCCGTCGCCGATACAGGCGAACCAGCCCTGGTAGCCGACCGTGATCTTGCCGACGACATCGCCGGGCGGGCTCGCCGCGAACGCGGTCGCGGTCCACGCGGACATCAGCTCGCCGGAGACCGCGGCGAGGGCGGTACCGGACACGACCGAGGCGACGAACTTCCGGCGTGAGATCGCCATGTGCCACTCCCCTCTCGTTTACGTGGCCGTCATACTTCCAGTCGCCGACACATTCCTGCAATACTTGGATGCATGACTGCAACATCTCGATGATCGCCCGCAAACCTGCACGTGAGAAGTGGAAAGGTGGGTGTGAGGACCGGTCACGTCGCGGTGCTGCCGACATCAGCCGGCACTGCGTGGAGCTGACCGGCCCCGTTCTGGCGGGCCTTCCTCCGGAAGGTCAGCAGCGTCAGCGGGCCGTGCTACGGAGCCTTGACGGCCACCCCGCGCGCCGCCAACGCCTCGGCCGTGCCCGGGTCGACGGCGGCGGTGACGGCACGCAACGCGGGGATCGCCAGCAGCGGCCGCCAGTCGCGCACCCCCGGCGCCCAGCCGATCCGCAGCTCGGCCAGCGCGGGCA
>NZ_BMPI01000077.1:9643-50256 GCF_014647515.1 Dactylosporangium sucinum | reverse complement strand
GCCCTTCCGCACGGTCGACACTGTAGATCATCGTCTACAAAGGACGGAAGTCCCTAGATCATTCTGTTAGGAGTTGTAAGCCGTCAGCTCCACCGCCACCTCATGGTGGGTGACGTGCTCGTCCCACCGGGTCAGCACCCGCTGCGCCGCCTCCTCGACCACCGCACGGTCGAACGCGGAGCCGGCGGTGCCGGTCACCACCGCCTGGATGCGCTCCAGGTCCGCCAGGGGCATACCGTAGTTGACCCGCGCGTAGTCGTCGAGGACCCGCCGGCATGCGGCCACGTCCGTGTCGACGCGCACGGTGCTGAGCAGCTCGCCGTGGAACTCCGCCGCGCCGTCCCACAGGGCCCGCCAGAGGGCAACCGTCTCGTCGAGCCGGGTGAAGCGGCGCTCCCACGGTACCTCCGACAGATCGTAGAAGGGCGCCTGCGCCGCCTGCACCGGCCGGCGCAGGAACGGCAGCAGCGCGGCCGTGCCGAGGGTCACCCGATCGGTCGCCGGGGCCAGCGCGGCGAGCATGGTCAGCGCCTCGATGCGCGGGCTGATGAGCGAGTCGTTGACCCACAGCGAGGCGAAGCCCGCCCGTTCCGCGGCGCGAGCGAAGCCGACGAGGTCGCGCGGGTCGCCGCCGGGGACCCACTGGGCGTTTCCGGTCGGCAGCAGTACACCGGAATCCATGGCGGAATGCTCGGCGAGGCCCGGCCGGGGCGGCAATTCCGCCGAGGGAATGCCGAGGGAACATGGACCCGTGGACTTCCCGACCGCCCTGCGCGAACGCCGGACCCGCCTGCGGCTCAGCCAGCTCGACCTCGCACTGCGCGCGGGGACGACACAGCGGCACGTGAGCTTCATCGAGTCGGGCCGGTCGGTGCCCGGGCGCAACATGGTGGTGCGGCTGGCCGAGTCCCTCGACCTGCCGCTGCGGGAGCGCAACGCGCTGCTGCTCGCGGCCGGGTATGCGCCGGCCTACCCGGAGTCCGGCCTCGGCGACGCGGCGCTCGCCCCGGTCCGCGAGGCGATCGGGCACATCCTGCGCGGGCACCTGCCGTATCCGGCGATCGTGGTGGACGGCGGCGGCGGGCTGGTCGCCGCCAACGATGCCTACGGGCTGGTCACCGAGGGCGCGGCGGCGGAGCTGGTCGGGCCGGGCCGCAACGTGTACCGCCTGGCGCTGCACCCGCACGGCCTGGCGCCGCGCATCCGCAACCTGGCCGAATGGGCCCGGCACATCGTGGCGCGGCTCGACCACCAGACGGAGCTGCGCGACGAGCTCGCCGCGTGCGTGCCGGAGCTCGGGCCCGACGACGCCCCGCTGGGCTTCGCCGTCCCGCTGCACCTGGCCTCGTCCCGCGGCGAGCTGCACCTGATGACCACGATCACGACGTTCGCCACGGCCGTCGACGTGACCCTCGCCGAGCTGAAACTGGAGGCGTTCCTGCCCGTCGACGCGCAGACGGCCGCGGCGCTCGCCGCCTACTCCGGGAACATGTAGTCGGTGCGGATCCGGCCGTCGGGGGCGAGCACGAGCAGGTCCTCCCCGCCGCCGTGGACCTCGCCGCCGACGAGCGCGTCCCAGCCGATCCGCACGACACCGTCGAGGCGGACCGCGCCGCCGCGGGCCCGGAAGGTGAACCCCTGGCCGACGATGAAGTGGTCGTAGCTGCCGGTGATCCGCCGCTCGATCGCGTCGTGGCCCTCGGCCCGCAGCGTCTGGTGCGCGAAGCCGAGCCGGTCGGCGGCCTCCCGGATCTCGACCGGCGGCTGCAGCACGTGCGTGGCATCGTCGGCCCAGAGCCGTTCGATCGCGTCCCGCCGCTTCGCGGGGTCGGGCTCGATCCACTGTGCGACGTATCGTTCGGCGAGTTCCTGCGGGTCGATGTCAGTCATGCGGGAATCCTCGGATCGCCCCGCCGGCCGGGCAATTCCCTGCACGGAATGCTGATACATTCACGGACGTGCTGCTGAGATCCGGCGGGCCGGACCGCTCCCTGTCGGCGCAACTGGCCGCCGTCGAGCGCAAGCTCGACCTGATCATCGCTCACCTCGGCATCGAGGTCCCCGAGCCACCCGCACCCGCAGGCGTCCTCGAGGAGCTGCAGGCGGGGCGGAAGATCCAGGCCATCAAGGTGTACCGGGAGGCGACCGGCGCCGGCCTGAACGAGGCCAAGGACGCCGTGGAGGCCCTGGCCGCCCGCTACGGCCTCGGCCGCTGACCCTCCGGCGGCTCCCGCCGGGCCCGCGCGGCTGGTGACCGGCTGGCGAAGGCCTGTGCACGATCATGTCGCGGCGGGTCGCGCCCGGGGCCGGGTTGACCAGGGTGATCCGGAAGTCGCCGCGGCGTCGCGGCATGACCGCGCTCACCCGGTGGTCGGGGCCGACCGTCAGGCCGGGTGAGCGCAGGTGCGACATCGAACGGGCTCTCGTCCACGCCGTCGCGGTATCGACCCCGGTCAACGCTCGAACTGGGTCTCCACGGTGGTGTCGACGGCGTCGCCGAGGCCGTAGACCCAGGCCCGGCCGACCGGGTCGCCGAGCTGCGCGCGCAGCCACAGCGCCGACCAGCGGGCCACGACCTCCACGCCGGTGGCCTGGTCGAGGGTCTGCGGGGACAGGTCGGGGCGGGCCCCGGCCGGGTTCTGGACGTCGGTGATGCCGTAGTGGTTGGCGCCGGCGACGCTCACGTACAGCTTGGGCGTGCCCGCCAGGACCGCGTACGTGCCGAGGCCGCTGGCCGGACTGGCGACGCCGTCGGCGCTGCCCTGCACGAGCGCGACCGGGATCGTGCTGGCCACCGGCGGGATGACCGACGTGCCGGGCGCGGCGTTGTTCGTGCCGTAGAACGCGGCCGCCTTGAGCTGGGCCGGCGCCGGGATCGGCACGTCGGTGAACGGGGGCGTGGACAGGCCGGTGGACAGCCCCAGCCCGGCGGCGCCGCCGAACGAGTGTCCGGTGAGCAGCAGCGTGCCGGTGTCGATCTGGCCGCGCAGCGGGGAGCCGGTGCGGGCGTTCTCGGCCGCGGCCCAGGCGACGGTCCAGGTCGCCTCGGCGCCGTCGGCGTAGAGGCCGGGCACGCCGAACAGGACGCGGGTGTGGTCGGGGACGACCACGACGAAGCCGTAGGAGGCGACCTTGCGCGCGAACCCGGCGTAGTTGGCCCGCCCGACGGCGGCACCCTGCAGGAGCAGCACGACCGGCCACGGCGCGTGCGGCGAGGAGGTGTGCGGGTGGTACACGTCCGCGGCGTCGCCGTTGACGCTGGTCGCGTAGGTGTCGACGGACGAGTAGGCGGCACTGGCCGGCGCGGGCCGGGCGAACGCCCCGGCGATGACCGCGCCACCGGCCGCGAGCAGCACGCCACGGCGGCTGAAACGACGTCCCATCCGAACTCCGTTTCGATAGACGAAACACTGTTCCCGCAGACGATACGGGATGGGTGGGTACCGCCGTCAATGCCTTCGGGGTGGCATGATCGTCGCCATGGGACTGTTCTCACGTCGGCCGCCGACTCCGGTCGAGCGCCTCATGAAGGCCGCCAAGCTGCCGACCGCGGGCGGTGAGCTGCCGCTCGACGAGATCGCGGCGGACGTCCTGCGCCGGCCGGGCAAGCAGGCGGCGGCGGTCCTGGCCGTGGTCGAGGAGCTGTGCGCCGACGAGCCGAAGGTCGCGATGTCCTTCCTCGAGGACCTGCAGAACATCGCCTCGCACGGCGCCGGCGAGCTGCTCACCGCCGAAGAGCTGCTGCCGCTGCGCGGGCCCCGCACGGTCGAGGCCTGGGAGACCGTGGACCGGTTCTGGGCCAAGGTCGTGGCCTGGTGCGACGAGACCGGGGTGACGCTGGAGTCCAGCGACTCACTGCGGCGCGTCGAGGATCCGCGGCTGCTCGCGATCCTTCGCGGGACCTACCGGAGCCTGCCGGACGGCCGCCGCGTGGGCCTCACCGACGTGCTGCACTTCGAGAAGGTCGTCGGCGAGGGGATGCCGGTCGTCGGGTTCCACCCTCAGGCGTGAGCCCGGGTGGTGCGCAGCCGGTCGGGCACGCACCACCACTGGTCCGGCCGGTCGGGGACCGGCGCGTCGAGGCCCGACGCCAGCACCCGGTCCAGGCGCAGCAGGAACGCCGCGATGCCGGCCGCGCCCTGCATCCAGGAGACGCCGGGCGGCAGCAGCGGCGGGTCCTGCCGGTGCTCGATGAACCGCCAGCGCGCCCCGTCGGCGTCGCGGATCGCCCGCTCGGCCAGGGCGTCGCCCATCAGCCGGGCGCCGTCGAGCAGCCATTTCTCGCCGGTGTCCTGGTAGGCGTCGAGCAGGACGTCGCCGACGCCCGCGGTGCCGCAGCACCGACCGTCGTTGTCCCAGAATCCGGGGCGCAGGCGGGCCGGCACACCCGACGCGAGGACCGTGCGCAGGCAGCGACGGCGCAGGTCGGCGACGTCCTGGCCGCCGGCCGTGGGCGCGCCGGCCCGGGCGAGCGCGGCGAACAGCTGCGAGGTGCCGGTGGGGCCGTGGCACCAGGTGTAGGTGACGGGCTCGACGTCGCGCGTGGAGTACGGAAGGGTGTGCGGCACGACGAACCCGCCGTCGGCCTGATCGGCCACGGTGAGCAGGTGCTCGGCGCCGCGGACGGCGGCCTCGACGAAGTCGGCCCGGTCCAGGGCGCGGCCGGCGACGGCGAGCGCGGAGGCGACGCCGGCGGTGCCGTGGGAGAAGTTGGGGTTGCTGGAGCGATACCCCGGCCACATCCGCCAGTCGAGCCCGCCCTCGGTCTCCTCGGCGGTCGCGAGCAGCGCCTCTCCCCCGCGCTCGGCGGTCTCGGCGGCTGCGGCGTCGCCGGCCCAGACGGCGGTCAGCACGATGCCGGCGGTACCCATGATGATGTCGGTGATCGCGCCCTCGTACCCGAGCCCGTCGATCGTGGTGTCCCACCCGCGGTCGGTGCGCAGCTCGGCGATGCGCCGCAGCGCGACGTCCTCCCGTCCGCTGTCGAGCAGCCGCAGCGCGGTGACGTCCCCGGCGAGCCCGTCATACAGCGACGCCTCGCGCCGGGTCGGTGCCTGCGTCGCGAGCCGCTCGGTGATCTGCTCCGCCAGCCGCCGCTCACCGCCGGTCAGCTCCCGGCTGAGCCCGACCTCGGCCAGCACCGGCGCGAGCCCGGCCAGCCCCGCGTACAGCGAGTCCCGGTCGCCCGGCGGCCCCTCGGCGCCGTCCTCCCGCAGCCAGGGCCCGTCGTCGTCGCCGATCCGCCCCCGCACCCAGCCCCAGGCGGCCTCGCCCAACTCGCGATACTCGGTCACCGGGGCACGTTACCCGCAAACCGGATGCGGTGTCGGCCCGCGGTCGGCCAGAATCGGCGGATGATCCAGAGGTTCAACCCGCCGGACGTCCACGAGCCGTCCGGCTACAGCCACGTGACGATCTCCTCGGCCGGCCGCCTGGCCCACCTGGCCGGCCAGTGCCCCCTCGACCTGGCGGGCACGGTGGTGGGTGCCGAGGGCGACTACGCCGCACAGACGGACCAGGTGGTCACCAACTGCCTGGCGGTGCTGGACGCGGCGGGCGCGGCCCCGTCGGACGTGGTCCGCTCGATCGTCTACGTGGTCAGCCCCGACAGCACGGTGCTGTCCGCGGTCTGGGACCAGCTGATGGCGTCGCCGCTGGCCCCGGCCTTCACGACGGCGAGCACCCTGCTGGGCGTGGCGTCGCTGGGGTACCGGGGCCAGCTGATCGAGATCGACCTGACGGCCGCCCTCCCGGACTGAGCGTCAGTCGCGGTCGTCCTCGCGGGCCGGGAGCTCGGCGTACAGGGTGAACTCGAACTCGGTCTGGGTCGCCTCCGGGGCGTCCTCCGCCGTGACGAGGTAGGACTCGACGCGGAAGCCCAGGTTGAGCACGTCGGCGGCGCGGATGTGCTCGACGAGCTCGTCCGCGCTCGACAGGTACACGGTGTAGAGGATCGACGGCTCGGCCTGCGGCTCCTGCGCCTCGGGCGTCGCTTCGGCAAGGTCAACGGTCATGAGCGGCGAGCCTACAGGGGCGGCCCGGTCAGGCCTGCGCCGCCGCGCGGATCGAGGTCGCCGCGTCTTTCGCGACGGGCGCCCAGGCGGTACCGAAGACGCTCCTCGACGCCGCGTCGGGCGTGGCGCGCCGGTGGACGACCTGGGTGAAGAACGCGAGCATCTTGTCCTCGCCGAAGCGGTCGGCGAGGTACCGCACGGTGAGGAAGGCGATGCCGTAGCGCGCGTTCGCGTCGGCCAGCGACGTGTCCAGCGGCGGCGGGCCCAGCGTCACCGTGCCGTCCCACTTGCCCGCGGCCACGTACGGGCGCACCGAGCGCAGGTCCGCGTCGAGCACCGAGCCGTCGGCGTCGGCGATGTACTCGGCGATACCCTCGGTCAGCCACCAGGTGTGGTACGGGGGCGACCCGCCGCCGAGGGTCACCACGTGCGCGAACTCGTGGGTGAGCAGGGTCGTGGCCCAGCCGTCCGAGGTGACGGTGCGGCGGTCGACGACCACGTCGCTGACGCCGGGGGCGAGCGGGATCGTGAACGCGGCCGCGTTCTCGGAGGCGCCGCCGTACCACTCCGCCCACTCCTCGTCACCGGCGATGTACACGTGGTATCGCTGGGGAGGCCCACCGAACGCGGCGGCGAACCGGTCGTCGGTCGCGGCCGCGGTCTCGGCCGCGCGCAGCACCCGGTCGATGATCTCCGGGTCGGCGACGGCGCTGGCCACGGTGACGCGGGCGCCGTCCCGCACGATGAGGGCCGTGCCGCCGTCCCACGGCCGGTCGGAGCCCTCGTAGGCGACGAGCTGCAGCCGCCCGTTCGGCACCGCCCACCGGGTCTCGACCCGCGCGTCGACCGGCGTGCAGTCGTCGCGGTCGAAGCAGTACGAGACGTCGACCGGGAGCTTCCAGATGTCGTCGACCCGCGACGGGATGCCGATGGTCGTCATCGTCCACTTGCGCACCCGCAGCGCGGTGAGCGCGCCGAACCGCGCAGTGGCCTGGGCCCGCAGCTCGCCCTGCGCGGCCGGGATCGACCGCAGGTAGCCGCCGCGGTCGCCGCGCAGGAGCGCCACCGACTGCCGCTCCAGGACCTCCTGGATGGCGTACAGCGGGTTCTCCCCCTCCGGCACCACCGGCCCGGCGGGAAGGCCGGCGGCGGCGTACCCCCGGTCGCCGGGCACCACCGCGACGAGCTGCGTGGCGAGCACGGCCACCGCGGTCACGACGGCGACGGACAGCGCCAGCACGACGGCGTGGCCGGCGCCGAACCGCCGCACGGGGGCACCTGACGGGTTCATGCCGCAGACCGTATGCGCGCCTTCGCCGGCCGCGGCCGCGCCGGAGCAGCCTTGGCATCATTCCGGGAGCTACCCGCGCCGAGCTCCGCGGGCACTGGATCACGGGGCCGCCTGGACCCGGACCTCGGCCACGTCCGACCCGCGGCGCACGCAGCGGCAGCGGTCAGGACGTGAGGGCGTTGAGCGCCGCGTCGACGTCGGCCTCGGTCGTGTAGGCGTGGAACGACGCCCGGACGCGGCCCGCGCGCACGGCGGCGCGGATGCCCGCGCGGGACAGGCGCTCCTCGGCGCCCGGCACGTCGACCGTGACGATCGCGCTGTCGCCCGGCGGCCGGTCCAGGCCGGCCAGGAAGCGGTTGGCCAACGCGACGTCGTGCGCGCCGATCGCGGCCACGCCCAGCTCCTCGACCAGCTCCAGGGCCGGGGCCGCGCCCACGTACGCCGGCCAGGACGGGGAGATGTCGAAGCGGCGGGCGTCGGCGGCCAGGCGCAGCGGCGGGCCGTAGTAGGAGGCGTGGACGTCCTCGCCCGCATACCAGCCGGCCGCGTATGGGGTCATCCGCTCCCGCAGCGACGGGGCCAGGTAGGCGAACGCGGCGCCGCGCGGGGCCATCAGCCACTTGTAGCCGCCGGTGACGACCACGTCGGCGAGCATGCCGTCGAACGGGAGCCAGCCGCAGGCCTGGGTCGCGTCGACGATGACCAGGGCGCCGTGGGCCCGGGCGGCGGCGACCACCCCGGCGTAGTCGGCGACGGCGCCGGTCGCGGACTGGACCAGGCTGAAGGCGACCGCGTCGACCGAGCGGTCCACCCGCTCGGCGAGCGCGGCGGCGGGCGCCGTGCGGACCTCGCCCGCGACCAGCCACGGGAACAGGTTCGAGGTGAACTCCTCCTCGGGGACCAGGAACCGGCGCCCGGCCAGGGCGACCGCGACCGGGGCGAGCACCTGCGACACCTGCGCCCCGACGCAGACGTCGGCCGGCGCGACGCCGATCAGCCGGGCGTAGGCGTCCCGCGCCCGCCCGGTCGACCCGTCCCAGCCCTCCCACGACGTGCGGCCGACCCGCCAGTCGGACAGCATCGCCTGCAGCGCCTCGAACGCACGGCGGGGCGGCAGCCCGTAACTCGCGGTGTTGAGCCAGCCCGGCGAGGCGTCCCACAGCGTCGCATCCACAGGGCAAACCCTAGCCACAGCGCCAGTCGATCGGGCGGTACCGCGAATCCTCGAACACGCCGCCCACGACGGTGCGGGCAGCGGCTGACGTGCGCGTCCCTGTTCGCCGTGCCCGCTACAGGCCGCGGTGCCGTGCCCAGCGGCGCGCGGCGTCGAAGACTTCCAGCTTCCAGGGCTTGGGGTCGGCCGTGCTGATCTCGTCCCAGAGCACGACGTTGCCGGCCACCAGCACGGACACGGCTTCGTCATCGGCCGCCGCGTAGGCAGGCAGCGCCCCGAACTGATGCACGTTGATCACCTCTCGGCTCTCAGTCGACGTTGGATCTAGCCTGGATCGCGCCGAGCGCGGCTTTTCGGACGAACACCGTGCGCTCGCAACCGCCTCACCAGTGATGTAGACGGTATGAGCTGGGCCGATCACTCCGGAACGATGTTTCTCGAAGTTGCCGCCGATCAGGTGTCGAGCGCCGCAATCGCGTCGGTGATGATCCGTCGGGCCGGATACCCAACGACGGCCATCAACGACAGTTCCGCAAACCAGCGAGCGTAAATGGTGACCTCGCGTGGCTGTGTGATCGTGAGCTGTGCTGACGGCGTCTCCACAATGACTCGCTCGTCGTCGTAGATCCAGAAGCCGGGGCTGGCCCACATCGTCCGGTCGATGTGGCGGGGAATGATGCCGAGGCTCACGTTTGGCCGCATGCGTTCCCACAGCGGTACAAAGGAGTCTTGAAAGCGGCGCAGGCCCGTGCGCTGAAGCCGTCTGAGCTCCACCCACATGCCCTCAACGGCGTGTCGAGTAGCGATGAGATCGGCCGCCTGGTCGTCGGCGCCGATGTGCCGACACCACACGCGGATGTCGTCGGCCGTTGGTGTCTGGCGGGCGTGCTCAATCTTGCTCACCTTCGAGCGCGGCCACCCCGCGCGCCTGGCGAGATCGATTGCCGATACGTCGGCGTCGACTCTGATCTCGCGCAAGCGCGCGGCGAGTGCGGCGCGTGCTTCGCCGATCGCGGGAGTCGGCTCGATGGACAAAGTGCAGGCTCAGGCGGGACGGTAGTTGCTGTGGTCGACCGCGCGAGCCCACGCCGTTTCGAACGAGTCGGCGCAGAAGGCGATCACGTCTGGGTCGTCGTTCGGCTGCACGCCGAGCCAGTCGCCGTCACCGCCGGACAGGTTGAACAGCAGGGCATCGTCGACAAGCCAGAAGTCATTTCCCGGCAGCCTGAGATCGGATGCTCGATCGCGTGGCAGCCATCGCACAACCTCGCCCGCGGCCAGGTTGGCAAGTTGGGTGACTTCGAACTCGTATCGAACATACTCCGTAATGGGCTCGGAGACGATGCGCAGCCGTCGGATGTCCGCTCCGTGCTCCACCAGAGGCGCAAGCAGCGCACGCCATTCCGCGTCGGCCTCGCCCCGGTCTGACATGCGGCCGGCCTTCCACGCGTCGAACCGGGCGGTGCGAGCGTAGGTGTCACGCATCTCCAGATGCAGCGCACGACGCTTGCCCGCCAGCAGCAGGTCAGCCAGTTGCGGCAACGCCATGACCACCGCTTACCTCCGGAAAGACGGGCATCAGCCGCTTGGGGATGCGAATCAGGGTCTCATGCGGCGGGATGTCGCCGACCTCGGCAAGTGTCGCGGGGTCATCGACTCGCCACCCTTGGACGACGTAGGTGTCCCCGTCCTCCCAGACAGTCGGCGATTGCCCGCCATCAGAAGCCGGGTCTTTTCCGAGGTAGCGCAGTCCCATGGTGCGCAACCCGTCCGACGATTGAGCAGCCGAAAGGTTGCGGCGGGGAGCACAATCGGCGTCATGAGTGCGCTCTCCGACCGGCTCGCCGCGGTCCTTGCCGAGCATGCGATGTCGGCCGCCGACCACCACGACCTCGACGGATACGGTCGGTCGGTCGAGGAGTCGGGCCACGGCGGCGTCTGGGGCTGGACCGTCGAGGCCAACTCCCGGTATGTGCGGGTCAGCGCCCAGGCCGGGCCGGTCGCGCGCACCCGGGCCGACGCGGTGGCCGCCGCCGAGCACCTCTACGGCCGGCTCAAGGCGGTGCTCCCGCCGGTCTCGCACGTCTCGGTCGGCGCCCGCAGCGTCTACGACCGGGTCAACCAGGCCGTCGTCGGCTGGGTCGGCGACGTGCGGATCCGGGCCGACCACCCCGCCGACCACCCCGAGGAGTAGCCGCCGCGCGGCCGGGTAGCCGGGAGGGCCATGGGGACCTTCTTCGGCCAGCCGCGCGTGCTCGGGAACCTCTTCGGCGTCGAGCTGTGGGAACGGTTCTCGTTCTACGGCATGCAGGGCATCCTGCTCATCTACCTCTACTACGAGGCGGCGCGCGGCGGGCTCGGCATCGACCGGGGGGTCGCCACCAGCATCGTCGGGGCCTACGGCGGCGCCGTCTACCTGTCGACGATCCTCGGCGCCTGGATCGCCGACCGGCTGTTCGGCCCGGAGCGGGTGCTGTTCGGCAGCGCGGTCGTGGTCATGGCGGGTCATGTGGCCTTGGCGGTACTGCAGGGACTCGCGGGCGTCGCCGCCGGACTGGTGCTCGTGGCGGTCGGCAGCGGCGGCGTCAAGGCGAACGCGACCTCCCTCGTCGGCACGCTGTACGCGCCGGACGACCCGCGCCGC
Source organism: Dactylosporangium sucinum (assembly GCF_014647515.1). Classification (GTDB taxonomy): domain Bacteria; phylum Actinomycetota; class Actinomycetes; order Mycobacteriales; family Micromonosporaceae; genus Dactylosporangium; species Dactylosporangium sucinum. The sequence continues at coordinate 39,133 of NZ_BMPI01000077.1, read as the reverse complement.
GACGCGGGCTTCTCGCTGTTCTACCTCGGCGTCAACCTCGGGGCGCTGGCCGGCCCGCTGCTGACCGGACTGGCGCAACAGCGGCTCGGGTTCCACTACGGCTTCGCGCTCGCGGCGGCCGGGATGGCCGTCGGGCTCACGCAGTACGCGTTCGGGCGGCGGCGGCTGGGCGGCGCGGCCCGTGCGGTACCGAATCCCCTGCCGCGGAAAGCGTGGCCGCTCGCCGCCGGGATCGCCGTCGCCGCTGCCCTGCTGCTCGCCGTCGGCGCCGTCGTCGTGCCGGCCGGGCGGCTGGCCACCGCCGTCGTCGTGCTCAGCGCCGCCGCCGCGGTCGGCTACTTCACGCTGCTGCTGGTGAGCGGGCGGGTCACGGCCGAGGAGCGGCGGCGGGTGGCCGGGTTCGTGCCGCTGTTCCTGGCCAGCGCGGTGTTCTGGTCGCTGTACCAGCAGCAGTTCACGGTCGTCACGATCTACTCCGACCAGCGGCTCGACCGGCACGTCCTCGGCTGGGAGATACCGGTCTCCTGGGTCCAGGCGATCAATCCGGTGTTCGTGATCATCCTCTCCGGCGTCTTCGCGGCGCTGTGGACCCGGCTCGGCGACCGGCAGCCGTCGACGCCGGTGAAGTTCGCCGCCGGGACGGCGACCATGGGCGTGGCGTTCCTGCTGTTCCTGCCGTTGGCCGGCGGCGGGCCGAACAGCGCGCCGCTGCTCGCCCTGGCGGGCATCCTGCTCGTGTTCACCGTCGCCGAGCTGCTGCTGTCGCCGGTCGGGCTGTCCCTGGCCACGAAGGTCGCCCCGGCCGCGTTCCGCACCCAGACGGTGGCGCTGTTCTTCCTGTCGGTGGCCCTGGGCACGGCCATGGCCGGGGTGCTCGCCGGCTTCTACGACCCTTCTCGCGAGCGGCCGTACTTCGGCGCGCTCGGCCTGGTCGCGATCCTCTTCGCCGCGGTCCTCGCGCTGCTCACCCCGCCGATCCGCCGGCTCCTGGGCACCGTGCGGTAAGAGTAGTGACCATGTCCATGGAAGAGCTCGCGTCGCGCAAGGCCCGCACCCGCGACGACGCCCGGCCCGGCGCGGTCGCGAAACGGCACGCGGCCGGCGGGCGCACCGCCCGGGAGAACCTCGCCGACCTGGTCGACGAGGGCAGCTTCGTGGAGTACGGCGCCCTCGCGGTGGCGGCCCAGGAGCAGCGGCGCGACCTCGCCGAGCTCATCGCCCGGACCCCGGCCGACGGGATCGTCGCCGGCACCGCCCGCGTCGGCGGCCTCCCGTGCGCGGTGCTCGCCTACGACGCCACGGTGCTGGCCGGCACCCAGGGGATGCGCGGGCACCAGAAGACCGACCGGCTGCTGCAGCTGGTCGAGCGGCTGCGCGTCCCGGTCGTCTTCTTCGCCGAGGGTGGCGGCGGCCGGCCGGGCGACACCGACGTACCGGTGGCGTCGGCCCTCGACGTGCGCACGTTCGCGCTCTGGGCCCGGCTCTCCGGAGTGGTACCGCGGATCGCCGTCGTCGCCGGCCGCTGCTTCGCCGGCAACGCGGTGATCGCCGGCGCGGCCGACCTCATCGTCGCCACGGCCACGGCCAACCTGGGCATGGCCGGCCCCGCCATGATCGCCGGCGGCGGCCTGGGCCGCTTCGAGCCCGAGGAGATCGGCCCGATCGACGTGCAGACCCGCAACGGCGTGGTCGACGTGGCCGTCGCCGACGAGGCCGAGGCGGTCGCGGTGACGAAGCGCCTGCTCGGCTTCTTCGCCGGTCCGGTCCCGCCGGGTCCGGCGGCCGACCAGGCGGTGCTGCGCGGGATGGTGCCGGAGCGGGAGCGCACCGCATACGACGTGCGGCCGATCGTCACCACCCTGGCCGACCCCGGCTCGGTCGTCTTCCTGCGGGAACGCTTCGCACCGGAGCTGGTGACCGCGCTGGCCCGGCTCGACGGCCGCACGGTCGGCTTCGTCGCCAACCACACCCGGCACGCGGCCGGCGCCATCACCAGCGACGCCGCCGACAAGGGCGCCCGGTTCCTGCAGCTGTGCGACGCCTACGGCTTCCCGGTCGTCTCGCTCGTCGACACCCCGGGCATGATGGTCGGCCCGGAGGCGGAGCGCACCGCGCTCGTCCGGCACACCTCCCGGCTGCTCGTGGCCGGTGCCCGCCTGCGGGTGCCGCTGGTCGGCGTGGTGCTGCGCCGCGGCTACGGCCTCGGCGCGCAGGCCATGCTCGGCGGCAGCACCAAGGAGCCGGTCCTGACCGTCGCCTGGCCGGCCGCCCACCTGGGCCCGATGGGCCTGGAGGGCGCGGTCCGCCTCGGCATGCGGCACGAGCTGGCCGCGATCGAGGACCCGGACGAGCGCGAGCGCACGGTCCGCCGCCTCACCGAGGAGTACCGCGAACGCGTCGAGTCCCTCAACGCCGCCCGCCTGTTCGAGATCGACGACGTGATCGACCCGGCGGACACCCGCGCGATCATCGCCGCCACCCTGTCCGCGTGCCCGCCGGTCGCGCCGTCCCCGGACCGGTTCGTCGACACCTGGTGAACCGGATGTTTGACGTCGCTCGCCGACGGGCAATGGGCGGCAGTTGATCGCGGCCGTGCCACCCCCGGCGGGCCGTTCCTCCGCATCGGGGAGTCTGCGTGTCCCACATCGTCCGTTCCGACAGCGTCCTGGCCCGCACGGCCGCCGAGCTGCTCTCCCGGCACCGCTGGTCCCCGGAGGGGGACGCGACCTGCCCGGCGTGCGACCGGCCGGCCCCGTGCCCGGCCGCCCGCCACGCCGACCTGGTGCTGGCCGCCGCGCCCGGCCTCACCGAGCCGGCCCCGCTGCCGGAACGCCGCCCGGCCCTCCTGGCCGCCTGACCGTCGTCGCGCTCGTAACCGCGCACCCGGATGTGTACGCGGGACCGCGACGGCCGGGAACTCAGTGTCCTGCACGTGGAGGACAAACGCGGCGTGTAGCGTCTCGGTCGCTGACGGCATAGGTTCGAGCGATGTCACCCGCGAGCTACCGATGTCGATGCGCCGGTTGATGGCCGGGCGGGATGCTCGGCTGTACCTCGGGGGGCAGGTCTGTTCGCTGCTCGGGGACTCCGCGCTCTGGCTGGCGATGGGGGTGTGGGTCAAGGAGCTCACCGGCAGCAGCGGCGCGGCCGGCCTGGTGTTCTTCTTCTTCACCGCGCCCATGCTGCTCGCGCCCCTCGCCGGGCTGCTCGTCGACCGGGTGCGCAAGCGGCCGCTGCTCGTCCTCGCCAACCTTGCCACCGCGGGCGCCGTGCTGCTGCTGTTGTTCGTCGACGGGGCCGACGACGTCTGGATCGTCTACCTCGTCATGAGCCTGCACGGGCTTGCCTACGCCGTGCTCGGTGCGGCGCAGTCCGCGTTGCTGAGCCAGATCGTGCCCGTCGAGCAGCTCGCCGACGCGAACGGGTTCCTGCGCACCGCGCAGGAGACGCTGCGGCTCGTCGGGCCGCTCGCCGGGTCGGGGCTGTTCGTCCTGCTCGGCGGGCACTTCGTCGCGGTGCTGGACGCGGTGACGTTCGCGGTACCGGTGCTGTGTCTGATGAAACTCCGGCTGCGCGAGCCGCGGCCCAAACCGTGGCAGCACCACTGGTCCGCCGAGATGCTCGCCGGGATCCGGTTCGTCCGCCGCACCGCCGCGCTGCGGCAGGTGGTCACGGCGGCCGCCCTCGCCCTGTCCGTCTTCGGCTTCACCGAGACCACCGTGTTCGCCGTCGTCGGCCAGGGCCTGGACCGGCAGCCGGCGTTCGTCGGCGTCCTCGTCGCCGTGCAGGGTGCCGGCGCGCTGCTCGGCGGGCCGAGCGCGGCGCCGCTGATCAGGCGGCTGGGCGAGCACCGGGTCATCGGGCTCGGGCTGGCCACCGCCGCCGTCGGGGCACTGCTGCAGACCCCGCCGTCGCTGCCGTTCGTGCTGAGCGGCGTCGGGCTGTTCGGGGTGAGCCTGCCGTGGATCGTGGTCGGGTTCACCACCCTGCTGCAGCGGCTCACGCCGGGCGACCTGCAGGGGCGGGTGTACGCGGCGGCGAGCACGATGATCACCCTGCCGCAGACGATCTCGATCGCGGTCGGGGCGGGGCTCGTCACCACGCTCGGATACCGGGTCCTGCTCGCCACGGCCGCCGTGGTCACCGCGCTGGCGGCCGGCTATCTCCTCAGGGCCTCAGCGGATCGCGAGCGGGTTGATCGGCGAGCCCACGCCGCCGACGAGGGGTAGCGGCAGCGTCACGAACATGAACTCCCACACGCCGTCGGCGGCGCACGCGTCGGCGAGCTCGTCGAGGCAGAGCAGCTCGGCCAGCAGCAGCCCGAGGTCGCGCAGCGCGGCCAGGTGCAGCGGGATGCGCCACGAGCCGGCGGTCGCGTCGAGCGCCTCGACGGCCGAGTTGTCGGCGCCGACCAGGCTCACGTCGTGACGGGCCAGCCAGGGCACGCACGACACGTCGAGGCCGGCCTGCGGCGAGGTGCCGAGGCTGCCGGCCACGCCGTCCCAGGAGCCGAGCACGCCGGTGCGCACGAGCAGCACGTCGCCCGGGCCGACCGCGGTACCGGTGGCGCGCAGCACGGCATCGAGGAGCGCCGGGCCGATGACCGTGCCGGGCGGCACCACGGGCACGCCGAGGTGGCGGGCGACGTCGACGAGCACCCCCCGGCCGACGATGCCGTCGATGAGGTGGTGGATGCCGAGCCGTCGGGCGCCGCCGGCCGCGGTGACGAGGCCGGACCAGTAGCCGTTGTAGAGGGTGTCGCGGTCGGCGACGTGCGCCAGCCCGTCGAGCTGGGTGTAGGTCTGGGTACCCATGATGAGCAGGTCGTCGGAGTACGCCGGATGCGCGGTGGTGGGCGCGACGACCCCGTCGGCGGTGGTGGCTGTGCGCACGACCATCGCGCGCGGGACGGCTCCGGTGGGCGGGCCGCCGATGGGGAGTCCCAGGGGGTACCGCCGGCCCGTGCGCACGGTGGCGGCGGCGGCCCGGACGGTGTCGTCGGTGACGAGGTTGGCGGTGCCCTTCTGGTCGTCGGCGCCCCAGCGGCCCCAGTTGTTGGCGCGCCGGGGACGGGCGCCGGCGACCTTGCCGTGCCGGTCGACGGTGTACGACGGCGGGTGCCACGGCGCCACCGGCGGCTCGGGCACGTCCTGCGGGTTCACGGAGCCTCCTCCAGCACGCGGATCGGTTGCCCGGCCAGGAACGCCGCGACGTCCTCGACGAGCTGCGGGAAGTACTGCGCGTAGGACTCCCGCGTGACGTAGCCGACGTGCGGCGAGAGCAGCACGTTCGGCGCCGTGCGCAGCGGGTCGTCGAGGGGCAGCGGCTCGGCGTCGAAGACGTCGAGCGCCGCACCCGCCAGCCGCCCGGCCCGCAGCGCCGCCACCAGCGCGCCGGTGTCCACGATCGGGCCGCGGGAGGTGTTCACCAGCAGCGCCGAGGCCTTCACCAGAGCGAGTTCGGCGGCGCCGACGTAGTGGCGGGTCGACGGGGCCAGCTTGATGTGGACGCTGAGCACGTCGGCGCCGGCGAAGAACGCCGCCTTGTCCGGCGCGTCGACCCCGGGTGGAACGGCCGCCAGGTGCCGGCTCCACGCGGTGACCCGCATCCCGAGGGCGTGCGCCATCGGGATCAGGCCGCGGCCGATGTTGCCGAGGCCGACGATGCCGAGCGTCTTGCCGTGCAGCGTGGTGCCGAGGACGGACTGCCAGCCGCCGGCGCGCACGAGCGCGTCGTGGTGCGGGACCTGCCTCGCCAGCGCGAGCATGAGCGCCCAGGCGTGTTCGATGGTGGCGGTCGCGCCGGCCATGCCGGTCGTGCCGCTGACGGTGATCCCGCACTCGGCCGCCGCCCGCAGGTCGATGGCCGCGTTCGCCATGCCGGTCGTCGCGATGAGGCGCAGCCGCGGCAACGCGCGCAACACCTCGCCGGGCAACGCTGTGCGTTCGCGCATGGCGACGATCGCGTCGAACGGTTGCAGTGCGCGGACGACGTCCTCCGGACCGCCGAGATGCTCACGGAAGACGGTGCGTCGCACCGGCAGCGCCGACCAGTCGGCGAACTCCCCGGAGACGCCCTGGTAGTCGTCGAGAACGGCTAGTCGGAAGGGGCCCACTGCCGCCTGCCGCTGCCGTCGACCACGATCCGCCCGGGGCGCAGGCCCGGGAAGTGCGCGCCGACGACCGGGGTGCCGTCCCGGATGAACTCGTCAACCAGCCGCACCTGGGTGTCGCGCGCCTGCCGCTCGTCGACGTCGACCACGCGGGCCCAGGCGTCGTCGAGCAGCTGCACCGGGTGGTGCACGACGTCGCCGATGAGCACCGTCCGCTCGCCGCCCGAGCTGAGCACCACGGTCGTGCAGCCCGGGGTGTGCCCGGCGGCCACGACGGCGTCGACGCCGGGCGCGAGGGTCTCGTCGCCGCTCCAGGTGGTGAACCGGTCCGCGATCGGCGCCAGGGTGGCCGCGGCGACCTCGCGGTAGCGGGCGTCCTCGGTGCCGCTGGTTTCCACGAAGTACCGCCAGTCGGCCGCATGGCACCGGTAGACCGCGCGCGGGAAGGTGGCCACGCCGTCGACCGCCGACCAGCCGATGTGGTCCATGTGCAGGTGCGTCAGCACGACGTCGGTCACGTCGTGCGGCGCGACACCGGCGCGGGCCAGGTTGTCCATGAGCCGGGTGCCGCTGACCGACGCCGGCGCCTGCGGCCCGTAGCCCGCGTCGACCAGGATCACCCGGTCGCCGGTGCGGATGAGGAACGTCCCGACGGGCATCTCCAGGCGGCCGTCGGGCAGGCACAGGTCCCGGTGCTCGGCCCAGTCCTCGTCGCGCCCGCCCTTGCCGAGCTCCTCGGGCCGCTTGCCGCCGGCGAGGTACAGCTCGGCCGGCCGGACGTGCCCGATGCCGTCGGGCACGCCGAGGACGTCGAGGTCACCGACCCTCATACGCACCGCTCTCGGGGAAGACCTGGCGGTAGGTCTGCACGTGCGCGGCGATCGAGTCGCCGAGCCGCTCGCGCAGCGGGGTCCGCTTTCCCGCTGCCCTGAATTCGGCGGTACCGACGACGTCGAGCGACTCCAGCTCGTACACGGCGAGATAGGGGAAGTCGGCCTGGGCCGGGTGCACGCCGAACCCGGCGTCGTCGGCGACCGCGTGGAACCGGCGCGCGCCGAGCACGCCCGGCACCGCGAGCATCGCCGGCAGGTGCTCCTCGTCGTACCAGCGGGTGAAGTCGTCCTCGACGGCCGCGTCGGCCCGCATGAGCACGTGGAAGATCGCCGGCCCGACGGGGTGCTTCGGCTCGCGCTCGACCGGCCGGATCTGCTCGAACACGGTCCGGCTGAGGTCGAGGCCCATGGCCACCTCGAGGGTCCACGGGCTGGGGTCGGTGGACAGGCGGTTGTACTCGTCGCTGCTCAGCGGCCCGTCGCCGGCCAGCTGGTACAGCGTGAGGAAGTTGAACTCGCTGGGCGACGAGTAGGCGTTCCCGATGCGGGCGAAGCGGCGCCCGCCGAGGATGCCCGGCACGTCGACCATGTCGCCCAGGTGCTCCTGGTCGTACCATGCCTCGAAGCCGGGGACGCGGTCGTCGGGGACGGTCCAGCGCAGGTGCAGCAGGACGTCGCCGATGGCTTGCTCGGTCACGTCACTCTCCTGTCTTCGCGTGTTGGTCCGACCAGCTGCGCATCGCGTGCAGCGGCCGGTGGGCGGTCGTGCCGGCGTCGACGACGATGGACTGGCCGGTGATGCAGCGGGACTCGTCCCCGGCCAGCCACGCGACGACGGCGGCGATGTCGGCGGGACCGGCGGCCCAGGGCAGCAGCCGCTCGGCGGCGAACTCGTCGAGGTGGTGCCCGCTGAGCGCGGCGAGCGCGGTACCGGTGAGGATGAGGCCCGGCGTGACGGCGTTGCAGCGGATGCCGTCGCGGCCGTACATGGTGGCCACGTAGCGGGTCAGCGCGAGCACCGCGGCCTTCGACGAGCCGTAGGCGGCGCGCACGTCGTCGCCGACGAGCGCCGAGACGGAGGCGACGTTGACGATCGCGCCGCCGCCCCGCGCCCGCATGGCCGGCACGGCGTGCTTGCAGGCGAGGTACGTGCCGCCGGCGTTGACGGCCATCGTCCGCTCCCACACGTCCAGGTCGAGAGCGACCAGGTCGCCGTCGCGGCGGTGCAGCTCGGGCTGGAGCGCGGCGGCGTTGTTCACGAGGATGTCGAGGCCGCCGAACGCGTCGACGGCGGCGGCCACCATCGCCGCCACCGACGCCTCGTCGCTGACGTCGGCGGTGACGGCGACGGCGATCGTCTCGCCGGCGCCGCCGCCGGTCGCGGCGGTGCTGCCGGCCGCGGTCGCGGCGGTGCTGCCGGCGGTCGCGGCGGTGACTTCGGCGGTGATCTCGGCCGCGGTCGCGGCGGCCCGCGGGCCGTCGATGTCCGCGATCACCACGCGCGCACCGTCGCGGGCCAGCCGGGCCGCGCAGGCCCGGCCCGCGCCGCCGGCGGCCCCGGTGACGACGGCGACGCGGCCGGCGAACCGGCCGGCCGGCAGCTCAGACACCGATGCCCGTCTTCCGCTGGCCGAGGTACGAGGCGAGCAGCGTGTCCCGGTCGTGCAGCTCGTCGACCGCGGCCTGCATGACGATCGCGCCGCCGTTGAGCACGGCCGCCCGCTGGCAGACCCGCACCGCCACGTGGACGTTCTGCTCGATGACGAGCAGCGCGACCCGCGAGCGGACGGCGACGAGCGCCTCCGCGACCGCCTCGACGACGACCGGGGCCAGGCCCAGCGACGGCTCGTCGATGAGCATCATCCGCGGCGCGGCGACCAGGCCCCGGCCGATGGCGGTCATCTGCTGCTCGCCGCCGGAGAGCGCGAAGCCCAGCCGTCTGCGCAGCGGCACCAGGGCCGGGAACAGGTCGTACACGTCGTCGAGGCTGAACCCGCCGGTGCGGCCCTGCCGCGCGGTCATCCCGAGCTGCAGGTTCTCGTGCACCGTGAGGTCGACGAAGACCCGCCGGCCCTCGGGCACGTGGATGAGGCCGCGTCTGGCGACCTGCTCGGCGGCGAGGCCGCTCAGGTCCTCGCCGTCGAAGCGCACGGCGCCGGTGGCCGCGGTCAGCCGGCTGAGCGCCCGCAGCGTCGAGGTCTTGCCGGCGCCGTTCGGGCCGAGCAGGGCGACCGCCTCGCCGGCGCCGACGGTCAGCGACACCCCGCGCACCGCGTGGGTCGTGCCGTAGCGGACGTGGAGCTCTTGCACCTCAAGCATTGCCGGCCACCCCCAGGTAGGCGTTGATGACCTGCTGGTGCCGCCAGACCTCGTCCGGCGGGCCCTGCGCGATCACCTTGCCGAGCTCCAGCACGACCAGCCGGTCGCAGAGCGAGTCCAAGAAGTCGATCTTGTGGTCGACGACGACCACGGCGAGTCCCGCGTCGCGCGTTTCGCGCAGCAGCTGCGCGAGCTGCGCGGTCTCGGCGTCGTTGAGCCCCGCGCTCGGCTCGTCGAGCAGCAGCACCTTCGGCTCGGCCGCCAGCGCCCGCGCGAGTTCGAGCAGCCGGCGCTGTCCGTAGCTGAGCGTTTTCGACGACGTGTGCGCGAACTCGGCCAGCCCGACCGTCGTCATCGCGCGGAGCGCGGCCTCCTCGCGGCGGCGCTCCCGGCGGTGCATCGCCGGCCGGGCCGCCACCGCGCCGACCAGCCCGACCAGGCGCCCGTCGGGGCTGGACAGCAGCACGTTCTCCAGGCACGACAGCTCGTCGAAGATCTGCGGCGCCTGGAAGACCCGGGCGATGCCGGCCGCGCGGGTGGCGGCGGGCCGGCTCAGCCGGACCCGCTGCCCGTCGACGGTCAGCGCGCCGCGGGCCGTCACGACCCCGCAGACCGCGTTGAGCAGCGTGGTCTTGCCGCTGCCGTTCGGGCCGACCAGGCCCAGCATCTCCTTCGCGCCGACCTCCAGGTCGACGCCCGCGACGGCGCGCACGCCGCCGAAGTCGACCGTGATCCGCTCAGCCCGCAGCATTGGTGCTCCTCCCCCGCGCGAGACGGGCCAGCAGCCGGCGGACGCTCTCGGCGATCCCGTTGGGCAGCGCCAGGACGACGGCCAGCAGCAGCACGCCGTACACGATGCTGCCGAAGCGCTCGATGTCGGACAGCAGCTTGGGCAGCGCGACGAACACCGCCGAGCCGATGATCGGCCCCCACAGCGAGTCGGACCCGCCGAGCAGCAGGATCAGGAACAGCCCGATCGTCAGGTCGATGCCGAACGAGTCGGAGCCCATCACCCCCTGCCAGTGACCGATCATCGCGCCGGACAGCCCGCCGAGCGCCGAGCCGAGCATGAACAGCACGATGTGCACCCGGTTGGCCCGCACGCCGGCCAGGTGGGCGACGGTGAAGTTGTCGCGGGCCGCGATCGCCTCGCGGCGCATCGGCGAGCGCTCGATGAGCGCCCCGACCGCCAGGCACGCGGCCAGCACGCCGAGGAACAGCCAGAACACCTCGCCGTCGCGCCGGAAGACGTAGCCGAACAGCTCCGGCGCGCCGATGCCGACGGTCTGGCCGTTGGGGCCGGTGAAGCCGTCGGCCCGGGCGAACACGATCGTGCCGACCTGGGTCACGGCGAACGTGGCGATGGCGAAGTAGAAGTGCTGCGCCTTGCGCACGAGCGTGCCGACGATGCCGGCGGCCACGGCGGTGGTCGCCATCGCCACGCCGATGCCGGCGATGAACGGGTAGCCCTCCCTGGTCACCCACGCCGACAGGTAGCCGCCGAACGCCATCATGAACGTCTGGCAGAACGCGAACCGGCCGGCGAGGCCGAAGATCCAGTAGAAGCCGAGGGCGGCGACCGAGTACATCAGCCAGAGGTTCACGAGGAACTGGTTGGCTCGGGAGGTACCGCCGATGGCCGGCCCCACCAGCGCCACCACGACCACGAAGGCCGCGATGGCGAGCAGGTGGCGACGGCGGTCGTGGGGCTGCGGCCGCAGGAACCGCAGCGGTGACCGGGGCGCCGGCTCGGCGGCCGGCGGGGCGGGGTCGATCTGCACGGTGCTCACAGCCGGCTCCTGGTGACGTTGACGAGACCCTGCGGGCGGAACACGATGACCAGGAACAGCACGATCGGCGCGAGCATCGTGGAGTACGACGGGAACAGGTACCCGCCGACCAACTGCTCGATGAGCCCGATCGCGAGCGATCCGAGCACGACGCCGGTGAGGCTGCCGAAGCCGCCGAGCACCGCCGCCGCGAAGGCCGTGATCATCAGGCCGAAGCCGAGGTTGAGGTCGACCGCGCCGAGCGGGGCGACCATCAGCCCGGCCAGCCCGGCCAGCACCGACGAGATGACGAACGCGGCCATGCCGATGGCCTTGGTCCGCACGCCCTGGAGGCGGGCGGTGTCGGGGTCGGTCGCCAGGGCCCGGACCTGGCGGCCGAACGACGTGCGGCCGAACAGCAGCAGCAGCGCGACCACCGCCACCGCCGCGACCGCGACGATGAGCAGCCGCTGGTGGGCGATCGACGCCCCCGCGATCCGCAGCGCCCCGTCGCCGGCCGGGCTGGGCAGGGTCTTCGGGGTCGAGCCCTGCCACACGGCGATGAGGCCGCGGATCACGGTCGCCGCGGCGAGGGTCGCGATGACCACCACGATGAGCGGCTTCTTGCGCAGCGGCGCGAACGCGGTCCGCTCGATGAGCAGGCCGACGCCCGCCATCACCAGCAGCGCCAGAAGGTAGCCGGGCAGCACCGGCAGGCCCAGGTCGGTGGTGGCCCACACGCCCAGGTAGGCGCCGAGCGTGATGAGGTCGCCGTGGGCGAAGTTGACCACGCCGGTGGCGTTGTGCAGCACCAGGAAACCGAGCGCGGCGATCGCCAGGACGGCTCCCGAGGCGATTCCGCTCGCGGTCAGCGCGATGACGTTGTCCACAATGGCCTGCCTTCCCGCAGTACCGCTAGCTCGTGGCGGCCGGCAGTTCTTCGAAGGTGTACCGCTTGATTTCCTTGGACGAGCCGTCCGCCGCGTACTGGACGACGGCCATGTCGCGGTTCATCATGTGGGCGGCGTCGGCCTTGTAGTTGCCGGCGCAGATGACGTTGCCGGACACGTTGACCTCGCTCATCGCCTTCTTGATCGCGGCGGGGTCGGTGCCGCCGGCCTTCTCGATGGCGGCCTTGGCGATCCAGACGGCGTCGTAGGAGCCGGCGGCGAGGCTCGTCGCCACCTCGTTGAACTTCGTCTTGTACTTCTCGCCGAAGGCCTTGACCTTGGCGTCGGTGGAGCTGGCCGGGTCGCAGGGGACGACCGCGTGCAGGTTCTTCAGGGGCTCACCGGTCAGCAGCTTGTTGTTCACGGCGAGCGTCGCCGAGCTGCTGGAGAAGACCGGCACGTCGATGCCGTTCTGCAGGAACTGCTTCATCTCGATGGCGAGCGGGTTGGGGAAGGTGAAGCTGATGACCGCGTCGGCGCCCTTCATGGCCAGCACGTGCTGGGTCAGGTCGGTCGCGGTCGCGTCGTAGGTGCGGCTGGCGAAGGGCGTGAGACCCTTCTCCTGCAGCAGGGCGGTCTGGCTCTTGATGTTCGTCGTGCCGTACGCCTCGTTGGTGCCCATCAGGCCGACCTTCGTCGCCTTGAGGTCCTCGAGGATGTACCGGACGGCGGCCTGGTTCTTGAACTCGTCGTAGGGCTGCACGTACCACGCCCACTCGCTCGCGCCCGCGCTGCCGAAGCGCAGCGCCGTGCTGGCGCTCGCGGTGGCGATGAGCGGGATGCCGCTGCGGTCGATCTGTCCCTTGGCGGAGATCAGCGCCGTCGCGGACGGGAAGCCGATGAGCATGTCGGGGTCCTTGTCGACCGCCTCCAGGAACTGGGAGGTGGCCTTCTGCGGGTTGAGCGGGTCGATCGCGACCCGGTCGAGCACCACCTTGCGGCCCATGATGCCGCCGGCGGCGTTGATGTCCTCGACCGCGAGGGCCGCGCCGTCGTGGTAGTCGTTGATGGCGGCGGCGCTCTCCCCCTTGATCTCCCAGAGCCCCACCAGTTTGATCGTTTGTTCGGTTCCCCCGCCTTCGTCACCCGAGTCGCCGCAAGCGCCGGCGAGAAGGAGTGGAAGGCTGAGAATCGCCGCTAACAATGGCCTTTTGCGCATTGGAATCACCTCGGCGGAGGAAGATGATCACCTCGCTCGCCAGCGGGGTGTGAGCCGTATCATCAACCAAGCGTTTGCTCGGTGTCAACGAGATCAGCCAGTTCTCCGCGTGATCCGTGCCAGCTCGACCAAACGTTCGCCCAAACGTTCCAGTGACGCACGGTCGCAGCGGTGCTGCGGGACGGCGATCACCACGACCGCCGCCGAGCCGTCGGGCGCCACCGGCAGGTGGGTCGCGACCGCCCACAGCGGGCTGGCCGGGTGGGTCTGGGTCGCGTAGCCGCGGCGCACGTAGTCGGCCCGGCGGGGGAACCACGCCCGCGCCGCCTCCTCCCCGAGCAGCTCGACGACCTCGGCGTCGGCCATCCCCGCCAGCAGCGCCTCGCCGGCCGCCGTCTCCAGGTCGACGGTCGTGCTGGTGCCGACCGGGAAGGTGACCTTCAGCGGCTGGGTGCTCTCGACCGCGTCGACGACGAGCAGCCGGTCACCGTCGCGGACCGAGAGCAGCACGGTCTCGCCACTCTCGGCGCTGAGCTGCCGCAGCAGCTGGTGGGCCTGCTCGCGGGCGGCCGCCTCGGCGGCGAACGCGCTGCCGACCGACAGCGCCCGCCCGGTGACCACCCAGCGCACGGCCGGCGGCTCGCCGAACGGCCGGATCCAGCCCTCCTCACCCAGCGTGATCAGGGCGCGGTGCACCACGCTCTTGTGCAGGCCCATGAGCCGGGCCACCTCGCTCGCACCGACCGGCTGGTGCCGCGAGACGAGCTCGAGGACGCGCAGCCCGGTCGCCAGCGACTGGACTCCCTTGACAGCCATGAAAACCGACGCCTACCGTTCCGGGCACAACAGAGAGACGGCGTCTCTCTAGGAGAGACAACTTAGCCCTCTTGAGGTGAGGTCGTCAATGACCCTGACCGCCGCCGCCACCGCCGAGGACTACGACGTCACGTCGGACTGGCATGTCAGCAACCCCTACCCCTTCCTGCGGCGCCTGCGACAGTCGCGGCCGCTCTTCTACAGCGACAACCTCGGCGCCTGGGTGCTCACGCGCTACGACGACGTGCGCGCCGCCCTCGCCGACAACGAACGCTTCTCGTCGGACGGCATCCTCACCGCGGCCCACCGCCTCGAGGACGACGTCCGCGAGATGCTCGGCTCCCAGGAGGCGTTCCTGGGCCGGTTCGTCGCCAACGTCGACCCGCCGACGCACACCCGGCTGCGCCAGGCGGTGGCGAAGGCGTTCACGCCCCGCGCGGTCGCCAAGCTCGGCGACCGGTACCGCGAGCTGATGCACGAGTCGGTCGACCTGGTCGTCGCCGACGGCCGGGCCGACCTCGTCGCCCACTTCGCGACGTTCGCCCCGGCCCGGCTGATGGGCATCTTCATCGGCCTGCCCCGCGAGGACGAGCCGCAGGTCCACGCCTGGGTGCACGCCTGGTTCCAGCTGTTCCTCGCCCGGCACGACCCGGCGATCTCGCGGACGCTCGCGAAGAGCTTCCTCGACTACCTCGCGTACGTGAACGGGCTGATCACCGACCGCATCGCCGAGCCGCGCGACGACTTCGCCAGCCTCATGGGCCGGCTCGTCGACGGCACCCCGCAGGGCCTGGACCGCCTCGACGTGGTCGAGCAGATCAGCGCCCTGCTGCTCGGCGGCAACGACACCGTGCCCAACGGCGTCGGCAGCTCGATCTACCGGCTGCTCGACGGCGGCCACTGGCCGCAGGTCGCCGCCGACGCCCGGCGCATCCCCGGCGCCGTCGAGGAGGCGCTGCGCTACGACGGCGCGGCGACCGGCATCTTCCGCCGGGCGGCCCGCGACATCGAGCTGCACGGCGCGACGATCCCGGCCGGGTCGTTCGTCTTCGTCAGCCAGGACTCCGCCGGGCACGACGAGACGGTGTTCGCCGACCCGGAGACGTTCGACCCCGCACGCGCGAACGCCGGCCAGCACATGGCGTTCGGCCACGGCATCCACCACTGCGTCGGCGCGGCCCTCACCCGGCTGGAGATGAGCATCTCGATCGAGGTGCTGTCCAGCCGGCTGCCGAGCCTGCGCATCGCGCCCGGCCAGGAGGTGCGCCACCGGCGCAGCGTGACCGGCCGGGGCCTGGAGCGGCTGATGGTGGAGTGGGATGAGCGGGATTGAGGTGGACCGGGCCCGGTGCGATCTCTACGGCACCTGCGCGGAGACCGCCCCCGACCTGTTCCGCCTCGACGACACGGACGACGAGCTGGTCGTCCTGACGCCGGTGGTGCCGCCGGAGCGGCTCGACGCCGCCCGCCGCGCGGTCGAGGCCTGCCCGAAGACGGCGCTGCGGCTGGTGCCGGCATGAGGTTCGCCGTCGCCCCGCCGTACGACAACGGCGCCCCGGCCGATCCGCGGTTCATGACCGAACTGGCCGAGACCGCGGACCGGCTCGGGTTCGACTCGCTGTACCTGTCCGAGCACATCGTGGTCGTGTCGGACTACGAACGGCTGCACCACTACACACCGGACGGCGACATCGGGCTGCCGGACGACACCCCGTTCCCGGATCCGCTCGCCGTGCTCGGCCACGTCGCGGCGTGCACCGAGCGCCTCCGGCTGGCCACCAGCGTGCTGATCCTTCCGGAGCATCATCCGGTACAGCTGGCCAAGCGGCTCGCCACGATGGACGTGCTGTCCGGCGGCCGCCTGCGCATCGGGGTCGGCGTCGGCTGGATGCGCGAGGAGATGGCGGCGCTCGGCGTCGACTACGCCTCGCGCGGACGGCGCACCGACGAGGCGATCCGGGTGCTGCGGGCCTTGTGGAGCAGCGACCCGAGCGACTTCGCCGGCGAGTTCTTCGCCTTCCGCGGCGCGCGCTGCTTCCCCAAGCCGGTCCAGCCCGGCGGGGTGCCGATCCACGTCGGGGGGCACAGCGAGGCGGCGGCCCGGCGAGCCGGGCGGCTGGGCGACGGGTTCCACCCGCTCGGCGTCGACCTCGCCCTGTTGCCGGAGCTCACCGGCGTGGTACGCCACCACGCTACGTTGGCTGGGCGGGACCCGGATGCGATCGAGGTCACGTTGACCGTGTCGCTGACGGCGACCGACCCTTCGTTCGTCCGGCGCGCCACGGTTGCCGGCGTCGATCGCCTTGTGCTGTCGTGCCGCTCCCTGCGACTGCCGCAGATCCGGGCCGAGATGGAGAGGATCGCGATCGAGCATGGACTCTGACGCGGTGCGCCGGTTGGCGCTTGTGTATGCCCGCGGCTGCGACCGCCGGGATGCCGACGGCGTCGCCGCCCTGTTCACCCAGGACGGGCGGCTCGCCCGGGAGCCCGACCTGGACGTGCGCGGCCGGGCCGCGATCGCCGAGCGGATCGCGGCCCTGTCCCGATACCGGGTGACCACCCACTTCGTCGGCAACCACCTCGTCGACGGCGACCGCGGCGAGGTCTACTGCATGGCCTACCACCTCTACGACGACCGCGTGTTCGTGATGTCGATCCGCTATCAGGACCGGTATGCCGAGACCGGCGAGGGCTGGCGGTTCGCCGAGCGGGTCCTGATCGTCGACTGGACCGAGGACCGGCCGCTCGGTCACGCCCCGGCGTAGACCGTCCGGACGGCCTCGGCCAGGACCGCGCCGAGGCGGCGCAGCTCGGGCTCGCCGCCCCGGCTCTGCGGCACACCGATCACCACCGCCGCGGGCAGCGCGCCCGGCTCGCGGGGCAGCGCGACCGCGGCGGCCCACAGCGGCACCTCGCCGGACATCTGGACCGCGAAGCCGTCGCTTCGCGCCTGCTCCACGCGCGCGTCCGGCTCGGCGTCGTCCTCCCGAGCCAGGATGGCCGCGCCGCCCGCCGTGCCGGGGCCGAACGGGCCCGTGTAGCCGATCGGGAACGTCACCCGCAGCACGTGCGTGCTGGCGATCTCGTCCACCACGATGAGGCTGCCGCCGTCGGCCACGGCCAGCCACACCGTCTCCCCCGTCGCGGCGTGCACCTCGCGCAGCACCCGCCGGGCCCGGGCCCGCAGGTCCTCGCCCGCCGCGAACCGGCCGCCCACCGCCAGCGCCCGCCCGGTCAGGGTCCAGCCGCCCTGACCGGCCGCGTCGGGCCGGATCCAGCCGTCCGCGTGCAGCGTGGCGACGATGCGCTGCACCGCGCTCTTGTCGAGGTCGAGCTCGCGCGCGAGCGCGCCCAGGCTGGCCGGCTGGTGCAGCGACACCTGCTCCAGCACCGCCAGGGCACGGCTGACCACGTCGATCGTCTTGACAGCCACGAGCGGCCCTCTCTACCGTCGGTCCCATTGGTTCTTCGATACCCTATATCACTGAGTGATACCCACGGAAGGACCCCGCCATGGCCCGAATCCGACCCGCGGCCGGCCACGCCGTCATCGACCCGGCCACCGCCACCCAGCGCGAGCAGATCGAGCAGGTCCATGCCTCGATCCTCGCCCACCGCCCGAAGATCGCCGCCGCCGTCAACGACGCCTACCGTCAGGCGCTCGCCGACGAGGGCACCCTCCCGCCCCGGCTGGTCGAGCTGATCCGCATCCGGCTCGCGTTCCACAACCAGTGCCGCAGCTGCATGGCCGTGCGGTACCAGTCGGGCATCGACGCCGGCGTCGACGAGGACCTCGTCTGCTCGCTCGCCCGGCCCGCCGAGGCGCCCGACCTGACCCCGGCCGAGCGGGCCGCGCTGCGCTTCGCCGACCTGCTGGCGACCGACCACCTGCGCATCGACGAGCGCGTCTACGACGAGCTGCGCGAGCACTTCGACGAGGGCGAGATCGTCGAGCTCGGCCTGCGCTGCGCCCGCACCATCGGCTTCGGCCGGCTCAACGCCACCTGGATGAACGTCGAGCACCTGCCGGAGCGGTTCAAGGACACCCAGGGCATCCTGACCCCCTGGGGCGGCGAGGCCATCGCGTGGTGACCGCGACCGCGCTGGTCCTGACCGACTACGGCCGGCTCGAACGCCGCGAGTTCCCCGAGCCCGCGCTGGGCGACGACGACGCGCTGCTGCGGGTCGAGGCCTGCGGCATGTGCGGCAGCGACCACGAGGTCTTCACGGGCCGGATGCGCTGGCCGCTCGGCTTCGTCCCGGGCCACGAGACGGTCGGCGTCATCGAGCGCATCGGCCCGGCCGCGGCCCGCCGGTGGGGCGTGGCCGAGGGCGACCGGGTCGCGGTGAGCAACCGCCGCGCCTGTCGCACGTGCGCGCGCTGCACGGCCGGCGACCTGGCCAACTGCGTCCGCTTCGGGCCGATGACCTCGTACGGGATGGTGCCCACGTCGGTGCCGCCGAGCCTGTGGGGCGGCTACGCCACCCACCACTACCTGGCCCCGGAGTCCGTCGTCCACCGCGTGCCGCCGTCGCTCGACCCGGTGTCGGCGACCCTGTTCAACCCGCTCGCGGGCGCGGTGACGTGGGCCGTCGAGGTGCCGGCCCTGCGGCCGGGCGAGGTGGTGGCGATCCTCGGCCCGGGCATCCGCGGCATCTGCGCGGCCGCCGCGGCGAAGGCGGCCGGCGCCGCGTTCGTCCTCGTGACCGGCGCCGGCGAGCACGACACCGAGCGCCTGGCCACGGCCCGCTCGATGGGTGCCGACCTGACGGTGGACGTGACCCGCGACGACCCCGTCGAGGCCCTGCGCTCGGCCGCGGGCCGCCTGGCCGACGTGGTCGTCGACATCACCGCCCACGCTCCCGCCGCCTTCGGCCAGGCGATGGAGCTGGCCGCGCTGCGGGCGCGCGTGGTCTACGCCGGCAGCCGCGGCGACGACGCGACGGCGGTCTGCCGCCCCGACCTCATCACGACCCGCGAGCTGCGCCTGACCGGCGTCCGCGGCGTCTCGACGTCCGCCCCGGCGCAGGCCCTGCGCCTGCTGGGCGAGCACCGTTTCCCGTACGAGCGCATCGCCCGCACGGTGGCCGGCTTCGACACGGTCCCCGACCTCCTGCTGACCATGTCGGGCGACGCCGGCCGCCGCCCGCCCCTGCACGCCGTCTTCTCCCCGCTGGAGGGCTTGTCGTGACCGACGTTCATGAGATCGAGCAACTCCTGTACCGCTACGCGATCGCCATCGACACCCGGAACTGGGATCTGCTCGACTCCTGCTTCACGCCCGACGCGGCCATCGTGATGAGCGTGGCGGGCCGATACCCGACTCCCGCCCACTACCGCGACAAGGCCAAGGTGGTGCTGGCCGGACTGGACGCGACCCACCACGTCTTCAGCGCGGTCACGGTCCAGGTGGACGGCGACCGCGCGACCGCGCACAGCTACTACCAGGCCCAGCACTGCCGCAACGCCCTGGCTCCGCGCTCGCTGTTCCTGATCGGCGGCTGGGTCGACGACGAGCTGACCCGGGTGGACGGCCGCTGGCTGATCAGCTCCAGGCGGGGCACGGCGGTCTGGTTCGACGGCAACCCCGCCGTCCTCGACATGGACGTGCAGCCGGGCGCCAATCCGGCGCTGCTCGCCTGACGTCGGCGGCGGCGGACCCTACGACCGGGGCCGTACCAGCGCGATCGTGCCCAGCACCACCGCCGATCCGCCGAGCGCCAGCAGCATCGGGGTGAACGGCGGCACGGCGGCGGGATCGACCGCAGGCAGGTAGCGGCCGATCGCGAACCACGCCACCGCGGCCGCCGCCGTCCCGGCGACGAGGGCGACGGCCACGAGCGACAGCGTCGCGACCGGCTCCACGCGCCGGGTCACCCGCGCCGGGACGCCCTGGCGGCGCAGCGCGACCAGGTCGGCCCAGCCGGCCGTGCCGGCACCGAGCGCGGTCACCAGGAGGGCCGCCGCGCCCAGCACCACGGCCGCGATCCCCGCCAGCAGCGCGTAGCGCATGCCCAGCGCGCCGCCGGAGCGGCCCAGCAGCGCGCGCTCGCCGGCCAGGGTCCGCTCGCCGGTGACGGTGAGGCCCGCCGCGACGAGCGCGTCCACGACGGACTGCGGGGTGCCCGGCGCGAGCCAGACCTCGGCGTGCTCGGCCAGGCCCGAGTCGACGGCGAGCCGGTCGGCGTACTCCAGGTCGATCAGTGCGCCGTGCGTGCCCAGGCGGGGCAGGGCACGCGCGGTGGCCACCGGCGCCACCGGGTCGAAGATGTCCGGCGGCACCGGGGGCGGCGCAGGGCCCGTCGACACCACCGGGATCCGGTCGGGCACGCCGGCCGGGCGCAGCAGGCCGGCGTCGGCGCGGCCGGTGGCCCGCAGCGCGAAGGTGACGCCGTCGGGGGCCGCGGTGACCGTCCCGTCCTGGGGCGCGCGCCAGTCGCGGGCCGGCGGGGCGTGCAGGGTCAGGGTGACCGCCTGGCCGGCGGTCGCGGGCAGGCGGACCTGGAGGACGGCGAGGCGGCAGCCGGCGGCACAGGCGGCGGCCGCGGCGTACACGCGGCGGCCGGGCTGGAGCGCGCCGAGGCGCACCTCGATGCCCGGCGCGCCGTCGAGCGGCGCCAGGCGGGCGGTGAGGTCCGGGCTCAGGCCGTCGAGACGGACGGCGGTGATGTCGAACGCCACGGTGTCGCCGCGCACGGTGGCGGGCGGCGCGGCGGGGCTCGGGTGGAGCGCGCGGGCCAGGTCGGGCAGGGAGACCTCGGCGTACGACGGATGCCACACGGCCACCGCGGGCAAGCGGGGCGCGTCCACCGCGAGGAGGTCGTCCGTGAGCGGCACGACCGCCATCGCGTGCCGGGCCTGCGAATCCGCGCCCCGGGTGGCGGCGAGCAGCCGCTGGCGGGTCACGGGTGCGAGGCTCAGCACCCGGCTCGCGCCGACCGCGGCGTCCGCCCGCGCGTCCTGGGTCACCGCGGCGACCGCAACGCCCGTCGTCGCGAAGCCCAGCAGCGCCACCGCGACCACGAGCACGGTCAGCAGGCGGCGGCCGGACGGCTGGCGGGCCAGGCGCAGGGCGGCGAGCGCGGCCACCGGGCGGCCCCGGTGCAGGGCGGACGCCGCGACGCCGGCGGCGACCACGGGCATGGCCCGCGCGGCGAGCAGCGCCACGGCCAGCATGAGCAGCGCCGGGGCGAGGGGCGCCACGCCGTAGACGCTGTCGCCGGACGTGTGGAAGTGCGCCACGGCCACGGCGGCGAGCAGCCAGACCATGACGTCGAAGGTCGCCGAGCGCCACCGGGCGCCCCGCCGGTCCACGCGCCGCAGCAGGTCGCTCAGCGGCGCCGAGATCGCCCGGACGGCCACCACCGCGCCGGCGAGCACCGCGGCGGCGGCGAGCGCGGTCCCGTACGCCAGCGCCGCCGGAACCCCGGCCCCGGCGATCAGGCTGCCGGTCAGGCCGCCCGCCAGGACGGGGACGGCGGGCTCGGCGGCCGCCAGCCACCAGCGGCCGGTCCGGCGGGCGCCGCGCAGCGCGACGATGCCGTGCTCGAAGCGGCCGGCCCGGGCGCCGGTCGCGACGGCGAACACGAGCACGGCGCAGCCGAGCAGGGCCACGGGCACCGCCGCGAACGGCACCGGCTCCCGGGCCGCCGCGCGGGCCGCGTCGATGCGGTCGAGCAGCGCGCCGAGGCCGATCTCGGCCCGGCCGCTGCCGATCTCGCCGCCGGTGCCGGCCTCGGCCTGCGCGAGCCAGGCCCGCAGCCGCGGCAGGGTCGCGGCCCGGATCGCGCCGGGCTGCGGGAACGCGTCGAACGTCTGCAGCTCCGACGGGCGTTCGAAGCCGTCGAGCGTGCGCCGATCGACGTACACGACACCGTCGGAGGTGCCGCGGCCCCAGTAGGGCGAGGCGACCGGGCGCACGATGCCGACGACGGTCAGGTAGCCGGGCAGGCCCGCCGGGACGAACGTGCTCGTGCCCGGCTTGTAGGAGGACGCGGCCAGCGCCAGCGGATCGCCGAGCCGGACGCCGGCCCGCCGCGCGGTCTCCTCGGTGAGCACGGCGTCGCCCAGGCCCATGAGGCACCGGCCCGACACGAGCGTCACGTGTTCGCAGACGTCGTCGCGGTACGTCACCTGCCGGGTCCCGTCCAGGAACACCTCGGGCCGCTCGGCCGGCTGCGCCACGAACGACGCCGAGAAGACCCGGGTGTAGCCGGGCGCGTCGAGCAGCCGGGCGCCATCGCGCTCGAAGCCCTCGTCGATCGTCCCGGCGTTGTTCGACTCGACCGTGGCCGCGGCGAGCATCGTGCGCTCCTCCGAGCGGGCGGCAGCCACCTCGGCGGCGACGATGCCCTCCTCGGTCCGGGCCAGGTACACCGGCGCGAGCGCGACCCCGGCGCAGGCCAGGCCCGCGAGCAGGAACAGCCCGACGGCCTGGCGCCAGCGGGCCCGCAGCATCGCGAGGGTGAGCACGATCATCGCCGTCCCCCGATCCGTCCCGAGCCCAGTGCGGCCAGGCCGAAGCAGAACGCCGCGGCGGCGATCGCGGTCAGCAGCGCGAGTGCGGACACCGGCGGCTCGTCGACGACCCACGCGTCGGCGAACGGCCGCACCGGCGCGCGCAACAACCAGCGGGCCGCCGCCGCGGCGGTGAGCCCGATCGCCAGGGCGAGGAGTCCGGGTGCGAGCGCGGACCACAGCGTCGCGGCCCGCAGCAACCGGGCCGGGACACCCTGGCGGCGCAGGGCCTCGATCTCGGCCCGCCGGTCGCGGCGCTGCACCGCCGCCACGACGGTCAGCGCGGCGCTCGCCAGCAGCACGGCCAGCGCGGCGGCGAGCAGGTGGAAGCGCAGGGCGGCGGCGGGGCCGAGGCGCGCCTGGCGGTCGCGGGCGGCCGCGACCGAGTCGCCGCCGATGACGGTCAGGCCGGCCGCGGCGAGCCGGTCCAGCACGCCGGGCGGTGCGCCGGCGGCCAGCCACACCTGGGAGACGTCGCCGGGGCGGGCCGGCTCGGCGAGCCCGGCGGTGAGCCGGTCGGCGTACTCCAGGTCGGTCAGGATCACCCCGCCGGACCGGGCCGGCAGCCCGTCCGCGGTCGAGGCCCGGACGGGCACCCCCACGCCGGCCACCGCCAGCTCGGCGAGGCCGCTCTGGTCGGGCTCGCGCAGGGCGCCGGCCGTGGCCAGGACCGGCAGGGGCACCGGGGCGTCGACGGCGTAGATGCGCCGGTCGGCCGGTCCGTGGCGGGCCGGCGCGACGGCGGCCAGCCGCATCCGGCCCTCGCCGCGCAGCCGCTGCACGCCCATGGCCGCGTCGCCGACGGCCGTTCGCCACCGCGCCGGATCGGCGAACCCGGCCCCGTCGATCGCGACCCGGCCGTCGGCGCGCAGCTCCACGAGGTCGAGGACCGCGCCCGGGTCGGCGCTCAGGTCCAGCGCGACGAGCCGGCAGCCGGCCCGGCAGGCGGGGGCCTGCGCGTGATATTCCCGGTCCGCCCCGATCGCCCCGAAGTCCGCGTGCACCTTCTCCCCGGTGCCGGCCACGGCCAGCGTCAGGCTCAGCGCCACCGGCCCGCCGCCGGACGCCCGCAGCGTGAGCGCCGTGCCGGTGACCGCGATCGGCGCCGGGGCGGGCGGATGCAGCCGGTCGGCCGCCGGGCCCGGGTCGACCGCCGCGACGGCCCGCAGCCGGCGCGAGTCGACGGCGAGGAGCCGGGGGCCGGGGCCGGACGCGCCCGACACGACGACGGCCATCGCGTGGCGGCCCTCCGGGTCGGCGGCGCGGACGGCGGCCAGGAGCCGCTCCCGTGGGACCGGCGCGACGGTGAGCACCCGGTCGGCGCCGATCTCGGCCTGGGCCCGGTGCAGGCGGGCGGCGTCGGCCCGGGCCCAGTCCTGCGCGGCGACCCCGCAGACGCAGGCGGCCGCCGCGAGCACCGGCACGATGCGGTACGCCGACGCGCGCCGCGCCAGGAACAGCGCGGTGAGCCCGCCGGTCAGCCGGCCCCGGGCCAGGGCCGCCCGCCCCGCGGCGACGGCCGGCGGGAGCAGCAGCCGGGTCAGCAGCACGGCCCCGGCCGTGGCGAACAGCACGGGGGTGAGCAGCTCCAGGCCGTACCCCCGCACGGGCGTGTCGCCGGTGACCGCGGACTGGTATCCGCCCGCGCCCGCGACGGCGATGACGGTCACGTCCAGCGCGGCGGCGGCGAGCGCGGCCCGGCGCGGCGGCGCGGACCGCAGCAGCCGGTGCACCGGCACCCGGGTCAGCCGCCAGTCGGCGGCGACGATGAGCACGAGCGCGCCCAGCAGCACGAGGGCGGCCGCTGCCCGCAGTTCCGGCGGCAGCAGCCCGGCCACGGCGACGGCCCCCGCGACGGCGGGCAGCGCGCTCTGCCCGGAGGTGGCGATGACGACCCGCCAGCGCCGGGCCCCGCGCAGCGCGATCCGGGCGGCGTCGCCGCGCCGGGCCTCGGCCGCATACCAGGCGGCGACCCCGATCGCGAGCCACCCGAC
This sequence comes from Dactylosporangium sucinum, assembly GCF_014647515.1. Taxonomy (GTDB): domain Bacteria; phylum Actinomycetota; class Actinomycetes; order Mycobacteriales; family Micromonosporaceae; genus Dactylosporangium; species Dactylosporangium sucinum. Next base: position 14,663 of record NZ_BMPI01000077.1, on the reverse strand, counting down.
CGCGACGAACTGGACGGCGGCGACCGTGATGCCGTGCTCCACCGCGTACCGCTGGGCGGCCACGGCCTTGATCAGCGTCTCGGCGCCCGAGGTGACCTCGAGCGACTCGCGCTTGAGCCGCGCGACGGCGGTGGCCACCGCGTTGCCGTCGGCGCGGGCGAACTGCGCGACCGGCAGCAGCAGGTCGTCCGTCGCGTACACCTGCACCCCCGGCGCCGCGATCGTGTCGAGGGTGGTGAGGCCGATGTCGGCCGGCAGCCCGCTCCACCACCAGCCGAGCGGGTCCCGTGGCTCGAACGTGGCGACCACGGTCAGCGCGAGCGGCTCCCGGCCGACGACGTTGTGGTGCAGCAGCCGCGTGCCGACGGCCGCGCCGAGCCGCCGGGCCAGCGCCGCCGGCAGCGCGACCTCCCCGACCCCGGCCGGGCATGCCCCGGTGAGGACCAGGTTGGCGCAGGCCTCGTCGCGATACCGCAGCTCGGCCACGATCCGGGCCCCGTCGCCGAGGGCGAGCGTCCCCGGCAGCTGCACCCCGGCCACCGCGCGCTCCACCTGGATGCCGGCCGTGGACTCGGTCGTAGCGCGGAAGCGGTCGAGGGCCTGGACCGGGTCGGCGCCCAGGGCGATGCCACCGCGCACGCCGACCGTCCGCTGCGCCGGCGGGGCGGCCGCGACGAGCGCCGCCGTCGCGGCCGCCGTGTCCCGGCTCGCGAACCAGCCGGCCCCGCCGAGCCCCCCGGCGGTGATCGCGACCAGCAGCGCCATCACGATCGCGGGACCCCGGCGGGCACGAACAGCGCTCCAGACGACGGCCAGCACGCCGTGACCCTAGCGGAGCCGCGACCGCCCGTGGGATCGCTCCCACGAAGTGGATCGCTCCCGAGGGTCAGGGGGTGGCGAGGCGGCGCAGCGCGGACTTGTCGACCTTGCCGTTCGCGGTCAGCGGCAGCGATTCGACGACGTGGACGTGGCGGGGGACCTTGTAGTTCGACATCTTCTCGCGGGACCACGCGATCAGCTCGGCCGGCGTCAGCGCCGCCCCCGGCAGCGGGACCACGAAGGCGCAGCCCGCCTCGCCCGACGAAGGGTCCGGCACGCCGACGACCGCGGCCGCCGCGATGCCCGGGTGGCGGCCGAGCAGGTTCTCGATCTCCGCGGGGTAGGCGTTGAAGCCGCCGACGATGAACATCTCCTTCTTGCGATCGACGATGCGCACGTTGCCACGCTCGTCCAGCACGCCGATGTCGCCGGTGTGGAGCCAGCCCTCGGCGTCGACGGCCGCACGGGTCAGGTCCGGGGCCTTCCAGTACCCCTGCATCACCCCGTATCCGCGGACCAGCACCTCGCCCGGGGTGCCCGCCGGCACCGCCGCGCCGGTGTCGTCGACCACCGCGATCTCCTGGCCCGGGACCGCGCGGCCGGCCGTCGAGGCCACCACCTCGTCCGGGTCGTCGGGGCGGGTCATCGAGACGACCGAGCCCTCGATCAGTCCGTACGCGTTGACGATGCGCTCGATGCCGAGCACCGAGCGCATGCGGTGGATCAGCTCGGTCGGCACGGCCGCGGCGCCGACCACCGCCGAGCGCAGGCTCGTGATGTCGCGGTCCGGGAGGTCCGGGCGGGAGAGCAGGCGGTCGAACAGCGCCGGCGGGCCGGCCAGGAGCGTCAGACGCTCGCGCTCGACCAGCTCCAGCGCGGTGTCGGGGTCGAACAGCGCGATCGGGTGGATCTGCGCGCCGCGGATGATGCAGGCCAGCAGGCCGGCGTTGATGCCGAAGCCGTGCGCGAACGGGCTGACGACCGGGTAGCGGTCGCCCTCCCGCAGGCCGACGAGCTCGCTCCAGTCCCAGTAGGCGCGCATGATCTGCGGGCCGGCCAGCACGACACCCTTCGGCTCGCCCGTGGTGCCGGAGGTGGCCAGGATCTCGATCGGGTCCTCCGGCCGGACCTCCAGCGCCCGGCGCCGCACCTCCTCGACCGGGACGGAGACCTCGGCGACGCCGGCCAGGCCGGCGGAGCTCAGCAGCAGGACGTCGCGGAGTGACGGCAGCCGCTCGAAGGGGCGATCGGGGGCGGCCGGACCGTACTCGGCCGCCAGCAGGTCGACGTAGTCGACGCCGAGGAAGCCGTCCGCGGCGACCAGCAGCCTGGCCCCCGTGCGGTCGAGCAGTTGGCCGGCCTCGATCGCCTTGGCTCGAGTCGAGACCGGCACGATCACGGCGCCGGTGTGCCAGATGCCCAGGGCGGCCACCACCCAGCGCCAGGTGTTCGGCGCCCACACCGCCACCCGGTCGCCGCGCGAGACGCCCAGGCCGATGAGCCCGGCGGCGAAGGCCTCCGCCGAGGCCAGCAGCTCGGCGGTGGTCAGGCGGACGTCGCCGTCGACGACGGCCACCGCCGACGGCGCCTGCTCGGCGCGGTCCAGCAGCATGCGGGGCAGGGTCTCCCACTCCGGCATCGGCGGGAGCGCGTCAGCGGCCATGGCGGTCCGAGCCGAGGTGGTGGCCGCGGCGGTCGTCGATCACCGGCGGCGCGCTGGTCTCTGACACTTCGGGCAACACCTCGACCTGGATCGTCACCGGTGTCACGGCCGCGAGAGCCTGGCGGACGCGCCCGTGCCACATGGGGTTCTTCAGCAGCGACGGCCGCGCGAACGCGACCTTCAGCGTAGCGATGTCGAGCGTACCGTCCCGGCGGATCTCCAGCGTCCATCGCGCGATGCCGTCGATCTTCGACAACACCGCCCGAAGCCGGGGCAGCGACAGCCACCGGCCGCGGATGAGGACGTGGTCGCCGACCGTGTGCGTGGGCGCCGGGATGCCGGATGAACCGTCCAGGTCGACCACCTCGCCGGTGCGGATCGTCGCCCCGCCGAGCGTGGAGTGCCACCCCGGCGTCAGGACCAGCTCGGCCGACTTGCCCGGCGCTGCCGCCAGTACCGCATCCTCCGAAAGCTCGGCGAGCGCCAGGAGCCCGTCGCGGACCGGCACGAGCGGGTTGCGCTCGTCGGTGGCGTCGCGCCAGGCGAGCGCGGCGCCGAAGACCGGGTCGACGTAGACGCCGATCACCCGCGCGCCGAACTCGGCGGCGAGGTGGCGGCAGGTGCGCTGGTCGGTGATCTCACCGACCAGGACCAGCGTCCGCAGCCCCAGGTCGAGCGGGTCGACCAGGAACTCCATGTGCAGCCGGGCCAGCAGGTCGGCCGCGCCGGTCGGGGTGATGACGAGCGTGGTGGCGCCGACGGCCTCCAGTGCGGCCAGCAGGCGCATCCGCCCGCGCGGGCCGACGGAAGCGGTCGCACCCGCGAGCCCCGTCAGTGCCTCGGTCAGCAGCCCGCCGGCGAGATCACCGTCGCTGTTGAGCGCCACGACGACCCGGTCCTCGGCGGTGATGCCGGCCGCGGCGAACGTCTCCCTGCTCAGCTCGACGGTCGCGGCAAGGTCCGCGGGCGACAGCGGCACGGCGACATCGGCGGCCGGCGAGAGGCGCAGGAAGCCGGTCCCGGCGGGAACGGTGTCCCGAGACAGCCAGGTCACAGCTCCGCCACCTCCTTCGCGAACAGCGAGATGGACGACAGGACGTGCTCGTTGGCGAGGCCGCCGACCTGGAATTGCAGGATGAGGTCGGTGATGCCGGCCGCCTCGAGGCGTTCGAGGGCCTTGCGCGAGCCGGCCACGTCGTCGAGGACGATCATGTGGTGCTCGCGGAGGGTCTCGATCGCCTCCTCCGGCGCCTGGCCGGCCGCCAGCTGACCCAGCACCCGGTAGGTCGCGTGCCGCGCGTCCATGTAGTCCGACGGGGTCACCAGGTTGACCTGGCGGCGGATGTACCACAGCACGGCGTCGGCCGCGTTGGCGTACGCCTGCTCGCGGGTCGGCGCGACGTGCCACGGGATCATCAGCGCGACCCGCCGGGTGGCCGGGTCGTGGCCGTGCTTGGCCAGCTCGGCCTTGTACGCGGCGATGTCCTCGGCGACCGCGTCGAGCCCCTTGAGCATCGTCATGCCGAGCAGGTGGTAGCCGCCCTGGGCGGCCGACAGGTACCCCTCCAGGCTCGTGGAGGCGACCCAGATCGGCGGGTGCGGCTTCTGCACCGGTCGCGGGTACACGCCCACGTCCGGCACCAGCCAGTGCTCGCTCTCGGCGTGGACGGGCTCACCGTCGGCCTCGAAGATCCGCGTCACGATGTCGAGGTTGGTCTCCCACAGCTGGCGCGACTGCTCGAACGGCATGCCGAACGCCTGGTACTCCAGCGGTGAGGCGCCGCGCCCGGTGCCGAACTCGACCCGGCCGCGGCTGAGGATGTCGAGGGTCGCGACCCGCTCGGCGGTGCGGATCGGGTGGGAGAAGGGCAGCAGGACCACGCCGAGGCCGAGCCGGAGCCGTTCGGTCTGCCGGGACAGCGCCGCCAGCACCAGGTCGGGTGCGGCGGAGTGGGAGAAGCCCCGGGTGAAGTGGTGCTCGACCATCCAGAGGGCCTCGTAGCCGAGGCGGTCGGCGAGGACACCTTGTTCAAGGAGGTTCTCGAAGGCCTGCTGCTCCACTTCGCTGGTGCGCCCCCGGACCTCGAGCTCATAGCCCAGACCCACGCGCAGGGATGTCATCGCCGCCTCCTGGCATTGCTCGTCGCTCTTATGAACAAGCGTTTGGTTGGTACGGTAACAGTGGTGCGCGTGGCTGCCAATATCCAGCTGGCGCACTTGGTCGTTTGTTCAAGCGTCAGAGACGCTCGGCGGTGCCGTCCGCGGCCAGCCGGACGCCGTAGGCCGCCGCGGCCGCCGCGGCCGTGACCCGGCCGTCCGCCACGTCCAGCGCGACCGCGACGACGTCGCGCTCCCGCGGGTCGCCCAGTCCGCCGCCGCCGGTGGTCTCGACGATGAACGCCTCGCCGGCCCGGAACACGACGTTGTTGTTCTTCGCCGGCAGCCGCTCGACCCGCCCGTCGGCCGCGCGGCGGTAGAAGCCGCCCAGGCGGCCCGGTCCCCCGCCGGAGCGGCCGGGCGGAGCGCTGCCGAGCCGGT
>NZ_BMPI01000077.1:0-9611 GCF_014647515.1 Dactylosporangium sucinum | reverse complement strand
CGCCGCGGGTGGTGATGTCGGCGTCGGCGAGCAGGCGGAACGTCGTGCGGGTGCCGAGGCCGCCGCGCCAGCGGCCGGGGCCGCCGGAGTCGGGGATGAACTCGACCTGCTCGACGATGAGCGGGCAGCGGATCTCCACCGGCTCCGCCTGCGGGATGGAGTTGCGGCCGACGCCGAAGTGCACGCCGGTCGCGTCGGGGCCGTCCCGGCCGGTCCGGGCGCCGACCCCGCCGAAGTCGTAGGCGAGGTGGATCCAGTACGGCGCGGAGCGGGCCGCGATCGAGAACGGCTGGAGGATGCCGGAGGCGGCGATCGCCCGGGACGGGGTCGCCTCCGACAGGGCCTGCAGGATGGCCTCGATCGCCGCGTAGACGGGCAGGAAGCGGCCGCCGCACGGGTACGGCGACTGCGCGTTGAGCAGCGAGCCCGGCGGGAAGTGCAGCGTGAACGGCCGCAGCCCGCCCGCGTTCATCGGCAGCGACGGGTCGACGAAGCAGCGCAGGGCGAACACCGCGCCGGCCATGGACTGCGACAGGCTGGAGTTCACCGCCGCCGCCACCTGCCGGTCGGTGCCGGTGAAGTCCACGCCGACGCCGTCGGTCCCGACGGTCACCGCGACCCGGACGACGAGCGGAGGTGCGTCGAGGTGGATGCCGTCGTCGTCGATGGCGTACTCCGCGCGGTAGGTGCCCGGGCGCAGCGCCTGCAGGGCGAGCCGGGTCCGCGCCTCGGTGTAGTCGAGGTACTCGTCGATGCGCTGCCGCAGCGGTACCGCGCCGTACTGCGCGACCAGCTCGTCGACCCGCCGCGCCGCCGCGTTGGCGCCGGCGATGAGGGCCCGCACGTCGCCGACGACCGAGTCGGGCGTGCGGCTGTTGAGCCGCAGCAGCCGCTCGATCGTCGGGTCCAGCCCGGCCGCGGTGGCGATGCGCACCGGCGGCAGCTGCAGTCCCTCGGCGAAGATGTCGGTCGCGAGCGCGGCCATCCCGCCGGCCGACGTGCCGCCGAGGTCGGAGACGTGGATGAGGGTGCCGCTGAAGTACTCCACGGCGGCGCCGACGAAGATCGGCCGGAACACCAGGATGTCGTTGGTGTGGATGCCGCCGCGGTACGCGTCGTTGAGGGCGAACGCGTCCCCCGGCCGCATGTCGGCGAGCGGGAAGTCGGCCAGCACGGACGGCAGCGCGACGGACAGCGCCATGCTGTTCATGAGCGTCGTCGCCACCGACTGGGAGATCAGCCGGCCGTCGCGGTCGAGGATCGCGGCCGAGGCGTCGGAGCCCTCCACGATGAACGTCGAGTACGCCGAGCGGATCACCACGATGCTGGCCTCCTCGGCGGCCACCAGCAGCGCGTTGCGCAGGACGTCGGCGGTGAGGTCGTCGGTCACGACGGTTCCCCCTGGGTCAGGATGATGGTGTCGGTGGCGTCGACCCGCAGCGACCAGCCCGGCGGCACCACGACGGTCGACTCGGCGTCCTCGACGACGAGCGGGCCGGGCACCGGCGGCCGGCCGCGGCGGGTCGCGCGCCGGTAGATCGGGGTGTCGACGAAGGCCCCGTCGAACCAGGCCGGCCGGGAGCCCTCCGGCGCTCCGTCGGCCTGCGCCGCAACCTCTGCAAAAGGCGCGGCCGGCACGCGATGGACCACCCGCACCCGGTAGCTGACCAGCTCGACCGGGTCGCGCGGCGCGATGCCGTACGCCTGCCGGTAGCTCGCGTAGAAGCGCTCGACGACCTCGTCCAGCACCGCCTTGGTGAGCTCCCCGTCCGGCAGCGGGATCGTGAGGTCGTGCGCCTGGCCGCGGTACCGCACGTCGACCGAGCGCTGCACCTCCGCGTCGGTGAGGCCCAGGTCGTCGAGGGCGGCGGCGGTGAGGTCGCCGTAGGTCCCGGCGACCTCGCCGGCCTCGGGATCGGTCATGAGCCGGGTCGCCACCCGGTCGGTGGACAGGTCGGTCACCAGCAGGCCGGCCGCGGAGCCGACCCCGCAGGCGGGCGGCACCACGATCGTGCCGATGCCGAACCGCTCGGCGACCCGGGCCGCGTGCATCGGCCCGGCGCCGCCGAACGCGACGAGCGCGTAGTTACGTGGGTCGATGCCCCGCTGCACGGTGACGACGTGCACGGCGGAGGCCATGACGGCGTTGGCGATGTCGTGGACGGCCGCGGCGGCCGCCTCCGGGCTGACGCCGAGCGGCTCGGCCAGCCGGCCGCGGATCGCGGTCGCGCTCTTCGCGGGGTCCAGGCGCATCGTGCCGCCGGCGAACGTGGCCGGGTCGAGGTACCCGAGCAGCAGGTTGGCGTCGGTGACCGTCGGCTCCCGCCCGCCCAGCCCGTAGCAGGCCGGGCCGGGCTGGGAGCCGGCCGACCGGGGGCCGACCCGCAGCGCGCCGCCGTCGTCGACCCACGCGATGCTGCCGCCGCCGGCGCCGACCTCGGCGAGGTCGATCGCGGCGACCTTGATCGGCACCCCGGTCCCGGCCCGGCGGCCGCCGTAGCTGCCCTTGCCGCCGACGTGGAACTCGCGGGTGACGTCGGGGACGCCGCCGCGGATCGCGCACGCCTTCGCCGTGGTGCCGCCCATGTCGAACGAGATGACGTCGGCGCGGCCCAGCCTTGCCCCGGTCGCCTGGGCCGCGATCACGCCGGCCGCGGGGCCGGACTCGATCGTCGCCACCGCGCGGCGCCCGGCGAGCTCGGCCGACATGACGCCGCCGCTCGACTCCATCACCTGCACCCTGGCATCGATCCCGATCGACCGCAGCCGTTGTTCGAGCGCGCCGAGGTACCGCACCATCACCGGCCCGACATAGGCCGACATGAGCGTCGTGGTGGCCCGCTCGTACTCGCGCAGCTCGGGGAAGATCTCCGCCGACACGACGACGGTGACACCCGGCGGCAGCTCCGCGGCGAGGATCTCGGCGAACCGGCGCTCGTGCACGGGGTTCGCATAGGAGTGCAGCAGTGAGACGGCGACCGCGTCGACCCGCAGCTCGGCGATGCGCCGGGCGACGTCGCGCGCCTGCGCCTCGTCGAGCGGGATGAGCACGGCGCCGCGCGCATCGACCCGTTCGGTCACCTCGAAGCAGCGCGACCGCGGTACCGGCGGCGGCGGAGGCTCGAAGAGCAGGTCGAAGCGATCCTCCTCGACCCGTGCGTAGCGCCCGAGCGTCAGCAGGTCGCGGAATCCGCGGGTGGTGACGAACGCGACGTCGGCACCGGTGCGTTCAAGAATGGCGTTGGTCGCCAGCGTGGTCGCGTGGACGAACCGGCCGACCTCGGCCGGATCGGTCCCCGACGCGGCGAGGACCCCCGAGACACCCGCGAGAATGCCGCGGGTCGGGTCGTCCGGCGTGCTCAGCGTCTTGACGACGGTCATGGTTCCGTCCGGCCCGGCCAGCACGACGTCGGTGAACGTGCCGCCGACATCGGCCGCGATGACATGTCGACCCATGGCCAGCCACGGTAATAACCAAGCAAGCGCTTGTCTACGTGCGGCCGACCTGAAAGCCTTGTGCAACCGCGTGAGGCCCGCCTATCGTACCAAACGAGCGCTTGGTCGAATCTTTTTGAGGATGTGCCATGAAGTTCTCGTCCTTCCTGCTGTTCCACCGCTTCGACGACCGTCCGGTGCGGGAGGTCTACGAGTACAACCTCGCCGTCGCCGAGCTGCTGGAAGAGGTCGGCTTCGACGGCGTGTGGATCAGCGAGCACCACTTCCGCGACTACGGCACGGTCCCCGACCTGCTCAACATGCTCAGCTACCTGGCCGGGCGCACCGAGCGGCTGCGGCTGGGCACCGGCGTCGTGGTCCTCCCGCTGCACAACCCCCTGCGCGTCGCGGAGTCCGCGGCCCAGCTGGACCTGCTGTCCGGCGGGCGGCTCGACTTCGGCGTCGGCCGCGGCTACCAGAGCATCGAGTTCGACGGCTTCGGCATCGACCTCGCGGAGGCCCGCGACCGCTTCGACGAGTCGCTGCAGATCCTGCTCGGCGCGTGGACCACCGACAACTTCCGGCACGAGGGCACGTTCTACTCGACCGGCGAGGTCAACCTGATGCCGCGCCCGCTGCAGCGGCCGCACCCGCCGATCTACGTGGCCGCGGTGAGCCCGGAGACCGTCACCCGCTACGCCGGCCAGGGCATCCCGATCCTGGCCGACCCCGCGGCCCCGTTCCACCGGGTGGAGCGCGCGGCCCAGAAGTGGCGCGAGGTGGCCGGCGCCGCCGGGCACGGCACCGAGCGGGCCGAGCTGGTGGTGAGCCGGTCGGTGTACGTGGCGCCGACCGTCGAGCAGGCCCGCGCCGACCAGGAGCGCTTCGAGAAGGCGTTCGACCGGGCCCGCATCTTCAACGAGAAGAGCGCGCCGATCGACAGCCGGACCCAGCAGTTCGCCAAGGGCTTCGAGTACTGGCAGGACCGCTACCTCAAGGGCGGCGACGTCGGCACCGACTTCCGCTGGGAGCAGCTGGAGGTCATCGGCGACCCCGAGCGGGTCATCGCGCAGATCAAGATGCTGCAGGAGTTCGGCTTCAGCAACCTGATGTGCGACTTCGGCAGCACCCGCGCCATGCCGCTGGACGACATGCTCAGCACGATCCGCTTCTTCGCCAAGGAAGTCATGCCCGCCTTCCGGTAAGGAACCCCATGTACGCGAACCTCGGATTCGCCCTGCTCACCGCGCAGGCCCGCCGGGCTCCGGACGCCGTCGCGGTGACCCACCAGGGCCACGGCTACACCTACGACGAGCTCGACCGCCGGGTCAACCGCCGCGCCAACGCCCTCGCCGCCGCCGGGATCGCCAAGAGCACGCGGGTGGCGAGCCTGCTCGGCGACCCGCTCGCCATCACCGAGCTGTACCTCGCGCAGGCCAAGCTCGGCGCCGTGCTCGTCGCGCTCAACCCGTACTGGACCGACGACGTCCTCGTCGCCGTCGTCGAGTCGAGCGGCTCGCCGGTGGTGCTCTACGACGCCGTGTCCGCGCCGGTGATCGAGCGGATCCGCGGCCGGCTCGCCTGCACGTTGCTCAACATCGCCGACGTCGAAGGCACCGACGACACGCCGCCACCCCTCGGCGCGAGCGGTGACGACGTGTTCGCGTTGTTCTTCACGTCCGGTACCACGGGACTGCCGAAACCGGTCACGTACACGCACGCGATCGCGCTCGCCGCCGCCAACCTGTGGACCGACGTGCCGCGCCCGCCCGGCTCGGCGTTCGGCACCGGCCCGATCATCTGGGGCGTCGGCTTCGTCGCCATCGCGTGCCCGGCCCTGCTGGGCGGCGTCCGGCTGGTGCTGGAGAGCGACTTCGGGCCGGCCGGCTTCCTGGCCGCCGTCCCGCGCGAGCGCATCACGCACGTGAGCGTGATCCCGAGCTTCTTCGCCCAGCTGCTGAGCAGCGACGAGCACGAGTCGGTCGACCTCGACTCGATCCGGATCATCATGCTCGGCGCCGAGCCGCTGCCCCGGCCGCTGCTCGAACGCATCCGCACCCGGCTGCCCAACGCGCTCGTCTACTCGTACTACGGGCAGACCGAGGCGCCGTACAGCTGCTGGGCCCGCCAGGACGACGGCAGCGTGCCGCTGTCGAGCTCCGGCCGGGCCCGCACGCTCGGCGCGGCCCGGGTGGTCGACGCGGAGGGGCGGCGGCTCGTGGGCGAGATCGGCGAGATCCAGCTGTCCGGCCCGCACGTCATGGCCGGCTACGACGGGCTGCCCGAGGCGACGGCCGCCGCGCTGCGCGACGGCTGGTTCATCGGCGGCGACGTCGGCGTCATGGACGAGACCGGCGTGCTGACGGTGCTCGGCCGGCGGGAGGACGCGATCCGCAAGAAGGGCGCGCTGACCCTCCCGTCGACCATCGAGGATGCGGTACTGGCGATGCCCGGCGTGGCGGAGGCCGGTGTCGTCGGGGTTCCGGAACACGGCGAACAACGCGTTCTGGTGGCGGTCGTGCCGCGTCAGGGGGTCGAGCTGACCCCCGAGGCGGTGAGCGAGCACCTGACGTCGCTGCCGCCGGCCGCGTGGCCGGACCTGGTCGTCATCGCCGACGAGCTGCCGCACGCCAACGACGCCTCCGGCGGGCGCGGCAAGCTGCTGCGGCGGGAGATCCGCGCCCGCTGGGGTGGGTCGCTCTAGGTGTTCAGGCCGTGCAGCAGCAGGGTGAGGTACCGCTTGGCCAGGTCGGCGAAGCTGAGCTGGCCGTCCGGGCGGTACCACCGGGCGACGGCGGAGATGCAGTCGCGGGCGTGCCGGTAGACGATCCCGGGCTCCGGGTAGCGGCGGAAGACGCCCTCCTCGACGCCCTGCCGGATGACGTCGGTCCAGATCCGCTCCACCTCCGCCTCGCGCTCGGCCAGGTAGGCGAACCTCGGGAACCGGGACAGCTGCAGCTGCTCGTGCTGGAGCACGATGACGGCGGCCCGATGGTCGACGATCGACTCGAACGCGGCGATGATCAGCCGGCTCAGCGTGAGGTCGCTCGGCGTCGGCTCCGCGATGATCGCCCGGTAGGTCGTCACGAGCTGGTCCAGGTAGCTGGACAGCAGCTCGTCGACGATCGCCTCCTTGGAGTCGAAGTGGTGGTAGAGGCTGCCCGGCAGCACACCCGCGGCGTCGGCGATCTCGCGCACCGTCGTGGCGCTGAAGCCGTTGTCGGCGAACAGGCCGGCCGCGGTCGCCAGCAGGGACTGCCGTCGCTCCGAGCCCTCCGGGGCCGAGCCGCCGCCGCGGCGGGGCCGCGCGGACTTGCGCCCCTCAGTCGTGGTCATGCCGCCGAGTATGCCTGATCGAACAAGCGTTACATCAAGCGGCTGTGACGCGTTGACCCGTCCCGCAACACGACCGTACGATTACCAAGCAAGCGCTCGGTCAACATTGAGCGCCTACCGTACCGCCAGGAGCGCGACATGCAGCCAGGTCAGGCCCGCGTTGGCAACGTTCTCTACCCTACCGCCGATTTGAACAGCTCGGTCGCGTTCTACCGCGACGGGCTCGGCCTCTCCCTGAAGTTCGCCGACGGCGACCGGTTCGCCGCGCTGGACGGCGGCGGGGTCACGTTCGCGCTCGCGGCCGGCGACGAGGCCCTCGGTACGGCACCGATGGCCTCGTTCAAGGTGACCGACGTGTCCGAGGCCGTCGAGCGGCTCACGGCGCTCGGCGCCGCGGTGGTGCGCGGCCCGGAGCGCGGCCCCCACGAGGTGCGGGCCGTCCTGCACGACCCGGCCGGCCACCCGTTCGTCCTCTACGCGTCCGCATGACCGGTCCGGGCATCATGGGCTCAGTCAGGCGGTCGCGCGGCCGGAGCGAAGCGGAGGCCGCATGACGCTCAGGGACCGGGTCGCCGTCGCGGGGGTGGGGCGGACCGAGCTGTCGAAGAACTCGGGCGTCAGCACGCTCACCCTCGCGCTGCGGGCGATCCGCGCCGCGCTCGACGACGCGGGACTGAGCCTGCGCGACGTCGACGGGGTCGCCACCCACGGCGTCGGCGACTCGGCCCCGGCGCCCGTGGTGGCCGCCGCGCTCGGCATCCGCGACGTAGCGTTCATGCTCAACCAGTCCGGCGGCGGTGGCTTGTCGGCGACGGTGGTCGGCTACGCCGCCGCGGCCATCGCCACCGGGCAGGCCGAGGTCGTGGTGTGCTGGCGGGCGATCAACGCCCGGTCGGAGTTCCGGATGGGCGGGACCGGGCGCGACGCGCCGCCGCTCGCCGAGTTCCAGTACCAGGTCCCGTACGGCTACCTGGCCCCGCCCCAGCAGTTCGCGATGCTGGCCCGGGAGCTGCTCGACGGCGGCGCCCTCGACGAGCGCGTGCTCGGCACGGTCTCGGTCACCCAGCGCGCCAACGCGGCGCGCAACCCGCGCGCGATGCTGCGCACACCCCTGTCGCTGGACGACTATCTCGCGTCCCCGTGGGTGGTCGAGCCGCTACGGCTGCTGGACTGCTGCCTGGAGACGGACGCCGCGGTCGCGCTCGTGCTCACGTCGGCCGCACGCGCCCGGGACCTGGCCCGGCCGCCCGTGCTCATCCGGGCGTTCGCGACCGGCGGCGGCGACACGCTGTACTCGACCCGGCGCACGACGCTCGCGCCCAGCGCCGCGGCCCTGATGGCGCCGCGGCTGTTCGGCGCGGCCGGGCTGCGGCCGGAGGACATCGACGTCGCCGAGCTCTACGACGCGTTCACGCCGCTCGTGCCGCTGCAGCTGGAGGACTACGGCCTCTGCCCGCCGGGCGGCGCCGCCGAGTTCATCCTGGCCGGCCAGACGGCGATCGGGGGCCGGCTGCCGGTGAACACGCACGGCGGGCACCTGTCCGAGGGGTACGTGCACGGCCTGAACCACGTCGCCGAGGCGGTCGACCAGCTACGCGGCGACGCGGGCGACCGGCAGGTCGCCGGGGCGCGCACGGCCCTGGTGAGCGCGCAGCCCGGCTACGTCGGCGGCGTCACGTCGGCCCTGATCCTGGGCGGGTCGCGATGACCTGGCGGCAGCCGCGTGCCGATCGCGACTCGGCCGAGTGGTGGGCGGCGGTCGCCCGGCACGAGCTGCTCTTGCAGCGCTGCGACGACTGCGCCGGCCTGCGGTGGCCGCCCCGCGCGATGTGCGCCGGCTGCGGCGGATTCGACTGGACCTGGCGGCCCAGCGCCGGCCGGGGCACGGTCGCCAGCTGGATCCGCAGCCACCGGGCGTTCGCGCCCGACCTGCCACTGCCCCACGTCACCGTCCTCGTCCGCCTGGCCGACCAGCCCGACCTGCTGCTGCCCGGCGGGTGGTCCGGCACCGGCGACCCCCCGGTAGGCCGGGCCGTGCGGCTGTGCTTCGCCGACATCGAGCCGGGCCTGTCGCTGCTGAGCTGGGAGGCCGCACCATGACCGTCGTCGTGCCCGAGCCCGAGGTGAAGGCCCTCCTGCGCCGCTTCGGCGTACAGGTGCCGAACGGCGTCTCCGGCCCCTCCTTGGCCGACGTCGCCGGGCTCACGCCGCCGCTGGTGCTCAAGGCGTACGGCCCCGACATCGTCCACAAGTCCGACGTCGGCGCCGTCGAGCTGGGCCACGACGCCACCACCGTCGCCGCCGCCGCCGACCGCATGCGCGCACGGATCCCCTCCGTCGCCGGCTTCCTCGTCGAGGAGCAGCTGCCGATCGGCCTGGAGCTCATCGTCGGCGTCGTGCACCGCCCGCCGTTCGGCCACCTGGTCCTGCTCGGCCTGGGCGGCACGCTCGCCGAGGTCATCGACCGCACGGTGACCCGCCTGGCGCCGCTGACCCCGTCGGACGCGGAGGAGATGATCGCCGCGTTCCCGGCGGCGGCCCTGCTCGACGGCGTCCGCGGCGGCCCGCCGCTGGACCGCGCCGCCCTCGCCGCCCTGCTCGTCGCGGTGTCGGGACCCTTGGTCGACCACTTCGGCGAGCGGCTCGCCGAGTTCGAGTGCAACCCGGTCGCCCTCGGCCCGTCGGGCGCCGTCGCCCTGGACGCCCGCCTGCTCCTGCGACCCGACGCGTCCCAAGAGTGCGTCGCGCAGCGACGCATGGGGGGTGTGGGGTGGGAACCCCCCACAAAACCGGGGGCGAAGCCCACGGAGCCAGGAACAGAGCAAGAGTGCGGCGCGCAG
>NZ_BMPI01000076.1:49990-50884 GCF_014647515.1 Dactylosporangium sucinum | reverse complement strand
GTTGAGCACCGTCTCCATCATGCCGGGCATCGAGAACTTCGCCCCGGACCGCACCGAGACCAGCAACGGGTCCGCGGCGTCACCGAGCCGCCGTCCCATCTTGTCCTCGAGCGTCGCGAGGTGCCGCTCGATCTCGTCGCGGGCGGGCACCTCCCCGGTCCGCAGGAACTCACGGCAGGCGTCGGTGGTGATGGTGAAGCCGGGCGGGACCGGCAGGCCGAGGTTGGTCATCTCGGCCAGGTTGGCGCCCTTGCCCCCGAGGAGGTCCTTGAGGTCGCGGTTGCCTTCTTCGAAGTCGTAGACGAACTGCTCCACAACGCCTCCATACCCATGGTGCGGCGGCCTAAGTCCTCGTTAGGTCCGCACACCGTAAGGCGTCCTTCCGGATTTCGGCACTGTCACGTGAGATGTTGCACAACGATCGGTACATCGACCGATTACGCACGCATATGGGAGCGATTCCATGCGCAAGAATGCGCAGGGGAGCGCTCTCTGAAGATTTTTGGGATTGGCACGTTTCCACACTTCGGGATGCATTCGCATGCTTCGTGGATCGCTGATTCGCGCAGTTTCAAGCATCGCTTCTGCACGCGTGTTTGTGGGTGAGCTTTGAGGGTGACGGCGGTCGCGCCGCCGGACATATGCGGACGTTGCCTGACGCTGCGTTTTTGTCCGCATCGGACCTGACGCCGTTGCCCCGTGGCCCTTCGGGGCGGTCGGGCGTATACGTTGGTCGATCTACCCTCGCTGTCCGCGATCAGCATGCGGGTAGATCGACCAACGTCTCAGAAAGGTCGAGGCGCGCGGGCGTGCGCAGGTCCAGACGGGCACAGTGCCCGCCCAGCCCGCCCAGCCCGCCCAGCCCGCCCAGCCCGCCCAGCCCGCCCAGCCCGC
>NZ_BMPI01000076.1:0-49980 GCF_014647515.1 Dactylosporangium sucinum | reverse complement strand
GTTGAGCACCGTCTCCATCATGCCGGGCATCGAGAACTTCGCCCCGGACCGCACCGAGACCAGCAACGGGTCCGCGGGGTCGCCGAGCCGCCGGCCGGCCTGCCGTTCCAGCCGCTCCAGGTGCAGGGCGACCTCCTCGGCGAGGCCGTACGGCTCGGCGCCGGTGCGCAGGAACGCCCGGCACGCGTCGGTGGTGACCGTGAAGCCCGGCGGCACCGGCAACCCCAGGTTCACCATCTCGGCGAGGTTGCCGCCCTTGCCGCCGAGCAGGTCCTTGAGCTCCCGGCCGCCCTCGGCGAAGTCGTAGACGTACTTGGTCATGGTCCACCTCCACGGGTTCTCCCCACACCGTGCGCCCGCCGGCCGCGCGGCACCCGAGGCCCACGTCCCGGCGCGGGGGGACGAACGGCCCTGTCCGGTTCGTCCGCGCCGGGCAAGGCTGAGGGTGCAGCCATCTGAGGAGGAACCGATGACCACCACGAGTGCTCCCGCGCCGGCCGGGCTCGCCGCCTGGCGCGGCTTCCGCGGCGGCGGGTGGCGCGACGAGATCGACGTCGCCGGCTTCGTGCGGGCCAACGTGCGCCCGTACACCGGCGACGGCGGCTTCCTCGCCGGGCCCACCGCGCGGACCACGCACGTCTGGGGCCTGCTCACCGAGATGTTCCCGGAGGAGCGGCGGCGCGGGATCTACGACGTCGACCCGCGCACCCCGGCGTCGATCACCGCGCACGCCCCGGGGTACATCGACCGCGACCGCGAGCTGATCGTCGGCCTGCAGACCGACGCGCCGCTGCGCCGGGCCATCATGCCCTGCGGCGGGCTGCGGATGGTCGAGAACGGCCTGCGCGCCTACGGCTACGAGCTCGACCCGGTCGTCCGGGAGATCTTCACCCGATACCGGAAGACCCACAACGACGCCGTGTTCGACGCCTACACGCCGCAGATCCTTGCCGCCCGCCGGGCTGGCGTCATCACCGGCCTGCCCGACGCGTACGGCCGCGGGCGCATCATCGGCGACTACCGCCGGGTGCCACTCTACGGCGCCGACGCCCTGATCGAGGCCAAGCGGCGCGACAAGGCGTCCCTCGACCACCACGCCGCCACCGCCGACGTCATCCGTGACCGGGAGGAGCTGGCCGAGCAGCTGCGCGCGCTCGACGAGCTCAAGGCGATGGCCGCGAGCTACGGCTACGACGTCTCGGGGCCGGCGCGCACCGCGCGTGAGGCGGTGCAGTGGCTGTACTTCGCCTACCTCGCCGCCACCAAGGATCAGAACGGCGCCGCCATGTCGCTCGGCCGGACGTCGAGCTTCATCGACGTGTACCTCGAGCGCGACCTCGACGAGGGCACGCTCACCGAGGCGCAGGCGCAGGAGCTCGTCGACGACTTCGTCGTCAAGCTGCGCATCGTGCGGTTCCTGCGCACGCCCGAGTACGACCAGCTGTTCTCCGGCGACCCGACCTGGGTCACCGAGTCGATCGGCGGGATGGGCCGCGACGGCCGGACCCTCGTCACCCGGACCTCGTACCGCTACCTGCAGACGCTGTACAACCTGGGACCGGCGCCGGAGCCGAACCTGACGGTGCTGTGGTCGCCGGCGCTGCCCGCGCCGTTCAAGCGCTTCTGCGCGCAGGTCTCGCTCGAGACCAGCGCGATCCAGTACGAGAACGACGACCTGCTGCGCCGCTACAGCGACGACGACACCGCGATCGCGTGCTGCGTCTCGGCGATGCGGGTCGGCAAGGACATGCAGTTCTTCGGCGCGCGGGTCAACGTGGCCAAGGCCCTGCTGTACGCGATCAACGGCGGCCGCGACGAGATGAGCGGCGCCCAGGTCGCCCCGCCGTCCCCGGCGCCGGACGGTGACGTGCTCGACTACGACACCGTCCTGGCCGCCTTCGACGGGACCCTCGACTGGCTCGCCCGCACCTACGTCGACGCGCTGAACATCATCCACTACATGCACGACAAGTACGCCTACGAGCGGCTCGAGATGGCGCTGCACGACTACCCGGTGCGCCGGTTCCTGGCCTGCGGCATCGCCGGCCTGTCCGTCGCCGCCGACAGCCTCTCGGCGATCCGGTACGCCACGGTCCGCCCGGTCCGGGACGAGACCGGGCTCGCCGTCGACTACCTGGTCGAGGGCGACTACCCGGCGTACGGCAACGGCGACGACCGCGCGGACAGCATCGCCGTGTGGCTGGTCGAGACGTTCATGGCGAAGGTGCGGGCCAATCCCGCGTACCGCGACGCGATCCACACCCAGTCGGTGCTCACGATCACGTCGAACGTGGTCTACGGCAAGCACACCGGCAACACGCCCGACGGCCGGCGCGCGGGTGAGCCGTTCGCGCCGGGGGCGAACCCGATGAACGGCCGCGACGTGCACGGCATGGCCGCCTCCGCGCTGTCGGTGGCGAAGCTGCCGTACGCGTCGGCCCGCGACGGCATCTCGCTCACCAGCACCGTCACCCCCGGCGGGCTGGGCCGCACGGACGCGGAGCGGGCGGTGAACCTGGCCGGGATCCTCGACGGCTACACGGCCGCGGGCGGCTTCCACCTCAACGTGAACGTGCTGGACCGCGAGACGCTGGTCGACGCGATGGCGCACCCCGAGCGCTACCCGCAGCTGACCGTGCGCGTGTCGGGCTACGCCGTGAACTTCGTCAAGCTGACCCCGGAGCAGCAGCGCGACGTGATCAGCCGGACGTTTCACGGTGCGCGATGACGACTGCGACGGTGCCGGGCCGGCTGCACTCGTGGGACCTCTCCACGGGTGTGGACGGGCCCGGCACCCGGTTCGTGGCCTTCCTCGCCGGGTGTCCGCTGCGCTGCCTGTACTGCCAGAACCCGGACACCTGGCACATGCGCGACGGTTCGCCGACCACCGCCGGCGCCGTGCTGCGGCAGGTCGAGCCGTTCGCGTCGTTCGTCCACGTCGCCGGCGGCGGGATGACGGTCAGCGGCGGCGAGCCGCTGCTGCAGCCCGCGTTCACCGAGGCGCTGTTCACCGGCGCTCGCGGGCTGGGCCTGCACACCGCGCTGGACACCGCGGGCGGGCTCGGCGCCCGCGCGTCCGACGCCCTGCTCGACGTCACCAGCCTGGTCCTGCTCGACATCAAGGCGTGGGACCCGGTCCGGTACCGGCGGCTCACCGGGGGCTCGCTCGCGCCGACGCTGGACTTCGCCCGGCGGCTGGCCGCCCGCGGCACGCCGGTCTGGGTCCGCTACGTGCTCGTGCCCGGCCTCACCGACGACGCCTCCGAGGTCGCGGGCGTCGCCGGGTTCGCGGCCTCGCTCGGGAACGTGGAGCGGGTCGACGTGCTGCCGTTCCACCGGCTCGGCGCCCCGAAGTACGAGCGGCTCGGCATCCCGTTCCCGCTGCGCGACACGCCGCCGCCGGCCGCCGACGTCGTGGACCGGGTCCGCTCGCAGTTCCACGCAGCGGGTCTCGCCGCGTACTGAAGCGGGCTGTCAGCCCCGGTCCGGTGCCAGCCGCCGGGCGATCGCCTCCAGGCGCTCCGACAGGTGTTCGGGGCACGGCTGGGCGCCGGCGGGCGTCGCCGTGCCCGGTTGGAGCAGGTCGAGACGCTGCCGTGCCACCCGCAGCTCCACCGGGTCGCTGTTGAGCGAACGTTCGATCTCGCGGGCCAGGCCGTCGACGAGCATCCAGCCGGCGGGCGGCAGTCGCCAGCCGAGCGCGGTCCGCAGCGCGTCGGCGAGGTCGGGCCGCAGGTCGCCGGGTGGTGTGGGCTGCGCCGGCCACGGGACGAACTTGTAGCCGACGCCGCGGACGGTGACGAGATGGCTCGGCGCCCCGGGATCGGGCTCGATCTTGGTGCGGAGGCGCTTGATGTGGACGCTGAGGGTGTTGCTGCCCTGGTGGCCGCTCTCGTCGCCGCTGCGGATCGTGTGCAGCAGCCGGGCGCGGGCGACCGGGCGGCCGGCCTGGCGCAGCAGCGTCTCGAGCAGCTGGAACTCCTTGAGCGGCAGGTCGAGCGCCTGCCCGGCGAGCGTGGCCCGGTGCGCGCCGACGTCGAGCACGACCGGCCCGCCGGCGAGGACGTCCTGCGGTGCCCGCGGCTCGGGGCCGCGGCGGCGGCGCACGACGGCCCGGATCCGGGCGACGAGCTCCCGGAGGCCGAAGGGCTTGGCGAGATAGTCGTCGGCGCCGCAGTCCAGCGCGATCGGCGCGTCGGGCTCGAAATGGGCGGCACCGAGCACGATGATCCCGGCGGAGGAGCGCGCCCGTAGCACCCGGCACAGGTCCGCGCCCGGCACGCCGGGCAGGGGAAGGTCGAGCAGCACCAGGTCGGCCTGGCGTGCGGCGAGACCGGCCACGACCTCGGCGGTGGTGGACTCGACACCGAATCCCTCACCGCGCAGGAGCCCGGCCAGCGCGGCGGCGCCGGCCGGTGCTTCCTGGACGAGCAGCAGGCGAGTCAGGTGCCGTCGCCTCCCCTCCGCTCGCGGTCGTCTCCACCTCCACTGTGCCAGGTAACCATTTCGTGCGCGTGTCCGGCCCCTACCTGGCGGCGAACATCGTTGCGAGATCAACCAGACGGTTGGTGTATCCCCACTCGTTGTCGTACCAGCCGAACACCTTCACCAGCCGGCCGTCGGCCGAGGTCAGGCCGGCGTCGAAGACGCAGGACGACGGGTCGCCGATAATGTCGCGGGACACCAGCGGCGCCTCGCTGTAGCGCAGGATGCCGGCCAGCGGGCCGGCGGCGGCCGCGGCGAAGGCGGCGTTGACCTGCTCGGCCGTCGCCGGCTGGGACAGCCGGACGGTCAGGTCGGTCAGCGACCCGTTCTCGACCGGCACCCGCAGCGCCACGCCGCCCAGGCGCCCGGCCAGCCCGGGCAGCACCAGCCCGATCGCCTTCGCCGCGCCGGTGCTCGTCGGGATGATGTTCGTGGCCGCGGTCCGGGCCCGGCGCAGGTCCTTGTGCGGCGCGTCGAGCACCGACTGGTCGTTGGTGTACGCGTGCACGGTGGTGAGCACGCCCTGCTCGATGCCGAACGCGTTGTGCAGCACCTGCGCCATCGGGGCCGCGCAGTTGGTCGTGCAGGACGCGGCGGACACGACGTCGTGCAGGTCGGGGTCGTAGGTGTCGCCGTTGACGCCGAGCACGATCGTCGCGTCGACCTCCTTGCCCGGCGCCGAGATGAGCACCTTGCGCGCGCCGGCCTTCAGGTGGACGGCGGCGTCGTCGCGGCTGCGGAACCGGCCGGTCGACTCGATGACCAGGTCCACGCCGAGATCGGCCCACGGCAGGACCGCCGGGTCGCGCTGGCGCAGCACCTCGATGTACTGCCCGCCGACGGTCATGCCGCCGCCGGACGGGTCGACCGCGACCTCGGCGCGCAGCCGGCCGAAGGTCGAGTCGTGCTGGAGCAGGTGCGCGAGGGTGGCGGTGTCGAACAGGTCGTTGATCGCGACCAGGGTGACGGCGCTGCCGAGCAGGTCGCGCTCGACGAGGCACCGCACGAAGTCGCGGCCGATCCGGCCGAAGCCGTTGACGGCGATGCGGTACGTCATGACGCGCCCCCGTCCGCGTCGAGGATCCGGCGGGCGTCGCGCTCGACGAGCACCGGCACGAAGGCGTGGATCTCGGCGGTCGCGTACCGGTCGGTGAGCTGCTCGACGGTCTGCCGGACCGCCTCGGGGGTGTGCCGGCCGGCGTAGCGGCGGGTCAGCCGCTCGACGGCGTGTTCGATGGCGTGCGCCTCGATCCTGGTCCGGGCCTCGGTGGCGAGCATGGTGTCGGCTCCTTCCGGCTCTGTGCTTCGCCTTCGACTCTCGTGCCCGCGGCGGTGCCGCGACACGGTACTTCGGCCCGAACCGCCGGCCGGTGGACCCGGGCCACAGGTCCCGCCCGTCGTGGCTCGTTCAGCTTCGGGCGGCTCGTTCAGCTTCGGGCGGCCGTTGCGCGGATCACGGCGACCGGGCAGGCGGCGTGATGGATGAGGGCCTGGCTGACCGAGCCCAGCAGCAGCCCGGTGAAGCCGCCGCGGCCCCGGCTGCCGACCACGATCAGCGCCGCGCCCGCGGACACCCCGGTGAGCACGGCGGCCGGGCGCCCGTTGGCCACCGCGCGGCGCACGTCGACACCCGGGTACCTCCTGGCCCAGCCGCCGGTCGCCTCGACCAGCACCCGCTCCTCGTCGGCGCGCAGCTCGACCGGGTCGTACACCAGCGGCACCCGGTCGTCCGGTCCGGCCGGCACCGGCCCCCCGCGGGCCTCGACGACGGTCAGCCCGGCGCCGCGGACCGACGCCTGTTCGAACGCGAACCCCAGGGCCCGCGCGGCGTCGTGGGAGCAGTCGACGCCGACGACGACCCGGCCCGCCTCGGGGCCCGGCGGGCGGTCCGCGTGCCGGACGATGACCACCGGGCACTCGGCGTGGGCGGCGAGCTGGATGCCGACGGAGCCGAGCAGCAGCCCGGCGAAGCCGCCGAGCCCCCGGTTGCCGATCACGACCAGACAGGCGTTGCGGGACGCGTCGCTGAGCGCCGCCGTCGGCTGCTGGATCGGCACGTCGGTGCTGACGTCCAGCCCGGGCGCGACGTCCAGGGCGAGGCTCACGGCCTCGTCGACGATCTGCTCGGCCGCCTCCCGCATCGTCTCCTCGAACATCGCCGGCGGCGAGGGCAGCGCCATCGGGGCGTAGACCGTGGGCCACAGGCAGGCGTGAACGATCCGCAACGGCCGCTGCCTGCGCATCGCGTCCGCCGCGGCCCACTCGACGGCGCTGCGGGCGTCGGGTGAGCCGTCGACGCCGACCACGACCGCGGACTCGGTGCTCATCACCGCCACCTCCGTTCTGCGGGTACTGGGAGGCGTTGTGCTCCGACTCCAGCGTCCGCCGGGCAGCCCCGGCCGACCACCGGCGACAGGCCCGTGCGGCGCCCCGCGCGGGCCGGTGTCCTGGCCCGTGCGCGGTGCGGTCAGCGGACCACGGCGACCGGGCAGGCGGCGTGGTGGATGAGGGCCTGGCTGACCGAGCCCAGCAGCAGCCCGGCGAAGCCCCCGCGGCCCCGGCTGCCGACGACGACGAGCTCCGCGCCCGCGGACAGCTCGGTGAGCACGGCGGCCGGACGGCCGTTGGCCACCGCGCGGCGCACGTCGACGTCCGGGTACTTCCCGGCCCAGCCGCCGATCGCCTCGGCCAGGGTGCGATCCTCGTCGTCGCGGAGCTTGGCGGGGTCGTAGACCAGCGGCACCAGATCGCCCGGGCCGCTCGACGCCGGCCACCGGTAGGCCTCGACGGCGGTCAGCCCGACACCCCGGAACGACGCCTGCTCGAACGCGAACCCCAGGGCCCGCTCGGCGTCGTGGGAGCCGTCGACGCCGACGACCACCCGGCCCGCCTCGGGGCCCGGCGGGCGGCCCGCGTGCCGGACGATGACCACGGGGCAGGCGGCGTGGGCGGCGAGCTGGATGCCGACGGACCCGAGCAGCAGCCCGGCGAAGCCGCCGAGCCCGCGGTTGCCGATCACGACCAGGCGAGCGTTGCGGGACGCGTCGCTGAGCGCCGCGGACGGCTGCTGGACCCGCACGTCGGCGGCGATGTCGAGCGCCGGCGCGACAGCCCGGGCGAGGGTGACCGCCTCGTCGACGATCTGCTCGGCCGCCAGCCGCATGGTCTCGTCGTACAGTGCCGGCGGGCCGGGCACCGCCATCGGGGCGTAGCCGGTGGGCCACAGGTACGCGTGGACGATGCGCAGCGGGCGGTGCCTGCGCATCGCGTCCGCCGCGGCCCACTCGACGGCGCTGCGGGCGTCCGGCGAGCCGTCCACGCCGACCACGACGGCGGACTCGGTGCTCATCGCCGCCACCTCCGTTCTGCGGGTACGGGGCGTTGTGCGCCGATTCCAGCCTCCGCTGTGCGGACCCCGGGCGACCAGGGTCGAAGGGCCCGTGCGGCATGCCGCACGGGCCCCGATCGGTGGCCGTCAGTGGTCGTCCGGCCGGTGGGCGATCAGGATCGGGCACTCGGCGTGGTGCATCAGCTGCTGCCCGACCGAGCCGAGCAGCAGGCCGGTGAAGCCGCCGTGACCGCGGCTGCCGACGACCACGAGCTGCGCGGTGTGCGACATCCCGACGAGCACCCGGGCCGCCCGGCCGACCGCGAGCAGCGCCGTCAGCCTGGTGCCCGGGTACTTCTCCGCCCAGCCCGCCAGCGACGCCTCCAGCGCGGCGCGCTCGTCCGCCTCGACGGCGCTGAGCGGCACGACGGCCGGGCTCGGCGGGCTGTACGCGCGGACGGCGATCACCTCGGCGCCGCGGGCGACGGCCGCCTCGAACGCGAGCGCAAGCGCCGCGTCCGTCGACCCGGACCCGTCGACGCCGACCACGACCGGACCGTCCGTCGTGCCGGCCCGCCCGCGGACGACGGCGACGGGGGTTCGCGCGTGGGTGGCGACCTGCTGGCTGATCGAGCCGAGCAGCAGGTTGGTCATGCCCCCGCCGCCGCGGTTGCCCACCACGAGCAGGCGCGTGCCCGCGGCCTGGCCGAGCAGCAGCGGCGCGGGTTCCGCGTGCACCGCCGAGCCCGTGACCTCGACGGTGGGCCGGCGGCGGCGCACGTGCTCGACGATGTCGCGGACGGTGTGGTCGCCGCGCTCCTCGGCCTCCGTCGCCAGCACCTCGGTCACCTGGCCGTACATGGCGGCGGCGGGCCAGGCCAGCTGGTACGCGTACACGATGCGCAGCGGCGCCCCGGTCCGGGCCGCCTCGTCCGCGGCCCAGTCGACCGCGTCCCGCGCCTCGACCGACCCGTCGTAGCCGACGACGATCCGTTGGGTCTCCATCGTTGCTCCCCTCTCGATGCCTCCACCCTCAGCGTCGAGCCGTCGATGTCCGTCCGGCAGGGGCTTTGGGCCGGCCGCGGGGGGTCGTTCGCCTCACCCGGGCCGTTCGTCCGGGCGCACGGGCCGTTCGGCGCTGTCCGCCGGCGGGACCCGGGCGGCACGGTTGACATGTCGGGAATGACCGAGAAATCCGGGAGGTGGGGGCCATGACCACGCAGACGCTGACGACGACCGTGGTGCCGCGGCGGCCGAGCACCGACACCGCTGACCTGGCCCTGCGGATGTGCCGGGCCGAGCGGCGCGCCGAGGCGCTCGCCGCCGCGATCCGGCTGCTGTGCGAGGACGGCACACCGGCCCAGCGGCAGGCCGCCGGGCTGGTGCGGGCGATGCTGGACGAGGCGCTGTTGTAGACGAGCGCCGCTGTGGACGGGCGGCCGCTTGGGGCGGGCGGCCGCTTGGGATGGGCGGCCGCTTCAGTCGCGGACTGCCGCGCCGTTCATGACGCGCCGGCGGCGGGGCGGCGCCGCGCGGGCGGTTCGCGCAGCGCCCGGGCGGTCATCCGGGCGAGCGCGTCGCTCATCACGACGCCGACGGCGGCGATCCCGATCCCGAGCAGGGCCGAGCGCAGGTTGTCGCGGCTCATGGCTCCTCCTTCCGTGGCACCGGCCCCAGTCTGTGGCGTCCGGCCGCCACGCCGTCAGGGCCGATCGGCCCGCTGTGCACGGGACCGTGCGCACTGGCCGGGGTACGCGTGGCGGGCGAGGCTGAGGCCGGAGCAGGATCGGGGGAGGAGCGCATCATGGCGGCGACGATGATCTTCGCGGGTGCCATCGCGGCGGTGTACGGCATCCTCATCGCCATGCACGTCGCGGCGATCCGCGCCCGCGGACCGGCCGACGACCGGTACCGTCCCCGGCTCGCCGTGTGGCTGGCGAGCGCCGGCGACCGGCGCCGGGCCCGGATCGAGACCGAGGCCGCTCACGACCTCGTCGCGGGCCGGCTGACCCGCGACCGGTACCGGGCGACGATGGCCGCGATGGCGGCCCAGGACGACGTCGAGCACCCGCTCGCGGTGCCCAAGGCGTGAACGAGCGGGGGAGGCGCGCGATGCACGAGGTACAGGTGCGTGAAGTGATGACCCAGGCGGTGGTCGTGGTGACCGCGGACTGCCGGGCCCGCAACATCATCGACGTGCTCACCGACTACGGGGCGAGCGGCATGCCCGTCGTCGACGACGCCGACCGGGTGATCGGCGTGGTGTCGGAGGCGGACCTGCTGCCGGCGATCGGCGACGGCACGTCCCTGGAGTCCAGCCGGGCCGCCGAGCTGATGACGGCGCCGGCCGTCACCGTCGGCCCGGAGGCGCCGGTCGGCGTCGCGGCGCGGCTCATGTCCCACCACCGGGTGAAGCGACTGCCGGTGGTCGACGACGCGTCGGGCCGGCTGGTCGGCATCATCACCCGCGGCGACCTGGTCCGCCGGACGCTGCGCGGCGACGACGCGATCGCACGCGACGTCCTGGACGGGGTGGTGCTGCCCACCTACGGCGTCGACCCGGCGCGGATCTCGGTCGAGGTGCACGACGGGGCGGTCACGCTGCGCGGCAGCGTCGACCGGCGGGCCACGGCCGTCCGGCTGGCCGCCCGCACGCGGGCCGTCGAGGGCGTCCTGCGGGTCGCCGACGAGCTGGACTGGTCGGTCGACGACACGAGACCGCGGCGGCGCTGCGGGTGAACCGATGCGCGGGCGGGTCCCCGGGGCTGCCCCCGGGACCCGCGCTTCACTGCTTCCTGGCGGCCTTGCCGGCGACGGTGATCGGGATCTCCGGTCCGGGCTCGGCCCGACCGGTCAGCGGCACCCGGATCTCCAGGATGCCGGCGGTGTATCCGGCGGTGATCCCGTTCATCTGGCTCCTGGCCGGCCGGCGGGACGACGGGAGTCCGGCCCGTCGCCGCGGGACGAAGGGCCTGTTGCTCAGGAGCCGGCGCGCGGCGCGTACATGATGACGGCGACGCCGACGAGGCAGACGACGGCGCCGATGACGTCGTAGCGGTCGGGGCGGAACCGGTCGACCACCATGGCCCAGGCGAGGGAGCCGGCGACGAAGACGCCGCCGTAGGCGGCCAGGATGCGGCCGAAGTTGGCGTCGGGCTGGAGGGTCGCGACGAAGCCGTAGGCGCCGAGGGCGGCGACGCCGGCGCCGATCCACAGCAGGCCCTTGTGCTCGCGCACGCCCTGCCAGATGAGCCAGGCCCCGCCGATCTCGGCGAGGGCGGCGAGAACGAACAGGGCGATGGACCGGATGATCGTCATGGTCGTCATCGCAGCACACCGCGGCGGTGCGGCCGTTGCGGGGGCCGCACCGCCGGCGGTGTTCAGCAGCCGCACCCTCCGCCGCCGCAGCCGCAGGTGGCGCCGGCCGCGGCGGCGTGCCGGGCGCTGCGGCGCCGGTGCAGCCACCACATGCCCAGCGCCGCGACGCCCAGCCCGGCGGCGACGGCGAGGAGGGTCTTCTCCAGGACCGCCGCGCCGGCGGTGGTGAGCACCCCGGCCGCGATGAGCAGGGGCAGAGCGCAGCAGGCGGCGCAGGCGACGGCGGCGAGCACGCCGCTGACCTTGCTGCGCGTCGGCGGCGCGTTGTCCACCGGCGGCGGCTGCAGGGGCAGCCGCACGTGGGCCCGGTCCGTGTCGCCGGCGGTCACGAGGCCGTACCGGCGGCGATCGCGCTCGCCCGGCCGGCGATCGCGCTCGCCCGGCCGGCGACCGCGCTCGCCCGGCCGGCGAGGGAGGCGAGCACGTCGGTGTGGGCGGCCGGGACCTCGACGTCCAGGACGAGCGCCTCGCCGCCGGTGCCGGTCGCCGGCTGCGGCGTGACGGTGAAGGTGAAGAACGAGCAGCACTGCGTCTCGCGGGCGGCCAGGTCGCGCACGGCGGCCTCGAGCCCGGCCGCGCCGGTCAGGCGCATCCGGGCGTGGGTCGGGCTCACCGTGGTCACCGCGCGGACGGCGGTGGCGAACAGTGCGTCGAACTCGGCCAGCCGCAGCGGCTGTTCCGCGGTCGGCAGGGTGCACGCGTCAGGGACGTCGAACGCCATCACAGGCTCCTTGAACTGGCAGGACAGGCGCCGGTGCGGCGCTGCTCCCCGACGGTAAGCCTGTACCGGGGTACCGGATGCAACCCCGCGGCGCGCAGCGGCAGGCGGTATGCTGGCGGTGCCGTGGCCGCTCAGCGCGAGCCGTGGCCGGCGGTGGGGCCCGCCGACCCGTGCCGGGTGAACCGCGACGATGCCAACGGTCCCTGCAGACAGCTGCCGCGTGCCTGCAGGAGGGACCGCCCGCGCATGAACCCCGTCCAGCCCATCGACTCCGACGTCGACCTGCACGTTCCCGCCGAGCGCGCCGAGCTGCGCCCGCACGCGCTGCCGGTGCTGGCGGCGATCTCCGCCGGGGGCATGCTCGGCTCCGCCGCCCGCTACGGGCTCGGTGTCGCCTGGCCGCATGCGCCCGGCGAGTTCCCGTGGGCCACGCTGGTCGTCAACGTGTCGGGATGCCTGCTCATCGGCGTGCTCATGGTGATCGTCACCGAGGTCGCGACCCGGCAGCGACTGCTGCGCCCGTTCCTCGGCGTCGGCGTGCTCGGCGGGTACACGACGTTCTCCACCTACGTCGTCGAGACGCACCGCACCGCCACCGCCGGGCGGCCCGGCCTCGGCCTGCTCTACCTGGCGGTCACCCTCGTCTCGGCGATGCTGGCGGTCTGGGTCGGGGCCGGGACCACCACCTGGCTGGTGCGGCGGGCCCGGCGAGCGGCGGGAGGCGACCGGTGACCCTGCTGCTGGTCCTGCTCGGCGCCGCGATCGGCGCCCCGCTGCGGTACCTTACCGACCGGGCCGTGCAGGCCCGGCACGACTCGGTCTTCCCGTGGGGCACCCTCATGGTCAACATCTCCGGGTCGCTGCTGCTCGGGTTCCTCACCGCGCTGCCCGCCGACCCGGCCCTCGTCGCCTTCGCCAGCATCGGCTTGTGCGGCGCGCTGACCACGTACTCCACCTTCAGCTACGAGACCCTGCGCCTGGCCCAGACCGGCGCCTGGTTCCTCGCGGCGGGCAACGTGACGGCCTCCGTCGTCGCCGGGCTCGGCGCGGCGTACACCGGCACGCTCCTGGCCGCCGTCGTCTGACGCCGCCGGTCGCCTACCGGTCCTCGCAGCAGCCGTCGGTGCAGGCCGCGGCGGCGGTGGGGGCGCGGCAGGCCTCGCCGCGCCACGCCTCCCGGCCCTCCTGCACCGCGACGGCGGCGATGGCCAGCGCGGCGAGCGGGTCGGGCCCACCACGAGCCGAACAGCGAAGAACGAGACGGCGATGATCCGCAGGGCGGTGCGCTCGCGGCGCTCGTGGTCGGGGCCGGAGCACTGGCAGGCCACCACGGCGGCGGAGGCGACCTCGATGACCGAGTCGAGGCCGATGCCGATGCACGACCGGATGGTACACGGACGGCTGAACTATCCCGCAGACATATTGTATAGTGCGCATATGAGCATGCTTCCTGCGGCCGGGTTCGGTGACCGGCGATGAGCCACCAGCACGACCACGCGACCACGGCGACCGGCGCGCACCGGCGGACCCTTGCCGCGGTCCTCGGCGTGTCGGCGGTGATCTTCGTCGTCGAGGTCGCCGGTGCGCTGCTCACCGGCAGCCTGGCGCTGCTGGCCGACGCCGGGCACGTGCTCGCCGACGCCGGCGGCGTCGCCCTCGCGCTGGGAGCGACCCTGCTGGCCGCCCGCCCCGCCTCGGGACGGCGGACCTTCGGCTGGGCCCGGGCGGAGATCCTCGCCGCGGCCGTCAACGGCCTGCTGCTGTGCGGCATCGGCGGGTACGTGTTCGTCGAGGGCATCCGGCGGCTGCTGCTCGACCAGGCCGACGTCGCGCCGGGCGGCATGGCCCTGTTCGGCGTCATCGGCCTGGCCGGCAACCTCGCCGGGGTGGCGCTGCTCTACCGGGCCCGCAACGCCAGCCTGAACCTGCGCGGCGCGTTCCTGGAGGTCGCCACCGACACCGCCACCTCCGTCGGCGTCCTCGTCGCGGCCGGCGTCATCGCGCTGACCGGCTTCACCCGCGCCGACGCGATCGTGTCGATCCTCATCGGGCTGGTCATCGCGCCCCGGGCCGTCCGGCTGCTCAAGGAGGCGGTCGACATCCTGCTGGAGGCGGCCCCGCCCGGCATCGACCTGGCGCGGATCCGGGCCCACATCACCGGGCTCGACCACGTCCTCGCCGTCCACGACCTGCACGTCTCCACCGTGACGTCGGGCCTGCCTGTCCTCACCGCGCACGTGGTCGTCGACGACTCCTGCTTCCACGACGGGCACGCGCCGCAGCTCCTGGACGCCCTCCAGGACTGCCTGGCCGGGCACTTCGACGTCGCCCACTCCACGTTCCAGCTCGAACCCGCCGGCCACGCGGACCACGAGCACCCGACGCACACCTGAGACGTCATCCAGGGCGAACGGCCCGGGTGAGCCGGGACCGAACGCCCTGCCGGCCGCGCGGGCGGCTCGCCATGCTGGAACGAGCCAAGATCGCCGAGCGTCGAGGAGGCTGCGATGCCCATCCGAGTGCTGGCCGGGTACGACGGCTCACCGGCGGCGAGTGCCGCCATCGCGGCCGCCGCCAAGCTGTTCCCGCGGGCGAAGGCCTGGGTGGCCAACCTGTGGCCCCCGCCGTTCGCCGACGACGCGTTGCGGCGGCGGCTGTGGACCGGCGCCGCCCACATCGACGAGTTCGTCGCGGCGGTCGAGCGCGAGGGCGGGAGGGAGGCCGCCCGGATCGCCGCGGTCGGCGTCACCCTGGCCGCCGCCGAGGGGTGGTCCGCCGAGGCG
The DNA here is from genome assembly GCF_014647515.1 of Dactylosporangium sucinum. Classification (GTDB taxonomy): domain Bacteria; phylum Actinomycetota; class Actinomycetes; order Mycobacteriales; family Micromonosporaceae; genus Dactylosporangium; species Dactylosporangium sucinum. The sequence goes on along the minus strand of NZ_BMPI01000076.1, from coordinate 35,285 downwards.
CTCGTGGCGCAGACGTACGCCGGGGAGGGCCTCCAGCTCGCCGAGCTCGCCGAGCAGGTGGACGCCGACCTGGTGCTCGTCGGCTCGCGCGGCCTCGGCGGCGCCCGGGCGGTGCTGGGCAGCGTCTCCGACATGGCCGTGCACTACGCGGCCCGGCCCGTGCTCGTGGTGCCGCACCCGCTGCTGACCGCCGAGTTCGCGGCCCTGAGCGCCGGCCCCGTGCTCGTCGGCGACGACGGCTCGGCCGGCGCGCAGGCCGCCCTCGACACCGCCGTCCGGCTGTTCCCGGCGCGGACCGTGCTGCCGGTGACCGTGGACGACGGCCAGGCGCCCGGCGACCCGCAGGCGGGTGGCGCGGCGCCGGCCCGCCTGCACGTGCCGTCCCGGCCCGGCCCGCCGGGGCGCGCCGTCGCCGGGGCGCTCGCCGACTGCGCCCGGGAACAGGACGCCGCGGTCGTGGTCGTCGGCTCCCGCGGCCGCTCGGCGGTGCGCGAGATCCTCCTCGGCAGCGTGGCGATGGCGACCCTGCACCACGCCCACCGCCCGGTTCTGGTCGTGCGCACCCAGGGGTGAGGACCTTCGGCCCTCGTGCACCGCCGCCGCCGGCGGGACGGTGGTCGTGGCGGGGCTCCCGCCCCGCACGTGTCAGGGAGGGACGGCACCATGGCCACACTGAAGGCCGCCGCGGCGGAGTTCCTGGCCCACCGGCGCATCGCGGTGACGGGCGTGTCCCGGACCCCGCAGGGCCACGGCAGCAACGTCGTCTACCAGCGGCTGCGGGACCGCGGTTACGAGGTGTTCGCGGTCAACCCCAACGCCGAGCAGGTCGAGGGCGACCACTCGTACCCCGACCTCGCGTCGATCCCCGGCGGCGTCGACGCGGTCGTCATCGGCACCCGCCCCGAGACCGCCGAGGCCACCATGCGCGAGTGCGCCGACCTCGGCGTCACCCACGTGTGGATGCACCGCGGGTTCGGCCCCGGCAGCGCCTCCGACGCGGCCGCCGAGTACGGCCGTGGCCACGGCATCCACGTCATCGCCGGCGGGTGCCCGCTGATGTTCGGCCCCACCGCCGACTTCGGTCACAAGGCGATGTGCTGGATCCTGTCGCTCAGCGGCGGCATCCCGCGTCAGGTCTGACCGCCGCCACCCTCAGGCCTGCCTTCCGTCCCTCGCCCGGCGGCGCGCTCCGTCGGCGGCCTCCTGCTCGTCCATCTGCTGCCGGGCTACCACCAGGGCGTCCTCCAGCCGGGGAATCCAGTGCTGCTCCAGCATGCGCACCCGCTGGCGGACGGCGGAGACCTCCTCGTCGACGGTGGACAGCGCCGAGGACGAGGCCGCATGCCGGGCGGCGGCCTCGGCGGCCGCCCGGTACGTCAGGGCCGCCTGCGAGGTCGCTGACCCGCCCGGCGCGTGCCACCCCGCCGGCGGGTGCGGAGGCTCGATCCCGGGCGGCGCGGCGTACCGCACGCCCATCAACGCCGTCCATCGCGGGACCACGGTCATCGGGCCGCCGGCTCCGGCCGGGCCGACGACATCCGCGCCGTCCAGGACCGCGGCCCGCCGAAGCCAGCCGCAGGCCACCCGATCGGCGCGGGCCCACTCCGCCGCGGTGGTCTCGTATCGGCGACGGAGGCGTTCGCGTTCCTCGGTGAGCATCGTGAGCTTGCGGCGCAGGACGCCGCAGCCCCGCCGGGCCACCGCCAGCCGGTGGCGCAGCCAGAGCGTCCCGGCCCGGCCGGGCGGCACCTGACGCAGTCGCGGCACGGCGGTCACCCCGTCCGGCGATGCCGAGTGAGCAGCGCGTCCGGGAGCGTGGTCAGCTCCGCGTCGGGCAGCCGCAGGAGGGTCCGCCACGCTCGGCCGAGCGTCTCGTCGAGCGACCGGGACTCGTCCGGCCGCTGGTTCAGCAGGTCGCGGTCGACGGCCCCGGCGAAGTCCAGGTAGCGGCGATCGGTGTCGCCGAGGGCGGCCGTGCCGACGAGGTCCGCCAGTTCGCGCACCTGCCGGGCGCGCGCCAGGGCGGCCATCAGCTGCGCCGCGACCGGGAGATGGTCGTCGCGGGTCCGGCCGGCCCCAGCGCCGTGCCGCATGAGGCGCGACAGTGAGGACAGCGGGTCGACCGGCGGGTACACCCCGCGGCTGTGCACCTCCGAGGACAGGACGATCTGGCCCTCGGTGATGTACCCGGTGAGGTCCGGCACCGGATGGGTGATGTCCTCGGCCGGCATGGTGAGCACCGGAACGATCGTCACCGACCCCGGCCGGCCGCGCACCCGGCCGCAGCGCTCGTAGAGCGAGGCCAGGTCGCTGTACAGGTAGCCCGGGTACGCCCGCCGGGCCGGGATCTCGCCGCGGGCCGCGGAGACCTCGCGGAGCGCCTCGGCGTAACTTGTCATGTCCGTCATCACCACCAGCACGTGCCGGCCGCCGGTGAAGGCGAGGTCCTCCGCTACGGTCAGCCCCAGCCTCGGCGTCAGGATCCGCTCGATGACCGGGTCGTCGGCGGCGTTGAGGAACAGCACCAACTCGTCCGCGGCCGCGCGCTCGTCCAGCGCGTCGCGGACGAAGCCGGCGTCGGCGTGGGTGAGACCCATCCCGGCGAAGACGACGCAGAACGGTGCCCCGCCGGCATGGGCCTGGCGCGCGATCTGGACGGCGAGCTCCAGGTACGGCAATCCCGCGGCGGCGAACACCGGCAGCTTCTGTCCCCGGACCAGGGTCGTCAGCGCGTCGACCGCCGAGACGCCGGTGACGACCGGTTCGCTCGGCGGCTCGCGCCAGGTCGGGTTCATCGGAGACCCCGCCACCGGGACCGACCGGTCGGCGATCACCGGCGGCCCGCCGTCGAGCGGTTCTCCCCGGCCGTTGCACATGCGGCCGAGCCAGCGCTCGCCGACCGGGATCCGCATGGGTGCGCCGGTGAACGCGACCCGGGTTCCGGACCGCGCGATACCGGAGGTGCCCTCGTAGACCTGAACGACCGCCGTGTCCCCGCCGGCCTCCAGCACGACGCCGTGCCGCCGCCCGCCGTCGGCGGAAACGATCGTCGCGACGTCGTCGTAGCCGGCGGCCCCGCCCACGTCGCCGACAACCAGCAGCGGTCCGTGGACCTCGTGGACCGACGCGTGCTCGACCACCGGCCACCCGCTCATGACCGCTCCCTCGTCGCGTCGACCCGGGCGAGCGTCGCCTCGGCCTGCCCGGCGACCTCCGCCACGCCGTCGGGCCGGGTCGCCTCGCGCGCCCGGACCAACGGCCCGTAGTCCACCGACTCGAGCGTCTCCGCGGGCACGCCGGCGTCGACGAGCGCGTGGCAGCGCTGCGTGACGGCCAGGATCGCGTCGAGCAGGGCCGCTGCCTTCTCCGCGGTACAGCGCGCGTCGTTCGGCGCCAGCGCGTTCTGCTGCAGCACCCCCTCACGCAGCAGCCTCCCGGCCAGGATCGCGACGCGCTCGTGCGGCGGCAGGCTCGCCGTGCCGACCAGTTCGGCAAGCGCGCCGAGCCGGTCGGCCTCGGCGAGGACGTCGAGCGCCCGGGCCCGCCGACGCAGCCACGCGGCGTCGCCGTGCCGAGCGTGCCACGAGCCGATCGCCGCGGCGTCCCGCGAGAACGACCCCGACCAGGACACCGCCGGGTAGTGCCGGGCGTAGGCGAGATCGCGGTCAAGCGTCCAGCGGCACCGGACGAAGCGTTCGGTGTTCATCGTCACGGGCTCGGTGAGGTCGCCGCCGGGCGGCGACACCGCGCCGACGATGGTGACCGAGCCCGGGGCGCCGCCGAGCGTCCTCACCGCACCGGCCCGCTCGTAGAACGCGGCGAGCGCGGAGGCCAGGTCGGCCGGGTAGCCCTCCTCGGCCGGCAACGCTCCGGCCCGCGAGGCGAACTCGCGCAGCGCCTCCGCCCAGCGGGACGTGGAGTCCGCGATGACCACGACGTCGTGGCCCATGTCGCGGAAGAACTCGGCGACGGTGACGCCCGTGTAGACGCTTGCCTCCCGCGCCATCATCGGCATGTTGGACGTGTTGGCGACGACGACGGAACGGTCGATGAGCCGCCCGCCGGTCCGGGGATCCTCGAGTGCCGCCAGTTCGGCGACGACGTCGGCCATCTCGTTGCCGCGCTCGCCGCAGCCGACGTAGACGATGACGTCCGCGTCGCACCATTTGGCGATCTGCTGCAGCAGCATCGTCTTGCCCGTGCCGAAGCCGCCCGGCACCGCGGCCGTGCTGCCCTTGGCGATCGGGAACAGGCCGTCCACGACGCGCTGGCCGGTGTGCAGGGGCTCGTCGGCGTCCCGCCGCCCCCGGACCGGCCGCGGCGCGCGGATCGGCCAGGTGGCGGTCATCCCGACCGGCATGCCGCCGACGCTCGCGAGCACGTCGTCCGGCCCGCGCTCACCAGGCGCGGCGCACCGCTCGACGACACCGGCGACCTCCGGCGGGACCAGCACCCGGTACTCGACCGGCCCGACGGTGGCCAGGACACCGAGCTTCGATCCGCCGCTGACGACCTGGCCGTCGGCCACGCAGGGCGCGAAGCGCCACCGGGACCCGGCGGGTGGCTCGCCGCCGGCCGCGCCGGGGGCGAGCCACACCGGCGCGCCGGCGAGCGGGCGCAGCAGCCCGTCGAAGACGCCGCCGAGCAGCCACGGGCCCAGGCGGGCGACGAGGCGGTGCCCGAGGGGCACCGCCGCCGCGCCGGGCCGCAGGCCGCCGGTGTACTCGTAGGCCTGGACGGTCAGCGTGCCCTCCCGGATGCCGACGACCTCTCCGGGCAGCCGCTGGGAGCCGAGACCGACGAGGTCGTGCATCGCAACCCCGCGGCCGCGGTCGCTCATCTCGACGAGCGGGCCGGCGACCCGGGTGATCCGTCCGTCGGGGGTCTCGCGCGGCATCACGTCCACACCTCTGCGGCGCGGCCGGCCTGCCGCGCGATGGCGTACTCGGTCAGCGCCGCGATGGAGCAGTCGGCCCGGCGGTTCCCGAGCGTGCCGATGACGCCGCCGTCTCCGGCCGGTTCGATCCGTGCCTGTGGCCCGAGCACCGCCCGAGCCCGGTCGGCCAGCGCCGGCCCGAGGCATCCGCCGCCGAGTTCCGCCCGCAGCGCGGCGCTCACCCGGCGGCGCAGCTCCTCGGCCGTGTCGCGGCGTGCTGCGAGCACCACCGCCCGGGCGGCCCGGCGTGTGTGCGCCCGTTCGGCCGCCGACAGGACGGCGGCATCGTCGAGGCCGGCTGCGCGAGCCTCCAGCCGGATCTGCTCGGCTTCTGCCCGGGCCGCACGCAGCATCCCGCCGGCAGCTTCTGCGGCGTCCGCCCGGCAGCCGTCGGCGTACGCGCGGGCCGCCCGCAGGATCGCCCGCCGCAGCGGTTCGAGCGCCTCCCGGACCGCGGTGCTCACGGCCGGGCCCCGGGCGGCTCCGGCAGGACCGCCACCATGCGCCCCGGTGCCGCGGCGACGCCCGCCAGTGCCCGGGCGGCGGCCTGGGTCAGCACGACCACGACGATGTCCGGTGCCAGTGCCCGCCACGCGGCGCGCACCGCCGGGCCGTCGGCGGCGACGGTGACGGCCACCCCGGCCAGCGCGTAGCCCCGCACGAGCTGCGCTTCCCCGATGGCCGCGACCCGTCCCGCAGCGGAGCGGGACTCGGGCTCCCCCCTGTGGTCCATGATCAGGCCTTGCCGATCAGAATGATCGCCACGATCAGGCCGTAGATCGCGATGCCCTCGGCCAGGCCGACGATGACCATCGCCCGGCCGAAGACCTCGGGCCGTTCGCTCATGGCGGCCAGTGCGGCGGCTCCGGTGTACGCCACCGCGATCGCCGCGCCGATCGACGAGCCCGCGACCGCCACCGCCGCCCCCAGCAATGCCGCCCAGTTCGATCCGCCGGCCGCTGCGACGCCCGCGGCGCTGGCTTGGGCCGGGGCGGCCGTGAACGCCACGACCGCCATGACGGCCGCGGCCGCCAGCAGTGCGGCGTTGAGCACCAGCAGGGCGCGGGGCACCGCACGCGGATGCCGCCGGGCCAACGCCCGTGCCGCCCAGCACACCAGCAGTACCGCCGGCAGCACCCCAAGCCACAACGCACTCATGGCAGCACCTCCTCCGAGCCCGGCCCGGGGCCCGGATCGCCACGCCACGGGCGGAACGGCCGGCCGGTCGTCTCGAAAACGCGCGAGAACAGTTCGTAGTACTCAAGACGCAGGGCCTGCACACCGGCGACGAGGGCCTCCAGGCCGAACGTCACCGTGTTGCCGGCCAGGAACACGACAGCGGCGGCGGCCACCCAGCCGCCACCGCGATGCCACAGGTCGGCGGTCGCCACCCACACCAGGCCGCCGAGGGCGGCGTGGGTCAGGCCGAACGCGGCGAGCCGGGCGAAAGACACAACGTTCGCACCGATCCTGACGACCAGGTCGAACAGCTGCACCGCGGTCTGCGCAACCGCCGCACCGCCGCCACCCGCGGCCGCGTGAAGCCCGACCGCGGCGAGGAGGAGGCCGCACCCGGCCACGGCGGCACCGGTCACCGTGACCGGCACGGCGCCGGCGTAGAAGCCGGCGGCGACGCAGCCAAGACCCAGGAAGACCGCGGCGCCGGCGACCCCTGACGGCGCGTACAGGGCTAGCCGGACGGAGCCCTCGCGCCAGCGGTTCACCACGCCGACGGCGAAGGCGGCGGCGAGCAGCACCGCACCGACCGCGACGCCGGCGGTGAGCAGCCGCACCGGCTCCGCAAGCGGCTCCAGCCACAACGCCGGTAGGCCGGTCGGGCCGAAGCACTCGCCGAACAGCACACCGAACAGCGTGCCCGCCAGCCCGGCCCCGGCGATGAACAGCCAGGCGTCGCGCAGCGCCGGCCATCGCCGGGGTGGGTGCAGGCGCAGCGCGACGGCGATGGCGACCAGCACCAGGCCGTGGCCGGCGTCGGCGAACATCATGCCGAACATCACCACGTACGCCACCCCGGCCAGCACGGACGGGTCGACGTCCGCGTACGGCACGGTCCCGTAGGTGCCGACCAGCGGGGCGACGGACCGGCCCACCGGGCCGGCGGGCACCAGCAGCGTCGGCGGGTCGACGCCGGCCGGGCGGGGAAGCGGTACGAGCGCGCCGCCCAACGGTGCGATCCGCGCCGCCAACGGCGCCCGCTCACGCTCCGGGCACCAGCCCCGATAGGCCGCAACGCCCTGCTCGCGCACCGCCCCCGAGCGCATCCGCGCGGTGCCGGACCCCCGTTCGCCCGCCGGGCGTCCGCCGGCGTCGACGGGCTCGAGCTCCACCACACCGGCTGCCGCGACCTCAGCCAGGACCGCGTCCAGCGCCGCCTCGGGCGTCACCAGGGCGATCCGGCTCATGCGGGTCGGAAGCATCCGCTCCCGCAGCCGCACCGCGCTCATCGCGGCACCTCGCGTGGATCGTAGAGTTCGGCGAGCACGCCGGCTACGACGTCGGAGACGGCCCGATCGAGCCGCTCCGTGGCGCGGCGGCGCACCTCGTCGGCGTCGTGGCGGGCGGCGGCCATGAGGGCGTCCCCGGCGCGGCTGTCACCGGCTCGGGCCTCGGCGAACGCCTGCGCCCGGGCGGCCGGCGCCGCACGCCGGGCCCCGGCGACGACGCGCCGTGCCGCGATCACCGCCCGGCGGCGCCGTGTGTCCGCCCCGGTCTCCGCCGTGGCCCGGATCGCCGCGGCCTCGGCCGTCGTCTCCCGCAACGCGGCGAACACCGGCAGCAGCTCAGCGGCGGCCTCCGCCGCGGGGTCCGCGGGAACGGCCGCCGGCCGGGCGGCCCCGGGCGGGCCGGCCGGCCGGAAGCGCTGCAACAGGTCGGCGATGCCCACCGCCGGCACCCACTTCCCGTCAGTCCCGCCGCTACCGGCGTGGCTCCGACACGGCCTCCGGCAATGGTGCGACCCGTGCGGCGAGCCAGGCGGCCCGCGGCGGATCCGCCGACCCGCCCGCCGCGGGACGACGGCGGACCGCCGGCACGCACAATGCGATGAGGACCGTGCGGACGCCGGTGACGATTGCTGCCGCGAGCAGCGTTGTGGCCACTGCGCTCACCTCACTGGTGTCGGGGCTCCAGGACTCCGACGGTATGCCGCACCGGTCGGGTCTGGCAGTGCTGGAGCCGCTCGGAACGGCCGGCCCGCCGCACCGCGCGGATCGTGGCGTGCCGGGTCATCCTGGAATCATGAGCACCGGCGGCGCCGCGCTTGTGGCCGGCAGTGTCCGGGCCCGTGCCCTCGTCCGCCGCTGCATCGGCCCCGCGGCGGCGCGCCGGGTCGCGCTCTGCCACACCCTCGGCGCCGCGCTCGATATCCTGGCCTCGACACCCTATGGTCGTGACGTCCGGCCGGGCCAGGGCCTCGACGAGGCGCAGGAGGCGGTCGCGGCGACCCTGCTGTGGCACCTGCGGGTCCTCGCCGGCTGGCAGCCCGGCCGTGCCGTGGCGACACTGCGGGCGCTGGCCGGCTGGTTCGAGATCAGCGATGTCGAACGGCGGCTGCGACAGCCGGGTCGCCCCGTGCGGTACCGCGTCGGCGCGTTGGCGACCGCGACCCCACGGCTGGCCCGAGCCGGCACGGTGGACGAGGTGCGCGCGGCGCTCGCCGCGTCGGCGTGGGGCGATCCGGGGGAGGCCGGCGCGCACGCCGTGGCGCTGAGCATGCGGCTGGCGTGGGCGCAGGGGGTGGCTGCGCTGCCGGCCGCGCGGGCGTGGGCCTGCGGCGGTGCGGCACTCCTGGTCGCCCGGGAACGATGGACGACCGGGCGCCCGCTGCCGGCGCAGGTGGAGCGCCGCGCCGCCGCGCTGCTCGGCCCTCGGGCGCTGCGGTCCGGCTCGCTGGCCGGCTTCGCCGCCGCGCTGCCCAGGTGGGCGGCCTGGCCGTTCCCGGACATCACCGCGGCGGTCGACCTTTGGCGGGGCGAGACCCGCTGGTGGCGGCGCCTGGAACGGGACGGGCGGTCCCTGCTGAACGACTGGCGGTTCGGCGAGGGTGCCGCGCTCGGTGCGGCGGCCACCCTCGCGGTCGACGCCTGGCGAACCCGGGCGGCCCTCGCGTGCGCCGCGGACGGTGGAGCCTCCGCGGACTTCGACGTCATCGCCATGCCCGGCCCGTTGGGCGGGTAGCGGGCAGCACCGCGGCCGGCGCGGTGGGCCGGGCCCGTGGACCCGGCCCACCGGGGCCGCAGCCACCAATCGTCGGGGACCGTGCGGTACTCAGGCCGTCCAGCCGCCGTCCGACGTGATGACGGCGCCGTTGACGTTGCGGGCCTCGGCCGAGCCGAGCCACGCGACGAGCGCGGCGATCTCGTCCGGCTCGGCCGTGCGCGACTCGCGATCGAACGACTGCTCGAACCGCCGGAACGCCCAGTCGGACTTGGGGAACGCGGTGCGGCCGATGTTCGTGCGCACGCCGCCCGGGCAGACCGCGTTGGTCCGGATGCCCTCCGGGCCGTAGAGGTACGCGAGCGACCGGGTGAGGCCGATGAGCCCGTGCTTCGCCGACACGTAGGCGGTGCCGGCGACGGAGCCGGTCAGCCCGCCGATCGACGACACGTTCACGATGGCGCCCTCGCCGTTCGTGCGCATGATCGGCACGACGGCCCGGCACAGCCGCATCGGGCCGGTGAGGTTGACGGCGATCACCCGGTCCCAGGTCTCGTCGTCGAGCTCGCCGACCGGCAGGAAGTAGTCCATGATCCCGGCCACGTTGGCGAGCAGGTCGACGAAGCCGCCGGGCGGGGCGGCGACGACGCGCTCCACGTCGCCCTGCACGGTGATGTCCGCGTTGAGCAGGTCCGCCTCGTAGCGCTCCGCGGCGAGCAGCTTGGCGGTCGCCTCCAGGCCGGCCGCGTCGACGTCGCAGCCGACGACGCGGGCACCCTCGCGGGCGAGCCGCAGCGCCGTCGCCTGCCCGATGCCCGATCCGGCGCCCGTCACCAGTGCGACGCGCCCGGTGTACCGCTGCTGTGTCATCTCGATCCTCCGATCTCGGCCGCCGGCCGCGGCCGGGCAACGGCCGTGACCGGCGGCGGGTGGTTGTCAGCCGACGTTGAGCCGCGGCGGCAGGTCGTCCTTGTGCCGTTCGAGGCGGACCTCCGCTGCCGGCTGCCGGGGCGCCCGCGTCAGGGCGCGCCGCACCGTGCCGAACGCTCGCAGCGCCATGTCGTGGCGCCGAACGATGCGCATCGAACTCACCTCCCTCCGTCCCCACCGTCGTGCGGACCGGACGGAAGCGTCAGAGCCGAAGGTCCCGCCGTGGTACCCGCGTCGGCGGGACCTTCGGCCGGTGCGCACCGCCGCCGTGGCCGCCAGGTTTGAACTGAGAACGCAACCCGCACGAAGGAGTGATCACCATGAAGGCGGCCGTCGTCACCGGTTTCGACCGTCCGCTGCAGATCGAGGAGCTCCCGGTCCCGACGCCCGCGCCGGACCAGCTGCTCGTCCGGATCGTCGCGTCCGGCCTGTGCCACACCGACATCCACGCCGCACACGGCGACTGGCCGGTGAAGCCCACCCCGCCGTTCATCCCCGGCCACGAGGGCGTCGGCGTGGTCGAGGCGGTCGGCGACGGCGTCGCCGCCGACTGGCTCGGCAAGCGGGTGGCGATCCCCTGGCTGGCCGCGGCGTGCGGGCGGTGCCGATACTGCCTGACCGGCTGGGAGACGCTGTGCGAGCGGCAGCTCAACAGCGGATACTCGGTCAACGGCGCCTACGCCGAGTACGCCGCCGCCTACGAGCGCGGCGTGGTCGAGGTGCCGGACGGGGTCTCCTCGCTCGACGCCGCGCCGCTCACGTGTGCCGGGGTCACGACGTACAAGGCGATCAAGGTGGCGCAGGTGCGCCCGGCCGAGCGGGTCGCGGTGTTCGGCGTCGGCGGGCTCGGACACCTCGCGGTGCAGTACGCGCGCATCGTCGGCGGCCTCGTCACGGCGGTCGACGTCGAACCGGCCAAGCTGGAACTGGCCCGGGAGCTCGGCGCCGACCACCTGGTCAACGCGCGCACCACCGACCCCGTCGCCGAGATCCAGTCGGTCGGCGGCGCGGACGTCGCCGTCGTGCTCGCCGCCACCGAGAAGCCGTTCGAACAGGCGCTGCGCTCGCTGGCCCGGGGCGGCCGCCTCGTCTGCGTGGGCCTGCCCGCCGGCGGCAGCATCCCGGTGCCCATCTTCGACACGGTGCTCGGCGGCCGGTCGGTGATCGGCTCGATCGTCGGCACCCGGCAGGACCTCGCCGAGGTGTTCGCGCTGCACGCGGCCGGCCGGACCCGGGTGATCTCGCGGACCCGCAAGCTCGACGAGGTCAACGCCTGCTTCGAGGAGATCCTGGCTGGCCGGGTGCCGGCCCGCCTGGTGTTCGAGTTCTGAGGCCGGCCGCCGATCAGCGGGGCTGCCGACGAAGCCGCGGGCGCACCGGCTGCGGCCTCAGTGCCGGTGCGTCGCGTCCGGGTGGCGGGGGTCGGCCGGGTGCTCGTAGCCCGGCTCCAGGCGCACCAGGGCCGCGCACCGCTCGTCGAGCCAGGCCGCGAACCGGCGCTCGGCGTCCTCCGCGCCCAGCCGGGCGGCCAGGTCGGCCCGCACCTCGTCGAACGGCTGCGGGTAGCGGTCCCGGTTGCGGCGGTGGTAGTCGGCGGCGACCTCGTCCGGCGCCGGCCGCGGCGGCGCGACCCGGTCCCGCAGCGCGCGGGCGAGGGGGTGGGCGGCCACGACCGCGGCCGTCACCCCGCCGGTCCGCAGCGCCTCCGCGAGCGTGAGCGGGCGCGGCCCGTCATCGGCGGCTGGAAGCACCCCGAGGGCGGCCGCCTCGTGCTCGACCACGGCCTCGGTGACCAGCACCTGCACGAGCCACCGGCGCAGGTTGCGCCCCTCGGCGGTGTCCGGGTGGGGCAGCCGCGCCGCGAACGGGCCGCGCCGCATCGCCGCCAGCCGCTCCTCGACGGCGGCGACCGCGATCGGCCGGTCCCCGACCCGGGCGGCGACCCCGCTCACGGCACCACCTCGACCGTCAGCGGGGCCGTGTAGTGCAGCTCGCCGGCGTGCGCGAGCTTGGCGAGCACCCACCAGCGGCCCGGCTCGTGGTCGTGCGGCACCTGCACCGGCAGCTCCAGCCGGGCCGGCGGCGCGACCCGGGCCGCGGCCACCGGGAACAGCCGCCAGGCCGGCCACGGGCTGACCAGCCGCACGTCGACCTCGATCGGCCCGGCGGCGTCGGTGCCGAGGCCGAGCCGGAGCACGGACTCCTCGCCGGCCCGCAGGGTCAGCGCGTCGCAGCCCCAGGACGCGGTGACCGACTCGGGACCGGAGGCGTCGACCAGCAGCCGGGCCACGTCCTCCACCAGCCCGTCGGTGCGGGCCCGCACCCAGTGCACACCCCGCGCGGCGCCGGGCGGCGGGACCAGCACGACCGGCGTCGCGGTGAACCCGCCCGGGTCGAGGTCGAACGGGAAGGTGCCCGGCTCGGCCCGCCATCCCGGTGGCGCCTGGATCTCCACGGTGCCGCCGCAGCGCGCATCGACCCGGTTGGAGGCCACGGTCGCCGTCAGCGTGACCGGGCCGTCCGCGACCGCGACCGGCGGGTCGAGGTGCAGCGCGACCGGCAGGTTCCCGGTCGGCGCCGGGCCCGCGTTGTCGAGCCAGTACTTCGCGTACGCCGGCGCGGGAGGCTCGTGCGCGGGCGGGATCGGCCCGACCCGGATCGTCGCCTGCCCGATGTCCGCGCCGCCGAGCGCGAGCCGGACGGCGCCGTCGGCGTCGACGGGCAGCGCGGCGCCCGGCGTCTCCAGCAGGTCCACGGCGTGCGCCTCGCTCGCCGGCGCCCAGAGCCGCAGCCGGGCCTCGGTGGGGCGGCCCGACGCCTCGTACAGCCGGACCGTCACACCGTCCACTGTGGCCGGTGCGGCGCCCGACGCGAGCGGGTTGCCGGCCGGCTTCAGCGCGGTGAGGACGACGTCGCCGGCGGCCTCGACGGTGACGAACGACCCGGCCGCCGGTCCGCCGTCTCCCGCTGCCAGACGGGCGTGCAGCGGATGGTTCAGCTCGTGGCCGTGCCGGACCAGGCCGGCCGCCCGCCAGTCGCCGGGTGCGGTGACCAGCGCGTACTCAAAGGTGTGCGACCAGTGCTGCTGCTGGAAGGTCGAGCCGTCCGGAGCGGTCCGGCGGGGCGGGTCGATCCAGACGCCGGACGGCCAGCCGGTGCACGAGCGGACCAGGGACAGCTGGAGCGCTCCTGACGTGTCGACCGCGAAGCCCGGGATGCCGCGGTTGAGCAGGGCCACGGTCCGGTCGTCGAGGTCCGGGTCGGGATCGGTCCGGCCGCCGGCGGGGCGCGTCGCCGGCACCGTGCCGGTGCCGACGTCGCGGCAGAAGCCCTCGACGTCGCCGATGACGACGAGCACCGGCAGGTCGAGCAGCCCGGTCAGGTCCGCGTTCGGCCGCCACACGTCGCTGAGCGCCCGCTCGGCCGGCAGCCACACCCTGGCCCGGCCGGTCGCGGCGAGCTGCCGCTCGACCTCGTCCGCGCCGCCGGCCGCGGCGACGACCGCGTCGGTGTAGGGCGTGCGGCCGACGGCGATCCGGACGTCGGGCAGGTTCGAGTCGACGGCGAGCCGGCCGTAGCGGGTGCCGTCCGGGCGGGACGTGGTCGCCGTCACGCCCTGCCTGACCAGGGCGACGGCCAGGTCCCGCACGTCGTCGTCGGCGACGATCTCGGCCACGCCGATCGCCCGGGTGTGCCGCCGCGCGCCGTCGGGGTCGCGCACCTCGACGCGGGCGGTGCTGGACACGCCGAACCAGTGGTGCGCCGGGTTGTCGAGCGTCCACGGGGCGTGCTCGCTGTCGGCGTCGATGAGCCCGAACCCGCGGCCGACAACGGCGTTGCCGACCTCGCTGACCGGCAGCGCGCCGGGCACCGCGACCGGCCAGCAGAGCCGCACGAGCTGGTCCTCGCCGGCGAAGTCGTCGAGGCGGGTCACGAGCTCGATCCGCGATTCGCCGCTCCACAGCGTGATGACCTGGCTGTATCGCATGGGCCCGCACTCGCCGGTGACGGTGATCCGCTGGCCGAGCGGGCCGTGCTCCGTCCTCGTCGTGGTGGCCGGCCGGCGGGCGGAGCCGTGGGTGGGCGGTCCCTTCGGCAGCAGGTGCCAGGGGCCCTCGTGGAAGCGCGGGTGGGCCGGATACTCGCAGTAGACGTGCAGCTCGTTGCCGACCCGGCCGGGCTGGAGCAGCTCCCGGCCGGTACGCAGGTCGACGACGCTGGACACGCAGCCGCCGCGCCCGGGGTCGACGGTCACGCGGTAGGCGTCGTTGCTGATGACCGGCTCGCCGACTTCGGTCCACCGCTCGGTCCGGCCCGGCAGCGGGAACGTGCGGTAGCCCAGCGGCGGGACGTCCGTGGCGCGGAACACCACGTCGCCGTCGTCCGTCCGGACCCGCACGACACCGGACCGGGTCCACGCCGACGGGTTGAAGACGACGACGCCGCCCGACGGCGGGGCAAGGTGCCGCAGCGCGTCGTCGAGGACCTTCGCCGCCAGGTCGTGCGCCTCGCGCCAGCCGGTGAGCAGGTCGAGATACACCTGGTCGGACTCGCTGCCGGTGATGGCGTCGTGGTGCGCGCCGTAGACCAGCTGCCGCCACGCCTTGTCGACCGCGGCGTGCGGGAACCCGGCCCCGCGGGCCGCGGCGACCGTCGCGAACAGCTCGGCGTCGGTCAGCAGCGCCTCGGCGTGGCGCTGGGCCTGCTTGGTGTCGATGAACGACACGTCCTTGCCGGTGTAGACGGGGTTCATGTCGCGGGTCTGCGGGCTGAGTCGTCGTCCCTCGGCGCGGACCGCCGCGAAGAACTCCCGGGGCAGGCCGCAGACGAACCGCGGCGACACATACCGCGCGTTCCAGTGCCGGTGGATGTCGGTCACCCACTTCGCCGGCGGCGTGTAGTCGGTGCCGACCGGCAGGAGCACGTTGCGGGTCGCGGCGACCCGCTTCAGCAGCAGGAACAGCTCATACACGCTCTGCTCGGCGGCCTCCAGCGTCGGCTTGCCGTCGATGTGCCAGCCGGCCGAGTAGTGCGCCGGCATGTAGTGCGTCAGCACGCCCCGCCCGGACGGCGACACCCATTCGAACTCGGAGCTGAACTGCATCACCGACGGGTCGCCCCAACCGTCGCGCGCCTCATACGTCCACAGCATCGGCCCCCACTGGTGGAACGGGCCGCGCGCCCACGACGACGAGTCCAGCCCCGCGTCCGCAACCAGGCCGGGGAACTGCGGGTCGTGGCCGAACGCGTCGAGCTGCCAGGCGGTGCGCGGGTCGCCGCCGACGACGTCGCGCTGGAACCCGACGCCGTGGACCAGATTGCGGATCGTCGACTCCGCCGAGGTGAGGTTGGTGTTGGGCTCGTTATACGTCCCGCCCATCAGCTCCAGCCGGCCCTCGGCGAGCAGGGTGCGCAGGTAGCCGCGGTCGTGCGGGTGGCTGTCCCAGTAGGGCTTCAGGTAGTCCAGCTCGGCCAGGACGAACTTGTAGTCGGGGTCGCGGCGGGCCGTCTCCAGGTGCAGGCGGACCAGGTCGAAGCCGGTGCGCTGGAACTGCGCCCGGAACTCGGTGCCGAGCCGGCCGGCGCGGTCCCACGTCGCGGTGTATGCGGCCTGCGTGTTCCACCAGACCGGGTCGTAGTGGAAGTGCGGCACCATCCACACCGTCCAGCCGGGCTCGGCCACGGTGAGCTCCGCCTCGACCGGCGGGCCGCCGTCGGCGGTGACCCGGATCGGCACGACCGTGCCCGGCGGCGCGTCGCAGTCGACGGCCACCTCGGCGAGAGGCCCGGTCGCCTCCGCCGCGCCGGACACGCCGTCGCCGGTGACCTGGAGGCGCCCCGGCCAGTCCGCGACCTCGACCCGGACGACCTGCCTCGGGCCTTCGACGAACAGCTCGGTGCCGGCAACGGTGAGGATTCGCATGGGCCCAATGATGCTCGCCGGGTACGACAGTTTCCGGCGGTCGGCCTTGGTAGAGCTAGGTATACCGAAAGAGTCGACCCAGCACCATGGTTGGGGGACCCGGCGCTCGCCTAGCTTGGGTGGCATGACGCTGCTCAGGGCCGCGATGCGGCCCCGGTTCCTCGTGTCGGCGTGGCCGTGGCGCGGGATCGCCTACGCGACGACCACGGCCGTGGCGGCGGGGCTGCTCTGGCTCGTGCTCGCCGTGCCGGTCGCCCCGCTCGCGCTCGCCGTCGTGGTGCTGCGGGCCGGTCCCTCCCTGGCCGGCGCGGCCGCGCTCGGGCTGCTCGGGGTGGGGCTGCTCGCGCTCGTGGGGCCGCGGCTGGCGCTCGTCGTGGCCGGGGCGGAGCGGTGGCGGCTGCGGCTGGCCGAGGACGCGCCGGCGCCGGCCCGCCCCCGTGGCGGCGGCCTCTACGCCGACCCGGCCACCTGGCGGGCCGTGGCCTACCTGCTGCTGCTCGGCATCGTGGCGCCCGTGTGGCTGGGCGCGCTCGCCCTCGTCGGCCTGCTCGTCGCCTCCACGCCGGTCGCGGTGCACCACCGGGTGGCGACCATGGACTCGGCCGCGAACGTCCTCGGGCGGGCCGCGCTCGGACTGCTGCTGATCCCGGTCCTGTTGTACCTCGCCGCCGCGCTCGGCGGAGCCCATGCCGCGCTCGCCCGGCTGCTGCTGTGCGGCGAGCCCGACCCGGCGTCGGCCGAGTTGGTCGAGGTGACCCGGTCCCGGGCGCGGCTCGCCGACGCGTTCGACGCCGAGCGGCACCGGATCGAGCGCGACCTGCACGACATCGCCCAGCAGCGGCTCGCCACCCTGACCATGCAGCTCGGCCTCGCGAAGCTGGACCTGCCGCCCGGCTCGCCCGCGGCGGACGCGGTGGCGACGGCGCACGAGCAGGCCAAGGCGCTGATGGTCGAGCTGCGCGACCTGATCCGCGGCATCAGCCCGCGCACGCTGCGCGAGCTGGGGCTGCGGGCCGCGGTCGAGGAGCTGGCCGCCGCCAGCCCACTGCGGGTGCGCGTCGACGCCGACCCGGGCCGGTTCGCGCCGGCCGTGGAGACCGTCGCCTACGCCGCCGTGTCGGAGGCCCTCGCCAACGCCGTGAAGCACGCCGGCGCCACCGAGGTCGCCGTCGCCGCCCGGCCGTCGGGCTCGCCGTCCCGGCGGCTGCTGGCCGTCGAGGTGCGCGACGACGGGCGCGGCGGCGCCGACCCGGCCCACGGGTCGGGCCTGACCGGCCTGGCCGACCGGGCCGCCGCGGCCGGTGGCCGGCTGCTCATCTCCAGCCCGCCCGGCGGGCCGACGATCCTGCGGGTGGAGCTGCCGTGCGCGTCGTGATCGCCGAGGACTCCGTTCTCTTCCGGGAAGGGCTCGCCGGGCTGCTCGGCCGGTTCGGGTTCGAGGTCGTCGCCGCGGTCGGTGACGCCGCCGAGCTGGTGACGGCGGTGGCGGAGACCGCGCCCGACCTCGTCGTCACCGACGTGCGCATGCCGCCGGGGTTCACCGACGAGGGGCTGCGGGCCGCCGTGGCGCTGCGGGCGGCGCATCCCGGGCTCGCCGTGGTGGCGCTGAGCCAGTATGTGCAGCACAGCTACGCCGGCGAGCTGCTCGCCTCCGGCCAGGGCCGCGCCATCGGCTACCTGCTCAAGGACCGGGTGGCCGACGTCGCCGAGTTCGCCGGCATGCTGCGGCGGGTGGCCGACGGCGGCACGGTCGTCGACCCGGAGGTCGTGCGCCAGCTCATGCTGCGCGGCCGTGACCCGCTCGGCCACCTGTCGGCCCGCGAGCGCGAGGTGCTCGCGCTGCTCGCCGAGGGCCACTCCAACGCGGCGATCGCCCGCACGCTCGCGCTGACCGAGGCCGGCATCGGCAAGCACATCGGCAGCCTGCTCGCCAAGCTCGGCCTGCCCGTCAACGACGACACCAACCGGCGGGTCCTCGCCGTGCTGACCTACCTGCGCAGTCAACAGTAAGGAGCCTCTCCGTGAGCAGCCCCGTCCTCCCGTGGCGGCCGTCCGGCGTGTCCGGCCGCACCGTCGCCGTCCTCGCCGCCGTCGCCGCGGCCCTCGTCGCGGCGTTCGTCGTCGCTCCCGGCCCGCTCGCCGCGGCCGGCTCGGGCGGTGACCTCGACGGCCTCCGCGGGGCGTTCGCCGAGTACTGGAGCGCCGGCGACCGGCCGCTCTCCCCGGCCCTGCAGCGGGCCGTCGACTACTGGTTCGGCTACCACCTGGTGAAGGGCGCGATCGCCGCCCTGCTGCTGGTCGTGCTCGCCGCGCTCGCCGTGCGGCTCGGCCGGTCGTTCCTGCGGACCGGCGGCCCCGGCACCGGCCGGCGGCTGGCGCTCGGCGGGTCGGGCGCGCTGGTCACGCTGCTCGGGCTGTTCGCGCTCGTCGTGGTGATGGCCAACGTCCAGGGCGCCGTGGCACCGTTCGCCTCGCTGCTGCCGATGCTGAGCGGCGGCGACCTGGCCCAGGCCCGCGAGCAGCTTGCCGGCTCGCTCACCACGGGCGCCGCCGTGTCGCCGGCGCTGCAGGCGATGGTCGACGACTTCGGGCGCTACCACGCGGCGATGGCCGTCGTCGCCGGTCTCGTGACGGTCGCGTTCGTCGCCGTGGCCGTGGCGCTGTGGCGGCGGTTCGCCCGCACGCCCCGCGACTCCCGCCGCGCGAGGGCCGTGTGGGGCGCGCTGGGCGGGCTGTCGGTCCTGCTGTCGCTGGCCATGCTCACGGTCGCCGTGGCCAACACGACGGTGGCCGCCGACCCGGCCCCGGCCCTGCTCGCCTTCTTCGAAGGCGGCTGGTGACGCCGGCGCCCCAGCGGCGGGCGGTCACAGCGTCCCGCGGTGCCAGGCGTCGGCCTCCGCGGCGAGGACGTCCTCGTCCACGGCCGCCGGCGTGCGCGGGCCGGCGGGGTCGCAGGCCGCGCACACCACGAGCTTGTGCACGACCGGGAAGCGGGTGCCCGTCGCGTTCGTCCAGGTGCCGGGCACGTGCAGGACGGCGAGCAGGGTGTCGGCGCCGCACCGGTGGCAGGTCCACTCGCCGGTCATCCGCGGCCGATCGCGTCGGCGCCGAGCAGCGCCTTGAGGTCGCCGTAGAGCGCCGGTCGCGGGGTGACCCGGAACGGCCGCAGGTTCAGCAGGACGCTCGCCGCCCGGCGGTGGTGCAGGCGCACGTGGACGGGGGCCTGGCCCGGATGGGCGGCCAGGATGTGCCCGAGCTCCCGGACGAGGCGCGGGCTCACCTGGGCCGGCTGGATCGAGATGACGACCGGCGGCTCGGTCGGCGCCCGGGTGACGTCGAGCAGGGTGACCTCCTCGCCGTAGACGCTCGTCGTCTCGTCGCGGACGTTGATCCGGCCGCGGACGGAGACGACGCGGTCCTCGGCGAGCACGTCGCGGTACACCGCATAGGTCTTGGGAAAGATCAGGCACTCCACGGCCGCGTCGTGGTCCTCGACCGTCAGCACCGCCCACTGGGCGCCCTGCTTGGTGACCCTGCGCTGCAGGCCGGCCACGATGCCGCTGATCCGGGCCGCGCCGTCCGGCCGGCCCGAGGCCAGCAGGTCGGCGATCGTGGTGTCGCGGTTGGCGTCGAGCACGTGTTCGGCGCCGTCGAGCGGGTGGCTGGAGACGTACAGGCCGAGCATCTCCCGCTCGAAGGCGAGCAGCGTGGCCCGGTCCCACTCGCCGTCCGGCAGAGCGACCGAGAAGGTGGCCTGCAGGTCGGCCTCGCCGAACAGCGAGTCCTGCCCGTAGGCCGCGTGCCGCTTCACGTCGAGCACCGCGTCGACGGCGGGCTCGTGCACGGCGACCACGGCCTTGCGCGGGTGCCCGAGGCTGTCGAAGGCGCCGGCCTTGGCGAGCGACTCGATGACGCGCTTGTTGCACACGACGGCCGGCACTTTGGCGAGGAAGTCGGTGAGGTCGGTGTACGGGCCGTGGGCCTGCCGGGCGGCGACGACGGCGTCCACCACGCCGGCGCCGACGTTGCGCACGGCACCCAGGCCGAAGCGGACGTCGGCGCCCACGGCGGTGAAGTCGAGCCGGCTGGCGTTGACGTCCGGGGGCAGCACCCGGATGCGCAGGCGCCGGCAGTCGGACAGGTAGACCGCCATCCGGTCCTTGTCGTCGCCGACCGACGTGAGCAGCGCGGCCAGGTACTCCTGGGGATGGTTCGCCTTGAGGTACGCGGTCCAGTAGGAGACGAGGCCGTAGCCGGCGGTGTGCGACTTGTTGAACCCGTAGCCGCTGAACGGCACGAGCACGTCCCAGACCGCGCCGATCGCCTCGGGGGAGTACCCGCGCGAGCGCATCCCGGCGGAGAAGCGGTCCCACTCGGCGTCCAGGACCTCCTTCTTCTTCTTGCCCATCGCGCGGCGCAGCAGGTCCGCGGCGCCGAGGGAGTAGCCGGCGAGCTGCTGCGCGATGGCCATCACCTGCTCCTGGAAGACGACCAGGTGGTAGGTGTCGCCCAGGATCGGCTCCAGCGCCTCCGCGAGCTCCGGGTGGATCGGCGTGACCGGCTGCCGGCCCGTCTTGCGCAGCGCGTAGTTGGTGTGGGCGTTCATCTCCATCGGTCCCGGCCGGTACAGCGCGTTCACCGCGGCGATGTCCGTGAACGTGGTGGGCTGCATGAGCCGCAGCAGCACTCGCATGCCGGCGCTGTCGAGCTGGAAGACGCCGAGCGTGTCGCCGCGCGCCAGCAGCTCGTAGGTGCGGGCGTCGTCGAGCGGCACGTCGAGGATGTCGATGTCGACGCCCTTGTTGGCGCGGACGTTCGCGATCGCGTCGCCGATGACGGTGAGGTTGCGCAGCCCGAGGAAGTCCATCTTCAGCAGGCCCATGTCCTCGGCCTGGGTGAACGGGAACCCGGTGACAACCGGGCCGTCGGCCTTCGGCCGGACCAGCGGGACGACGTCGACGAGCGGCTCGCTGGAGAGGATGACGCCGGCGGCGTGCACGCCGGTGCCCCGGGTCAGGCCCTCCAGCCCGGCCGCGGTGTCGAGGACCTGCCGGACGTCGGGATCCTGCGCGTACATCTCGCGCAGCGCGGCCGCCTCGCCGTGGCGCGGGTGGTGCTCGTCGTGGACGGCGGCGAGCGGGATCTCCTGCCCGCCGTCCGCCGCCGGGAACGCCTTGGTGATCCGGTCGCCGAGCGCGTACGGGAGGCCGAGCACGCGGCAGGCGTCCTTGACCGCGGCCTTCGCCTTGATGGTGGTGAAGGTGACGATCTGGCAGACCCGGTCGGCGCCGTACTTCCGGGTGACGTAGGCGATCATCTCGTCGCGCCGCCGGTCGTCGAAGTCGAGGTCGACGTCCGGCATCGTGATGCGCTCCGGGTTGAGGAAGCGCTCGAAGATCAGCTTGTGCTCGATCGGGTCGAGCTGCGTGATGCCGGTGCAGTAGGCGACGATCGAGCCGGTGGCGGATCCCCGCCCGGGGCCCAGGCCGATGCCGTGTTCGCGGGCGTACCGGCAGATGTCGGCGACGACGAGGAAGTACCCCGGAAACCCCATGACGTCGATGACCGACAGCTCGTAGTCGATGCGGTCCAGGATCGCGGGCGGCAGGTCGTCGCCGTAGCGGCGGCGGGCACCGCGCAGCGTCTCCCGGCGCAGCCAGCTCGACTCGCTCTCGCCGCCGGGCACCGGGAAGCGCGGGGTCAGGTCGCGGTGCGCGAAGACGTCGCCGTAGTCGCCGACGCGCTCGGCGACCAGCAGCGTGTTGTCGCAGGCGCCCGGCACCGCGTCGTCCCACAGCGCGCGCATCTCGGCGGCGGAGCGGATGTGGTAGCCGCTGCCCGCGAACCGGAACCGGTCGGTGTCGGCCAGCTGCCGGCCGGTGCCGACGCACAGCAGCGCGTCGTGCGCCGGTGCCTGCTCGGCGGTGACGTAGTGCGAGTCGTTGGTGGCCAGCGGCGGCAGGCCCAGCCGCTTGGCGAGCTCCAGCAGCTCGCGGCGGACCCGGCGCTCGATCGGCAGGCCGTGGTCCATGAGCTCCAGGAAGTAGTTGTCGCGGCCGAACAGGTCGCGGTACCGCGCGGCGGCCTCGACCGCCCGGTCGAACTGGCCGAGCCGCAGCCGGGTCTGCACCTCCCCGGACGGGCACCCGGTCGTGGCGACGATCCCGCCGGCGTGCTCGGCGAGCAGTTCGTCGTCCATCCGGGGGTACTTCTGGACATGGCCCTCCAGCCAGGCCCGCGACTGCAGCCGGAACAGGTTGCGCAGCCCGCGGGCGTCGGCCGCCCACATCGTCAGGTGCGTGTACAGGCCCCGCCCGGAGACGTCGCCGCCTTCGCCGGTCTCGTCGTCGGACCGGCGCAGCGCGAGGTCGTCGCTGTAGTAGACGGGCTTGCGGTGCTGCCGGCCGGCCGGCGCGAGGTACGCCTCGATCCCGATCACCGGCTTGATCCCGGCCTTGCGGGCCGCCTGGTGGAACTCGTACGCCCCGTGCAGGTTGCCGTGGTCGCTCATGGCCACGGCCGGCATCTCCTGCCGGGCGACCTCCGCCACGAGCCGGCCGATCTTGGCGGCCCCGTCGAGCAGGCTGTACTCGGTGTGCACATGGAGATGCACGAAGGACGCCGCCGACACGACACCTCCTGGTTGTAGCCTCGTCGTTGTCGGAAGCATTCGATCCGAGAGCAGGCAGCGATGTCCAACAACCGACACGCCGATCGCCCCCAACCATCGGTTGTGGACGACTCCGCGGCGGACCTCGACGTCGGTGCGGTGCGCGCGTTCGTCGCGGTCACCGAGGACGGCTACTTCGGCGAGGCCGCGGCCCGGCTCGGCATCAGCCAGCAGGCGGTGTCCAAGCGCATCGGCATGCTGGAGAGGAGCCTCGGCGTCGCCCTGTTCACCCGCACGTCGCGCGGCGCCCGGCTCACCATCGACGGCCAGGCGTTCCTGCCGCACGCCCGGACCCTGCTCAGCGCCGAGGCGCGGGCCGTCGCCGCCGTGCGCCCCGCGCGCCGGGCGCTGCGCGTCGACGTGCTCAACCACAGCATCGGCCCGGCGGCGCTCATGCGCGCCTTCCACCAGGCGCACCCCGACATTGACCTCGACGTCGTGACCCTGGTCGACACCGACGTCGACACGGCCGTCGCCGCCGTCCGATCCGGTGCGATCGACGCGACGTTCCGCGCGGTCACCGCGCCCGAGCGGCAGCTGCGGGACGGCCTCGCCGCGGCCCGCTTCCTCGACGACCCGCACGAGCTGCTGACCGGGCCGGCCCACCGCCTCGCCGCCGCCCGGGCGGTGACGCCGGCCGAGCTCGCCGGGCACCCGATCTGGATCCCGGGCATCGTCCCCGGCACCGAGTGGGCAACCTTCTACGCCGACCTCGCCGCCGAGTTCGGGCTCGGCATCGAGGGGATCGGCCCGAACTTCGGCACCGACCACCTGCTGGAGGTGCTGGCGGACTCGCCGACCCTGGCCACGCTGACCGGCCGGCACGTCCGGCTGGTCTGGCCGGCCCACTACGACCTGCGCCGCATTCCGGTGCGCGACCCGATCCCGGTGTACCCCCACTCGCTGGTCTGGCACCGCGAGAACCCGCACCCGGGGCTCGCGGCGCTGCTCGCCCACGTCCGCACGCTGCGCCGACCGCTGCCGGACACCGGTATCTGGACGCCGCGGTGGGCGATGCCGCACGCGTGGCCCATCGCGTAGGCAGGCACGGCCCGCCGCGGCTGGGCTACGACGTCAGGCGGTGCAGCGCCGCCTGGGACGGCGAGCCCCGGTGGACGGGCACGGGCGGCGTGGAAGCATGTCGATGCGAGCGGGCCGGCGTCCGGCATAGGATCGCAGGCATTGCGAGCCGGTGCGGACGGGGGAGTCATGGCAACGATCTATGAGGTCGCCGCGCTCGCCGGCGTGTCCCCGGCCACCGTCTCCCGGGTCATGAACGGCGTGAGCGTCTCGCCCGAGCGCTCCAAGCGGGTGCGCGAGGCGGCCGAGGCGCTGTCGTTTCGTCCCAACCGCGTCGCGCGGACCCTGCGCCGGCAGCACTCCGAGGTCATCGCGCTGGTCATCCCCGACATCGAGAACCCGTTCTTCACCTCGATGGCGCGCGGCGTCGAGGACGTCGCCCAGGCCGCCGGCTACTCGGTCCTGCTGTGCAACACCGACGACGACCACGACAAGGAGGCGCGGTATCTCGACATCGCGGTCGGCGCCAACATCGCCGGCGTCGTGATCGCCGCCGCCGGCGACCGCAGCGACGTCAAGGTTCTCATCGACCGGGGCCGCCCGGTGGTCGCGGTCGACCGCGGCCCGCACGGCTTCGACATCGACGCCGTCACGGTCGACAACCGCGCGGGTGGCCGGGCCGCCACCACGTCGCTGTTCGACCAGGGCTTCCGCCGCATCGCCTGCGTCACCGGCCCGCGCGACGTGGAGACCGCGACCCAGCGGGCCGACGGCTGGGCCGACGCCCTCGCGGCCCACGGCGGCGCCGACCACGCGCTGCTGCGCCACGCCAACTTCCGCATCGACGGCGGCGAGCAGGCGATGACCGAGCTGCTGGACCTGCCCGAGCCGCCCGACGCGGTCTTCGTGGCGAACAACCTGATGAGCGTCGGCGCGCTGCGGGTGCTGTCGCAGCGGGGACTGCTGCCCCCGGCCGTCGGCGTGGCCATGTTCGGCGACCTGCCCTTCATGCCGCTCGCCCCGCTGCCGATCACCGTCGTGCAGCTGCCGGCCCGCCTGATCGGCACCACCGCCGCCGGCCTGCTGCTGGAGCGGATCAACGGCGACGACCAGCCGGCCCGCACCATCGTGCTGCGCAACCGTCTCGTGCAGCACTGAGTCCCGGCCGACCGATCCGGCGCGACGGCCCGGTCAGGCGTGTGAGGCGCGCGGTCTCGTGGGTCGTGGTGATCCGGCCGGGCCGGCGTGCCGACAGTGCCACGCACTGCACCGAGGCGGACGTCTCCGCGCAGCACATCGCGGCCGCCCGCGGCCTCGGCATGGACGTGTCCGGCTTCCTCATGATGAGCCACATGCTGCCGCCCGCCCAGCTGGCCGCACCGAGGCCGGCCGGCGCAAGCTGGTCGGCGGTCAGGAAAACATGCTCGTCGACATCGCGCTGGAGCTGACGTCGCGGTAGGTTCCGGGCCGCCGGGCGGACGACGGGTTTGGCGGCGGCGAGGGCGGGCAGCCAGGGCGCATGGACGTCGCGGTGCTCGGGATGGGGCGGATGGGTCGGGCGATCGCCGGGCGGCTGCTCGGCGGCGGCC
The DNA here is from genome assembly GCF_014647515.1 of Dactylosporangium sucinum. Taxonomy (GTDB): domain Bacteria; phylum Actinomycetota; class Actinomycetes; order Mycobacteriales; family Micromonosporaceae; genus Dactylosporangium; species Dactylosporangium sucinum. Next base: position 10,041 of record NZ_BMPI01000076.1, on the reverse strand, counting down.
ACCGGGTGACGGTGTGGAACCGCACGCCGGGCCGGGCGGGGGAGGTGCTCGCCGCGGGTGGCCGCGAGGCGTCCGGGGTCGCCGACGCCGTCGCCGGGGCCGAGGTGGTCATCACCATGCTCGCCGACGACGCGGCCGTGCGGGCGGTGGCGCTGGGTGAGCTGCGCGCGGCCATCGGCGCCGGGGCCGTGTACGTCGACTCGTCGACCGTGTCGCCGGAGTGCAGCGCGGCCCTGGCCGAGGCGTTTTCCGGCCGGTTCGTGGCGATGCCGGTGGTCGGGAGCCCGGTGGCCGTGACCGGCGGGCACGCCATGCTGCTCGCCGGGGGTGAGCCCGGGATCGTGGCTCACCTGGGGCCGGTGATGACGGCGCTGTCCGGCTCGGTCCGGCGGTACGACTCCCCGCATCTCGCGCTGACCGCGAAGCTGGCGACCAACCTGATGCTGCTGTCGGAGGTGGTCGTCCTGGCCGAGTCGTTCGCGGTCGGCCGGGCCGGGGGCCTGCGCGACGAGCAGCTGCGGGAGCTCCTCGGGGCCAGCCCGATGCTGCCGGCCGGCGTGCGCAACCGGTTCGAGGACGTGCTGACCGGCAAGCAGGACGGCTGGTGGAGCACGGCCCTGGGCGCCAAGGACGCCGGCCTGGCCGTCGACATCGCCCGCCGCGCCCACGTCGACCTCCCGGCCGCCGACGCGATCCACCACCGCTACGAGCAGGCGGCCGCGTCGGGCCTGCAGGACGCGGACATCGCGGCGGTCGCTACGCTGTACCGCTGAACACGGCCACCGCGACGCGGCCCGGTCGCCCGCCGGACCGTCGGCCCCGCCTGGAGCGTGCTGATCGGCCGTCGCCTCGGCCTGCCGTGGTGCGTCTGCGAGGATGGGCGGCGTGGCAACGGTGTGCGTCGAGGTCGTCGTCGGGCTGCCGGCGCAGGTGGTGTGGGAGGCGGTCGCCGACGTCGGCGCCGTGCATCGCCGCCTGCTGCCCGGGCGGGTCGCGGACGCCCGGATCGAGGGCGACACCCGCATCCTGACCATGCCGGACGGCTCCCGGATCCGCGAGCTGATCCTGGCCACCGACCACGACCTGCGCCGCCTCGCCTACGCGGTGGTGGAGGGCCAGCGCCTCCCGCTCACGTACCATCACGCGTCCTTCCAGGTCTTCGACCACCCGGCGGGCAGCCGCCTGGTGTGGCTGACCGACGTCCTGCCGCACGCGATGGCCGGCCAGGTCCGGGCCCGGGTCGAGCGCGCGATCGTCGAGATCGGCGCCGCCCTGGAGCAGCACGGCGGGTAGCGCTCGTGGCAGGATTGCCGAGCTGTGACGGATTCCGGCCAGTACGCTGGCCGGCATGCACGTCGTCGCCGTCCTCGCCCTCGACCAGGTGATCCCGTTCGACCTGGCCACGCCGATCGAGGTGTTCAGCCGGGTGCGGCTCGCCGACGGCGGCGCGCCCTACGAGGTACGCATCTGTGCCGCGTCCGCCACCGTCGACGCCGGCGCCTTCACCCTGAACGCCCCGTGGGGGCTGGACGCCCTGCTCGACGCCGACACGATCATCGTGCCGGGCTGCGCCGACGCCACCCGCCCCGTGCCCGAGGAGGTCCTGCGGCACCTGCGCAAGGCGGCCGGCGGGGGCACCCGCATCGCGTCCATCTGCGCCGGCGCGTTCACGCTCGCCGCGACCGGGCTGCTCGACGGCCTGCGCGCCACCACGCACTGGCTCGCGGCGCCGGCGCTGGCCGAGCGGTGGCCGGCGGTCGAGGTCGACCCCGGCGTGCTGTACGTCGACAACGGCCAGTTCCTCACCTCGGCGGGGGCTGCCGCCGGGCTGGACCTGTGCCTGCACCTGATCCGGCGCGACCACGGCTCGGCGGTCGCCGCCGACGCGGCCCGGCTGTCGGTGATGCCGCTCGAACGGGAGGGCGGCCAGGCCCAGTTCATCGTGCCGGAGCAGCCGCCGGCCCCGCGCGGCTCGGCCCTCGAGCCGCTGCTGCGCTGGATGCAGGACAACACGGACGCCGACCTCACGCTCGCCGAGCTGGCCGGGCGGGCCGGGATGAGCGTCCGCACGCTGAACCGGCGGTTCCGGGAGCAGACCGGCACGACGCCGCTGCAGTGGCTGCTGCTGACCCGGATCCGGCGGGCGCAGCACCTCCTGGAGACCACCGACCGGCCGGTCGAGCTGGTCGCCGCCGACGTCGGCTTCGGCTCGCCGACGGCGTTCCGGGAGCGGTTCAAGCGGGTCGTCGGCGCGGCCCCGCACACGTACCGCGCGGCGTTCCGGACCCGAAAGACGGGCGCGGGGCGTGAATCGCTCAGTTCTGGCCGCGGGCGTCCGATCGGGTGAACGTGCCCGGGCAGCTGTTCCTGGTTGGCAACCTGCTCATCATGGTCGCGTACGCCGCGATCACGCTGGCGGTCGCGGTGCCCGTGTGGCGGGCGGGGCAGCTGCGCACGAACAAGCTTGCCGTGGCGACCGCGCTCATCTTCTGCAGCTGCGCGGTCGGCCACGGGATGCACGCGGCGGCGGCGTACCGGGACGCGATGCAGGGCCATGCCGGGCACGCGCCGTGGTCGATGGCCGTGTGGGACCTGCTGACCGCCGGCATCGGCGGGTACTACTGGACCCTGCGGCGCAGCTACGGCGTCCTGCTCGGGCGGGGCGCGATCTACGTCAGCCCGTGGGAGCAGCGCCGGCTGGCCGAGGCGAGCGAGCGGGAGCGGGCCGCCCGGGCGACCCTCGCGGCGGTCGTGGACGCCACCACCGACGCCGTCATCGGGGTGTCGCTCGACGGGGCGATCACCGCGTGGAACCGGGGCGCGGAGCGGCTCTTCGGGTACACCGCCGACGAGGTCCTCGGGCGGCCGGCGGCGATGCTCGCGGCCGACCAGGAGGAGGGGCAGCAGGCCGGGGTCATCGCGCGGATCGCGGCGGGGGAGCGGGACTTCGAGTACGAGGCCCGCCGGGTCCGCAAGGACGGCACGGTCCTCGCGGTGGCGGTCAGCATCGCGCCGATCGAGGACGCGACCGGCGCGCTGGTCGGCATGGCGGCCGTGGCGCGGGACATCACCGCGGCCAACGAGGCGGCCGCCAAGCGGCGGGCGATGGAGGAGCGCACCCACCAGGCGCAGCGCATGGAAAGCCTGGGCAAGCTGGCCGGCGGCGTCGCCCACGACTTCAACAACATCCTGGCCATCATCGCCAACTACACCGACTTCGCCGCCGAGGCGGTGGAACTGCACGGAAGCCGCAGAGGTGCGCAAGGCGCGCGGGTCGGTGGCGGAGCGGGCGGCCGGAGCGTCGGGGACAGCGGAGGAAGCGCCGACGGTCCGAGCGGCGCCGCGGCCGTCCAGGCGGACCTGGAGCAGGTGCGGGTCGCCACCCGGCGGGCCATGAACCTCACGCGCCAGCTGCTCACGTTCACCCGCGCGGACGCCGTGCAGCCCCAGGACGTCGACCTCAACGCCGTCCTCGCCGAGGTCCAGGCCATGCTCTCCCGCACCATCGGCGGGCACATCAACCTCGTCACCGTCCCGGGCGGCGAGCCGCTGGTGGTGCACGCGGACCCGGGGCAGCTGCAACAGGTACTGCTGAATCTGGCGATCAATGCGCGCGACGCGATGCCCGACGGCGGGACCCTGGTGATGGAGGCCGGGGCCGCGACGCTCGACGGGGACGTCGCGGACGTGCGGCCGGAGCTGGCCGCGGGGGAGTACGCGCGGCTCGTCGTGAGCGACACCGGCGAGGGCATGCCGAAGGACGTGGCCGAGCGGATCTTCGAGCCGTTCTTCACCACCAAGCCGCGCGGGCAGGGGACGGGGCTCGGCCTCGCCACCGTCTACGGGATCGTGACCGAGGCCGGCGGGGGGATCCACGTGTACACCGAGCCGCAGATCGGCACCACCTTCCGCGTCTACCTGCCGCGCGTCGCGCACGGCGCCGCGCCGGCGAAGGCCGCGGCGAGGGCGCAGCCGCCGGACGGCGGCGGGCTGCGGGTGCTGGTCGTCGAGGACGAGCCCGCGCTGGCCCAGGTCGTGTGCCGGATCCTCGTCGCGGGCGGCTACCAGGTCAGGGTCGCGGCCAACGGGGCGGAGGCGCTGCGCCTGCACGAGCTGCACGGGTGCGACCTGCTGCTCACCGACGTCATCATGCCCGAGCTGTCGGGGCCGCGGCTGGCCGCCGCGCTCCAGGAGCGTCAGCCCGGGCTGCCCGTGCTGTACATGTCGGGGTACAGCAACGGCCTGCTCGGCGGGACCCAGATCGTCGAGCCCGGCGTCGCTCTGCTGGAGAAGCCGTTCACCGGCGCCGAGCTGCTGCACAAGGTCCATCAGGTGCGCGCGGCGACCTGACTGTCCTCGAGCGGCAGCGTGACGCTCAGGTGCGTGCCGCCACCGGCCGGGCTGGCGATGCGCAGCCGGCCGCCGATCGCCTCGACCCGGTCGCGCAGCCCGGCCAGCCCGGAGCCGAGGCTCGGGTCGGCGCCGCCCGCGCCGTCGTCGCGGACCGACAGGATGAGCTGCTCGCGGCGCGTGGCGGGGTCGGGCGCGAACTCGATGTCGATGTCGACCTCGGACGCGGCGGCGTGCTTGGCGGCATTGGTGAGCGCCTCGGACACCACGTAGTACGCGGCGACCTCGACGCCGATCGGCAACCGGCGGCGCGGGCCGGTCCGGACGGCGACCGGCACCGGGCTGCGACGGGCGAGCGCCTTGATCGCCGAGCCGAGCCCGCCCTGCGACAGGATCGCCGGGTGGATGCCGCGGGAGATCTCCTGCAGGTCGTCGAACGCGCTGCGCAGGCCGTCGGTGGTGCGGGACAGCCGGTCGCGCAGCTCGCCGAGCTGCGCCGGCACGAGCGCCTCGGCGGCGCGCAGCTCCAGCCCGAGCGAGACGAGCCGCTGCTGGACGCCGTCGTGCAGGTCGCGCTCGATGCGGCGGCGGGCCTCGTCGGCGGCGAACACCAGCCGGGCCCGTGAGCGGGTCAGCTCGGCCCGGTCCTCGGCGTTGGCGACGGCCGTCGCGACCAGCTCGGTGAACTGGGCGAGGCGCTGCTCGACGCCCGGCGGCGGCGGATCGGGCCGGGCCCACAGCACGGTCAGCACGCCCCAGACGCCGCCGTCGACGAGCACCGGCGCGGCGACCGAGGAGTGCATTCCCTCGGTGCGGGCGAGGTCGGCGAGGGTGCCGCGGCGGTCGCCGTAGCTGTCCATGCGGGCCGGCCGGGAGGTGCGCAGGACCAGCTCGGCCACGCCGCCGCTCACGTCGAGCCGCCGGCCCACGAGGCTGTCGAAGCCGGGTTTGCCGTACTCGGCGACGACCGTCACCGTGCCGGGCGCCTCGTGGCGCAAGAGCCGCGTGGCGTCGGCCCCGAGCAGCCGGGCCGTCTCCGCGGCGACCGCGGTCACCACGTCGGCCGGTGGGGCGCCGTGCGCGACGAGCACCGCCACCCGGCGCAGGATCGCCTGCTCGGCGGCCAGGGTGCGCAGCGCCGCCTCGGCCGCGGCCCGCTCGCCGGCCGCCGACAGCAGCGCCTCCAGGGGCGACAGCACCCGGTCGTACAGCCGGCGCAGCACCGGCGGCGGCAGGCCGGCGGGCACGACGAGGGCCCCGGTCCGGTTGTCGAGCCGCAGCGGGATGACCACGCGCGGCTCCCCGTCGGCCGTCCCGGGGTCGTCGAGCACGATCGAGCAGGACGGCATCCCGAGCGTGTCGGCGATCCGGCGGGCGGCCTCGGGCAGCACCGGCGGCAGCTCGCCGGCGCCGAGCACGAGCCGGGCGAGCCCGGCGATGAGGTCCGCCTCCCCGCGCCGCTGGGTCGCCTCGGCCGCCCGCGACCGGGCCAGCCGGGCCAGGGCGCCGCCGAGCGCCGCCGTGAGCAGCAGCACCGCCAGCTCCAGCCAGTCGCGCAGGTCGGCGAGCGTGAAGCGGCGCAATGGGTGGACGTGGAAGAAGTCGAACGCGAGGGCGCTCGCGATGGCGGTCGCCACGCCCAGCCGCAGTCCCCAGACGATGGCCACGATCAGGACGCCGGGCAGGAACAGGGCGCCGATGGCCTCGCGGGGCGCGGTCTGCGCGAGCGGATACGCCAGCAGCGTCTCCAGCACCACGAACAGTGCGCCGGCCGCGATGCCCCACCCGAGTGGCGGCGGCTCCGGCCGGACCAGCCAGGCGGCGAGGCGGGCAAGCATAGGCGGCCCCTCTTCGATCCGGATCGGGTCCGATGCTAGCCGCCGCGACCCGATCACCGGCTCACCCGCAGCGGTGTCAAACATTCTCGACATGGTGTCAAAGACGTGTTACCTTCGGGATGTCAAAGATTCTGTACATCCATTCCGGGAGCCGACCGTGACGCATGAGGAGAAACGAGCGTGGATCATGCTCGTGGTCAGCGTTCTGGCGTATGCCGCCTACGTCGTGACCGTGCTGGGCCGCGCGGACGGCGGCGCCCTCGCGGGCGTGCACTACGCCGGCCCGCTGCTGTGGACGGTCGGCGGCGCCATCGTGGCGAACATCGTGGCGGAGATCGGCCTCGGCGTCGTCAACCCGCGGGCCTCCCGCGCCAGGGACGTGCGCGACAAGGAGATCGGCCGCCTCGGTGACCACGTCGGCCAGGCGTTCGTCGTCATCGGCGGGGTGTCGGCCATGCTCATGGCCCTCGCCGAGTGGGACTACTTCTGGATCGCCAACGTCATCTACCTGTGCTTCGTGCTCTCGGCGGTCCTCGGGTCGATCACCAAGGTCCTGGTGTACCGCGGGAGTCTCCCCCAGTGGTGAAGCCGACCCGCGTCACCAACCGCATCCGCGCGCTGCGCTTCGAGCGCGGCGAGATGACCCAGGCCGAGCTCGCCGACCGCATCGGCGTCACCCGGCAGACCGTGATCGCCATCGAGCAGGGTCGCTACTCGCCGTCGCTGGAGATGGCGTTCAAGATCGCCCACGTGCTCGGCGTCCGGCTCGACGACGTCTTCCAGTACCCCGAGGAGGAAACCTCGTGAAAGCCATCGTTCAGGATCGCTACGGGCCGGCCGACGTGCTCGCCCTGCGCGACACGGACCGACCGGCCGCCGGGCCCGGCAAGGTCCTCGTCGAGGTCCGCGCCGCCGGCGTCGACCCCGGCGTGTGGATCTTCATGACCGGCCGGCCGTACCTCGTCCGCATGGCCATCGGCCTGCGCCGCCCGACGCCGGCCGTGCGCGGCCGCGACCTGGCCGGCGTCGTGGCCGCGGTCGGCGACGGCGTCACCGGCTTCCGGCCCGGCGACGAGGTGTACGGCTGCGGCGAGAGCGGCTCCTACGCCGAGTTCGCCGTCGCCCGCGCCGACCGGCTCGCGCCGAAGCCCGCCAACCTCACCTTCGCCCAGGCCGCCGCCGTGCCCGTCTCCGCCATGACCGCGCTGCGGGCCGTCCGCGACGCGGGCGAGGTCGGCGCGGGCCAGCGGGTCCTGGTCATCGGCGCCGGCGGGGGCGTCGGCTCCTTCGCCGTGCAGCTCGCCAAGGCCCGCGGCGCCCACGTCACCGGCGTGTGCAGCGGGGCGAAGGCCGGCCTCGTCCGCGGCCTCGGCGCCGACGAGGTCATCGACCGCGCCAAGGACCGGTTCGACCGCGGGCCCGTGCGGTACGACGTGATCATCGAAACCGCGGGGGACCATCCGCTGGCCACGCTCCGGCGCGCGCTCACCCCGCGCGGCATCCTGGCCATCGTCGGCGGGAGCTACGACCGCGGCGGCCTCCTCGGCGGCTTCTCCCGGCAGATGTTCCGCGCCCCGCTGCTGTCGCTGTTCGTCGGGCAGCGCCTGCGCAGCGTCGGCGCCCGCGAGGACGCCGCCGACCTGCGCGAGCTCACGGCGCTCATCGAGGCGGGCGCGGTCACGCCGGCCGTCGAGCGCACCTACCCGCTCGCGGACGCCCCGGCCGCGCTGCGCGCCCTCGGCCACCGCCCCGCCGGCAAGCTGGTGGTGACGCTGTGATCGACCGCCGCTCCGCGCTCGCCGCCGGATTCGGCCTGCTGGCCATGGTCGTGCTGTCGGGGTACAGCTTCGCCACCCTCTCCGACGCGGGCGCCGACCTGCGCGGCGCCACCGCCGGGTTCGCGATCGTCGCCGTCCTCGACGTCGTCGTCGCCTGGGGCCTCTACGGTGTGCTCGCCCCGGCCGACCGCGGCCTCGCCCAGCTCTGCGCCGGGCTGCGGGTCGCCTACGCCGCCGCGTTCCTCGCCGCGCAGGGCAACCTGCTCGCCGGCCGGTCCGGCGTCGACGCCTTCGAGCGCGGCTGGGACCTCGCGCTGCTCGTCTTCGGCGTCCACCTGCTCGTCACCGGCTGGGCCGCGATCCGGGCACCGCACGTGCCGACCTGGCTCGGCGCGCTGCTGATCCTGGCGGGTGCCGGGTACGCGGGCGACAGCCTCGGCACCATCGCCGGCTACGACCTCGGCCTGGCGACGTTCACCTTCGTCGGCGAGGTCGTCCTCCTCGGCTGGCTGCTGTGGGCCGGCTACCGCGCGCCGAGGGGCGTGGGGAACAGCCCGGCCTGATGCGTGGGGGCGACGAGCGCGCCCCGGGCGCCCTCCCGGACGCCGAGTTCGACGCGAAGCGGCACGAGGTGTTCCGGCGAGTGCTGTGTCCAGAAACGTTGGCCGGGTTTTCTGTCATACCCGTGTGCTTGAGTGTGCGCATGCCTCGTCGTCGTGGTCCGGCTGCTGTTCGGGTGGTGCATCGCACCTGCCGTGTCGGGTTGCGCACCACCAGGGCGCAGCGGGAGCGGTGCTTCGGGCTGCTGCGCGGGTCTTGCGCCATCGCCGCGACCCCTTGTGCTGCCGGAGGTGCTCACGCACCGTCGAGCAGGGCGGCACCTCCCCGGTGCCGGACTGTCCCGGCGTGACCCACGCCGACCCCCACCACACCACCGACCCGCCACACCAGGCGAACCACCGGTGCGCACGGCAGGGACGGACGCACGGGTCGGTCGGCCGGCTGAGGCCCGCCCCACCACCACACAAGGTGGGGAGTCGCTCGACTCGGCAACGCGGCGAGGAACCACAACACCACCAACCCGGTGAACGTTCGTCGTCCTAGATCCAGCGGGAACCGAGCCACATCCGCGAGAGCCACTGGGTGTACGTGATGTCCATGCCGCTGAAGATCGGGTAGAAGTACGCGAAGCAGGCCGCGACCAGCAGCACGTACGCCCCCGCGACCAGCGCGCCCGTGCGGCGGTGGTCGGACTGCGGGGGGCCGATGATCGCGCCCAGGACGTAGACGACCGCCAGGACGAGGAACGGCTCGGCCGGCAGGGCGTAGAACGAGAACATCGTGCGGTGGGCCGGCATCGACTGGAACCAGGGCAGGATGCCGGCCAGCGCGGCGAGCAGGACCAGCCAGGCGCGGCCGTCGCGGCGGGCGGTCGCCAGCCAGGCCAGGCCGAACAGCGCCGGCAGGAACGACCACCACAGCAGCGGGGTGCCGAGCAGCAGGATCGAGGACGCGCAGTTGGGGCCGCCGCAGGTGGCGTCGCCGGTCCAGTACAGCAGCACCGGCCGGCCGAGCAGCAGCCACTGCCACGGCCACGACTGGTACGGGTGCGGCGTGTCCAGCGTCGTGTGGAACCCGTACGCCTCCCGGTGGTAGTGCCACAGGCTGACCAGCGCGTTGTCGGACCAGTGGCGGAAGTACCCGTCGTCGGAGGCGAACCAGCCCCACCAGGTGGCCAGGTAGGCCAGCGCCGCGATGCCGACCACGGCGAGCGCCCAGCCGGCGGCGGGCACGGGGCGCAGCCGCAGCCCGGCGCTGCGGCGCGCACCCAGGTCGAAGACCGCCACCGCGACCGCGAAGAGGACGAGATACCACAGGCCGCTCCACTTGACCCCGCAGGCCAGCCCGAGCGAGACGGCGCAGGCGACGCGGTACCACGGGATCCCCGGCTGCCGTCCGCCCTCCAGCGACGCCAGGACACCCGCGCGGCGCTGCTCGCGGTCGAGGACGAGGAAGTAGAAGGCGACGACGATCCAGAACATCAGGAAGATGTCGAGCAGGGCGGCGCGGGAGAG
>NZ_BMPI01000075.1:1222-51125 GCF_014647515.1 Dactylosporangium sucinum | reverse complement strand
CTCTCCCGCGCCGCCCTGCTCGACATCTTCCTGATGTTCTGGATCGTCGTCGCCTTCTACTTCCTCGTCCTCGACCGCGAGCAGCGCCGCGCGGGTGTCCTGGCGTCGCTGGAGGGCGGACGGCAGCCGGGGATCCCGTGGTACCGCGTCGCCTGCGCCGTCTCGCTCGGGCTGGCCTGCGGGGTCAAGTGGAGCGGCCTGTGGTATCTCGTCCTCTTCGCGGTCGCGGTGGCGGTCTTCGACCTGGGTGCGCGCCGCAGCGCCGGGCTGCGGCTGCGCCCCGTGCCCGCCGCCGGCTGGGCGCTCGCCGTGGTCGGCATCGCGGCGCTGGCCTACCTGGCCACCTGGTGGGGCTGGTTCGCCTCCGACGACGGGTACTTCCGCCACTGGTCCGACAACGCGCTGGTCAGCCTGTGGCACTACCACCGGGAGGCGTACGGGTTCCACACGACGCTGGACACGCCGCACCCGTACCAGTCGTGGCCGTGGCAGTGGCTGCTGCTCGGCCGGCCGGTGCTGCTGTACTGGACCGGCGACGCCACCTGCGGCGGCCCCAACTGCGCGTCCTCGATCCTGCTGCTCGGCACCCCGCTGCTGTGGTGGTCGTTCCTGCCGGCGCTGTTCGGCCTGGCCTGGCTGGCGACCGCCCGCCGCGACGGCCGCGCCTGGCTGGTCCTGCTCGCCGCGCTGGCCGGCATCCTGCCCTGGTTCCAGTCGATGCCGGCCCACCGCACGATGTTCTCGTTCTACGCCCTGCCGGCCGAGCCGTTCCTCGTCCTGGCGGTCGTCTACGTCCTGGGCGCGATCATCGGCCCCCCGCAGTCCGACCACCGCCGCACGGGCGCGCTGGTCGCGGGGGCGTACGTGCTGCTGGTCGCGGCCTGCTTCGCGTACTTCTACCCGATCTTCAGCGGCATGGACATCACGTACACCCAGTGGCTCTCGCGGATGTGGCTCGGTTCCCGCTGGATCTAGGACGACGAACGTTCACCGGGTTGGTGGTGTTGTGGTTCCTCGCCGCGTTGCCGAGTCGAGCGACTCCCCACCTTGTGTGGTGGTGGGGCGGGCCTCAGCCGGCCGACCGACCCGTGCGTCCGTCCCTGCCGTGCGCACCGGTGGTTCGCCTGGTGTGGCGGGTCGGTGGTGTGGTGGGGGTCGGCGTGGGTCACGCCGGGACAGTCCGGCACCGGGGAGGTGCCGCCCTGCTCGACGGTGCGTGAGCACCTCCGGCAGCACAAGGGGTCGCGGCGATGGCGCAAGACCCGCGCAGCAGCCCGAAGCACCGCTCCCGCTGCGCCCTGGTGGTGCGCAACCCGACACGGCAGGTGCGATGCACCACCCGAACAGCAGCCGGACCACGACGACGAGGCATGCGCACACTCAAGCACACGGGTATGACAGAAAACCCGGCCAACGTTTCTGGACACAGCACTCGCCGGAACACCTCGTGCCGCTTCGCGTCGAACTCGGCGTCCGGGAGGGCGCCCGGGGCGCGCTCGTCGCCCCCACGCATCAGGCCGGGCTGTTCCCCACGCCCCTCGGCGCGCGGTAGCCGGCCCACAGCAGCCAGCCGAGGAGGACGACCTCGCCGACGAAGGTGAACGTCGCCAGGCCGAGGTCGTAGCCGGCGATGGTGCCGAGGCTGTCGCCCGCGTACCCGGCACCCGCCAGGATCAGCAGCGCGCCGAGCCAGGTCGGCACGTGCGGTGCCCGGATCGCGGCCCAGCCGGTGACGAGCAGGTGGACGCCGAAGACGAGCAGCGCGAGGTCCCAGCCGCGCTCGAAGGCGTCGACGCCGGACCGGCCGGCGAGCAGGTTGCCCTGCGCGGCGAGGAACGCGGCGGCGTAGGCGACCCGCAGCCCGGCGCAGAGCTGGGCGAGGCCGCGGTCGGCCGGGGCGAGCACACCGTAGAGGCCCCAGGCGACGACGACGTCGAGGACGGCGACGATCGCGAACCCGGCGGTGGCGCCGCGCAGGTCGGCGCCCGCGTCGGAGAGGGTGGCGAAGCTGTACCCCGACAGCACGACCATGGCCAGCAGGCCGAATCCGGCGGCGAGCGCGGAGCGGCGGTCGATCACAGCGTCACCACCAGCTTGCCGGCGGGGCGGTGGCCGAGGGCGCGCAGCGCGGCCGGGGCGTCCGCGAGCGGGTAGGTGCGCTCGACGGCCGGCGTGACCGCGCCCGCCTCGATGAGCGCCGTGAGCTCGCGCAGGTCGGCGGCGTCCTCGCGGGCGCCGACGCTGCGCAGGCGCTGCCCGACGAACAGCGACAGCAGCGGGGCGCGGAACATCTGCCGGGAGAAGCCGCCGAGGAGGCCGCCGCGGTCGTAGCTCCCGCCGACGATGGCCAGGATGCCGCGCGGGGTGAGCGCGCGCCGGAGCGTGGCCAGCGGATGGTCCCCCGCGGTTTCGATGATCACGTCGTACCGCACGGGCCCGCGGTCGAACCGGTCCTTGGCGCGGTCGATGACCTCGTCGGCGCCGAGGCCGCGGACGAGGCCGGCCTTCGCCCCGCTGCACACGCCGGTGACGTGGGCGCCGCGGGCCTTGGCGAGCTGCACGGCGAAGGAGCCGACGCCCCCGCCGGCGCCGATGACCAGGACCCGCTGGCCCGCGCCGACCTCGCCCGCGTCGCGGACGGCCCGCAGCGCGGTCATGGCGGAGACGGGCACGGCGGCGGCCTGGGCGAAGGTGAGGTTGGCGGGCTTCGGCGCGAGCCGGTCGGCGCGGGCGACGGCGAACTCGGCGTAGGAGCCGCTCTCGCCGCAGCCGTACACCTCGTCGCCGGGCCGGAAGCCGGTGACGCCGTCGCCGACCGCGGCCACGACGCCGGCCAGGTCGCGGCCGCGCACGGCCGGCGTCGGGCGGCGCAGGCCGATGGCCATGCGGACGAGGTACGGCCGGCCGGTCATGAAGATCCACACGCCGGGGTCGACGCCGGCGGCGCGGACCTCGACGAGGACCTTGCCGGGCCCGGCGGCCGGTCGGTCCGTGTCGCGCAGGGCGAGCACGTCGGCCGGCCCGTAGCGATCCTGAACGATGGCTTTCACGAGGTTTCCTCCTCGGGGTACTGGAAGACGTCGTCGAGCCGGACGCCGAGCACGTGGGCGATCTTGAACGCCATCTCCAGCGACGGCGAGTAGCGACCCTGCTCGATGGCGATCACGGTCTGCCGGGTGACGCCGATGCGGTCGGCGAGCTCGGCCTGGGTCATCTCGCCGCGCTCGAAGCGCAGCGCGCGGATGCGGTTGGTGACGCGGGTCGGCTTCACCACTGGGGGAGACTCCCGCGGTACACCAGGACCTTGGTGATCGACCCGAGGACCGCCGAGAGCACGAAGCACAGGTAGATGACGTTGGCGATCCAGAAGTAGTCCCACTCGGCGAGGGCCATGAGCATGGCCGACACCCCGCCGATGACGACGAACGCCTGGCCGACGTGGTCACCGAGGCGGCCGATCTCCTTGTCGCGCACGTCCCTGGCGCGGGAGGCCCGCGGGTTGACGACGCCGAGGCCGATCTCCGCCACGATGTTCGCCACGATGGCGCCGCCGACCGTCCACAGCAGCGGGCCGGCGTAGTGCACGCCCGCGAGGGCGCCGCCGTCCGCGCGGCCCAGCACGGTCACGACGTAGGCGGCATACGCCAGAACGCTGACCACGAGCATGATCCACGCTCGTTTCTCCTCATGCGTCACGGTCGGCTCCCGGAATGGATGTACAGAATCTTTGACATCCCGAAGGTAACACGTCTTTGACACCATGTCGAGAATGTTTGACACCGCTGCGGGTGAGCCGGTGATCGGGTCGCGGCGGCTAGCATCGGACCCGATCCGGATCGAAGAGGGGCCGCCTATGCTTGCCCGCCTCGCCGCCTGGCTGGTCCGGCCGGAGCCGCCGCCACTCGGGTGGGGCATCGCGGCCGGCGCACTGTTCGTGGTGCTGGAGACGCTGCTGGCGTATCCGCTCGCGCAGACCGCGCCCCGCGAGGCCATCGGCGCCCTGTTCCTGCCCGGCGTCCTGATCGTGGCCATCGTCTGGGGACTGCGGCTGGGCGTGGCGACCGCCATCGCGAGCGCCCTCGCGTTCGACTTCTTCCACGTCCACCCATTGCGCCGCTTCACGCTCGCCGACCTGCGCGACTGGCTGGAGCTGGCGGTGCTGCTGCTCACGGCGGCGCTCGGCGGCGCCCTGGCCCGGCTGGCCCGGTCGCGGGCGGCCGAGGCGACCCAGCGGCGCGGGGAGGCGGACCTCATCGCCGGGCTCGCCCGGCTCGTGCTCGGCGCCGGCGAGCTGCCGCCGGTGCTGCCCGAGGCCGCCCGCCGGATCGCCGACACGCTCGGGATGCCGTCCTGCTCGATCGTGCTCGACGACCCCGGGACGGCCGACGGGGAGCCGCGCGTGGTCATCCCGCTGCGGCTCGACAACCGGACCGGGGCCCTCGTCGTGCCCGCCGGCCTGCCGCCGCCGGTGCTGCGCCGGCTGTACGACCGGGTGCTGTCGCCCCTGGAGGCGCTGCTGTCGGCGGCCGGCGAGCGGGCCGCGGCCGAGGCGGCGCTGCGCACCCTGGCCGCCGAGCAGGCGATCCTGCGCCGGGTGGCGGTGCTCGTCGCGCACGGCGCCCCACCGGCCGACGTGGTGACCGCGGTCGCCGCGGAGACGGCCCGGCTGCTCGGGGCCGACGCCACGCGGCTCTTGCGCCACGAGGCGCCCGGCACGGTGACGGTCGTCGCCGAGTACGGCAAACCCGGCTTCGACAGCCTCGTGGGCCGGCGGCTCGACGTGAGCGGCGGCGTGGCCGAGCTGGTCCTGCGCACCTCCCGGCCGGCCCGCATGGACAGCTACGGCGACCGCCGCGGCACCCTCGCCGACCTCGCCCGCACCGAGGGAATGCACTCCTCGGTCGCCGCGCCGGTGCTCGTCGACGGCGGCGTCTGGGGCGTGCTGACCGTGCTGTGGGCCCGGCCCGATCCGCCGCCGCCGGGCGTCGAGCAGCGCCTCGCCCAGTTCACCGAGCTGGTCGCGACGGCCGTCGCCAACGCCGAGGACCGGGCCGAGCTGACCCGCTCACGGGCCCGGCTGGTGTTCGCCGCCGACGAGGCCCGCCGCCGCATCGAGCGCGACCTGCACGACGGCGTCCAGCAGCGGCTCGTCTCGCTCGGGCTGGAGCTGCGCGCCGCCGAGGCGCTCGTGCCGGCGCAGCTCGGCGAGCTGCGCGACCGGCTGTCCCGCACCACCGACGGCCTGCGCAGCGCGTTCGACGACCTGCAGGAGATCTCCCGCGGCATCCACCCGGCGATCCTGTCGCAGGGCGGGCTCGGCTCGGCGATCAAGGCGCTCGCCCGTCGCAGCCCGGTGCCGGTCGCCGTCCGGACCGGCCCGCGCCGCCGGTTGCCGATCGGCGTCGAGGTCGCCGCGTACTACGTGGTGTCCGAGGCGCTCACCAATGCCGCCAAGCACGCCGCCGCGTCCGAGGTCGACATCGACATCGAGTTCGCGCCCGACCCCGCCACGCGCCGCGAGCAGCTCATCCTGTCGGTCCGCGACGACGGCGCGGGCGGCGCCGACCCGAGCCTCGGCTCCGGGCTGGCCGGGCTGCGCGACCGGGTCGAGGCGATCGGCGGCCGGCTGCGCATCGCCAGCCCGGCCGGTGGCGGCACGCACCTGAGCGTCACGCTGCCGCTCGAGGACAGTCAGGTCGCCGCGCGCACCTGATGGACCTTGTGCAGCAGCTCGGCGCCGGTGAACGGCTTCTCCAGCAGAGCGACGCCGGGCTCGACGATCTGGGTCCCGCCGAGCAGGCCGTTGCTGTACCCCGACATGTACAGCACGGGCAGCCCGGGCTGACGCTCCTGGAGCGCGGCGGCCAGCCGCGGCCCCGACAGCTCGGGCATGATGACGTCGGTGAGCAGCAGGTCGCACCCGTGCAGCTCGTGCAGGCGCAGCGCCTCCGCCCCGTTGGCCGCGACCCTGACCTGGTAGCCGCCCGCGACGAGGATCCGGCACACGACCTGGGCCAGCGCGGGCTCGTCCTCGACGACCAGCACCCGCAGCCCGCCGCCGTCCGGCGGCTGCGCCCTCGCCGCGGCCTTCGCCGGCGCGGCGCCGTGCGCGACGCGCGGCAGGTAGACGCGGAAGGTGGTGCCGATCTGCGGCTCGGTGTACACGTGGATCCCCCCGCCGGCCTCGGTCACGATCCCGTAGACGGTGGCGAGGCCGAGCCCCGTCCCCTGCCCGCGCGGCTTGGTGGTGAAGAACGGCTCGAAGATCCGCTCGGCCACGTCCTTCGGCATGCCCTCGCCGGTGTCGCTCACGACGAGCCGCGCGTACTCCCCCGCGGCCAGCTCCGGCCGCACGTCCGCGACGTCCCCGTCGAGCGTCGCGGCCCCGGCCTCCATCACCAGGGTCCCGCCGTCGGGCATCGCGTCGCGCGCATTGATCGCCAGATTCAGCAGTACCTGTTGCAGCTGCCCCGGGTCCGCGTGCACCACCAGCGGCTCGCCGCCCGGGACGGTGACGAGGTTGATGTGCCCGCCGATGGTGCGGGAGAGCATGGCCTGGACCTCGGCGAGGACGGCGTTGAGGTCGACGTCCTGGGGCTGCACGGCGTCCGCGCGGGTGAACGTGAGCAGCTGGCGCGTGAGGTTCATGGCCCGCCGGGTGGCGACCCGCACCTGCTCCAGGTCCGCCTGGACGGCCGCGGCGCCGCTCGGACCGTCGGCGCTTCCTCCGCTGTCCCCGACGCTCCGGCCGCCCGCTCCGCCACCGACCCGCGCGCCTTGCGCACCTCTGCGGCTTCCGTGCAGTTCCACCGCCTCGGCGGCGAAGTCGGTGTAGTTGGCGATGATGGCCAGGATGTTGTTGAAGTCGTGGGCGACGCCGCCGGCCAGCTTGCCCAGGCTTTCCATGCGCTGCGCCTGGTGGGTGCGCTCCTCCATCGCCCGCCGCTTGGCGGCCGCCTCGTTGGCCGCGGTGATGTCCCGCGCCACGGCCGCCATGCCGACCAGCGCGCCGGTCGCGTCCTCGATCGGCGCGATGCTGACCGCCACCGCGAGGACCGTGCCGTCCTTGCGGACCCGGCGGGCCTCGTACTCGAAGTCCCGCTCCCCCGCCGCGATCCGCGCGATGACCCCGGCCTGCTGCCCCTCCTCCTGGTCGGCCGCGAGCATCGCCGCCGGCCGCCCGAGGACCTCGTCGGCGGTGTACCCGAAGAGCCGCTCCGCGCCCCGGTTCCACGCGGTGATCGCCCCGTCGAGCGACACCCCGATGACGGCGTCGGTGGTGGCGTCCACGACCGCCGCGAGGGTCGCCCGGGCGGCCCGCTCCCGCTCGCTCGCCTCGGCCAGCCGGCGCTGCTCCCACGGGCTGACGTAGATCGCGCCCCGCCCGAGCAGGACGCCGTAGCTGCGCCGCAGGGTCCAGTAGTACCCGCCGATGCCGGCGGTCAGCAGGTCCCACACGGCCATCGACCACGGCGCGTGCCCGGCATGGCCCTGCATCGCGTCCCGGTACGCCGCCGCCGCGTGCATCCCGTGGCCGACCGCGCAGCTGCAGAAGATGAGCGCGGTCGCCACGGCAAGCTTGTTCGTGCGCAGCTGCCCCGCCCGCCACACGGGCACCGCGACCGCCAGCGTGATCGCGGCGTACGCGACCATGATGAGCAGGTTGCCAACCAGGAACAGCTGCCCGGGCACGTTCACCCGATCGGACGCCCGCGGCCAGAACTGAGCGATTCACGCCCCGCGCCCGTCTTTCGGGTCCGGAACGCCGCGCGGTACGTGTGCGGGGCCGCGCCGACGACCCGCTTGAACCGCTCCCGGAACGCCGTCGGCGAGCCGAAGCCGACGTCGGCGGCGACCAGCTCGACCGGCCGGTCGGTGGTCTCCAGGAGGTGCTGCGCCCGCCGGATCCGGGTCAGCAGCAGCCACTGCAGCGGCGTCGTGCCGGTCTGCTCCCGGAACCGCCGGTTCAGCGTGCGGACGCTCATCCCGGCCCGCCCGGCCAGCTCGGCGAGCGTGAGGTCGGCGTCCGTGTTGTCCTGCATCCAGCGCAGCAGCGGCTCGAGGGCCGAGCCGCGCGGGGCCGGCGGCTGCTCCGGCACGATGAACTGGGCCTGGCCGCCCTCCCGTTCGAGCGGCATCACCGACAGCCGGGCCGCGTCGGCGGCGACCGCCGAGCCGTGGTCGCGCCGGATCAGGTGCAGGCACAGGTCCAGCCCGGCGGCAGCCCCCGCCGAGGTGAGGAACTGGCCGTTGTCGACGTACAGCACGCCGGGGTCGACCTCGACCGCCGGCCACCGCTCGGCCAGCGCCGGCGCCGCGAGCCAGTGCGTGGTGGCGCGCAGGCCGTCGAGCAGCCCGGTCGCGGCGAGCGTGAACGCGCCGGCGCAGATGGACGCGATGCGGGTGCCCCCGCCGGCCGCCTTGCGCAGGTGCCGCAGGACCTCCTCGGGCACGGGGCGGGTGGCGTCGGCGCAGCCCGGCACGATGATCGTGTCGGCGTCGAGCAGGGCGTCCAGCCCCCACGGGGCGTTCAGGGTGAAGGCGCCGGCGTCGACGGTGGCGGACGCGGCACAGATGCGTACCTCGTAGGGCGCGCCGCCGTCGGCGAGCCGCACCCGGCTGAACACCTCGATCGGCGTGGCCAGGTCGAACGGGATCACCTGGTCGAGGGCGAGGACGGCGACGACGTGCATGCCGGCCAGCGTACTGGCCGGAATCCGTCACAGCTCGGCAATCCTGCCACGAGCGCTACCCGCCGTGCTGCTCCAGGGCGGCGCCGATCTCGACGATCGCGCGCTCGACCCGGGCCCGGACCTGGCCGGCCATCGCGTGCGGCAGGACGTCGGTCAGCCACACCAGGCGGCTGCCCGCCGGGTGGTCGAAGACCTGGAAGGACGCGTGATGGTACGTGAGCGGGAGGCGCTGGCCCTCCACCACCGCGTAGGCGAGGCGGCGCAGGTCGTGGTCGGTGGCCAGGATCAGCTCGCGGATCCGGGAGCCGTCCGGCATGGTCAGGATGCGGGTGTCGCCCTCGATCCGGGCGTCCGCGACCCGCCCGGGCAGCAGGCGGCGATGCACGGCGCCGACGTCGGCGACCGCCTCCCACACCACCTGCGCCGGCAGCCCGACGACGACCTCGACGCACACCGTTGCCACGCCGCCCATCCTCGCAGACGCACCACGGCAGGCCGAGGCGACGGCCGATCAGCACGCTCCAGGCGGGGCCGACGGTCCGGCGGGCGACCGGGCCGCGTCGCGGTGGCCGTGTTCAGCGGTACAGCGTAGCGACCGCCGCGATGTCCGCGTCCTGCAGGCCCGACGCGGCCGCCTGCTCGTAGCGGTGGTGGATCGCGTCGGCGGCCGGGAGGTCGACGTGGGCGCGGCGGGCGATGTCGACGGCCAGGCCGGCGTCCTTGGCGCCCAGGGCCGTGCTCCACCAGCCGTCCTGCTTGCCGGTCAGCACGTCCTCGAACCGGTTGCGCACGCCGGCCGGCAGCATCGGGCTGGCCCCGAGGAGCTCCCGCAGCTGCTCGTCGCGCAGGCCCCCGGCCCGGCCGACCGCGAACGACTCGGCCAGGACGACCACCTCCGACAGCAGCATCAGGTTGGTCGCCAGCTTCGCGGTCAGCGCGAGATGCGGGGAGTCGTACCGCCGGACCGAGCCGGACAGCGCCGTCATCACCGGCCCCAGGTGAGCCACGATCCCGGGCTCACCCCCGGCGAGCAGCATGGCGTGCCCGCCGGTCACGGCCACCGGGCTCCCGACCACCGGCATCGCCACGAACCGGCCGGAAAACGCCTCGGCCAGGGCCGCGCTGCACTCCGGCGACACGGTCGACGAGTCGACGTACACGGCCCCGGCGCCGATGGCCGCGCGCAGCTCACCCAGCGCCACCGCCCGCACGGCCGCGTCGTCGGCGAGCATGGTGATGACCACCTCGGCCCCGGCGACGGCGTCGGCGACCCCGGACGCCTCGCGGCCACCCGCGGCGAGCACCTCCCCCGCCCGGCCCGGCGTGCGGTTCCACACCGTCACCCGGTGGCCGCCGCCGAGCAGCCGCCCGGCGATCGCCCGACCCATCCGCCCCATCCCGAGCACCGCGACGTCCATGCGCCCTGGCTGCCCGCCCTCGCCGCCGCCAAACCCGTCGTCCGCCCGGCGGCCCGGAACCTACCGCGACGTCAGCTCCAGCGCGATGTCGACGAGCATGTTTTCCTGACCGCCGACCAGCTTGCGCCGGCCGGCCTCGGTGCGGCCAGCTGGGCGGGCGGCAGCATGTGGCTCATCATGAGGAAGCCGGACACGTCCATGCCGAGGCCGCGGGCGGCCGCGATGTGCTGCGCGGAGACGTCCGCCTCGGTGCAGTGCGTGGCACTGTCGGCACGCCGGCCCGGCCGGATCACCACGACCCACGAGACCGCGCGCCTCACACGCCTGACCGGGCCGTCGCGCCGGATCGGTCGGCCGGGACTCAGTGCTGCACGAGACGGTTGCGCAGCACGATGGTGCGGGCCGGCTGGTCGTCGCCGTTGATCCGCTCCAGCAGCAGGCCGGCGGCGGTGGTGCCGATCAGGCGGGCCGGCAGCTGCACGACGGTGATCGGCAGCGGGGCGAGCGGCATGAAGGGCAGGTCGCCGAACATGGCCACGCCGACGGCCGGGGGCAGCAGTCCCCGCTGCGACAGCACCCGCAGCGCGCCGACGCTCATCAGGTTGTTCGCCACGAAGACCGCGTCGGGCGGCTCGGGCAGGTCCAGCAGCTCGGTCATCGCCTGCTCGCCGCCGTCGATGCGGAAGTTGGCGTGGCGCAGCAGCGCGTGGTCGGCGCCGCCGTGGGCCGCGAGGGCGTCGGCCCAGCCGTCGGCCCGCTGGGTCGCGGTCTCCACGTCGCGCGGGCCGGTGACGCAGGCGATGCGGCGGAAGCCCTGGTCGAACAGCGACGTGGTGGCGGCCCGGCCACCCGCGCGGTTGTCGACCGTGACGGCGTCGATGTCGAAGCCGTGCGGGCCGCGGTCGACCGCGACCACCGGGCGGCCCCGGTCGATGAGAACCTTGACGTCGCTGCGGTCGCCGGCGGCGGCGATCACGACGCCGGCGATGTTGGCGCCGACCGCGATGTCGAGATACCGCGCCTCCTTGTCGTGGTCGTCGTCGGTGTTGCACAGCAGGACCGAGTAGCCGGCGGCCTGGGCGACGTCCTCGACGCCGCGCGCCATCGAGGTGAAGAACGGGTTCTCGATGTCGGGGATGACCAGCGCGATGACCTCGGAGTGCTGCCGGCGCAGGGTCCGCGCGACGCGGTTGGGACGAAACGACAGCGCCTCGGCCGCCTCGCGCACCCGCTTGGAGCGCTCGGGCGAGACGCTCACGCCGTTCATGACCCGGGAGACGGTGGCCGGGGACACGCCGGCGAGCGCGGCGACCTCATAGATCGTTGCCATGACTCCCCCGTCCGCACCGGCTCGCAATGCCTGCGATCCTATGCCGGACGCCGGCCCGCTCGCATCGACATGCTTCCACGCCGCCCGTGCCCGTCCACCGGGGCTCGCCGTCCCAGGCGGCGCTGCACCGCCTGACGTCGTAGCCCAGCCGCGGCGGGCCGTGCCTGCCTACGCGATGGGCCACGCGTGCGGCATCGCCCACCGCGGCGTCCAGATACCGGTGTCCGGCAGCGGTCGGCGCAGCGTGCGGACGTGGGCGAGCAGCGCCGCGAGCCCCGGGTGCGGGTTCTCGCGGTGCCAGACCAGCGAGTGGGGGTACACCGGGATCGGGTCGCGCACCGGAATGCGGCGCAGGTCGTAGTGGGCCGGCCAGACCAGCCGGACGTGCCGGCCGGTCAGCGTGGCCAGGGTCGGCGAGTCCGCCAGCACCTCCAGCAGGTGGTCGGTGCCGAAGTTCGGGCCGATCCCCTCGATGCCGAGCCCGAACTCGGCGGCGAGGTCGGCGTAGAAGGTTGCCCACTCGGTGCCGGGGACGATGCCCGGGATCCAGATCGGGTGCCCGGCGAGCTCGGCCGGCGTCACCGCCCGGGCGGCGGCGAGGCGGTGGGCCGGCCCGGTCAGCAGCTCGTGCGGGTCGTCGAGGAAGCGGGCCGCGGCGAGGCCGTCCCGCAGCTGCCGCTCGGGCGCGGTGACCGCGCGGAACGTCGCGTCGATCGCACCGGATCGGACGGCGGCGACGGCCGTGTCGACGTCGGTGTCGACCAGGGTCACGACGTCGAGGTCAATGTCGGGGTGCGCCTGGTGGAAGGCGCGCATGAGCGCCGCCGGGCCGATGCTGTGGTTGAGCACGTCGACGCGCAGCGCCCGGCGCGCGGGGCGCACGGCGGCGACGGCCCGCGCCTCGGCGCTGAGCAGGGTCCGGGCGTGCGGCAGGAACGCCTGGCCGTCGATGGTGAGCCGGGCGCCGCGCGACGTGCGGGTGAACAGGGCGACGCCGAGGCTCCTCTCCAGCATGCCGATGCGCTTGGACACCGCCTGCTGGCTGATGCCGAGCCGGGCCGCGGCCTCGCCGAAGTAGCCGTCCTCGGTGACCGCGACGAACGCGCGCACCGCACCGACGTCGAGGTCCGCCGCGGAGTCGTCCACAACCGATGGTTGGGGGCGATCGGCGTGTCGGTTGTTGGACATCGCTGCCTGCTCTCGGATCGAATGCTTCCGACAACGACGAGGCTACAACCAGGAGGTGTCGTGTCGGCGGCGTCCTTCGTGCATCTCCATGTGCACACCGAGTACAGCCTGCTCGACGGGGCCGCCAAGATCGGCCGGCTCGTGGCGGAGGTCGCCCGGCAGGAGATGCCGGCCGTGGCCATGAGCGACCACGGCAACCTGCACGGGGCGTACGAGTTCCACCAGGCGGCCCGCAAGGCCGGGATCAAGCCGGTGATCGGGATCGAGGCGTACCTCGCGCCGGCCGGCCGGCAGCACCGCAAGCCCGTCTACTACAGCGACGACCTCGCGCTGCGCCGGTCCGACGACGAGACCGGCGAAGGCGGCGACGTCTCCGGGCGGGGCCTGTACACGCACCTGACGATGTGGGCGGCCGACGCCCGCGGGCTGCGCAACCTGTTCCGGCTGCAGTCGCGGGCCTGGCTGGAGGGCCATGTCCAGAAGTACCCCCGGATGGACGACGAACTGCTCGCCGAGCACGCCGGCGGGATCGTCGCCACGACCGGGTGCCCGTCCGGGGAGGTGCAGACCCGGCTGCGGCTCGGCCAGTTCGACCGGGCGGTCGAGGCCGCCGCGCGGTACCGCGACCTGTTCGGCCGCGACAACTACTTCCTGGAGCTCATGGACCACGGCCTGCCGATCGAGCGCCGGGTCCGCCGCGAGCTGCTGGAGCTCGCCAAGCGGCTGGGCCTGCCGCCGCTGGCCACCAACGACTCGCACTACGTCACCGCCGAGCAGGCACCGGCGCACGACGCGCTGCTGTGCGTCGGCACCGGCCGGCAGCTGGCCGACACCGACCGGTTCCGGTTCGCGGGCAGCGGCTACCACATCCGCTCCGCCGCCGAGATGCGCGCGCTGTGGGACGACGCGGTGCCGGGCGCCTGCGACAACACGCTGCTGGTCGCCGAGCGCGTCGGCGACTACGGCGACGTCTTCGCGCACCGCGACCTGACCCCGCGCTTCCCGGTGCCCGGCGGCGAGAGCGAGTCGAGCTGGCTGCGCCGGGAGACGCTGCGCGGTGCCCGCCGCCGCTACGGCGACGACCTGCCGCCCGCGATCCTGGACCGCATCGACTACGAGCTGTCGGTCATCGACGTCATGGGGTTTCCGGGGTACTTCCTCGTCGTCGCCGACATCTGCCGGTACGCCCGCGAACACGGCATCGGCCTGGGCCCCGGGCGGGGATCCGCCACCGGCTCGATCGTCGCCTACTGCACCGGCATCACGCAGCTCGACCCGATCGAGCACAAGCTGATCTTCGAGCGCTTCCTCAACCCGGAGCGCATCACGATGCCGGACGTCGACCTCGACTTCGACGACCGGCGGCGCGACGAGATGATCGCCTACGTCACCCGGAAGTACGGCGCCGACCGGGTCTGCCAGATCGTCACCTTCACCACCATCAAGGCGAAGGCCGCGGTCAAGGACGCCTGCCGCGTGCTCGGCCTCCCGTACGCGCTCGGCGACCGGATCACCAAGGCGTTCCCGGCGGCGGACGGCGGGCAGGAGATCCCGCTCGCCGCCGTCCACGACGAGCACCACCCGCGCCACGGCGAGGCGGCCGCGCTGCGCGAGATGTACGCGCAGGATCCCGACGTCCGGCAGGTCCTCGACACCGCGGCCGGGCTGGAGGGCCTGACCCGGGGCACCGGCGTGCACGCCGCCGGCGTCATCCTCTCCAGCGAGCCGCTCGTCGACGTCGTCCCGCTGGTCCGGCCGAAGGCCGACGGCCCGGTTGTCACCGGGTTCCCGTTCACCCAGGCCGAGGACATGGGCCTGCTGAAGATGGACTTCCTCGGGCTGCGCAACCTCACCGTCATCGGCGACGCGATCGCGAACGTCCGCGCCAACAAGGGCGTCGACATCGACATCCTCGACGTGCCGCTCGACGACGCCCGCACCTACGAGCTGCTGGCGCGCGGCGACACGCTCGGCGTCTTCCAGCTCGACAGCGCCGGCATGCGAGTGCTGCTGCGGCTCATGCAGCCCACCACGTTCACGGACATCGCCGCGGTGAACGCGCTGTACCGGCCGGGACCGATGGAGATGAACGCCCACACCAACTACGCGCTGCGCAAGACGGGCCGGCAGCCGGTCACGCCGATCCACCCGGAGCTCGCGGAGGCGCTGGAGCCGATCCTGGGCGACACCTACCACCTGGTCGTCTTCCAGGAGCAGGTGATGGCCATCGCGCAGCAGCTCGCCGGCTACTCCCTCGGCGCCGCGGACCTGCTGCGCCGCGCGATGGGCAAGAAGAAGAAGGAGGTCCTGGACGCCGAGTGGGACCGCTTCTCCGCCGGGATGCGCTCGCGCGGGTACTCCCCCGAGGCGATCGGCGCGGTCTGGGACGTGCTCGTGCCGTTCAGCGGCTACGGGTTCAACAAGTCGCACACCGCCGGCTACGGCCTCGTCTCCTACTGGACCGCGTACCTCAAGGCGAACCATCCCCAGGAGTACCTGGCCGCGCTGCTCACGTCGGTCGGCGACGACAAGGACCGGATGGCGGTCTACCTGTCCGACTGCCGGCGCCTGCGCATCCGGGTGCTGCCCCCGGACGTCAACGCCAGCCGGCTCGACTTCACCGCCGTGGGCGCCGACGTCCGCTTCGGCCTGGGTGCCGTGCGCAACGTCGGCGCCGGCGTGGTGGACGCCGTCGTCGCCGCCCGGCAGGCCCACGGCCCGTACACCGACCTCACCGACTTCCTCGCCAAAGTGCCGGCCGTCGTGTGCAACAAGCGCGTCATCGAGTCGCTCGCCAAGGCCGGCGCCTTCGACAGCCTCGGGCACCCGCGCAAGGCCGTGGTCGCCGTGCACGAGCCCGCCGTCGACGCGGTGCTCGACGTGAAGCGGCACGCGGCCTACGGGCAGGACTCGCTGTTCGGCGAGGCCGACCTGCAGGCCACCTTCTCGGTCGCTCTGCCGGACGGCGAGTGGGACCGGGCCACGCTGCTCGCCTTCGAGCGGGAGATGCTCGGCCTGTACGTCTCCAGCCACCCGCTCGACGGCGCCGAACACGTGCTCGACGCCAACCGCGACACCACGATCGCCGACCTGCTGGCCTCGGGCCGGCCGGACGGCGCGGCCCGGATCAGCGGCATCGTGGCCGGCCTGCAGCGCAGGGTCACCAAGCAGGGCGCCCAGTGGGCGGTGCTGACGGTCGAGGACCACGACGCGGCCGTGGAGTGCCTGATCTTTCCCAAGACCTATGCGGTGTACCGCGACGTGCTCGCCGAGGACCGCGTCGTCTCCGTCCGCGGCCGGATCAACGTCCGCGACGAGACGACGAGCGTCTACGGCGAGGAGGTCACCCTGCTCGACGTCACCCGGGCGCCGACCGAGCCGCCGGTCGTCATCTCGATCCAGCCGGCCCAGGTGAGCCCGCGCCTCGTCCGGGAGCTCGGGCACATCCTGGCCGCCCATCCGGGCCAGGCCCCCGTCCACGTGCGCCTGCACCACCGCCGGGCGGCGAGCGTCCTGCTGAACCTGCGGCCGTTCCGGGTCACCCCGCGACCGGCGCTCTACGGCGACCTCAAGGCGCTGCTCGGCGCCGACGCGATCGGCCGCGGATGACCGGCGAGTGGACCTGCCACCGGTGCGGCGCCGACACCCTGCTCGCCGTCCTGCACGTGCCCGGCACCTGGACGAACGCGACGGGCACCCGCTTCCCGGTCGTGCACAAGCTCGTGGTGTGCGCGGCCTGCGACCCCGCCGGCCCGCGCACGCCGGCGGCCGTGGACGAGGACGTCCTCGCCGCGGAGGCCGACGCCTGGCACCGCGGGACGCTGTGACCGCCCGCCGCTGGGGCGCCGGCGTCACCAGCCGCCTTCGAAGAAGGCGAGCAGGGCCGGGGCCGGGTCGGCGGCCACCGTCGTGTTGGCCACGGCGACCGTGAGCATGGCCAGCGACAGCAGGACCGACAGCCCGCCCAGCGCGCCCCACACGGCCCTCGCGCGGCGGGAGTCGCGGGGCGTGCGGGCGAACCGCCGCCACAGCGCCACGGCCACGGCGACGAACGCGACCGTCACGAGACCGGCGACGACGGCCATCGCCGCGTGGTAGCGCCCGAAGTCGTCGACCATCGCCTGCAGCGCCGGCGACACGGCGGCGCCCGTGGTGAGCGAGCCGGCAAGCTGCTCGCGGGCCTGGGCCAGGTCGCCGCCGCTCAGCATCGGCAGCAGCGAGGCGAACGGTGCCACGGCGCCCTGGACGTTGGCCATCACCACGACGAGCGCGAACAGCCCGAGCAGCGTGACCAGCGCGCCCGACCCGCCGAGCGCCAGCCGCCGGCCGGTGCCGGGGCCGCCGGTCCGCAGGAACGACCGGCCGAGCCGCACGGCGAGCGCGGCGAGCACGACCAGCAGCAGGGCGGCGATCGCGCCCTTCACCAGGTGGTAGCCGAACCAGTAGTCGACGGCCCGCTGCAGGGCCGGGGAGAGCGGCCGGTCGCCGGCGCTCCAGTACTCGGCGAACGCCCCGCGGAGGCCGTCGAGGTCACCGCCCGAGCCGGCCGCGGCGAGCGGGCCGGGAGCGACGACGAACGCCGCGACGAGGGCCGCGGCGACGGCGGCGAGGACGGCGACGGTGCGGCCGGACACGCCGGACGGCCGCCACGGGAGGACGGGGCTGCTCACGGAGAGGCTCCTTACTGTTGACTGCGCAGGTAGGTCAGCACGGCGAGGACCCGCCGGTTGGTGTCGTCGTTGACGGGCAGGCCGAGCTTGGCGAGCAGGCTGCCGATGTGCTTGCCGATGCCGGCCTCGGTCAGCGCGAGCGTGCGGGCGATCGCCGCGTTGGAGTGGCCCTCGGCGAGCAGCGCGAGCACCTCGCGCTCGCGGGCCGACAGGTGGCCGAGCGGGTCACGGCCGCGCAGCATGAGCTGGCGCACGACCTCCGGGTCGACGACCGTGCCGCCGTCGGCCACCCGCCGCAGCATGCCGGCGAACTCGGCGACGTCGGCCACCCGGTCCTTGAGCAGGTAGCCGATGGCGCGGCCCTGGCCGGAGGCGAGCAGCTCGCCGGCGTAGCTGTGCTGCACATACTGGCTCAGCGCCACCACGGCGAGCCCGGGATGCGCCGCCCGCAGCGCCACGGCGGCCCGCAGCCCCTCGTCGGTGAACCCCGGCGGCATGCGCACGTCGGTGACGACGAGGTCGGGCGCGGTCTCCGCCACCGCCGTCACCAGCTCGGCGGCGTCACCGACCGCGGCGACGACCTCGAACCCGAACCGGCCGAGCAGCCCGGCGAGCCCTTCCCGGAAGAGAACGGAGTCCTCGGCGATCACGACGCGCACGGCAGCTCCACCCGCAGGATCGTCGGCCCGCCGGGCGGGCTGGAGATGAGCAGCCGGCCACCGGCCGCGGCGGCCCGGTCGGCCAGGCCGGTCAGGCCCGACCCGTGGGCCGGGTCGGCGCCGCCGCGCCCGTCGTCGCGCACCTCGACGGCCAGCAGCCGCCGGGACGGCGAGCCCGACGGCCGGGCGGCGACGGCGACCTCGGTGGCGCCGGCGTGCTTCACGGCGTTGGCGAGGGCCTCCGACACGGCGGCGTAGGCGACGGTCTCCACGGCCGGCGCGAACCGGCCCGGGTCGGCGTCGACGCGCACCCGCAGTGGGCTGGCGGCGGCCAGCTCCTCGACCGCGGCCCGCAGCCCCAGCTCGCGCAGCGTGCGCGGGCTGATGCCGCGGATCAGGTCGCGCAGCTCGACCATCAGCGCCTTGGCCTGCTCGTGCGCCGTCGCCACCGCGTCCGCCGCGGGCGAGCCGGGCGGCAGGTCCAGCTTCGCGAGGCCGAGCTGCATGGTCAGGGTGGCGAGCCGCTGCTGGGCGATGTCGTGCAGGTCGCGCTCGATCCGGTGCCGCTCGGCGTCGAACGCGTCGGCGAGCCGCGCCCGGGACCGGGTCACCTCGACCAACTCGGCCGACGCCGGGTCGGGCTCGCCGCACAGCAGCAGCCGGGCGAGCGCGGCATGGGCTCCGCCGAGCGCGGCGGCGAGGTACAACAGGACCGGGATCAGCAGCAGTCCGAGCGCGGCCCGCCCGAGGACGTTCGCGGCCGAGTCCATGGTCGCCACCCGGTGGTGCACCGCGACCGGCGTGGAGGCGACGAGCAGGCCGACGAGGGCGAGCGCGCCCAGCCACACGGGCGCCACGATGCCGAGCAGCAGCAGGTAGGCCACGGCCCGCCAGGTGGCCGGGTCGGCGTAGAGGCCGCCGCCACGGGGGCGGGCCGGCGCCGGCGCGTCCTCGGCCAGCCGCAGCCGCCACCGCTCCGCCCCGGCCACGACGAGCGCCAGCCGCGGCCCCACGAGCGCGAGCAGCCCCACCCCGAGCAGCCCGAGCGCGGCCGCGCCGGCCAGGGAGGGACCGGCCCGCAGCACCACGACGGCGAGCGCGAGCGGGGCGACCGGCACGGCGAGCACGAGCCAGAGCAGCCCCGCCGCCACGGCCGTGGTCGTCGCGTAGGCGATCCCGCGCCACGGCCACGCCGACACGAGGAACCGGGGCCGCATCGCGGCCCTGAGCAGCGTCATGCCACCCAAGCTAGGCGAGCGCCGGGTCCCCCAACCATGGTGCTGGGTCGACTCTTTCGGTATACCTAGCTCTACCAAGGCCGACCGCCGGAAACTGTCGTACCCGGCGAGCATCATTGGGCCCATGCGAATCCTCACCGTTGCCGGCACCGAGCTGTTCGTCGAAGGCCCGAGGCAGGTCGTCCGGGTCGAGGTCGCGGACTGGCCGGGGCGCCTCCAGGTCACCGGCGACGGCGTGTCCGGCGCGGCGGAGGCGACCGGGCCTCTCGCCGAGGTGGCCGTCGACTGCGACGCGCCGCCGGGCACGGTCGTGCCGATCCGGGTCACCGCCGACGGCGGCCCGCCGGTCGAGGCGGAGCTCACCGTGGCCGAGCCCGGCTGGACGGTGTGGATGGTGCCGCACTTCCACTACGACCCGGTCTGGTGGAACACGCAGGCCGCATACACCGCGACGTGGGACCGCGCCGGCCGGCTCGGCACCGAGTTCCGGGCGCAGTTCCAGCGCACCGGCTTCGACCTGGTCCGCCTGCACCTGGAGACGGCCCGCCGCGACCCCGACTACAAGTTCGTCCTGGCCGAGCTGGACTACCTGAAGCCCTACTGGGACAGCCACCCGCACGACCGCGGCTACCTGCGCACCCTGCTCGCCGAGGGCCGGCTGGAGCTGATGGGCGGGACGTATAACGAGCCCAACACCAACCTCACCTCGGCGGAGTCGACGATCCGCAATCTGGTCCACGGCGTCGGGTTCCAGCGCGACGTCGTCGGCGGCGACCCGCGCACCGCCTGGCAGCTCGACGCGTTCGGCCACGACCCGCAGTTCCCCGGCCTGGTTGCGGACGCGGGGCTGGACTCGTCGTCGTGGGCGCGCGGCCCGTTCCACCAGTGGGGGCCGATGCTGTGGACGTATGAGGCGCGCGACGGTTGGGGCGACCCGTCGGTGATGCAGTTCAGCTCCGAGTTCGAATGGGTGTCGCCGTCCGGGCGGGGCGTGCTGACGCACTACATGCCGGCGCACTACTCGGCCGGCTGGCACATCGACGGCAAGCCGACGCTGGAGGCCGCCGAGCAGAGCGTGTATGAGCTGTTCCTGCTGCTGAAGCGGGTCGCCGCGACCCGCAACGTGCTCCTGCCGGTCGGCACCGACTACACGCCGCCGGCGAAGTGGGTGACCGACATCCACCGGCACTGGAACGCGCGGTATGTGTCGCCGCGGTTCGTCTGC
This sequence comes from Dactylosporangium sucinum, assembly GCF_014647515.1. Lineage (GTDB taxonomy): Bacteria > Actinomycetota > Actinomycetes > Mycobacteriales > Micromonosporaceae > Dactylosporangium > Dactylosporangium sucinum. The sequence goes on along the minus strand of NZ_BMPI01000075.1, from coordinate 30,704 downwards.
GGCCTGCCCCGGGAGTTCTTCGCGGCGGTCCGCGCCGAGGGACGACGACTCAGCCCGCAGACCCGCGACATGAACCCCGTCTACACCGGCAAGGACGTGTCGTTCATCGACACCAAGCAGGCCCAGCGCCACGCCGAGGCGCTGCTGACCGACGCCGAGCTGTTCGCGACGGTCGCCGCGGCCCGCGGGGCCGGGTTCCCGCACGCCGCGGTCGACAAGGCGTGGCGGCAGCTGGTCTACGGCGCGCACCACGACGCCATCACCGGCAGCGAGTCCGACCAGGTGTATCTCGACCTGCTCACCGGCTGGCGCGAGGCGCACGACCTGGCGGCGAAGGTCCTCGACGACGCGCTGCGGCACCTTGCCCCGCCGTCGGGCGGCGTCGTCGTCTTCAACCCGTCGGCGTGGACCCGGTCCGGTGTCGTGCGGGTCCGGACGGACGACGGCGACGTGGTGTTCCGCGCCACGGACGTCCCGCCGCTGGGCTACCGCACGTTCCCGCTGCCGGGCCGGACCGAGCGGTGGACCGAAGTCGGCGAGCCGGTCATCAGCAACGACGCCTACCGCGTGACCGTCGACCCCGGGCGCGGCGGCTGCGTGTCCAGCGTCGTCGACCTGCGTACCGGCCGGGAGCTGCTCCAGCCCGGCCGGGTCGGCAACGAGCTGCACGTCTACTGCGAGTATCCGGCCCACCCGCGCTTCCACGAGGGCCCCTGGCACCTGCTGCCGAAGGGACCGCCCACCCACGGCTCCGCCCGCCGGCCGGCCACCACGACGAGGACGGAGCACGGCCCGCTCGGCCAGCGGATCACCGTCACCGGCGAGTGCGGGCCCATGCGATACAGCCAGGTCATCACGCTGTGGAGCGGCGAATCGCGGATCGAGCTCGTGACCCGCCTCGACGACTTCGCCGGCGAGGACCAGCTCGTGCGGCTCTGCTGGCCGGTCGCGGTGCCCGGCGCGCTGCCGGTCAGCGAGGTCGGCAACGCCGTTGTCGGCCGCGGGTTCGGGCTCATCGACGCCGACAGCGAGCACGCCCCGTGGACGCTCGACAACCCGGCGCACCACTGGTTCGGCGTGTCCAGCACCGCCCGCGTCGAGGTGCGCGACCCCGACGGCGCGCGGCGGCACACCCGGGCGATCGGCGTGGCCGAGATCGTCGCCGACGACGACGTGCGGGACCTGGCCGTCGCCCTGGTCAGGCAGGGCGTGACGGCGACCACGTCCCGCCCGGACGGCACCCGCTACGGCCGGCTCGCCGTCGACTCGAACCTGCCCGACGTCCGGATCGCCGTCGGCCGCACGCCCTACACCGACGCGGTCGTCGCCGCGGCCGGCGGCGCGGACGAGGTCGAGCGGCAGCTCGCCGCGACCGGCCGGGCCAGGGTGTGGCTGCCGGCCGAGCGGGCGCTCAGCGACGTGTGGCGGCCGAACGCGGACCTGACCGGGCTGCTCGACCTGCCGGTGCTCGTCGTCATCGGCGACGTCGAGGGCTTCTGCCGCGACGTCGGCACCGGCACGGTGCCGGCGACGCGCCCCGCCGGCGGCCGGACCGATCCCGACCCGGACCTCGACGACCGGACCGTGGCCCTGCTCAACCGCGGCATCCCGGGCTTCGCGGTCGACACGTCAGGAGCGCTCCAGCTGTCCCTGGTCCGCTCGTGCACCGGCTGGCCGTCCGGCGTCTGGATCGACCCGCCCCGCCGGACCGCTCCGGACGGCTCGACCTTCCAGCAGCAGCACTGGTCGCACACCTTTGAGTACGCGCTGGTCACCGCACCCGGCGACTGGCGGGCGGCCGGCCTGGTCCGGCACGGCCACGAGCTGAACCATCCGCTGCACGCCCGTCTGGCAGCGGGAGACGGCGGACCGGCGGCCGGGTCGTTCGTCACCGTCGAGGCCGCCGGCGACGTCGTCCTCACCGCGCTGAAGCCGGCCGGCAACCCGCTCGCGTCGGGCGCCGCACCGGCCACAGTGGACGGTGTGACGGTCCGGCTGTACGAGGCGTCGGGCCGCCCCACCGAGGCCCGGCTGCGGCTCTGGGCGCCGGCGAGCGAGGCGCACGCCGTGGACCTGCTGGAGACGCCGGGCGCCGCGCTGCCCGTCGACGCCGACGGCGCCGTCCGGCTCGCGCTCGGCGGCGCGGACATCGGGCAGGCGACGATCCGGGTCGGGCCGATCCCGCCCGCGCACGAGCCTCCCGCGCCGGCGTACGCGAAGTACTGGCTCGACAACGCGGGCCCGGCGCCGACCGGGAACCTGCCGGTCGCGCTGCACCTCGACCCGCCGGTCGCGGTCGCGGACGGCCCGGTCACGCTGACGGCGACCGTGGCCTCCAACCGGGTCGATGCGCGCTGCGGCGGCACCGTGGAGATCCAGGCGCCACCGGGATGGCGGGCCGAGCCGGGCACCTTCCCGTTCGACCTCGACCCGGGCGGGTTCACCGCGACGCCGGTCGTGCTGGTCCCGCCGCCCGGCGCCGCGCGGGGTGTGCACTGGGTGCGGGCCCGCACCGACGGGCTGGTGGAGGACGTGGCCCGGCTGCTGGTCGACGCCTCCGGTCCCGAGTCGGTCACCGCGTCCTGGGGCTGCGACGCGCTGACCCTGCGGGCCGGCGAGGAGTCCGTGCTCCGGCTCGGCCTCGGCACCGACGCCGCCGGGCCGATCGAGGTCGACGTGCGGCTGGTCAGCCCGTGGCCGGCCTGGCGGCTGTTCCCGGTGGCCGCGGCCCGGGTCGCGCCGCCGGCCCGGCTGGAGCTGCCGGTGCAGGTGCCGCACGACCACGAGCCGGGCCGCTGGTGGGTGCTCGCCAAGCTCGCGCACGCCGGCGAGCTGCACTACACGGCCCCGCTGACGGTCGAGGTGGTGCCGTGAGCGGGGTCGCCGCCCGGGTCGGGGACCGGCCGATCGCGGTCGCCGCCGTCGAGGAGCGGCTGGCGGCGATGCGGCGCGGCCCGTTCGCGGCGCGGCTGCCCCACCCGGACACCGCCGAGGGGCGCAACCTGCGCCGGTGGCTCGTGCAGGTGCTGGTCACCGAGGCCGTGGTCGAGCACGAGGCGGCCGCCCTCGGGGTGCTTCCAGCCGCCGATGACGGGCCGCGCCCGCTCACGCTCGCGGAGGCGCTGCGGACCGGCGGGGTGACGGCCGCGGTCGTGGCCGCCCACCCCCTCGCCCGCGCGCTGCGGGACCGGGTCGCGCCGCCGCGGCCGGCGCCGGACGAGGTCGCCGCCGACTACCACCGCCGCAACCGGGACCGCTACCCGCAGCCGTTCGACGAGGTGCGGGCCGACCTGGCCGCCCGGCTGGGCGCGGAGGACGCCGAGCGCCGGTTCGCGGCCTGGCTCGACGAGCGGTGCGCGGCCCTGGTGCGCCTGGAGCCGGGCTACGAGCACCCGGCCGACCCCCGCCACCCGGACGCGACGCACCGGCACTGAGGCCGCAGCCGGTGCGCCCGCGGCTTCGTCGGCAGCCCCGCTGATCGGCGGCCGGCCTCAGAACTCGAACACCAGGCGGGCCGGCACCCGGCCAGCCAGGATCTCCTCGAAGCAGGCGTTGACCTCGTCGAGCTTGCGGGTCCGCGAGATCACCCGGGTCCGGCCGGCCGCGTGCAGCGCGAACACCTCGGCGAGGTCCTGCCGGGTGCCGACGATCGAGCCGATCACCGACCGGCCGCCGAGCACCGTGTCGAAGATGGGCACCGGGATGCTGCCGCCGGCGGGCAGGCCCACGCAGACGAGGCGGCCGCCCCGGGCCAGCGAGCGCAGCGCCTGTTCGAACGGCTTCTCGGTGGCGGCGAGCACGACGGCGACGTCCGCGCCGCCGACCGACTGGATCTCGGCGACGGGGTCGGTGGTGCGCGCGTTGACCAGGTGGTCGGCGCCGAGCTCCCGGGCCAGTTCCAGCTTGGCCGGTTCGACGTCGACCGCCGTGACGAGGCCGCCGACGATGCGCGCGTACTGCACCGCGAGGTGTCCGAGCCCGCCGACGCCGAACACCGCGACCCGCTCGGCCGGGCGCACCTGCGCCACCTTGATCGCCTTGTACGTCGTGACCCCGGCACACGTGAGCGGCGCGGCGTCGAGCGAGGAGACCCCGTCCGGCACCTCGACCACGCCGCGCTCGTAGGCGGCGGCGTACTCGGCGTAGGCGCCGTTGACCGAGTATCCGCTGTTGAGCTGCCGCTCGCACAGCGTCTCCCAGCCGGTCAGGCAGTATCGGCACCGCCCGCACGCCGCGGCCAGCCAGGGGATCGCCACCCGCTTGCCGAGCCAGTCGGCGGCGACGCCGTCGCCGACCGCCTCGACCACGCCGACGCCCTCGTGGCCGGGGATGAACGGCGGGGTGGGCTTCACCGGCCAGTCGCCGTGTGCGGCGTGGATGTCGGTGTGGCACAGGCCGGACGCGACGATCCGGACGAGCAGCTGGTCCGGCGCGGGCGTCGGGACCGGGAGCTCCTCGATCTGCAGCGGACGGTCGAAACCGGTGACGACGGCCGCCTTCATGGTGATCACTCCTTCGTGCGGGTTGCGTTCTCAGTTCAAACCTGGCGGCCACGGCGGCGGTGCGCACCGGCCGAAGGTCCCGCCGACGCGGGTACCACGGCGGGACCTTCGGCTCTGACGCTTCCGTCCGGTCCGCACGACGGTGGGGACGGAGGGAGGTGAGTTCGATGCGCATCGTTCGGCGCCACGACATGGCGCTGCGAGCGTTCGGCACGGTGCGGCGCGCCCTGACGCGGGCGCCCCGGCAGCCGGCAGCGGAGGTCCGCCTCGAACGGCACAAGGACGACCTGCCGCCGCGGCTCAACGTCGGCTGACAACCACCCGCCGCCGGTCACGGCCGTTGCCCGGCCGCGGCCGGCGGCCGAGATCGGAGGATCGAGATGACACAGCAGCGGTACACCGGGCGCGTCGCACTGGTGACGGGCGCCGGATCGGGCATCGGGCAGGCGACGGCGCTGCGGCTCGCCCGCGAGGGTGCCCGCGTCGTCGGCTGCGACGTCGACGCGGCCGGCCTGGAGGCGACCGCCAAGCTGCTCGCCGCGGAGCGCTACGAGGCGGACCTGCTCAACGCGGACATCACCGTGCAGGGCGACGTGGAGCGCGTCGTCGCCGCCCCGCCCGGCGGCTTCGTCGACCTGCTCGCCAACGTGGCCGGGATCATGGACTACTTCCTGCCGGTCGGCGAGCTCGACGACGAGACCTGGGACCGGGTGATCGCCGTCAACCTCACCGGCCCGATGCGGCTGTGCCGGGCCGTCGTGCCGATCATGCGCACGAACGGCGAGGGCGCCATCGTGAACGTGTCGTCGATCGGCGGGCTGACCGGCTCCGTCGCCGGCACCGCCTACGTGTCGGCGAAGCACGGGCTCATCGGCCTCACCCGGTCGCTCGCGTACCTCTACGGCCCGGAGGGCATCCGGACCAACGCGGTCTGCCCGGGCGGCGTGCGCACGAACATCGGCCGCACCGCGTTCCCCAAGTCCGACTGGGCGTTCCGGCGGTTCGAGCAGTCGTTCGATCGCGAGTCGCGCACGGCCGAGCCGGACGAGATCGCCGCGCTCGTCGCGTGGCTCGGCTCGGCCGAGGCCCGCAACGTCAACGGCGCCGTCATCACGTCGGACGGCGGCTGGACGGCCTGAGTACCGCACGGTCCCCGACGATTGGTGGCTGCGGCCCCGGTGGGCCGGGTCCACGGGCCCGGCCCACCGCGCCGGCCGCGGTGCTGCCCGCTACCCGCCCAACGGGCCGGGCATGGCGATGACGTCGAAGTCCGCGGAGGCTCCACCGTCCGCGGCGCACGCGAGGGCCGCCCGGGTTCGCCAGGCGTCGACCGCGAGGGTGGCCGCCGCACCGAGCGCGGCACCCTCGCCGAACCGCCAGTCGTTCAGCAGGGACCGCCCGTCCCGTTCCAGGCGCCGCCACCAGCGGGTCTCGCCCCGCCAAAGGTCGACCGCCGCGGTGATGTCCGGGAACGGCCAGGCCGCCCACCTGGGCAGCGCGGCGGCGAAGCCGGCCAGCGAGCCGGACCGCAGCGCCCGAGGGCCGAGCAGCGCGGCGGCGCGGCGCTCCACCTGCGCCGGCAGCGGGCGCCCGGTCGTCCATCGTTCCCGGGCGACCAGGAGTGCCGCACCGCCGCAGGCCCACGCCCGCGCGGCCGGCAGCGCAGCCACCCCCTGCGCCCACGCCAGCCGCATGCTCAGCGCCACGGCGTGCGCGCCGGCCTCCCCCGGATCGCCCCACGCCGACGCGGCGAGCGCCGCGCGCACCTCGTCCACCGTGCCGGCTCGGGCCAGCCGTGGGGTCGCGGTCGCCAACGCGCCGACGCGGTACCGCACGGGGCGACCCGGCTGTCGCAGCCGCCGTTCGACATCGCTGATCTCGAACCAGCCGGCCAGCGCCCGCAGTGTCGCCACGGCACGGCCGGGCTGCCAGCCGGCGAGGACCCGCAGGTGCCACAGCAGGGTCGCCGCGACCGCCTCCTGCGCCTCGTCGAGGCCCTGGCCCGGCCGGACGTCACGACCATAGGGTGTCGAGGCCAGGATATCGAGCGCGGCGCCGAGGGTGTGGCAGAGCGCGACCCGGCGCGCCGCCGCGGGGCCGATGCAGCGGCGGACGAGGGCACGGGCCCGGACACTGCCGGCCACAAGCGCGGCGCCGCCGGTGCTCATGATTCCAGGATGACCCGGCACGCCACGATCCGCGCGGTGCGGCGGGCCGGCCGTTCCGAGCGGCTCCAGCACTGCCAGACCCGACCGGTGCGGCATACCGTCGGAGTCCTGGAGCCCCGACACCAGTGAGGTGAGCGCAGTGGCCACAACGCTGCTCGCGGCAGCAATCGTCACCGGCGTCCGCACGGTCCTCATCGCATTGTGCGTGCCGGCGGTCCGCCGTCGTCCCGCGGCGGGCGGGTCGGCGGATCCGCCGCGGGCCGCCTGGCTCGCCGCACGGGTCGCACCATTGCCGGAGGCCGTGTCGGAGCCACGCCGGTAGCGGCGGGACTGACGGGAAGTGGGTGCCGGCGGTGGGCATCGCCGACCTGTTGCAGCGCTTCCGGCCGGCCGGCCCGCCCGGGGCCGCCCGGCCGGCGGCCGTTCCCGCGGACCCCGCGGCGGAGGCCGCCGCTGAGCTGCTGCCGGTGTTCGCCGCGTTGCGGGAGACGACGGCCGAGGCCGCGGCGATCCGGGCCACGGCGGAGACCGGGGCGGACACACGGCGCCGCCGGGCGGTGATCGCGGCACGGCGCGTCGTCGCCGGGGCCCGGCGTGCGGCGCCGGCCGCCCGGGCGCAGGCGTTCGCCGAGGCCCGAGCCGGTGACAGCCGCGCCGGGGACGCCCTCATGGCCGCCGCCCGCCACGACGCCGACGAGGTGCGCCGCCGCGCCACGGAGCGGCTCGATCGGGCCGTCTCCGACGTCGTAGCCGGCGTGCTCGCCGAACTCTACGATCCACGCGAGGTGCCGCGATGAGCGCGGTGCGGCTGCGGGAGCGGATGCTTCCGACCCGCATGAGCCGGATCGCCCTGGTGACGCCCGAGGCGGCGCTGGACGCGGTCCTGGCTGAGGTCGCGGCAGCCGGTGTGGTGGAGCTCGAGCCCGTCGACGCCGGCGGACGCCCGGCGGGCGAACGGGGGTCCGGCACCGCGCGGATGCGCTCGGGGGCGGTGCGCGAGCAGGGCGTTGCGGCCTATCGGGGCTGGTGCCCGGAGCGTGAGCGGGCGCCGTTGGCGGCGCGGATCGCACCGTTGGGCGGCGCGCTCGTACCGCTTCCCCGCCCGGCCGGCGTCGACCCGCCGACGCTGCTGGTGCCCGCCGGCCCGGTGGGCCGGTCCGTCGCCCCGCTGGTCGGCACCTACGGGACCGTGCCGTACGCGGACGTCGACCCGTCCGTGCTGGCCGGGGTGGCGTACGTGGTGATGTTCGGCATGATGTTCGCCGACGCCGGCCACGGCCTGGTGCTGGTCGCCATCGCCGTCGCGCTGCGCCTGCACCCACCCCGGCGATGGCCGGCGCTGCGCGACGCCTGGCTGTTCATCGCCGGGGCCGGGCTGGCGGGCACGCTGTTCGGTGTGCTGTTCGGCGAGTGCTTCGGCCCGACCGGCCTACCGGCGTTGTGGCTGGAGCCGCTTGCGGAGCCGGTGCGGCTGCTCACCGCCGGCGTCGCGGTCGGTGCGGTGCTGCTCGCCGCCGCCTTCGCCGTCGGCGTGGTGAACCGCTGGCGCGAGGGCTCCGTCCGGCTAGCCCTGTACGCGCCGTCAGGGGTCGCCGGCGCCGCGGTCTTCCTGGGTCTTGGCTGCGTCGCCGCCGGCTTCTACGCCGGCGCCGTGCCGGTCACGGTGACCGGTGCCGCCGTGGCCGGGTGCGGCCTCCTCCTCGCCGCGGTCGGGCTTCACGCGGCCGCGGGTGGCGGCGGTGCGGCGGTTGCGCAGACCGCGGTGCAGCTGTTCGACCTGGTCGTCAGGATCGGTGCGAACGTTGTGTCTTTCGCCCGGCTCGCCGCGTTCGGCCTGACCCACGCCGCCCTCGGCGGCCTGGTGTGGGTGGCGACCGCCGACCTGTGGCATCGCGGTGGCGGCTGGGTGGCCGCCGCCGCTGTCGTGTTCCTGGCCGGCAACACGGTGACGTTCGGCCTGGAGGCCCTCGTCGCCGGTGTGCAGGCCCTGCGTCTTGAGTACTACGAACTGTTCTCGCGCGTTTTCGAGACGACCGGCCGGCCGTTCCGCCCGTGGCGTGGCGATCCGGGCCCCGGGCCGGGCTCGGAGGAGGTGCTGCCATGAGTGCGTTGTGGCTTGGGGTGCTGCCGGCGGTACTGCTGGTGTGCTGGGCGGCACGGGCGTTGGCCCGGCGGCATCCGCGTGCGGTGCCCCGCGCCCTGCTGGTGCTCAACGCCGCACTGCTGGCGGCCGCGGCCGTCATGGCGGTCGTGGCGTTCACGGCCGCCCCGGCCCAAGCCAGCGCCGCGGGCGTCGCAGCGGCCGGCGGATCGAACTGGGCGGCATTGCTGGGGGCGGCGGTGGCGGTCGCGGGCTCGTCGATCGGCGCGGCGATCGCGGTGGCGTACACCGGAGCCGCCGCACTGGCCGCCATGAGCGAACGGCCCGAGGTCTTCGGCCGGGCGATGGTCATCGTCGGCCTGGCCGAGGGCATCGCGATCTACGGCCTGATCGTGGCGATCATTCTGATCGGCAAGGCCTGATCATGGACCACAGGGGGGAGCCCGAGTCCCGCTCCGCTGCGGGACGGGTCGCGGCCATCGGGGAAGCGCAGCTCGTGCGGGGCTACGCGCTGGCCGGGGTGGCCGTCACCGTCGCCGCCGACGGCCCGGCGGTGCGCGCCGCGTGGCGGGCACTGGCACCGGACATCGTCGTGGTCGTGCTGACCCAGGCCGCCGCCCGGGCACTGGCGGGCGTCGCCGCGGCACCGGGGCGCATGGTGGCGGTCCTGCCGGAGCCGCCCGGGGCCCGGCCGTGAGCACCGCGGTCCGGGAGGCGCTCGAACCGCTGCGGCGGGCGATCCTGCGGGCGGCCCGCGCGTACGCCGACGGCTGCCGGGCGGACGCCGCAGAAGCTGCCGGCGGGATGCTGCGTGCGGCCCGGGCAGAAGCCGAGCAGATCCGGCTGGAGGCTCGCGCAGCCGGCCTCGACGATGCCGCCGTCCTGTCGGCGGCCGAACGGGCGCACACACGCCGGGCCGCCCGGGCGGTGGTGCTCGCAGCACGCCGCGACACGGCCGAGGAGCTGCGCCGCCGGGTGAGCGCCGCGCTGCGGGCGGAACTCGGCGGCGGATGCCTCGGGCCGGCGCTGGCCGACCGGGCTCGGGCGGTGCTCGGGCCACAGGCACGGATCGAACCGGCCGGAGACGGCGGCGTCATCGGCACGCTCGGGAACCGCCGGGCCGACTGCTCCATCGCGGCGCTGACCGAGTACGCCATCGCGCGGCAGGCCGGCCGCGCCGCAGAGGTGTGGACGTGATGCCGCGCGAGACCCCCGACGGACGGATCACCCGGGTCGCCGGCCCGCTCGTCGAGATGAGCGACCGCGGCCGCGGGGTTGCGATGCACGACCTCGTCGGTCTCGGCTCCCAGCGGCTGCCCGGAGAGGTCGTCGGCATCCGGGAGGGCACGCTGACCGTCCAGGCCTACGAGTACACCGGCGGCCTGCGGCCCGGCGCGGCGGCGGTGCCCCTCGGGCACCGCCTCGTCGCCCGCCTGGGCCCGTGGCTGCTCGGCGGCGTCTTCGACGGGCTGCTGCGCCCGCTCGCCGGCGCGCCGGTGTGGCTCGCCCCCGGCGCGGCCGGCGGCGAGCCACCCGCCGGGTCCCGGTGGCGCTTCGCGCCCTGCGTGGCCGACGGCCAGGTCGTCAGCGGCGGATCGAAGCTCGGTGTCCTGGCCACCGTCGGGCCGGTCGAGTACCGGGTGCTGGTCCCGCCGGAGGTCGCCGGTGTCGTCGAGCGGTGCGCCGCGCCTGGTGAGCGCGGGCCGGACGACGTGCTCGCGAGCGTCGGCGGCATGCCGGTCGGGATGACCGCCACCTGGCCGATCCGCGCGCCGCGGCCGGTCCGGGGGCGGCGGGACGCCGACGAGCCCCTGCACACCGGCCAGCGCGTCGTGGACGGCCTGTTCCCGATCGCCAAGGGCAGCACGGCCGCGGTGCCGGGCGGCTTCGGCACGGGCAAGACGATGCTGCTGCAGCAGATCGCCAAATGGTGCGACGCGGACGTCATCGTCTACGTCGGCTGCGGCGAGCGCGGCAACGAGATGGCCGACGTCGTCGCCGAACTGGCGGCACTCGAGGATCCCCGGACCGGCGGGCGGCTCATCGACCGTTCCGTCGTCGTCGCCAACACGTCCAACATGCCGATGATGGCGCGGGAGGCAAGCGTCTACACGGGCGTCACCGTCGCCGAGTTCTTCCGCGACATGGGCCACGACGTCGTGGTCATCGCGGACTCCACGTCCCGCTGGGCGGAGGCGCTGCGCGAGTTCGCCTCGCGGGCCGGAGCGTTGCCGGCCGAGGAGGGCTACCCGGCCGACCTGGCCTCCGCGCTCGCCGCGTTCTACGAGCGGGCCGGTGCGGTGAGGACGCTCGGCGGCGCCCCGGGCTCGGTCACCATCGTCGGCGCGGTGTCGCCGCCCGGCGGCGACCTCACCGAGCCCGTGACGATGAACACCGAACGCTTCGTCCGGTGCCGCTGGACGCTTGACCGCGATCTCGCCTACGCCCGGCACTACCCGGCGGTGTCCTGGTCGGGGTCGTTCTCGCGGGACGCCGCGGCGATCGGCTCGTGGCACGCTCGGCACGGCGACGCCGCGTGGCTGCGTCGGCGGGCCCGGGCGCTCGACGTCCTCGCCGAGGCCGACCGGCTCGGCGCGCTTGCCGAACTGGTCGGCACGGCGAGCCTGCCGCCGCACGAGCGCGTCGCGATCCTGGCCGGGAGGCTGCTGCGTGAGGGGGTGCTGCAGCAGAACGCGCTGGCGCCGAACGACGCGCGCTGTACCGCGGAGAAGGCAGCGGCCCTGCTCGACGCGATCCTGGCCGTCACGCAGCGCTGCCACGCGCTCGTCGACGCCGGCGTGCCCGCGGAGACGCTCGAGTCGGTGGACTACGGGCCGTTGGTCCGGGCGCGCGAGGCGACCCGGCCCGACGGCGTGGCGGAGGTCGCCGGGCAGGCCGAGGCGACGCTCGCCCGGGTCGACGCGACGAGGGAGCGGTCATGAGCGGGTGGCCGGTGGTCGAGCACGCGTCGGTCCACGAGGTCCACGGACCGCTGCTGGTTGTCGGCGACGTGGGCGGGGCCGCCGGCTACGACGACGTCGCGACGATCGTTTCCGCCGACGGCGGGCGGCGGCACGGCGTCGTGCTGGAGGCCGGCGGGGACACGGCGGTCGTTCAGGTCTACGAGGGCACCTCCGGTATCGCGCGGTCCGGAACCCGGGTCGCGTTCACCGGCGCACCCATGCGGATCCCGGTCGGCGAGCGCTGGCTCGGCCGCATGTGCAACGGCCGGGGAGAACCGCTCGACGGCGGGCCGCCGGTGATCGCCGACCGGTCGGTCCCGGTGGCGGGGTCTCCGATGAACCCGACCTGGCGCGAGCCGCCGAGCGAACCGGTCGTCACCGGCGTCTCGGCGGTCGACGCGCTGACGACCCTGGTCCGGGGACAGAAGCTGCCGGTGTTCGCCGCCGCGGGATTGCCGTACCTGGAGCTCGCCGTCCAGATCGCGCGCCAGGCCCATGCCGGCGGGGCACCGTTCTGCGTCGTCTTCGCCGGGATGGGTCTCACCCACGCCGACGCCGGCTTCGTCCGCGACGCGCTGGACGAGCGCGCGGCCGCGGACGAGTTGGTGCTGTTCCTCAACGCCGCCGACGACCCGGTCATCGAGCGGATCCTGACGCCGAGGCTGGGGCTGACCGTAGCGGAGGACCTCGCCTTCACCGGCGGCCGGCACGTGCTGGTGGTGATGACGGACATGACAAGTTACGCCGAGGCGCTCCGCGAGGTCTCCGCGGCCCGCGGCGAGATCCCGGCCCGGCGGGCGTACCCGGGCTACCTGTACAGCGACCTGGCCTCGCTCTACGAGCGCTGCGGCCGGGTGCGCGGCCGGCCGGGGTCGGTGACGATCGTTCCGGTGCTCACCATGCCGGCCGAGGACATCACCCATCCGGTGCCGGACCTCACCGGGTACATCACCGAGGGCCAGATCGTCCTGTCCTCGGAGGTGCACAGCCGCGGGGTGTACCCGCCGGTCGACCCGCTGTCCTCACTGTCGCGCCTCATGCGGCACGGCGCTGGGGCCGGCCGGACCCGCGACGACCATCTCCCGGTCGCGGCGCAGCTGATGGCCGCCCTGGCGCGCGCCCGGCAGGTGCGCGAACTGGCGGACCTCGTCGGCACGGCCGCCCTCGGCGACACCGATCGCCGCTACCTGGACTTCGCCGGGGCCGTCGACCGCGACCTGCTGAACCAGCGGCCGGACGAGTCCCGGTCGCTCGACGAGACGCTCGGCCGAGCGTGGCGGACCCTCCTGCGGCTGCCCGACGCGGAGCTGACCACGCTCCCGGACGCGCTGCTCACTCGGCATCGCCGGACGGGGTGACCGCCGTGCCGCGACTGCGTCAGGTGCCGCCCGGCCGGGCCGGGACGCTCTGGCTGCGCCACCGGCTGGCGGTGGCCCGGCGGGGCTGCGGCGTCCTGCGCCGCAAGCTCACGATGCTCACCGAGGAACGCGAACGCCTCCGTCGCCGATACGAGACCACCGCGGCGGAGTGGGCCCGCGCCGATCGGGTGGCCTGCGGCTGGCTTCGGCGGGCCGCGGTCCTGGACGGCGCGGATGTCGTCGGCCCGGCCGGAGCCGGCGGCCCGATGACCGTGGTCCCGCGATGGACGGCGTTGATGGGCGTGCGGTACGCCGCGCCGCCCGGGATCGAGCCTCCGCACCCGCCGGCGGGGTGGCACGCGCCGGGCGGGTCAGCGACCTCGCAGGCGGCCCTGACGTACCGGGCGGCCGCCGAGGCCGCCGCCCGGCATGCGGCCTCGTCCTCGGCGCTGTCCACCGTCGACGAGGAGGTCTCCGCCGTCCGCCAGCGGGTGCGCATGCTGGAGCAGCACTGGATTCCCCGGCTGGAGGACGCCCTGGTGGTAGCCCGGCAGCAGATGGACGAGCAGGAGGCCGCCGACGGAGCGCGCCGCCGGGCGAGGGACGGAAGGCAGGCCTGAGGGTGGCGGCGGTCAGACCTGACGCGGGATGCCGCCGCTGAGCGACAGGATCCAGCACATCGCCTTGTGACCGAAGTCGGCGGTGGGGCCGAACATCAGCGGGCACCCGCCGGCGATGACGTGGATGCCGTGGCCACGGCCGTACTCGGCGGCCGCGTCGGAGGCGCTGCCGGGGCCGAACCCGCGGTGCATCCACACGTGGGTGACGCCGAGGTCGGCGCACTCGCGCATGGTGGCCTCGGCGGTCTCGGGGCGGGTGCCGATGACGACCGCGTCGACGCCGCCGGGGATCGACGCGAGGTCGGGGTACGAGTGGTCGCCCTCGACCTGCTCGGCGTTGGGGTTGACCGCGAACACCTCGTAACCGCGGTCCCGCAGCCGCTGGTAGACGACGTTGCTGCCGTGGCCCTGCGGGGTCCGGGACACGCCCGTCACCGCGATGCGCCGGTGGGCCAGGAACTCCGCCGCGGCGGCCTTCAGTGTGGCCATGGTGCCGTCCCTCCCTGACACGTGCGGGGCGGGAGCCCCGCCACGACCACCGTCCCGCCGGCGGCGGCGGTGCACGAGGGCCGAAGGTCCTCACCCCTGGGTGCGCACGACCAGAACCGGGCGGTGGGCGTGGTGCAGGGTCGCCATCGCCACGCTGCCGAGGAGGATCTCGCGCACCGCCGAGCGGCCGCGGGAGCCGACGACCACGACCGCGGCGTCCTGTTCCCGGGCGCAGTCGGCGAGCGCCCCGGCGACGGCGCGCCCCGGCGGGCCGGGCCGGGACGGCACGTGCAGGCGGGCCGGCGCCGCGCCACCCGCCTGCGGGTCGCCGGGCGCCTGGCCGTCGTCCACGGTCACCGGCAGCACGGTCCGCGCCGGGAACAGCCGGACGGCGGTGTCGAGGGCGGCCTGCGCGCCGGCCGAGCCGTCGTCGCCGACGAGCACGGGGCCGGCGCTCAGGGCCGCGAACTCGGCGGTCAGCAGCGGGTGCGGCACCACGAGCACGGGCCGGGCCGCGTAGTGCACGGCCATGTCGGAGACGCTGCCCAGCACCGCCCGGGCGCCGCCGAGGCCGCGCGAGCCGACGAGCACCAGGTCGGCGTCCACCTGCTCGGCGAGCTCGGCGAGCTGGAGGCCCTCCCCGGCGTACGTCTGCGCCACGAGCGCCTCGGCGGACCACCCCTCGGCGGCGGCCAGGGTGACGCCGACCGCGGCGATCCGGGCGGCCTCCCTCCCGCCCTCGCGCTCGACCGCCGCGACGAACTCGTCGATGTGGGCGGCGCCGGTCCACAGCCGCCGCCGCAACGCGTCGTCGGCGAACGGCGG
Source organism: Dactylosporangium sucinum (assembly GCF_014647515.1). Classification (GTDB taxonomy): domain Bacteria; phylum Actinomycetota; class Actinomycetes; order Mycobacteriales; family Micromonosporaceae; genus Dactylosporangium; species Dactylosporangium sucinum. The sequence goes on along the minus strand of NZ_BMPI01000075.1, from coordinate 15,678 downwards.
GGGCCACAGGTTGGCCACCCAGGCCTTCGCCCGCGGGAACAGCTTGGCGGCGGCCGCGATGGCGGCACTCGCCGCCGGTGAGCCGTCGTACCCGGCCAGCACTCGGATGGGCATCGCAGCCTCCTCGACGCTCGGCGATCTTGGCTCGTTCCAGCATGGCGAGCCGCCCGCGCGGCCGGCAGGGCGTTCGGTCCCGGCTCACCCGGGCCGTTCGCCCTGGATGACGTCTCAGGTGTGCGTCGGGTGCTCGTGGTCCGCGTGGCCGGCGGGTTCGAGCTGGAACGTGGAGTGGGCGACGTCGAAGTGCCCGGCCAGGCAGTCCTGGAGGGCGTCCAGGAGCTGCGGCGCGTGCCCGTCGTGGAAGCAGGAGTCGTCGACGACCACGTGCGCGGTGAGGACAGGCAGGCCCGACGTCACGGTGGAGACGTGCAGGTCGTGGACGGCGAGGACGTGGTCGAGCCCGGTGATGTGGGCCCGGATCCGCGCCAGGTCGATGCCGGGCGGGGCCGCCTCCAGCAGGATGTCGACCGCCTCCTTGAGCAGCCGGACGGCCCGGGGCGCGATGACCAGCCCGATGAGGATCGACACGATCGCGTCGGCGCGGGTGAAGCCGGTCAGCGCGATGACGCCGGCCGCGACGAGGACGCCGACGGAGGTGGCGGTGTCGGTGGCGACCTCCAGGAACGCGCCGCGCAGGTTCAGGCTGGCGTTGCGGGCCCGGTAGAGCAGCGCCACCCCGGCGAGGTTGCCGGCCAGGCCGATGACGCCGAACAGGGCCATGCCGCCCGGCGCGACGTCGGCCTGGTCGAGCAGCAGCCGCCGGATGCCCTCGACGAACACGTACCCGCCGATGCCGCACAGCAGCAGGCCGTTGACGGCCGCGGCGAGGATCTCCGCCCGGGCCCAGCCGAAGGTCCGCCGTCCCGAGGCGGGGCGGGCGGCCAGCAGGGTCGCTCCCAGCGCGAGGGCGACGCCGCCGGCGTCGGCGAGCACGTGCCCGGCGTCGGCCAGCAGCGCCAGGCTGCCGGTGAGCAGCGCACCGGCGACCTCGACGACGAAGATCACCGCCGACACGCCGAGGACCGCGGCAAGGGTCCGCCGGTGCGCGCCGGTCGCCGTGGTCGCGTGGTCGTGCTGGTGGCTCATCGCCGGTCACCGAACCCGGCCGCAGGAAGCATGCTCATATGCGCACTATACAATATGTCTGCGGGATAGTTCAGCCGTCCGTGTACCATCCGGTCGTGCATCGGCATCGGCCTCGACTCGGTCATCGAGGTCGCCTCCGCCGCCGTGGTGGCCTGCCAGTGCTCCGGCCCCGACCACGAGCGCCGCGAGCGCACCGCCCTGCGGATCATCGCCGTCTCGTTCTTCGCTGTTCGGCTCGTGGTGGGCCCGACCCGCTCGCCGCGCTGGCCATCGCCGCCGTCGCGGTGCAGGAGGGCCGGGAGGCGTGGCGCGGCGAGGCCTGCCGCGCCCCCACCGCCGCCGCGGCCTGCACCGACGGCTGCTGCGAGGACCGGTAGGCGACCGGCGGCGTCAGACGACGGCGGCCAGGAGCGTGCCGGTGTACGCCGCGCCGAGCCCGGCGACGACGGAGGCCGTCACGTTGCCCGCCGCGAGGAACCAGGCGCCGGTCTGGGCCAGGCGCAGGGTCTCGTAGCTGAAGGTGGAGTACGTGGTCAGCGCGCCGCACAAGCCGATGCTGGCGAAGGCGACGAGGGCCGGGTCGGCGGGCAGCGCGGTGAGGAACCCGAGCAGCAGCGACCCGGAGATGTTGACCATGAGGGTGCCCCACGGGAAGACCGAGTCGTGCCGGGCCTGCACGGCCCGGTCGGTAAGGTACCGCAGCGGGGCGCCGATCGCGGCGCCGAGCAGGACCAGCAGCAGGGTCACCGGTCGCCTCCCGCCGCTCGCCGGGCCCGCCGCACCAGCCAGGTGGTGGTCCCGGCCCCGACCCAGACCGCCAGCATCGCCGAGACGAGGGTGACCGCCAGGTAGAGCAGGCCGAGGCCGGGCCGCCCGGCGGTGGCGGTGCGGTGCGTCTCGACGACGTAGGTGGAGAACGTCGTGTACCCGCCGAGCACGCCGACGCCGAGGAACGGGCGCAGCAGTCGCTGCCGGGTCGCGACCTCGGTGACGATCACCATGAGCACGCCGATGAGCAGGCATCCCGACACGTTGACGACCAGCGTGGCCCACGGGAACTCGCCGGGCGCATGCGGCCAGGCGACACCGAGCCCGTAGCGGGCGGCGGAGCCGAGCATGCCCCCGGCGGAGATCGCCGCCAGCACCGGCAGCGCGTGCGGGCGCAGCTCGGCGCGCTCGGCGGGAACGTGCAGGTCGACGTCGGAGTCGATGGGCTGGACGGGGTTCATGCGCGGGCGGTCCCTCCTGCAGGCACGCGGCAGCTGTCTGCAGGGACCGTTGGCATCGTCGCGGTTCACCCGGCACGGGTCGGCGGGCCCCACCGCCGGCCACGGCTCGCGCTGAGCGGCCACGGCACCGCCAGCATACCGCCTGCCGCTGCGCGCCGCGGGGTTGCATCCGGTACCCCGGTACAGGCTTACCGTCGGGGAGCAGCGCCGCACCGGCGCCTGTCCTGCCAGTTCAAGGAGCCTGTGATGGCGTTCGACGTCCCTGACGCGTGCACCCTGCCGACCGCGGAACAGCCGCTGCGGCTGGCCGAGTTCGACGCACTGTTCGCCACCGCCGTCCGCGCGGTGACCACGGTGAGCCCGACCCACGCCCGGATGCGCCTGACCGGCGCGGCCGGGCTCGAGGCCGCCGTGCGCGACCTGGCCGCCCGCGAGACGCAGTGCTGCTCGTTCTTCACCTTCACCGTCACGCCGCAGCCGGCGACCGGCACCGGCGGCGAGGCGCTCGTCCTGGACGTCGAGGTCCCGGCCGCCCACACCGACGTGCTCGCCTCCCTCGCCGGCCGGGCGAGCGCGGTCGCCGGCCGGGCGAGCGCGATCGCCGGCCGGGCGAGCGCGATCGCCGCCGGTACGGCCTCGTGACCGCCGGCGACACGGACCGGGCCCACGTGCGGCTGCCCCTGCAGCCGCCGCCGGTGGACAACGCGCCGCCGACGCGCAGCAAGGTCAGCGGCGTGCTCGCCGCCGTCGCCTGCGCCGCCTGCTGCGCTCTGCCCCTGCTCATCGCGGCCGGGGTGCTCACCACCGCCGGCGCGGCGGTCCTGGAGAAGACCCTCCTCGCCGTCGCCGCCGGGCTGGGCGTCGCGGCGCTGGGCATGTGGTGGCTGCACCGGCGCCGCAGCGCCCGGCACGCCGCCGCGGCCGGCGCCACCTGCGGCTGCGGCGGCGGAGGGTGCGGCTGCTGAACACCGCCGGCGGTGCGGCCCCCGCAACGGCCGCACCGCCGCGGTGTGCTGCGATGACGACCATGACGATCATCCGGTCCATCGCCCTGTTCGTTCTCGCCGCCCTCGCCGAGATCGGCGGGGCCTGGCTCATCTGGCAGGGCGTGCGCGAGCACAAGGGCCTGCTGTGGATCGGCGCCGGCGTCGCCGCCCTCGGCGCCTACGGCTTCGTCGCGACCCTCCAGCCCGACGCCAACTTCGGCCGCATCCTGGCCGCCTACGGCGGCGTCTTCGTCGCCGGCTCCCTCGCCTGGGCCATGGTGGTCGACCGGTTCCGCCCCGACCGCTACGACGTCATCGGCGCCGTCGTCTGCCTCGTCGGCGTCGCCGTCATCATGTACGCGCCGCGCGCCGGCTCCTGAGCAACAGGCCCTTCGTCCCGCGGCGACGGGCCGGACTCCCGTCGTCCCGCCGGCCGGCCAGGAGCCAGATGAACGGGATCACCGCCGGATACACCGCCGGCATCCTGGAGATCCGGGTGCCGCTGACCGGTCGGGCCGAGCCCGGACCGGAGATCCCGATCACCGTCGCCGGCAAGGCCGCCAGGAAGCAGTGAAGCGCGGGTCCCGGGGGCAGCCCCGGGGACCCGCCCGCGCATCGGTTCACCCGCAGCGCCGCCGCGGTCTCGTGTCGTCGACCGACCAGTCCAGCTCGTCGGCGACCCGCAGGACGCCCTCGACGGCCCGCGTGCGGGCGGCCAGCCGGACGGCCGTGGCCCGCCGGTCGACGCTGCCGCGCAGCGTGACCGCCCCGTCGTGCACCTCGACCGAGATCCGCGCCGGGTCGACGCCGTAGGTGGGCAGCACCACCCCGTCCAGGACGTCGCGTGCGATCGCGTCGTCGCCGCGCAGCGTCCGGCGGACCAGGTCGCCGCGGGTGATGATGCCGACCAGCCGGCCCGACGCGTCGTCGACCACCGGCAGTCGCTTCACCCGGTGGTGGGACATGAGCCGCGCCGCGACGCCGACCGGCGCCTCCGGGCCGACGGTGACGGCCGGCGCCGTCATCAGCTCGGCGGCCCGGCTGGACTCCAGGGACGTGCCGTCGCCGATCGCCGGCAGCAGGTCCGCCTCCGACACCACGCCGATCACCCGGTCGGCGTCGTCGACGACGGGCATGCCGCTCGCCCCGTAGTCGGTGAGCACGTCGATGATGTTGCGGGCCCGGCAGTCCGCGGTCACCACGACCACCGCCTGGGTCATCACTTCACGCACCTGTACCTCGTGCATCGCGCGCCTCCCCCGCTCGTTCACGCCTTGGGCACCGCGAGCGGGTGCTCGACGTCGTCCTGGGCCGCCATCGCGGCCATCGTCGCCCGGTACCGGTCGCGGGTCAGCCGGCCCGCGACGAGGTCGTGAGCGGCCTCGGTCTCGATCCGGGCCCGGCGCCGGTCGCCGGCGCTCGCCAGCCACACGGCGAGCCGGGGACGGTACCGGTCGTCGGCCGGTCCGCGGGCGCGGATCGCCGCGACGTGCATGGCGATGAGGATGCCGTACACCGCCGCGATGGCACCCGCGAAGATCATCGTCGCCGCCATGATGCGCTCCTCCCCCGATCCTGCTCCGGCCTCAGCCTCGCCCGCCACGCGTACCCCGGCCAGTGCGCACGGTCCCGTGCACAGCGGGCCGATCGGCCCTGACGGCGTGGCGGCCGGACGCCACAGACTGGGGCCGGTGCCACGGAAGGAGGAGCCATGAGCCGCGACAACCTGCGCTCGGCCCTGCTCGGGATCGGGATCGCCGCCGTCGGCGTCGTGATGAGCGACGCGCTCGCCCGGATGACCGCCCGGGCGCTGCGCGAACCGCCCGCGCGGCGCCGCCCCGCCGCCGGCGCGTCATGAACGGCGCGGCAGTCCGCGACTGAAGCGGCCGCCCATCCCAAGCGGCCGCCCGCCCCAAGCGGCCGCCCGTCCACAGCGGCGCTCGTCTACAACAGCGCCTCGTCCAGCATCGCCCGCACCAGCCCGGCGGCCTGCCGCTGGGCCGGTGTGCCGTCCTCGCACAGCAGCCGGATCGCGGCGGCGAGCGCCTCGGCGCGCCGCTCGGCCCGGCACATCCGCAGGGCCAGGTCAGCGGTGTCGGTGCTCGGCCGCCGCGGCACCACGGTCGTCGTCAGCGTCTGCGTGGTCATGGCCCCCACCTCCCGGATTTCTCGGTCATTCCCGACATGTCAACCGTGCCGCCCGGGTCCCGCCGGCGGACAGCGCCGAACGGCCCGTGCGCCCGGACGAACGGCCCGGGTGAGGCGAACGACCCCCCGCGGCCGGCCCAAAGCCCCTGCCGGACGGACATCGACGGCTCGACGCTGAGGGTGGAGGCATCGAGAGGGGAGCAACGATGGAGACCCAACGGATCGTCGTCGGCTACGACGGGTCGGTCGAGGCGCGGGACGCGGTCGACTGGGCCGCGGACGAGGCGGCCCGGACCGGGGCGCCGCTGCGCATCGTGTACGCGTACCAGCTGGCCTGGCCCGCCGCCGCCATGTACGGCCAGGTGACCGAGGTGCTGGCGACGGAGGCCGAGGAGCGCGGCGACCACACCGTCCGCGACATCGTCGAGCACGTGCGCCGCCGCCGGCCCACCGTCGAGGTCACGGGCTCGGCGGTGCACGCGGAACCCGCGCCGCTGCTGCTCGGCCAGGCCGCGGGCACGCGCCTGCTCGTGGTGGGCAACCGCGGCGGCGGGGGCATGACCAACCTGCTGCTCGGCTCGATCAGCCAGCAGGTCGCCACCCACGCGCGAACCCCCGTCGCCGTCGTCCGCGGGCGGGCCGGCACGACGGACGGTCCGGTCGTGGTCGGCGTCGACGGGTCCGGGTCGACGGACGCGGCGCTTGCGCTCGCGTTCGAGGCGGCCGTCGCCCGCGGCGCCGAGGTGATCGCCGTCCGCGCGTACAGCCCGCCGAGCCCGGCCGTCGTGCCGCTCAGCGCCGTCGAGGCGGACGAGCGCGCCGCGCTGGAGGCGTCGCTGGCGGGCTGGGCGGAGAAGTACCCGGGCACCAGGCTGACGGCGCTGCTCGCGGTCGGCCGGGCGGCCCGGGTGCTCGTCGGGATGTCGCACACCGCGCAGCTCGTGGTCGTCGGCAGCCGCGGTCACGGCGGCTTCACCGGCCTGCTGCTCGGCTCGGTCGGGCAGCAGCTGATGCACCACGCCGAGTGCCCGATCCTGATCGCCCACCGGCCGGACGACCACTGACGGCCACCGATCGGGGCCCGTGCGGCATGCCGCACGGGCCCTTCGACCCTGGTCGCCCGGGGTCCGCACAGCGGAGGCTGGAATCGGCGCACAACGCCCCGTACCCGCAGAACGGAGGTGGCGGCGATGAGCACCGAGTCCGCCGTCGTGGTCGGCGTGGACGGCTCGCCGGACGCCCGCAGCGCCGTCGAGTGGGCCGCGGCGGACGCGATGCGCAGGCACCGCCCGCTGCGCATCGTCCACGCGTACCTGTGGCCCACCGGCTACGCCCCGATGGCGGTGCCCGGCCCGCCGGCACTGTACGACGAGACCATGCGGCTGGCGGCCGAGCAGATCGTCGACGAGGCGGTCACCCTCGCCCGGGCTGTCGCGCCGGCGCTCGACATCGCCGCCGACGTGCGGGTCCAGCAGCCGTCCGCGGCGCTCAGCGACGCGTCCCGCAACGCTCGCCTGGTCGTGATCGGCAACCGCGGGCTCGGCGGCTTCGCCGGGCTGCTGCTCGGGTCCGTCGGCATCCAGCTCGCCGCCCACGCCGCCTGCCCCGTGGTCATCGTCCGGCACGCGGGCCGCCCGCCGGGCCCCGAGGCGGGCCGGGTGGTCGTCGGCGTCGACGGCTCCCACGACGCCGAGCGGGCCCTGGGGTTCGCGTTCGAGCAGGCGTCGTTCCGGGGTGTCGGGCTGACCGCCGTCGAGGCCTACCGGTGGCCGGCGTCGAGCGGCCCGGGCGATCTGGTGCCGCTGGTCTACGACCCCGCCAAGCTCCGCGACGACGAGGATCGCACCCTGGCCGAGGCGATCGGCGGCTGGGCCGGGAAGTACCCGGACGTCGACGTGCGCCGCGCGGTGGCCAACGGCCGTCCGGCCGCCGTGCTCACCGAGCTGTCCGCGGGCGCGGAGCTCGTCGTCGTCGGCAGCCGGGGCCGCGGGGGCTTCGCCGGGCTGCTGCTGGGCTCGGTCAGCCAGGCCCTCATCCACCACGCCGCCTGCCCGGTCGCCGTGGTCCGCTGACCGCACCGCGCACGGGCCAGGACACCGGCCCGCGCGGGGCGCCGCACGGGCCTGTCGCCGGTGGTCGGCCGGGGCTGCCCGGCGGACGCTGGAGTCGGAGCACAACGCCTCCCAGTACCCGCAGAACGGAGGTGGCGGTGATGAGCACCGAGTCCGCGGTCGTGGTCGGCGTCGACGGCTCACCCGACGCCCGCAGCGCCGTCGAGTGGGCCGCGGCGGACGCGATGCGCAGGCAGCGGCCGTTGCGGATCGTTCACGCCTGCCTGTGGCCCACGGTCTACGCCCCGATGGCGCTGCCCTCGCCGCCGGCGATGTTCGAGGAGACGATGCGGGAGGCGGCCGAGCAGATCGTCGACGAGGCCGTGAGCCTCGCCCTGGACGTCGCGCCCGGGCTGGACGTCAGCACCGACGTGCCGATCCAGCAGCCGACGGCGGCGCTCAGCGACGCGTCCCGCAACGCCTGTCTGGTCGTGATCGGCAACCGGGGGCTCGGCGGCTTCGCCGGGCTGCTGCTCGGCTCCGTCGGCATCCAGCTCGCCGCCCACGCCGAGTGCCCGGTGGTCATCGTCCGGCACGCGGACCGCCCGCCGGGCCCCGAGGCGGGCCGGGTCGTCGTCGGCGTCGACTGCTCCCACGACGCCGCGCGGGCCCTGGGGTTCGCGTTCGAACAGGCGTCGGTCCGCGGCGCCGGGCTGACCGTCGTCGAGGCCCGCGGGGGGCCGGTGCCGGCCGGACCGGACGACCGGGTGCCGCTGGTGTACGACCCGGTCGAGCTGCGCGCCGACGAGGAGCGGGTGCTGGTCGAGGCGACCGGCGGCTGGGCCAGGAGGTACCCGGGTGTCGACGTGCGCCGCGCGGTGGCCAACGGGCGCCCGGCCGCCGTGCTCACCGGGGTGTCCGCGGGCGCGGCGCTGATCGTGGTCGGCAGCCGGGGCCGCGGCGGCTTCACCGGGCTGCTGCTGGGCTCGGTCAGCCAGGCCCTCATCCATCACGCCGCCTGCCCGGTCGCCGTGATCCGCGCAACGGCCGCCCGAAGCTGAACGAGCCGCCCGAAGCTGAACGAGCCACGACGGGCGGGACCTGTGGCCCGGGTCCACCGGCCGGCGGTTCGGGCCGAAGTACCGTGTCGCGGCACCGCCGCGGGCACGAGAGTCGAAGGCGAAGCACAGAGCCGGAAGGAGCCGACACCATGCTCGCCACCGAGGCCCGGACCAGGATCGAGGCGCACGCCATCGAACACGCCGTCGAGCGGCTGACCCGCCGCTACGCCGGCCGGCACACCCCCGAGGCGGTCCGGCAGACCGTCGAGCAGCTCACCGACCGGTACGCGACCGCCGAGATCCACGCCTTCGTGCCGGTGCTCGTCGAGCGCGACGCCCGCCGGATCCTCGACGCGGACGGGGGCGCGTCATGACGTACCGCATCGCCGTCAACGGCTTCGGCCGGATCGGCCGCGACTTCGTGCGGTGCCTCGTCGAGCGCGACCTGCTCGGCAGCGCCGTCACCCTGGTCGCGATCAACGACCTGTTCGACACCGCCACCCTCGCGCACCTGCTCCAGCACGACTCGACCTTCGGCCGGCTGCGCGCCGAGGTCGCGGTCGACCCGTCCGGCGGCGGCATGACCGTCGGCGGGCAGTACATCGAGGTGCTGCGCCAGCGCGACCCGGCGGTCCTGCCGTGGGCCGATCTCGGCGTGGACCTGGTCATCGAGTCGACCGGCCGGTTCCGCAGCCGCGACGACGCCGCCGTCCACCTGAAGGCCGGCGCGCGCAAGGTGCTCATCTCGGCGCCGGGCAAGGAGGTCGACGCGACGATCGTGCTCGGCGTCAACGGCGACACCTACGACCCCGACCTGCACGACGTCGTGTCCGCCGCGTCCTGCACGACCAACTGCGCGGCCCCGATGGCGCAGGTGCTGCACAACGCGTTCGGCATCGAGCAGGGCGTGCTCACCACCGTGCACGCGTACACCAACGACCAGTCGGTGCTCGACGCGCCGCACAAGGACCTGCGCCGGGCCCGGACCGCGGCCACGAACATCATCCCGACGAGCACCGGCGCGGCGAAGGCGATCGGGCTGGTGCTGCCCGGGCTGGCCGGGCGCCTGGGCGGCGTGGCGCTGCGGGTGCCGGTCGAGAACGGGTCGCTGACCGACCTGACCGTCCGGCTGTCCCAGCCGGCGACGGCCGAGCAGGTCAACGCCGCCTTCGCCGCGGCCGCCGCCGGCCCGCTGGCCGGCATCCTGCGCTACAGCGAGGCGCCGCTGGTGTCCCGCGACATTATCGGCGACCCGTCGTCCTGCGTCTTCGACGCCGGCCTGACCTCGGCCGACGGCCGGCTGGTGAAGGTGTTCGGCTGGTACGACAACGAGTGGGGATACACCAACCGTCTGGTTGATCTCGCAACGATGTTCGCCGCCAGGTAGGGGCCGGACACGCGCACGAAATGGTTACCTGGCACAGTGGAGGTGGAGACGACCGCGAGCGGAGGGGAGGCGACGGCACCTGACTCGCCTGCTGCTCGTCCAGGAAGCACCGGCCGGCGCCGCCGCGCTGGCCGGGCTCCTGCGCGGTGAGGGATTCGGTGTCGAGTCCACCACCGCCGAGGTCGTGGCCGGTCTCGCCGCACGCCAGGCCGACCTGGTGCTGCTCGACCTTCCCCTGCCCGGCGTGCCGGGCGCGGACCTGTGCCGGGTGCTACGGGCGCGCTCCTCCGCCGGGATCATCGTGCTCGGTGCCGCCCATTTCGAGCCCGACGCGCCGATCGCGCTGGACTGCGGCGCCGACGACTATCTCGCCAAGCCCTTCGGCCTCCGGGAGCTCGTCGCCCGGATCCGGGCCGTCGTGCGCCGCCGCCGCGGCCCCGAGCCGCGGGCACCGCAGGACGTCCTCGCCGGCGGGCCGGTCGTGCTCGACGTCGGCGCGCACCGGGCCACGCTCGCCGGGCAGGCGCTCGACCTGCCGCTCAAGGAGTTCCAGCTGCTCGAGACGCTGCTGCGCCAGGCCGGCCGCCCGGTCGCCCGCGCCCGGCTGCTGCACACGATCCGCAGCGGCGACGAGAGCGGCCACCAGGGCAGCAACACCCTCAGCGTCCACATCAAGCGCCTCCGCACCAAGATCGAGCCCGATCCCGGGGCGCCGAGCCATCTCGTCACCGTCCGCGGCGTCGGCTACAAGTTCGTCCCGTGGCCGGCGCAGCCCACACCACCCGGCGACCTGCGGCCCGACCTCGCCGACGCGCTGCGGACCGCGCTCGGCTGGCGACTGCCGCCCGCCGGCTGGATGCTCGTCGACGGCCTGGCCCGCGAGATCGAACGTTCGCTCAACAGCGACCCGGTGGAGCTGCGGGTGGCACGGCAGCGTCTCGACCTGCTCCAACCGGGCACGGCGACGCCCGCCGGCGCCCAGCCGTGCCCCGAACACCTGTCGGAGCGCCTGGAGGCGATCGCCCGGCGGCTGGCACCGGACCGGGGCTGACAGCCCGCTTCAGTACGCGGCGAGACCCGCTGCGTGGAACTGCGAGCGGACCCGGTCCACGACGTCGGCGGCCGGCGGCGGCGTGTCGCGCAGCGGGAACGGGATGCCGAGCCGCTCGTACTTCGGGGCGCCGAGCCGGTGGAACGGCAGCACGTCGACCCGCTCCACGTTCCCGAGCGAGGCCGCGAACCCGGCGACGCCCGCGACCTCGGAGGCGTCGTCGGTGAGGCCGGGCACGAGCACGTAGCGGACCCAGACCGGCGTGCCGCGGGCGGCCAGCCGCCGGGCGAAGTCCAGCGTCGGCGCGAGCGAGCCCCCGGTGAGCCGCCGGTACCGGACCGGGTCCCACGCCTTGATGTCGAGCAGGACCAGGCTGGTGACGTCGAGCAGGGCGTCGGACGCGCGGGCGCCGAGCCCGCCCGCGGTGTCCAGCGCGGTGTGCAGGCCCAGCCCGCGAGCGCCGGTGAACAGCGCCTCGGTGAACGCGGGCTGCAGCAGCGGCTCGCCGCCGCTGACCGTCATCCCGCCGCCGGCGACGTGGACGAACGACGCGAACGGCTCGACCTGCCGCAGCACGGCGCCGGCGGTGGTCGGCGAACCGTCGCGCATGTGCCAGGTGTCCGGGTTCTGGCAGTACAGGCAGCGCAGCGGACACCCGGCGAGGAAGGCCACGAACCGGGTGCCGGGCCCGTCCACACCCGTGGAGAGGTCCCACGAGTGCAGCCGGCCCGGCACCGTCGCAGTCGTCATCGCGCACCGTGAAACGTCCGGCTGATCACGTCGCGCTGCTGCTCCGGGGTCAGCTTGACGAAGTTCACGGCGTAGCCCGACACGCGCACGGTCAGCTGCGGGTAGCGCTCGGGGTGCGCCATCGCGTCGACCAGCGTCTCGCGGTCCAGCACGTTCACGTTGAGGTGGAAGCCGCCCGCGGCCGTGTAGCCGTCGAGGATCCCGGCCAGGTTCACCGCCCGCTCCGCGTCCGTGCGGCCCAGCCCGCCGGGGGTGACGGTGCTGGTGAGCGAGATGCCGTCGCGGGCCGACGCGTACGGCAGCTTCGCCACCGACAGCGCGGAGGCGGCCATGCCGTGCACGTCGCGGCCGTTCATCGGGTTCGCCCCCGGCGCGAACGGCTCACCCGCGCGCCGGCCGTCGGGCGTGTTGCCGGTGTGCTTGCCGTAGACCACGTTCGACGTGATCGTGAGCACCGACTGGGTGTGGATCGCGTCGCGGTACGCGGGATTGGCCCGCACCTTCGCCATGAACGTCTCGACCAGCCACACGGCGATGCTGTCCGCGCGGTCGTCGCCGTTGCCGTACGCCGGGTAGTCGCCCTCGACCAGGTAGTCGACGGCGAGCCCGGTCTCGTCCCGGACCGGGCGGACCGTGGCGTACCGGATCGCCGAGAGGCTGTCGGCGGCGACGGACAGGCCGGCGATGCCGCAGGCCAGGAACCGGCGCACCGGGTAGTCGTGCAGCGCCATCTCGAGCCGCTCGTAGGCGTACTTGTCGTGCATGTAGTGGATGATGTTCAGCGCGTCGACGTAGGTGCGGGCGAGCCAGTCGAGGGTCCCGTCGAAGGCGGCCAGGACGGTGTCGTAGTCGAGCACGTCACCGTCCGGCGCCGGGGACGGCGGGGCGACCTGGGCGCCGCTCATCTCGTCGCGGCCGCCGTTGATCGCGTACAGCAGGGCCTTGGCCACGTTGACCCGCGCGCCGAAGAACTGCATGTCCTTGCCGACCCGCATCGCCGAGACGCAGCACGCGATCGCGGTGTCGTCGTCGCTGTAGCGGCGCAGCAGGTCGTCGTTCTCGTACTGGATCGCGCTGGTCTCGAGCGAGACCTGCGCGCAGAAGCGCTTGAACGGCGCGGGCAGCGCCGGCGACCACAGCACCGTCAGGTTCGGCTCCGGCGCCGGTCCCAGGTTGTACAGCGTCTGCAGGTAGCGGTACGAGGTCCGGGTGACGAGGGTCCGGCCGTCGCGGCCCATCCCGCCGATCGACTCGGTGACCCAGGTCGGGTCGCCGGAGAACAGCTGGTCGTACTCGGGCGTGCGCAGGAACCGCACGATGCGCAGCTTGACGACGAAGTCGTCGACGAGCTCCTGCGCCTGCGCCTCGGTGAGCGTGCCCTCGTCGAGGTCGCGCTCGAGGTACACGTCGATGAAGCTCGACGTCCGGCCGAGCGACATGGCGGCGCCGTTCTGATCCTTGGTGGCGGCGAGGTAGGCGAAGTACAGCCACTGCACCGCCTCACGCGCGGTGCGCGCCGGCCCCGAGACGTCGTAGCCGTAGCTCGCGGCCATCGCCTTGAGCTCGTCGAGCGCGCGCAGCTGCTCGGCCAGCTCCTCCCGGTCACGGATGACGTCGGCGGTGGCGGCGTGGTGGTCGAGGGACGCCTTGTCGCGCCGCTTGGCCTCGATCAGGGCGTCGGCGCCGTAGAGTGGCACCCGGCGGTAGTCGCCGATGATGCGCCCGCGGCCGTACGCGTCGGGCAGGCCGGTGATGACGCCAGCCCGGCGGGCGGCAAGGATCTGCGGCGTGTAGGCGTCGAACACGGCGTCGTTGTGGGTCTTCCGGTATCGGGTGAAGATCTCCCGGACGACCGGGTCGAGCTCGTAGCCGTAGGCGCGCAGGCCGTTCTCGACCATCCGCAGCCCGCCGCAGGGCATGATGGCCCGGCGCAGCGGCGCGTCGGTCTGCAGGCCGACGATCAGCTCGCGGTCGCGGTCGATGTACCCCGGGGCGTGCGCGGTGATCGACGCCGGGGTGCGCGGGTCGACGTCGTAGATCCCGCGCCGCCGCTCCTCCGGGAACATCTCGGTGAGCAGGCCCCAGACGTGCGTGGTCCGCGCGGTGGGCCCGGCGAGGAAGCCGCCGTCGCCGGTGTACGGGCGCACGTTGGCCCGCACGAAGCCGGCGACGTCGATCTCGTCGCGCCACCCGCCGCCGCGGAAGCCGCGCCAGGCGGCGAGCCCGGCCGGCGCGGGAGCACTCGTGGTGGTCATCGGTTCCTCCTCAGATGGCTGCACCCTCAGCCTTGCCCGGCGCGGACGAACCGGACAGGGCCGTTCGTCCCCCCGCGCCGGGACGTGGGCCTCGGGTGCCGCGCGGCCGGCGGGCGCACGGTGTGGGGAGAACCCGTGGAGGTGGACCATGACCAAGTACGTCTACGACTTCGCCGAGGGCGGCCGGGAGCTCAAGGACCTGCTCGGCGGCAAGGGCGGCAACCTCGCCGAGATGGTGAACCTGGGGTTGCCGGTGCCGCCGGGCTTCACGGTCACCACCGACGCGTGCCGGGCGTTCCTGCGCACCGGCGCCGAGCCGTACGGCCTCGCCGAGGAGGTCGCCCTGCACCTGGAGCGGCTGGAACGGCAGGCCGGCCGGCGGCTCGGCGACC
>NZ_BMPI01000075.1:755-1033 GCF_014647515.1 Dactylosporangium sucinum | reverse complement strand
CGGCGCAGTCGGGCGGGGACGAGCGGTTCGCCTGGGACTCCTACCGGCGGCTCATCCAGATGTTCGGCAAGACCGTCCGCGACGTGCCGGACGAGGCGTTCGACGCCGGCTTCGACCTCGACGCGGACGCGCTGCGGGCGGTCGTCGCGCGGTACAAGGACGTCTTCCGCCGCCACACCGGGGAGGACTTCCCGCAGGATCCGCGCGAGCAGCTGCGCCAGGCGATCCGGGCCGTGTTCCGGTCGTGGAACGCGGACCGCGCGGTGCTGTACCGGCGC
>NZ_BMPI01000075.1:428-745 GCF_014647515.1 Dactylosporangium sucinum | reverse complement strand
CGGCGCAGTCGGGCGGGGACGAGCGGTTCGCCTGGGACTCCTACCGGCGGCTCATCCAGATGTTCGGCAAGACCGTCTGCGGCGTGCCGGGCGAGGAGTTCGACCACGCGCTCGACGACGCCAAGGTGCGCAGTGGCACCCGCGAAGACGTCGGACTGGACGCCAAGGCGCTCCAGAAGCTCGTTGAGCAGTACAAGGAGATCTTCAAGGCCCACACGGACCGCGACTTCCCGCAGGATCCGCGCGAGCAGCTCGACCTGGCGGTCGCGGCGGTGTTCCGGTCGTGGAACGCGGACCGCGCGGTGCTGTACCGGCGG
>NZ_BMPI01000075.1:0-392 GCF_014647515.1 Dactylosporangium sucinum | reverse complement strand
CAGGAGCGCATCCCCGCCGATCTCGGCACGGCGGTCAACGTCGTGGCGATGGTGTTCGGCAACCTGGGACCGGACTCGGGTACCGGTGTGGCGTTCACCCGCGACCCGGCGACGGGCGAGCAGGGCGTGTACGGCGACTACCTCGCCAACGCCCAGGGTGAGGACGTCGTGGCCGGCATCCGCAACACGATGCCGCTGCAGGACCTCGAACAGCGCGACAAGAAGTCGTACGACGAGCTGATGGCCATCATGACCAGGCTCGAGGAGCACTACCGCGACCTGTGCGACATCGAGTTCACGATCGAGCGCGGCAAGCTGTGGATGCTGCAGACCCGGGTCGGCAAGCGCACCGCCGCGGCCGCGTTCGTCATCGCCACCCACCTCGTCGACGA
>NZ_BMPI01000074.1:2647-51179 GCF_014647515.1 Dactylosporangium sucinum | reverse complement strand
TCAGTCAGCTCATGTCGTCGAGACACAGCCGTCTATCTACCGCATCCGACACCGATGATCCACGAGACACGCCCTAGCCGACCTGGCTCGCTCCCGCGCCGCCGAGGCGTCTGAACGCCGTCAGGAAGCCGCCCTCGCCGCCGAGCTGGCCAAACGCGTGCTGTGCGCAGACGACTCGCGCTCGGCGCTCGTCCCGGCGTCACAGCGGCTCGCGCAAGTGCTTGAGCTGCGGTCCGCGGCAATCGAGCTCGATGTGATTCCCGGGGACGGGCAGCGGGCAGCGTTCCCGCTGTGTGACGGTGCGACGCGCCTGGGCACCCTGCTGGTTCCGGCGGGCCTCCCCGAACACACGCTGGAACGCCTGCGGCAACGGGTGGTGCCGACGCTGGAGTCGCTGCTGTGCGCGGCGCGCGACCACGAGACGATCGTCAACTCGCTGAAGGCGAGCCGCACAGAGTCCATCATGCTCACGGAGGAACAGGCCGCGTGGCGGCGCGTGGCCACGCTGGTCGCGCGTGGGGCCTCACTCACCGATGTGTTCGACGCGATGACGGACGAACTCTGCCGGAGCCTCGATCGAGGCCGCACAGCGCTCGTGCGCTACGAGCCGGACTGCACCGCCACCCGCCTTGCGGGTCTCAGCGAGCTGGATGCCCCGACGTCCGTCCCGCTCGACGGGGACAACGTCGTCGGGACGGTACTGCGCACCAGGCGGCCGGCCCGGATCAACAGCTACGACGGCGCCACGGGCCCGGCCGCGGCGGCCGCGCGCGGGCTCGGCATACGCTCAGCGGTGGGCGTTCCCGTCATGGTTCAAGGCCGGCTGTGGGGCGTGCTCGCGGTGATGTCGTTCACGGCCGAGACCATTCCGCCCGCCACCGAAGCGCGCCTGGCCGACTTCAGCGACCTCATCGCCACCGCGATCGCGAACGTCGAGAGTCGCGCGCAGGTCGCCGCTTCTCGCGCGCGCGTTGTCACCGCCGCCGACAACGCACGACGACAGTTCGAACGAGATCTGCACGATAGTGTACTGCAACGTGTCGTCTCGCTCGGGCTCGAACTGAGCATGACCGAGGCATCGATGCCGCCCGAGCTGAACAGGTACAAAGCGCAGCTGTCACATACCGCGCAGGGCCTGAACGGGGTATTCAAGTGCCTGCAGGAGGTCTCGCGGGGCATCCACCCGGCGATCATGTCCAAGGGCGGCCTCGGCGCCTCGATCAAGTCGCTCGCCCGCCGGAGCGCGATTCCGGTGGAGCTGAACCTGAACATCGGCCGGCGGCTGCCCGAACATACCGAGGTGGCCGCGTACTACATCGTGTCCGAAGCGCTCGCCAACGCCGCCATGCACGCCCGGGCGACCATGGTGCACGTCAACGCCGAGGCGGAGGATGCGGTGTTCCGGCTCTCGATTCAGGACGACGGTGTCGGCGGAGCCAGCCTTGGCACGGGAACCGGACTGATCGGCCTGCAGGACCGCGTCGAGGCCCTCGGCGGCCACATGGAAGTCGTGAGCCCGGCCAGACACGGCACGGCGCTACTGGTCAAGATCCCGATCGACGAGTCATGAGCGCCCGGCTGCGGCATCAGCTGCCGTTCCCATGGCCGTCAGGCCCATGTGATGCTCGTCCGCCGCCACGGCCGCCTTCGGGATCGAACCGACCTCGACCGACGAAGCGCTGCGGGAGACCATCGAGGGCCTGCGCGCCGACTCGAACGCGACGACCCACTGAGCCCGGCAGCAGCGCGGGGTGCCCGTGCTGCCGCCGTCCTCAGGCGAGCAGTCCCTGGCCGATCCAGCCGTCCGGCTCGCAGCCCGGTGGGACGGCGAAGACGGCGGAGCCGATCGGGGTGATCCATTCGTTGAGGAGGTCGGCCTCGGCGAGGTTGCGCTGGATGGGCAGGAACTGGGCGCCGATGTCGCGCTGGTAGGCGGCGAAGATGAGGCCGGTGTCGGCGGTGCCGTCGGGGCCGGGCGGTTCGTCGTAGTTGTAGGGGCGGCGGAAGATGCGCTGCCGGTCGCCGACCACGTGGGCGCGGGCGACGTGGGAGAACTCGGAGATGACGGGGAAGCCGATGGGGTTCTTCGCGGCGAAGTCGGGCGGGTCGTTCTCGCGTTGCCCGGTGAGCGGGGCGCCGTCGGTGAGGCGGCGGCCGACGGCGAACTCCTTGCCGACGGTGTCGGCGGCGTCCCAGGCCTCCAGCTCCGCCCGGATGCGGCGCACGACCACGGTGGTGCCGCCGTGCAGCCACTGTGGACCGTCATCGGTCCAGACGGCACCGGCGAAGACGGCGGAGCCAGGGGCCGGGTTGCCGGTGCCGTCGAGCTGGCCGAGGACGTTGCGCTGGGTGACGCCGTCGTCCTGCATGCCCCGGCCGCGGCGGAAGCCGCGCTGCGTCCAGCGGACCGTGGCGAACGAGCGGCTGTCCTTGACCAGCATCCGTTGCGCGTGGGCGACGGTGACCGGGTCGTCGGCGCAGATCTGGATCAGCAGGTCGCCGCCGGACCACCGCTCCTGCAGCTTGTCGATGGCGAAGGCGGGCAGCGGCTGGAGGGTTGCGGGGCGCTGCGCGGCGAGGCCGGCGGCGTCGAACAGGCGCGGGCCGAAGCCGAAGGTGACGGTGAGGCGGGCCGGCACGTGGGCGAGCTCGGGCTGGCCGTCGGCGAGCGGCGCCGTGCCCCGGGTGAGGCGGGCGGCGTCGTCGGTGAGCAGCCGCATCAGCCGCCCGAGGGCGGCGCGGTCGACGTCCGGGCGGAGGTCGAGCGCCAGGAACGTCGCGTGGGCCTGCGCGGGCGTCTCGACGCCGGCCTGGTGCCGGCCGTGGAACGGCACGGCCTGGGCTCCGTAGTCCACAGTGGACTTCGGCGGTGCCGGCGCTTCCCCGGTGACGGCGGCACCGGTGAGGACGCCGCCGACGGTGAGGGCGCCTCCGGTCAGCACAGCGCGCCGGCTGACCGGGGGCACGGAACGGCCGGCCACCGTCAGCCCATGCCGGGCATGTAGGACTCGCTGCCACCGGCGAAGTCCTTGCCCAGGGCGGAGAACTGGACCGTGCCGCCGTCCTTGAGGGTGAGCGTGACCGTCACCTGGTCGCCGGGCTTCACCGGGGTGGTGACGTCCATGAGCATGAAGTGGTCGCCGCCTGGCTTGAACTCGTGGCTGCCGTTGGCGGGGATGACGAAGCCGCCCTCCTTGGGCTTCATCGCCATCGCCCCGTCGACCATCGTGGTCTCGTGCAGCTCCACCTTCGGTGACGCGGTGGAGGTGGCCGACACGACCACGACGTCCTTGCCGGTGGTGTTCACCACGGTCCCGTACGCCGCGGACATGCCGGACTGGGCCGTCTTCACCCACGGATCCTTCACGACGAGGGCGGCCTGTGCCGGAGCGGACTGCGCCGGCGGCGTGGTGCCCGGCGACTCGCCGGACCCGCAGGCGGCCAGGGAGAGCACGAGGACCGCACCGGCGGTGCCGAGCAGACTGCGGCGGCGCAACGACATCGGACATCCTTTGCGGAGACGGGATACGACAAGTAGTCGCCCGGAAGTCCCGGCAAGTTCCCGGCATTTTCCAGCCGACCCCGGCGGATCCGTTGCGGCGGCGGCGAGTCAGGATGGAGCGCATGCGACTGCCTGTGACCGTCCGGGCGCTGCTGGCCGCCGCGGCGGCCGCGACGCTCCTCCTGCTTGCCCCGGCTCAGCCGGCGTGGGCGCACGCCAAGCTGCTCAGGACCGACCCGGCCGACGGCGCCACCGTCACCGCACCGGTGGCGGCGGTGACGTTCACCTTCAACGAGATGGTGCAGCAGCGGTTCAGCACCGTGGTGGTGACCGGCGCCGACGGCGCCTCCTACAGCGACGGCGCGCCGAGGTCGGTGGACAAGACCCTGACGCAGCCTTTGAAGCCGCTGCCCGGCGGGGCCGTGCGCGTCGCCTGGCGGACCGTGTCGGCGGACGGGCACCCGATCGAGGGCCAGTTCACGTTCACCAATGCGGCGGCGGCACCGTCGAGCGCCGCCCCGCCACCATCGACGCCCGGCGCCGCACCGGCCACTGTGGACAGTGTGGGTGGCCGGGCGTGGGGCGTCGCCGGTGCGGTGGTGCTGGTGGTGGTGCTGCTGCTGGCCGGCGGCGCCCTGTGGTGGCGCCGCCGCACCAGCGCCGGCTGAGGTCCCGGCCCACCGCAACGCCACGGCGGTCCGGTCGTCGGCCGGTTCCCGGTGTTCAGAGACGCTCGGCGGCCTCCGCCGCCCGGCGCAGAAACGCGTTGTACCGGGCCAGGTCGTCCTCCTCCCCCGTCGCCTCGGCCCGGTCCGCCGCCCGGTCGAGGCGGCGCTGCTCGCGCTCGTCGGCCCGGACCCAGCGCACCACCAGCAGCAGGAGGATCGCCACCGCCGGCAGCTCGCCGAACCCCCAGGCGAGGCCGGCGCCGACCCGCTGGTCGGCGAGCAGGTCGCCGGCCCACGCCGGGTGCACGACGGTGTACCAGTCGGCGGCGATGACGGTCCGCGACTGCATGAGGGCGACACCGAGGAACGCGTGGAACGCCATCCCCGCGAAGTGCACGAGCACGAGGATCGGCGGCGCGACCACCCGGCGGCCGGGGTCGACGCCGATGAGCACCCAGAAGAACAGGTACCCGGCCAGCACGAAGTGCACGAGCATCCCGAGGTGTCCCAGGTGGTACCGCATGAGCGTGCCCAGCAGGTCACTGAAGTACAGCGCGTACAGGCTCACGACGTACACCGCGAGCGCCACCACGGGGTGCGACAGCACGCGCAGCGCCCGGCTGTGCAGCACGAGCAGCAGCCAGTCCCGCGCGCCGCGCACCGTCGGGTCGGCCGGCGGCCGCAGCGCGCGCAGCGCGAGCGTGACCGGCGCGCCGCCGACGAGCAGGATGGGCACCACCATCGCCAGCACCATGTGCTGCGCCATGTGCGCGCTGAACAGCACGTAGGCGTAGCGGGCGAACCCGCCCACGGTGAACGCCGCCAGCAGCAGGATCCCGCCCAGCCAGCTGGCGGTCCGCGCGACCGGCCACCGGTGCCCGTCCCGGTGCAGCCGCCAGACGCCCGCGACGTACGCCGTGGCGCCGAGCGCCACGACCGCGATGAAGAACCCGTCGAGCAGCGGCGGCCAGAACACCCGCACGGCGCTCAGCGGCGCGGGCGCGGCGAAGCCGAGCAGGTCCGTGACCGGGTCGGTGTCGACCGGGTTCGTCGGCACCGGCGTCGGCGTGCGCGACAGCGCGACCGCCAGGCCCAGGGTCGCGGCGAACACCAGCAGCTCACCCGCGGCCAGCCGCCGGAACGCGCCGGGCCGCTGCCGGTCCAGCGCCGGCAGCGTCCGCCGCCGGTGGAGCGCCCCCACCGCGCCGACGGCCAGCAGCGCCGCGGCCTTGCCGAGGACGAGCAGCCCGTACCGCGAATGCCACAGCTCGCCGAAGGACCCGAGCCGCACGGCCGCGTTCGCCACCCCGCTCAGCGCGACCGCGGCCCAGCAGCCGAGGGCGAGCCGGCTGTACCCGCGGGCGGCGACCGCGAGGGCCGCGTCGCGGCGCAGGGAGAGCAGCGCGGCGAGCCCGCCGACCCACAGCGCGGCGGTGAGGATGTGCACGGCGAGGCTGGTGACGGCGAGCTGGTGGTTGCCGGCGCCGGCCGAGTGCCCGGTCAGGGCCGGCGGCACCAGCGCGACGCAGGCCAGCAGCGCCACCACGGCGGCGCCGGTGCGGGTGAGCACCAGCCGGCAGGCGACCGCCACGACGAGGGCGACGCACGCCTGGACGAGGGCCGCCCGCCCCTGCGCCACCGACCAGGCGAGACTGCGCACCCCGGCGAACGTGACCTCGGTGACCGGCACGCCGAGCAGGTCGGCCAGCGTCAGCGGCAGCATCGCGAGGGCGGCCAGCAGCCATGCGGCCGCCCACCACGCGGCCCGGCGCAGCATCCGGTACGCGGCCGGGCCGAGCAGCTGCCCGTCGCCGCCGGGCAGCAGGAACGCGGCCGTGACGCACCACCCGACGGTCAGCACGCCGGCGACGTCGAGACCGGCGCGCACCAGCGGCAGGCCCCACGTCGTGACCGGCCCCGGGTCGGGCAGGCCGGCGACGGCCCGCCCGGTGACGCCGCCACCCCAGCGCAGGGCGATCACGAGCGTCGCGGCGAGCAGCACGGCAGCGCCGAGGGCCACCGTCCCACGGCGCGACAGGTACTGACGCATCACGATCTAGCGTGCACGAGCTTGTTCATCACGCAGTTGGTCGGTGGAACTGCCGCCGAAGTTCCCGTCGAACGCAGCGCCGAGTGGACATTGTCGACCGCGCTCGTGAGCGGTGGGGCCGGACGACCCCACCGCTCGCGAGACGGTCAGACGGTGACCGGCGTGACGGCCGCGGGCACGGTCCGCTGCTGGCTGCGCTCGGTGAGGTACCCGAAGAGCAGGCCGAGCGTGGCCCACATGACGGCCTGCGTGCCGAGCGACGCCAGGCGGAACTGCCACAGCAGGATCGGCGAGAAGCCCTCGGGGACCTCGTTGACGCCCGGCAGCAGCGCGACGGCGACGCCGGTGACGACGACCGCGCCGAGCGCGGCGACCGTCGTGGCGTTCCAGGTCCCCAGGCGGGGCTGGAGCATCCGCGCGACGAGCAGCGTGCCGACGACCACGGCGACGCCGATGACGAGCATCAGGAAGTACAGGCCGGTGCGCTGCTGCAGCGTGTCGGGGTTGCCGGTCGCCGGGGGGTTCGCCGGGTACTTCAGGAACGGGATCAGCGCGACCCCGGTGAAGCCGGCGAGGGCGACGATCCCGGCGGTGGCGCGGGCGGACAGCTTGCCGAGCCGGCCGACGGCGATCGCGACGGCGATCGCGAACAGGCCGCCGAGGGCGATGCCGTAGACGAGGTTGGCGACGCCGAGGCCCAGCGTGCTCTGGACCGTGCGGCTCACCGCCTCGTGCCCGGCCTCACCGTCGTGGGCGGCGTGGGCCTCCTCGAACGCGATCGCGTCGTTGATGGAGCCCTCGCCGAACAGGTAGGCGAAGACGAACGCGGCGATGCCGGCGGCGATCCCGACGAGCATGCCGCGGACGAGCAGGGTGCGGGCGGACAGCATGATGTCGGTCCCCGCTCAGTGGCAGGGGAAGCCGAGCAGGTGCCGGCCGTCGTGGACGAACTCGTGCACGTTCTCGCCGGAGAACACCGAGGTGATGCCCTGTTCGGCGCCGACGAAGTACAGCAGCACGACCGCGAGGACGGCGCCGAAGATCGCCCACGGGGCGATCTGCCGGAGCGGGATGGGCGCCGGCGCGGTGGCGGTGCCCGGCGTGGTGGAGATGGTTGCCATGATGTGCAGCCCTTCTGTGGGATAGCGCGTCCCGTGAGCGGTTGTTCGTGACGATGTCCGGGTCTGGCTTCCGCCGTTTTGGGGCGGTTACAGTGGCGCGACCGCGCCGGGATTCCACCGGCTTCCGCGCACCGTCACGTTCCGGACGGTACGGTCAGCGTTGCTGCCTGTCAATCGATGTGAAGATCACTACAGCGTGGTCGTCAGAAGTCGTCGTCGAAGCTCACCGTGCCGGTGACGCCGACCTGGTAGGCCGACACCCGCCGTTCGAAGAAGTTCGACAGTTCCTGGACGTCCTGCAGTTCCATGAATGCGAAGGGGTTGCGGCTGCCGTAGAGCGGGGCCATGTCCAGCAGGGCGAGGCGGCGGTCGGCGACGTGCTGGAGGTATTCGCGCATGTCGGCGGGGGAGAGGCCGGAGATGCCCTGTTCGAGCAGGTCGGCGGCGAACTGGACCTCGCAGTCGACGGCTTCGGCGAGCATGTCGCGGACCTGCTGTTCCATTGCGTCGTCGAACAGGTCGGGTTCCTCGGCGCGGACGGTGTCGACGACGTCGAACGCGAAGGCCATGTGCATGGACTCGTCGCGGAACACCCAGTTGGTGCCCGAGGCGAGGCCGTGCAGGAGGCCGCGGGAGCGTAGGTAGTAGACGTAGGCGAAGGCGCCGTAGAAGAACAGGCCCTCGATGCAGGCGGCGAAGCAGATGAGGTTGAGCAGGAATGCCCGCCGGTCGTCTTTCGACGCGAGTGAGCGCAGGTCGTGGATGGAGTTGATCCATTTGAAGCAGAACTCGGCCTTGCGGGCGATCGAGGGGATGTTCTCCACGGCGGCGAACGCCTCGAACCGGGCCTGTTCGTCGGGCACGTAGGTGTCGAGGAGGTTCAGGTAGAACTGGACGTGCACGGCCTCCTCGAACAGTTGCCGGGACAGGTAGAGGCGGCCCTCGGGCGAGTTGACGTGCTGGTACAGGTTGAGCACGAGGTTGTTCGCGACGATCGTGTCGCCGGTGGCGAAGAACGCCACCAGCCGGGAGACGAGGTGCTGCTCGGCGGCGGAGAGCTTGGACAGGTCGGCGAGGTCGGAGTGCAGGTCGACCTCCTCGACGGTCCAGGTGTTCTTGATGGCGTCCTTGAACCGTTCGAAGAACCGGGGGTAGCGCATGGGCCGCAGGGTCAGGTCCATGCCGGGGTCGAGGAGGCTCACTGGCAGGCCTCGCACGACTCGGGGTTCTCCAGGGAGCACGCGACGGCGTCGACGGGTGCGATCACGGACACGGTGGCCTGCTGGATGCGGGTTGCGGGGCGTGACCGCAGGTAGTAGGTGGTCTTCAAGCCGGCCTTCCAGGCGTGCAGGTACATCGAGGAGAGCTTGCCGATCGTGGGGGCGCTCATGAACAGGTTCAGGGACTGGGACTGGTCGATGTAGGGTGCGCGGGCGGCGGCCAGGTCGATGAGGGCCCGCTGGGGCAGTTCCCATGCGGTGCGGTACAGCTCCCGCACGTCGGTGGGCAGCTCGGTGATGGCCTGGACGGAGCCCTCGGCCCGCTTGATCTGGTCCCGGACGGCCGCGGTCCACAGTCCGCGGGCCTTGAGTTCGCGGACCAGGTAGGTGTTGATCTGCAGGAACTCCCCGGACATCGTCTCGCGCTTGAACAGGTTGGACACCTGCGGTTCGATGCACTCGTAGCAGCCGGCGATCGAGGCGATGGTGGCGGTCGGGGCGATGGCGATGAGCAGCGAGTTGCGCAGGCCGGTCGCGGCGATCCGGGCCCGTAGCGCGGTCCAGCGCTGGTCCTCGGTCGGGGCGTCCCAGAGGTCGGGGTGCAGTTCGCCGCGGGCGGCGCGGGTCTCGGCGAATGCCGGGTGGGGGCCGAAGCGGGCGGCCAGCTCCGCCGAGGTCTCCAGGGCGGTGAGGAAGATCTCCTCCTGCACCCGCGTCGACAACGAGCGTGCCTCGGCGGAGTCGAACGGCAGCCGCAGGGTGAACAACGCGTCCTGCAGGCCCATGAGGCCGAGGCCGACCGGGCGCCAGCGCGGGTTGGACGCCGCCGCCTGCTGCGAGGGGTAGTAGTTGATGTCGATGACCCGGTCGAGGAAGACGACCGCGGTGCGGACGGTGTCGCGCAGCCGTTCCCAGTCGACGCCGTCGGCGGTGACGTGCGCGCCGAGGTTGATCGAGCCGAGGTTACACACGGCGGTCTCGTCGTCGGAGTTGACCTCGAGGATCTCGGTGCACAGGTTCGACAGGTGGATGGTGTTGCCGGGCGTGCCGGTCTGGTTCGACAGGGCGTTGGCGCGGTCCTTGAACGTCATCCAGCCGTTGCCGGTCTGGGCCAGGGTCCGCATCATCCGGCCGTACAGGTCGCGGGCCTTGACGGTGCGTACCGCGTGCTTCTCGGCGGCCCGGTAGGCCTCGTCGAACTCGCCGCCGAACAGGTCCGGCAGCTGCGGGGCGTCGGACGGGTCGATCAGGGACCAGTCCTCGTCGGCCTCGACGCGGCGCATGAACTCGTCGGGGATCCAGTTGGCGAGGTTGAGGTTGTGGGTGCGGCGGGACTCTTCGCCGGTGTTGTCGCGCAGCTCCAGGAACTCCTCGACGTCCGGGTGCCACGGCTCCAGGTACACACAGGCCGCGCCCTTGCGCCGCCCGCCCTGGTTGACCGCGGCGACGCCGGCGTCGAGCGTCTTGAGGAACGGCACGATCCCGTTCGAGCGACCGTTGGTGCCGCGGATGAGCGCGCCCCGCCCGCGGACCCGCGACCAGGAGATCCCGATCCCGCCGGAGAACTTCGACAGCCTCGCCACCTGGTGGTACCGCTCGTAGATCGAGTCCAGCTCGTCGCGCGGCGAGTCGACGAGGAAGCACGAGGACATCTGCGTGTGCCGGGTGCCCGAGTTGAACAGCGTCGGCGAGCTCGGCAGGTACGCCAGGGACGACATCAGCCGGTAGAAACCGATCGCCTCGCCCGGCGTCTGCGACAGCCCGCACGCCACGCGCAGCAGCCAGTACTGCGGGGTCTCCACGACCAGCCGGTCCTGCGGGTGGCGCAGCAGGTACCGGTCGGCGACCGTGCGCAACCCGAAGTACTCGAAGCGCAGGTCACCGTCGAGGTCGACGGCATCGTCGAGCTTACGGGCGTTGGCGGCCACGAACGCGGCGGCCTCCTCACCGATCAACCCGAGCTGATGGCCGTACCGGATCGACTGGCTGAAACTGGCCACGCCCTGCCCGCGCACCTCCTTGTCGACGTACGCCGCGAGCAGCCGCGCCGCGAGCCGCGAATACTGCGGCTCCTCCCCGATCAGCTCCGCCGCGGTCTGGATCGACAGCTTGTCCAGCTCAGCGGTGCTCGCCCCGTCGTAGAGGCCGCTGATCGTCTTGGTGGCGACCCGCAGCGGGTCGACCTCGTCCAGGTCACCGACCCACCGCTCAACCGCCTTGACAATCTTGCCGACGTCGACCGGCTCCAGATCGCCGTTGCGCTTGCGCACCCGCATCGATGTCATCGTGTCCCCCTCGTCCACGCACTCACGAAGGCCGGACGCGCGCAGGGGGACGCCACCAGGAAGGCCCTGGTCGATGGCGTCGGCCGTCCCGCGCGGCCTCCGACCACCGCGGACCGGTCGGCCCGCGGTGCGCTGGCAGGTCTTCGGACTCGCGGGCATGACCGAGGTCGCCTACCGGCCGTCGCTTCCCAGACCTCACGGCCCAGTGCTCAATGACGGCTTTCGTTCCCACTCACCGCTGCGGGGCAGTCCCGGACTTCCACCGGGTTCCCTGTTGCCACGGCCGCCCCGCGAAGGGCCGGCCGAACCAGCTGCGGGCAACACCATATATGGGAATCACCGCGAAGGCGAAACACCAGATGTGGTTCGGCGTGTCGCGCTCGTCCCATCACGGGCGGTGGTGGAAATTGTGCGGCGCGCGGTGGCCAGGACGGTTACGTTGTCGGGCGTGAGCAGGATTGTTTCGGTCAACCTGGCGGTGCCGGAGCCCAACCCGGCCAAGGGCGGTCTCACGGGCATCAACAAGCGGCCGGTCGATCGCCTGGTCACCGTGCGCGCGCCGGGGCCCAGGACGACCGGGTTGCACACCGGCCTGGTCGGTGACCAGATCTTCGACATCGAGCACCACGGCGGCGACGACCAGGCCGTCTACGCGTATGCGCGGGAGGACTACGACTGGTGGCAGGCGCGGCTGAGCCGCCGGCTCGCCAACGGGCTCTTCGGCGAGAACCTGACGACCGAGGACGTCGATGTCAACGGCGCGGTCATCGGCGAGCGGTGGCGCATCGGTCCGCGGCTGGTCCTCCAGCCGACGTTCGGCCGCATCCCGTGCGCCACGTTCCAGCACAAGATGGGCGAGCCGCGCTGGGTGAAGACCTTCACCCGGGCGAACCGCCCGGGCGCGTACCTGCGGGTGCTGGTGCCGGGCGAGATATGGGCCGGCGATCCGGTGACCGTGGAGGACCGCCCGGCGCACGGGGTGACGATCGCGCAGGCGTTCCGGGCGTACATGACCGAGCCGCAGCTGCTGCCCGAACTGGTCGCGATCGACGGGCTGCCCGACGACCTGCGCGAGACCCTCGCGGAGCGGCTTCCCCAGCGGCGGTAGCGCCTCGTCACGTGCCCTTGAGCGGATACGGGATGAAGGTGCTGCGGTTCTCGTCCAGGTCGAGGCGGCCGCTGATCGGTGCGGCTGCCCGCTGGGGGCAGGTCGCGCGCTCGCACGTCTTGCAGCCCGGGCCGATCGGCGTGGCCGCGTCGGCGTCGTGCAGGTCCATGCCCGTCGAGTACACCAGCCGGGCGGCGTGCTTGATCTGGCAGCCGAGGCCGATCGCGTACATCTTGCCGGGCTGGCCGTAGCCGCCGTGATGCCGGATGACGGTGCGGGCGATCCAGAGGTACCGCTGCCCGTCCGGCATCGCCGCGACCTGCGTGACCACGCGCCCCGGCGAGGAGAACGCCTCGTAGACGTTCCACAGTGGACAGGTCCCGCCGGTGCGCGAGAACGGGAAGCCCGTCGCCGACTGCCGCTTCGACAGGTTCCCGGCCCGGTCGACCCGCACGAACGAGAACGGCACGCCCCGCGCCCGCGGGCGTTGCAGCGTGCTCAGGCGGTGGCAGATCGTCTCCCAGCCCATCGCGAAGTGCTCGGTGAGCAGGTCGATGTCGTAGCGGCGGGTCTCCGCGGCGGTGAGGAACTGCTCGTAGGGCAGGATGAGCGCGGCGGCGAAGTAGTTGGCCAGCCCGACCCGGGTGAGGATCTGGGTCTGGACGTCGTCGAACCGCTCCTCCTCGATGATCTCGTCGATGACGTCGGCGTACTCCAGCAGCGCCAGCTGGGCCGCCATCCGCATCGCCTCCTGCCCGGCCCGCATCGATGTCGACAGGTGCAGCGTGCGGGTCTGCGGGCGGTAGCGGTGCAGGTCGCCGCCGAGGGACTGGGCGTCGTCGTGGATGACCCGGATGCCGTGCCGCTCGGTGAGCCGGTTGCGCAGCGTGGTGCGGATCCCGCCGGGGCGCAGCCCGGTCTGCGCGGCGAGCGCCTCGGCCGCCTCGTCGAGGTCGGGCACGTAGTTCTGCCGCCGGTAGAAGAACTCGGTCACCTGGTCGTGCGGGCTGCGGCCGAGCTCGCCACGGTCGCCGACGAGCTCGGTGAGCTGGTCGGCCACCTGCCGGTAGCGGCGGTGCAGCTCGATCACCGACGTGGCCAGCTCGGGCAGCCGGGTGGCCAGCTCGGTGAGGTCGGCGACGCTGCCGCCACCGGGCAGGGCCTCACGCAGCCCGGCGACGAGCTGCGGGGTGTCGTGCGGGGCGAAGACGGCCGGGTCGACGCCGAACAGCTCGGTGGCCCGGATGAGCACCGGCGCCGTCAGCGGCCGCACGTCGTGCTCGATCTGGTTGAGGTAGCTCGGCGAGATCGCCAAGTGCCGGGCGAGGTCGGTCTGGCTCAGCCCGTGGTCCTCCCGCAGCCGGCGCAGCCGCGCACCGGCGAAGATCTTGGTGATGGCCGCTCACCTCCTCCGACGAGTGTTATAGCACTGCTGTGAAATGGCGAATTCGCAAGTTGGCAAGGTTGCCCCGGAAATTAGCAGGAATTCGCCTCATGCGTCTCTCGACCGGCCCGCGCCGCCGTGTGACGGTGAAAGTACCCACCACATGAGCAGCGGACCAGCGATGTTCCGCTCGGTCGCCCGTGCGCTGGGCCCCGCCGGCGGCGCACGGGCGACCACACAGCACCTGCGAACGAGGAGTATGCGATGAACGCGGTCGAACTTTTGCGGCAGGAATGGGCCACCGACCCCCGCTGGCAGGGGGTGCGGCGCAGCTACGGCCCCGAGGACGTGGTGCGGTTGCGCGGCGCCGTCCAGGAGGAGCACACCCTGGCCCGGCTCGGCGCGCAGCGGCTCTGGCAGCAGTTGCACGACGAGGACTACATCCACGCGCTCGGGGCGCTCACCGGCAACCAGGCCGTCCAGATGGTCCGGGCCGGGCTCAGGGCCATCTACCTGTCGGGCTGGCAGGTGGCCGCCGACGCCAACCTGGCCGGCCACACGTACCCCGACCAGAGCCTCTACCCGGCCAACTCGGTGCCGGCGGTGGTCCGCCGAATCAACAACGCCCTGCTGCGGGCCGGGCAGATCACGACCGCCGAGGGCGACACGTCGACCGACTGGCTGGTCCCGATCGTGGCCGACGCCGAGGCCGGCTTCGGTGGCGTGCTGAACGCCTACGAGCTGATGACCGGCATGATCGTGGCGGGCGCCGCCGGCGTGCACTGGGAGGACCAGCTCGCGTCCGAGAAGAAGTGCGGCCACCTGGGCGGCAAGGTGCTCATCCCGACCGGCCACCACATCCGGACCCTGGAGGCGGCCCGGCTGGCCGCGGACGTCGCCGGCGTGCCGTCGCTGATCGTGGCCCGCACCGACGCGCAGGCCGCCACGCTGCTCACCAGCGACGTGGACGAGCGCGACCAGCCGTTCGTCACCGGCGAGCGCACCGCGGAGGGCTTCTACCGGTTCCGCAACGGCGTCGACGCGTGCATCGCCCGCGGCCTGGCCTACGCGCCCGTCTCCGACCTGCTGTGGATGGAGACCAGCACGCCCGACCTGGAGGTCGCGGCCCGGTTCGCCGAGGCGATCAAGGCGCAGTTCCCGGACCAGATGCTGGCGTACAACTGCTCGCCGTCGTTCAACTGGCGCAAGCACCTCGACGACGCCACCATCGCCAAGTTCCAGCGGGAGCTCGGCCACATGGGGTACAAGTTCCAGTTCATCACCCTCGCCGGCTTCCACGCGCTGAACTACTCGATGTTCGACCTGGCCCGCGGCTATGCGACCGAGGGCATGCCGGCCTACGTCGCGCTGCAGGAGCGGGAGTTCGCCGCCGAGGCCGACGGCTACACCGCGGTGAAGCACCAGCGCGAGGTCGGCACGGGGTACTTCGACCTGATCAGCACGGTCCTCAACCCCGCCGCCGAGACCACCGCCCTGCGCGGCTCGACCGAAGCGGAGCAGTTCGCATGAGGTACAAAATCATCGGCCCGATGGCCGATCGCTACGACGAGGTCCTCACCCCCGAGGCGCTGGACTTCCTGGTCGCCCTCGACGGCCGGTTCGCCGGCCGCCGGGTGGCGCTGCTGGACACCCGGCGGGCCCGCCGGGCCCGGTTCGCCTCCGGGCAGCTGCCCGACTTCCGGCCCGACACCGTGCACATCCGGCAGAACCCGGCCTGGCGGGTGGTGCCGCCGGCGGCGGGCCTGACCGACCGGCGGGTCGAGATCACCGGCCCGCCGGACCGCAAGATGACGATCAACGCGCTGAACTCGGGCGCGCGCGTGTGGCTCGCCGACTTCGAGGACGCCACCGCGCCGACCTGGGACAACGTGATCGGCGGGCAGCTGAACCTGATCGACGCGCTCGACGGGCGCATCGACTTCACCTCGGGTGGCAAGCGGTACGCCCTCGGCGCCCCGGTCGGCGAGCTGGCCACGATCGTGGTCCGCCCGCGCGGCTGGCACCTCGTGGAGAAATGGATCGTCGTCGACGGCCGGCCCATCTCGGCCAGCCTCGTCGACTTCGGCCTGTACTTCTTCCACTGCGCCCGGCGGCAGCTCGCCGCCGGCAAGGGTCCCTACTTCTACCTGCCGAAGCTGGAGGACCACCACGAGGCGCGGCTGTGGAACGACGTGTTCGTCTTCTCCCAGCAGTACCTCGGGCTGCCGCAGCGCACGATCCGCGCGACGACGCTCATCGAGACGATCACGGCGGCGTTCGAGATGGAGGAGATCCTCTACGAGCTGCGTGACCACTCGGCCGGGCTCAACGCGGGCCGGTGGGACTACATCTTCAGCGTCATCAAGAACTTCGGCCAGTGGCCCGAGTTCGTCCTGCCGGACCGCGCCGAGGTCACGATGACGGTGCCGTTCATGCGCGCGTACACCGAGCTGCTGGTGAGCACCTGCCACCGGCGCGGGGCGCACGCGATCGGCGGGATGGCGGCGTTCATCCCGAGCCGCTCCCCCGACGCCAACGCCTCGGCGGTCACCCGTGTCCGCGCCGACAAGGAGCGCGAGGCCGGCGACGGCTTCGACGGCTCGTGGGTCGCCCACCCCGGCCTGGTCGACGTGTGCCGCGACGTGTTCGACGCGGTGCTCGGCGACCGCCCGAACCAGCTCGACCGGCTCCGCGACGACGTCGAGGTCACGCAGACCGAGCTGCTCGCGGTGGACAAGACCCCGGGCCAGGTGACGGCGGCGGGCCTGCGCGCGAACGTCGGGGTGGCGCTGCGGTACATCGACGCCTGGCTCGGCGGCACCGGCGCCGTGGCCCTGTCGAACCTCATGGAGGACGCGGCGACGGCCGAGATCGCCCGCTGCCAGGTGTGGCAGTGGCTGCACCACGGCACGCCCCTGGCCGGCGGTGGCATCGTGACCGAGGGCCTGGTCCGGTCGATCCTGGCCGAGGAGCTGGCCGCGGTGTCCGCCGACCGTGACGCTGCCGGCCGTGCCCGGGCCGAGGCGGCAGCCGGGATCGTGGAGCACACGGCGCTCGCCGAGCCGCTGCCGGCGTTCTTCACCTCGGAGGCGTACTCGCACCACCTCGCCCCGCACGCCGTCGGCTAGGCCGGCACGGGCCGGCGCAGCCTGTCGACCCTCGGCACGGGTCGGTGGGCTCGCGCCGGCGCGTCTCGGATGCGGACATCCCGCCCAGCGGGGCGACCACGCCGGCGGTCGGCCGGCCGTCAGCCGCCGATGAGGGCGGGGACCGCGCCGGCCTCCCGCACGACGCGTCCCGTCGTGCGCTGGTAGCGCCGGATGAGGTCGCCGCCCCGCGACCGCCGCCCGATGCGCCGGTCGGCCCGCAGCAGCGCGTTGCGCCGCGGCGGCGGGAACGCCTCGGCCAGGTCGGCCAGCAGGGTCCCCGGGTCGGCGTCGATGTCGGCCAGGACCCAGGCGGCGCCGGGGTCGAGCGCGACGAGCACCAGCGCGAGATGCTCCGGCCGGTGGTCCCGCTCCCGGCGGGCGAGGGCGAGCCGCAGCGACGCCTCGAACGCGGCCTGGGCGTCGAGCCCGAGCGGCGGCCGCATCGACGCGCACCACCGCCGTGCTTCGGCCGCCCCGAACGGCAGCAGCGGCTCGCGGGCGGGCGCCCGGTCCAGGACCGCCGGAGTCAGTCCCAGCCGGTCGAGGTCGATCCCGAACGGGGCGAGGGCGTCCCGGTCCGCGGCGGCGCCGGCCCCGAGCGGCGCGGCCCGGCCCACGGCCGCCCGCACGGCCGCTGCGGTCACGCCGTGCCGCCCGAGCACCGAACCGACGGTGCCTGTCGTCAGCGCGAGCAGCAGGTGCTCGCTGCCGGCCCGGGGGTGGCCGAGCTCGCGGGCCGCGGCGAGGGCGCGTCCCACCGCCCGGCCGAGATCGGGATGGGTGCCGCGGAACATCAGCCCTCCTCGAGGTAGCGGTACTTGCGATGCACGGTCTGTTTCGTGACGCCCAGCCGCAGCGCGATGTCCTGCCACGACCAGCCGGCCCGCCGCGCCGCCGCGACGTGCTCGGCCTCCAGCTGCTCGAGCAGCCGCCGCAGCCGCGCCACGGCCGGCAACGCGACGTCCGGCGCCGTCCCGAGCGCCACCCGCTGAAGGTCCGCGTCCACCGACATGCGTGTCAGCATATGCTGACGATCACCGCGGCGTCAACATATGCTGACGGTGGCTCGCATCAGTTTGAGGGTGGCGGCGCGGACGAGGCAGGTACTGACAGAACCCCTCACCCTCCGGCGGCGGGCCGTAGCGTGCAGGGGGTGGACAACCGGGACGAGGTACGCCAGTTCCTGGCCTCCCGGCGCGCCAGGATCACCCCCGAGCAGGCCGGGCTGCCGCAGTACGGCGGCAGCCGCCGCGTGCCCGGGCTGCGCCGCGCCGAGGTCGCGCTGCTGGCCGGGGTCAGCCCCGACTACTACGTCCGCCTCGAGCGGGGCAACCTCGCCGGCGTCTCCGACAGCGTCCTGGAAGCCGTCGCCCGCGCCCTGCAGCTCGACGACGCCGAGCGCTCCCACCTGCACGACCTCGCCCGCGTCGCGAACACCACCGCCCGCACCCACCGCCGCCCCAGCCGGCAGCAGGTCCGCCCGGCGGTCCAGCAGCTGCTCGACGCGATGACCGACGCGCCCACCTTCGTGCGCAACGGCCGCCTCGACATCCTCGCGATCAACCCGCTCGGGCAGGCGCTCTACGCGCCCGCCTTCGCCGGCCCGCAGCGGCCGGTGAACCTGGCCCGGTTCTGCTTCCTCGACCCGGCCGCCGAGCAGTTCCACCCGAACTGGGACGAGGCCGCCGGCACCACCGTCGCGCTGCTGCGCACGGAGGCCGGCCGTGACCCGTACGACAAGGCCCTCACCGACCTCGTCGGCGAGCTCGTCACCCGCAGCGAGGTGTTCCGGACCCTGTGGGCGGCGCACAACGTGCGGCTGCACCACACCGGCGTCAAGCAGTTCCACCACCCGGTCGTCGGCCTGCTCAGCCTCGGCTACGAGGCCATGCCGCTGCCGGCCGACCCCGGCCTGACCATGACCGCCTACCACGCCGAACCCGGCAGCCCGTCGCAGGACGGCCTGCGGCTGCTGGCCAGCTGGGCGGCCACCGGCGCACCGGCCGACGCACCGGATCCGGCCGATCGGCCCTGAACCCACCAGGAGTCAGCACATGCAGCAGCGCACCCTCGGACAAGGACTGACCGTCTCCGCCATCGGCCTCGGCGCCATGGGCATGAGCCAGAGCTACGGCCCGGGCCCCGACCGCGGCGCCAACATCGCCCTGCTGCGGGCCGCGGTGGAGCGCGGGGTCACGTTCTTCGACACCGCCGAGGTCTACGGCCCGTTCGTCAACGAGGAGCTCGTCGGTGCGGCACTCGAACCGTTCCGCGGCCGGGTGGTCATCGCCACCAAGTTCGGGTTCGCGTTCGACGCCGACGGCCGCCAGACCGGCCTGTCCAGCCGCCCCGAACACGTCAAGCGGGTCGCCGACGCATCGCTGCGCCGGTTGCGGGTCGACGCGATCGACCTGTTCTACCAGCACCGCGTCGACCCCGAGGTGCCGATCGAGGACGTCGCCGGCGCGGTCAAGGACCTCATCGACGCCGGCAAGGTCAGGCACTTCGGCCTGTCCGAAGCCGCCGCCGGCACCATCCGCCGCGCCCACGCCGTCCAGCCGGTCACCGCCGTGCAGCACGAGTACTCGCTGTGGTGGCGCCGGCCCGAAGCCGAGGTCATCCCGGCCTGCGCCGAGCTCGGCATCGGCCTCGTCCCCTACAGCCCGCTGGGCAAGGGCTTCCTCACCGGCGCGATCACGCCCGACACCACGTTCGCCGACAACGACATCCGCACCACGATCCCCCGCTTCGACGCCGGCGCCCGCGAGGCCAACCGGGCCCTCGTCGACCTGCTCGGCACCATCGCCGGCCGCAAGGGCGCCACGCCCGCCCAGATCGCCCTGGCCTGGCTGCTCGCCCAGCAGCCGTGGATCGTCCCCATCCCCGGCACCCGCCGCGTCGAGCGCCTCGACGAGAACCTCGCCGCCGCGGACGTCGAGCTCACCGCCGACGACCTCGGCGAGATCGAGGACGCCGCCGCGAAGATCGACATCCAGGGCGCCCGCTACCCCGAGCACCTGGAGCGCCTCACGAACCTCTAGCCGGCGCGGGCGTTAGGGCTCCGGCCCGGCGGGTAGGGCGCCGTCGGCACGCCACCGTCGTACCCGCGCGGAGGTGCTCGACATGCTGGAGCTCGACCCGGCCTTCCGGCCCGTGCGGCTGCGCGACGGCTACCCGCGGCTGGAGGACCTCGGCCTGATCGGCGACGGCGCGACCGCTGCGCTCGTCGGGCTGGACGGCAGCGTCCCCTGGCTACCCCGACCTGACCGCGCCGGCGGTGACCTGGCGCGCGGTGGTGTTCGAGGGGCCCGAGGACTACCACCGGCGCATCGACGACCCGGCGCTGGAGATCGACGAGAACTGCGTCCTGGTCATCCGCAACACCGGCCCCATCGGGTATCCCGGGTCGGCCGAGGTGGCGAACATGCAGCCGCCGACGTCGCTGATCCTGCGCGGCGTCGAGGCGATCCCGACCCTCGGCGACGGGCGGCAGAGCGGTACCGCCGACGCCCCCTCGATCCTCAACGCGAGCCCGGAGGCCGCCGTCGGCGGCAACCTCGCGATCGTGCGCACCCGCGACCGCATCACCCTGGACATCCCCGCGCACCGCATCGACGTCGAGCTCAGCGACGAGGAGATCGCCGAGCGCTGGCGCGTGCACACCCCGCCGCCGCTGGACAACCAGACGCCCTGGCAGGAGCTGTTCCGGACGCACACCGGCCAGCTGGACACCGGTAGCTGCCTGGACTTCGCCGTCGCCTACCGGGACATCGTGCACACGAAGGGACTGCCTCGTGACTCACACTGACCGCGGAACCATCATGATCGCCGACTCCGACTTCGGCGACGTCGACATCGAGCGGGCCATCGTCGAGGACGCCGGCTTCGCGCTGGACCCGCGCCAGTGCAGGTCGGAGGAGGAGGTCGTCCGGTACGGGCGGGACGCCGAGGGCATCCTCACGCAGTACGCCCACATCGGCGCGGCCGCCATGGACCAGCTGCACAACTGCCGGGTGATCGCGCGGTACGGCACCGGGGTCGACATCGTGGACGTGGACGCCGCCACCCGGCACGGCATCCAGGTCACCAACGCGCCGAACGAGTGGTGCGCCGACGAGGTCGCCGACCACGCCATCGCGCTGTGGCTGTGCGCCGCGCGAAAGATCATCCAGTACGACGCGGCCACCGGCGCCGGCGAGTGGCGGTGGCAGTCGGGCGAGCCGATCTGGCGGCTGCGGGGCCGGGTCCTCGGCATCCTCGGCTTCGGGGCGATCGCCCGGCTCATCGCCGAGCGGGCCCGGCCGTTCGGGGTGCACCTGCGCAGCCACGACCCGTTCGTGCCCGACGAGCTGGTCCGGGACCACGGTGTCCATCCGGTGTCGTTCGACGAGCTCGTGGAGCAGTCCGACTACCTCGTCATCCAGGCACCGCTGACCCCGGACACCCACCATCTGTTCAACCGGGCGACGCTCGCCCGCATGAAGCCGACGGCGATGCTCATCAATACCGCCCGCGGGCCCATCGTGGAGGACGCCGCGCTCGCGGACGCGCTGGCGAAGCGGACCATCGCCGGGGCCGCGCTGGACGACCTGGCGGAGGAGCCGGCCAAGCTGCGGCACTGGCGGCCGGACAATCCGCTGCTGCGCCTGCCGAACGCCGTCATCACGCCGCACGCGGCCTACTACTCCGAGGAGTCGATGCGGGAGGTGCGGGCGATCGCGGCCGAGGAGGCGGTGCGGGTGCTGACGGGTCGCCGGCCACAGTCGCCGGTGAACACCGTGAACCGGCCGCTCGGGACCGCGCGGAGGTGACGGCCGCCGCGGCGGCCCGGCGCTCAGCCGAAGATCAGCAGGGCCATGACCGCCAGGAGGAGCACGGCGGCGGCCAGCCACCACTGCCGGGCCCGGCGCCGGCGCTTCCGGCGCACCACGATCGAGGGCGCCTGAGGCCACGGGCGCCCGGCTGACGGCCCGGGAGAGACGACCGTCGCGAGCATCGGCTCGACGTTCGCCGCCTCTGGCGACGGAGCGGCCTCTGGCGACGGAGCGACCTCTCGCGGCGGCACGGCCTCAGGCGACGGAGTGGCCTGCGTGGGCGGGACCTCGACCCGCGGCGCCGGCACCCACCGGGTGTCGGCCTCGGCGCGGGCGATGAGCTTGCGGACCCGCAGGCTCGCCGCACGCATCCGGGCGACCTTCTTCGGACCCAGCTTCCGGCCCGCGATGATCCCGCACGCCCGCGCGACGGCGACCACGAGCACCGGATTGCTCACCAGGTCACGGTGCCCGGCGAACAGCGCCGCGACCATGTTGCGGTCGACCCGCAGTCCGGGAGCCAGGCGGTACGCGCGGATGACCTCGGCGATGTGCCGGCGGGTGCTCTTCGGGCGCCGCTTCACCCGCATCCGGCCGCGGGGGCGCTTGCGGCCGCCGCGGTCCACGGTCCGCACGGCCTCGGCCACCAGGTCGGCGACGAGCGACTCCACCGCCTCGTCGGCGTCCTGCCAGCGCGGCGTCATTGCCTCCGTCACGTCGTCGTCTCCTGCTGCGAGCCGGTCGAGCCACCCAGACCTTACCCGTAGGCCCGCCGGAGGAATCGACCCAGGTGATCAACGATGCGCGGACGACCCCTGGCGACCCGAGCGCGCTTCAGCGTTCGCGAGCGTGCTCGACCGGGTCGGCGACCTGCGGCTTCGGCGACGGCTGATGGTCGGCGATCTGGCCGCTGAGCGGCGGCCGGCCCGGCTGCGCCTCGGCGCCGGCGTCGACGTCCCCGAGGCCCTTGGTCTCGGCCTTGATGATCCGCATCGAGCGGCCGAGCGAACGCGCCGCGTCGGGCAGGCGCTTGGCGCCGAACAGCAGGATCAGCACCACCACCAGCACGAGAATGTGCCACGGCTTGAGTGCACCCATGCAAAAGCCACCTCACTGTATTCGAACCCCCGGGGTCCCACGCGGGACGGAGTGGGACCCCGGCTCGGCACGGTTGCTACTTGCGCCCGGAGGTGTTGATGCCTTCGAGCGTGCTGCAGCCCCGCCAGACCGTGTTCGTGGACCCGGGCGGGTTGAGCGTCAGGTTGCCGGCGTCGTCGTGCTCCAGGAAGAACCGGTAGTCCCGGAGGTCCTTGATCGCGGACAGCGCGCGGGTCCAGTCGATGTCGCCCTTCCCGACGTCAACGAACCGGAACTTCCTGCCTCCCGCCCGGGTGCCCGCAGCCGCCGTGCGGTTGCCGTTCGGGTCCCACTTGATGTCCTTGATGTGGAACGCGATGAACCGCTCCCCGTGCTCCTTGATCCACCAGTACGGGTCCTCGCCGGCGACCGAGACCCAGCCCAGGTCGACCTCGAACTTGACGTACCGGGGGTCGGTGCGCTCGAGCAGGGTGTTGAAGATGGGGACGCCGTTCTCGAGCGCGAACTCGCGGTCGTGGTTGTGGAAGAAGAAGCCGCCGAAGCCCTGGGAAACGGCGTGCTCGCCGCACTCGTTGAACTTCTCGGCCATGGCCTTGAAGTAGTCGCTCGTGTTCTCGCCGGACCCACCGCCGGGGAAGCCGATCGCGCTACCGGTCCCGACGTACGGGAACCGGCCCAGCGTCTGGGCGTCCTCGAAGATCTGCATCCGGCCGTCGTAGGTCGACCACGGGTTCGGAAGGTTGGCCCCGCGCGGGCCGAAGTGGTTGCTCACGACACGCAGCCCGTACGACTGGACGATCGACTTGAGCTGGGCCGTCGTCTTCGCGTAGTAGTCGCCGGCGAGCTCGAGCTCCCGGACACCGGCGTCGTACACCGACTCCAGAGCGATCTCGAGGTTCGCGTAGTCAGTGCCGATCAACTGGCGGACGGTGAAGATCTGCAAGCCGATGCGGTCGGCCGGGATCACGTTCGGCCCGCCGGCGGGCTTGCCCTGCGCCGACGGCGCAAGAGCGGAGGCTGGGCTCGCAGTGGCGGCGATCGCTCCGGCGGCCAGAACGCCGGCGCCGGCGCCGAGCATGGCGCGACGACTCAGCTTGTTTTCCACGGGTCCTCCTTCTGTGCCTGCGCGGCGCTACGTCCACCGCGGGAGCGGAGACTGAAGGGGTGTGCGGGGCGGCCGCGCGGTCCCGACCATACGGCGACACCCGAACATTTGACAAGCGTCGGACAAAAGTCGGTAGATCAGATGCATAAGTTGTCTGATTGGCGGCGTATCGACAGCGTCAACGCCGGACCGATCCCGGGTTCGACCTGCGGTGGAGGGGCCAAGGCTCGCCGGAACTTCAGGTTGCCTTCACGCAGAACTTGCTTGCGAGCAACCGGGATCGCCGCAATACGCCGTCATATGATTCACTTCGACCATGTTCGAGCCGCCGCCCCCGCCACGTGCGCCCGCTCATCGCGGCGCGGCGGCCACCGACGGGTCGGCCGGGTCCAGCTCCGGCGTTCCCGGGGCCGGGGAACTCCTCCAACTCCTTCGCGACGGGCAGCCCCGAACCCGTGCCGAGCTGGCCAGAATCACCGGGTTGGCCCGGTCCACCGTCAGCCTTCGCGTCGACGCGCTGCTCGCCAGCGGTCTGCTGGCACCCTCCGGCGAGGCGGCCTCGACCGGCGGCCGCCCGCCGACCAGGTTTGCCCTCAACCCCCAGGCTCGGCTCGTCGTCGGCGCCGACCTCGGAGCGACCCACGGGCATGTCGCGCTCGCCGACCTCACGGGCCGGCCGCTGCGCGAGGTCGCCGAGCACGTCGACATCTCGGCCGGGCCGATCGCGGTGCTCGACTGGGTCGTCGCGACGATACGACGACTGCTCGACGAGGCGGACCGCAACGCCGAGGATCTCATCGGCATCGGGATCGGCCTGCCGGGCCCGGTCGAGCATTCGAGCGGCCGGCCGATGCGCCCGCCCATCATGCCGGGATGGGACGGCTATGACGTGCCCGGACACGTGCGACGCCACTGGGACGTTCCGGTCCTCGTCGACAACGACGTCAACATCATGGCGCTCGGCGAGCACGTGACGGCCCACGCCGCGCTCGACCACCTCCTGTTCGTCAAGGTCGCCACCGGGATCGGCGCCGGGATCATCAGTGGTCGCCGCCTGCTGCGAGGCGCGGTCGGGGCCGCCGGCGACCTCGGCCACGTGGCGGCCCCCCACGCCCCCGACGTCCTGTGCAGATGCGGCAACACCGGATGCCTCGAGGCCGTCGCGAGCGGCCAGGCGATCATCAAGCACCTCACCACGGCCGGCGTGCCCGCGACGACGAACAGCGACGTCGTCGCACTCGTCCGCGGCGGCAACATCACCGCCGCACACGCGGTTCGCCAGGCCGGACGCACCATCGGCGAGGTCGTCGCCACCTGCGTCAGCCTGCTCAACCCCGAACTCGTCGTCATCGGCGGTTCCATCGCCCAGGCCGGCGAAAGCCTCATCGCCGGGGTCCGGGAGGTCGTCTACGGCCGCTCGCTCCCCCTCGCCACCGCCCACCTGCAGATCGTGCCGGCAACCACCGGCGCCCAGGCCGGCGTCATCGGCGCGGCGACGATGGTCATCCAGCACGCCCTCGCCGCCGATCGTGTCGACGAGGCACTCACCAGGTCAGACCGCGGCGGCGGGCCCCACGCCGCCGTCAAGGCCCCCTGAGCGCCCGGGCCGCGGAAGGCGGCATCGGCCCGGGTCCGATGTGACAGCCGTCAGGCCGACGGGCCGGCGGCGAGGCGGGTCGCGGTCTCGGCCTGGAAGGTGAACAGTTCGGCCATCGGGGCCGGCCGGCGGGACGTGGCCGCGAGGTCCTCGTGGGCCTCCTGCGACCACAGGAACGGGTACACCGTGATGCCGTGCGTCAGGGGCAGCGCGCGGGTCTCCTCCTGCCAGCCCGGCCAGCGCAGGGACTCGTAGAACTGCGTCGTGCCGCCCTGGGCGATCCAGGACAGCCAGCCGCCGTGGCCGGCGCCCAGCGACTCCCAGTGCAGCGTGTCCGGGCCGAAGTAGCACACGTCGCCCGGCGCTCCCGGGCGGCCGGCGAGTGCGGGGTCGGCGCCCGTGAGCTCGAAGCGGCCGCCGAGGACGTCGTAGCCGACCAGCAGCGCCGGCGGTGCCTCGCCGGCGCCCGGAAGGTCGTTGGCCTCGGCCAGCGACGGCAGGCCGGACCCACCGCCGCCGCCCAGGACGCGGAGCCAGCCGCCGTCGACCAGGAGGCCGCCCGTGTGCAGGGACAGGGCGCCCAGGCGGGAGCGGGTCGTGACCTGCAGGCCGTACAGGCTTTCCCGGCCGGCCGGCACCGCGACCGGCAGGATCGTGAGCTGCGGGTTCGACCGCAGCTCCGTCTCCAGGGCCGGCCAGGCCGAGTCGGAGGCTGCCGTCAGCTCGTCCGCGGTACGCATCGGGTCATCATGCCCGGCCGTCCAGGACGTCGGTGATGAAGGGCAGGGGTGCGGGTCGAGCCCACGGGCAGCGCGGCGACACGGATCAGGGCACGACCAGCACGTCCGCCTCCGCGCCGGAGGTCCACGCTGACGGCAGTACCACGAGAACATCCGCCGACGCGGCGACGTGCAGGCTGCCCGAACCCGTGCCCGGCAGGATGGTGCCGTCGTGGCGCGCCGGCGCGATGCGCACGCCGTCGGGGACCAGTCGGGCCGTGCCCGTGACCGGCATGCGGAGCAGCTCGGCCGGGCGGCCGGCCAGCGCGCGCAGCAGCGGTTCGAGCAGGGTGAGCGCGGCGACCAGGCCCGCGTACGGGTTGCCGGGCAGGCTCACGACCCAGCGGCCGTCCGGCAGTGTGGCCAGGCCCTGCGGGTGGCCGGGCCGGCAGGCGACGCCGCACACGTGCCAGGTCGCGTCCCGCGTGCCGAGGACCGTGTGCAGGTGGTCGGCGGCGCCGGCCGACGACGCGC
The DNA here is from genome assembly GCF_014647515.1 of Dactylosporangium sucinum. GTDB lineage: Bacteria > Actinomycetota > Actinomycetes > Mycobacteriales > Micromonosporaceae > Dactylosporangium > Dactylosporangium sucinum. Next base: position 24,825 of record NZ_BMPI01000074.1, on the reverse strand, counting down.
CGGTGACGACGACGACGTCGGTCGTGGCGGCGTCCAGGCAGGTCCGCAGGCGGTCGGGGCGGTCGGGCACGTGCCGGGCGTCGCGGACGTGCCCGCCGGCCCGGCTGCCGACCGCCTCGACGAGGCCGGTGAAGACGTCCCGGACCTGGCCGGGGCCGGGCGGGCCGGCGGTGACGACCTCGTCGCCGGTGACGAGCAGCGTGACGCTCGGCGGGCGCACCGTCCACAGCTGCTCGACGCCGGCCTGCAGGGCCGCGGCGGCGCCGGTGGCGGTGACGACGCGGCCGGCGGGGACGACGAGGTCCCCGGCCGGGACGTCGGCGCCCGCCCGCCGGATGTGGTCGCGCGGCCCGACGGCGCCGGTCACCGTCTGCCCGCGACGATGAGCGCACTCGTACGGCAGGACGGCCTCCGCACCCGCCGGCACCACGGCGCCGGTGGCGATCTCGACCGCGGTCCCGGCAGCCAGCGCGGGACCGCCGGCGGCCGGTCCGGCGAGGATCCGCCCGCTCAGGGTCCACGGCCCGGGGCCGGCGATCGCGTACCCGTCCATGGCGGCGGTGTCGAACGCGGGCACGGCGCTGCGCGCCCGGGCCGGCGCCGCCGCGACCCGGCCGACGGCGCCGGCGGTGGGGGTCGGCTCGGCGGGGAGCGGCGCGGGCGTGTCACGGGCGATGGCGTAGGCCGCATGCCAGGACTGCACGTTCCTATTCCACCGCGCCGGCGTCTCGCACGCATGCGACGGCCCGCGGTCGTCACAGTGAGGTCAGGCACGCACCGCCACGGCGTGGAACCGGTGCGGCGGGTCGTCGTAGCCGGTCAGGCACCAGCCGGCGCGGGCCGCCGACGTGCGCAGCACGGCCTCGGCGAGCGGCTCGTCGGGCCGCAGGGCCCGCCCGTGGCGGGCGGCCAGCGCGGCCCGGCCGGACGGGTGGAACAGGACCAGCTTGCCGCCGGTCCGGGTGATCCGGGCCAGCTCGGCGAGCCCGGCGGCCACGTCGGGGAGGTGGTTGACGAGCCCGGCGGCGAAGACGGCGTCGACGCTCGCGTCCGCGAAGGGCAGGCTCCGGGCGTCGGCGAGCAGCAGCGGCGCGGCGCACTCGCCCGCCCGCAATCGCGCGGCGGTGAGCATCTGCGGGGTGAGATCGACGCCGATGACGGTGCCGAGCGGCCCGACCGCCTCGCGCAGCGCCGGCAGCGCGCGGCCGGTGCCGCAGCCGAGGTCGACGGCGACGCCGCCGGGGAGCAGCCCGGCCTCGGCGACGGCGGCGGCGTAGGCCGGCTGGTCGTCGCCGAACCTGGTGTCCCAGGTGGTGGCGCGGGCGGCGAAGAACGCCTGGGACTCGGTGCGATACCAGGACTCGCCGTCGGCGAGGGCCGGGTTGAGGTGGCGCAGCACCGGCCAGGCCCGGTCGTGGAGGTCGACGACGGCGTCGGCCTGCTCGCCGCGATACTCCCCCGGGCCGGGGGAACGCACCCAGATCGTCAGGTGGCGGTTGGAACGGCGGGCACCGCCGGTGATCATGATGGCGGAGGGCGGGCAGTCGTCGTCGCCGCCGAGCCGCACGCAATCGCGGCCCTCGGCGCGCAGCCACGCGGCGAAGCGGTCGGCGAACACGGCGGCCCCGCCGTCGAGGCCGTCCACGGTCACCCGCGCGGCGTCCACCGGCAACGCGGCGACCAGGTGCGTGAGGACGGTCGACCAACGCTCGTCGCTCATGCACCCATCATGCAGGTGCGACCGGCGGAACGCCACCGCACCCTCGCCGATGCGAGACGGAAAGGCGATGCACGGCCGCAGATGCGAGGCGGTAGGGTGGTCGCCGTGACGGTGTTCCGGATCGGCGAAGCGGCCGAGCTGCTCGGGGTCAGCCCCGACACGGTCCGCCGGTGGATCGACGCCGGCCGGCTCCCGGCCACCCGGGACGAGCACGGTCACCGCACGATCGAGGGCGCCGAGCTGGCCGCCTTCGTCCGCGAGCAGGGCAACGACCCCGACGGCCGCTCCGAGGTCTCCTCGGCGCGCAACCGGCTGCGCGGGATCGTCACCGCCGTGGTGAAGGACACCGTGATGGCGCAGGTCGACATCCAGGCCGGGCCGTTCCGGCTGGTGTCGCTCATGAGCCGTGAAGCCGTCGACGAGCTCGACCTGCAGGTCGGCTCGGTAGCGGTGGCTGTGATCAAGTCGACCAACGTCGTGGTGGAGCGCGCCACGCTACCCCGAGGGAGCACACCATGAAGCTGCGCACGGCCCTGACCGCCGCGGCGGTCGGCCTCCTGATGACCCTGACCGGCTGCGCCAGCGACGAGCCGACCGCGAGCAACACCCCCGGCGCCGCGACCAGCAGCAGCGGCACCGGCGTCACCGGCACCGTCAACGTCTTCGCCGCGGCCTCGCTCACCGAGTCGTTCACGAAGATCGGCAAGGACTTCGAGGCCGCGAACCCCGGCACCACGGTCAAGTTCAACTTCGCGGGCAGCTCGGCCCTGGCCACCCAGATCAACCAGGGCGCACCGGCCGACGTGTTCGCCTCGGCCGCACCGGCCAACATGAAGACCGTCACCGACGCCGGCAACGGCGACGGGTCGCCGACCACGTTCGTCAAGAACCAGCTCGTCATCGCCGTGCCCAAGGGCAACCCGAAGGGCGTCAAGGGCCTGGCCGACCTGACGAAGCCCGGCGTGAAGGTCGCCCTGTGCGCCGAGCAGGTGCCGTGCGGCGCGGCCGCGAAGAAGGCGCTCGACGCCGCCTCGGTGAAGCTCACGCCCGTGACCCTCGAACAGGACGTCAAGGCCGCCCTGGCGAAGGTGAAGCTCGGCGAGGTCGACGCCGCCCTGGTGTACCGCACGGACGCCAAGGCCGCCGCCACCGACGTCGACGGCGTCGAGTTCCCGGAGTCCGCGGGCGCGATCAACGACTACCCGATCGTGGCGCTCAAGGGCGCCAAGAACGCCGCCGGCGCGAAGGCGTTCGTCGCCTACGTGCTGTCGGACAAGGGCAGGACGGTCCTCACCGAGGCCGGCTTCCAGGCTCCCTGACGGCTCCGTGACGACGACAACCAGGTCGGCGCGGCGCCCCGGTCAACGGGCGCCCGCCGGCCTCCTCGTTCCCGCCGCGATCGGCCTGGTGTTTCTGGTACTGCCACTGGCCGGCCTGCTCATCCGGGCACCCTGGACGACGCTGCCGCAGCGGCTGACCGACCCCGAGGTCCGCACCGCCCTGCGCCTGTCCCTGCAGTGCGCCACCCTGGCGACGCTGCTCTGCCTGCTGTGCGGCGTGCCGCTGGCCTGGCTGCTGGCCCGGGTCGAGTTCCCCGGCCGGCGAATCGTCCGAGCCCTCATCACGGTCCCGCTCGTGCTGCCCCCGGTCGTCGGCGGCATCGCGCTGCTGCTGGTCTTCGGCCGCCGCGGCCTGCTCGGCGAGTGGCTGGACCAGACGTTCGGCTTCTCGCTGCCGTTCACCACCACCGGCGTCGTGATCGCCGAGGCGTTCGTGGCCATGCCGTTCCTCATCATCGCCGTCGAGGGCGCCCTGCGCGGCGCCGACCGCCGCTACGAGGAGGCCGCCGCCACCCTCGGCGCCGGCCGCTGGACCACGTTCACCCACGTGACGCTGCCGCTCGTCGCGCCCGGCATCGCCGCCGGCGCCGTGCTGGGCTGGGCCCGCGCGCTCGGCGAGTTCGGCGCGACCATCACGTTCGCCGGCAACTACCCCGGCGTCACCCAGACCATGCCCCTCGCCGTCTACCAGACCATGGAGGGCGGCGACCTCGACGGCGCCGTCGTGCTCAGCCTCGTGCTGCTCATCGTGTCCGTGGCCATCCTGGCCGGGCTGCGCGACCGCTGGATCACCGCCCCATGACCGCTCCCCTGCTCGACGCGCACCTGGTCGTCGACCGCGGCACGTTCCGCCTCGACATCGAGCTGCGCATCGCCGCCGGCGAGGTCGTCGCGCTGCTCGGGCCGAACGGCGCCGGCAAGACCACCGCCCTGCGCGCCCTCGCCGGCCTGCAGCCGCTGACCACCGGCCACGTCCACCTGGCCGGCGCCGACCTCGACCGGCCCGCGCGCCGCACGTGGGTGCCGCCGGAGCGCCGCCCGATCGGTGTCGTGTTCCAGGACTACCTGCTGTTCCCGCACCTCACCGCGCTCGACAACGTGGCGTTCGGCCCCCGGCGGCACGGCCTGCACCGGCGGGCCGCGCGCGCCCGGGCCGAGGCGTGGCTGAACCGCGTCGGCCTGGCCGAGCACGCCCGCCGCAAGCCCCGCCAGCTCTCCGGCGGCCAGGCCCAGCGCGTCGCGCTCGCCCGCGCCCTAGCCGTCGACCCGAACCTGCTGCTGCTCGACGAGCCGCTCGCCGCGCTCGACGCCCGCACCCGCCTGGAGACCCGCGCCGAGCTGCACCGCCACCTCGCCGACCACCCCGGCGCGACCCTGCTCGTCACGCACGACCCGCTCGACGCGCTGGTCCTCGCCGACCGCCTGGTCATCGTCGAGGACGGCACCGTGGTCCAGGACGGCGACGCCGCGGCCGTGACTGCCCGCCCCCGCACCGACTACGTGGCCCGCCTGGTCGGCCTCAACCTGTACCGCGGCCGCGCCGACGGCACGGCGGTCGAGCTCCCGGGCGGGTTCACCCTGGCCTGCGACGACCGCCTCGACGGCGACGCGTTCGTGGTCTTCCGCCCGTCCGCGGTCGCGCTGCACCCGCACCGCCCGGACGGCAGCCCCCGCAACACCTGGCCGGCGACGATCGCGGGCATCCAGCGCCACGGCGACAACCTCCGGGTGCAGCTGGACGGCCCGATCCCGGCGTTCGCCGACGTCACCCCGGCCGCGGCCGCCCACCTCGACCTGGCGCCGGGCCAGGAGATCTGGGCCGCGGTGAAGGCCACCGAGACCCACGCCTACCCCGCCTGAGAGCCTCGCCAGCCCCTCCGGCGCGCGTCTCCCCCGCACACGTCCATCTCCGTCGATCTTGCAGTTGTGGTGCCGGGACGCTCCGGGAATGTCCCGGTTCGTCAGGCACCACAACTGCAAGATCGACGCGCACCGGGCCGCGCGGTCAGGCGGCGCGGGTGACGGTCACGGCGACCGTCTTGTCGTGGAAGTCGTGGCCCGTGAAGCGCAGCGTGCGGCCGTCCCACGTGGCCGGGAGGACCTGCTGGGCGGTGCCCATCGACCACTGCACGTCGGCCGAGGCGCTGCCGGTGACCTCGGCCGGGAGGCCGGTGCCCGAGAACGCTTCGCCGTACGTGGCCTGCCAGGTCGACGTGGGCTCGTCCCAGAACTCGATGCTGTGCACGCGCAGCTGGCCGCCCGAGAAGGCGTACTCACCGCGGGCCTTGGTCTTGGCCAGCAGGCCCGCGGCGGCGTTGAAGCGGCCCGGCTCGATCGTCAGGCGGCCGGCGTCGACCTTCGGCACGGCCAGGCCGCCACCCGTGAGCACGACACTGACGTCCCAGGTTCCCTTCGCGAACGCGTCCAGGGCGAGCCGGGCGACGCCGCCCTCGCTGTCGCCGGTCGCCTCCCGCTTCGAGCAGGCGGCGGTCAGCGCGGCCAGCACGCCGAGCGCGCCGTACCGCAACACGGTCCGGCGCCCGACGACCGAGGCGAACGTGCGGTACCCACGAAGCACCATTCCTCCATCACCGTCGATCAACAGGGAGTGACGCTCATGTATACCATCACGCACGGCCCGGAGGGGGTACCGCGGGCCAACGTCAGATGTCGGCGGCGGGGGCGTCGCGGAGGTTCCGATGACCCCACCACCACAGCAGCGCCGCGACGATCACCGCCGCCGCCGTCCAGGGCACGAACGGGGCCTCCGCGACGCCGGCCATGCCGACCATGCGGTCCACCGGCAGGCCGGTGAGCGCGGCCAGCCGTTCCAGGGACGGGTTGCCGGTGTCGGTCACCCAGTGGAACCGCTCCAGCGGGTGCAGGTCGCAGAGCAGGGCCAGGACGTAGCCGTACGCGGCGGCGAGCGCGGCGGCCACGCGCAGCCACCAGCCGGGCACGCGCTGCAGGAGCACGCCGACGTAGTACGCGAGCAGCGGGGTGCACACGGCGAGCAGCCGGCCGGGCGGGCTGAAGCCGCCGGGCCAGTTCGGGTAGGTCGCGATGATCACGCAGTACGGCAGGATCACCGCCAGCAGGACCGCGTTCACCCGCCGGGTGGTCAGCAGCGCCCCCGCGGCGGCGAGCACCAGCAGCGGGAAGTTCGGCGCCGTGCCGAAGCGGCCGTCGAACGCCAGATAGACCAGGCCACGTGCCGGGTTGAGCTGCAGCAGGCCCTCGCCGAGCGCGTCGGTGCTGCCCGGGGCCGGGCTCAGCGAGCGGTACATGACGAGGTTGAACACCTCGAGCCCGAGGGCGAGCACCGCCAGCGGCACCAGGGCCGCCGGCTTGCGCCCGATCGCGAACAGCACCCCGAAGAGCACGGGGAAGATGGCGTACCTCCCGTGCACCCACGGCAGGTAGCCGATCCCGGCACCGGCCAGCAGGACGCGCCACCGGGTCGCGGCCGGGTCCAGCACGGCCCGGACGGCGTAGACGACTGCCAGCATGCCCAGCGGCTCGACGAAGAGCATCGGCGCGTACACGTACAGCGGCGACCCGAGCACGAACAGCCCGGTCACGAACGTCGCCGTGCCGGCGCCGACGCCGAGGTCGCGCTGCAGGCGGTGGACGTTGAGCACGGTGAGCAGCGCGGCGGCCAGGATCACCAGGTGCGCGCCGAACCGGCCGAGCAGCAGGAACGGCAGCGCGAACAGCAGCGGCGCGCCCACGTTGTGGAACGGCACCGGCCGCCCGTCCACGACGGCCACGTGCGCGTCGATGGGGCTCGGGAAGTACGCCCGGTAGTCCTCGTTGGTGTAGACCGGCGTCGGGTCGAAGGTGTGGTACTCGCCGATCGCCTGGGCCAGGGCGAGGTAGTGCGGCTCGTCCCCCATCGGCTGGCCGGGCAGCCGCAGGAGCAGGGCCGCGCCGAAGACGACGGCGGCCAACGCAACCAACAGGGCCTCACGACGGGTCCACATGGCCGCTCAGCGTCGCGACCGGGCCGTCCGGCGGCCGTCAGTGATCTTCTGACGCCGCCCTTACCTCCCGGCTGGCATGCTGGGGCGGCGACGCGACTGGGAGGTGGGCGCATGCGGGTGCTCGTGGCCGACGACGAGCGGCTGATGGCCGACATGATCGGCGCCGGGCTGCGCCGCCAGGCGATGGCGGTCGACGTCTGCTACGACGGCGACGGCGCGGTGGAGCGCCTGGGCGTCAACCGGTACGACGTGGCGGTCCTCGACCGGGACATGCCCGGCCGCACCGGCGACGAGGTGTGCCGCTGGCTGGTCGACGCCGGCGTCACGACCCGGGTGCTGCTGCTCACCGCGGCGGCCGGGATCCGCGACCGGGTCGAGGGGCTCGGGCTGGGCGCCGACGACTACCTCACCAAGCCGTTCGCGTTCGCCGAGCTCGTCGCCCGCATCCAGGCGCTGGGGCGGCGGTCCGCGCCGGCGGTCCCGCCGGTGCTGGAGTGCGACGGGTTCGTGCTCGACGTCGGCCGGCACACCGCGCTGCGCGACGGGCGGGTCCTTTCGCTCACGCCGAAGGAGTTCGCGGTCGCCCACGTCCTGCTGCGCGCCGCCGGCCGGGTGGTGAGCGCCGAGGAGCTGCTGGAGCAGGCGTGGGACGAGCACGCCGACCCGTTCAGCCACGTGGTGCGGGTGACCGTGATGACGCTGCGGCGCAAGCTCGGCGACCCGCCGCTCATCCACACCCTGCCGCGGGCCGGCTACCGGCTCGGGCCGGCCGCGTGAACGCGTCGCCGCGCCGGCGGCTGCTGCTGGTCGTCACGCTGGCCCTGGCCGCCGGGTACTTCCTGAACGACCTCGTCGACGCGCATGCGTTCACCCCGACGACCATCTATTTCCTGGACGCCGCCTGCGGGGCGGTCGGCGGTACGTCGTACCTGACGCTGCGGGACGACTTCACCTGGTTGCTGCCGCTCGCCCTGGCCTCCGCCGCCGGGCTGGCGATCTGGCTGGCCGCTGCCCGACCGGCGGCGACCTGGGTGCTGCGGCCCCTGCACGACCTGGTGCCGGTGCTCGCCCAGGCCGGGCCGCAGAACCTCGGCCACCGCATCCGGGCCGGCGCCGGCGAGGACGAGTTCACCCGGTTGTGCCGGGCCGTCGACGCCATGATGGACCGGATCATGGCCGGCTACGAGCACCAGCGCCGGTTCGCCGCCGACGCCTCGCACGAGCTGCGCACGCCCCTGGCGGTGCAGCGCACGCTCATCGAGGTCGGGATGGCCCAGCCGCTCACCGAGGAGCAGGTGCGGCTGCTCACCGCGCAGCTGCTGCAGACCAACGAGCGCAACGAGCGGCTCGTCGAGGGCCTGCTGGTGCTCAGCGAGGCCGACCAGGGGCTGGCCGTGCGCACGCCGCAGCGGCTCGACGAGATCGTCTCGGCGGTCGCCGCCGCGCACCGCACCCGGGCTCTCACGGCCGGGCTGCGACTGACGGTCCAGCTGCACGCCCGGGCCGTGGACGGCGAGCGGGTGCTCCTGGAGCGGCTCGTCACGAACCTCGTGCAGAACGCGGTGAAGTACAACCACGACGGCGGCGCGGTGACCGTCACCGTCGGCGCCGCCAACCCGGCCCTGACCGTCACCAACACCGGCCCGCTCGTGCCGCCCGACCAGGTCGACGGGCTATTCGAGCCGTTCAAGCGGCTGGCCGGCGACCGCATCGACCACAGCGGCGGCGCCGGGCTGGGCCTGGCCATCGCGCGGTCGATCACCCGCGCCCACAACGGCACCATCACCGCCATCGCCCGGGACGACGGCGGGCTGCGGGTGGAGGTGCGCCTCCCGCACTCCCCGTCGAGTTGACCTTGCGACGGCGGGCTCGGGGTCATCCCCGCAGTTGCTCGGCCAGGGCGACGATGACGCCCTCCGGTGGTTGCTCCCTGATTCGTTGGGTGGCCCGTCGTGGCCGCCCGTGCCCCAGGACGGAGCCGGCGGCCCGTTCTCGACGTCAGTGCCCCGCGGTCGCGAAATGGCCGGGCGCTGACGGTGCGAATCGTGCCAGGATGCCCGGTGTGTCAGTGCGCGCATTGAGCTTCGGGACGGTGGCGGCGGCCTACGAGCGGTTCCGGCCCGGGTATCCGGCGGAGCTGTTCGACCTGGTGGTGCGGTACGCGGCGCAGCCGGTGCGCAGCGCCCTGGAGATCGGCGCGGGGACCGGCAAGGCGACCCGCCTCTTCGCGGAACGGGGCGTCGCCGTCACCGCGACCGAGCCCGATGCGGCGATGCTCGCCGAGCTGCGCAAGCACGTGCCGGCGACGGTCTCGACGGTCCGGGCCGCGTTCGAGGACCTGCGGCCAGGACGGCGTTACGACCTGGTCTTCGCGGCGGCGGCGCTGCACTGGACCAACCCGGTGGGCCGCTGGCCGCGGGTGGCCGGGCTGCTGCGCCCGGGCGGCGTCTTCGCCTCGTTCGGCGGGCCGTTCCAGCTGACCGACCCGGCGGTGGAGGCGTCGGTCCGCGCGGCGCGGGCACCGTTCCTGTCCAGCGACGAGATCCCGTCCCCCGACGGGACCCCGCCGGAGGCGGCCATGCAGTGGCCGGGCACGGAGCTGCAGCAGTCGCCGTGGTTCACCGACGTGCAGCAGCACGTGATCGAACGGCGCCTGGCGATGCGCGCCGCCGACTACGTCGGCCACCTCTCGACCCTCTCGGCGTACCTGCAACTGCCCGCCGCGGTGCGGGAGCAGGCGTACGGCCGCATCGAGCAGGTGCTGCCCCGGACCGTCGAACTGAGGGCCGACACCATCGTCCACCTCGCTCGCCGCACCGCCGTGGACTGAGCGCTCGTCGACCGCGGCGACACCTGCCGCCGTCCCGGCCCGAGCCGACGCCGGGCGCCGGCCGCCGTCACAGGGTGGTGTGATCGGCGGACGGCGCGACTGCCGCTCATGTGTCCCGGTGTGGCGGCGCCCATTCGAAGCTCAGGTCGTTCGGGCTGTGCTCACTGATCGGCACCTTGCCGATCACGACGACGCCGTAGGCGTTCACCGTCCCCCGGCGGACCACGCCGGCCGCGTTGCGCACCGCCAGGGTCAGGGGCGACCTGACGTCGCCGATCGGTTCCACGACAACGGTGATGACCGCGGTCCGCGCGTCGACGTCGATGTCCGCGTCGATCTCGACGTCCGGCTCGTAGCCGTAGGCCGCCAGGCCGGGCTCGTTCCGGTCCAGGGTCGGCGCCGCCACGGTGCCGCGGACGGTGGCCAGCTCCTGCGCCGAGCTGGCCAGCCACCCCTCGATCTCGTTGAACATCATCGAGACGGCCGCGGGGCCGGCGCCGCGCTGTTCGTCCGCGTCCGCCTCGGCGAAGAGGCGCGCGGCCGCGGCCCGTGCCTCGGCGAGGGCGCCGTCCGGCAACGGCGCGGACTCCTCGTCCGCGCAGTCCAGGTCGGCCAGGATCTCGAGCAGAGACACGACAGCGCCCTCGTCGTGCTCTCGATCATTGCGACCGGTTGACTCTCGCATGGCGAGATCCTTCCTTCATTCCGAAGCGGAACACAACGTGTCCCGCAGGTGTCGAACGGCGGTGCGAAGGCGCGTCTTCGAGGTGTTCTCCGGGATGCCGAGGATTTCGGCGATCTCCCGGTGGGTGTGACCGTCGAGCACGAGCTCGACGACCTCCCGGATCGGGGACGGCAGGGCCGCGACGGCGGTCCGCAGGCGTGCCCGCAGATCCCGGTCGGCCACGGTCTCCTCCGGCCCGGGGACCGTGGACGGGGGGTCGAGCCCCTGCTCCCGGTGGCGGTCGAGCGATTCCGTCCACTGCGCGCCACCTCGTTTGAGTCGCCTCTCGGCCCGGTAGTGCTGGATGAACTGGTTGTTCACGAGGGCCCGCAGCCAGGGCCGCGGCTCGACGACCGGTGCGAGCGTCCCCGAGCGCAGGTCGTGCACGATCTTGGCCAGGACGTCCTGCGTGAGGTCCTGGGCGAGTTGCGCCTTGCCCTCGGACAGCCGCAGCGCACGCCGGTAGATGATCTCAACGGCGGTGTCGAGGTCCACGCCGACCTTGGTGTGAAACGCACCGGTCAGGTCCGGCTGACCGGCTGAGTCCGCACTCCTGGCATCAACCGAGGATCGCTCCATGATGTTGCTCCTAGCCGGGATCAGTGTGGGCAGAACCGCGCTCTCCTGTCAGGACGCCGTCCGCCGCGGCGGAGTTTTGCGATCCGGCGAACTTTTTTTCTCAGCGTGACCGCCGCTCGCGGTGCCCCCGGCCGCGGGACCGGCTGCGGCCGCCGCCCGGCCCGGGGTTCGGGACGGGTCGCGACCGCGGGCTGAGGGTGACCGGCAGCCCGGTGTGGATGTACGGCGCCCAGACCGACGGCGGCTCGGCGCGCTGAATCGCGTCGAGACATGCGGCGTGGTACGCGTCAAGGCTGTCGCGGCCCACCCAGTGCCGGTAGAACGACTGCGCGAACGGCCCGGCGGTGACGCTGTCGACCGGGCACAGCGCCGACACCTCCGCGACGTTGCCCCGGATGCGCAGGGCGAGCGGGAACCCGTTGACGTCGCCGGCGTGTGGCACGTTGCGGCCGACGTTGCAGGCGTTGACGAACACGAAGGACGCCCGGCAGCCCTGGCTGAGCCAGTCGCCGGCGGTCAGCCGCACCGTCCGCGACAGCCGCAGCTCCGATGCCAGCGACCGGGGCCAGGGGTGATAGTCGCCGTGCGCCGCGATGTGGACCACGTCCCAGCGGGCCTCGGGGTTGAGGTAGTGGCGACGACCGTGCGCGGCCGTCTTCGGGCGGACCACGTCGAACCCGAGCGACACGAGCTGCTTCTCCAGCTCACGCGCCTCCTCGGGAGCGCCGATCGCGGGGTCCCATCCGCCGACCAGCGCCGACCCCGACACCGTTGCCGGGCGGACGGCGTCGGTCAGGGCGGGAAGGTACGTGAGCCGGTGCCGCTCGATCAGGAAGCCGTCGTCGCCGCGCGCCGCATGGAGGGGCAGTCCGGCGAACGACTGGTGCGGGACGACGATGACGTCCCGGACGTCGCCGAACTCGTGCTGGAAGCGGCCGACGATCTCGGCGTGCAGCTGCCGCAGCGCCTGGGTGCGCCGGGGCCGGCCGGTCCGCTTCGGCCGCAGCGACTGCCACACGGCGCCCCGCAGCTGGTTGAGCGACGCTTTCGAGACGTCGAGGCGGGTGGCCCACCACCGTCGCGAGCCGCCCTCGACGACGCAGCCGACCGCCCAGAAGCCACCGTGCCGTTCCCCGAAGAGCTGGACGTAGACCGCCGTCGCGGGCATGCACGCGAGCAGGGTCTCGGGCTGGTACGCGGTCGGCTCGGACTCGGTCGGCCGGGGAGCGGCCAGGTTCAGCCGCTTGTGCATCGCCTCGAAGAGCTGGTCGTCGGCGCCGTCGACGCGCTGGTGGAACTGCTCCGCGAGCTCGAACTCCTCGATCAGCTCCGTGTCGTCGGCGAAGATCCGGTTGATCGCGCCCAGCCCCGCGTGGGCCGCGAGGAACGCCAGTTCGGCATGGCCCCGGGAGGCCAGGATGGTCGCCACCCGGGTGGACGTGGACGTCATCTGCCGGGCCAGGTCGATCAGGTCGGCGGTGCCTCGCGACTGCGTCACCGCATACTGGACGATCCCGCACACGGCGTGGACGGCGTACGCCGCGGCCCGGTCGTCGCCGGCGTCGATCGCGACCGCGAGGATGACCCGCAGCGCCGACGTGGCCTGGACCCACTGGGCCGCCTCGAGGGAGGTCGCCAGCGCCTCCTCGGCCACCCGCAGCCGCTCGGCCGGGGTCAGCCCTTCCTGCCGGGCCAGCAGGTTCAGCAGCTCGGGCCGCAGGTAGGCCCCGTATCCGACGGCGATCTCGTCGGCGGCTTCGAGCAGGGTGCGCCGGAGATCGAAGACGGTGCCGCAGTCGCCGGGAGGGAGCCGGCCGGGCCTGCTGCGGCGCAGCGGCGGATCCCAGGCGTCGACGAGCGCGATGGCCGCGCGCAGGGTGTCCGCGTCCGCGCGGGTCGAGACCAACGCCATGATCGACAACACCAGCCCCGGGGCCTGCTCGGTGTCGATGTTGCGCGCGATGCCGGCCAGCCCGCCGTTGGTCGCGGGGCTGGGCATCCCCTCCTCGTCGACAAGCCCGCCGGCCGCCTCGCCCGGGCCCTGGGCCGGCCCGAGGTCGGTGACCGGCCCCGGGCCGGCCGCTCGCCTCGAACGCCTCCCCGGCCGGCGGCTCTGGCCGTGCTCGCCCGGCCGATCCGCCCATGACTGGCCCTCGCGCCGCCAGAACCAGGCCGCCGTCGGCCGGTGTGCGTGCTCCAGTTTCACGCTGAGGTCGCGGCAGGCGTCGGCGAGCCGCGACCGGATCGCCTCCCGCTGCCACGCGTTCGCCTTGCCGTACAGCTCGTCGCGGGTCTCCCGCAGCAGCCGCTCGCACTGCGTCACGCGCCGGGCGAGGTTGGGCTCGTTGCGGGCCACCCCGACGAGCGCCCCGAATCGGTGGTGGGGCCGGGTGCTCAGGCGCAGCGCGTCCGCGGCCGCAGCCGGCAGCCGGTCGCGGCGCACGACGGCGGCCGCGCCCACCCGCTCCAGGTTCAGCCGGGCGACGGCGTCGCGCAGGCCCTCGGGCAGGTCCGCCGCGTCCTTCGTCCAGAACGCCGGTGTGTCGCGCGGCAGGTACTCCCACATCTCGGCCTCGGCCTGATCGAGCAGCTCCAGTCGGCGACCCTCGCCGGTGATCCATCCGACCAGCCCGTTCACCATCCGCACGTAGCAGATCTGCGCGCGTGACAGGCCCAGGCCCAGCACCTGCGAGGCGACGGCGATCGAAGGCTCGACGTCTTCGAGCCATCCGGCGGCGGTCGTCAGGCGCTCCATCGCCGTGTCGAGGATCGTGTCCCACTCCGCGTCCGGCAGCCGCAGGTGGCCGACCGCGGCGGCGTAACCGGTCGCGAAGTGCCCGACCGCCTGCGCCGAGAGCACATGGGTGGCCGGCAGCTCGTCGATCAGCAGCCATGTCTCGTCCCACAGGCGCACCGCGGTGGTCACGTCGTGCGCGCGGAACGCGGCCTGGGCGGCGTCGGCCAGCAGGTAGATCCACCCGATGCGGCGCAGTCCGGCACCGGCCTCGCCACCGAAGACCGGCCGGAGACGGGCGACGACGCTCGTATACGCCTCGTGCACCGTCCTGGGCTCGCGGTCCTGCAGGCCGCGCTTGAGCCGGATGGGAAAACCACCGGGGAGGTTGCGCGGGTCGCCCCACAACGCGGCGAACTCGGTGACCTCCAGCGCCTCGTCCCCGCCGGCCCCCCACGCACGGGCCATCGCCTCGTACAGCGCGTCACGGATCGACGGCCGCGTGCTCAACCGCGCCAGCAGCTCGTGGTCGTGGACCGACACCCACCGGCAGGCGGGCAGCGCGTCGTTGCCGTTGCTGACCAGCCAGTCCTTGATGTCTGCGGCTCTCCATGCGGCGGCGCGCAGCGCCGACACCGCCGCGGGCTCGACGTCGCCGCAGTGGGGGCACCCAGCAAGAAGATCGATCATCCGCCCCCCAAGCTGCCCCCAAAACGCTCTGCCACCCTACGACGTCCTTCATACCGCAACACCGGCGCGCGGCACATCGGCCGCCGCTGCAGAGTGGTGGAGGGAGTCACTACATTGAGCGCGATGTTCAAACCGCTCCGGACGATCGGTCCCGAGCCCGGACGCGTCTTCTTCGCCATGCCGTACGGCGTGAAGACCGTCTCCCCCGGCGTCGAGCCGTTCGACTTCGACGCGTTCTACAGCGACGTCTGCGTCCCGACCGTCGCCGAGGACTGCGGGATGGTCCCGCTGCGGGTCGACGGCATCTACGGGCCGCAGGGCGTCCTCGACGCCGTCTGGCGCACGATGCAGCAGGCGGAGTTCGTCGTCGTCGACTTCAGCGCGCAGTCGGTCAACGTGGCGTTCGAGTTCGGCTGGGCGCTGCTGCTGGGCAAGCGCATCGTCATCCTGACCCAGCGGGCGGACGACATCCCGACCGATGTGCGCGGCCTGTACCGCTACATCACGTACAGCCCGAACTACGCCGACATCATGCGCATGCGCAACGAGCTGACGCTCCAGCTCCGCGCGCTGAGCCAGGAGCCGGCCGAGGAGATGGCGCCGATGCCGATGCCGGGCGGCGGACGCAACTCGGCGCCGGCCCGGGTCATCTCGATCGACCGCGAGTACGTCGTGGTCCAGGACGACAGCGGCCGCCGCGGCGTCATGGGCGTCGGTGACGTGGACTACTCGCGGCTGATCACGGACATGAGCCGCCGGTTCAAGGTCGGCGACCGGCTGGACGGGGCGTTCGTCGTCGACCCGATGCGCAGCGAGATGCGCTACACGCTGCTCGGCGGTGAGACGAACCCCTGGCCGATCCTGGCCAGCCGGTACCCGGTCGGCACGACGCTGCGGACCGCGGTGCACAACGTGGTGGACGGCGTGGGCGCCTTCGCGCGCGTCGAGTTCGACGTCAACGGCATGATCCCGCTGGAGCAGTTCCAGGGCGGCGGGCCGGCGCCGGGCACCGAGGTCGAGGTGACCGTCACCCGGATGGACGCCGAGCAGCGCCGGATCGGCCTGCGGCTCAACCGGGTCGTGGGCCGGCCCGCGCAGCAGGGCACGGTGCCGATCCTCGTGTCGCCGGGCTGGCGGGGCACCGGGCGGGTCGTGAAGGCGGTTCCGGAGGCCGACGGACGGGGCGGCTACATCCTGGTCCGGCTGGCCGCCGGCACCCGCCCGGCGATGCTGCTGGCCCGCGACATGACGGCGGACCTGCGCGTGGACCTGAACAACGGGCACGTCGACCTCGACGAGGAGCTCGACGTCGAGGTGCTGAGCGTGGACCACGCCCGCAACCGGGTGCTGCTGCGGGAGCTGCCCGACACCGACCCGGCCGGCCGGTCCGAGCCGGCCGAGCTCGCCGAGGCGGCGTAGGCGACGAAGGTACGGGGCATGCGGGGTGGGCCGTCCGGCCCGCCCCGCTGCTGCCTGCCCGCCTGACCGCTGTGTCGGCGACGACGATGCAGCGGCGCTTCTCGACGGCCGCCGGGGCGCCCTCGACCGGCCCGTCCGACGACGCGGGCGGCACGACCTCCCGCCCTGACGCTCAGGAGGTGAGCAGGAGGTCCGGCACGGCGAGGATCGCCACGAGGTCGTCGACCGTCAGCGGCACGTCGGGCCGGGTCACCTCCTGCTGCTCCAGTACCTGGGCCTCGCCGGGCTGCGCGGTCGCGCCGAAGGTCGCGTTCGTGGCGCTGGCGAAGAGCTGGGTGCCGGCCGCGTACATCCGCACGTTGATCAGCTGGTTCTGGTAGCTGCGCCGGCCGCCGACGTGCAGGACGGTCACCGGCTCGCCGTGCGGGCCGGTGCGCTCGCTGCACACCGGCGGCTCGCACAGCTGCTCCTTGACGTCGCCGGGACCCGCGGCCGGGGAGATGCCGAAGCCGATCGCGCCGATGCCGTGCTCGTCGGCGACCAGCGCGGACGCGGTCCAGCGGTCGCCGTCGCGGTACACCTCGAGCGGCCCGGCCGCCGCGGCGGGATTGCGGCGGAAGGTCGCGCCCGGCAGGCGCCGCGACACCGCGGTCTGCAGGGAGCAGGTGAACCGGTCGGCCCGGTCGTCGCTCGCGCAGAACCGCTGCGGGTCGAGGGCGGTCCAGCCGGGCCCGGACGGCCGCACCGGCGGCGGGTCGCCGGGGATGGCCACGACCAGGGCTCCGGTCACCGTCACGGCGGCGACGGTGCCGGCCGCGAGGACCATCCGGCGCCGGTGGCGGGCGCGGTGGCCGGCGGCGAGCACACCGGCCGAGGTGAGGCGGGTCGGCGGCCCGCCGTCGGTGTACTCCCGCAGCGCGGTGCCGAGATCCATGGCGTTCACTCCTTCGTCGGTGCCAGGGTGCGGCGCAG
The DNA here is from genome assembly GCF_014647515.1 of Dactylosporangium sucinum. Lineage (GTDB taxonomy): Bacteria > Actinomycetota > Actinomycetes > Mycobacteriales > Micromonosporaceae > Dactylosporangium > Dactylosporangium sucinum. The sequence goes on along the minus strand of NZ_BMPI01000074.1, from coordinate 7,834 downwards.
CGCGTCGACGGCCCGGGCGGTCTGGCTGCGGACGGTGCCCTCGGCCATGCCGAGCAGCTCGGCGACCTCGGCCACGGACAGGTCCTCGAGGTGGCGCAGGACGACGACGGCCCGCTGCCGTGCCGGCAGCGCCTGCAACGCCCGGCCGAGCCCCTCGTGCCCGCCGGGCTCGGCGGCGTCGACGGCCGCGTCGGGCGGCTCGGCCACCACGGTCTCCCGGCGGCGGTCCCGCCGGTGCGACAGGAACGCGTTGACGAGGATCCGCCGCGTGTAGGCGTCGAGGGACTCGGGCCGCGTGCGCCGCCAGTGCTGGTACACCTTGACGAAGGTCGTCTGCACGAGGTCGTCGGCGGTGTGCCAGTCACCGCACAGCGCGTACGCGACCCGCCGCAACCCGCCGACCCGCCCGGCGAAGTACTCGCTGAACTCGGCATCCGTTCGACTTCCCACGCACCACATACTCCGGACCGCGGGAAAACGCTCAAGGGCGCCGGTTCAGACGCGCTTCTCGTACCGCCGGCACGGCACCGCGATGATCTGACCCGCGTGCGGGACCGGGTTGTCGAACGGCCCGGCGTCGCTCCAGCCGCACCGCTCGTAGAACCGCCGGGCGCGGGCGTTGCCGGGCACGACCGCCAGCCAGGCCGTGCCGAACCCGTTCGCGGCGACCAGCCGCTCGGCCGCGGCGAGCAGGACGGCGGCGATCCCGGTGCCGCGGTGGGCGCCCCCGACGTACACCTGCTCCACCTCGTCGCCGACGACCATCACGAACCCGGCCACCACACCACCGACGTCGGCGACGGTGGTGTCGGGCACCCGCTTGCCGGCGCGCGTCCGGAAGGAGTCGTGGGAGCGGGCCGCGACGAGCGCGTCGGGCACGTTGCCGAGGTGGCCGTCGCGCCACCCGGACTCCCAGATGGCGGCGACCTCGGCCGCGTCGGCGGAGCGGGCGGGCCGGATCAGCGGTTCCGTCACCCGCCCCACCTTAGGCCCACTTCCCGCGCGCCGCGGGTTTGCCGCCGGTCGCGCGCCGTCCAGGGTCAGGCCTCCCCGGTGATGCGGCGGCGGAGTTCGCGCTTGAGGACCTTGTGGCTCGGGCCCAGCGGGAGCTCATCGACGAAGCGGACGCGGCGCGGGTACTTGTGCTTGCCCAGCCGCTCCCTGGACCACTCGATCAGGGCCGTCTCGGTCGGTGCCGCCTGCGGGTCGGGGACCACCACGGCGCAGATCTCCTCGCCGTGCACCTCGTCGGGGACGCCGATCACGGCCACCTGGACCACGCCGGGGTGGCGGGCCAGGGCCTCCTCCACCTCGCGCGGGTACACGTTGAAGCCGCCGCGGATCACGATGTCCTTCTTGCGGTCCACCACCGTGAGGAAGCCGTCGGCGTCCTTGGTGCCCAGGTCGCCGGAGCGGAACCAGCCGTCGACGACGGCGAGGGCCGTGTCCTGCGGGCGGCCCAGGTAGCCGGCGAAGACGTTGTGGCCGCGGATCACGATCTCGCCCAGCTCGCCCGGGCCCAGCAGCTCGATCGTGTCGTCGATCTCGGCGCGGGCGATCTCCACCTCGACGCCCCAGACCGGGTGGCCGACGGTGCCGGCGCGGGTGCCGAAGTGGGGCTGGTTCGTGGTGGCCGTCGGGGACGTCTCCGAGAGGCCGTAGCCCTCGAAGATCGACGTCCGGTAGGCCGCGTCGAAGCGCTCCAGGACCGCCACCGGGAGGGAGGCGCCGCCGGAGATGGCCAGGCGCAGGCGGGGCAGCTCGGTGCGGCCCTCGGCGGCGGCGACCAGGGCGACGTACATCGTCGGCACGCCGTGGAACACATCCACCTGCTCGCGCAGCATGACCTCGAGGGCGGCCTCGCCGGTGAAGCGGGCCAGCATCACGAGCGTCGCGCCCAGCCGGAACGTGCCGTTCATGCCCACGGTCTGGCCGAACGTGTGGAACAGCGGGAGGCAGCCGAGGACCACGTCGGTGGAGCGGGCGTCGTTGGCGTCGAACACGTTGACGGTCGCGTTGAGCACCAGGTTGAGATGGGTGAGGACGGCACCCTTCGGCTGCCCCGTGGTACCGCTGGTGTAGAGCACCACGGCCGGGTCGTCGGGCGCGCGGGAGACGTAGGAGCGCAGCGGCTCGGCGCCGAGCAGCGCGGCCGGCTCGACGAACGCGACGCCCGCCGCCCGCGCCGCCGGCGCGCCCACCGCGGCCTGGCTGGGGTGGCAGACCAGCACCGTCGCGCCGCTGTCGCGCAGCACGTACGCCACCTCGTCCGCGGTCAGCAGCAGGTGGACGGGGACGACGACGGCACCCAGCGCGACGATCCCGTAGTACACCCGGGGAAAATCGACGACGTTGGGGCATTGCAGCGCGACCCGGTCGCCCGGGTGCACCCCCTGCTCGCGCAGCGCGGCGGCGACCGTCAGCGCCGACCGCCACAGCTCGGCGTAGGTGACCCGCTGCGGGCCGTCGACGACCGCGACCTTCGCCGGGTAGCGGCGGGCGGACTCGGCGAGGATCGCCGCCAGCGACAGCGTGGCGCTCATGCGAGGTGACCGCCGATCTGGGTGTAGCCGCGCAGCAGGTCGCGGGCGATGATGAGCCGCTGCATCTCGTCGGTACCCTCGAAGATGCGCAGGAGGCGGACCTGGCGGTACCAGCGCTCGATCGGCAGTTCGCGGGTGTACCCCATGCCGCCGTGGATCTGCATGACGCGGTCCACGACGTGGTTGACCATGGCGGCGCCGTAGAGTTTCGCCATCGACGACGCGTGCCGCGGGTCCTGCCCCTGGTCGACGGTCCACGCGGCGCGCAGCACCAGCCAGCGGGCCGCCTCCAGCTCGACCTCCGAGTCGGCGATCATCCACTGGATGGCCTGGTTGTCGCCGATCGGGCGGCCGAACGTGTGCCGGGTGGTGGCGTGCTCGAGCGCCATCTTCAGGGCGCGTTCGGCGATGCCGAGGGCGTGGGAGGGGATGATGTACCGCCCTTTGCCGATCCACCGCATGGCGAGCTCGAAGCCCTGGCCGACCTCGCCGAGGATGTTGCGCGACGGGACCCGCACGTCGTCGAAGATCAGCGAGGCGGGGCCGCCCTCGCCCATGGTCTGGATGAACTCGGAGTGCCAGCCCATCGCGCGGTCGACGAGGAACGCGGTCGCGCCGCCCTTGCGGACGTCCCTGTCCTTGTCGGTGACGGCGATGACGATCGTGAAGTCGGCGTCGTTGCCGTTGGTGATGAACGTCTTCTCGCCCGTCAGGAGCCAGTCGTCGCCGTCGCGGCGGGCGGCGAAGGAGATGTTGGCCGCGTCGGAGCCGGCCCCTGGCTCGGTGATCGCGAAGCAGGAGACGCGCTCGCCCTCGATGGTGGGGATGAGGTACTCCTGGCGCTGCGCCTCGTTGGCGAAGTAGAGGATGTTGTCGGCCTCGCCGCCGAAGCGGAACGGCACGAACGAGCGCCCGACCTCGGTCCAGATCAGCGACTGCAGTACGGCGGGGAGGTCCATCCCGCCGTACTCCTCGGGGGTGGACAGCCCCCAGAAGCCGAACTGCTTCGCCTTGAGCTGCAGCTCCCGCAGCTCGCTGCGGTCCAGGCCGGGCCGGTGCTCGCGCTCGCGGCGCAGCACCTCCTGCTCCAGCGGCTGGACCTCCTTCTGGATGAAGGCGCGGGCGGTGTCCCGGATCGCCTTCTCCTCCTCGCTGAGCGAGAAATCCATCGTCGCCTCTCCTGCTGTCGGAACCCCTCCAAACTAACGCTGGAAGTTTTAGCGCGCCAGCTTCAATTTGCACTCCGACTGCACTAATCTTCGCCGGCATGGAGAGGTTCTCGTCGTTCGACGGCGTTCTCATCGCCTACCAGGTCTGGGGCCCTCCCGGTGACCTGCCGCCGATCGTGCTGCACCACGGGTTCATCGTCGACGCGACGGCGAACTTCGTCGCCCCGGGCGTGGTGGACGCCCTGGTCACCGCCGGCCGCCGGGTGATCGCCCCGGACGCCCGCGGCCACGGCGCGTCCGGCAAGCCGCACGACCCGGCCGCCTACGGCGAGGCGACGATGGCCCGCGACCTGGCCGCGCTGCTGGACCACCTCGGCGTCGAGCGGGCCGACCTGGTGGGGTACTCGATGGGCGCGGTCGTCTCGGCCATCTTCGCCGTGTCCTCGACCCGCGTGCGGCGCCTGGTGCTGTCGGGCGTCGGCGCGGCCGTGGCGGAGCTGGGTGGCCTGGACACCCGGGCGATGCCGCCGCCGGAGGTGACGGCGGTGCTGCTGACCGAGTCACCGTCCGCCGTCGAGGCGTCCCCGGCGAAGGCGTTCCGGCAGCTGGCCGACGCTGTGGGCGCGGACCGGGTGGCGCTGGCGGCCCAGGTGGGCGCGGCCCATGAGTCACCCATCGGCCTCGACAAGATCACGGCTCCGACGCTGGTCCTGGTCGGCTCGGACGACGCTCTGGCGGCCCGCCCGGAGGTCCTGGCGGCCGCGATCCCGGGCGCACGCTGGAGGGCGGTCGCGGGCGACCACCTCACGGCGCTGCGGTCCCCGGCCTACATCCCGGCGCTGCTGGAGTTCCTCGGCGCACCCTGACCGCGCCCCACCCGCGGGCACACGTTGCGCCCCACCCGCGGGCACACGTTGCGCCCCACCCGCGGGCACACGTTGCACCCCACCCGCAGGCGCACGCCGCGGACCACCCGCAGGCGCACGCCGCGGACCACCCGCAGGCGCACGCCGCGGACCGCCCACGGGCGCACGCCGCCGACCACCCACGGGCGCACGCTGCGGGCCCACGGGCGCACGCTGCGGACCGCCCGCGGGAGCACCTTGCGGACCGCCCACGGGCGCACCTTGCGGACCACGCACGGGCACACGTTGCGCTCCGCCCGCCGCGGCCCCCGCCAACCGCCGCCGCGTCGGCCACCGCCACGCCGCCCACCGCCGCGTTGCCCGCCAGGGCTCGCCACGGCCCCCTGCCAACCGTGCGTCGATCTTGGAGTTGTGGTGGTTGACAAACCCGGACATTTACGGAGTGTCCTGGCACCACAACTCCAAGATCGACGCGGGAGAGCAGGCGGGGCCGGGGGCGGCGAGGCAGGACGGGGCGGGGCGGGACAGGGCAGGGCGGGACAGGGCAGGACGGGGCAGGACGGGGCAGGACAGGGCGGGGCGGGGCGGGGCAGCGGGGCGGGGCGGGGC
>NZ_BMPI01000074.1:0-2613 GCF_014647515.1 Dactylosporangium sucinum | reverse complement strand
GGGGCGGGTCAGGTGTAGCGGCGTAGCTCGCGCCTCGCCAGGGAGCGGCGGTGGACCTCGTCCGGGCCGTCCGCGATGCGGATCGTGCGGGCCCGCGACCACAAGGCGGCCAGCGGCGTGTCCTGGCTGACGCCCGCCGCGCCGTGGGCCTGGATGGCCTTGTCCAGGATCCACTCTACAGTGGACGGTACTGCGATCTTGATCGCCTGGATCTCGATGTGGGCGCCGCGGTTGCCCACCGTGTCCATCAGCCAGGCCGTCTTCAGGACCAGCAGGCGGGCCTGCTCGATGCGGACCCGGGACTCGGCGATCCAGTCCTGGACCACACCCTGTGCCGCGAGCGGCGACCCGAACGCCACGCGGGTGGTGACGCGGCGGCAGGTCAGCTCCAGCGCCCGTTCGGCCATGCCGATGAGGCGCATGCAGTGGTGGATGCGGCCAGGGCCGAGGCGCGCCTGCGCGATCGCGAAGCCGGAACCCTCGGAGCCCAGGAGGTTGGCGGCGGGCACCCGGGCGCCGGCGAAGGAGATCTCGGCGTGGCCGCCGTGGTCGGCATCATCGTAGCCGAAGGTGTGCAGGCCCCGCAGTACCGTCACCCCGGGAGTGTCGCGGGGGACCAGGATCATGCTCTGCTGGCGGTGCCGCTCGGCCGTCGGGTCGGTCTTGCCCATGACGACGAGCAGCTCGCACCGCGGGTCCAGGGCGCCCGTGGCGAACCACTTGCGGCCGGTGATGGCGTACTCGTCGCCGTCGCGCTCGATGCGGGTGTCCACGTTGGTCGCGTCGGAGGAGGCGACGTCGGGCTCGGTCATGCAGAACGCGGAGCGGATCCGCGCGTCGAGCAGCGGCTCCAGCCACCGTTCGCGCTGCTGCGCGGTGCCGAAGGACGCCAGCAGCTCCATGTTGCCGGTGTCCGGGGCGGCGCAGTTCAGCGCGGCCGGGGCCAGGGACGGGCTGTGGCCCATGATCTCGGCCAGCGCCGCGTACTGCAGGTTCGGCAGGCCGAGGAACAGGTTCCACAGCCCGCGGGCCCGGGCCTCGCGCCGCAGCTCGTCCACCAGCTCCGGCGAGTGCGGCAGTAGCTCGGCCGGGTAGATGTGACTGTCCATGAAGGACAGCAGGCGCTCGCGGTACTCCAGTGTCACCGCGTCGTAGTCGAAGTTCACCGCGTCATCCCTCGATCTTCTGCTGGAGCCGGTTCATGCCGTCGAGCCAGCGGTCCGGGTCGGCGGCCCGGCGCGCGTAGTAGGTGGCGACCTCGGGGTGCGGCAGGATCAGGAACCGGTCGCCGCCGAGCGCCTCGACGACCCGGTCGGCCACCTGCTCCGGCGCGAGCGCGGTCCGGTCGAGCAGCCGCCGGCTGGCGCCGTCGCCGCCGTCGAGCATCGGCGTGCGCACCCCCTGCGGGCACAGGGCCTGCACGACGATGCCGCGGTGGGCGTACGTGACGCGCAGCCACTCGGCGTAGGCGAGGGCCGCGTGCTTGGTGACCGCGTACGGCGCCTTGCCGAGCAGGGTCAGCAGCCCCGCCGCCGAGACGGTGGTGAGCAGCCGCCCGCGGCCCTTGGCCAGCCACCGCGGCAGGAGCGCGCGCGACGCGTAGACGTGGGCCATGACGTTGACCCGCCACGCCTGCTCCCACATGGCGTCGGGGGCGGTGACGGTACCGCGGGGAGCCACGCCCGCGTTGGCGCAGAACAGGTCGAGCGCGCCGACATTGTCCCAGGCGAAGTCGACCAGCCGGTCGACCTCCTCGGGGTCCCCGGCGTCGCCGCTGAAGGCGAGCCCGTCGACCTCGTACGCCACCTGGCGGGCCGCGGCCGCGTCCAGGTCGTTGACGACGATCTGCGCGCCGAGCCCGGCGAAGCGGCGGGCCATGGCGGCGCCGATGCCGCTCCCGCCGCCGGTGATGACGACGGCGGCCCCGTTGAGGTTCATCCGGACCGCCGCGCGAGGGTCACGCCGCCGTCGACGACGAGCGTCTGCCCGGTGATCCAGCCGGCGTCGCCGGAGGCGAGGAAGGCCACGGCGCCGGCCACGTCCCGCGGCACGCCGAGGCGGCGCATGGGGTACCGCGCGGCGACCTCCTCCTCGCGCGCCTCGTACAGCGCGGTGGCGAAGCGGGTCTTGACCACGGCGGGCGCGACCGCGTTGACCCGCACGGCCGGCGCGAGCTCCACGGCCAGGCAGGCGGTGAGATGGTCACCGTACACCGGGTTGATGCCGGTGTTGTTGACGAGCACGTCGGGCGGCCCGAACACCTCGGTGGCGTGCCGCACGGTCTCGGCGCGGTGCGCGGGGTCGTCGGCCCGCCCGGCCACGAAGGTGGCGTTCGCCGGCCCGCCGAGCGCACCGACGGCTGCTTCGAGCCCGTCGGCCTTGCGCGCGGTGATGCAGACCTTGGCCCCTTCCTCGACAAACCGTCGGGCGATGCCAAGACCGATGCCGCGACTGGCCCCGGTGATGACAGCGACCCGCCCGGACAACCCGGTCATGCGCCCTCCGCTCCGCTCCGGCCGCATGCCTTCCCAACTGTGCCCATGATGACCGGCCTCCTCCGCTTCGCTCCGGAACCGGTCATGCGCCCTCCGCTTCGCTCCGGCCGCATGCCTT
>NZ_BMPI01000073.1 GCF_014647515.1 Dactylosporangium sucinum | reverse complement strand
CGGCCGCCTGAGCTCCACCCTGAGCCCAGCATGAGCGGCCTCCTCCGCTTCGCTCCGGAACCACTCATGCGCCCTCCTCCAGCATCTCCTGGGCCGGGTTGTAGTAGCCGGATTCGCGGCGGGCGACGCCGTCGAGGCCTTTGCCCCGGTCGGCGGGGCGGCGCATGATCCCGAACGTGCCGTCGGCGATCGCTTCGAGCAGCCCCTCGTCGCGGATCTTCCCCAGCAGGTCGACGGCCTCCCGCAGTACCGTCGCCGCCCGTTCCCGGATGAACGGGCCGGGCGTGAAGTCCTCGTGGAGGTTGCCGGCGGCCTGCCGCACGTAGTGCACGTTCTGCAGGGCGATGTCCCGGTCCGACAGCCAGGGCGTGACGACCGCCTCGGTCATCATCCCGACCAGCAGGATGCCCTGGCCGGTGAGCATCCCGGCGAGGTTGAAGAACCCGTTGAGCAGGTTGCCGCGGAACACGTCGCCGGTCATGTGCTTCGTCGGCGGCATCCACTTCAGCGGCGCGTCCGGGAACAGCTCCCGCGCCAGCAGCGCGTGCGCGAGCTCGAGCCGGAACGACTCGGGCAGGTCGGGGTTGATCTCGAAGGCGTGGCCGAGGCCGAGCTGCCGGTCGGCGAGCCCGGCCTCGTGGGCGAAGTACTCGTTGAGCAGCTGCGACACGGTCACGGTGTGCGCGGCGTCGACGGCGTCGGCGGTGGTGAGGTAGTTGTCCTCGCCGGTGTTGATGATGATCCCGGCGCGGGCGTGGATCTGCCGGGAGAACCGCTGGTCGACGAACGTGCGGATGGGGTTGATGTCGCGGAACAGGATGCCGTACATCGAGTCGTTGAGCATCATGTCGAGCCGTTCGAGGCCGGCGAGGGTGGCGATCTCCGGCATGCACAGGCCTGACGCGTAGTTGGTCAGCCGCACGTACCGGCCGACCTCCTTCGACGTGTCGTCGAGAGCGGCCCGCATGAGCCGGAAGTTCTCCTGCGTGGCGTAGGTGCCGGCGAACCCTTCGCGGGTGGCGCCCTCCGGCACGTAGTCGAGCAGCGACTGGCCGGTGGAGCGGATGACGGCGATGACGTCGGCGCCGGCCCGGGCGGCGGCCTGCGCCTGCGGGATGTCCTCGTAGATGTCGCCGGTGGCGACGATGAGATACACCCACGGCGTGCGCGGCGGGTCGCCGTGGCGTTTGACGAGCCGCTCACGTTCCTTGCGGCGCTGGTCGATGCGCTGGATGCCTTTCCTGACGGCACTCGCCGCCGCTTTCCGGACATTTCCGGTTTTTGACGGTACCTCGAAGCGGACGCTGCCAGCCGCCGCCTTCTGCGCCAGCAGCGTCAGATCGGCGTGGCCCTCCCGGCGCAGCGCGTCGAACACCGGCACCGCCACCCCGTGCCCGAGCCCCACCTGGGCCCGCACGGCGTCGACGAGCCGGTTCACCCACGGGATGCCGTCCGGGTCGGCGCCGGCGACCCCCGCCAGGCGCAGCACGGCCCGCTCCACCGACACCGTCGTGTGCTGCCGCGCCAGATCGACGACCGGCTGCCCGGCCGCGGCCGCCAGCCGCCGCGCCTCGGCCACGACCGCGCTGTCGAGCCCGAGTTTCCCGCTCACCGCACTGCTCTCCTCACTGCGTGTGGATCTCCTGCCCGCGCAGGACCGTGGCCCGCGCCGCGGGCGTCACGTCGGACGCCAGCACGGCCGGCAGGTCGCTCGTGGTGTCCCAGATCGCGAACGTCGCCGACCAGCCCGGGTTGAGCACACCCTCGTCGTCGATGCCGACGGCCCGCCACCCGCCGCGGGTGTGCGCCGCGAACGCCGCCCGCGCCCCGATGCGCTGCACCGGGTTGTGGTGGCGCAGCGCCGCCCGGCACGACCCCCACGGGTCGAGGTCGGTGACCGGCGAGTCCGAACCGAACGCCAGCATCACCCCCACCCCGGCCAGGGAACCGATCGGGTTCGACGCCAGCGACCGCTGCACCCCGAGCCGCTGCGCGTACATGCCCCGGTCACCGCCCCACAGCCGGTCGAACGCCGGCTGGACGCTGGCGACCACCCCGAAGTCGACCAGCTGCGCGATCAGCTGCTTGTCCAGCAGCTCGACGTGCTCGATGCGGTGCCGGCCGGTCCGCAGCCGGTCGACGCCGACCTGCTTCGCCGCGCCGGCGAAGCCCCGCAGTACCGTCGCGATCGCCTGGTCGCCGATGGCGTGGAACCCGCCCTGCACCCCGTGCCGGACGCAGCCGACGAGGTGCTCCGTGACCTGCTCGGCGGTCAGGTAGCCGTGCCCGTGGTCGTGCTCGCCGTCCTGGTAGGGCTGGCGCAGGTGCGCCGTGCGGGCCCCGAGCGCCCCGTCGGCGTACAGGTCGCCGGCCGCACCCCGCGCGCCGAGCTCCTTGGCCTTCGCCGCGGCGCCGACCTCACCCCACAGCCCGTACACCTCGGGCAGCCGCGGCCCGTGCGACATGGCGGCGACGAAGTCGTCCTCGCCGGACGTGCCCGGCCCGCCGCACTCGTGCACCGACGCGATCCCCAGCTCGGCGGCGTTGCACAGGGCGGCGCGCTGGGCCTCGCGGACCTGGTCCATGGTGATGCTGCCGAACGCGGCCTCCCGCACGACGTGGTGCGCGTCGCGGCGCAGCCACCCACCCGGGTCGTACCCCACTGCCTGCTTCGCCTCGTCGGTCAGCAGCCGGCTCGAGACCAGCGCGGCGTGGACGCAGGTCCGCGACAGGTACACGGCCCGCCCGCCACCGGCCCGGTCGAGCTCCTGCGCGGTCGGCGTGGTCTGGTCGGCCCAGCCGGACTCGTCCCAGCCGTGCCCGATGACCACGGCGTCCGGCGCGAGCCGCTGCGCGTGCGCGGCGACCGCGTCGAGGACGTCGCCGGCGGATACGGTACCGCCGAGATTGAGGCCCTGCAGTGTGAGCCCGGTCGCGGTGGTGTGCACGTGCGCGTCCACGAACGCCGGGGTCACCAGCGCGCCCTGCAGGTCGACGACCCGGTCCGCCCCGGCGGGCGCGTCCTGGTCGGGCCCGAGCCACCCGATCCGGTCACCGTCGACGAGCAGCGCCGTGGCGAACGGGTCGGCCGGCGTCAGGACCCGGCCACCACGGTAGAGGGTTCTCATGGCGCCCAGTCTGCCAACCGCGCCTCGAACAGCGCCCGCACGCCCGGGTCGGATCGCAGCAGCCGCAGCGCATACCCGGCGTGGCCAGGCACGTAGCCGTTCCCGATGATCATTGTCACGTCGGCCGCGAGCCCTTCGGCGCCGAGCGCCGCCGCCGGGAACGACGTGGCCATGGAGAAGAACACGACGGTGCCGCCGTCCGCGGTCGCCAGGATCGCCGCATGCTCGCAGCCGGGCACGTCGACACAGACCACGGTCAGGTCGGCCGGCCCGCCGACCCGCTCGAGCGCGGCGCCCAGCCCGACCGCGTCCCGCGCGTCGGCGACGACGACGTCGTCGGCGAGCCCGGCGGCTTCGAGGCGCTCCCGCTCGGCGTCGTCGCGCACCACCCCGATCGTCCGCACGGCCACCTGCCCAGCACCACCGCTCGCCGCGGCCACGTCCCGCGCGGCAGCGAGGGCCAGCGATCCGCTCTTGCCCGCCGCGCCCAGCACCGCGACCCGCACCGGCCCCCTGTACCGATCTTGCAGTTGTGGTGCCTCCTTAACCGGGACATCTTCCAATGAACCCGGCACCACAACTGCAAGATCGGCGCGGCTGGGGGGCGGCGGCGGGGCGGCGAGCATCGTGCGGAGGGTGCGGGCGACCAGTGCCGGGCAGCCGCACACGTCGAGGACCGCCAGGGACAGCTCGGGGTCGAGGTCGTCGGGCAGCACCGCGGCGATCGAGCGGGCGAACAGGATCGCCGTGCCGTCGCAGGGGACCTGTTCGCCGCGGCCGTCCCAGCGGGCCAGGCCGTCGGTGATCCGCAGCGGGGTGAGCGTCAGCGACACCAGGGTCGCGACCCGGTCGCCGGGGCGCAGGCCGAGCGGCGACGCCGGGCCGGCCTCCTCGACGGTGCCGATGAGCATGCCGCCGGAGCCGGTGACCGGGTTGTGCATCTTGCCGCGCTCCTCGACGATCCCCAGGACCGCCGCGCGGATCTTGTCGCCGTCACCGCCGTGCTCGCCCACGAGCTGGCGGAAGCTCGCCGCGTCGAGGTTGAGCCGCTCGACCCGCACCCGCACCTCGTCCGCACCGACCTCCGGCGACGCGTCGAGCCGGTGCGCGGCCTGGGGCAGCACACCCGCCGGCTCAACCACCCGATGCAACCCGATCGGCGAACCCATTTCCCGCACCACCCAAGCATCACCGTAGAATTTCCGGCACAGTAGCGTGATTGCAGAATATCTTTCAAGTCCCGGCGTTGCCCGCCGATAACGCCAACACATGCTCGACCAGCGCGATCAGCACCGCCTTGCTCGACTCCCGGTCCCGCGCGTCACACAACAGCAACGGCACGTGCCCGTCCACGTCCAGCGCCTCCCGCACCTCCGCCGCCGAGTACGCCACCGCGTCGTCGAAACAGTTCACCGCCACCACGAACGGCGTCCCCCGCCGCTCGAAGTAGTCGATCGACGGGAAGCAGTCAGCCAGCCGCCGCGTGTCCGCCAGCACCACCGCCCCCAGCGCACCCAACGCCAGCTCGTCCCACAGGAACCAGAACCGGTCCTGCCCCGGCGTCCCGAACAGGTACAGCACGACCTGCGACCCGATGGTGATCCGCCCGAAGTCCATCGCCACCGTCGTCGTCGACTTCGCCTCCACCCCCGTCAGGTCATCGGTGCCGACACTCACCGCCGTCAGCGACTCCTCCGTCTGCAACGGACGGATCTCACTCACCGCACCGACCAGCGTCGTCTTCCCCGCACCGAACCCGCCCGCGACCAGGATCTTGATCGCCGCCGGAACCGGCCGTCCCGCCGGCTGCCCGCCCGGCTGCCTCGCCGACCGCCCCGCCGGCCCGTCAAAGCGCACGGAGTCCATCGATCACCGCCCGCAGCACGTGCTCGCTCGGCAGCCCCGCCGAAACCGGAGGCTGGTACAACTCGATCAACCCCTGCCCCAGCAGGTCACCCAGCAGCACCCGGACCACGCCCAGCGCCAGGTCCAGATGCGCCGACAGCTCCGCCACCGCCAACGGCTCCCGCGCCCAGGCCAGGATCGCCCGATGCTCCGGCTGCAACCCGAACCCACCGCCGTCCGCCGCCCGGCTCGCCACCACCATCGCCACCACGTCGAACCCGCCCGACGCGGGCACGACCCGGCCACCCGTCATCGCATACGGCCGCACCACCGGACCCGCGTCCCGGTCCACCCACGCGTACTCCGTCCACGGCTCCGCCCGCAGGTCCCCCCGCGGCCGCTCCGGCCACCGGTACTCCCCCGGCCCGTCCCCGAACCCCGGCTCCGGCGGCAGCGGCGGGAACCCACGGTCGGCCGCATGCCGGCCCGGCGGATCCGTCATCACGCACCCGCCGGCCGCGCCGACGCCGACAGGTTCTGCCCCACCCGCTGCACCAGCATCGCCATCTCGTACGCGATCAGCCCGATGTCCGCGTCCGCCTCCGCCAGCACCGCCAGGCACGCACCCCGCCCGGCGGCCGTCACGAACAGGAACGCCGACTCCATCTCGATGATCGTCTGCCGCACCGGCCCGCCCCCGAAGTGCCGCCCGGCCCCCCGCGCCAGGCTCTGGAACCCGGCCGCCACCGCCGACAGGTGCTCCGCGTCCTCCTGCGTCAACCCACGCGACGCGCCCATCATCAGCCCGTCGACCGACAACACCACCGACTGCCGCACCGCCGGCACCCGCCCGACAAGATCATCCAGCAGCCAGTTCAACCCGCCGCCGTGGCCCTGCGCCACCGTCATGCCGCTCCCCCGCCCGAACCGGCGCCGCCCGCGACCCCGCCCCGCTCCCGGCCACGCTCGCCACCCTGCGCGCCGCCCCGTTGGCCGCGCCCGTCGCCGCCCTGATGGCCCGCGTCCCGGTCCGGCTCCCGGCCCGGTCCGTGGCCCTCCTCGCGGCCCAGGTCGCCGCCGTGCTCGCCGCCCAGGTCGAGGCTCGCGTGCCGCCCCCGGGCCGTGCCCGCCTGGAACGACGACATCATCCGGCGCAGCTCCTCCGGCGACCGCGACCCGGCCTCCTCGGCGCTGAACACCACCGTCGCGTCGTCCTGCAGCTGCGGCACCAGGCTCTGCTGCCGCACCCGCCTCGGCAACCCGCGCGGCCCGTCCCCGCCCACGCCCACCGACGCCACCGCCGGCCCACCGAACCCACCACCACGCTCACGGCCCGCGCCGGCATACCCGGCCGGCTCAGCCACGGCCAGCTCAGCCCCGCCCTGATCGGCACCGCCCTGATCGGCACCGCCCTGATCGGCACCGCCCGGATCGGCCCGCTCGGCAGCGGCACGGCGCTCGGCGCGCTCACCGCGCCGCGGAAGGTCGGCCCGGCTGCCGTTCACCAAGGCACCGGCCGTCGCAGCGCCGCCGGTGTCATGCGCCCGGCTCGGCGGCAACCACGAGAACGGCTGCTGCGCCGCCGACTGCAACGGCTCCCGCGCAGCCTCCCGCCGCGCGTCCGCCACCGCATCCAACGCCGACCCCACCTGCTGCCGTGCCTCCACCTGCCGTGACCCCGCCGGACCGCCGGCTTGACCACCCGCCGGGCGGCCCGCGGGCAGCGCCGGCTGCGCCGTCACCAGCTCGACGGGCAGGAGCGCGACCGCGGTCACCCCGCCGTACGGCGAAGGACGCAGCACCACCCGCACCCCGTGGCGCGCCGACAGCTGCGCCACCACGAACAGCCCCAGCCGGGCACTGTTCGCCGGGTCGAACTCCGGCGGCTCCGCCAGCCGGCGGTTCGCGTCCGCGATCGCCGCCGGCGCCATCCCCAGGCCCCGGTCCTCGATCTCGATCACGAAACCGTTCGGCACCACCTGGCCCGACACGTGGACCCGCGTGTGGGGCGGCGAGAACGACGTCGCGTTCTCGATCAGCTCCGCCAGCAGATGGATCACGTCACCCACCGCCCGGCCCACGACCGCGCCCTCACTCACGTGCAGCACCTGCACCCGCGCGTAGTCCTCGACCTCCGACACCGCACCCCGCACCACGTCGATCACCGGCACCGGGTTGCGCCAGCCCCGCCCGGGCGTCGCCCCCGCCAGGATCACCAGGTCCTCCGCGTGGCGGCGCATCCGCGTCGCCAGATGGTCGACCCGGAACAGGTCCGCCAGGTCCTCCGGCTCCGACGTGCGCCGCTCCATGCCGTCCAGCAGCGACAGCTGCCGGTGCAGCAGCGTCTGGCTGCGCCGCGCGATGTTCAGGAACACCTCGTTCATGCCCCGGCGGACCGCCGCCTCCTCGACCGCCGACGCCACCGCCGTGCGCTGCACCGAGTTGAACGCCTCACCCACCTGGCCGATCTCGTCCGTGCCCAGCCGCAGCGGCGGCGCCTCCGCCGCCACATCCACCTCGTCGCCCCGGCGCAGCCGCGCCACCACCGACGGCAGCCGCCGGTCGGCCAGCTCCAGCGCCGCCCCGCGCAGCCCGTCGAGGCGCCGCGCCAGCGACCGGCCGATCCGCACCGACAGCACCAGCGACCCGGCCACCGCCAGCAGACCCGCCACACCGGCCAGCACCAGCCGCAGCACGATCCGGTCCGACGCCTCGCCCGCGTGCCGCACGTTGTCCCGCTGCACCGCCGACCGGAACTCG
Source organism: Dactylosporangium sucinum (assembly GCF_014647515.1). Classification (GTDB taxonomy): domain Bacteria; phylum Actinomycetota; class Actinomycetes; order Mycobacteriales; family Micromonosporaceae; genus Dactylosporangium; species Dactylosporangium sucinum. The sequence continues at coordinate 46,138 of NZ_BMPI01000073.1, read as the reverse complement.
CTCAGCTGCCCGTTGACCTGGTCCATCGCCGTGCGCCACGCCGCCGCGTCCAGCCCCGGCGACTTGCCCGGCGCCGTGGCGACCAGCCGGTCCTCCAGGCCCTGCAGCGCCACCCACGCCGAACCCGACACCAGCCGCTGATACTGCACCTGCTGCTCCACCGACAGCAGCGTCGCCGCATAGGGCAGGATCAGCCGCACCTGCCCGACATACGTCACCACCTGCGCGTGGTCCTCGACCGTGAAGTCGCCCTCCGCCACGAAGCCGGCGACGAGCGCGTCCTCCTCGCTCAGCAGCTCCCGCACCATGCTCAGCACGAACACGCCCCGGGCCTCCTCGGCCACCGCCGCGTCCCCGTGGTCGGCGAGCGCCTCGAAGATGTCGTAGGTCGTGGTGATGATCGCCGAGAACCCCTGGCGCGCCGCGTCCGGCTCACCACCCGCGTCCGCCGCCTGTCGCAGCGCCGCCAGCCCGTCCAGGGCCTCGCCCGCGCCCCGCACCGCCAGCGCCGTCTCCTCCGACGCCGCGTCCCGCGCCGCCGCCGACCCCGACTCCTGCCGGAACCGCGCCACCGCCGCGTCCGTCTTCGCCCGCTGCGCCGCCAGGTCCTGCGCCGTCCGGCCACCGCCGGCCAGCACCAGCGTCGTCACCATCCGCTCCGCCTGCAGCTCGTTGACCATCGCCTCGGCCGGCGCCCCGATGCGGTCCTCGACCGTCGCCGCACCCCGCAGGTCCAGCGCGTCGGGCAGCGTCACACCCACCACGAACAGCCACAACGCGACCAGCATGGCCAGCGGCACGGCCATCATCGCGGTGATCTTGGCGCGGACGGACCAGCGGTTCTTCATCGGACCTTCAGGTGCGGATCAGGAGCGGAATCGGTGCGGCCAACCTATGCGGGGGCACCGACAAAAACCGTCGGGCCGCCGGGCGCCGATTCCACCCACCCACCCGACAGACAGCAAAAATTCCGTCGCTGAAGTCGAATCAGAGAAGAAATGACGCTATGGTGCCAGTGTCGCGGAAGTATTTCGTCGTGGAGGCCGGACATGCAGCCATACGTCTACCAACGCCGGACCCTCACCGAGCCCGACTGGCGCCGCTTCCCCGGCTGGCACGACGTCACCCGTGACCAGTGGGAGTCCGCCCAGTGGCAACGCGCCCACTGCGTCAAGAACATCGCCCAGCTCAAGGCGCTCCTCGGCGACCACATCGCCGACACCTTCTACGACGACCTCGCCGACGACCAGGCCCACCACGCCACCATGTCCATGCTCATCCCACCCCAGATGATCAACACCATGGTGCCCACCGGCGGCCTCACCACCGACGCCCTCTACGCCGACCCCGTCCGCCGCTACATGATCCCCGTCGCCAGCGACCGCCTCACCGACTGGCCCTCCCACCCCTACGCCACCCGCGACTCACTCCACGAACACGACATGTGGGTCGCCGAGGGCCTCACCCACCGCTACCCCACCAAGGTCCTGGCCGAACTGCTCTCCACCTGCCCGCAGTACTGCGGGCACTGCACCCGCATGGACCTCGTCGGCAACTCCACCCCCACCGTCGACAAGCTCCGCCTCACGCTCAAACCCACCGACCGGTACGACGCGATGATCGCCTACCTGCGCGCCCACCCCGGCGTCCGCGACGTCGTCGTCTCCGGCGGCGACGTCGCCAACGTCCCCTGGAAGCACCTCGAGTCCTTCCTCATGCGCCTCCTCGACATCGAAACCGTCCGCGACATCCGGCTCGCCACCAAGGCCCTCATGGGCCTCCCGCAGCACTGGCTCCAGCCCGACGTCGTCGAAGGCCTCGAACGCGTCGCCCGCACCGCCGCCCGCCGCGGCGTCAACCTCGCCATCCACACCCACGTCAACCACGTCCAGTCGCTCACCCCGCTCGTCGCCAAGGCCGCCCAGACCGCGCTCGAGGTCGGCGTCCGCGACGTCCGCAACCAGGGCGTCCTCATGCGCGGCGTCAACGCCACCGCCGCCGACCTGCTCGACCTCTGCTTCGCACTCCAAGGCGAGGCCGGCATCCTGCCGTACTACTTCTACATGTGCGACATGATCCCCAACGCCGAACACTGGCGCGTCGCCGTCTGGCAGGCCCAGCAGCTCCAGCACGACATCATGGGCTACCTGCCCGGCTACGCCACCCCGCGCATCGTCTGCGACGTCCCCTTCGTCGGCAAGCGCTGGGTCCACATGATCACCGAGTACGACCGCGAACGCGGCATCAGCTACTGGACCAAGAACTACCGCACCTCCATCGAGCACGACTCGATGGACCTCGACCGCAGCTACCCGTACTACGACCCGATCGACACGTTGCCGGAAACCGGCGCCGACTGGTGGCGGAAAGAGCACGCTGAGTAGGTGCGCCGCACCATCCTCCGACTCCTCGGCATCAGCCTGGCCGCAGCCGCGCTCATCCTGTACGTCAACTGGAACGACGACCGCGACGACGCCGGCGGCTTCGACCCCGCCGGCCGGCTGAGCTGCGCCGACGCCAACAAGGCCGCCGCGCGCGCCACCGCCGCACCCACCGTCCGCGAGACCCGCGCCCCGGCCGAGCTCGCCGCCGCCTGGGCCCGGGCCCGCGACCCCGACCTCGTCAAGGGCCAGCACGAGCTGCACGCCGAGACGGCCCGCGTCGACATCGCGTTCGACCGCAGGGCCCAGACCGTCGCCGTGCTCACCTTCCGATCCCACGACGACCTCGGCTGGCACCTGGACGCGGTGGTTGCGTGCCAGGCCCTGACCAAGCCCTCCTGAGCGGTCGTACCTCAAGAAAAACGAAAGTCTGCCGCGTAGCGGCTGGAAAAGGGTTCTTCAGTGCGGCGCCAGCCGCACCCCCTAAGGCATCCTAGGATGCTAGGAAACGACCCCTGACCGGCGCGGTCGTCCAGCCGCCAGCCGCCGGGGGTCCTGCTCGACCGCGATCTTGGAGTTGTGGTCCCTGCTATGTCCGGAAAAGGGGGACAAATCGCGGACTGCAACTCCAAGATCGCGGTCGGAGCGCAGAGAAGCGGGACGGGAACGGGCGCGGCGAGACAGGAGCGGCGGGACGGCGCGGGCGTCGTGGAGGAGCGGCGAGGGCCGCGTGCCGGGGCGGCGTCAGGCCGGGTCGAGCGGGTCGGCGAACAGCGGCTCGAACGCCAGCTCAGCCGCGCCCAGCAGGGAAGCGTCGTCGCCGAGCTGCGGCGTACGCAACCGGACGTGCTCCCGGCACGCCGGCAGGCCGTTGCGGTTGAGGCGGCTGCGCACCTGGGCCGCCGAAGCGAGGTACACCTCGCGAAGCGTGCCGCCGAAGATGACCATCTCCGGGTTGAAGATGTTCACCAGGTTGGCCACGCCGAAGCCGAGCCAGTCCCCGACCTGCCGCACCGCGGCCTGGGCGCTGTTGTCGCCCCGCGAGGCGGCGTCGACGACCGCCATGATGCCGTCGCGGCCGGCCGACGGGTTGCGGCCCGCCGCGGCGAGCAGGGCGTGCTCGCCGATCTCGGTCTCCCAGCAGCCGTGGGAGCCGCAGCTGCACGGCTTGCCGACCGGGTTGACGACCATGTGCCCGACCTCGCCGCCGTACCCGCCGTGGCCGGTGACCGGGCGGCCCGCGGCGATGATGCCGCCGCCGACGCCGGCGTCGCCGTACAGGTACACGACGTTGTCGCAGCCCACGGCCGCGCCGCGGGTGTGCTCGGCCAGCGCGGCGAGGTCGGCGTTGTTGCGCACGGCGACCGTGCGGCCGTCGCCGATCACCTCGCCGAGGGCCTCCCCGAGCGGCTGGTCGACCCAGCCGAGCTGCGGGCCGAGCCGCACGTAGCCGTCCTCGCGGCGGACCATGGCGGAGACGGCCGCGCCGCTGCCGATGAGCCGCGCGTCGGCGGGCGCCGCGGCCTGCATTTTGCGCACGAAGTCGGCGATGGGCGCCACGACGGCCGCCGCGTCCTGCTCACCGCGGGGACGGGCGGCCTCGTGCCGGTCGAGGAGGACACCGCCGAGCCCGACCCGGGCCGCGACGATCCGGTCGACCTCGACGGCGAACGCGTAGACGTACACCTTCTCGGACTCGGGCCGGACGACCAGCGAGGGTCGCCCGGCCCGGCCGCGCTGCTCCTGCGGGACCTCTTCGCTCACCAGGCCGGCGGCGGCGAGGTCGGCGGTCAGCGCCCCGATCGTGCTGCGGTTGAGTCCCAGGCTCGTGGTGAGGTCGGCGCGGGACATGGCGCCGTGGAGGTGCACGGAGCGCAGGAGCGCACCGAGGTTGCTCCGGCGGATCTCCTCCTGGCTGGGACCAACGCGCATGCTCGGCTTTCTCTACGGGGGCGGGTAACGAGCCTAGCCGCCGGTCGTCAACTCAGTCCCGCGGCGGCCGCTCGCCGGCGCGACAGCGCGTCGACGCTCGCCGCGAGCAGCAGGACGACGCCGGTGACGATGAACTTCACGCCCGACTCGTAGCCCAGCAGGCCCATGCCGTTCTCGATGACCGCGACCACGGCACCGCCGAGGACCGCGTCGAGGACCCGGCCCTTGCCGCCGAAGAGGCTGGTGCCGCCGATGACCGCGGCGCCCACCGCGTACAGCAGGACGTTGCTGCCGCCCGTGTTCGGGTCGACCGACGCGGCGCGCGACGCGGCGATGATGCCGCCGACGGCCGCCATGCCGGAGCAGATGACGAACACGGAGATGCGGATCGCGTCGACGTTGATGCCGGCCCGGCGGGCGGCCTCCTTGTTGCCGCCGACGGCGTAGACGTGCCGGCCGTAGGCGGTGCGGCCGAGCACGAACGTCCACAGCAGCAGGAACACGCCGATGATCAGGACGACCATCGGGACGCCCTTCTGGGAGAACAGCACGTTGCGGCCGCGCTCCAGGTTGAGCACGTAGACGGCGACGCCGAGCAGCACCGCGACCGCGCCGACGCGCAGGGCGATGACCGACATCGGCTCGACCGCCAGGCCCCGCTTCGCCCGGCCCCGGCGCTTCCAGAGGTGGACCGCGAGCAGGCCGAGGACGGTGACGGCGAAGAGGATCCAGCCCTGGGTCGGGGTGAACCGGCCGTCAAAGTTGATCTTCTTGATCGTGGGGTTGTCGACGGCGATGATCGTGCCGCCCTTGATGAGCAGCAGCACCGCACCCTGGAAGGCGAGGAACGCCGCCAGGGTGACGACGAACGACGGGATGCCGAGCTTGGCCACGAGCGTGCCGAGCACGAGGCCGATGACGACACCGGTCACGATGGCACCGAGGACGGCGACGTACCACGGATAGCCGTGCGTCGTGAGCAGTGTCGCGAGCACGGCGGCGCAGACGCCGCTGGCGAAGCCGGCGGAGAGGTCGATCTCGCCCAGGAGCAGCACGAACACGAGACCCATGGCGATGATCGTGACGGCCGCGCCCTGGGTCAGCAGGTTGGCGAAGTTGGCCTTGCTGAAGAAGACCGGGCGGGCGATCGAGAACACGATCACGAGCACGATCAGGCCGGAGATGGCGGGCAGGGCGCCCATGTCGCCGCCGCGCACCTTGCCGAAGTAGCTGCTGACGTAGCTGCCCAGGGTGACCGGCCGGCCGGCGGCCGCCTTCTCCTCCGGGGGCACGGTGGACACGGTCATGCCGCCGCTCCGTTCTGGCGAAGGCCGAGGTCGCCGCTGCGCCCGGCGGTGATGAGTTCGACGACCTGCGAGTGGGTCACGTCGGACGCGCGGACCTCGGCGGCCATCTGGCCGAGGAAGAGCGCGGCGATCCGGTCGGCGACCGCGAACACGTCGTTCATGTTGTGCGAGATGAGCACGACGGCGAGGCCGTTGTCGGCGAGGCGGCGGACGAGCTCGAGCACCTGGGCGGTCTGCGCGACGCCCAGGGCGGCGGTCGGCTCGTCGAGCACGACGACGCGGTTGTTCCACAGCACGGCCTTGGCGATCGCGACGGTCTGGCGCTGGCCGCCGGAGAGGCTGGAGACGTGCTGGCGGACCGACTTGACGGTGCGGACCGACAGGCTGGCGAGGGTCTCGGCGGCCTTCTGCTCCATCGAGATGTCGTCGAGGACCAGGCCGCTCTTGATCTCGCGGCCGAGGAACATGTTCTGGACGATGTCCAGGTTGTCGCAGAGCGCGAGGTCCTGGTAGACGATCTCGAGGCCGAGGGCGGCGGCGTCGCGCGGCCCGTGCACGGTGACGGGTTTGCCGTCGAAGTAGTAGTCGCCGGAGTCGATGGAGTAGATCCCGCCGAGGCACTTCACCAGGGTGGACTTTCCCGCTCCGTTGTCGCCGACGAGGGCGGTGACCTGGCCGGCGTAGGCCGAGAAATCCACGTCACGCAGGACCTGGACCGGTCCGAAGCTCTTGTTGAGCTTCTTCACTTCCAGCAAGGGTGTGTCGGTCACGATGCTCCTTCTCCATGTCCGACTTCTTCGTCACCGGCGGAAGGGGTGCCGCCGGGTGTTCTCACGGCCGAGGCCCGGCGCCCACAGAGTCGAGGCTGTGGACGCCGGGCCGGTGTCACCCGGTGTTACTTGATGCCCGCGGCGGTGCACTTCGCGGCGAAGTCGCCGGTGCAGAGCTCGGCAGCCGTGACGTAGCCGTCGTCGACGACGTCCTTCACGTTGTCCTTGGTGATCGACTTCGGGGTGAGCAGCACGGCGTCGACGTCACGCTTGCCCTCGGGGTCCGTCACCTTCTGGGTGGTGGAGCCCTTCTCGCCCTTGGCCAGGCCGATGGCCAGCTTGGCGGCCGCGTCGGCCTCCTGCTTGACGGCCTTGTAGACGGTCATGCACTGGTCACCGTTGAGGATGTTCTGCAGACCCTGGACGGTCGCGTCCTGACCGGTCACCGGGACCTTGCCGTTGAGGCCCTGCTTCTTGAGCGCGTTGATCGCGGCGTTGCCCAGACCGTCGTTGGCCGCCAGGACACCCGCGATGTTCGGGGTCGAGGTCAGCATCTGCTCGAAGATCGTGCCGGCCTGGGTGTTGTCCCAGTCCGGAACCCACTGGTCCGGGCCCTTGACGTACTCGCCGCTGTCGTACTTGGCCTTCAGCACACCGTCGTAGCCCGCCTTGAACAGGGTGGCGTTGTTGTCGGTCTGCGAGCCGTTGAGCTCGGCGATGATCGGCTTGGTGGCCTTGAGGTCGGTCAGGCACTTGACCAGGCCCTCGCCCTGCAGCTTGCCGACGGCCGTGTTGTCGAACGACACGTAGTACGACGCGGAGCCGCCCAGCGTGAGCCGGTCGTAGTCGATCGTCGCGACGCCGGCCGCCTTGGCCTTGTCGAGGACGGCCTTACCGGTGCCGGAGTCGAGGTTGACGATCATGAGGACGTTGACGCCACCGGTGATCATCTGCTCGGCGATGGTCTGGAACGCGGCCTTGTCGCCCTGCGCGTTCTGGATGTCGAAGTCCACGTTGGCGGCCTTGAAGGCGGCCTCGAGGTACTTGCGGTCCGCGGTCTCCCAGCGGGCCGACGACTTGCTGTCCGGCAGGATGACGCCGATCTTCTGCTTCTTGGCGGAATCGCCGCTGCTGCCGGAGTCCGACTTGTCGTCGCCACAGGCGGTGAGGCCGCCGGTGGCGAGGACGCCTACCGCCAACAGGGAGAGGATCCCTTTGCGCATTTGCACGGGTCCTTTCGGATATGCGCCTTTGGGGGGCGCGAGGAGGTTCTAGGGCGGAGTTCCACCGTCGGGGTGTGTCCGGGACGACGGTGATTGTTGTGTCCGGCAACGTATTCCTCCGCGCCCCGTGGACACAAGGCCACCGAGGTCCAGACTTTGTTGTTGCCGGTAACAATTGCGCAACGCGCCGGCAACCGCCCCTGGCGAGCCGATCATCGCGCCCGAGCGTTGCGAATTGGTCACTTTTCGTAACAGTGACGGGGGTTGTAGCCGCTTTGTAACCTTTGGACCGAGATGACGCTCAGTAGCGGTTGAGCCGATCGGTCGGGGCCATGACGATCCGCGGGTTCGTCGCCGGGTCGAGCCAGCGCAGGACCCCGACCAGGTCCTCGTGGGCGAGGCTCACGCAGCCCAGGGTCGCGTTCCCGTTGCTCTGGTGCAGGAAGATGCCGCTGCCGCGGCCGGGGGTGGCCGGCATGTTGTAGCGGATCACGGCGAAGTGCGTGTACTGCGGGCTGATCTGCCACAGCGGCTCGCTCGGCCCGCCGGGGTTCGGCCCGTGACTGAACGTGTTGTAGCCGGGCGAGTCGCTGTTCTCGTTCCACCAGTCGTCGGGGACCAGCCGGTGGTACGCGTACCGGACGCCCGGGTTGCCGCCGATGCCGTACATCGTGCCGTCGATCGCATACACGCCGGTGGGCGTGGTCCGGTCGCCCTCGCGCTTGGTGTCGCTGAAGCCGTTGGACCCGATCCGGGCCGGCATCGCCGCGAACACCGGCTGCCACGCCCCGCCCGACTTGGCGAAGGCCTGCAGCGTGCCCGACGTCGACGCCATGCCGGGCGTCTTGACGATGACGACCTGGGTGGTGGAGGCCGGCAGCGTCCGGAGTCTCGACGCGTCGTTGGCGGCTACGGTACCGGATGTGCCGGCGCTCTTCGGGACTGCGCTCGCCGGCGCGCGGGTCACGGACGGCGACGCCGTGGACGGCGACGGCGCGGGCACCGCCGCGACCGGCACCTCCTCGACCGCCGGCGTCGCGCTCGCGGACGGCGCGGCGCCCGGCGCGGGCGGGCGCTTCGAACACGCGGCGAGCGGCACCAGCAGAGCGGCGATGAGCAGCGGGAACGCGGTCGTGCGACGGGCGCGTCGACGGCGCTGGTCAACCGGCACGACCCATAGTATTCCGACCATGGCGGTACATACCCGGATCGCGCCCGTCGCGGCGCTCGTGTCGCTGCTCGCGGCCGGCCCCGTCACCGCGGCCTGCGGATCGGGGCGGGCGCACCCGGCGGCGGCCGCCGCCGGCACCGCCCCGGCGGCGTCGGACGCGGTCCCGCCGAGCGCGGCCTCCGCCGGTACACCCGGATCCACAACGCCTGCCACGGACTCCAGCGAACCGTTGCCGCCCGCCCTGCGCGAGGCGATGACCGGGGTATCGTGGCGGCCCGGGTGCCCCGTCGGCCTCGACGACCTGCGGCTGCTCACCGTCACGTTCGTCGACTTCGCCGGGGCCGAGCAGCGCGGGCAGCTGGTCGTGCACCAGGCGATCGCGCCGGCGGTGCTGCGGGTGTTCGCCAAGCTGCGGGCCGCGCGGTTCCCGATCCGCAGCATGCACCTCATCGAGACCTACGGCGGCAGCGACGACGCGTCGATGGCCGCCGACAACACCTCGGCGTTCAACTGCCGCAACGTGCCCGGAACCAGCCACTGGTCGAACCACGCCTACGGGCGGGCGATCGACGTCAACACGGTCGAGAACCCATACCTGCCCAAGGGGAAGATCATGCCGCCGGCCGGCAAGGACTTCCTGGACCGGCGCAACGTGCGGCCCGGTATGATCATCGAGGGTGACGTGGTGGTGACCGCGTTCCGCGCCGAGGGCTTCACCTGGGGTGGCGGCTGGCGCAGCGGGATCGACTACCAGCACTTCGAAAAACCAGAATAGGTGAGCCGAGGGGCGCACGACGGTCCCGCCGTTCGGGGGAACATTTTGTCGTACCGCGCCGACATACTGGGCCCCATGTCACGTTCCGGGACGTTCCGCCTGCTGCTCGCGGGCGCATTGGTGCTGGTCGTCGGTGGGGTCGCGACCACCGCCTACGCGTTGCGCCGGTCGCGCTCCGACAGCTCCTCGACCGCGAATCCCGAGGTCGGCACGACCGCCGCCGCGTCGCCGTCGCCGTCGAAGCCGGCGTTCGTCGGCTGGTCCGACCCCGAGCTGGTCGGCAAGCCGTGGGGCACGAAGGTCAACGGCTTGTTAACGTTCCGCGGCAACCCGACGCGCACCTACTACGGGCAGGGCCCCGTGCCGAAGACCATGCCGGTGCACAAGTGGCAGTATCCGAAGACCGGCGGCATGTGCGCGATGTCCGAGGACAAGGGCAAGACCACGCAGTGGTGCGGCAACGGCTGGACCGGCCAGCCGGCCGTGTTCGAGCGCGACGGGCGCACGTGGGTGGTGTTCGGCGCCTACGACCGCAACATCCACTTCCTCGACGCGGCGACCGGCGAGCAGATCATGCCCGACTTCAAGACCGGCGACATCATCAAGGGCACGGTCACCGTCGACCCCGACGGCTTCCCCCTGCTCTACTCGGGCTCCCGCGACAACTACTACCGGGTCATCGCGCTCGACCGCGGCGTGCCGACCGAGCTGTGGAAGCTGTCCGCCAACGCGGTGAAGCCGACGATGTGGAACGACGACTGGGACGGCTCCGGCCTGATCATCGACGACTACCTGTTCGAGGGCGGCGAGAACAGCCAGTTCCACATCGTGAAGCTCAACCGCGGCTACGACGCCAACGGCAAGGTGACGGTCAACCCGAAGCTGGTGTTCAACACGCCGGGCTGGGACGAGCAGCTGCTCAAGGACTTCGGCGACACCAACGTCTCGATCGAGAACTCGGTCGCCATCTACAAGAACACCGTCTACTTCGCCAACTCGGGCGGTCTCGTGCAGGGCTGGGACATCAGCGGCCTCAAGGAGGGCAAGACCCCGACCCGCACGTTCCGCTTCTGGACCGGCGACGACACCGACGCGTCGATCGTCATCGACGAGGCCGGGTTCCTCTACGTCGGCTCGGAGTACGAGAAGGGCAACGCCCGCTCGAAGCAGGTCGGCCAGATGATGAAGCTGGACCCGTCGAAGCCCGACAACCCGGTGGTGTGGTCGGTGAAGGACCAGGGCACGAGGCCGGCCGGCATCTGGGGCACGCCGGCGCTGTACAAGGACATCGCCATCTTCGACACCACGGGCGGCGACGTGATGGGCCTGGACCGGCAGACGGGCGCGGTCCGCTGGAAGTTCCACGTCCCGGGCAACGAGACCTGGCAGTCCCCGGTCGTGGTCGACGACACCCTGTTCATCGGCGACTGCTCGGGCGTCATGCACGCCTACGACGTCGGCGACACCAACGCCCAGCCCAAGCTGCTGTGGGAGCTGAAGATCGGCGGCTGCATCGAGTCCACCCCGGCGGTGTGGAAGGGCGCAATGTACTTCGGCACGCGAGCGGGCGCCGTCCACTCCCTCTCCGTCTCGTAACCCCGGCCGCCGCCCCTCCGGCAAGGCTGCCTTGCCGCGGCAAGGCTGCCGCGGCAAGGCCCTCCGGCGCGGCCGCGCCCTTCCGACGGCGGCGGGCGCGAAGACCCGGACGCGGGCTTCGGGCGGCGGCGCACTGCGCGCAGGGCTTCGCGCGTGGCGCCGCCGCGGCCGTGGGCACACGCCGGCAGCGGGCTTCGCACGGCAGCGGGCTTCGCACTCCGGACGAAGGCTCCGGGACACGGGGGCTCCGTGTCCGGGGCTCCGGACGGTGGTCGGCAGCGCGGCGGAAGCGACCTGGCCACCCGCCGTCTTCTGCCGACGCGGTCTCCCACGGGACGTGGCCTGGCCGTGGCCACACGTCGCCACGCCGGCGGCAGCGGGCACGGACCCGGGACTTCGGTGCGGGCTCCCGACCCGCGGCATGCCCGGCGGCTTCGTCCCATGATCAATAGAGAGTTCGGGCTGCCATGGCGACCAGAACTCGCCATCGATCATGGGACGGGCCGGCCGGCCCGTGGCCCCGGCCCGGAGCTGATTCGTGGGAAGCATTTGGCTGTCCCGGCGACCGGATGGTTCCCACGATCATGAGGCGACTCGCCCGCCGGGCGTAGCCAGGGTGTCGCTGCCCGTAGCGCAATGTGGGTGCCAGCGGGTTGCTGAGGACGCCGGCGGCTCAGTTCCGCAGCCCGGGGCCCGATCAACGGGCTACGCGACCGTCGTCCGTAACCCCGGGAGGGCTGATGCTGCGCATGCTGAGCAGGATGCTCAGGGCCGCCGTGCCCACTCGGGGCTACGCGTGGCTGTGCGCGGCCGTGGCCACCGTCGTCGGCGGGCTGTTCGTCGCGTTCGTGACCGGGGTCGGCGGGCCCGTCGTGTCCCAGAACATCTCCAACGTCGCACTCTTCGGCGCCGCATTGTGTGCCGCCTGGGGCTGCCTCGTCAAAGTTTGGCAGGCCGACGGCCGCCGCGCGCGGCTCGCCTGGGCGCTCACCGGGCTCGGCAGCCTCTCCTGGGGCGTCGGGCAGATGTTCTGCATCTGGTATGAGACCGTGCTCGACCAGGAGGTCCCGTTCCCGTCGCTGGCCGACGCCGGGTACTTCTGGATGATGCCGTTCACCGCGGCCGGGTTGCTGCTGCTGCCGATGAGCCGGCAGAGCGTGGCGCAGCAGGCGCGCAGCATCCTCGACGGCCTGATGATCGCCGTCTCGCTGCTGCTCATCACCTGGGTGCTGATCCTCGGGCCGCTGGTGCACCAGGGGGCGGACAGCTCGCTCGCCCTGCTCATCACGCTGTGGTACCCGGCCGGCGACGTCGTGGTGCTCACCGTGGTCCTGTTCATGCTCGCCAGGCTCAGGCGGGGCGGGTCGCGGCCCATGTCGCTGCCGCTCGTCGGCGTCGGCCTGCTCGCGTTCACCGTGTCCGACTCCGGCTACGCCTACCTGACGCTCATCGACTCCTACGGGTCGGGGGCCGTGCTCGACCTCGGCTGGTTCGCCGGGTTCGCCCTCATCCTGCTCGCCTCGCGCAAGCCCGGCACCGCGCACGCGGAGGAGGACGGGCACGCGCTCACCCGGCCGCTCGGTGTCATGCTGCCGTACCTCGCCGTGCTCGCCGCGCTCGTCACCAGCACGTTCGAGGTGTTGCGGCACGGCATGCACGACACGATCGTGTCGTGGAGCCGCTCGGCCATCATCCTGCTCATCGTCGGCCGCCAGCTGCTCACGCTCCTGGAGAACCGGGTGCTCACCCGCGACCTGGAGCTGCGCGTCGAGACGCGGACCGCCGAGCTCAAGGCGAGCGAGCAGCGCTTCCGGGCACTCGTCCAGCACAGCTCCGACGTGGTGACGGTGATGGCCGCCGACGGCACCGTGACGTACCAGAGCGAGTCCATCGAGCGCGTCTTCGGCTACGACCCGGTCTTCGCCACCGGCATCGTGCTGCCCGACGCCATCAACCCGGAGGCCGGGCGGATCCTGGGCGAGGCGATCGACGCCATCCGCGACACGCCGTACGCGAGCCGGGTCGTGGAGATCCCGATGGCCCACGCGGACGGGCACCGGTGCCTCGCCGAGGTCACCATGACCAACCTGCTCACCGACGCCAGCGTGCACGGCATCGTGCTCAACTCCCGCGACATCAGCGAGCGCAAGGAGCTCGAGGACCAGCTCGTGCACGAGGCGTTCCACGACGGGCTGACGAAGCTCGCCAACCGGGCGCTGTTCAAGGAGCGGGTCGAGGCGGCGCTGCGTCACCGGCGCGAGGACCGCAGCGTCGCCATCCTCTTCCTGGACCTCGACGGGTTCAAGGAGGTCAACGACAGCCTCGGCCACGCCGCCGGCGACACGCTGCTGGTGCAGGTCGCCGGCCGGCTCGGCGCGGCCGTGCGGCCCGGCGACACGGTGGCCCGCTTCGGCGGTGACGAGTTCGCGGTACTGATCGACGAGGTCGCCGGCGCCGAGGACGCCGACGAGCTGGCCGGTCGGATCATCGCCGCGCTCGACGAGTCGTTCGGCATCGACAACCAGGAGATCCACGTCCAGGGCAGCATCGGCATCGCCCTCACCGGCCTCGACGCGCAGGACGCCGACCAGCTCATGCGCAACGCGGACCTGGCGATGTACCGCGCCAAGTCGGCCGGCTCGGGCCTGTTCGCCCGCTACGACCCGCAGATGCACTCCGGCCTGGTCGAGCGCCTCCAGCTGGGGGCCGACCTGCGCCGGGCGCTCGACGGCGACGCGAACGAGCTGCAGCTGCACTACCAGCCGACGATCGAGCTGCGCACCGGCGACATCGTCGGGTTCGAGGCGCTCGTGCGCTGGCGGCACCCGGTCCGCGGGATGATCTCGCCGGTCGACTTCATCCCGCTCGCCGAGTCGACCGGCCTCATCCGGCCGCTCGGCCGCTGGGTCCTCGCGGAGGCGTCCCGGCAGGCCGTCGCCTGGGGGTTCGACCAGCCGGGCCGGGCGCTGACCATGGCCGTCAACGTGTCCGGCGTGCAGTTCGACCAGCCCGACCTGCCGCAGATCGTCGCGTCGGTGCTGGCCGAGACCGGCCTGCCGCCGGACCGGCTGTGCCTGGAGATGACCGAGAGCGTGCTCATGACCGACACCGAGGAGAACCTCGCCGTCCTGCTGTCGCTCAAGGACATCGGGGTGAAGCTGGCCATCGACGACTTCGGCACCGGGTACTCCTCGCTGGCCTACCTGCGCCGGTTCCCGGTCGACACGCTGAAGATCGACCGGTCGTTCGTCGAGCGGCTCACCGGCGCGGCCCCGGACGCCGCCCTGGCCCGGACCATCGTGCAGCTGGGCCAGAGCCTCGGGATGGCCACGGTCGCGGAGGGGATCGAGCAGTACGCGCAGTTCCTCGCCCTGCGGCGGATGGGCTGCGACCTCGCCCAGGGCTACTACTTCTCCCGCCCGCTGCCGGCCGGGGAGGCGGGCCGGCTCCTGCGCGACCCCGCCGCCATCGCGGCGTAGCAACGCGGCGGAAAACGCGCAAGAACGCGCAGAAACAGCCGCGCGCCGCGAACCATCCCGCAACCCGGCAGCGACGGCGGCGCCAACCGTGCGCCGTCACCGTCATGGACGGACCACCTCCAGTACACCCGCGACGAACGGAGTCCGCCCGATGACGGCTGCCCTCGCCGACCAGGCGCGCCTGGACCTCCCAGCCCACTGGCCGGCCGCGCTCAGCCCGCGCGCCCTGGCCGCCGTCGACGCGCCCACGCCCTTCCTCGCCGTGGACCTCACGACGGTCGCCGACCGGTACGCGGCGTTCACCGCGGCCATCCCCGGCGTCTCGACGTTCTACGCGATGAAGTGCAACTCGGCCGAGGACGTGCTGGGCACCCTCGCCGCGCTCGGGTCGAGCTTCGAGGTGGCGTCGATCGGCGAGCTGCGGATGCTGCAGGAGATCGGCGTCGACGCGTCCGAGGTGCTGTACAGCAACCCGATCAAGCCGCCGGCCGCGATCGCCGAGGCGCGCAGGGCCGGCCTGTGGCGGTTCGGCTTCGACTCCGAGGGCGAGCTGCACAAGCTGGCCCAGTACGCGCCCGGCGCCGCCGTGTACATCCGGCTGCGGGTCGACGACTCGACCAGCCTGTTCCCGCTGTCGCGCAAGTTCGGCGCCGAGGCCCACGAGGCCCGGGCGCTCATGCTGCTCGCACGGGAGCTCGGCCTGCGCCCGTACGGCGTCACCTTCCACGTCGGGTCGCAGTGCTCGACCACGAGCGCGTGGCGGCAGGCCGTCGCCGCCGCCGGCCGGCTGCTCGCGGCACTGCACGAGGACGGCGTGCACCTGGAGATGCTCGACCTCGGCGGCGGCTTTCCCGCGCGGTACGTCGAGCGCGTCCCCTCGCTGGCTCAGATCGCCGACACCCTGAACGCCGCGCTGGACGAGCTGCTGCCGTACCGCCCGGCGCTGCTGGCCGCCGAGCCGGGCCGCCACCTGGTGGCGGAGAGCGCCGTGATGGTGGCGAGCGTGCTCGGGCGCGAGGTGCGGGCCGGGGAGAACTGGCTGTACCTCGACGTCGGCGCCTACAACGGCATGATGGAGACCCAGCAGACGGTCCAGCAGTGGCGCTTCCCGCTGTGGACGTCGCGCACCGACCACGCGCTGGTGCCGCACCTGCCGTTCACCGTGACCGGCCCGTCGTGCGACAGCTCCGACACCATGTTCTACGGCGTCAACCTGCCCTCGACGATCGAGGTCGGCGACCGGCTGTACATCGGCTCGGCCGGCGCCTACACGCTGAGCTACGCGTCGCACTTCAACGGCTTCCCCCCGCCGGAGCCGGTGGTCGTCGGC
The DNA here is from genome assembly GCF_014647515.1 of Dactylosporangium sucinum. Classification (GTDB taxonomy): domain Bacteria; phylum Actinomycetota; class Actinomycetes; order Mycobacteriales; family Micromonosporaceae; genus Dactylosporangium; species Dactylosporangium sucinum. The sequence continues at coordinate 30,174 of NZ_BMPI01000073.1, read as the reverse complement.
GGCCCGCACGCGCACGTCCCGGCCGCGCGGCAGGTCACGCCGTAATGGCGGCGGCCGCCGGGTCGGCGCCGCAGCACCGCAGCCGGTTCCCGGGCGGCCGGCGTCGGGCCGGCCGCCTGCGGGAGCTGCTGGTGTCCGGCCTCGTCGACTCGTTCGGCCTGTCGCTGGGCTGGACCGTGTTCAACCTCGTCGCGACCCAGCGCGGCGGGCTGGCGACGGCCGGCCTCCTCAACGCGGCGATGCTGCTCGGCGTCGTGCTGTCCGCGCCGGTCACCGGCCGGCTGGCGCGCCGCCTCAACGGGCGCACGCTGCTGTACCTCGCCGCCGGCACCGAGGCGACCCTGCGCGTGGCCACGCTGGCGGCGCTGCTCGCCGGGTTCGACGCGTGGCTCGTCGCCGCCGGCGTCACCGTCATGCACGTCGCGGCCTACGCCGGGTTCGCGGCGATGCGCGCCGAGGTCGCGGCGGTCGACGCGCGGCCCCGGGCGATGACCCGCTACGCGCTGTCGATCGCCGCCGTGGAGGCCGCCGGCGCCGGCGTGGCGGCACTCCTGCCGCTGCACGGGACGTTCATGGTCGGCGTTTTCCTGCTGTACGGGCTGAGCCTGCTGCCGACCGTGCTCACCGCGCGGCGGGCCCGCACCACCGCCGCGCCCTCCGGCGGGAACGTCAGCACCGCCGGCACGCGCCTCGAGCGGACCCGGGAACGGCGCCGCGCCCGCCTGCCGCTGCCCGTCCTGGCCGGCGGCGGCCTGGTGATGCTCGTGGCCTCGGGCCCGACCCTGCTGTCGGTCGCCCTGGCCAGCGAACTGCACGGCCAGCACGCCGTCGCCGGCGCCGCGGCCGCGTTCAGCGCCGGCTGCCTGCTCTCCTCCGCGGCCGTCGACCTCGCCGACCGGTTGCGCCGCTCCCCCGCCGTCATCTGGCCGCTGTGGGGCGTGGGCATGCTGGCCGGCTGGCTGCTCGCCCCGGCCCACCTGGTCGGCCTGTTCCTCGCCCAGTTCCTGGCCGGCCTGAGCATGACGGCGTTCGAGGGCGGCATGGACGCCCGCATGGCCCGCGACGCCCGCCCCGGCACGGTCACGACGGTCCTCGCCTGGTCGGCGTCGACCCGGGCCCTGGGCGGCGCGATCGCCGTGCGCGCCCTGCCGGTGCTGGTGGCCGCCCCGGCGATCGGCCTCGCCGCCGGTACGGGCGCCGCGGTCCTCGCCACCGTGGCGCTGCTCGCCCTGGTCGGGGCCGGCGCGACCCGCAGCTCGCTGCAGACCGGGTAGTCGTGCACCCCACGTACGTGGGGACGTAGGCGAACCGGCCCACGTCCCCACTCCCGGTTGCTAGTCCCGCATCATCACGATGAAGGTGAATCCGGCGCTCGTCGGCCGGCGCAGCGAGATGTCGCACTTGATCCGGCGCAGCACCTCGCTTCGGCTGAAGCCGAGCCCGTGCGCGATGAGCCGCTCCGGGCGCACCGGCACCGGATCCTCGAAGACGACCGCCACCTGGACCGGCCACGCCGCGTCGAGCCGGGCCGGCGGGGTGTCCAGCCGCCACGCCCCCTGCCAGTCCAGGGTGAACCGGTTGCGCCGGGCGAGCAGCGGATCCAGCAGCGTGGCCGCCACCAGTTCCGGATCGTTGGCGTGGTACCCGTCGAGCTCGGCCGGATCGAAGGACCCGACCGTCGCCCGCTCGCGCACGGTGAGCTTGCTCGTCCGATCGCAGGACACGCACCGGACCAGCAGCCACACGTCCAGCAGCTTGCCGCTGGCGTTGACGCGGAACCTGCCCTCGCCGGTGGTGGCCGACTGCGACCGGCAGTCCACGCACCGCAACGACAGCAGCGGCAGCCTGGTCCGGCGAACGACCCAGGGCAGCACAGTATGAGGTTGTGAAGACATGATGATCTCTCTCAAGACCTGACCCGGGGCCGATTGCGCGCGGCCCCAAACGCTGCATGAAACGGGCGCACTCGGGCAGCCCGGCAGGACCGACGGGAGGGTCGGCCTGAAGATGCGCGGAAGAAGGCGTCAGGTCTAGAGAGCGGGCGGGGTCACGCGGTTGTCCTTGTCCTCGCTGCGACGGGGCCACCGGCAACCTACGGGAACGCCGAGGGGCGGCTCAAACGATTTCGGCCACCCCACCGCCGCGGAGCGGCGACGTGGGATGTGTTCCCATGGCGTCATGATCGAACGTTTCCACCCGGCGTCCTTCGCCCCCGCCGCCGTTCCGCTGTCGCACGCCACGAAGGCGGGCGGGTTCGTCTTCGTCTCCGGTCAGGTCGCGACCAGGCCCGACGGCTCCGTCCACCTCGGCGAGTTCGCCGACGAGGTGAACCTGGTACTGGACAACGTCGAGGCGGTCCTCGCCGCCGCCGGCGCCCGCCCCGACCAGCTGGTCAAGGTCAACGCCTTCCTGTCCAACGCCACGCTGTTCGCGCCGTTCAACGAGGTCTACGCCCGCCGGTGGGGGGCCGCACCGCCGGCCCGCAGCACGGTCGTGGTCGACTTCGGCCGCGCGGACGTCCGCGTCGAGGTCGAGGCCATCGCCTGGGTCGGCTGACGCATTCTGCCCGTTTGCCGTCTGACAACTCTCCGTAGTGGCTAGATTGCGAAGCGTGTTCGCGTCTTCCTGGGCGCGACGGTGACGCATGACGGGGGACGGGATGCCAGCGCAAACCAGGCCGACGCCGGGCGCCGCGCGCCGCCGGGTGGGGGGCCGGACCGTGAAGGCCGGCCTCGCCCTGGCGACGGCGGGGTTCGTCGTCTTCGGCAGCACGGCCGGGTCCGCGTTCGCGGGCTCAGGCGGGGCGACGGCCGGGCTGACGGCCAGGGAGGGCAGCGGTGCGGAGGAGGGCTCACCGGCACCGGCGGTGACGACGAGCGGCGCGAGCCCGGCCGCGAACGGCGCCGGTGCGGGCGCCGCCGGGTCCGCCCCGGCTTCGGGTGGGGGCGGTGCCGCGGCGAGCGCGTCGGCCGGCGCCGCGGCCGGCCCGTCCGGGTCGGCGAGCGCCTCCGGGTCGGCGAGCGCCTCCGGGTCGGCCAGCGCTTCGGGCTCGGCCGGCGGCGCAGGCTCCGCGAGCCCCTCCGGGTCCGCGAGTGCCCCGGGGTCGGCGAGCGCGTCGCCCGGCGGCTCCGCGTCGCCGTCCCGGCGGCCGGGCACCCCGGCCGCCACGAACACCACGGGCAGCGGCGGCACGACCGCCACCACGAGGCGCGTCAAGGTGGTCAGCGACGACGCCCTCGGTACCGACAAGCGCGGGGCCGGCAAGGACACCGACGCGCCGGACGCGGTGACGATCGCCGAGATCCCCGGCGACCCGGTGGCGGGCCCGTCCACGGACCCCTCGGCGACCCCGTCCGGGTCCGGGGTGCCGAGCGCCTCCCCGGCGCCCGGGGTGCGCATCCTCGCCGCGCCGGCCGCGCCGACCGGCGTGTCGGTCACCCCGCTCAACAGCGGCGTCTCGGTGGCCTGGTCGCACGACGGCACGAACGTCGACCACTACACCGCCACGGCCTTCGACGCCGACAACAACTCGATCGAGAGCTGCCTCGGCGGTACCGCCGCCGCCCTCACCTGCGACATCGCCGGCCTGACGCCGGGCACCGCCTACACCGTGCAGGTGGTCGCGTACGGCAGCGCCGATTCCAGCGAGCCCTCGGAGGCGGCGACGTCCGGCACCGTCGTGCCCGGGCCGCCGGCCGTGCCGACCGGCGTGCACGCCACCGGCAGCACGCCGACCGCGCTGACCGTGCACTGGACGGCGCCGTCGAGCCCGGCGAGCGCGATCGACCACTTCGTGGTCACGTCCGTCGAGGACAACAGCAAGACGTGCCAGACTGGCAGCGGTACCGCCACCTCGTGCGACGTCGTCGGACTGACCGCCGACACCACGTACACGTTCCAGGTCCAGGCCATCGGCAAGGGCCTGGTCGGCGACTCGGCGCCGAGCGACCCGTCCACGGCGGTGAAGCCCGGCCCGCCCGACGCGCCGACCGACGTGACGGCCACCGCCGTGGCGCCCAACACGCTGCGGGTCAACTGGTCCGCGCCGCTCGAGCCGCGCGGCGGCGTCAAGAAGTACGTGGCGACCTCCGTCGAGGACCCGGCGAAGACCTGCGACACCACCGACGGCGGCAGCCCGTACTGTGAGATCGACGGGCTCACCGCCGGCGGCGCCGGGTACACGTTCACGGTCGTCGCCCAGGGCATGGGCAGCAGCGGCGACTCGGCGCCGAGCGCGCCGTCGACGCCGGCCGTGGCGGCCGGCCCGCCCGGCGTGCCGACGGGCCTCCAGGTGACCGCCGGCGACAGCGAGCTCGCCGTCGAGTGGGTGGCGCCGGCCAACGCCGGCAGCGGCCTGCAGGGCTACACGGTCGAGACGGTCGAGGACCCGGCGAAGAACTGCGGTTCCGTCGACGACACCGTCCACGCGTGCACGATCTCCGGCCTGCAGAACGGCACCGGGTACACCGTGCGGATCCGGGCGAACGGCGTCGGCACCAGCGGCGACTCGGACTGGGTCAGCGCCGCGAAGGTCGCGCCGAGCATCGCACCCGACGCGCCGACCGGCGTCACCGCCACGGCGAAGGTCGAGGCGATCACCGTGGCCTGGACCGGCGGGTCGGCCGGCTCCGGCGTGCAGAAGTTCAAGGCGACCGCGACGGCGCCGGGCGGGGCGACGCGCAGCTGCGAGACCGCCGACGGCACCGGCACCTCGTGCACGGTCACCGGCCTGCTGGCGGGCGTGACCTACTCGGTGGCGGTGCAGGCGCTCGGCCTCCACGGCCGCGACTCGGCCTGGTCGACGCCCGCGGCGACGGCCATGCCCCAGGCGGTGACGGTGCCGGCGGAGGTGCCGCCGGCCAGCGGGACCGTCGACAGTTCCTCGGGCTCCGCGGTGGCACCCGGCGAGCAGATCACGATCAGCGGCTCCGGGTTCGCGCCGAACACCACGGTCAAGGTCGCGCTGTACTCGACGCCGACCGTCCTGGCGACCACCACGACCGACAGCAACGGGGCGTTCAGCGTCCCGGTGACGGTGCCGGCCGGGCTGAACGGCTCACACACCGTGGTCGCGTCCGGGGTGGACAGCAACGGTCAGCCGCGCTACCTGACCCTGGCCGTCGCGGTGTCCACCGACAACGCGACGAGCACGGGCGGCGACGGCGGCGGCTCGGGCTCCTCCGGCGGCTCCGGCTCGCTCGCGGTGACCGGTGAGCCGATCAGCAGCATGGCCCTGGGCGGGCTGCTCATGCTGGCCGCCGGGCTGGCGCTGACCTTCGCCGGCCGCTTCGGCCGGCTGGGCCGCCGGTCCGAGTAGTACGGGCAACGACCGGGGGCGCCTACTGTCCGGACAGTAGGCGCCCCCGGGCTGTGTGCCTGCCGATGTAGGGTCGCTCAGCGACCCGCCTCGGCGTGATACCGCTCGACGAGATCGGCACGGATGCGGCCGCGGTCGGAGACCTCGATGCCCTTGCTCTGTGCCCATTCCCGGATCGCGCGGTTCTGCTCCCGCTCGGCACGGGCGGTGAGGACCGGCCGGATCCGGACGCCGGCGCGGGCCGGCCCGGATGCGGTGGCGGCGCGACCGACCTTCGTGGCGGCGGTGACGAACGGCGCGAAGGCTTCGCGCAGCTCGGCGGCGTTCTTCGCGGACAGGTCGATCGCATACATCACGCCGTCGAGGCCGAAGCTGACGCTCTCGTCGGCGTGCTCGCCGTCGAGGTCGTCGATCAGTTCATGGATCACGCGTCTGGCCATGGCGATGGTGCCTTCCGGTACGGGGGGTGAACATCCGTGCCCGCAGCGTGCCCGTCTGATTGACCGCAAAACGGTCAGACGGGCAGTCGCGGGCACGGAACGGTCGTTGGAGCGTACCGCTGCGCCCATCGCTCTCCGCAACGGCCCCGGCGGTCTCAGGCGCTCACACGAGCGCGCATCGCCTCCCGCCGCTCTACGAAGCGTGACGCTTGGGCGTCGAGTCCGGCCATGAACGCGGCCAGTTCCTCCCGGGCCGCGTCCCCGTCGCCGGACAGCGACCGCTCGAACGCCTTCACCTGCCGCAGCACCGGCACGAGCACGTCGTCGTGGTGCAGCCGCAGGTCGTAGATGCCGGCCTTGGCGATGAGCACCGACTTGCGGCCGAAGCCCTCGATCGTGTGGCCGGGCATCTGGAACGAGGTGGCGACCCGGGCCACGGCCCGCATCGCCGTGTTCGGGGCCAGGTCGAACATGGCGCTGAGCAGGTTGCGGTAGAAGATCATGTGCAGGTTCTCGTCGGCGGCGACGCGGGCCAGCAGCTGCTCGCAGAGCGGGTCGCCGCTCTGCGTGCCGGTGTTGCGGTGCGAGACCCGGGTGGCCAGCTCCTGGAACGCGACGTAGGCGACCGACTCGATGAGGCCCTCGTAGGCGTTGCTGAAGCCGCCCTCCATGTGCTGCATGCGGGCCCGCTCCAGGGCCACCGGGTCGACGGCCCGGGTCGCCAGCAGGTAGTCGCGGATCGCGATGCCGTGCCGGCCCTCCTCGGCGGTCCACCGGTGCACCCAGGTGCCCCAGGCGCCGTCGCGGCCGAAGACGGTGGCGATCTCGTGGTGGTAGCTCGGCAGGTTGTCCTCGGTCAGCAGGTTCACCACCAGGGACGTGCGGGCCACCTCGGACAGCCGCGACTGGCCGGGCTCCCACGCCTCACCGCCCAGGATGCCGTCATAGTCGCGGCCCTCGCTCCACGGCACGTACTCGTGCGGGAACCACTCCTTGGCCGTGGCCAGGTGGCGGTTGAGGTTCTCCTCGACGACGGGCTCGAGCTCGCGCAGCAGGACGACCTCGTCGGTCGGTTCGGGGTGGCTCACATGGACTCCGGTTCGTAGACGTCGGGCGCCGGCGCGGTGCCGCCCAGGTGGGCGGGCAGCCACCAGGATTCACCGGGCCCCTTGGGACGCTGAGGATACTCACGTTGCGCCCGGTCCAGCAGGGCGCTCATCCGGGTGCGCAGCTCCGCGGTCACCGCTTCGCCGTTGTCCCGGCGGGCGGGGCGCAGCGGCTCCCCGGCGATGATGGTGACCGCGACGCCGCGCCGGCCCAGGTCACGGGGTCGGCCCTTGGTCCAGAACCGCTGGGTGCCCCACAGGACCATCGGCACCAGCGGGGTCCCGGTGGCCGCGGCCAGCCGGGCCGCGCCGCTCTTCATGTCCTTGATCATGAACGACGGGCTGATCGTCGCCTCCGGGAACACGCCCACGACCTCGCCGGCCTGCAGCGCGGCCAGCGCCGCCTTGTAGGAGGCCAGGCCGGCGTCGCGGTCGACCGGAATGTGGTGCATCCCCCGCATGAGCGGCCCGCCGACGCGGTGTCGGAAGATCGACTCTTTGGCCATGAACCGCACCAGCCGCCGCGACGGGCGCGCACCCAGGCCACAGAAGATGAAGTCCAGGTACGAGATGTGGTTGCAGGCGATGACGGCACCACCGGTCGCCGGCACGTGCTCCGCGCCCTCGATCGTGATCTTCATGTTGAGCGCGCGGAACATGGTCTTCGCCAACGCGATGACCGGTGGGTACACGAGATCAGCCATGGCACAACGCTATCGGTAGTCGCTGGGAACCACCTGTACCCTGCTGAAGACCGATCATTCTCCGCAGGGGGTCCGAGAGTGCAGGACGAGGCTTCTCCGGTCGCGACGCCGCCGACCGCCGCCGACACCGCCGGCCAGGCCGTGGCCGATCCGGCTCCCGCCGGTCCCACCGGCCCCGCCGCCGGCCCCGGCGCCGGTCAGGTGCCGTCCGTCGAGGTGGACGTCACGGTCGTCGAGGTGACCACGGGGTCGCGGTTCGGCAAGCCGGGCCCGCCGATGCGCCGGTCGCCGCTGATCATCGGCCTGACCGCCGGCCTGGGCCTGCTGCTCGCCTACAGCGCCTACCTGGCCGTCCAGAACGTCAAGTCGATCCTGATCCTGATCTTCATCGCGATGTTCCTGGCGATCGGGCTCAACCCGGCCGTGGTGCGCCTCACCAAGTGGGGCGTGCCACGCGGCCTGGCCGTGGCGGCGGTCGGCATCGGCGCGATGCTGCTGCTGTGCGGCGGCCTGTTCGCGCTCATCCCGCCGCTGGTCCAGCAGACGGGCGCCCTGGTCGACAGCCTGCCGACGTACATCGACAACCTGCGCCGCAACAACCAGCTCAACCGGCTCAACGAGGACTACCAGCTGCTCGACCAGCTCAAGAATGTCGCCACCGCCGGGAACATCACCAAGGCGCTGGGCGGGGTGTGGGGCGGCGTGCAGGTCGCGTTCAGCGCGCTGTTCAACATCCTCACGGTGGTCGTCCTCACGCTGTACTTCATGGCCGCCTTCGACCGCCTGAAGGAGGGCGGCTACCGGCTGGTCCCCGCCTCCCGCCGCGAGCGGGTCCGGCTCCTCGGCGACGAGATCCTCGCCAAGGTCGGCGCCTACCTGGGCGGGGCCCTGGCGATCGCGGTCGTCGCCGGCCTGTCGTCGTTCGTCTTCCTGCTCATCATCGGCGTCGCCTACCCGTACGCCCTGGCCGTCCTCGTCGCCATCACCGACCTGATCCCGCAGATCGGCGCCACGCTCGGCGCGGTCGTGGTCAGCGTCGTCGGCTTCGCGACGTCGATCCAGGCCGGCATCGCCTGCGTGATCTTCTTCGTCGTGTACCAGCAGGTGGAGAACTACCTGATCTACCCGAACGTGATGCGCCGGGCGGTGAAGGTCACCGACCTGGCGGCGATCCTGTCGGTGCTCATCGGCGTCGCGCTGCTCGGCGTCGTCGGCGCGCTCATCGCGATCCCGGTGGTGGCCGCGATCCAGCTCATCGTCCGCGAGGTCGTCGTCCCCCGGCAGGACCTGCGCTAACTGCGGTTCAGCACGCGGGTGAACCCGGCGGCCGCGGTGGTGGCCAGGGTCCAGCCGGCGGCGATGAGCAGGTACGCGAGCCACTGCCCGGCGCCGGAGGCCCGGTAGGCCGACTCCTGTCCGAAATCGATGATGGGCAGGAGCAGGTCCAGCGTGTAGAAGATCGCGTTGAACGCCGGGGCCTGACCGGGATCGACCGGCCGCGGCGGGTGTGCGGCGTACACCGACGCGCCGAGGGCGAGCAGGGCGGCCAGCCACAGCGCGGCCCGCTGCGGACGGTAGCCGTAACCGACCGTCACGTCCTGCAGCCAGCTCCACGGCCACGTCCACCAGGGCCGGCTCCGCCGCTGCCGGCGCTGCTTGGCGAGCAGCACGGTGCGGGCCTCGTCGTCGTGGCCGAGCTGCCGGTACACGGCGGCGAGCTGCTCGTACGGCTGGGGCGGCGGCACCTCGTCGACGACGCGGGCCAGCCAGCCCAGCCGCGGGCCGGGCGGCAGGGTCGGCTCCAGGGCCTGGTAGGTGAGCCCGTCGAGGCGCAGCCCGGCCGGCCAGGTGCCCGGGTCGTCCCGCACGACGGCGGTGCGCACGTGCCGCAGGTCGACCTCGCCGGTCGGCGGCACCGCGAACCGCAGCGACAGCTCGGCGGCCTCCGTCCCGGTGCAGCGCAGCGCGGCCAGCGTCGCGTCGTCGAAGCACAGCCGCCCGCCGACCTTGGCCGCGGTCACCGACACCCGGCCGGTGGCGGTGAACCCGTTGCAGCAGTTCAGCAGCGACGCGGTGACGATGCCGGTGGCGCGCAGCGACCGCCCGCCGGGGTTGTCGAGCGTTGCCCCGTCGAAGAACGCCGGCCCGGCGACGCGGGCCTCGACGAACGACACCTCACCGCGCACGGTGATGCGCCGGCAGTCGAGCGGCCCGTCGACGGCGCAATTGTCGGCCTGCAGGGCGGCGCCGCCCGGGTGTTCGAGCGTGGCGTCGGTCATCCGCAGGATCCGCCCGATGCGGGTGCCGAGGAGGCGCACCTCGCCCTCGGCCCGCGCCCCGCCGAGCAGGTGCACGCCGCCCTGCACGTCGGCCCGGTCGCACCGCAGCGCCACCCCGCCGGGGTTGCGCAGGGTCGCGCCGGTGAACGTGGCGACCCCGCCGAGCGTGGCGTGCCGCAGGCTGATCTCGCCGTGGACGTCGGCGCGGCGGGCGAAGAACCCGCCCCGCAGCGCCGCGCTGTCGAGGTCGACGGACCGCGGCTGCGGCCCGTGCTCGGTCCCGCCGTGGACGACGGCCCCGTCGAGGTGCACGCCGCCGCCGATGGTGGCCTGGAAGAGCCGCAGCGTGCCGTCGGACCGGAAGCCCTGCTCGGCGACGAGGTCCCCGCCGACCTCGATCCGCTCCGCCGACAGCGCGGTGCCGCCGGTCTTGCGCAGCTCGGCCCCGTCGAGCAGCAGCCCGCCGGAGATCTTGGCACCCTTGAGGTTGAGCGCGCCGTCGCACGTGCTGTGGGTGAGGCGCAGGTGCCCGGTGACGGCGAGGCCGGCGCCGACCAGCCCCGGATACGTCGATCCGCGCAGGCTGGTGAACCCGAGCCGGGCCCAGTAGAGGTCGAGGCGCTGCTCGAACTCGCTGTCCTCGACGAGCAGCGGGCACCCGACCTCGGCGAACGACAGGTCGAGCAGCCCGGTCACCCGGGCCCGCCGCAGCCGCAGCGCCGCCCGCCGCCCGGGCGGCTCCCCGGTCAGCAGCTCGACGAGGAACGCGGCCGGCACCTCGGCCCCGCCGGCGTCGACCCGGGCCCCGACCGGGAACGCCTCGGCGATGCGCTCGACCGCGGAGATGGAAGGAACGGCAACATCAACCTCGGTCGCTTCCACAGCCGCGATGGTAGATCCCCGGCGCCAGGGCCGGCGCCAGGACCGGCGTCGTCGCCGGCGAGGAGAGGGCCGTGCCCGGCACGGCCCTCAGCAGGATCATCCGGCGGTCGGGTCCGAGGCGCGCCAGTTCTGCCGGGTGATGAGCACCCGGGCCTCGTCGGCGACCTCGGCGTCGACCTGGACCGCGTACTGGCCGGCCTGTAGCGAGCTGCGCGAGGTGAAGTCGCGCCGGCCGCCGGTCAGGGCGTGCGCCGACGCGCCGAAGATGGCGCCCCACAGCGCGCCGATGAGGATCGACGAGATCAGCACGGCCAGCCAGCTGCCCTCGCTGAACAGCGTGAACACGATGCCGAGGAACAGGCCGAACCAGGCGCCGCTCAGCGCGCCGGCGGCCGCGGCCCGGCCGACCGTGAGCCGGCCCAGGACGTTCTCGACCAGGCGCAGGTCGGTGCCGATGATCGCGGTCCGCTCGACCGGGAAGCCGTTGTCGGAGAGGTAGTCGACGGCCTGCTGGGCCGAGGCGTAGTCGGCGAAGCGGGCCACGGTGACGGTGCTGCGGTCGAGCTCGACGAGGTCGTCCTGGGAAGGGGAAGGCTGCGGAGGGGTCGTCATGCGCGCCAGGGTAGAGCCACCGGCGCCCGAGCGCCCGGCAACCACCCCGGGTGTGGGAATCCGGGTTCGCTCAGGGCCTCACCCGAGGTCACCGGGGCCCGCCGCGCGGCAACCTTGCAGGCATGACGAACATCAAGCGGCTGCGCCGCTCGCAAACCGACCGCACCGTCGCCGGCGTGCTCGGCGGCATCGCGGAGTACCTCGACGCCGACCCCACCATGATCCGCGCCGTCTACCTGCTGTCCATCCTGCTCACCGGCGGCACCGCGGTCCTCGCCTACCCGATCCTGTGGATCGTCATGCCCGAGGCCCCGCCGGCGCCCGTCTCCCCTGCGCCGCACGATCATCTGCCCTATGGTGCGTGAATGCGCGTCGAGACCCGGATCGTGGCGCCCACCGCGGCGCCGAGCGGTGCGGTGCTCGTCGCGCACGACGGCCCGGAGTACGAGCGCGCGGCCGGGCTGTCGAGCCGCTTCCCCGCCGAGCACGTGGTGCTGCTGGACCCCGGCGAGCGCCACGAGTGGTACTCGGCGAACCCCGCCTACGCCGACACCCTCGTCCGGCGGGTCCTGCCGGCGCTGCCGCCCGGCCCGCGGGTCGGGCTGGGCGCGAGCCTCGGCGCCCTGGCGCTGCTGCACGCCGAGACCCGCCACCCCGGCGCGTTCGCCGGGCTGTTCCTGCAGTCCGGCTCGTTCTTCACGCCGGAGCTCGACCCCCAGGAGGCGGGATTCAAGCGGTACCGCCGGATCGTCCGCTTCGTCGAGAGCGTCAACGGCGTCGATGCGCGGGTGGTCTTGACGTGCGGGCAGGACGAGGAGAACCTGCTGAACAACCGGGCCATGGCGCAGCGGCTGGGCGCGCCGCTCGTCGAGGTGCCCGGCGGGCACGCCATGACCACCTGGCGGGCCGCGCTCGACCCGCACCTGCACCGCCTACTGCGGGAGGTCACCGTTGGACCACCTCATCGGACTGCTGCTCGGCACGGAGCAGGACTGGCCCCGGGCCTACGAGACGCTGATCGCCCGGCTGGGCCCGATCCGCGGCCCTGACGGCACCAGCCACACCCTGCGCACCACCCGCGTCACCATCGAACCGTTCAACCTGCGCGACACCCCGGCGCACGACCTGGTCATCGACCGGCTCGCCTACTGGTACTACCACCCCCGCGAGTGGCTCAAGAAGGTCGCCCTCATGGACGACGTGTACCTGCTCAACAGCCCGTTCACGTTCCAGTCCATGGAGAAGCACGCCGCCTACTGCGCGATGATGCGCCTCGGCCTGCACGTGCCCGAGACCGTCCTCGTGCCGTACAAGAACCCCGTCGACCACACGAAGTGGGCGTACACCGCAGAGCGCTACAACCGCCCGTTCGACCTCGACGCCGTCGCGGACGGCCTCGGCTACCCGCTGTTCATGAAGCCCTTCGACGGCGGCGCCTGGGTCGGCGTGTCCCGCATCACCGACAGCGCCCAGCTGCACGCCGCCTACGACGCCTCCGGCGCGCGGCTCATGCACCTGCAGCAGTCGGTCGAGGGCTACGACGTCTTCACCCGCTCGCTGTCCGTCGGCCCCGAGACGATGGTCATGAAGTTCCGGCCCGAGCTGCCGATGCACGAGCGCTACGCGGTCGAGCACGGCTTCCTCGACGCCACCGCCGGCGACGAGGTGGTCACCATCTCGCGGCTGGTCAACGCGTTCTTCCGGTGGGAGTTCAACTCCTGCGAGTGCCTCGTGCGCGACGGCGTCGTCCACCCGATCGACTACGCCAACGCCTGCCCCGACGTGGCGCTGACCAGCCTGCACTACTACTTCCCGTGGGCGATGACGGCCCTGCTGCGCTGGACGGCGTTCTGCGTCGTCACCGGCCGCCGGCCCAGCCTGGACATGGACACGGCCCGCTACTTCGCGATCGCCGACGCCGCTCACCTGTCGTACCCCGAGAAGCTCGCCGAGTACCGCAGGCTCGCCGACGACTACTTCACCGTCGATGCCTACCGCGAGTTCTGCGACACCGCCCTCGCCCACGTCCCGGCGCTCGTCGCCGAGTGGGTCGCCTCGCCCGGCTTCGACGCGCTGCTCGTCGACACCGTCCGCGCCACCTACCCACCGGCCGAGCACGACCGGTTCGTTGCCCACTTCCGCGGCCTCATCGACCTCTGGCGCCGGGAGAACCCCGCGTAGGGCCGGCCTCGATACCTCAGCGCGGCCAGTCCTTGAGCTTGGCCCGCAGCGCCGCGATCCGGTCCGGCGTCAGGCCGTAGAACGTGAACCGGCCGTCGTCGAGCCGGTCGAGGTAGCGGCCCGCCGCGAGGACGTCGTCGTGCTCCAGCGCCGGGTCCTGCCGCCGGGCCAGGCTCAGCAGCTCGTCCACCGAGTACCGGTCGAGGGCCGCCGCCACGTCGATGTAGTCCCGGACCTCGCGCCGGTTCACCAGGGCCGCGACCTTGGTCGCGATGAGGTCGTCGAGGTGCATCACCGGCCCGACGTCCATCATGACGGGCGACTGCTGACGGTCGAGCCGCGAGAGCGTCAGCCGTACCGTCCGAGCGCCGTCGCCCACCGTGTACTCCCGCTGGTCGAAGCCGGCGAACAGCTCCAGCAGGTCGTCGGCCTCCTCCTCGTGCACGGTGTATCCCGCCGCCCGCAGCGCCGCGCACACCGCGTCGGCGGCCGCCCCGGCCGCGCCCTCGGTGTCGGTGAACAGGTCGACGTCCTCGGTCGGCCGCTCGACGAGCCCGTTCATCAGCCAGGCGAACCCGCCCCCGAGCACAAACCCGTGCCGCTCCGCGACGGCGAGCGCGATCCGGGCGACGTCGGTGTAGAACGGGTCCGGGCTCACCCGGCGGCGGCCCGCAGCCGCGGGTGCCGCGCCTCCCACGCCCGGCGCACGCCGTGCGGAAGATTCAGGTCGGGCCACACCCGCACGAGCATCCGCCCGTTGACGAACCGCCGCAGCTCGTCGTGCCGGATCGCCTCGCGGAGCACGTTCTCATACATCCACAGCAGCAGGTCGCGGTTGTCCACGTCGAACCGCCGCTGCGGATTCCACATCAGCCGCTGCGGCAGCTCCACGACTCCGTGCACCGGCCCGCGCAGCTCCTCGAGCGTCCGCGCGACGAGCGCGGGCCGATGCGGACGCGCGAGATACGCCACCCGCCCCCGGTCCGACTCGCCCTGCATGCGCCGAAGTGTACCGCCGATCCGCTTGCCGGCGCCGCGCACACTGTGCACCATGGGCATCTTCGACTTCCTGACGGGCGGCTCCCAGCCCCCACCGGGCGGCGTGCGGGGAGTCGCGCAGGTGGTCTCGGCGACCCGCCACAACGGCCGGGGCATCTACCAGAACTGCCGCATGCACCTGGTGCTGCAGGCCCCGGGCCTGGCCCCGTACGCCGCCGAGTTCCACGGCCTGGTCCACCACCGCCGCTGGCCCACGCCGGGCGCCACGCTGCCGGTGTCGATCGACCCGCACAACCCGCGGGCCTTCGCGATCCTGTGGGACGAGGTCCCGGACCCGGCGGTCGTGGCCCGCCAGCAGGCCGAGCGGCTGGCCCAGGCGATGCGCGACCGGCCGGCGCCGGGCGCCGGCCCGCCGCTGAGCGACGTGGCCCCCGATCCCCTCTCCCAGCTGGAACGCCTGGCCGCCCTCAGGGCTCAGGGCGTCCTCACCGAGGCGGAGTTCGAACACCAGAAACGCCGAATCCTGGGCACCTGACGACGCGCCGGCCCGCCGCTCTCGACCAGCTCCCGCGCCCTCGACCACGTCGCGTTCCGCATCCTAGGAAGCTAGGTTGATGCCCTCGACCAGAACGAGGATGGGCCGGGCAAGAGATGGAAAAGCAGCCGCGACACGTCGGCGAGCTGGGTTCAGCGGACGCCCGGAGGGCGCGGCCATGATCGACGGCGAGATCTGGCTGCCATGACGACCAGAAGTCGCCATGGATCACGGACGCGCCCTCCGGGCGTCCGGCGTCAGCGGGCGTGGCGGGGTTTCGTTTCGCTCGGGGTGCCCTCGCCCTCGGCCTCGTGCGCGCCGGCCGCGTGCGAGGGCTGGTGGCCGTTGCCGGACGCCACCTCGTCGGACTCGTGGGCCCCACCGGGCGCGATCCCCGCCGCGGCCGGGACCGGAGCCGGACCGTCGTCGTCGCGGGCGATCACGGCCGCAGCGGCGGCCGCGCCGTTCGGGGACGGCGCCGAAGCCGCGGCCGCCGGGGCCTCCTCCGCCGCCCGCTGCTGGGCTGCCGACATCGAGCGCAGCGGGAGCTCCGGCAGGAACAGGATCACCACGAAGCCCACCACCATGATGAACGCCGCCACCAGGAACACCACGCTCATCGAGTCCGAGAAGCCGACCTTGAACGGGTGGGCCAGGGCGGCCGGAAGGCGCTCCAGGAACGACGTGTTGTTGAAGGAGCTGGCGTTGCCCGACGTCGCCGTGGAGCGGATCTGCTCGACGACGCCCGGGTCGGCCCGGGCGGCGGACTGGAACTCCGGCGTCGTCGCGGCCGCCGTGAAGGCCGCGCGGATCTTGTCCGGCATCAGGCTGAACAGGACCGACAGGAACACGGCGGCGCCCAGCGTGCCGCCCATCGAACGGAAGAACGTCACCGTAGACGTCGCGACGCCGATCTCGCGCGGGTTCGCGGCGTTCTGCGCGGCCGTGATCACCGGCTGCATGTTCCCGCCCAGGCCCAGGCCCATCAGGGCCATGACGAGCATGGTGCGCCAGAGCGGGGTGTCGGCGCCGATGCGGGAGAACAGGAACAGCGCCACGATCATGAGCAGGGAGCCCACGACCGGGAAGATGCGGTACCGCCCGGTGCGCGCGATCACCTGACCCGAGACGATCGAGCCGGTCATGATGCCCAGCACCAGCGGCAGCAGCATGAGCCCGGCCTCGGTCGGGGTCGCGCCCTTCACGATCTGCAGGTACAGGGGAAGGGTCAGCAGGCCGCCGAACATCGCCATGCCGAGGATGAAGCTGCTCGTCGAGGCGACCGAGAAGGTCCGCCCGCGGAAGAGGCGCAGCGGCAGCAGGGCCTCTTCCTTGTAGAAGTACTCGGCGACCAGGAAGAGCACCAGGCCGACGGCGCCGATCGCGTAGCACGTCACCGACCGGCCGGAGCCCCAGCCCCACTCGCGGCCCTGCTCGGCCACGGTGAGCAGCGGGACCAGGGTGACGACGAGGGCGAGCGCGCCGGGCCAGTCGATGCGGTGGTCGGTGCGGTGGTGCGGGATGTGCAGCACGCGCAGCACGACCAGGAACGCGGCCAGGGCGATCGGGACGTTGATGTAGAAGATCCAGCGCCAGCCGGTGATCCCGAGCAGCGAGTCGGAGCCGGCGAAGAAGCCGCCGAGGACCGGGCCCAGCACGCTGGAGGTGCCGAAGACGGCGAGGAAGTAGCCCTGGTACTTCGCCCGCTCGCGCGGCGGGACGATGTCGCCGATGATCGCGAAGACCAGCGAGAACAGGCCGCCGGCGCCGATGCCCTGCACGGCCCGGAACGCGGCGAGCTGGTAGATCGAGTCGGCCACGCCGCACAGCGCCGAGCCGACGATGAAGATGCCGATCGCGAAGAGGATGAACGGCTTGCGGCCGTAGATGTCGGAGAGCTTGCCGTACAGCGGCGTGGCGATCGTCGAGGTGATGAGGAACGCCGTCGTCGCCCACGCCTGGATCGAGAACCCGCCGAGGTCGTCGGCGATCGTGCGCATCGCCGTCGAGACGATCGTCTGGTCGAGCGCGGCGAGGAACATCGCCATCATGAGCCCGGCGAGGATGGTCACGATCTGCCGGTGGCTGAGCGTCGGCGAGGTTGTGCTGCTCAAGGCTTCACTCCACGAGAACAGGAAACGACAGCGGGAACGACAGGGCGGCAGGCCGAAGCACGCGATACGAGCCGTGGGCGTTCCACAATCACGCTACTCCCCGAGATCGCGCCCGGCGCGTTGAGGGACACTATGCGGATGTCTGCGACGCTGGTGGTCAAGGGCCTCGCCGCCGGGCACGGCGACAAGGCCCTCTTCTCGGGGCTCGACCTGGTGGTCGCGCCCGGTGACGTGATCGGGTTGGTGGGGGTCAACGGGGCGGGGAAGACGACGCTGCTGCGCACGCTCGCCGGGCTGCTGCCGGCCGAGCACGGCGCCATCCAGCTCAACCCGCCGACCGCCACCGTCGGGTACCTCCCGCAGGAACCCGACCGCCGCCCCGGCGAGACGGTCCGGGGGTTCCTGTCCCGGCGCACCGGCGTCGCCGACGCGCAGCTGCGGATGGAGACGGCCGCCGAGGCCCTCGGCTCAGGTGTCGCCGGCGCCGACGAGGAATACGCGACCGCCCTCGAGCGCTGGCTCGCGCTCGGCGGGGCCGACTTCGACGAGCGCGCCGAGGAGCTGGCGGCGGCGATCGCCGAGCTCGACCGGCCGATGACGGCGCTGTCCGGCGGCCAGGCCGCGCGCGCCGGGCTGGCGTCGCTGCTGCTCAGCCGGTACGACATCTTCCTGCTGGACGAGCCGACCAACGACCTGGACCTGGACGGGCTCGCCCGCATCGAGCGGTTCACCACCGGCCTGCAGGGCGGGGCCGTCGTGGTGAGCCACGACCGGGAGTTCCTGGCCCGCACGGCGACCGGCATCCTCGAGCTCGACCTGGCCCAGCAACAGGTCAACTACTACGGCGGCGGGTACGCGGCCTACCTGGAGGAGCGCGAGGTGGCCCGCCGCCACGCGCGGGAACGCTACGAGGACTACGCCGAGACGCGCTCCGACCTGGAGGCCCGGGCCCGGATGCAGCGGGCCTGGATGGAGAAGGGCGTCAAGAACGCCCGCCGCAAGCAGCCCGACAACGACAAGAACATCAAGGCGAAGAAGATCGAGTCGACCGAGAAGCAGGCCGCGAAGGCCCGCCAGACCGAGCGGCTCATCGATCGCCTCGAGGTGGTCGAGGAGCCGCGCAAGGAGTGGCAGCTGCGGATGGAGATCGCCGCCGCGCCGCGGGCCGGCGCGGTGGTGGCGACGCTGCGCGGCGCGGTCGTGCGCCGCGGCGAGTTCACCCTCGGGCCGGTGGACCTGCAGGTCGACTGGGCCGACCGGATGGCGATCACCGGCGCGAACGGCGCCGGGAAGACGACGCTGCTCGGCGCGCTGCTCGGGCGGGTGGCGCTCGACGAGGGCACCGCGCACGTCGGGCCGGGCGTCGTGGTCGGCGAGGTCGACCAGGCGCGGCGGCTGTTCGAGGGCGACGTCACGCTGCTCGACGCGTTCCGCCAGCACGTGCCGGACGAGTCCCCCGCCGACGTGCGGACGCTGCTGGCGAAGTTCGGGCTGCGGGCCGACCACGTGCTGCGGCCGGCGCGGACGCTGTCGCCGGGCGAGCGGACCCGGGCGGCGCTCGCGCTGCTGCAGGGGCGCGGCGTGAACCTGCTGGTGCTCGACGAGCCGACGAACCACCTGGACCTGCCGGCGATCGAGCAGCTGGAGAGCGCCCTGGACAACTACCCCGGCACGCTGCTGCTGGTGACGCACGACCGGCGGATGCTCGAAGCGGTGCACACCAACCGGCACGTGGACGTGGTGAACGGGACGGTGGCCGAGCGGTGAGCCTCACCGAGTTCTGGACCGAGCGGCACCTGTGCACCCTGGCGACGATCCGCCGCGACGGGACCCCGCACGTGGTGCCGGTGGGCGCGACCTACGACCCGGAGACGGGCATCGCCCGGGTCATCACGTCGGGCACGTCACAGAAGGTCCGCAATGTCCGCGATACCGGACGAGTCGCCCTCACCCAGGTCGACGGCCACCGCTGGTCGACCCTTGAGGGCACGGCCGTCATCGTCACGGATCCGCAGGCGGTGGCGGATGCCGAGGAGCGCTACGCCCGCCGGTACAAGATCCCCCGGGTCAACCCGGCCAGAGTCGTGATCGTGATCACCGTGTCAAGGGTGTTGGGGACCTATCGACCCGACTGACAACCGACGTTCACCCGAGGGCCACACGACCGGCTGACAGTGAGGCCGCCGAAGCGGTTTCGGCTCCACACCCTCGGGAGCATCTTCATGCGCCAACGTAATATCGTCCTGCACGGCCTGCTGGCGGCGGCCCTGGTCGCCGCCGTGGCCGGCTGCGGCTCGTCCGAGAAGGCGGCCGAGGCCCAGAACAACACCTCCGACGCCGCGACGGCCACGTCGGCCGCCGACCTCGGCGGCATGGACGCCCTCATCAAGGCCGCGCAGGCGGAGGGGCAGCTCAACGTCATCACGCTGCCGCCGGACTGGGCCAACTACGGCGAGATCATCGAGACGTTCTCGAAGAAGTACAACATCAAGGTCAACAGCGACAACCCCGACGGCTCGTCGCAGGACGAGATCAACGCCGTCAAGTCGCTCAAGGGCCAGGACCGCGCGCCCGACGTGCTCGACCTCGGCGGCGCGTTCGCCCAGTCCGGCGCGAAGGAGGGCCTGTTCGCCAACTACAAGGTGGCGACCTGGGCCGACATCCCGGACAGCCAGAAGGAGTCGGGCGGCGCCTGGTACAACGACTACGGCGGCTACATCTCCATCGGCTGCGACGCCAAGAAGATCCCGGTCTGCCCGACGACGTTCGCCGACCTCAAGAAGCCGGAGTACAAGGGCAAGGTCGCGCTGAACGGTGACCCGACCAAGTCCGGCTCGGCGTTCGCCGGCGTGTTCGCCGCGGCCCTGGCCAACGGCGGCAGCTTCACCAACATCCAGCCCGGCATCGACTACTTCGCCGCGCTGAAGAAGAGCGGCAACTACATCCCGGTCGAGTCGACCCCGGCCACCATCGAGAAGGGCGAGACCCCGATCTCGATCGACTGGGACTACCTCAACGCCGGCTACACCAAGAAGCTGGCCGAGAAGGGCATCGACTGGAAGGTCGCGGTCCCCAGCGACGGCATCTACGGCAACTTCTACTGCCAGGCGATCAACAAGACCGCCCCGCACCCGGCCGCGGCGCGGCTGTGGGAGGAGTTCCTGTACTCCGACGAGGGCCAGAACCTGTGGCTCAAGGGCTACGCGCGGCCGGTCCGGCTGCCGAAGATGAGCGAGTCGGGCAAGGCCGACACGGCGCTCGTCGCGCAGCTGCCGAAGGTCGAGGCGAAGGCCGAGTTCCCGACCACCGACCAGATCGACGGCGCCAAGAAGGTCCTCACCGACGGCTGGACCAAGGCGCTGACCGGGTGACCATCGCCGCAACTCCCGTCCGGGCACGGTCCTTCTGGGGCCGTGCCCGGCGGTGCGGCCCCTGGCTGTCGGTCGCACCGTTCCTCCTCATCATGCTCATCGGGCTGATCCTGCCGACCGTCGCGCTGGGCTTCGGCGCGTTCGGCAACGGGACCTCCGACATCGAGGCCGCCCTCGGCGGCGGCTACCGCCAGGCGCTGTGGGGCTCGCTGAAGCTCTCCGTCGTGTGCGCCGTGCTCGGCGCGGCGTGCGGCCTGCTGCTGGCCCGGGCCGTGCTGGCCGGCGGTGGCCTGCTGCGCCGCCTGGTGCTCACCGCCTCCGGCGTGCTGGCCAACTTCGGCGGCGTCCCGCTCGCGTTCATGTTCATCGCCACGATCGGCAACGCCGGCATCGTGACCGCGCTGATCCGCGACTGGACCGGCTTCGACCTGGCCAACTCGGCGTTCAGCCTGTACCAGTTCGGCGGCCTCGTGCTCGTCTACCTCTACTTCCTGGTGCCGCTCATGGTCATCGTGATCGCGCCGGCCCTCGACGGTGTCCGGGTGGAGTGGTCGGAGGCGGCGGCGAACCTGGGCGCCACCCGCGCCCAGTACTGGCGGCTCGTGGCCGGCCCGCTGCTCGCCCCGCCGGTGATGGCCGGCGCGCTGCTGCTGTTCTGCGGCTCCCTCTCGGCGTTCGCCACCGCGCAGGCCATGGTCGGCGGCACGGTCCCCCTGGTCACGCTCCAGATCGCGAACGCCCTGTCGGGCAACGTGTCGGCCGACCACGAGGGCGTCGGCGCCGCGCTCGCCCTGGAGATGATCGTGCTCGTCTCGATCGTCATGGCGGTGTACTGGACGATCGAGCGCCGGACGGCGAGGTGGCTGCGGTGACCGCCGTGCTGGAGCCCACGGTGGTGCGCGCGGCCCCGCCGAAGCGCCGCCGCTGGTCGGTCGACCGACCGATCATCCTCGCGATCGCGGCCGTCTACTTCCTGGTGCCGCTCGCCGCCGCCGTCTGGTTCACCATCGAGGACAAGCGCAACGGCGGCGTCACCGGCGAGTACTACGCGGCGATCCCGGCCGCCGACGGCTTCGCCGCCGCGCTGCGCCGCTCGCTGTCCCTGGCCGTGCTCACCGTGCTGGGGGTGCTGCTGGTGACCGTGCCGGCGATGCTGGCCGTCACGCTGCGCCTGCCCAAGCTGCGCCCGATCGTCGAGGGCCTGTCGCTGCTGCCGCTGGTCATCCCGCCGATCGCCCTGGTCGCCGGCGTCCGCGACATGCTCGCCCTCGGGCCGAACCAGCTGGCCGGCACGCCGCTCGGCGACTTCCTGGTCTCCTCGCAGGACCCGGAGCTGCCATACATTCTCATCATCGTGTACATCGTGCTGGCCACCCCGTTCGCCTACCGTTCCCTGGACGCCGGCATCCGGTCGATCGACGCGAGGACGCTCGTCGACGCGGCCCGCGGCCTCGGCGCGTCGTGGCCGACGGTGGTCTGGCGGGTGCTGCTGCCCAACCTGCGCAGCGCCGTGCTCGGCGCCGCGTTCCTCACCCTCGGCCTGGTCCTCGGCGAGTACACGATCGCCAGCATCCTGCTGTTCGAGACCCTGCCGACGTGGCTGGTGAAGATCTCCGGCGCCAGCGGGCAGCTGTCCGTCGCCGTGAGCACCGCCAGCCTGCTGTTCACGTGGATCCTGCTGCTCGTCGTGTCCCTCGCGGACCGGCGCAAGTCCTCCGGAGGTACCGCATGAGCGCGGTCGGTGTGCGCATGCTCGGCATGCGGCGCAGGTTCGGCGCGGTGGCCGCGCTCGACGGGCTCGACCTGATCATCGAGCCGGGCGAGTTCGTCGCCCTGCTCGGCCCGTCCGGCTGCGGCAAGACCACGGCGCTGCGGGTCCTGGCCGGGTTCGAGTCGGCCGACGAGGGCACGGTGTTCGTCGGCGACCGCGACATCACGGACCTGGCCCCGAACAGGCGCGACATGGGCATGGTGTTCCAGGCGTTCAGCCTGTTCCCGAACCTGACCGCGCTGGACAACGTGGCCTTCGGCCTGCGGGTGCGCGGCAACGCCACCGCCGCGCGCCGCAAGCGGGCCGCGGAGCTGCTGGAGCTCGTCGGCCTCGGCGGCGCCGGCGGCCGCTACCCGCACCAGCTCTCCGGCGGCCAGCAGCAGCGGGTCGCCCTGGCCCGGGCCCTCGCGATCGAACCGCGGGTGCTGCTGCTCGACGAGCCGCTCTCGGCGCTCGACGCACAGGTCCGGGTCCAGCTGCGCGACGAGATCCGCCGCATCCAGCAGCGGCTCGGCATCACCACCCTGTTCGTGACCCACGACCAGGGCGAGGCGCTGTCCGTCGCGGACCGCGTCGGGGTCATGCGCGCCGGCCGCCTGGAGCAGCTGGCCGACCCGGACACGCTCTACCACCGCCCGGCCACGCCGTTCGTGGGCGAGTTCGTCGGCACGATGAACCGGCTCTCGGGCGTGCTGGGATCCGACGGTACGGTCAGTGTCCTCGGCTCCACGCACCAGGTGGCCGCGGGCTCGTCCGACGCCGCGGCGGGCGCGGCGGTCGCGGTGCTGGTCCGCCCGGAGGCGATGACCCTGACCGCCGCCGACACGGGCACGGCCCTGGTCGTGGTCCGCACCTTCCACGGCGCCCTGACCCGGCTGTCGGTCCGCCTCCCGGACGGCGACGAGGCCCTGGTCGACCTGCCCAGCCCGGCCGCGGCCGGCATCAAGCCCGGCGACACGGTCACGGTCGGCGTAGGCCCCGGCCCGGTCCTGGTCGCAACCCCGGACGACACCCCGGTCCCGGCCGCCGCGGCCTGACCCCCGACCACTTGCGTCGATCTTGCAGTTGTGGTGCCTCGACACTCCCACGATGTCCGGGTTTGTCAGCCACCACAACTGCAAGATCGACGGGGCCTTCCGCGGGCGGTGCGGAACCGTTCATGCGGCGGCCGGGCCGACGCAATGTCGGGGTCGGTCGGGGTGGGCAGGGTGTGCCGCATCGTCACGGATCGCTGCGCTCGCTTCCAGGCCGCACCCGCCGAGTGGGCGGCCCGGCGGCTGCTCTACCCTGCCCGCGTGGCTGAGGCTGAAGAGGATCCGGTCGCGCAGGCGCACGGTGAGCTGTCGCTCGCCCGGATCGCCCTCGCCGAGGACGACCTGGAGCACGCGGCAAACCATCTCGCCGGCGCGATCGCGTGGGCGCCGGCGCTGCCCGAGGTGCACGAGCTGCTCGCCGCCCTGGCGACCCGGGCCGGCGACGGCGTGGCCGGGCTGTTCCCGCTCGAGGAGCCGGCGTACATCGGCACCGTCGTCGCGCGGGCGCACCTGCTGTCGCGCACCAGCCCGGTGGAGGCGCTGCGGCTGCTGGCCCAGGCGACCCGGTTCGACCCGGCGCAGCCGTGGGCCGACGTGTCCTGGGTGCGGGCGCTCGACGTGGCCCGGCTCGACCCCGACGAGCTGGCCCGGCTCACGGTCGGCGTGATGCAGCCGCTCGGCGACCCGGCCGGCCCCGAGGTGGCGCGGGCCAACGAGGTGTACCTCGACCTGGTCCGCCGGGCGACCGTCGCGCACCCGGGCCACGCGCTGCTGCACGGCGCCGCGGCCGGCCTGGCCCGCCGGTTCCCGGGCCACACCGCCGAGGCCGTCCGCTGGGGCGCCCGCGGCCACAAGCTGCACGCGGACAAGCTCACCGCGGTCTGGTACGCGTACGCGCTGCGGGCCGACGGCCGGCTCAACGAGGCGCTGAAGGTCATGCGGGCCGCGTGGAAGGCCGCGCCGGGCGAGATGGACCTGTGCGCCGACATGGCGAACTGGCTGGCCGAGGCCGGCCGGCTCGACGAGGCCCTGGAGCTGCTCGACACGGCGACGCGGACGGCGCCCGACTACGACTGCGCGGTGCACACCGCGGCCCGGCTGCGCTTCGCGTACGACGGCGACGTGCGGCACCTGGTCGCGCTCGCCGACTTCATGCGCGAGCACCCGGTGACCAGCCACGAGCACGCCGACCTCGACGAGGCCTGCCGCGAGCGGCGCTGGCTCGGGGCCGTGGCCGGGCCGGCCGAGGCGTGCGTGAACGTGCTGCACCAGCTGGCGGCGGAGGACCGGGGACCGATGGCGCACCTGTCGTTGTCGGCTTTGGAGGTACCGTCGGCGCTCGCCCTGCTGCGGAGGGCCAGCCCGGGCATCGAGGTGGAGATCACCGGCCCGCCGCCGGCCGACATGGTGGCGCCGCTGCGGCCCGGCCGGGCGCTGTGGCGCTACGACGCCCTCGACGCCTATCCCACGGTCGAGCCGGCGGCGCGGGCCAGCCAGGAGCTGCTCGCCCGGGTCGCGGCGCCGGCCTGGCCGCACCCGATCGCCGCGTACGACCACGCGCTGCCGCTGGGCCAGCTGCCCGTCGAGGAGCTGCTGTCGCTGCTGGTGCACCCGCCGGCCGCGCCCGACGGCTGGCCGATGGCGCAGGGCTGGTGGGAGCGCTCGGCGCAGACGTTCGCCTGCCTGGGCCTGCTGCACTGCGAGGAGCTGCGGGCCGGGGCCGCTCCCGGCGACACCGCGCGAGCGCGGGCGCTGCTCACCGAGATCGCCTACGGCGTCGAGGACTGGACGACGGACACGGCCTGCTTCGCGCTGGCGGTGGCGGCGTGGCTCGATCCCGCCTGTCGCGAGGACGTCGTCGCGGCCGTGGGGTACCGTTTCCTCGCGGCGGTCCAGGCGTCGCGGCAGCGGGCCGTCACGATCCGCGACTCCCTGGCGGAGGTCGTGCTCATGACCCCCGACATGGTGCCCGACGTCGTCGGCCTGGCCCGGGACGTGCTCGGCCGCGGGCCGGCCCCGGCCGCTCCCGCGCCGGCGAAGCCCCCGAAGAAGAGGCGGTTCTTCCAGCGATGAGCCGGATGCGGCGGATCTGGCAACACTCCCTGACCAGGTTCTGCCTGCTCGGGATGGTCGGGTTCGGCTTCGACCTGGCGCTGCTCGCGCTGCTGAAGACGGTCACGCCGCTGCCGGTGTGGGCGGCGGTGACGGTCGCGTTCTGGGTGACCTACGCGCTGAACTTCGTGCTCAACCGCTACTTCGCGTTCCACGCGCAGGACCGGCCGGTCGGGCCGCAGGTGCTGCGGTTCGTGGCCCAGGTGCTCGGCGACTACGCGCTGACGCTCGGCGCGGTCGAGGGCCTGCACGCGCTCGGGGTGCCGCTGCTCGTCGCGCGGGTCGCGGCCGGCGGCACCAACCTGGTGTGGAACTACCTGCTGTACCGCTTCTGGACCTTCGGCGACCCGAAACGCCGGCGGGCCGGCCGGCAGGACGCCGACCAGCCCGTCGAGCCGGAGAGGGTCGCGGCTCACCAATAGTGACGGCGTCCGGCCAGCGGACGGCCGACCGCGCCCAGGATCCACAGCACCACCCCGATGATCAGCAGCACGATGCCGATCGTCTCCAGGATGCCGACATGCAGGAACAGTCCGAGCAGGAACAGAATCAAACCGAAGATGATCATGTTGGGCTCCCGGGGAGAGGGGTACCGATCTACGTGGATCTGGTACCCCGCACACCCGGTTGCCGAAACACGGTTCACCCGCGGCGGCCCCGGCGGGCCCGCAGGTAGTCGGACACGACGTAGCGGCCCAGGTCGTCGGCTTCGGGAGTGAAGACCCGCCCGCCGTTGCGCCGGGCCACGGCGTCGACGAACCGGCGCAGGCCGGGGTCCTCGCCCAGCATGAACACGTTGAGCACGGCGCCGTAGCGGGTCAGCTGGTCGACCTCGTGCACCGTCGCCGTCACCGTCTCGCGGGTCGACGGCCACATGAAGTACGACGTGCCGTCGTCGAGCAGGTGCGCGGTCGGCTCGCCGTCGGTCACGACGAGGACGACCGGGTCGGAGCCGGGGTGCCGGCGCAGGTGCCGCCCGGCGAGCCGTAGCGCGTGCTGCAGGTTGGTGCCCTGCACCATGTCGGGCTCGACGGCGGCCAGTTCCTCCTGCGAGAGGCGCATGGCATACCGCCCGAAGCCGATGATCTGCAGGGCGTCCTGCGGGAACCGGGTGGCGACCAGGTGCGACAGGGCGAGCGCGGCCTGCTTCATCGGCCCCCAGCGCCCGTCGGCCATCATCGAGAACGACAGGTCGACGCAGAGCGCGACCGCCGCCGACACCCGCCGCTCGGTCTCGGCGATCTCGAAGTCCTCGACGTCGAGCCGGATGGGCAGGGTCGCCGCGCCGCCGGTGGCCTGCCGGCGCACCGCGTTGCCGATCGTGCGCACGACGTCGATGGGCTGCTCGTCGCCGTACATCCACCGCCGCGACGCCCCGGTCAGCTCCCCCGCCGCGCCGGCGTCGCGCAGGTCGTGCTGGCCCTGCCGGCCCGCCTGCAGCTCGGAGAAGACGGTGCGCAGCGCGGTGCCGCCGAGCCGGCGCAGCGCCTTCGGGCTCAGCGTGAGCCCGTCGGCGCCCCGGGTGACCCAGCCCTGCCGGCGCAGCTGCTGCTCCAGCTCGCGCAGCCGGCGCAGGTCGTCGGCGGCGCCGCGGCCGAGCTGCCGCTGCACCGCCTCGACGTCGACGTCGTCCAGCGTCGCGCCCGGATGCTCCTGGCCGAGCTGGTCGACGAGGTCGTCGAGGTCGCCGATCTCCTCCAGCGCCCCGGCGGCCTCGCCGTAGCCGAGGTCGCGGTCGCCGCGGACCCGCTCGCCCCGGCCCCAGTTCATGCCGGGCCGCAGCGCGCGCAGGTTGTCGGTGAGCCGGGCCATCTCGCCGGCGAGGTCGCCGAGCGCCTGGTCCATCAGCGACTGGAGCTCGGCGCGCTGCTGCGGCGTCAGGGAGCGCATGAGCCGCTCCCCGGCGGCGGCCCGGCGGGCGAGGGCGTCGATGAGCTCCTCGACGTTGGCGGGCTTCTCCGGGAAGAAGTCGCCGTGCCGGTTCATGAACTGCTGGAACGCGTCGTCGGTGTTCTCACCGCGGGCGTGGCGGTCGAGCAGGTCGTTGAGGTCGCGCAGCATCTCGCGCATGGCGGCCTGCGCCTCCGGGTCGCGCAGCGCCTGCTGCATGCCCTGGAAGCGCTGCTCGACGACCTCCTGCCGGAGCTGGTCGAGGATCTGCTGGTACCTCTGGCGGGCTTCTGCGGACGCCCACTGGTAGCTGCTCAGCTCCTCCACGGCACGTGCGGTGGAGCGCGGGAGGTTGTCGAGCACGGTCTCGGCGAACCGGGCCTCGTCCGTGTCGTGCCGGGCGAGCTCGTCGCGCTCGGCGGCGATCGCCTGGTCCAGCAGCTGCTGGGCCCGGGTGACGGCACCGTCGAGCTGGCCGCGGCGCATCGCCTCGCGGCGCATTCTTCTGGCCCGGGCGACGAGGTCGTCGAGGCCGCGGCCGCCCTGCGGGCCGCGGCGCAGCAGGTTGCGCAGCGCCTCCCGCAGGCTGCCGCCGTCGAGAACCTCGGCGCCGACCTCGTCGACGGCCGCGCGCACGTCGTAGGGCGGGGCGAGCGGGTCGGGCCCGCCCCGCCACGCCCCGTAGCGGAACCTGTTGTGGCGCAACGCTGTCAGCCTCCGTAAACGGTGCGGCCGTCTTCGGTGAGATCCTTGCTCAGCCGTCTGGTCAGGTGCAGCCCTTCGAGCGCGAACTCGATGCCGGCCGCGGCCTCGCCCCGGCTGGGCGCGTCGCCGAGCCCGAGCCGCTCGAGCACCTTGGCCAGGCCGGGCACCGTGCCGACCTGCCGCAGGATCTCGTCGGCCCCGGCCAGCTCGCCGGTCTCGATGACCTGCCCCTCGGCGACCAGGTCGGTGAACCCGGACAGGTCCAGCCCGGCCAGCCGCCCGCGGAACGCCTCGGCGGTCGCGGTGCGCAGCAGGTGGGCGAGGATCTCGATCTCCCGCCCCTCCTCGCCGCTGTCGAACTCGACCTTGCCGCGCAGCGTGCTCGTCACCGACACGGTGTCGCCGATCCGGGCCACCGGCCGCTCCTCCCCGAGCATCCCGGCCCGCCGCAGCGCCGACGCCGCGACGGTCTCCGCGGCCGCGATGGCGAACCGGGCCGACACGCCCGAGCGCTGGTCGACGGACGGCGACTCCCGCACCGCCCGCGTGAACCGCGCCAGCACCTCGAGGACATGCTCCGGCACCTGCGCGACGAGCTGCGCCTCCTGCCGGACCAGGTCGATCTCCAGCTCCAGGTCGAGCGGGTAGTGCGTGCGGATCTCCGCCCCGAACCGGTCCTTGAGCGGCGTGATGATCCGCCCGCGGTTGGTGTAGTCCTCCGGGTTCGCGCTCGCCACCAGCAGCACGTCGAGCGGCAGGCGCAGCTGATATCCCCGGACCTGGATGTCCCGCTCCTCCAGCACGTTGAGCAGCGAGACCTGGATCCGCTCGGCCAGGTCGGGCAGCTCGTTGACGGCGAAGATGCCCCGGTTGGTCCGCGGCACGAGCCCGAAGTGGATGGTCTCGGGGTCGCCGAGCGTGCGCCCCTGCGCGACCCTGATCGGGTCCACGTCGCCGATGAGGTCGCCGACGCTGGTGTCCGGGGTGGCCAGCTTCTCGCCGTACCGCATCGACCGGTGCAGCCAGTCGACGGGCAGCGCGTCCCCGGCCTCGCTCGCCAGCCGCCGCGAGGCGGGCGTGACCGGCTCGAAGGGGTGCTCGTTGAGCTCTGACCCGGCGATGACCGGCGTCCACTCGTCGAGCAGGCTGATCAGCCCGCGGATGACGCGGGTCTTGCCCTGACCGCGCTCCCCGAGCAGCACGACGTCGTGCCCGGCGAGAATGGCCCGCTCGAGCTCGGGCAGCACGGTGTCGTCATACCCGACGATCCCGGGA
This sequence comes from Dactylosporangium sucinum, assembly GCF_014647515.1. Lineage (GTDB taxonomy): Bacteria > Actinomycetota > Actinomycetes > Mycobacteriales > Micromonosporaceae > Dactylosporangium > Dactylosporangium sucinum. The sequence continues at coordinate 847 of NZ_BMPI01000073.1, read as the reverse complement.
AAGCGCGGCTCGCCCGCCCGCAGCTTCGCGAGCAGGTTCTCACGCAGCTCCTCCTTGACGGTGCGGAACCGGTGGCCGCTGGCCCGGAGCTCCCCGACGGTGCGGGGCAGGTCCAGGGGCTGGTCTGGCGTCTGAGTCACAGCATCGAACCTAGCGCGAGATGCCGACGGACGGCGCTGTCGTTTCGCGCAGTGTCAGCTCGCGGGGATTCCGACCCCACACCCCCTGGCACGCCGCCGCGTGGCACCGGCGCCGCGAAGCGGAACTGCGACGGTGCGGCGACGCGGGACCCCGGGCTCTGACGCGCGCCGGCTGCCGCCGCCGACGGGGCCCGCTGGCGTCGCGGTTGTGCTGTCACGCCGACGAGGCCTGCTGGTGTCGCTGTAGTGCGGTCGACTCCGGGGCGGACACCGACTGACGTTGGTCGATCTACCCTCACTTTCCGTGATCAACTTGAGGGTAGATCGACCAACGTCAGTCAAGGCCGGGCCGAGCCCCGCGACTTCCGGTCGCGCCTCAGCCTTGCCGCCGGTGCGGTGTCCGCCGACGTCGGCCGGGTTGCCGGTCGGAGGGGGCGTCCCGGTCGTGCGACATTCCTGGCAGGAGTACATGTTCTGGTCAGGAAGCGGCAGCACGTCATGGCCGCCGGGCGTGGTCCGCGGCGCAAGGACGGCCGGCATCCGGGCGAACCCGTGCCGAGCCGGCCGACCTTGGTGGACACCGCACCGGATCACTCCGGCCGGATCACTCCGGCCGGATCACTCCGGCCGGATCACTCCGGCCAGATCACTCCGGCCAGATCACTCCGGCCAGATCACTCCGGCCAGATCACTCCGGCCAGATCACT
>NZ_BMPI01000072.1 GCF_014647515.1 Dactylosporangium sucinum | reverse complement strand
CGCGGGTGTAGATCGGGTGCTCGTAGACCATCCGGGCGAGGACCAGTTCGGGGTCGACGGCGGCGCCGCCGTTGAGGGTGACGACGACCGGCGTGGTGGTGGGCAGGGACTGCAGGCGGTTCATGCTGTAGCTGATCCGCACACCGCCGGTTGCCGTGCGGCAGGTCGGCTGGGAGTAGTTCCAGGCGGCGCGGATGTGTGGGTTCGCCGGCAGTACCGATGCGTCGGTGTGCAGCACCGCCTCGTTGCGGGTGTAGGCGAAGGCTCCGAGCAGCTGCCGCTCCTGCACGGTCGGCCGCTCCAGCAGGCGCAGCGCCTGGTCGGCGTGGGTGGCGACGACGACGCCGGCGAAGTCGTGGGCGGCGCCGGTGACGTCGCGGATGGTCACCCCGTCGGCGTGGCGCTGCACCGCACGGACGGCGGCGCCGGCGCGCACGGTCCCGAGCTTCGCGGCGACCGCCTCGACGTAGCTGCGCGAGCCGCCGCGCACGGTGCGCCAGCCCGGCGAGCGGCGCACCTGGAGCATCGTGTGGTTGTCCAGGAACGCGAACAGGTACCGGGCCGGGTAGTCGCTTGCCAGCTGCGGGCCGCAGCTCCACACGGCGGCCACGAGCGGGGCGACGAAGTGGTCGGTGAAGTGGCGCGAGAACCGGCCGGCGGCCAGGAACTCGCCGATGGTCGGCTGGGGCGTGTCGGCGGCCGCGGGCTGGGCCAGCAGGCGGCGGGCTCGGCGGTAGAACCGCGGCACCTGTCCGAGCAGCGCCAGGTGGCGGCCGCGGGCGGCGAGGCTCCCGCCGCGAGGCAGCAGCCCGGCCGGACCGCGGGAGCCGGCGTAGGCCAGGCCGCAGCCGTCGCAGCGCACGGACATGCTCATGGCGGCGGGGCGGGTGGCCACGCCGAGCTCGGTGAAGAGGCCGCCGAGGAGGGGGTATGTCCGCGCGTTGTGGACGATGAAGCCGGAGTCGACGGGCAGGACGCCACCGTCGGTGGGCACGTCGTGGGTGTGTGCGTGGCCGCCGAGCCGGTCGTCGGCCTCGAAGAGCGTCACGTCCGCGACCCGCTGTAGCAGGTGGGCCGCGGTGAGGCCGGCGACACCGGCGCCGACGACGGCGACGCGGGGCGGAGAGTCGGGCATCGGGCTCACCCGACCCGGGCGGCCGGGCTGGTCGTCAGGCCGTACGCGTGGCGGATCTGCCGATAGGCGGCCAGCGCCGTGCGGGCGGCGCCCTCGCCGGAGTCGACGGGGTAGCCGTTGCGCAGGTAGGAGCCGGCCAGGTAGAGGCCGGGCACGGCGCGGGTCACGACCGCGTCCGGGCGCAGGTAGGTGGCGGCGTAGACCGCCTCGTGGGGCAGCTGGTTGTCGCGCACCCCGACGGAGCGCAGTGGGTGCCGCAGCCCGAGGAATTGGCGGACCTTGCCCAGGACGAAGTCGTCGGCGCTGCTCGCCGCCCGGGTTACCAGCACGATGGAGCGGCGGTGAGCGGGCTGCAGGACGATGTTGATGCCGTCGCGGCAGTACATCGCCGGCCCGGCCGCAGCGAGGATGGGCTCGGCGGGGTCCAGCTCGACGGTGATCGCCTTACAGTGCGTGTGGTTGAGGGCCCGCACCGCGGTGGGCAGGCCGGAGGCGGCCAGCAGCGGGATGACGTCGGGCACGAACGCGGCGACGATGACGGCGTCAAAGACCTCGGTGCCGCCCGCGGTCTCGATGGAGATCCCGCCCGGCACTGGGGTCAGCCGCGTCACCGGGCACCCGGTCCGCAGCTCGACGCCCCGCTCGCTCAGGTGCCGGACCCAGGGCTCGATCAGGTGGGTGCGGGTCGGCCCGTCGAAGGTGTAGGCGGTCCGGGACCGCAGCAGGCTCAACGCCATGCGCAACAGCGCGAGGCGGGAGAAGTTCTTCAGGGAGCCGTAGCGGTTGGCGTTGGCGCCGCGGTACTGCTCGGCGACGAGGGGCGAGCGCGGCCGCCGGATCATCTGCAATCGCCGGCTCAGCGGGATCTCCTTGGCGAAGACGCGGTACAGGTGCGACACCTCGACCCAGCCGTGCCCGCCGGCGTAGCTGTACCGCCGCAGCCGCTGCAGGTGGGCGTGGACGCTGCGCCCGTCGGTGCCGGCGATGCGGCGCAGGATGCCGAAGAGGGTGTGGTAGTCGTCGAGGAAGATCCGCGGGCAGTGCTCGCCCTGCTCGGTGGTATTGGCGCGGCCGCCGGGCACGGCGTCGCGCTCGATGACGACGGTCTCGACGCCGGAGTGGTCGGCGAGGTAAAAGGCACAGCTCAAGCCGGAGATCCCGGATCCGATGACGGCGACGCGCACGCCTGCCTCCCGCTGGGGTGGGCCCGGCCGGGGTTGGCCGGGCCGCGGACCCCTGCAGGAAAGCTGCCCGGACGCGGGCGGCGACAGCAGTGCGGCCCGGTCCGGACGGGGTCCGCTCGCGGGCCGTACGGGGCCGAACGGTCAAACGCCCTTGCGCAGGTTCGCGGTGAGGCGGCGGCCGGCGTCGGGGTCGAGGCCGGTGAGCCGGTCAGGCAGCGCAGCGGCGTGCAGGTCGAACGCCGCCTCGAGCAGGTCGGCCCGGTAGGCGACGGCGGACCGGCCGCGCGCCCACCCGGCCAGGGCCAGCACGACGGCGATGCCGAGCAGCGGCCACCACGCCAGGCCCAGAGCGGCGAACGGCACGGCCCACGCCGCCAGCCGGGTACTGCGCTCCCACCCCGCCTTCGCCGCCCGCACCTCGGCCCGCTCCGGCTCGGGCAGGACCAGCCACAGCCGCGGCCACACGGTGACCAGGTCCAGCCCGTAGGCCGCGCCGACCCGCTGCTCGACGGCCGCCCACCGGTCCCCCATCCAGGTCGGCCGGCGCGGCGGGGCGAGCGCGATCGCCGCCCGCCGGCGCCGCGCCCGTGCCTGATCCTCGACGGGTGCCCGTTCCTCGGCGAGCCGCTCCGCCAGCTCGTGGGCCCGCAGCCACCGCCGGCTCCGCCATCCGGTGAGCGGGCCGGCCCCCATCGGCCACCGGCCGAGCCAGACCGCCGAGACGCCCGTCGCGAGCAGCGGGACCAGCAGCCCGACCGCCACCCACGCCAGGGCGAGGGCGACGCCGGCGGTGACGTCCGGCGCGAGGCCGAGCCGCCGCGGGTCGTGCCCGGGCGCGCCAGCGACGGCGGCCGCGGCCACCCAAACCGCGCCGAGCGGCCCGAGCGCCTGCCGCCATCTGTCCGGCCGTCCCCCGTCCTCGTCGTCCGTCATAGGGCTACCGCAGCGCCTGGGTCATGGCCGTGCCCTGCAGCGGGCACGGCGGCCGGCCGCCGCCGGGCGGGCGCCGCGCCTCGCGGCCACAGGGCCGCTCCAGCGGGCAGGTGAAGTACTCGCCCACGACTGGAGTCCCGCCACCGAACCCGGTGAGCCCGTGCCGGACGTCCTCGTCGGCCCCGGACAGCCGGCGCACGAGGGCGGCGTGGTCGGCGGCGATGTCGTGGCCGAGGCGGGCCCGCGTGACCAGATCCTCGACCTCGCCGCCCAGGCCGCGCCGGTGGGCCGTCTCGCGCAGCGCAGGCAGGTTGGCACACAGCACCGAGACCGGGCCGGCGGCGCTGCGCCGCGTGGCGCCGGCCGCCAGTCGGTTCTCGGCGTCCGCGGTGCTCGCGACGCCGCCGGGCTCGGCGACCGGGCCGGCGGCATCGGCGTCCTGCAGGTAGGCGGCGGCCGCGCGGGCGGCCAGGCGCAGGTACCACTCCCGGTGCGCGGGCGCGGTGGTGGGGCGGCCCAGGAACATCAGCGCGCAGGCCGAGAGCGACAACAGCGACTGCTGCCGCCACTCGTCGACCAGACCCTTGGGGCGGATCCAGTCGAGCTGGGCGGCGCGGACCTGGTCGAGGAACTCGGGCAGCCACCGCGGCAGCATGTCGCGGCCGTCCGCGGCGGCATCGCCGACGAGCAGGCCGAGCAGCAGCTCGCGCTGCTGATCGCTGCGCTCGTCCATGGTGCGGTCCAGGATGGTGAGCACGAGCTGGACCGGGTCGCGGGTCAGGGGCGCGCTGCGCTCGTAGCGGGACAGGTCGATGAGGTGGTAGTCGCCGGGCTCGCGTTCCGTGGCGACCAGGATGTTCTCGGGGTGCAGGTCCCCGTGCGCCCGCCCGGTCAGCAGCGGCACCGACCGACCGGCGGTGAGGACCGGGTCACGGACGAGAGCGAACGGGTTGGGCAGCGAGCGGAGTTCGCCGGGCAGATCGAGCCGAGGCTCGGGCCAGCGCTGCACCTCGGCGTGCAGCGGCTGGCCGGGCTCGAGGCGGTGCAGCAGGTGGCGCCGCAGTACCTCACCGACGGCGACCGCCTCCATCACCGGCTCACCGGCCCAGTCGGCGAGCAGCCCGCGGACCACGGCGGTGCAGACTGCGGCGAAGCTGCCCCGGTCGCACGGCGTCACCAGGCGATGGTCGACGCCATCCACCTTCGCCTCGGGCACGCCGGCCAGCATTGCCGACAGGACCCGGTAGTCGGTGAAGCTGCCGCCGACGATGTTCTGGAAGGTGATCCAGGAGCCGTCGCCGACCCGGACCGGCTCGCCGACCGGCGCGACCAGGTGCGCCTTCGCGAAGTCCGGCGCGTCGTCCAGGGCCTCCTGGTGGCGGGCGAACTCGGCGCGGTGCAGTTGGGTGCTGTCGGCGACGTCATGCTTGAGCATCAGCTTGCGGGCCGAGCCGGCGCCGACCTCGAAAACGGCGCCGACGTTGGCAGTCGAGCGGCCGTTGACGAACCAGCCGGCGTAGCGGTACTGCACCCGGCGCAGCGCCGCCGACTCGCCGAGCGCCTGCGCGGCCGCCGGGCCCAGCTTGGCTGCCAGGTTCCGGTCGATCGGGGGTTCCATGTCGTCGTACTCCTCGTGGTCCGGGCGCCGGTTCAGCTGGCCGGGCGCCGGCGCAGTGCGTCGAGATCGGCGCGGCTGGCGGTGGTGTCGCGGTGACGCGAGCCGAGCACCCGGCGCCGGGCGTCGAGGACGGCGCTGAGCTCGGCGTCCGCGGTGCGGTAGTCGCCGCGGCGGGCCAGGATTTGGCCGAGCCGGTGGCGGGTGGCGAGGGTGGCCGGGTGTTCGTCGCCGAGGGTGCGCCGTCGCACGTCGAGCAGCGAGTCGGCCGCGGTCTCGGCCTCGTCGAGGGCGCCGAGGTCATACTGCACGTCGATGAGGGCCTGCAGCGCGGTCAGCGTGCGCGGGTGCTCGGCGCCCAGGACCCGGCGGCTGACCCCGACAAGCTCGGCCAGGCCGTCAGCGGCGGCCAGCCGGTCACCGCAGTCCCGCAGCACCAGCGCCCGGTGGTAGCGGGTGACGAGCGCCGCCGGGTGGTCGAGGCCGAGCACCCGGCCCTGCACCGCCAGGACCGCGTCGAGCTCCGGCCCGGCCAGGTCCGCCCGGCCTCGGGCGCGCAGCACGTCGGCCGCGACGTTGCGGGTGGTCAGCGTGTCCGGGTGCTCCTCGCCGAGGACCGCCCGGCGCTGCTGCAGTGTGTGGCTCAGCAGCCGCTCGGCCCGGCCCAGCTCGCCGCGGTCGCGCAGGACGCGGGCCAGGTAATGCTGGGTGGTCAGCGTGTCGGGGTCGTCCGGGCCGAGCACCCGCTGCCGGGCGGCGAGCACGTCGCGCAGCTCGCGGGCCGCGGTGTCGAGCCGCCCCAGGTCGTACTGCACCCGGCCGTGCTCGTGGGCGACGCCGAGCAGCTGCGGGTGGTCAGGGGCGAACACCCGGCGCCCGATGCGTAGCATCCGCTGCTGCGCGGCCGCGGCCCGGCGCAGCTGGCCGGTCGCCCGCAGGAAGCGGGTGGCCTGGATGGCCGGGGTCAGCAGGTCCGGCGGGACGTCCCGGGCGTCGATGCGGTGTTCCTCGACCAGGCTGAGCGGGCTCTGGCAGTGCTCGGCGAGGGCCTGCCACTGCTCCCAGGTGGTCAGGTCGCGCGGGTCGAGCGGCGCGGTCACCCGGTTGAGCAGGCGCGCCAGCAGCTCGAGGTAGCGGTGAACGTCGGTGTGCAGGTCGGGCTGCTGACGGGAGGTCTCGCGGACCAGCGGGTGGATGGCGATCGTGGTGCCCAGGGCGGGATCGGCGGACTCGGTCCGGGCGACCTCGACCAGGCCGAGCCCGGTCAGTGCCCGCAGCGCCTCCCACACCTGGTAGCGGTCGGCGCCCGGGAACAGCGGCGAGTCGGCCAGCAGCTTCGACACCAGCAGCAGCCCGTGCGGCACCGGGCCGGGCTCGAAGCAGGCCAGCAGGCGCAGCATCGCCCGGGCGTGCGCGACCCGCTGTCGGCCGAGCAGTTCCAGCGACGGCTCCCAGGCACGGCCGATCAGGTCGCGGGCGCGGCGGCCGGCCGGGCCGGCGGCCTCCGCTGGGCCGACGAACAGCTCGTCGTGGCGGCCGTCGGCGAGCGCCTCGGCGAACGCACGGAAGGTGTACACGGGGCGCGGGCCGGCGATCGCCGGTGGGAGACGGCCGGCCTGGGCGAGGTACCGACCGGCGAGCCGAAGGGCAAGCGGGAGTCCCCCGAGCCGCTCAGCCAGGCGCTCGGCGTCCTGCGCGCTGCCCGCGTCCGCGCCGGCCAGCCCGGCCAACACCGCGCCGCCGTCGCGCTCCGACAGCGGGCCGACCGGCACCAGCCGCAGCCACGGCGGCGGAGGGTCGCCCCAGGTGACGTCCCGGCCGTCGCGAGTGGTCAGCAGGACCATCCCGTGTCGGCCGGTGATCGGGCGCAGCCAGCCGGTGCCGTCGGTCAGTTCGCTGCCGGGCAGCGCCAGCCCGCCCCGGGGGTCGTCGACGTTGTCGATGATGAACAGCCACGGCTCGGTCTGCTCGTCGAGTAGCCGCCAGAGCAGGTCGGGCGAGCTGCCGTGGCTCAGCTGCTCGGCGCTCGCGCCGAGCTCCGCGGCGAGCGCCAGCATGCCGGCCCAGACGCTCTCCGCGCCGCCGGCGAAGACCCACCAGGTCCGCACACCCCGCGCCATCGCCCGCTGCGCGACGGCCAAGGCGATCGTGGTCTTGCCGCAGCCGCCGAGGCCGTGCAGGACGTAGGCGGGGCGCGGGCCGGCGCCGTCGCCGGGCTCGAGGCCGGCGACCAGGCCGGCCACGAACTCGTCGCGGCCGCGCAGGGCCGGCTCCACGGCCAGCCGGTCCACCGGCGGGCGGGTGGAGACGAGGGCGGTCCGCCGCAGCCGGGACGGGCCGACCTCCTCGGCCGGCGGCTCGGTGCGCTGCCTCGGGATGTGCAGCCGGGACGGGCCGTCGCCGGGCTCGGCGGGGGCCGCCGCGGCCGTGGGCGGCCGGGCGACCCGGACCCGGCGCAGGGCGTCCTCCCAGGCGGCCAGGGTGGCCTCGTCGGTGACGCCGCAGTCGCGCAGCAGCCGGCTCAGGATGCCCGGCGGCTTGCGGGCCGGGAGGTGCTTGCCGCCGAAGTACCCGCCGACGGTACTCGACGGCAGGCCGATCGCGGCCGCGATCTCGCGCACGGAGCGGCCGGACTCGTGCCGGACCCGGGCCAGCCCGGCCACGAAGTCGGCCCGGGTGCCGATCGCGGCGACGTCCGCGGGCGTCACGTCGCGCCCCGCCACGCCACGGGCTGGCCCGGTGCCGAGCCGGCTGGCGCCCCGCCGTCAGGCAGCGGCGCCTGCTGCAGTAGGACCAGGGTGAGGGCGAGCAGGCCGCCGGCGACCACGAGCCGCACCGGCCAGGGCGCCGTCGCCGTGACGGTCATGCGGGGCGGGCCGGTCAGCGACCGGAAGAGGATCGACACGCCGATGACGACGCCGATGACGATGATCGGCGCCGTCGTGGTGAGCCCGGCCGCGACCGGGTCGAGCGCCCCGACGGCGACGTGCAGCAGGTACGCGGCCATGACGGCGCGCCCGGCCAGCGCCGCGAGCACCCGGGTCGCCCGTGCGCCGCCGCGCCCGCCGTCGGTCTTGCGGGCCAACGCCAGGCAGACGACGACGGCCGCGGCGACGGCAGCCGGCCCGAGCCAGGGGGTCGACGCCGGCAGCAGCGCGGCCATCCAGGCGGCCAGCGGGTCGGTGGCGGTGGCGACGAACTGCGGGGTGTGGGCCCGCAGCCAGGTGACGCCCTGCCAGATCGGGTCGGCGACCTTCGGCTCGGCGGCCGGCCACGAGCGGACCAGCGGCGCCAGGCCGAATGCCTCGATGGCGGCGAAGAGCACCACGGTGAACCACGGCCAAGTGTGCTGCGCGGCCCGCCGGTCGAGGCGCCCCACCCCGTCACCGGCCCTGGCCCTCAGCCAGGCCACCGCGGCCCAGCGGCCGTCGCCGGGCCGGTCATCGACCCGGCGGGCCTTGGACAGTGCCCGCTGGTAGGCCTTGGCCAGCGGTCGCATCGTCTCGACGACGACGAGGGCGGCGAGGCTGTCGGTGCTGTCTGGCTCGGCGGTCAGGGCGGCCCGGCGCCGCAGCCGCCACCACGGCTCGTCCGGGCGCAGCGCGAGCCGCAGCGCGAGGCGGCGGGTCTTGACCGTCTCCGGCGCGGTCGCCAGCAGCACGGCGTCGGCGCACACGTCGGCCTCGACGGCCGGGGTGAGCACCCGGCCGCCGACCTCGTCGAGCGACGCGGCCCGCCGCGCGTCCTGGTCGCCGGACCGTTCGAACTCGGCCGGCAGTGTGGCCAGGTTGTTCATGGCGATGGTGACGGCGCGCGGCACGAGCCGACCGAGCGCGGCAAGCCACCGGCAGCCGTCGCCGGTGCAGTCGGCGTGCTGGCAGCGGTGCCGGGCGGCGTACGGCAGTACCCCGCGCCGGACGACCTCGACCAGCAGCGCGTGCCGGGACGGGTCGCCGGCCAGGGTGCGCAGCCGCTCGGCGGTCACCGCGACCCCCCGATAGCGCGGCGGCAGGTTCGGCAGGTATGTGGCGGCGAACGCGGCCACGGCGACGTGCGCGGACACCGGGTCGCCGGCCACATCGGCCAGCACCCGCCGGTCAAAGCGATTGTCCTTGAGGTTGTCGGCGAGCCACTCGCCGAGCCGGGTCGCGCCGGGGCCGGCGAGCCAGGCGGCCGCCTCGTCGCTCGCGTCGACCATGGCCGCGGCCAGCGCGACCGGGTCGGTGTACGGCGTGCTCTCGAACGTCACCGGCGTGCGGGCCGAACCGCTCCCCCGGCGGACCGGGACCTTGCGGCCAGCGAGCCAGTCGCGCACCTGCGTCGCGCCCCAGCGGTCCTCCGGGCGGCGGGTCAGCAGCCCGGCGACCAGGTCCCGCCACGCCTCGGGCAACTTGCTGACGTCGGGCTCGTCGAAGACCAGCGCGACCCGGACGGTGTCCTCGGTAAGGTCCTCGCCGAAGACAGGCCGGCCGGTGAGCAGCTCGTAGCAGATCGCGCCGAGGCTCCAGTACGGACCGAGGGGGTCGTTGAGCCCGGCCAGCGCCTCCGGCGACATGTAGGCGGCCTTGGCCATCAGGTCGGCGAAGCGCTTGCTGACGCCGGTGCTGAGCACGCCGCCGAAGTCGCCGAGCACGAACTGCGGGCGGGGGCCGTCGGCGCGGACCAGGACGTTGCCGGGCGACACGTCGGTCTGGCGGCGGCGGACCGTGTTCTCCCAGAAGTCGAACGCGTCGACGAGCTCGGCCACGACCGCCCGCAGCCGGTCCGCGGTGATCGTCCCACCGGCCGGCGCCTCGCGGCGGACCAGGTCGGCGAGCGTGCCGAGCCGGAAGTACTCCATGGCCTCCCAGCCGGACTCGATGCCGTCGGCCAGCCGGGCCACGCCGTAGGCGTGCAGCCGCGGCACGTAGCGGTACAGCGCCGGGTCGTCGAGCCATCGGCGGAGGTCCTCGTCGAACGCGATACCGGGCCGGTACACCTTCAGCGCCAGCGGTACCCCGGGCTCATCGACGGCGTGGGCCAGCCAGACGGTCGCCTCGCCGCCGGAGCCGAGCTGATCGCCGATGACGTACCGGGTCCGCAGCTCGGCCGGGATGAACCGGCTCGGGTCCGGTCCGGCGGCGCCAGACTTGCGTGGGCCGTTCTGGATCCGCGTCACGCCGGGCTGCCGCGGCACGCTCTGGATGCGGGTCGCGCCGGGCTGCGGGTCGGTGGCCGCGGCCCCGCCCGGGCGCTGCCGGCGGGTGGGCGGCTCGGTCGTCTGGGACGCGGGTGCTGTCTCCTCAGGGCTCACACCGGTTCTCCGAACTCGTTGAGCTGCACGATCTTGCAGGGCACGTCGAGCCCCAGGCGCAGTTGCTGGCCGGGGCGCAGCACCGCCGGCTCGCCCGGGATGAGCTTCACACCGTCGACGTAGGTGCCGTTGGCGGAGTCGAGGTCGACGACGGTGAGCCGGCCGTGCTGCCAGGACAGCCGGGCGTGGACGCGGGACACCTGGTCGTAGGGGTCGATGCCGCGGCCGCGGAAGGCCGGGCTGGACCGGCCGATCTCGAGGTCCTCGGCCGGGATGTCGATGAGCTGCCCCCACGGGCAGTCGAGGGCGAGGCCGGTCGGCGGGGCCGCGTCGCCCTCGCCGGCGGCACCCGGGGCCGGATCGGCGACGGGCTCCTCCGGCTCGGTGCGCTCGCGGACGAGCTGCACAAGATCGTCCGGGCAGCTGCCGGGCCGGCCCTGCCGGACCGGGCAGCCGCCGATCGGGCACACCCACGTCACGGCCGCCACGACGGCCGTCCCAGGTCGACGCCGGAGGTGCGCAGCAACCGCTCCATGTGGTTGAGGGTGCCGGGGCGCGGTACGCCGACGTAGTGCACGTCGTCGTCGCCGACGACTACCTGCATGGGCGGCCGCTCGGGCTGGTGCGCCACGAAGCCGGCGTAGCGCTCCCTGCCCAGGTCGCTGAGCAGGTGCAGCCGCTGGTTGGCGGAGCCGCGCCAGACCAGGGTGGTCGGCTCCGCGGTGCGGTACGGGCCGGTGATGAGCGCATCGACCAGGTCCGGCCCGCCAGGCACGAGCGCGGCGAACTCGTCGAGCTCCCGCCCCGTGTAGACCAGCACGTCGGCCGGGCCGTCCGCGGGGTGCGGGGCGCTGCGCACCACGCGGAGCAGGTGGAGCAGGGCCGAGGGCTGCTCGGTCGGCTCCCCGCCGCTCACGGTGAGGCCGGTGGCGCCGCCGGCGAGCGCTGCGGCCCAGGCCGCGGCGAACCACGACTCCGGTACCTCGGCCCCGCCGTCGGCCGCCCAGGTGTCCCGCGACATGCAGCCGGGGCAGGCGATCGGGCAGCCCTGGAACCACACGCCGAGCCGCCGGCCCGGTCCGAGCGCCGTGACCGGGAAGAAGACGCGCGCCAGCCGAGCCATCAGCTCACCTCCACGCGCCAGTCGCCGTCGGAACCGGCGATCGACGTGAGGGTGACGACGGAGCCGGGGGCGGGCGCCTTGTCGAAGATCCACCGGCCGAGTGGGTTGACCACGACGGTCTCGACCATGGTGCCGATCGCCCGTCCGCCGTCGGCGAGGCGCTCGAGCATGATGTCGCCGAGCTTGGCCTCGACGTCGGGCCGGATGTCCAGCCGCAGCTCGTGGGCCCGGGCGACGCGGGCCGCGACCGACTGCAGCGCCTTGGCCAGGATGAGCGGCGCGACGTGGGGGCGGATGTAGTCGAGCACGACGTAGCTGTCGCCGAACCGGTTGCGCAGCTCGGGGCGGCCGAGCGTCTGGTTGAAGAAGCGGGTGAAGGCGTCGCGCAGCAGCTGCTCCACCTGGGCCGGCTGGGTGTGGTAGCTGACGGCCGACGCTCCGGCGGCCATGGCGCCGCCGATTGCGGTGTCCTTGGCCTCGCTGACGCCGAGGTTGGAGGTGAAGACCAGGAAGCACTCGGTGAAGTACACGGTCGCGCCCCGGCCGTCGGTGAGCCGGCCGTCCTCGAGGATCTGCAGGAACAGGTCGAAGATACGCGGGTGGGCCTTGTCGATCTCGTCGAAGAGCAGGACGCTGACGGGGTTGGCCCGCACTGCGTTGGTGAGCTCGCCGCCTGCGGCGTAGCCGACGTAGCCGGGCGGCGCGCCGATCAGCCGCTGGTGCGCCTCGTCGGCCCGGAACTCGCTCATGTCGAAGCGGTGCGGGGTGGCGTCCGCGCCGAGCACCAGGCTGGCGATCGCCTTGGCCAGCTCGGTCTTGCCGACGCCGGTGGGGCCGGCCAGGAAGAGCACCCCACGGGGGCGGTTGGGGGAGCTGGAGACGTGGGCGCCGTTAAGGCCGACCGCCGAGCGGATCAGGATGTCGACGGCCTTGCGGACCGCGCGCTCCTGGCCGACGACGCGCGCGTTGAGGTACCCCTCGGCCTGGCTGATCTTCTCACGGAGCCGATCGGCCGACCAGGGATCGTCGGTGATGCCGACCTGCAGCAGCCGCGCGGCGTCGGCGTAACGGTCGGCGGGCAGGCCGCGATCCCGGGCCAGCCGGCCGCAGGCGATCACGTCGCGGACGGTCATGTCGTGGGTGACCTCGGCCATCGCCAGCGCCCGGGCCCGCCGGTCGGCCGGCTCGGCGGCCGCGAACAGGATGCGGGCGGCCGCCGCGCGGACGTCGAGGGTGGGCCGGGGCACGGGAACCACCCGCAGCATCGGGCTGCCGATGGGGAAGAGCGGGTGCAGCTCCTCCTGCCGCTCGCATACCCACACGACGGTGTTGTACGGCGCCATCGTGGAGGTCGGCGCATGCGCGCGCGTCGGGGCGGCCTGGTGGCCGAGCACCTCGGCGCGGGTCAGCAGGGCGCGGTCGGCCGGGTCGAGCAGCCCGTCGGCCGGGGCGAGTCTGGAGGTGTACGGCAAGATCAACGCGACCGGCGCCTCCCGGTTCTGCACCACCTGGACGAGCAGGTCGCCGATCGCGGCCGGGCTGTCGTACGCGGTGCGCTGCAGCGCCGTCATCCATGCGGGCGGTCCGTCGTCGGCCCGCACATCGACCCGGGCGGTGACCGGGTTCAGCACGAGCATCGCCGCGTAGCCCCGCCCGGACACCACTTTCCACACCATCTCCGGCAGCTCGACGAGGTCGACCTCGCCCTCGGCGTCCGGACCGGCGCCGGCAGGCGGCGGGGTGTGTACCGGGTACAGGTCGCGCACGTTGCCGCTGAGCAGCACCTGCGGGTGCAGCGGCAGCGACAGCTCGATCTCGCGGGCCCAGGCCGGCAGCGTCGGCGCAATCATGCCGTCCTTCCCTTCGTCTGGCGGGCGGCCTGCCGCTGCCGCTCGTGCTCGGCCGCCCGCCGCTGCGGCTCTGCTTCCTGGGCCTGAGCGCTCTCGGTCGCGGCGGTCTGGTCCGCGGCCAGCCAGTGCCGGGCGGGCATCGTCGCGACCTGGGACCGGACCGGCCGGCGCTGCACCGTCCGCAGCAGCAGGCCGCCGGTGGCGAGGTCCGCCTCGACACGGTCGAAGTCGGCGCAGTGCAGCCGCTGGGCGGCCTCGTCGCCCGCGTCGTCGGCGACGTCGTCGCGGCGCACCGTGGTGGCCTGCAGGCGGTCGCGGTCCGGGTCGATGGTCAGCCGCACGCCGTAGCCCGGGGTTTTCGCCGAGGTCAGCAGCGCCACCTGGCGGCCGTCGGCGAGCAGGTCCTCGAAGGATTCGCCGAGCTCGTACCCCTGCGCCCGCAGGGCGGCCAGCACCTGCGCGGTGACCTCGATGCGGGCGTGGCGGCGGCGGTGCTCGGCCACCGTCTCGCGCACCTCGGGGCCAAGGCCGGCCAGGTCGGGGTCCAGCGTCTGCCGAATCCGCCGGCGCAGCGCCGCCCGCGGCTGCGCGGGCAGCTCGCCGGCCAGAGTGAGCAGCTCGGTGCGGACCTGCTCGGCCGCCTCGCTGTCGCGGCGCCGCTGGATCGACGCCGACAACCGCGACTCGAGGTCGGTCAGGGCGCGGCGGGCCTGGGCCGCATCCAGGTCGCCGACGCGCTCCGCCAGCCGGGTCAGGCCGTCGCGCTCGTCATCGGCGCAGCGGGCGGCCTCTGCCTCGACCAGCTCCGCGGCCGCCCGGGCCAGTGCGGCGGCGGCCGCGGCGCGCTCCTCAGCCAGGGCCGCCCCGAGCGACGGCTCGACCGGCAGGGCGGTCCTGGCGGCCGGGGTCGCCGCCCAGCGGGCCGCCCGCTCCTGGGCGCGCTCGGCCACCGCGCTCTCGAGCCGGGTCTCAAGGGCGTCGAGGCCGGTGCGGGCCTCGGTCACCGCGATGCTCAGCTGCGCCGAGCTCGCGTCCTGGGCGACGTCGGCGACCGTGGCCCGGGCGGCGCGGATGCCCTGGGTCGCCAGCGCGTTCTGCAGCCGCTCCAGCTGCCGGTGGCGCACCCGAAGGCGCTCGAGCTCGGCGCGCAGCTCGGCCTGGCGCTGCCGCTCTCGCTCCTGCTCGTAGGCCCAGTCGTAGGACGTTCCGGAACTCACTGCGGCACCCCCGGGCGGGACTGGATTCGGTCGGAGAGCATCACCGGTCACCGGCCCAGATGGGCGAAGCCGGCCCAGCGGTACGGCTCGGCCAGCCGGTCGAGGTCGACCTGGCGCGCGAGCGGCGCCGCCCCGGCCGGCACCGTCCGCCGCGGATCGAGCATCCACAGCTGCGCCCGCCGCAGGGCCTCCCCCGGCTCGCCCGGCGTCTCGCGCAAGAAGTGGTGCAGCATGTACATCAGCAGCCCCGTGCTGGCACTGGGGACCGCCCACAGCGAGCCGACGACCGAGGTGGCCCCGGCGACCTGGAACGCGGTGGACAGGGTGAGCGCCTCGTCGTACTCGGCCCCGGCGACGTTCGTGGTGCACGCGGCCAGCACGACCGTGCCGATCCGCCGGTGCCGGACGGCGAGCCGGATGAGGTCGTCGGCCCGCAGGACGCCACCGGCCAGCCGCAGGTGCGACTCGCTGGGCCGATCGGGCTCGACGACGCCGTGACAGGCGGCGTGCAGCACCGCCGCCGGCGGCTCGTCGGCCGCCGCCAGCCACGCCAGCACCTCGCCGGGCGTGCCGGACCCGTCGCCGGCGGACCCGCCGAGGTACCCGGCGTGGGGGTAGAACGCCCGCCGGATGCCGTCGGCCTCGTCGACGGCGCTCGGCAGGTCGCCGGTCGGGTCGGCGATGATCAGCGCCGGCCCGGCCGTGACCGGCCCCCGCCCGACGGCGTCGCACCAGGTCCGCGCCGAGGCGGCGTAGGAGACGGCGACGTCCTGCACGGCGTAGCGGCGCTCGGCCCCGTCGACCAGCCGCCAGGCCGCATGCCAGGGCACGACGGCGAGCGAACCGGTCGGGACCAGGACCAGCCGCGGCGGGCGGCCCAGCGCGAGGCCCTGGCAATGCTCGACGACCGCCTCGAGGCCGGCCCGCCAGGCCCACGCCGACAGCTGGCTCAGCGACCACCGCCAGGCGTCGGTGTCACCGCCGGTGAGGACCTGGGCCCCGTGGTACGTGTGCAGGTACCAGCCGAGCGGCGAGTCCCCGGCCCGCAGTCCGGGCAGCGGCAACAGCTCGATGCCACCACCAACGGCGACGACGACCGCGTACCCGGGCTCGACGCCCTCGCCCGCCACGAGGTACACGAGCGCGTCCCGCCCGGCGGCCGCCAGCGCGGCTCGGATCTCCTCGGCGGTCACCGGCGCGAACAGCTCCCCCGCGCCCGCGGTGTCCTCGCCACGGGCCAGCGCGGCCACCACCCGGTGCCGCAGGTCGGACACCTCGAACTGCGGGTCCTGGTAGTCGAAGCGTTCGCCGGCCAGCCACTGCGCGGCCAGCGCCGGCTCGCCGCGGTCGGCGAGGGCGGCGTGAACGGTGCCGGCCGCCGCAGTCACGCCGAGGACCAAACCTCGGCCGGCGTCGAGCACCTGGACCAGCTCGGCGAGGATCGCCGGGCGGTCGGCGGGGTCGGCCGCCTCGGCGTCGGCGCGGCACCACTGCGCGCTGAGCCGGACGTCGCCGGCCCGCTGCCGGGCCGCCTGCAAGCCGTAGTCTGCGTCCGACTGCAGGACGACCTGCCAGGCCCGGCCGCGCAGCGCCGTCAGCGCGCGGGCCCGAGCCCGGGCGAGGTCGTCCCCGCCGCCGCGGCGACGGTCCAGCCGGGCGAGGTTGAACCAGGCCGCCGCCCACGCCGGGTCGCTGGGGTGCGCGCG
Organism: Dactylosporangium sucinum; assembly: GCF_014647515.1. Lineage (GTDB taxonomy): Bacteria > Actinomycetota > Actinomycetes > Mycobacteriales > Micromonosporaceae > Dactylosporangium > Dactylosporangium sucinum. The sequence continues at coordinate 42,724 of NZ_BMPI01000072.1, read as the reverse complement.
GCCGGTGGTGGCCTCCTGGGCCCAGCGCTGTGCGGCCGTGTCGAGGAGCGGGTCCTGGTGTCGGTCGAGGAGCTCGATCGCCTGGCCGACCGCGATGGTCAGCATCGGGCCACGGATCGGCTGATTCGGGCTGGCCGCGTCGACGGCCTCGACGAATTCCCGGCCGGCTGCGGCCCGCTCGGCCGGCGTCCCGCGGTTGTACGCCACCGTCACGGACGCCGTCGCCGCCATCACCCGGACCCCCTGGGCGAGGTGGTAGCCGAACAGCCCGCCCGACAGGGCGGTTCCCGACGGCAGCGAGGCGACGAATGCGGCGATCTCCGCGGGGCCGGCGCCCTCCCGGAGCATCCGCGGCAGGCTCAGCGCCGCCCCCATCAGCCGCTCCAGCGGGCTGCCGCCGCCGACGGCCAGCAGCGCCGCGGCCGCCTGGTCGAGGGCCGCCTCCGCCTCCGCGGTCTCGCTGAGGCCGGCCCGGCTGAGCGAGGCAAGCGACTGGAACACCTCCAGCTGTCTCCCGAGCGCCGTGTTGTTGGCGACGTCGCGGCGCGCCTGGTACAGGCCGCTCACAGCGCTGTCCAGGTCGCGGATGTCGCCGGTGCGGGTGCCCCGCACGAGCTTCGCCACCGACATCATCTGGTGCAGGTCGTGCGTCGTCGAGGCGTCGAACTCCGGCATCGCGAGGGCCTCGGACAGCGACGTCAGGCCGAAGTCGCTGCCGCGTTCGTCCTCGAAGATGCCGATGCTGCCGTCGCAGATCGCCAGAACCTGGGCGCGGTGCGGGTCGGCGGGGTGGGTGCGGGCGAGGGCCAGCAGCTCGCGCAGCCGCGCGACGTCCGGGCGGACCAGGTCGTTGGCGGCCAGCATAAGCAGGTGCGTGAGCAGGACGGCAGCAAGGTCGGCCCGGGTCTCCGGGTCGCCGCCGGGCTCGTCGCGGAGCGCCTGGTCGGCCGCGGCGACCATCGGCACGCGGTCGGCCGTCGCCGCGGCCTCGGCGACCTCACCGGCCAGCACCCGCCGCTTGTCGAGTTCGAACTGCGCCTTGAGCCGGTCGCGGTAGGCCATGAGCCGCAGCTCGGCATCCGGCAGGCCCGCGGCGACCGCCCCGGACAGCGCCTCCACCACCCGGGCGAGGTCGTCCGGGTCCTCGGCTTGCGTCCAGCGGGTGAGGTAGGCATTGGCCTGCCACAGGCGCGGGTACCAGACGTCCTCCGGGTCGGTCTCGGCGTTGGCCGCCACCCCGGCCCAGACCGCCGAGGACGCCACGTCGTCGGCGTCCTGGTAGAGCACGCCGCGGTCGCCGAGCAGCTCCGCCAAGGGCATGGCGATGACGGGATCGGGGGCCGCCGCCAGCTCGGCCGCGTGGCGCAGGCACCGGATCGCCTCGTCACGATCGCGGTGGTCGTCGGCCCGCTCAAGGCGCTCGCACAGGTACATGTGCTGCATCCACAGCAGGTTGACCACCTTGGGCTCGCACGCGGGGTCCAGCCGGGCGACGGTCCGCTTGGCGAGCGCGATCGCCCGGTCAGTGTCGCCCGGGTCGTCGTCCTCGCGGCCGCGCGTGTGGTACGCCGAGCACAGCGACAGCACGCCCGAGGCCAAGTCGATGACGCCGGGCGGCAGCTCGTCGACGGACGGCTCGAGCAGCGCGATCGCCTCGTCGAGGTCAGCCCGCCGCTGCGAGTGCAGGTGCCGCTCGCCGTACCCGGCGCCGAGCATCATCCGCAGGGCGGCAGACACGAGCTCGTCGGCGTCGTCGCGCTGGATCGCCGTCAGCGCCCCGAGGAGCGCGTCGAGCTGCTCGGCGGCAGCCGGCCCACCGCGGTGAGCCGCGTAGCGGGACCAGTAGAGCTCGCCGAGGAAGACCGCGACCATGCCGGGGTCGGCGCCGGCCGGGTCGGCAAGGGCGCGCTCGCACCAGTCGATCGCCGGGTGCAGCTCGTCCGGCTCGTCGTCGCTGCGGTAGGCGTGCGCGAGCGCGCGGCAGTAGGACCAGAACGCGCGGTCCGGATGGTCACCGGCGTGCTCGGTGGCGTAGGTCAGATCCTCCAGCGCCGCTTTGAGATCGGCTGGGTCGAGGGCGAGCTCGTAGGACTCCAGGTGCGACAGGCCGCGGTGGGCGCGGTCCGCTGCCAGGTCCGGCGTAAGGGCCGGTGCCGGTAAGTCAACACTGTCGGGGGCCGCTCTCATCACCCGCCCAAGGTCACCGGGTCTGGGCGCAGTGCCCGGCCCGCCTGCGGGAAGCAGATGCGTCACCGTACCGACACGCAGAGATCGGAAACAATGACCCGATCCGGTTCGCCCGAAGCGACGATCTGGCAGCGTCGCGCGGCCGAACGCGGCCTCGTTCCAGCAGTCGGCATCGTCCGTCCCTCGTCCCCGGCCGGCCCCTCCGGCGTGGCCGGATCCAAGGAGAGCCGAGGTCCGGGCGTTTGAGTAGGGCCGCGGCCGAGTCCGTACAACCCCGTACAGCGGCGCGTACGGAGCGCGAACTGCGGTGTACGGAGCGCGTCCGAACCGGTCCGGCGGACTTCCCGGCGCCGCGGCGCGCTGCTGAGGTGGCGGCGCGGTAACCGCCGCGATCGCAGCGCGAAGGAGAAGCCACGATGACCATCCGCACAACTTCGCCGACCACCGCCCCACACGGATCGCTAGCGCGGCGGCTCGCCACCGCCGGGGCCGCCGTCGCCCTCGCCAGCACCGGCGCCATGGTCGGCGCCAACCCTGCGGCCGCCGCGCCCGCCCGGGCCGCGGCGTGCACCTACGCCAGCTACGCGCCGAACAAGGACGGCAGCCTCGTGCGCGGCTGGGGCGAGAAGTGGGGCTGCGGCAGCACCACGAAGTGGACGATCACCGTGCAGCGCCTGCGCGGCCCGGGGTGGTGGCAGAACGAGGGGGTCAACTACCACACCGGCGACAACTGGGTCTCGGCCGCCGGCGGCTGCGTGACCGGCACGTGGCGCACCATCCTGGAGTCCAACCAGGGCCACCAGATGGTCAGCGCACACGCGCAGATCACCTGCTGAAGGGTCGGGGTGGACCGGTCACCGGTTGCAGGACCGGTGACCGGTCACCGAATGACGGGCCGGCCCTAGGCCGATGAGTGCCCGGGCGCCGAGGACGACGGACAGCGCGAGCCGGTCGGCGTGCTCGGTGCCGGGCTCGGCCGTGTAGAGGGTGATACGCAGGTCGTCCGCGGCCACGACCAGCGTGTCGCAGTCCAGCGTGATCCGGCCCACCGCCGGGTGATCGACGGTCTTGTGCTTCGACGGGCCCATCGGGACGGCGGTGCGTCGGCGTCCACAGCTCGCATACCGGGGCTGACCGCGGCGAGGCCGGCGACCAGGCGGCGTAGGGCGCGGTCGGCCGCGCCTGGTATGCCGGCCTCGCCGCCGAGCGCGACGCCTGGTGCGCCGAGCTCAGCGCGGCCGGATTCTCCGACGACGGCGACACCCGGCACGGACCGGCGCACTGGACGCACCCGGACGGCCGGACGGTCACCGACGTGACACCACCTTGACGTGGGTCGACCGGAACTTCGGCTTCGCGATCGCCGGGAGTTCGCGGGCCACGCCGAGAAGGGCAACGAAGCCGGCTCCACAACCGCCTACGGTCACGTTGAACGCGGACGTACGGCGGTGTGCAGGACACCACCGGCCTGGAATCGTGCGGTCTGCCGCAACACGCGCCGCACCCGCACCTGAACGACCACTCCCCGGCCTGCGGGGCACCAACCGCTCCCAGCTCGCTTTCGGACGGCAATCGCGGCTTTGTGTTTGCGGCCGAGTTCGGGCTCGGCGAGATCGAGCAGTGCAACCTCGGCCGCGTCCGCGGTCGCCGCGGTGTAGACCTCGTGTCACACAGAGCGATCACGGCTGCAGTTCCGCGAGGCGTATGGATTGCCGTGCGAGGAGCGTCACGGGGCATTGCGTCCGTACTATACCGGCGTATAGTCGGCTGTTGTGACGGGCAGTCTGCCACACGTCTGTATAAGGGAGGTGGGCACGTGACGCGCCCGGTTGGCGAACCATCGTTCGAAGACCTGACGGCTCGGGCGCGGATCAGGGATGCCGCCGTTCGCCTCTTCGCCGAGCGCGGCATGGACGGCACGACGGTGCGCGACATCACGCAGAACGCCGGCGTATCGCCCGGCCTGCTACGCCACCACTTCGGGTCGAAGGAGGCGTTGCGGGAGGAGTGCGACGCCTACGTGCTCGATCGGATGATGGAGATCAAGCAGGAGCTGGTCTTCGAGGGCAAGCTGGCCAACCCGGCCGTCCTGCCGTCGATCCATCCGACGATCATGTTGTACTACAAGTACGTCACCCGGGCGCTGCTCGACGGCTCGCGCAGCGCCGCGGCGATGTTCGACGACATGGTGGCGCTGACCGAGCAGTGGATCGCCAAGAACGCGCCGGAGGTCAGCGAGGACCACCGGGCCTACGCGGCGGTGATGGTCGGGATGCAGTCCGGGATGCTCGCGATGCACGACCATGTGTCCCGCGCGCTGGGCGTCGACATCTTCACCGCCGAGGGCCACCTGCGCATGGCTGAAGCGCTGGCCGATTTCTATTCCCACCCCTTGCTCGATCCCGAGTTCGTCACCAAGGCCCGCCGGGCGATGGACGCACTGCGGGCATCCAGACCGCCCACCGCCGCAGGGGCCGACCCCACGGCCGAAGGAGCATGAAGACCATGACCGATGCGATCCGCACAGACGCGCTGGTCAAGACGTTCGGACGTACCCGCGCCCTCGATGGGCTCGATCTCGCCGTGCAGACCGGGGAGGTGCACGGCTTCCTCGGGCCCAACGGCGCGGGGAAGTCCACCACCATCCGAATCCTGCTCGGGCTCCTCCACGCCGACGCCGGGGCCGTCAGGCTGCTCGGCGGGGACCCCTGGCGTGACGCCGCGCAGCTGCACCGCCGCCTCGCCTACGTGCCCGGCGACGTCACGCTGTGGCCCAACCTGACGGGCGGCGAGGTCATCGACCTGCTCGGCCGGCTCCGCGGCGGCCTCGACACCAAGCGCCGCGCCGAGCTGCTGGAGCGCTTCGACCTCGACCCGCGCAAGAAGGCCCGCACCTACTCGAAGGGCAACCGGCAGAAGGTCGCCCTCATCGCCGCCCTGGCGTCCGACGTCGAGCTGCTGTTGTTCGACGAGCCCACCTCGGGCCTCGACCCGCTGATGGAGGAGGTCTTCCGCCAGGTGGTCCGCGACGAGCAGCGCCGCGCCGGGCGGACCGTCCTGCTGTCCAGCCACATCCTCGCCGAGGTCGAGGCGCTCTGCGACCGGGTCACCATCATCCGCGACGGCCGGGCGGTCGAGACCGGCACGCTCGCCGGCATGCGCCACCTGACCCGCACCTCCATCCAGGTCGACCTCGCCGGGCCGGCGACCGGCCTGGCGACCCTGCCCGGCGTGCACGACCTGCAGACCCACAACGGCACCGTGCGCTTCGACGTCGACACCACTGCCCTCGACGCGGTGCTGCGGCAGCTCACCGCGGTCGGCATCCGGAGCCTGACCAGCCAGCCGCCGACCCTCGAAGAGCTGTTCCTGCGCCACTACGACCGGCGCACCGCCGACGCGACGCCGCGAACGGAGGTGGCCCGGTGAGCTCGCTGACCGGCACCCGCGCCCTGACCCGGCTGGCGCTGCGACTCGACCGCGTCCGGCTGACCGTCTGGGTGCTCGGGCTCGCGGTCATGCCGATGGGGACCGCCGCCAACTACCTCAAGCTCTACCCGACCCAGCAGGACCTGGACGCGGTGAGCGGCGTGCTCAGCAACCCGTCGCTCGTCGCGCTGAGCGGCCCGCTCAACGGCGTGTCGATCGGCGGTCTCACCACGTGGAAGATCGGGGTCACCGAGTTCATCCTGGTCGCCCTGATGAGCCTGCTGACGGTCGTGCGGCACACCCGGACCGAGGAGGAGACCGGCCGGCTCGAGCTCCTGCGCGCCACGGTGATCGGCCGCCACGCGCCGCTCACCGCCGCGCTGCTGACCGCCGCACTGGCCAACCTGGCCATCGCCGTGCTGGCTGCGCTCGGGCTGATGGCGACCGGGCTGCCGGTCGCCGGCTCGGTGGCGCTGGGGCTCGCGACCGGCCTGGTCGGGATCCTGTTCGCGGCGATCGCGGCGGCCGCCGCGCAGCTGACCCAGAGCGCCCGGGCGGCGAGCGGCATCGCCGCCGCCGTCCTCGGCGGCACCTACCTGCTGCGCGCCGTCGGCGACAGCGGGCCGACCTGGCTGAGCTGGCTGTCGCCGACCGGCTGGGGGCTGCACATGCGCCCGTACGCCGGGGAACGGTGGTGGGTACCTCTGCTGTTCGTCGGGTTCGCGGCCGTCTTCATCGCGGTGGGGTACGTGCTCGCCGGCCGCCGCGACGTGGGCGCCGGCCTGCTGGCGGAGCGGCTCGGGCCCGCCGAGGCGTCCCCGGGCCTGCGCACCCCGCTCGCGCTGGCCTGGCGGCTGCAGCGCGGCCTGCTCCTCGGCTGGACCATCGGGCTGGCGCTGAGCGGAGCCGTCCTGGGCGGCGCTGCCGCCGGCATCGGCGACCTGGAGTCGCCGAACCAGCAGCTGACCGACATCCTCGACCGAATGGGCGGGCGCAACGGCCTCACCGACGCGTTCCTCGCCGCGATCTTCGGGATCATCGGCATGGTCGCCGCCGCCTACACGGTGCAGGTGACCCTGCGGCTGCGTCAGGAGGAGAGCAGCGGACGGGTCGAGGCGCTGCTCGCCACGCGGGTCAGCCGGCTGCGCTGGGCGGCCAGCCACCTCGTGTTCGCGCTGCTGGGCACGGCGCTGCTGCTGGCCGTGTCGGGCCTCGCCGGCGGTCTCGCCTACGGCGCGCAGATCCACGACGTCGGCGGGCAGGTCGGGCGGGTGTTCGGCGCCGCGATGGTGCAACTGCCGGCCACCTGGGTCCTGTCCGGGTTCGGCGTCGCACTGATCGGCCTGGCGCCGCGGCTCAGCACCCTGGCCTGGGCCGCGCTCATCCTGTCCGTCCTGCTCGTCGAGCTCGGCGCCCTGTTCGGGCTGAGCCAGCGGATCGTCGACATCGCCCCGTTTGCGCACGTGCCGAAGCTGCCCGGCTCCGCGTTCGCCGTGACGCCGATGCTGTGGCTCACCGTGGTCGCGGTCGCGCTGGGCGCGGCCGGGCTCGCGGGCCTGCGCCGCAGGGACATGCCGGTGGCGTGAACACAGCACGGCCCGGGCCGCGGCGCGGCTCGGGCCGTGCATAACGTCCGTCCGCGGCGAGAACCCACCGGAGTTCTCTCAGCACGCCGGCCACCCCGGGGGCCGGGCTGAACGGTGGAGTCACCCGAGCTGCGCGGGTTCAGGTTCCTGACGCGTCGGCCACGGCGTCCCAGGTGCCCGGCGCACGCCACCGCCGCGCCCCGTAGGCGGCGGCCGTGGCGAGCAGGGCCACCGCCACGACGAGCAGCACGACCGGCGAGCGGCCGGTGTCCGGCAGCGCGAACGCGGCGACGAACATGCCCAGGACGTACGCCAGGTTGAACGTCGTGTCGCTCACGCTGAAGACCCGGCCGCGGTAGCCGTCGTCGCACTCCCGCTGGATGAACGTGTCCGTGACGATCTTGATGCTCTGCGCGGTGATGTTGAGCACGAAGACCACGACGAGCAGCAGGTCCGCCCGGAACGGCAGACCGAAGCCGGCGAGGACGACGGCGGAGGCGGCCAGCGCCGCGGTGATCCACCGCCGCCCGCCGATCCGGCGGGTCAGCAGCGGCGTCAGCACCGCCCCGGCGATCACGCCCAGGGCGCCGGCGACGAACACGCCGGCGAGCGCGGCCACGGAACCCTCGATGTCGTCGTCGCCGGTGAAGTAGTTGCGGTGCAACAGCAGCAGGGCAAGCGTCAGCACGCCGAACAGCACCCGGAACGCCGTCTGGACAGCCAGGGCGAGCGCCGCGTCCTGGCGGCGGGCGAGGTGGCGCACGCCGCCACCCAGGTCCTGGACGACCCCGACGAGCCTGACCCACGGCGGTCGCCGCCGCCGGGGGACCTCGTCGGGGCCGAGGTCACCGGCGCCGAACCGGCGCACCGCCAGGGCTGCCGAGACCAGGTAGCCCACGGGCGCGAGGGCGGCGACGGCCGCGTACCCGTGGTAGCCGATCGACACGGCCGTCTGCAGCGCCAGCAGGGCGCAGCCGATGCCGGCCGACGAGGCCAGCGAACCGAGGGTGCCGGACACCGCGTTGGCGGTCACCAGCCGCGCACCGGCGACCACGTGCGGCGTGGCGGCCGAGACCGCCGACAGGAAGAGCCGGTTCAGCCCGATCGCGACCAGGACGACGATCATGAACAGGACGCCCTGCGACGCGGCGGCAATCAGCAGCGCGGCCACGCCCACCAGCACGATCCGGGCGAGGTTCGCCGCGACGAGCACCCGGCGGCGGGACCAGGCGTCGAGCAGCACCCCGGCGAACGGGCCGAGCAGGGAGTACGGCAGCAGCAGCACGGCGGTGCCGACCGCGACGGCGACGGCGGTGGTCTGCCGCTCCGGGTTGAACAACACGCTGCCGGCCAGCGCGGCCTGGAACATCCCGTCACCGAACTGGCTCGTGATCCGCACGCCGAGCAGCCGGCGGAACCCCCGCTCGGCCAGCGTCGAAGGGAGCGGGTGCCCGTCACTGCTTGTCATCGCGCTCCCAGCGTAGCGTCCCCCTGCGGCGTCTCCTTGCACCGCCGCGGGTGGCCGCACGGGTGGCTCCCGTCGACGGTCGGTGCCCTGACGCGTCGATGCTTCCTGCCCGCCCGGACCCTGCATCCGGTGCAGGTGCACGTCCGGCAGGACGACGTCGGCCTACAGCAGCGTCGCGACGCCGGCGGCGATGCCTCGCGGATCCTGCAGATGCCGCACGCTGGCAGTTGCACGATTGTCGCGTGCGTACATGAGCACATATCATCGGCACATGGCGCAGCATCACGACCACGGCGCGGGACACGACCACGGGCACGCCCATCCTTCGAGCCGGTGGCAGGCGATCCGGCACCGCGTCGGGCACCTGCTGACCCCGCACTCGCACGACGCCGCCGACAAGGTCGACTCGGCGATGGAGTCCTCGAAGCAGGGCATGCGGGCGCTGTGGATCTCGCTGGCCGTGCTCGGCGCGACGGCGGCCCTGCAGGTCGTCGTCGTGCTGCTGTCGGGGTCGGTGGCGCTGCTCGGTGACACGCTGCACAACGTCGCCGACGCACTGACCGCCGTCCCGCTGGGCGTGGCGTTCGTCCTCGGCCGCCGGGCAGCCAACCGGCGGTACACCTATGGCTACGGCCGCGCCGAGGACCTCGCCGGGATCGTCATCGTGCTCACCATCGCCGGGTCCGCCGCCTTCGCCGCCTACGAGGCGATCGACCGGCTGCTGCACCCGGCCACCGTCACCCACCTGCCCTGGGTCGCCGCGGCCGGCGTGATCGGCTTCGTCGGCAACGAACTCGTCGCGCGGTACCGCATCGTCGTCGGCCGCCGGATCGGCTCCGCGGCGCTCGTCGCCGACGGCCTCCACGCGCGCACCGACGGGTTCACGTCCCTGGCCGTGCTGCTCGGCGCGGGCGGTGTGGCGCTGGGCTGGCGGTGGGCCGACCCGGTCGTCGGCCTGGCCATCACCGCCGCGATCCTGTTCGTCCTCAAGGACGCCGCCCGCGAGGTGTACCGCCGGCTCATGGACTCCGTCGATCCCGCGCTCGTCGACACGGCGGAGCAGACCCTCGCCGGCACGCCCGGGGTGCGCGGCGTCGCCGCACTGCGGATGCGCTGGATCGGCCACCGCCTGCGCGCCGAGACCGACCTGGTGGTCGCCGGCACGCTCACGGTCGTGGAGGCGCACGCCGTGGCCGTCGAGGCCGAGCACCGCCTGCTGCACGCCGTGCCCAGGCTCGCCGCCGCGACCATCCACACCGATCCCGACCTCGCCGAGACCCACGCCGCGGTCGCCCACCATCGATGACGGGCCGCCGGGCGATCCTGCCCGCCGGCTGGGCCGCCGGTCGTGCGGCCGGGGACGACCGGCGGCGGGTGGGCGGGCTCGTCGAGCCGATGCGCACCGGCCGCGGTACCGTATGTGCTCATGTATGCACGTGACGCATCCGAGACGGCCGGCGCCCGGGACGCGCCGACCGAGACGCAGGTCGACGCCGCCGTGACCGCCCTGCGGATGCTCGCGGACCCGACCCGGCTGCGGCTGCTGTGGTTGCTCCGCGAGGGCGAGCACGATGTCACGACGCTGACGGCCGCCGTCGGGGCCGCCCGGCCGGCGGTCTCCCAGCACCTGGCCAAGCTCCTGCTGGCCGGGCTGGTCAGTGCCCGCCGGGAAGGTCGCCGGGTGCTCTACCGGGCGCGTGGCGGTCACGTCCGCCGGCTGGTGGCCGAGGTCCTGTACGCGGCCGACCATCACCTGACCGGCGCGCCCGAGCACGACTGACGCCGTCAGCGCCGGGTCCGCCGGTCGTTCGACGAGATGCCACGAGGCGTACGCGACGAGGACGGTGATCGCGGGGCTGAGGGCCGTGTCGGCGGCGTGGCCCCAGGCGTTCTGTGCGGACTGCTAGGCGCTCCGGCCCCGCGGTCGTGCGGCCTCCGTCTCGGCGGGAATCCGGCCGGGCGCATGCCGCACGACCGCTACGGCCTTCGCGATGCGCTCTTCCAGGCCGCGGTCGTCGACCGATGGATGGGTGAGGCCGCCGAGGATGTCGCGGGCGAACCGCGAGGCGATCTCCTCGACCGACTGCGGCCCCTCCGGCCGGTACCAGGTCCAGGCGTAGTTGCACATGCCGAAGATCTGCAGCGCGGACATCCGCGGATCCGTGGTGTGCAGAACCCCCTGCTCGGCACCCTCGCGCAGGATGCCGACCAGGATCTCGGTGTAGGCGGCCCGCTGCGTGCGGACGTAGTTGTTCAGCTCACCCTCGAAGTACCGGACCAGCTCACGCAGGCACGCGAGGCTCGCGGCGCGATCGTCGCGGTGCGCCGCGAGCAACGCGTAGATCATCGCGACCAACCGGCTGACCGGATCGCCGAGCTCGGCGCGGATGAACTCCGCCTCCGCGAACCGGCGCCCGAAATACGCCACGTGCAGCTCACCCAGCAGCGCTTCCTTGCTGCGAAAGTGGTGGACGATCGTGCCCTTGCTCAGGCCCAGCTCGGCCGCGACGTCTCCCAGGCTGGTGTCGGCGTACCCACGTGCGGCGACATGCTCGGCGAACACCTGCAAGATCGCGTCGCGCGAGCTCGCGCGGGGGCGTCGTCCGGTCACTTGGCCACTATAAAGGGCATCCCTCTTGCTGACCGTACGAGCGGTCAGTTACGTTCTTCCCATCTGCCTCCCGCCGACGCCGAGGAGAGAAACGACGTGTCGCCACACCCGGACTACGGCGTGACCCCGCTCGAGGGGTTGCCGTCCCGCGTCACGATCTGCGAGGTCGGGCCGCGCGACGGCCTGCAGAACGAGTCCGCGGTCCTGCCGGTCGAGGTCAAGGCCGAGTTCGTCGAGCGTCTCGTCGACGCGGGCCACACCGTGGTCGAGACGACCAGCTTCGTCCACCCGAAGTGGGTGCCCCAGCTGGCCGACGCCGCGCAGCTGCTCGAACGCCTCGCCACCGTCGACGGCGTCCGCTACCCGGTCCTCGTGCCGAACGAACGCGGGCTGGACCGGGCGCTGGCCCTCGGAGTGCGGGACATCGCGATCTTCGGCAGCGCCACCGAGTCCTTCGCCCGCCGCAACCTCAACCGCACCGTGGACGAGTCACTGGAGATGTTCGCGCCGGTCGTCGACCGGGCCCGCGGCGCCGGCCTCGGCGTGCGCGGCTATCTGTCGATGGCGTTCGGTGACCCGTGGGAGCGCGAAGTGCCGCTGGCCCGTGTGGTCGACGTCGCCGACCGCCTGATGGCCCTTGGCCTCACCGAGCTCAGCCTCGGCGACACCATCGGCGTCGCGACTCCGGGCCGCGTCGTGGCGCTGCTCGACGCCCTGGTCGACCGCGGTATCCCGATAAACCGGATCGCGGTGCACTTCCACGACACCTACGGGCAGGCGCTGGCCAACACGCTCGCCGCGCTGCGCCGGGGCGTCACCACGGTGGACGCCTCCGCCGGCGGGCTCGGTGGTTGCCCGTACGCCGAGAGCGCTACCGGCAACCTGGCGACCGAGGACCTGCTGTGGCAGCTCCATGGCCTCGGCATCGACACCGGCGTCGACCTCGGCAAGCTCGTCGAGACGAGCGTGTGGATGGCACAGCAACTCGGCCGCCCCAGCCCGTCGCGCACCGTGACCGCACTCACCCCCGGAGCCTCGGCATGACCGGCGCGCTCGTCCACCGCGAGACCGTCGACGGCGTCGCCACGATCACGCTCGACTCCCCCGCCAACCGCAACGCGCTCTCCGCTCAGCTGCGGCGCGAACTGACCGGCCACCTCGAGGCCGCGATCGACGACGACACCGTGCGCGTCCTCGTGCTGACCCACACCGGCCCCGTCTTCTGCGCCGGCATGGACCTCAAGGAGTCGCAGGGCGCCGGCGCGGACCAGCAGGGCGTCAACGAGCTGCCGCACATCCTGGAGACGATCTGGCATTCACCGAAGCCCGTCGTCGCGAGGCTCGCCGGCCCGGCGCGCGCGGGCGGCGTCGGCCTCGTCGCCGCCTGCGACTTGCGGCTCGCGGCCGATACGTGCACGTTCGCGTTCACCGAGGTCCGGCTCGGCGTCGTACCGGCGATCATCTCGGTCACCGTCCTGCGGGGAGTGCTCCCGCACGCCGCTGCCGAGCTCTTTCTCACCGGGGAGACATTCGACGCCGCCCACGCCGCGGCGATCGGTCTGCTCACCCGGGCCGTCCCGGGCGAAGCGCTGGACGCCGAGGTGGCGCGCTACCTCGGCATGCTGACGCTCGGCGGCCCCAGCGCGCTGGCCGGCACCAAAGCGCTCCTTCGACGTCCCCGGCCGACGTCGCTGGCCGACGACTTCGCCGCGATGAACGCCATGTCCGCGGCCTACTTCGCCGCCGACGAGGGGCAGGAAGGCATCCGGGCCTTCCGGGAGAAACGCCGGCCTTCCTGGGCCGTCTCGACGGGATGCGGATCGCGATGACGACGGGTACTCGGGCGCTTCGCACCAAGGTCGATCCGGGCAGCGAGCGCTTCGCCGCCAACGCGGACGCCCACCGTGCGCTGGTCGCGGATCTGCACGCGACGCTGGCCACCGCGCGGCTCGGCGGTCCGGAGAAGTCCCGGGCCCGCCACGTCGAACGAGGCAAGCTGCTGCCCCGCGACCGCGTCGACACGCTCGTCGACCCCTCGTCGCCGTTCCTCGAGCTCTCGCCGCTGGCGGCGAACGGTCTCTATGACGATCAGGCCCCCGCCGCCGGAATCATCACCGGCATCGGACGCGTCGCCGGCCGGGAATGCGTCATCGTCGCCAACGACGCCACGGTCAAGGGCGGCACCTACTTCCCGATGACGGTCAAGAAGCACCTGCGCGCCCAAGAGGTCGCGCTCCACAACCGGCTGCCGTGCATCTACCTCGTCGACTCCGGCGGGGCGTTCCTGCCGAAGCAGGACGAGGTCTTTCCCGACCGGGATCATTTCGGACGGATCTTCTACAATCAGGCGCAGCTGTCCGGTCGCGGCATTCCGCAGATTGCCGCGGTGCTGGGTTCCTGCACCGCCGGCGGCGCCTACGTACCCGCGATGTCGGACGAAGCCGTGATCGTCCGTAACCAGGGCACGATCTTCCTCGGCGGCCCGCCGCTGGTGAAAGCCGCGACCGGGGAGGTCGTCACCGCCGAGGAGCTCGGCGGCGGCGACCTGCACGCGCGAACGTCCGGGGTGGTCGACCACCTCGCCGAGAACGACGCCGACGCGCTGCGCATCGTCCGGTCGATCGTGTCGACGTTCGGCCCGCGTGCCCCGTCGCCGTGGGACCGGATCCCGACCGAGGAGCCCGCCGTCGACCCCGCCGGGCTCTACGGCGCGGTCCCGACCGACCCCCGCGTCCCCTACGACGTCCGGGAAGTCATCGCCCGGATCGCCGACGGATCCCGCTTCGCCGAGTTCAAACCGGACTACGGCTCCACGCTCGTCACCGGATTCGCGCACATCCACGGCCACCCAGTCGGGATCGTCGCGAACAACGGCGTGCTGTTCTCCGAGTCCGCGATGAAAGGGGCGCATTTCATCGAGCTGTGCGACCAGCGCGGCATCCCGCTGGTGTTCCTGCAGAACATCACCGGGTTCATGGTCGGCCGGGAGTACGAGGCCGGGGGCATCGCCAAGCACGGCGCGAAGATGGTCACGGCCGTGGCCACGACCCGGGTTCCGAAACTGACCGTCGTGATCGGCGGCTCGTTCGGCGCCGGGAACTACGCGATGTGCGGCCGGGCCTACTCGCCCCGGTTCCTGTTCATGTGGCCCAACGCCCGCATCTCGGTGATGGGTGGTGAACAGGCCGCTACGGTGCTCAGCACCGTGGGAACAGCGGAACCGGACACGATCCGCGCCCAGTACGAGACCCAGGGTCACCCCTACTACTCCACGGCCCGGCTCTGGGACGACGGCGTCATCGACCCCGCCGACACCCGCACCGTGCTGGGTCTCTCCCTGTCGATCGCCGCCAACGCCCCGTTGGCCGACCCCGCCTTCGGCGTCTTCCGGATGTGAGTCTGATGTTCTCGACAGTCCTGGTCGCCAACCGCGGAGAGATCGCCGCACGCGTGCTGCGCACGCTGCGACGGCTCGGTATCCGCTCGGTCGCGGTCTATTCCGACGCCGACGCCGACGCCCCGCACGTCGCCGCCGCCGACGTCGCCGTCCGCGTCGGGCCCGCCCCCGCCGCAGAGTCCTATCTATCGATCGAGAACATCGTCGCCGCGGCCCGGGCCACCGGCGCCGAGGCCGTGCATCCCGGCTACGGGTTCCTCTCCGAGAACACCGACTTCGCGGCCGCGTGCGAGAACGCGGGCCTGGTCTTCATCGGCCCGCCCGCCTCGGCCATCGAGGCCATGGGCGACAAGATCCGCGCCAAGCAGACCGTGTCCAAAGCCGGAGTGCCCGTCGTGCCCGGCTCCGACGGCGTCGGCCTGACCGACGACGAACTGGTCCGGGCGGTCTCGGACATCGGCTACCCGGTGCTGCTCAAACCCTCCGCCGGCGGCGGCGGCAAGGGCATGCGCGAAGTGCACCCAGCCGATGACTTGCGTGCGGCGATCGCCGGCGCCCGCCGCGAAGCGCGCAGCTCGTTCGGTGACGACACGCTGCTCGTCGAACGGCTGATCCCCACCCCGCGGCACATCGAGATCCAGATCCTCGCCGATCAGCACGGCAACGTCGTTCACCTGGGCGAACGGGAATGTTCCCTGCAGCGCCGCCACCAGAAGATCGTCGAGGAAGCCCCGTCCCCGCTGCTCACCGAGCAGCAGCGGGCGGCCATGGGCGCCGCCGCCTGCGACGCCGCCCGCGCCTGCGGTTACGTCGGCGCCGGCACCGTCGAGTTCATCGTCGCCGGAGACCGCCCCGACGACTGGTTCTTCATGGAGATGAACACCCGCCTGCAGGTCGAGCACCCGGTCACCGAGGAGGTCTACGGCGTCGACCTCGTCGAACTCCAGCTCCGCGTCGCCGCGGGCGACGAAGCTCCCTGGCCGGCCGAGCTCCGTCCACACGGCCATGCCGTCGAGGTCCGCGTCTACGCCGAAGACCCCGCGTCCGGTTTCCTGCCCACCGGCGGTCGCGTCCTCGCGTGGCGGCAACCCGCCGGCGTGCGCGTCGACTCCGGCATCGCCGAGGGCGGTCTCGTCGGCTCCGACTACGACCCGATGCTCGTCAAGGTCATCGCGCACGGCGCCGACCGCGCCGAGGCGCTCCGCCGACTCGACGCCGCCCTCGCCGACACCGTTCTCCTCGGGCTCGGGACGAACATCGGTTTCCTTCGCGCGCTGCTGGCCGACCCGGACGTTCGCGCGGGCAACCTCGACACCGGTCTCGTCGGCCGCCGCCTCGACGCACTCACGGCCTCGGACCTTCCCGACGACGTCGTCGGCCTCGCGACCGGGCTCGCCCTCCTCGACCTGGAGCCGGCATCGGAGCCGCTCGCGGATCCGTTCGACATCCCGGGCGGCTGGCGCCTCGGCGACCGCGCGTGGACCACCCGCCGCCTCACCACCGGCGGCAACACCTTCGTCGAGGTGCGCTACCGCGGCCGCGCGGCCGACGCGGAGATCAGCATCGACGGCGGCGATCCCGTGCGGATCAGCACTCGTCGCGACGGACGGCACCAGCACAACGGCGTGACCCGCAGCTATGCGGTCGCGCGGGACGCGGACGGCCTTGTGTGGATCGGACGCGACGGCCGCACCTGGGCCCTCCGCGATCACGAGGCCCTCGACACCGTCGGTGGCCACTCCTCAGGGGCCGGCGGTCCGGTGCTCTCTCCGATGCCCGGCACGGTGACCGTCGTCGCCGTCAGCGAGGGGGAAGCCGTCACCGCCGGGCAGACGCTCGCTGTCGTGGAAGCCATGAAGATGGAGCACGTCCTCACCGCTCCGATCGACGGCACAGTGAGCGAGCTGCGCGCACGGGTCGGCGTCAACGTCGCCAAGGACGCGGTCCTCATGATCATCGAGGGGAGCTGACGGGCGATCGCTGGTCGCGGGCCGGCTTATCGGAGTCCGCAGGCGCGGTGACGTGCCGCGGGAGGATGCTGCCTCCTGTGCGAGCGCGCCTGCTGTCGCCGTTGTTGCGTCCGCCGCGGGAGCCGCCGCCGGACGCTGCAGCCCGACAACGCGATCCGGCCCGGCGACAACACCCCCAGATCATGCGCACAGGGGGCAGCGTCATACCGGGCCGGACGACCGAGGAGTCCCCCGGCTGGGACGATCAAAGGGCGTAACCCACCGGGATTTCGTCAGCTGCCCGCGACCCGCTGCGATTTGTCCGCCCAGTAGGGCTCCCGAAGCACCCGGCGCAAGATCTTGCCCGCGGCGTTCTTGGGCAGCGGGTCGGTGGAGATGACGACCAGCGCGGGCTTCTTGTACGAGCCGACCTTCGTCCGGCACAGCTCGACGATGTCTTCCTCGGTGACGTTGACCGGATTCTTGACGGTGCAGACGGCAGCCGGTGCCTCGCCCCACTTCTCGTGCGGCACGGCGAACACCGCGACCTCGACAACCTCGGGATGGCTCGCGATCGCGTTCTCGAGCTCGGCGGGGTAGATGTTGAAGCCACCCGAGATGATCATGTCGCTGGCCCGGTCGAGCAGGTACAGGTAGCCGTTCGCGTCGATGCGGCCGATGTCGCCGGTGTGCACCCAGCCGTCCTTGATCTTCTCGGCTGTGGCCTCGGGGTCGTTCCAGTAGCCCGAGAGCTGACCGTCGACCTTGGCGACGATCTCGCCCTCCGCTCCCGGCTCGACGACCTCGCCTGTCTCGCGGTCCACGATCCGCACCATCGCGAACGGGTACGGGCGGCCGGCCGAGCGCAGCGGTTGGGAGCCGGGCACCTGCGAGAACCACTCCTGAGGCGTGATCGAGGTGATCGGGTAGCACTCGGTCTGGCCGTATCCGCTGTAGAGTACGTCGCCGAAGACCTCGCGCCCGGCCAGTGCCGTCGCCTCGCTGACCGGTGCGCCGGCCACCAGAAATCCTTTGATCGATGACCAGTCACGCCCCCTGGCGGATTCCTCGCGCGACAACATCCCGAGCAGGGTCGGCACGCACCACATGTAGGCGACCCGTTCACGCTCCATGACGTCGAGCGTATGCTTCGGGTCGATCTTGTTGATCATGTAGTTGCGCCCGCCACCGATCCACGTTGGGGTGAAGAAGTACCCCGAGCCGTGTGAGATCGGCGAAGCACACACGTTGGTGTCACCCACTTGGACGGGCGGGAACTGGTACATCCAGTCGCGGCAGTAGGCCAGCCATTTCCAGTGGGTGTACGCGACGCCCTTGGACCGGCCGGTCGTACCCGCGGTGTAGCGGATGATGTAGTTGTCGTCGGACGACACCCGAGGTGCCGGGTCGTCGGTACCGGCCCGGGCGAGCAGGCCCTCGTAACTGTCGTCGCGCACCAGCACCGACCGGACGCCGGGCAACCTGGCGACGTCCTCGGGAAGCTCATTGGCGTAGTTCTCGGCGACCACCACGGCTTTGCATCCGGCGTTGGTGATCATGTGCACGTGGGCCGCTGTCGAGTTGCGGGCATACAGCGGGACGCGTACGAAGTTCCCGGCGGTGCAGGCCAGGTAGAAGTCCGCGGCGCCGAGCGAGTTGTCCTCCAGGACGGCCACCCGGTCACCCGGTTCGACGCCCGACTCACGCAGGACGTTGGCCAGGCGGAGCCCGCGCTCCCATGCCTCGGCGAAGGTGAAGCGGGCCTGATCGGTGACGATGGCCTCGCGGTCGGGCCATGTCCGTACCGCGCGCAGGAACAGGTTTCGAACGTCCACCGGCGGCTCCTATTCTTGTCTGGATACGATCTCTCGGTACCTGGCGCCGTGTTCGTCGACCGCGGGCACCGCACCGGGACGTGCCGGCAGCCGGCCGGCCAGCCGCTCGGCCGTTCCGGGCTCCCGGGCGAAACTCCAACAGGTGTCCACTCCGGACAGTCGGTCGGCGATTTCCGCCGCGGTCAGCTCACGGACCGCCTCGGTCAGGTGTGCGGTGAGTTCGTCGTGCCGCTCGCGACGCTCCTCGTAGGTGAGGGCGGCCCATTCGGGACGGCCCATCACCGTGATCACGTTCTCCCAGAAGGCCTGCTCCATCGGTGCGACCCCGAGAACCAGGCGCTCGCCATCCTTGGTTGGGTACTCCGCGTAGTGAGGTGTGTGGAGAATCTGAGCGAACTGCCGCCAGTCCCGGCCGCCGAGCGCGCCCACCCAGTCCGCCAGCGTGCCGGTGATCGACACCTCGACGTGCCGGCCCCGGCGGGTCCGGGCGGCACGGGTGAGTTCGGCCAGGATCCGGGCCACCGCAGCACTCGCACCGGCCAGGTCACCGACCGGCATGCCGTCCGGCCGGAGCATGTCGAGCGCACCGCTCGCCGCCGTGTAGTTGATGTCGTGCCCGGCCCGCCCCGCCATCGGCCCGGTCGACCCGTAACCGGTGATCGAGCAGTAGACCACCGCGGGGTTGCGTGCGCTGACGTCCTCGTACCCGACGCCCAGCCGCTGCGCGACGCCCGGGCGCCATCCCTCGACCACGATGTCGGCGCCGGCGAGCAGGCGCAGCGCGAACCGGCGGTCGCTCGGGTCCTTCAGGTTCACCTCGACGCTCTCCTTGCCCTGGGCCAGGAACGCGTGGCTGGCTGGTGCGCCGTAGCGCAGGGAGTCGCCGCCGGGCGGCTCCAGGTGCACGACGGTGGCGCCGAGGCGCCGCAGCACCTGGGTCGCGTACGGGCCGGGAAGGGTCACGCTGAGGTCGACCACGTGGACTCCCGCCAGCGGCGAGTCCGCGTCATCCTGGCTCTGGGGTGGCTTCACATCGATCTCCGGTAGATGTTGGTCGTCGGGTCGGCCGTCACTCCGCCGTCATGCCGCCGTCCACCGTCAACATCGTTCCGTTGACATAGCCGGCGTCATCCGACAGCAGGAAGCAGACCGCGCTCGCGATCTCGGACGGGTCTGCCACCCGGTCGAGCAGCACCTGCGAGCCGACGCTGCGCAGGGCTTCCGCCTCGGTGGCGGCCGCGGCCAGGTAGTGCGGCCGCGTCATGCCGGTCAGGGTCGGCCCGGGCGAGACGCAGTTGACCCGGACCGCGGGTGCAAGCTCGAGGGCGAAATGCCGGGACATCGGGAGGATCGCACCCTTGGTCGCCGCGTACAGGCTCCGGTTGGCTCGCGCCACGTCGGCCACGACCGACGACGTGTTGACGATCGCGCCCGAGCCCTGGCTCTTCATCACCCGGCCGACCGCCTTGCACATGAGATACGTGCCGACCACATTGACTGACAGCTGCCGCTGGAGGTCGGCGAGCGGTGCCGTCATCGCCTCACCGGCGATCAGAATCGCCGCGCCGTTGTACAGTGCGTCGATCCGGCCGAACCGCTTCACGGCCGCAGCGACGACGCCGGCGACGTCGTCCTCGCTGGACACGTCGGCCGGCTCCGCCGCGGCATCACCGATCTCAGCCGCCACCTTGCCGACGCCTTCGGCGTTGCGGTCCACCAGGACGACGTGCCCGCCTTCGGACGCGAACCGGCGCGCCACGGCGGCGCCGATCCCTGACGCAGCCCCGGTGCAGAGCAGAACCTTGTCCTGAAATCGCATCGTCGGCCTCCGTTCTCTCAGTGCTCTTCGGTAAGGTCCACGTACACAGACTTGTGTTCGGTGAAGTGGTTGAGCCAGGCTTCCCCGTGTTCGCGCCCCAGGCCGGACACCCCGTAGCCACCGGACGGGGCCGAACGGTCGAGGATTCCGTAGGTATTGATCCATACCGTCCCGGCCCGAATCGCCCGGGCGACGCGGTGTGCCCGGGCGACGTCGCGCGTCCACACGCCGGCGGCCAGGCCGTACGGCGTGGCGTTCGCGACCGAGACCGCCTCCGCCTCGTCGTCGAACTCGAGCACGCCGATGACGGGGCCGAAGACCTCCTCGCGCATCACCGTCATCTCGTTGGTCACCGACGTCAACAGCGTCGGGCCGACGAAGTAGCCCGGGCCGTCGGGCGCCCGCCCGCCGTAGGCCAACTCGGCGCCCTCCCGCAGCGCCCCTTCGACGTACCCCCGCACACGCTCCTGCTGGCGCCTGGAGACGACGGGGCCGAGGTCGGTCGACGGCGACAATCCGGCGCCGATCCGCGTCCGGGCGAGGAGCCGGCTCGTCTCCGCGACAAACTCCGCCGCGACGGACGAGTGCACCAGGACCCGCGAGCCGGTGTAGCAGACCTGCGCCGCGTTCGAGCGCATCTGCTTGACCGTCGATGCGGCGGCCTTCGCGATGTCCGCGTCCCGGAAAATGATGTTGGGGCTCTTGCCGCCGAGTTCGAGCACCACGTCCTTGAGGCCCGCATTCGCCCGGCGGTGGATGTCCTGGCCCACGGGCACCGAACCGGTGAAGGTCACCAGCGCCACCGACGGGTGTTCAACGAGCGCAGGGCCGACCACGGACCCGACGCCGAGCACGACGTTGATGACGCCGGGCGGGATGCCGGCCTCCAGCGCCAGCCGGCCGAACCAGAGCGTCGACAGGGGCGCCTGCTCGGCCGGCTTGAGGACGACGGTGTTGCCCGCCGCCAGCGCCGGCCCCGACTTACTCGCCGCGATGACCAGCGGCGAGTTCCAGGCGCCGATCCCGGCGACGACACCGACGGAGTCACGCTCGGTGTAGCCCAGCAGGCCCTCCCCGACCGGGTTGACCGTGCCGAAGATCTTGGTGCACCAGCCGGCGTAGTACCGCAGCGTCCGCGCGGCGGCCGCGGGGTTGACCGGTGTCTGGCCGATCGGCGTGCCGACGTCCACCGTGTCGAGCTCCGCGAGCAGCGTTGCGTCGCGCTCGATCAGATCGGCCAGGCGCCACATCAGCTCGGCCCGCCGGGCCGGTGCGAGGCTCGTCCACCGGCGGGTCTCCCACGCGTTGCGCGCCGCCGCGACCGCCTGGTCGACGTCGCCGGCGTCGCCGTCCGGGACCGTAGCGATGATCTCTTCGGTGGCGGGGTCGACGATCTCCATGACGCGGCCGCTGCGGGCCGGCACGTCGAGGTCGCCGTCGATCATCATGCCGTGGCTCGTGGCGAGGAACTCGCTGACGGCCTTGCTCGGCCGCGTCGGTGTCGTCGTCATCGCGGCTCTCGCAACGTACGGGAGGGCAGCCGGACGAGAGCGCGGCCCGTGACGTTGCGTTCCCCCCGCTGGGTCTCGCCCCAGCACTCGATCTCGACGTAGCCCTCGCCGTCCACCTCCGACTTGGCCTTGACCTCGCCCGCACACCAGGTTGTGTCGCCGACCAGGTTGGGCTGGTGCAGGCGGACGTCGAGCTCGGCGACCCACCCTGAGTCCCCGCACCAGTTGGTGACGAGATGGCCGATCCAGTTCGCCCGCATCCACCCCTGGTCGTAGGCGCCGGGCATGCCGATCTCGTGCGCGATCTCGTCGTCGAAGTGCCCAGCCGCGGGATGGACCGGGATGCCGGTGGACGGGCTGACGTAGACGTTGGCCGGATGCCGCTCCCGCTCCTGGAAGGCCAGCTTCAGGGGCGGGTAGGTGTTGCGCCGCCCGACGTAGAACGCCATGATGTCGACCAGCGTGAGCGGGCCCTTGACCACCGTGGGCAGCACCTGGCCTACGGTGACGTCATCCCAGTACCGCGGCTCGGCACCGCGCCGCTCCTCCGCGAGGTAGGCCTTGCGGATCTCCTCGATCTGCTCGGGTGTCCACTTCCAGCGCCCGTCCGCCTGCCGCTGCTCGAACCCGACCATGCCCTTGCCACTGGTCTTGCGCGGGATGCGAAGGACGTCCGCCTCGGCCCGCGAGACAAGCTCCCCGCGCTGGTTGTGGTAGAGAACCTCGCCGGTCTGCACGACCAGGCGGCGGGCCCGCGAGCCGGACCGCTCCACCACGTCGGTCAGCCGTGCCCGCGCGGTGATCCGATCACCGACGCGCACGGGAAGGAAGTTGCGCCAGCGGGTGCCGCCGTAGATCCACTGGATCCCGCGCAGCCCGGGAGCGACGATGGTGCTGTCGACGGTGTAGAGGAAGGTCGGCGGTGCGATGACGCTCCCCCAGTACGAGCGCCGCCCGTACTCCTCATCGCTCCACAGTGGATTGTCGTCGCCGATGGAGTACATGGCCCAGCGTCGGATGTCGATCGGAGCGATGTCCTCGGCGTACGAGGGCCAGTGGACGTCCCGACGGAGCCAGACGCCGATGAGTGAGCGCGCGTGTTCGAGCATCTCGTCGGTGATGTCCGCGGCCCGGCGCTGCGTGGGTGGCGTTGTCATGGCCGGGCCTCACCCCTGTTCGCGGCTGCGCATCAGCCGCACCGGTGTGTAGCTGAGCACCTCGGTGCCGTGCTGGTTGCGCACGCTGACGGTAGACGCCACGACTCCGCGGCCGGGCCGGCTCGACGGCCGTGACTCGGTGACCGTGACGACGGAGTACAGGGTGTCGCCGACGAACACCGGTGCGCGGTGCTCGAGCGAGCCCGTACTCACGATCGCGATGCCGGTACCCTGCATGAAGCCCGTCTGGGCGAGCAGGCCCTCCGAGAAGCAGTAGGTGACCATCCCCGGCACGAGCCGCCCGGCGTAGCCTTCCACCTCCTGGGCGAACCGGGCGTCGGTGAACAGTGGCGTGATGATGCCGGCCCAGGTGATGAACGTGACGAGGTCCGTCTCGGTCACGGTGCGGGTCGAGGTGCGGAACTGCATGCCCTCGGGCATCTCCTGCCAGGTGAGCCCTCGACCCAGCAGCTGCGGTTCGGTGACGTTCGTCATGATGCCTCTCATGTCGCGGTGGAGCCGGCTCCGTCGGGGGCCGGCCAGAAGCGCGGTGGCCGCTTCTCGAAGAAGGCCTGTTGCGCCTCACGCGCCTCGGCGCTCTGGCCGAAGCCGGGGTGGATGAGATGGGCGGTGCGGCGGACGTCGCCGGCCATCTCGTCGATCTCCTGGTCGAACACGGCCTTGAGGATGCGAACACAGGTGGGGCTTCCGTCGAGCACCCGGTCGCACCACACGAGGACCTCGGTGTCGAGGTCGGCCAGCGGTACGACCGCGTTGACGAGCCCCCACTCGAGTGCTTCCGCCGCGTTGATGCGCCGGCGGGTGAGCCACATCTCGCGGGCACGCTTGGCGCCGATGACGCGGATCAGGTACCGCACCATGTAGCCGTCCGCCGGGCTGCCGACCCGCGAGCCGATCTGGCCGAAGACGGCGTTGTCCGCGGCGATCGTCATGTCGCAGGTGTACGCGAGATGGTTGCCGCCCCCGATGGCGTAACCGCGCACGGCCGCGATCACCGGCTGGTTGGAGAACCGCACGACATGGTTGGGCGGCACGTCGAAGAACCAGTCGGCGGCGCTGCGGTCGGCTTCCCAGGCGACGTCCCCGCCGCTGCTGAACGCCCGGTCCCCGGCACCCTGGAGCACCACCACGCCGACCGAGGGGTCCTGGTTGGCGTGGTCGATCGCCACCATCAGCTCCTTCATGGTGTGCCTGGTGAAGGAGTTCATCCGGTCCGGCCGGTTGATCGTCAGCCGGGCGACCGACCCGCCGGTCGATCGGGTGCACCGCTCGTAGATGATGTCGCCGAAGTCCGGTGCCTTCGGGTCGGCCGCCCAGGCGGTCCAGCTGATCTCGCTCATGCGGTTCCTTCCGCGTCCTAGGTGGTCACGAATCCGCCGTTGACCGGCAGCGTCTGCCCGGTGATGAATCCCGCCTCGTCCGAGCACAGGAACGCGACGGCGGCGGCGATGTCCGGCGGGTGGCCGACGCGCCCCACGGGGTAGAACTTGAGGATCTTGGCCATCACCTCGGGCGGCCGGTCGCGGACCCGTTGCATGCTTCCGGCGCCGACGTCGTCGCCGGACTCGGGGACCGTCATTGCCGGTGAGACAGCGTTCACGGTGACTCCGTACCGGCCGAGCTCATGCGACAGCGACCGGGTCATCCCGAGGATCCCGCCCTTGGCCGCGCCGTAGGCCACCTGCCCGCGCTGGCCCGCCCGCCCCGCCTCGGAGGCGACGCTGACCACCCGTCCCCAGCCGCGCGCCACCATGCCGGGCAGCAGCAGCTGGGTGAGCCGCAGCGGGCCGAGCAGGTTGAGGCGGACCTCGAGCTCGATCTCGGCCGGGTCTTTGTCGAGGAACCCGACGGTGTTCACCCATCCGGCGTTGTTCACCAGGATGTCGGCGGCCAGCCCGTCGGTCGCCGCCCGGAGCGAATCAACGTCCAGGAGGTCGGCACGGACCGCCGTCACCTGGCCGTCCGCGTACGCGGCGGTCTTCTCGGCCTGCTCGATGTCGCGGTCAAGGATGACCACGTGGGCGCCCTGCTGCGCCAGTCGCAGGGTGATGCCGCGTCCGATATTGGAGGCGCCACCGGTGACGACCGCGGTCCGGCCGCTGAGGTCGATCATGACCGGTGCGCCGCGAAGTCGGAGACACCCTGGTCCATGGCGCCGGACTTGGCGCGATAGCGCTGCTGCTGGTACAGCTCCAGCCAGAGCCCGTCCGCCAGCGGCAGCTCGATGCCGCGCCGCACGATGGTCTTCATCGTGGCCAGCGCGTGGCCGTCGGCGCCCGCCATGCCCCGGGCCAGGTTCATCGTCACCTGGTCGAGCTCGGGGGCCGGTGCCGACTGGCAGGCGAGCCCCCACGACACCGCTTCCGGCCCGCTCAGGCGCCGGCCGGTGAGCAGCATGTTGAGGCCGCGCGCGAGGCCGACCTTGCGCGGCAGCCGCTGGGAACCACCGCCGCCCGGAATGAGGTTGCGGCGGATGTGCTCGTCGCCGAGCTGGGCATCGTCCGAGACCGTCAGCATGTCGCAGCAGAGTGCGACCTCGAGCCCACCGGCCAGCGCGTAGCCGTGGATCTGCCCGACCACGACCTGCGGCAGACCCTCCAGCCGGTTGCACAGGGCGTTGAGGTTGTCGTGGAAGACGCCGTGCGCGGCGTGGTCCGCCAGCGTGCCCTCGGCCAGCCACTTGAGGTCGGCACCGGCGCAGAACGCCCGGCCCGAGCCCTTGAGCACCACGACGCGCAGCCGTGGGCCGGCCGCCTCGCAGTCGTCGAGCACCTCGAGCAGCCGTACGACCAGTTCGCCGTTGAGCGCGTTGAGCCGTTCCGGGCGGTTGAGGGTGAGCACCCGAATGCCCGGTTCGCTGTCGTCAACGAGCAGGATGTCGCTCATGCGCGCCTCGGCAGGGCGGCGCTGCCCAGGATCTCCCGGGCGAGCACGAAGCGGTGGATGTCCGACGGGCCTTCGACCACACGAGCCACCCGCAGGTCACGGAACCAGTGCTCGAGCGGCATCTCCTTGGCCAGCCCCATCCCGCCCATGAGCTGCATCATGGAGTCCACGACGCCGAAGCACGCCTCGGTCGCGTACAGCTTGGCGATCGACGACTCGATGCGGGCGCCCTCCCCGCTGTCGTGCTTGCGGGCCGCCTCCCAGGTAAGCCACCGCGCCGCCTTGAGCTTGACGTGCGCATCAGCGAGCGCGAACTGGACGCCCTGGCGCTGGGCGAACGGGAGGCCGAAGGACTCGCGGCCCTTGACGAACTCGGCGGCGAGCCGCATCGACTCCTCCCCGACGGCGATGGCGGTCGTCGCGAAATGCACCCGGAACTTGCCCAGGAACCGCTGGGCGATCGCGAAGCCTTCTCCCTCCTCGCCGACGAGCCGGTCGGCCGGGACCTCCACGTTGTCGAAGGTGACCTCGTTGGTCCACAGGTCGCGGATCACCGGGATCGGCCGGATGGTGAGCCCTGGCGTGTCCTTGTCGACGATGAACGCGCTGATGCCGTCGCGGCCCTTGTTGAGGTTCGTGCGTGCGTAGACCACGCCGTAGCGGGCCTTGTCGGCGTGGGTGATCCACATCTTCCGTCCGTTGAGGACGTACTTGCCGCCCTTCTTCTCGGCGGTCGTACGGATCGAGCGCGCCGGGTCGGACCCGCTGCCCTCCTCGGTGATCGCGTTGAAGGAACGCCACCCCTCCTCGATGGTCGGGATGACGAACTCGTCAATCTGCTGCTTGCTGGCGCCGTACAGGATCGACGGCGGCGGGTAGCCGAATGCGCCGTTGCCGACGATCGGGAAGCAGAACGTGTGCTTGGCGGCCTGCTCGTCGACGATGGCCATGTCGAACGCGCTGAGCCCGCCACCGCCGAGGTCGGCCGGGGCCGACAGGTTCCAGAAGCCGGCGGCACGGGCGAGCTTCTGGAGGGCCGCGACGTCCTCATCCGGCAGGCATCGCGCGTCCGGCGGGAGCGCCTGCTCGCGCGGCCGGATCTCCCTCTGGACGAACTCACCGATCACGGTGGCCAGTTCCCGAATCTCACCGCGCACCGTGAAGTCGTGCAACGACATGCGATCCACCTCGTTCATCGTTAGCAGTGCGAACAATTTAACGCCTGCGTTGACGGCAAGTCAACGTGACTGTTGACCCCGCGGGCGCCAACCGTCCAGCAGCCGGTCCCGGTCCTCGTCGAGGTGCGGTGGCAGGTCGACCTGCTGCCGGGTACCGCTGATCGAGACCGGGCTCATCACCACCGGAACCGCCACACCCGAATCGAGCGTGAGCCGACGGACGATGCCCCGCTGCTCCACCTGCGCGGTGCCCATCAGCCGGTCGACCTCGAGCGGCAGCCCGGCCGGCACGTCGTGCGCGATGAGGAACTCCACCACGTCTGCCGCCGCCCGCTCCCGGGTGAACGCCTCGACGACGACCGTCACCTCGTCGAGCCGCCGGACGCGCTCCGTCCCGATCCGCAACGCATCGTCGTCGGCGAGGCCGGGCCGGCCGATGTGCTCGCCCACGGCCGCACCGAACCGGCGCCACACCGCGTCACTGCCCACCGCGATGCACACCCAGCCATCGGCGGCCCGGTACAAGCCGAACGGCGCCGTGGTCGCCGAGAGCCGGGGCGGTGGGACCTCGCCGAGCATCCCGTACATGCTGATGGCCTTCTCGTTCAGCGAGACCATCGAGTCGAACATGGGCACGTCGACGACGCAGCCGGCACCCGTACGATCGCGCTGCCGAAGGCCGAGCAGCGCGCCGAAGGCACCGTAGAGGCTGGCCACCTGGTCCGCGATCGGCAGGCCGTTGTACGTCGGCCGGCCCTGTTCGTCGGCGTTGCGGTCGAGCAGCCCGGCGAGCCCCTGGACGAGGATGTCGAACGCGGGCATGCCCGAGTACTCGCCCTCGCCGTTCTCCGGCAGGCCGAACCCGGTGACCGTGACATAGACCAGCCGGGGATTGAGGTCCATCAGGCTTGCGGCGTCGACCTTTCGACGGACCGCCGACGGCGGCCGCAGGTTGGTCCAGAACACGTCGGCGCGACGCACCAGACCCTCGAAGGCCGCCCGGTCTTCCGCGGTCCCGTCGATGTCGAGCGCGATGGATCCCTTGCCGCGCATCATGCGCAGCGCGAAGTGGCTCCACTCCTCGTCCACGCCGGAGCGGATCAGCGGCCGGCTGCCGCGCATGGCCTCACCGGACCGCGTCTCCACCTTGACGACGTCAGCACCGTGCAGCGCCAGCAGCATCGCGCCGTAGTTGCCGGCGAGGTAGTTGTCCACGCACAGGACCCGGACGCCGTGCAGGGGCCCCTCGCTCATCGCGGCCCTCCCTCCACGAGCGAGTCGATGGCGACGAGCTCGCCGGAGTCGAGGACCAGGACCGGGTTGAGCTCGACGAGCCGCGGGGGTGTGGCCATCGTGGCGAACCGGTTTCCCAGGGCCGCCAGGCGCGCGACCAACGGGTCGAGGTCGACCGGTGGACGGCCGCGGTAGCCGCGCAACAGCTGGCCGAGCTTCGTCCGCTGGATGGCGCGGCGCAACTGGGCCTCCGACGCGGGGAGCGACACGTAGGTCATCTCGCCGATCAACTCGATGAAGAACCCGCCCAGCCCCAGGCCGAGCACCGGCCCGAAGTCTGGGTCCTGGCGGAGGACGACCAGCACCTCGGTGTCGGAGGCCACCATTTCCTGGACCACGGCGCGGGTGCCTGGGCCCAGCACGGCAGCGATCTCGGCGACCGCGGCGGCCACCGGCTCGGCGCCGTCCAGCCGCAGGAACACCAGGCCGAGGTCCGACTTGTGCTGGACGTCGTCCGGTGAGGGCTTCACCACCAGCGGCGCTTCGAGACCTGCGGCCGCGAGCGCGGCGCCGATCCGGCCCGGGTCCGCGCCGGCCTCGACGACCACCTCGCGGGGCGCACGGATCCCGGCACCGGCGAGCATCGCGACGACGTCGTCCCACGACCCCACGACGCCCGGCGTGCGCTCGTCGCCGACCGGCTCGAGCACGTCGAGAACGCCCGTCGCGGCGCTGCGGAACAACGGGGCCACCATGCTCACCGCGGCGACCGGGTCGTGTACGTAGCCCACGCCGGCCGCGGCGAGCTCCCGCCGCAGCGGATCGTCCGCGGCGAGCTGGTCGAGCAGGCAGCTCACGACCACCTGCACACGCTGCTCGCGAACCGCCTCGCCGAGTGCCGGCAGATGCCTGCGCAACAGGTGGGTGCCGCCGTTGCCGTACTGCACCAGCAGCGCCAGCGTGCTCGGGTCGGCGGCGAGGGTCCGGATCGTCCGCGGGAACAGCGCCGGGTCGCTGATCACCTGGCCGGTGGGGTCGACAGGGTTGGTGGCGACACCGAAATGCGGGATGAACTCGCTCAGCGAGGCGGTGGTCTCCTCGGCGAGCTCGGCGAGCGGAATGCCCCGGTCGCCGGCCGCGTCGGCGATGATGCTCCGGCTGCCGCCGGACAGGCCGATGACGGTGAGCCCGGCGCCCTTGCCGCCGTCGCGCAGCCGGCCCCGGCTCAACGTCGCCGCCGCCTGGGCGAGCTGCTCCACCGACTCCACCTGGATCACGCCCGCCTGGTCGAACAGCGCGTCGTAGATGGCGGCGGACGTGGAGATCTTCCCGGTGTGCGACGCGCTCGCCGCCTTGCCCTGCTCCGACGCGCCCGCCTTGAGCACGACGACGGCGATGCCCGCGGCCCGGGCCGCGGAGGCCGCCTCCAGGAAGGTGCGGCCGTCCCTCAGTCCTTCGAGGAAGCACGCCACCACCCGCACCGATCCACGCGCGGCGATCCAGGAGAGGTAGTCGGCGACGCCGAGGACCGTCTCGTTGCCCACGCTGACGAAGATGTCGGCGCCCACCCCGACGTCGTTCAGGTTGCGCATGATGGACGCGCCTATGCTGCCGCTCTGGCTGAGCACCGCAACCGGGCCGGAGACGAGGTCGTCGCGCATCGCGGCGCTGCCGAAGGTGAGGATGGCCTTGCCGGGCAGGTGCCAGAACCCTTCGCTGTTCGGCCCGACCACCCCCATGCCGTAGCTGGCGGCGATGTCGCGGAGCTGCGCCGAGAGGCCGGCACCCTCGTCCGTCTCCTCGAAGCCGGAGCTGAGAATGACGAGGTGCTTCACCCCCTTCTCCCCCGCCGCCCGCGCAACGCCGGGCACGAGGTCAGCCCGCACCATCACGAGCAGCACGTCCGGCGCCGCCGGCAGGTCAGCCACCGACGGGTAGGCCCGGACACCGTCGATCTCCGCCGCACGTGGGTGCACGACGTTGATGTCCCCGGCGAAGCCGTGCCGGCGCAGGATGTGCAGCGGCCGCCCGGTGAGCCGATCAGGTTTCGACGACGCGCCGACGATCGCCACGGACCGGGGTGAGAAGAGCAGGTCGAGATCAGCTCGCATCAGATGACCCCGTCCCGGTGCAGCTGCTCGAGCTCGTCCGGGCCCAGGCCCAGCAACTCGCTGAGCACCGCGTCGGTATGCTCACCCAGCCGCGGTGGGTGGCGCCGGAGCTCCGGCTGCCGACCGCCCATCCGGTACGGCGAGCCGAGCTGCGTGACAGTGCCGAGCGTGGGATGTTCCAGCGACTGGATCATCCCGTTGGCGAGCAGTTGCTCGTCCGCGAACGCCTGCTTGAGCGTGTTCACCGGAGCGCAGGGGACACCCGCCTTCTCGAGGGCGTCGAGCCATTCGGCGGTGGTGCGGCCCTTGAAGATGGGTTCCAGCTCGGCGATCAGGGCCGGTCGGTGCCTGACCCGCAGCGGGTTGCTGGAGAACCGCTCGTCCCGCAGGAGATCCTCGCGTCCGAGCAGGCGGCACAAGTCGGCGAACAGCCTGTTCGTGCCCGGTGCGACCACCACGTGGCCGTCGATGGTGGCGATGGCCTCGAACGGCGCGAGCTGCGGATGGCCGGATCCCATCGGCGCGATGTCGGCCCGCCCGTCGGTGACCGCCACCGAGTAGTTGATGAGCATCGACATGGTGGCGTCGAGCAGGGAGACGCGTACGTCTTCCCCCTTGCCGGTCGACTGCCGCTGCAAGAGTGCCGCGATGATGGCCAGCGACAGGTGCACGCCGCCGGAGAAGTCCGCCAGCGAGACACCGGGCTTGACCGGGCCTTCCGTTCCACCGTGGCCGGTGATGGACATGACACCCGACCGTGCCTGCACGGCGACGTCCATCCCGGGGTGGCTGGCGATCGGCCCTTCGTCGCCGTAGGCGTTGAGGGAGGCGTAGATGAGGCGCGGATTGCGCGCCATCAGGTCGGCCGGCCCGATGCCGAGCCGGTCGACGACGCCGGGCCGGAAGTTCTGGACCACGATGTCGACGTTGTCCGCGAGCCGGCGCACGACGTCGATCCCGCGCCGGTCCTTGAAGTCGATCGTCACGGACCGCTTGTTGCGGTTGATCGCCATGAAGTAGTCGCCACCGACGAGCGGGATGTCGGTCAGGAAACGGTCGCTGACATTCATGTAGCGGCTCGCGTCCCCCCGCCCTGGTCGCTCGACCTTGAGCACGTCACAGCCGAGATCCCCGAGGATCATCGTGCTGTAGGGCCCGGCGACCCCGTGGGTAAGGTCGAGGATCCGGATGGATTCGAATGCGTTCATGCTCGCTCCTGCTCGTGGGCCGTTCACTGGTCGACCTCGACCGCGGAGGCGATGACGTGCTCTCGCGGGATGTCGTAGTGGTGCGCGTCCAGGGTGTGTTCCCGGGCCGCGATGTACAGCTCGTCGTCCGTCTCGCCTTCGACGAGCGCCCCGCAGGCCGGGCAGATGACTTCCTTCATGCGGTCACCCGATCGTCGTCCAAGCGCGCGAGCAGCTCCCGGCGGTACGGCACGAGCTGCTTGGGCGCGTTCCAGGCCAGCACGGCGCGCAGGTCGCCGTCGGCGTGGAAGAGCTTGAGGAACGCGTCGTCGCGGCCCGGCACGTCGACGTGGGTCTCGACGGCCGCCGGCGTGTACCGGCCAGCCATCTGCAGGCGCACGTCGTAGTGGTCGGTCCAGAAGAACGGCAACGGCCGGTACGGCCGCAACTCGCCGTGGATGCCGGCGGCCACGTGCTGTCCCTGCTCGGTCGCGTTCGTCCGGTGCTCGATCCGGATCAGTTCGTCGTAGCCCCGGTGATGCCAGCGGGCGATGTCACCGACGGCCCAGACCCGCTCGCGGACCCGCGAGTACGCATCGCAGAGCACGCCGTCCGAGACGTCGATGCCGGTGTTGTGCAGCCAGTCGACACAGGGCGCCGCGCCGACCGCGACGAGCACGACGTCGGCGTCGACGGTGCTCGTGTCGGACAGCGTCAAGCGAGTCCTGCCGCCGGCCAGCCGCGCACCGGCGCCGACCGTCACCCCGGTCCGTAGCCGCACGCCCTGGCCGGCGTGCAGGCTACGCAGCCGGGCGGCGGTGTCGGCCCCCAGGCGGTTGGCGAGCGGGTCGGCGACCGGCTCGACGACCGTCACCTCGGCACCGAGCGACCGCGCGGTCGCCGCGCACTCGAGGCCGATGAAGCCGGCCCCGATCACCGCGACGTGGGCACCCGGCCGTAGCGCGGCCCGCAGCCGGCCGGCGTCTTCGAGCGTACGCAGTTGGAGCACCGGTAGGCCGTCCAACGTCGGCAGCCCGCGCGGCGCGAGGCCGGTGGCGATCACCAGATGGTCGTACGGGTGGTGCGCGCCGGCGTCGTCGCGCACCACCCCGGCCGCGAGGTCCGCCGACTCGGCCGCGACGCCCGGCCGGATGTCGAGCTCGAGGCCGGCCAGTCGGTCCGCCGGCAGGAGCAGCAGCCGGTCCAGCTCCCAGCCGTGCGTCTGGTACTGCTTGGACAGGGGCGGGCGGTCATACGGCAGATGCCGCTCGGCGCTCAGTACGGTGATCGGCCCATCATGTCCGCGACGGCGAAGTGCGGTAGCGGTGGACATCCCGGCCGCCGACCCGCCGGCGATCACCACCCTGGCCTGCTTGACGTCCGTCACGCCGGCGGCTCATTCCACGGTGATGACTGCCGCGGGGCAGGCATCAATGGCGTCCATGACGTGCTGGCGCAACTCCTCGCCCGGGGTCGGGTCGAGCAGCACGACAATCCCGTCGTCGTCCTGGTCGAACACCTCAGGGCAGGCGAACACACAGCCACCGCTGGCGATGCATCTGTCCGACTCGATCGAGACCTTCATGGGTGTGGCTCTCCTGGCACGTCGTGGGAACGGGTTGAGGTCAGGCCGCCAGGCGCATCGGGATCGCCGACGCTCCCCGCACCATCGGATTGGATCCCCAGGTCAGGTCGCCCACCGTCCAGTCGGGGACCTCGTCCAGGAGCTTGTTGACCAGCACCTCGGTCTCCAGGCGGGCCAGGTTCAGGCCGAGACAGCTGTGCAGGCCGGCGCCGAATCCGAGATGGGCCTGCGGTGGCCGGTGGATGTCGAAGACGTGCGGGTTCTCCCAGCGCGACGGATCGCGGTTGGCGGCCGCCTGGAGCACCATGACGGTCGCGCCCTGCGGAAGGGCCACGCCGGCGACCGGCGTGCCCTCCTCCTTGACGAAGCGCAGGTTGTAGACCAGGACACTGGTCCAGCGGTGCGCCTCCTCGATCGCCTGCGGGATCAATGACCGGTCTTCGCGCAACTGGCGGCGCTGCTCCGGGTGCTGCGCGAGCGCGGTCAGCGTGTAACCCATCAGCTTCGACGTGGTCTCGTTGCCGGCGAAGACCAGCTGGGTGTTGCTGGCGACGATCTCGTCCTGGGCCATCGGCACATCCGAGCGGGCCATCTTGCCGACCAGGTCGTCCCCGGTCTCACCGCGGCGCCGGATCACCTCCTCGGCCAGGTACGCGTTCAGCTCGGCGGTGGCCTTGTTGGCCCGATCCTTCAGGGCCTTGCCCTCAGGGCTGCCGTCGTCACGCGCCTCCAGGACGCCGCCCATGGCGTCACTCCAGTCGACGAACTGCTGAAAGTCCGCCTCCCGTACCCCCATCAGACTCGCGATGATGATGGTCGGGATCGCCCGCGTCATGCCGGTCACCGCATCGACGGTCTCGCCGGCCCGCAGCCGCTCGACCACCCCGCGCGTCTGCTCGTCGACGACCTTCTCGACGAACCCCCGCTTGTGCGCGAGTGCGCCCCGCTGGAAGTCCTTGGCCCAGATGCTCTTTACCTGGTCATGCCGCGGATTGTCCATGCACTCCATGGTTGCCCCGCCGAACAGGGCGACGAAGTGCTCCACGTCCGAGGCGAAGAGCTTGGCCAGCCCGAGCACGCGGGCGCAGTCGCGGTATCCGGTCACCATGTAGTAGCCCGACTCGGACTCGCGAACGACCGGGCCGAGCGCGCGGACCCCTTCCAGGTGGCGGTAGGGGTCGACCACGAACTGCGGATCCTTGATGTCCAAGCGCATCGTGGGGACATCTCGGGCCGGGACGGTCTCCGTCATTGCTACCTCCCGAACGCCGCTTGTCAGCGGATGTGTTGACAAAACTCATCATGGTGCGGCCGGAGAAAGTTGTCAACGGGGGTGCTGACAAATGAAGGACGGTCAGGCCTCCGGGCGCAGCCGTAGCGTGCCCTGCTGCGCCACCGTCAGCACGAGCCGTCCGGCCGGGTCGAAGAGGTGCCCGAGGGCCAGAGCGCGGCCACCGTGGGCGACCGGCGAGATGCTGTCGCACAGCACCCAGGAGTCGGCGCGCGATGTCCGGTGGAACCAGATCGCGTGGTCCAGCGACGCCAGCCGGATGGGCCGGTCGGCCAGCTGGACCACGTCCGGCTCGAGCGCCGCGCGCAGCAGCGAGAGATCACTCATGTACGCCAGTGCGCAGGCATGCAGCACCGGATCGGAGCCCAGCGGCTGCGCGGCCCGCATCCAGAACCGCCGGTGCGCCGTGTGTGCACCGGCGCCGGCCTCGGCGAACTTCATCTGCACGCCGCTCCATGGCTGAGCCGCCTCACCGGAGGCCGTCGGCAGCTCGTCCGGACCGGCTCCCGGCGACGGGCGGTCCTCGTAGGCGAAGCCGGCAGACGCGGCGTCGAACGACGCCTCGAGCGAGAACACCTCCCGCGCCCCTTGGACGGCCCTGACCCGGCGGTGTGAGACGCCGCGCCCATCGCGGACCCGCTCGACGTGGTAGTCCAACGGTCCGCCGGCATCGGCCGCGGCGATGAAATAGGCGTGCAACGAACGCGGCAGGCGCCCCTCGCCGACGGTCGCGCACGCTGCCCGCAACCCCTGGCCGAGCAACTGCCCGCCGAAGACGCGCCTGCGGTCATCGGCGCGGCTCGACTCCGAGCCGCGGGCGTCGGCGGTCGCGAGTCTCGACGGTGCAGTGGGCCGGAAGACGTCGGTTCCGATCGGTTCGACCGCGAGCGTGACGGCCAGTGACTCGATATGTGTCATGCGAGCTCCTCCCGGGTCCGATGGACGACGGTGCCCGGCGACGGCAGCGACCAGAACGCCAGTCCACCGAGGACGGACGCGGAGGCGGAGAGGACCCAGGCCGCGGGCAGGCCCCAGAAGTGCACCGCCGCGGCGCCGAGGATCGGCCCGAGCGCCGACCCCGCCATGCCGCCCGACTGCATCACCGACGCGACGCCACCGGGGCTCTCGGTGAATGTCTTGAGGGCCAGGGCGAACGCCTGCCCGGTCCATCCCCAGCCCATGGTGAACGCGAAGAACGCCCCGGCCAGGACCGTGCCGAGCGCCGGGACGGCGACCAGCGCCGCACCCAGCCCGCCGAGGGTCATCATGGCCATGATGGCCGCGTTCCCACGAAAGAGCGGACTGTCCGCGAGCACGGCGACGGCGGCGCGGCTGAGCACACTCGCCACGTTGAGTACCGCGAAGAGCAGGCCCGCCTCGCCCGGCGTCAAGCCCACGTCGACCATCGAGGGGACCATGAAGGCGAGCACAACGCCCGGCAGCATCGAACCGAGCAGCATGCCGGTGCCGGCCAGCCACAACGCCCGATGACGCGGCCGCCGCAGCTCGCCGACGTCCCGGCGGCCTTCCAGCACCGAATCGGTCCGCACCGGCCGGAACCTCAGCAGCAGGACCACACCGGACAGCGGGAAGAGCGCGGCGATCGCGAACGAGGCACGCCACCCGACCGTCTCGCCCAGCGCCGGCACGGCGATTCCGGCCAGCAGCAGGGCGGCCGGCACGGCCGCCAGCTTCGCGCTCATCGCGAACCCGCGCCGCCGCGGCTGCACGTGCTCGGTGAGCAGCACGCTGGTCGCGGGCTGCGAGATGGATGAGCCCATCCCGGCCAGGCTCAGCCCGATCAGCAGCAGCCCCCATGGGTGCGGTGTCACCGCGCAGGCCAGC
The DNA here is from genome assembly GCF_014647515.1 of Dactylosporangium sucinum. Taxonomy (GTDB): domain Bacteria; phylum Actinomycetota; class Actinomycetes; order Mycobacteriales; family Micromonosporaceae; genus Dactylosporangium; species Dactylosporangium sucinum. The sequence continues at coordinate 6,438 of NZ_BMPI01000072.1, read as the reverse complement.
AGCGCCACCGCCGTCGTGGCCTGGCCTGCGAGTGCGGCGGCATTCCAGCCGTACCGGTCGATCGCCGAGGCGGCGAGCAGAATGAAGAACGCTCCGGCGACGAAGAAGGCGCCGACCAGCATCCCGCCCGCCGACTCGGGCGCGTTGAGATCCTGCACGATGAGAACGCCGAGCGCGCCGGTCAGGCCCACCGGCAGGAGGGAGTTGAGGTCGAGCGCGATCGCCCTGCCGACCAGCGGCCAGAGCCCACGCTGATTCAACTGCCCGCGACGCGTCGGTCGTGACCCGCCCAGTACGGCTCACGCAGCTGGCGTTTCAGGAGCTTGCCGGCCGCGCTCTTGGGGAGCGGCTCCGTGCGCACGATCACCTCGGCCGGCTTCTTGTAGGACCCGAGCCTGTCCTTCACCAGCTCGACGATCTCGTCGCCGGTGAGCGTCGAGTGCTCGTCGACCACGCAGACAGCGGCCGGCGCCTCACCCCATCTCTCGTGCGGGATGGAGAACACGGCCACCTCGCTGACGTCCGGATGGCTGAGGATGACGTTCTCCAGCTCGGCCGGGTAGATGTTGAACCCGCCGGAGACGATCATGTCGTTCTTCCGGTCCATGATGTACAGGTATCCGTTTGCGTCGATCTTTCCCACATCGCCGGTGAACACCCAGCCGTCGACGATCCGCTCCTCGGTGGCCTGCGGATCGCCCCAGAAGGCCTCCATCTGGCCGTCCGCCTTGGCGGCGATCTCGCCCTCCTGCCCGATCGGGAGTTCCTCGTGCGTCGCCGGATCGATGATCTTCATCTGCCCGAAGTGCTGCGCCCGGCCGCAGGAGCGCAGCGGATTCGACCCGGGAACCTCGCTCAGCCACTCCTTCACGTGCATGAAGGTGATCGGGTTGATCTCGGTCTGGCCGAACGAGGTGTACAGCGCGTCCCCGAACGTCTGGTACGCCAGTCGGATGGTGTCGTCGGCGATCGGCGCGCCGCTGACGGTGATGGCCTTCAGCGACGACAGGTCGCGTTCCCCCGCGTCCGGGTGCTTGAGCAGGATGCCCAGGATGGTGGGGATGCCGAGCATGTGGGTGATGCGCTCGCGCTCGACAAGAGCGAGGACCTCGTCCGGTACGAGCTTGCGAACCAGGTAGTTGCGCCCGCCGGCCATCCAGGTCGGCGTGAAGAAGTAGCCGGAGCCGTGCGAGATCGGGCTCTGGTGCAGGAAGGTGTCCCCGGGCTCGATCGGCGGCCAGCCGTAGAGCCAGTCCCGGGCCACCGACATCCACCGGCGGTTGGTGAAGGCCACCCCTTTGGACAGCCCGGTCGTGCCCGCAGTGTGCCGGATGATGTGATAGTCGTTCTCGGAGATCTTCGGCCGCGGGTCGGCCGGATCCGAGCCGGCGAGAACGTCCTCGTAGTCGTCGCCGCGGGTCATGACGAACTTCAGGTCGGGGCAGGCGGCGACGATCTCATCGCGGTCGGCGGCGTGGTCGGCATCGACGATGTACGCCGTGGCGCCGGTGTGGCCGACCATGTGGATGTGCGATGCGGTCGCGTTCCGGACGTACAACGGCACCCGGACGAAGTTCCCGATGGTGCAGGCAAGCAGCAGATCGGCTGCCGGAATGGTGTTGTCCTCCAGCGAAGCGACGCGATCGCCCGGGCGCACCCCGCTCGCGCTGAGCAGGTTGGCCATGCGGCAGCCCCGCTCCCACGCCTCGCCGAAGGTCAGGGACCTGCCGTGCTGGGTAAGCGCCACGTGGTCGCCGAACCGGTCGACCGCCCGTTTCATGATGTCCCGTACGATCATGTGATCCCCTTCTGATGAGCGCTAGCCGGCGGCCCAGCCGCCGTCGGCAAGGAGTAGTGCCCCTGTGACGTTGTCCGCCTCGTCGCTCAGCAGCCATGAGATGGTGCCGGCAATCCGGTCGGGATGAACGCTCGGACCGCGCAGGCGGAGGATCGGCCGGACCCGCTCGAGTCCGAAGTCGCTGCGCGGCTGCGCCGAGCTGCCGAGGTCGGTGTCGACGGCGCCGGGGCACACCGCGTTGCACCGGATGCCGTCGCCCCGGTAGGCCCAGGCGATCGACCGCGTCTGCCCGAGGACGGCGTGCTTCGCAGCGGTATACGCGAATCCGCCCGCGGCACCCCGGGTCGCCGCCTCGGAAGCGACGTTCACGATCGACCCGGCACCGCGCTGGAGGAAGTGCCGCAGCGCCAGGCGGCTGGCGCGCATCGTCCCCAGGACGTTGACGTCCATGACGCGCGTCCAGGTCTCGTCATCGACCTCGTGCGCGGGCAGGAACCAGTCCATGACCCCGGCGACGTTGGCCAGCCCGTCGTAACCGCCGAACGACGAGAGCGCCGCCGCGTGGCCGCGTTCCACATCGTCCTGGGAGGCGACGTCTCCGGCGACGGTGACCAGCCGGGCTCGCTCGCCCGCCTCCTCCTCCAGCGACCTGAGGCGCTCGGGCACGATGTCCAGGGCGAGCACCCGGGCACCCTCGGCGAGCAGGCGTAGCACGGTGGCTCGCCCGATACCGCTTCCGGCGCCGGTGACCAGCAGGGCCCGGCCCTCGTGTCGCGGCTCAGGCATCGTGCACCAGCCCCAGGTAGATCCGGCGCACGACCGGGTCGGCCATCACCTCACGGCTGGTGCCCTGGGCGATCAGCCGGCCCTGGTCGAGAGCGGCGACCCGGTCGGCGTGGCGGGTCACGAAGTCGACGTCGTGGTCGACCACGACGACGGTCCGCTCGCCGCCCAAGAGGAAGTCCAGAGCCTTGGAGATGCCCGGCCGCTCGCTCGACGTGGTGCCCGAGGTGGGCTCGTCGAGCAGCACGAACGTGGCGTCCGAGCACAGCACCCGCGCGATGTCGATCAGCTTCTGGGTGCCGTACGGCACCTCCGACAGGCGGTCCTGCGCATGCGTCTCGAGCCCCAGTGCCTCCAGCGTCTCCATCGCGCGATGCTTCTCCGCGCGTTCCCGGCGGATGACCGGCGGCCACCGCAGCGCGGCGAGCGTCGAGGACCGGGACAGCTCCCGGGTCCGGGAGATGAGCAGGTAGTCGACGACGAGGAACTGCTCGAACTGCTCCATCGACTGGAAGGTGCGGCCGATGCCGAGCGCGGAGATCACGTCCGGTGCCAGCCCGTTCAGCGGCCGTCCCCGGAACCGGATCTCGCCCCCTGCGGGCCGGTAGACGCCGGAGATGCAGTTCAGCAGCGCCGTTTTGCCTGCGCCGTTCGGCCCGATCAGGCCGAAGCACATCCCTTCCGGTACCTGCACGGTGACGTCGTTGACGGCCTTGATGCCGCCGAACGCGAGAGACACGCCATCAAGGTCGAGCATCACGGTCCCCTTCCGGGTCAGCTGCGCCCGCGAGCACCTCGACCGCACCGCTCGGCTGTCTGCCCGCCTCGGACTGCTCTTCGACGGGGTGCAACGTCCCCGATTCCATCAGCAGGACCCGGTCGGCGAGCCGCTTGGCCACGTCGACGTTCTGCTCGACGAGCACGATCGACACACCAGACCGGGCGTGCAGTTCCCGGATCGCCGACGCGACCCGATCAATGGCCACCGGGGAGAGCCCGAGCGACAGCTCGTCGATGAGCAGGAGTCGCGGCCGCAGGCTGGCGGCGAGGGTGAGCGCCAGGATCTGCCGCTCACCGCCGCTGAGGAGTCCGGCGTACGAATTCCACCTGCTCTGCAGGAACTCCCATTCGCGTGGCATCGCCTCCCGGGCCGCGTCGAGATTCCCGACATGGCGCAGCTGCTCGCCGACCGTGAGGCCGGCGAAGACCTTGTCGCGCTCCGGGACGAGCGTGATGCCGAGCGCCGATGTCCTCGACGGTGACCTGCCGAGGATGTCCCGGCCATCGATGGCGATCCGGCCGCGAACGGTCACTCCTTCGGACCGGTAGAAGCCGGTCATCGCCCGCAGCAGGCTGGACTTGCCGGCGCCGTTGCGTCCGACGATCGCCAGCAGTTCGCCCTTGCCGACGGTCAGCTCCAACCCGTTGACGGCGCGGGCTCCGTTGCGGTAGGCGAGATGTAGGCCATCGATGCGCAGCAACGGATCCGCGTGCATACCGGCAGCGATACCGCCCAACTCCTCGCCCGCGGCCGGATCCGAGACGGCCCGGGATCTGCGCACGAGCCCAGAGCGCGCCCTCTCCCGCAGGCTCGGCACGACCCCGCGCGGGAGGTAGAGCAGCACGACGAGGACGAAGACACCGAACAGGCCGCTGTTGATGAAGAACACGTTGTCGCTGAGCCAGCCCACGGCTCCCGCGGAGCCGGGGGCGAGGTCCCGCGCGAACTGACCGAACAGCAGCGGCGCGACGGTGACCACCGTAACCCCGAACAACGCGCCGGGAATCGAACGGAGGCCACCGACGATCACCATGACGACGAAGCTGATGGCGAACGTCAGGGTGAACGTGTCGGCCGAGACCCGGCCGGTGTAGTAACCCATCAGCCCCCCGGACAGCGTGATCAGCCCGGAGCTGCCGACGAATGCGGTCAGCTTCCACCGCGGCGAGGCCACGCCGATGGTGCGGGCGGCCAGTTCGTTCTCGTGGATGGCGAGCCACATGCGGCCCGGGTTGGTGGCATACATGTTCCGCAGCAGCAACCAGACCAGGCCGAGCAGCACCCCGAGGAAGAGCAGCCACGGCCTCCCGGCCTCCAGGCGATAGCCGAAGAGCTCCGGCCGGGCGACCGGGACGCCGCCCAGGTAGCGCGTGGAGGTCGTCTGATACTGGTGGCCGATGAACACCACGATGAAGTGCATCGCGAGTGTGACGAGCGCGAAGTAGATCCCGCGTAGCCGGGCCGCCGGGATGCTCATCAACAGGCCGAGGACGCAGCCCATGAGTGTCACGATCAGCAGGGTCAGCGGGAACGAAGCCCATTCCTCGCGGGAGATGTACGCGGCGCTGAAGGCGCCCGCCGCCATCAGCGCGCCGTTTCCGAGGGAGACGACACCGGCCCGCCCCATCAGCCAGTCCAGGCCGAGAGCACTGAGCGCGTAGATGATGACCTGGCCGGCCACGAACTGCCAGTAGCGGTCTTCGGAGATGACGACCGCGAGGAACGCGATAGGGAAGACCACCCAGCCGAAGCGGTTGGCGTAGCCGAGCAGCCTTGTCACAGGTGACGCTCCTTGGCGGACGGCGGTCATAGTCGCACCACGCTGGGGCTGCCGAAGATGCCCTGCGGGCGGGTGAAGAGGATCGCCAGCAGCGCGACGTACGCGGTCACCTCGGACCAGGAACCGCCGAGGATCAGCACGGCGGCCGTCTGCACGAACGCGAGGATGAACCCGCCGGTGATCGCCCCGCGAAGGGAGTCCAGGCCGCCGATCAGCACGGCGGCGAACGCGACGAGGCCGAAGCCCTGTGCCGTCACCGGGTCGATCGTCGTCCGCAGCGCGTACGCCACGCCGGCCGCCGCAGTCAGCCCGGCCGACAGCCCCCAGGCGAGCGCGGAGACCCTGTGCACGTCGATCCGCATGAGACCGGACAACAGCGAACTGTTGGCCACGGCGCGCATGCGTGTGCCGACCCTCGTGCCCTGCACCATCCACGTGACGGCTCCGATGGCGACCACCCCGAGGACGACGACGAAGACGTCGAGCCCGGTGACCGGCATCCCACCGACGAAGAACAGCGGCCGCATCTGGAACGGCGATGGCAGGCTGCGGATCTCTGGTCCCCAGATCAGCATCATCGCCACTGTCAGCACGGTGGACAGCCCGAGGGTGGCGATGACGAGCGGGAAGAGTTCGGCACCCACGAGCCTGCGGAACAACAGTACGTAGGCAAGGGCGCCGATCAGGCCCGACATCACGATGGCCGCGGCGAGCGCCGGCGCCCATGGCAGCCCAGCGTTCACCGCCACCAGGTAGAGGTAACCGCTGAGCGCCATGAACGCCCCCTGCGCGAAGTTGATGACGCCGGTGGATCGGAAGAGGATCACGAAGCCGACGCCGATGATCGCGTAGAGCGATCCGTCGATCACGGTGCCGATCAACAGGGTGCTGAGATCTCGAGTCATCGTCGATCCGTTCGTTGCTGGTTCGTGTCCTCTAGCTGAGGCCGGTGCCGATGTCGAAGTTGCCGACGTGTTCGACGCCGTTGTTCCTGCGATAGATCGGCAGCGCCTTCACGCCCTGGTGGTTGTCGTCGGTGAAGCTGATGTCGCCGGGGGTGATGCCGTCGGTCGGCGCCCTCGACGAGAGGATCGCCTCGCGAAGCTTGTCGCCGGTGCAGCCGTTGCACGACTCGAGCGCGGCCGCGATGACGGCGCCGTAGAGATAGCCGCGGGCGGCATAGGACGTGGTGAGCGGCAGCTTGGCGGCCTCGAACGCGTGCACCATCTTGGCCCAGTTCTCGTCGCCGGTGATCTTGTCGTTCGGCGTGTTGTCGATGTACGAGTGGGTCATCAG
>NZ_BMPI01000071.1 GCF_014647515.1 Dactylosporangium sucinum | reverse complement strand
AGCCTATTGAGACACCTTCCCCGTCACCTCTGACCAGACCCCGGTCCAGAAACCGGATTGTTCAGCGGTCTCCTAGCCCGGCTCCGCCACCTCCCCGGCCGCTCCGTGGCTCGCGTTGGGCCGGCCGCGCGGGTCCGCCACCGCCTCCGCCGCCGCCGTCGCCGGCTGGCTGCGGGTCCGCGTCGGCTGGCCGTGGCGGTCCCCGTCCCACCGCGCAACATCCGCCGCGCTCGCCTGCCGCGCTCGCCTCGCCGCGCTCGCCTCGCCGCGCTCGCCCGCCGGCCTCGCCGCGTCCGCCGGCCCCGCCGAGTCCGCCCCGCTGGCCCGTCGGTCTGCGCCCATGATCGTGGGAAAGATCTGGCTGTCCCAGCGACCAAATGGTTCCAACGATCATGGCCGCCGCCAACGCCAACGCCGCCAACGCCAACGCCGCCACCCCAAGCCGCCGCCGGCAACCAAAGTCGCTATCCAGCGCCCGATCTCCGGGTATTCCCACCGGCAACCTGGCATTCTCCATCGACCGGCGGGGCAGGTGGCGTGGCCCCGCAAGCTCAGGTTCAGCGCCCACCACGCACCCGAGGATTGCCACGCCACCGACAGTCGCGATGTATCGCGTCTTGCGCTACGCTTTTTGGCATGAGGGCGTGGAAGATCACCGGGGCCGAGCGGCTCGCGGTGGAGGAACCGGTCAACAACCTGTCCGTGAGCCTGGTGGCCGGCCGGCTCAACGTCGTCGGAAGCGACGAGGGGCCCGCTCGCGTCGAGATCACCAGCATCGGCGAGCGCCCGGTCGAGGTCAGCGTCGACGACGGCACGCTGACCGTGTGGCACGAGTTCCCGAAGAAGTGGCCGGGCGTGCTGTGGTGGCTCTTCGGCTCGCGGTACAAGGTGGATTGCTCGATCGTCGTCCCGGTCGGCACCGTCGTCGAGCTCACCGTCGTGTCCGGCGTCGTCATCGCGTCCTCGCTGCGCAACGGGGCCACCGTCGACGTCACCAGCGGGCGCGTCACGCTGCTCGGCATCGACGGCGGGGTGCGTGGCAAGGTCATCTCGGGCTCGGTCGAGGCGCTCACGCTCGGCGGCGAGGTCGACCTGGAGACCGTGTCGGGCGAGATCGTCGTCGCCGACTCGACCGCGCACCGGGTCGCCGCGCGGACCATCTCCGGATCCGTCACGTGCGACCTCGACAACCCGCCGGACAACACCGACGTGCAGCTCGACACGGTGTCCGGGGAGATCACGGTGCGGGTGCGCGAGGACAGCGACCTGCGGGTCAGCGTCAACGCCGTCTCCGGGCACGTGGTCAACGCGTTCCCCGAGCTCGACCAGGTCGGCCGGGGCACCGTGACCGGGCGGCTCGGCTCGGGCACCCGCGGCCGGCTCGCGGTCAACGCGACATCTGGCACGATCTCGTTGTTGCGCCGGCCCGTCGACGACGAGGAAGCAAGCGAATGAGCGCTGTCTTCAGCCACGGGCGGCTCCGGCTGTACCTGTTGAAGCTCCTCGCCGACGGCCCACGCCACGGCTACGAGCTGATCCGGTTGCTGGAGAACCGGTTCCACGGGCTCTACGCGCCCTCCGCCGGCACGATCTACCCGCGCCTGCAGCGCATGGAGGCCGACGGGCTCATCACGCACACCGCGGTGGGCGGCCGGAAGGTCTACGAGATCACCGACGCCGGCCGGGCCGAGATCGACCAGCGCCAGGCCGAGCTGGTGTCGCTGGAGGCGGACATCAACGCGTCGCTCGCCGACCTCTCGACGCTGGCCGACGAGGTCGAGCAGGGCGTGCGCGGCTCGGTGCGCGACCTCAAGAAGGAGCTCCGGGAGGCCACCCGCCAGGCGCGCAGCGCGCCACCCGGCCCGAGCGGCTTCGGCTGGGGCTACCCGCCGCGTCCGGGCGCGGCCAAGCCGAGCGCCCCGCCCGCCGACGTGGTCACCGAGCTGGAGGACAAGGCCGCCCAGCTGCTGGCCGAGGTGCGCCGCCTCGCCCGCGCCGGGCGGGCGAGCCAGGAGACGATGCGGGCGACGCTGGTGGTGCTCGACGGCGCGATCGACCAGGTGCGGCGGTTGCTGCGCTAGCGTGGAACGAGGGGAAACGTACGTTCAGGTTCTTCCCAGGTAACCACCAGCCCTACTCCAGCGGGGGGCGGCAAGATATGCACATGGGGGTACGAGGCGGCGTCGCACAATCCGGGGGTGCATCGTCGCCAGGCGTGGCGCAGGCTGAGGCGAGACTGCTCGTGGTCGAGGATGATCCGAATATCCGCGAGCTTCTCTCGGCCAGCCTGCGTTTCGCCGGTTTTGCGGTTGACGCGGTGACCACCGGTTCCGAGGCGGTCACCGCGGCCCGCGAGGCGAAGCCCGATCTCGTCGTGCTCGACGTGATGTTGCCCGACCTCGACGGCTTCGAGGTGATCCGGCGGCTCCGCGAGGGCGGCATCCGACTTCCGGTCGTCTTCCTCACCGCCCGCGACGGCACCGAGGACAAGGTGCGCGGCCTGACGCTCGGCGGCGACGACTACGTCACGAAGCCGTTCAGCCTGGAGGAGCTCACCGCCCGCATCCGGGCCGTCCTCCGGCGCACCAACGGCGACCCGGGGCCCAACCGGCTCGTCTTCCACGACCTGGAGCTGGACGAGGAGACGCACGAGGTCACCCGGGCCGGGCAGACGATCGCGCTGTCGCCGACGGAGTTCAAGCTCCTGCGATACCTCATGCTGAACGCCGGCCGGGTGCTCTCCAAGGCGCAGATCCTCGACTTCGTCTGGAACTACGACTTCCGCGGTGACGACAGCATCGTCGAGTCGTATATCTCCTACCTGCGGCGCAAGGTAGACATCGCCGAGCCGCGCCTGATCCACACCCTGCGCGGCGTCGGTTACGTCCTGCGTCTGCCTGTCTGAGGCCCCGCATGTTGCGGTTCATCGCGGATGTCCCGCTGCGGGTCAAGTTGATCGCGGCGGTGCTGACGCTCGTCACCATGGCGCTGCTCGTCATCGGCGTGGCGAGCGCCCTCGTCATGCGCAGCTCGATGATCGACAAGGTCGACCAGCAGCTGCGCACGCTGGCCGACACCGTGGAGATCAGCCGCCTGCAGCAGCGCCAGGGCACCGACTCGGTGCTGCCGAGCAACTACTTCATCCTGTGGGCGACGGCCGGGCCGACGGGCCAGCTGGAGTATGGCTACGTGGGCACGCGCGACCCGGCCGCCCAGCCGCCGCCGCCCAACTCGGCCGAGGAGCTGCTCGCGCGCCTGGGCGAGCCCTACACGGTGACCACCAAGTCGACCCACGAGCGCTGGCGGATCCTCATCACCCAGCGCGGCTCCACGCTGCTGGTGATCTGCGAGAGCCTGTCGATGGTCGACAACGCGGTCGACGAGTTGGTCGCCGCCGAGCTGTTCGTGGGCGCGGGCGTGCTCGTCGTGCTGGCTGCGGTCGGTGTCACGATCGTGCGCACCTCGCTGCAGCCGCTGCGCGAGATCGAGCGCACCGCGGCCGCCATCGCCGCCGGCGACCTCACCAAACGTGTGCCGGAGAGCCCTCCCGAGACCGAGATGGGCCACCTGGCCGCCGCGCTGAACACGATGCTCGCCCAGATCGAGGGCGCGTTCAAGATGCGGCAGGCGTCGGAGGAGCGGATGCGGCAGTTCATCGCGGACGCCTCCCACGAGCTGCGCACCCCGCTGACGACGATCAGGGGTTTCGCCGAGTTGTACCGTCAGGGCGCCGCCCGCCAGCCGGAGGAGACCGGCGCGCTGGTCCGCCGCATCGAGGACGAGGCGTCCCGGATGGGCCTGCTGGTGGAGGACCTGCTCATGCTCGCCCGGCTCGACGAGGAGCGTCCGCTCAGCCTGGCCGACATGGACCTGCGCGTGATCGCTAGCGACGCCGTGGCCGCGGCCCGGGCGGTCGCGCCCGACCGGGAGATCGCGCTGGAGCTCGAGCGCGACGAGCCCATCGAGGTCAACGGCGACGAGGCCCGCCTGCGCCAGGTGGTCGGCAACCTGATGACCAACGCGCTGACGCACACGCCGGCCGGGTCGCCGGTCGAGATGCGGCTGCGCCGGGACGGCACCGACGCGCTCATCGAGGTCGTCGACCACGGGCCGGGGCTGACCGACGAGCAGGCGGCCCGGGTCTTCGAGCGGTTCTACCGGGTCGACAAGGCCCGCACCCGGCGGCAGGCCGGCGGCTCGCACAGCGGCAGCGGGCTGGGCCTCGCGATCGTCGCCGCACTGGTCGCCGTGCACAGCGGCACGGTGTCGGTGTTCGTCACGCCGGGTGGCGGAGCGACTTTCCAGGTTCGCCTGCCCCTCACAGGCGGTTCCCAGGGTGCGGTCAGTGCGCCGCAAGCTCCCGCAGTCAGGCTCAAATCATGAGCGAACAGCAGGGATGGGGCACGCCGGACGATCCGCACCACCGGCACGTGCCGCCGGCGGCTCCGGTGCCGCCACACGTGCCACACATGCAACGACCTCCCCAGTGGTACCCTCCGTCACCGTATGTGACGGCCCCGGTGTGGACTCCCGCGCCCCGCCGTCGCATCGGGCGGCGCGTCGCCGCCGTGGTGGCCGCGATCGCGCTGTCGGCGGCGTCCGCGGTCGGCGGCGGGTATGCGGCGCTGGAGCTGCGCCCGCAGAGCGCCGACACGATCGTGAGCGCGCAGAACTCGGCCCAGTCGAACTCGCCGACCGCCTCGCTCGCCGACGTGGCCGCCCGCGTCCTGCCCAGCGTGGTCTCGATCAACACCGGGTCGGCCGTCGGTTCGGGCGTCATCATCACCGCCGACGGCGCCATCCTGACCAACAACCACGTCGTGGCGACGGCCCGCGGCAGCTCGGTCGAGGTGACGTTCTCGGACGGCAAGACGGCCACCGCCACGGTCGTCGGCGCCGACCCGGGCACCGACCTCGCGGTGGTCAAGCTGCAGGGCGGCGCCACGTACACCCCGCTGGCCTTCGCCGACAGCGACCAGGTCCACGTGGGCGACACGGTCCTGGCCGTCGGCAGCCCGCTCGGCCTCGACAGCTCGGTCACCTCGGGCATCGTGAGCGCGCTCAACCGCACGATCGACGAGGGCCAGCAGAACAGCCGCTCGGCCAGCACGAAGATCTCGGGTGCGATCCAGACCGACGCCGCCATCAACCCGGGCAACTCGGGCGGCGCGCTGGTCAACACCGCGGGTCAGCTCATCGGCATCAACACCGCGATCGCCACGTCGGGCGACACGGCCGGCAACATCGGCGTCGGGTTCGCGATCTCCAGCAACACCGCGAAGTCGGTCGCGCAGCAGCTCCTCGGCTGACGCGCGGCACTGAGTCTGGTTCCCCTCCCAGAAAGAGAGGCGGCGCACCTGGCGGGGTGCGCCGCCTTTCTGGCGCTTCCTAGGCGAGTCGCCGGGGCAGGCGGAGGAAGCCGGCGCCGCGACGAGCAGCAGGATGCCGGCGCCCGCCCTGCCCGCCCGCACCGCGATCGGCCGTCCGCGAGCCCGCTCCGTGCGGTCGCGCCGGCCGGGCGCACGGCGACGCCCGCTACAGCACCCCCGTGGCCGCCCACATGGTCATGGCGAGGTTGAAGCCGCGCAGGTCGGCGACCTGGCCGGACATCTTGTTCATGACGTAGCAGAAGGTGGTGCGGGCGTCGAGGTCGATGATCGCCAGCGAGCCGCCGTAGCCGCCCCAGTACAGGGTGTTGGGGTTCGGCATCAGCCCCTCGCCGAGCGCGAAGCCCATCCCGAACCGCAGCGGCATGCCGAGGACCAGGTCCCGGCCCTCGATCTGCGGGTCGAGGGCGCGCCGGCAGCCGGCCTCGGACATGAACCGCCGCCCGTCGGCGACGCCGCCGTTGGCGAGGATGGTGTGCAGCCGGGCGACCGAGCGGGCGTTGCCGGTCCCGCCGCCGGCCGGGATCTCCGCGGCTCGCCAGGCGCGGGAGTTGACCTCCGACACCTCCGGCCCGGGGTTGGTTCCGACCCGGATCTGCAGTTCGGTCACGGCGAGCTCGGGCGGCGGTCCGTCCGGCGGGGCGATCAGCTCGGCCACCCGCGGCTCCTCGGACTCCGGCAGGCCGACGTGGAAGTCGGCCTGCAGCGGGCCGGCGAGCTCGTCGCGGAGCACGGCGCCCAGCGAACGCCCGGTGATGCGGCGCACCACCTCGCCGATCAGGTAGCCCTGGGTGATCGCGTGGTAGCCGCCGGCGGTGCCGGGCTCCCAGTCGGGGGCCTGCGCGGCCAGCAGCGCCGTGGCCTTCTCCCAGTCGTAGAGGTCCTCGGTGCGCATCGGCTCACGCCAGCCGGGCAGGCCGGCCGAGTGGCTCATCAGGTGGCTGACCTTGACGCCCTGCTTGCCGTTGGCGGCGAACTCGGGCCAGTAGCGGGCCACCGGCGCGTCGAAGTCGAGCTCGCCGCGATCGGCGAGCAGCAGGGCCACGAGCGCGGTCACGGTCTTGGTGGTGGAGTAGACGTTGACGATGGTGTCCCGCTGCCACGGGCGGGCGGCCGCCGCGTCGGCGAACCCGCCCCACAGGTCGACGACCGTCTCCCCGTCGACCGTCACGCACACGGCCGCGCCGACGTCCGCCCCGTTGGCCAGGTTCTCCGCGAACGCCGCTCGCAGCGACGCGTACTGATCTCGAGCAAACCCTTCGACCATGACGCCGAATGTAGGCGGGTCGGCGCATCGGTCGTACCGAATTTCGTTGGTCGATCTACCCGCGGCATAAGGGTAGATCGACCAACGTCTGTCGAGCCGGGTCAGTCGGCCCAGCCGAAGGAGCGTTCGACCGCCCGCAGCCAAAGCGCGTGGCCGCGGTCGCGAGCGGCCTCGTCCATCGCCGGCTCCCAGTGGCGGTCCGCGACCCACTTCGAGCGCAGTGTGTCGATGTCCGGCCAGAAGCCGACCGCCAGGCCGGCCGCGTACGCGGCACCCAGGGCCGTCGTCTCGGCCACCGTCGGGCGGACCACGGGGACGTCGAGCACGTCCGCCTGGAAGCCCATCAGCAGGTCGCTCGCCGTCATGCCGCCGTCGACCTTCAGGGTTTCCAGCGGTACCGCAGACTCCGCCATCATCGCGTCGACCACGTCCTTGACCTGCCACGCCGTCGCCTCAAGGGCGGCGCGGGCCAGGTGTCCCTTGGTGACGTACCCGGTCAGGCCGGTGATCACGCCGCGCGCGTCGGGGCGCCAGTGCGGGGCGAACAGGCCGGAGAACGCCGGCACGATGTAGCAGCCGCCGTTGTCGGTGACGGTGGCGGCCAGGTCGTTGATCTCCGGCGCCGAGCGGATCAGGCCCAGGTTGTCCCGCAGCCACTGCACCAGCGAGCCGGTGATCGCGATCGAGCCCTCCAGCGCGTAGACCGGCGGCGCGTCCCCGATCCGGTAGCCGACCGTCGTCAGCAGGCCACGCTCGCTCGCGACCGGGCGCTCGCCGGTGTTGAGCAGCAGGAAGGAGCCGGTGCCGTACGTGCACTTGGCCTCGCCGGGGGCGAAGCAGGCCTGGCCGAACAGGGCGGCCTGCTGGTCGCCGAGGGCGCTGGCGACCGGCACGCCGTGCAGCATCGTGCGGGCCTCGCCGTAGACGTACGACGAGGAGCCGATCTCGGGGAGCATCACGCGCGGGATGCCGAACGCGGCGAGCAGCTCGTCGTCCCAGTCCAGCGTCGTGAGGTTCATGAGCATGGTCCGGCTGGCGTTGGTCACGTCGGTGACGTGCCGGCCGGTCAGCTTCTCGATGAGCCAGGTGTCGACCGTGCCGAACCGGATCTCGCCCGCCTCGGCCCGTTCCCGCAGGCCGGGGACGTGCTCGAGGAGCCAGACGATCTTCGGGCCGGCGAAGTACGTGGCGAGCGGCAGGCCGCAGCGGGAGCGGAACCGGTCGGGGCCGGCGTCGCCGGCCAGCGTGCGGATCAGCCCGTCGGTGCGGGTGTCCTGCCAGACGATCGCCGGGTGGACGGGCTCGCCGGTCGCCGCGTCCCACAGGATCGTCGTCTCGCGCTGGTTGGTGATGCCGATGGCGGCGACATCGGCTCGGGACAGTCCCGCCTGGTCCAGGGCGCGGGTCGACACCGCCTGGACGTTGTGCCAGATCTCGACCGGGTCGTGCTCGACCCAGCCGGGGCGGGGGAAGCTCTGGTGGTGTTCGCGCTGGTCGAGCGCCACGATGGCGCCGTCCTGGTCGAACACGATCGCACGGGAGGAGGTGGTCCCCTGATCGATGGCGAGGATGTACACAGTGCCATCTTCGCCGAATCGCTGTCACGTTCGGGACGGAACCTACCCGTGGCGAAATCGCCCGCTTAAAGTCCGTTGGCCGGAACCGTGCCGACAGGAGCGACAGTGGCCGTCATAGAGACGCGGATCAGTGTCTGGGAGGCGCTTGCCGGGCGTGCCCCGGGAGTGCCGCTCGGCCCTGCCGACGTCGGGCTGTGGCACGCCGTGGCCGACCGGCTCAACCCGGCCCGGGCGCGGCCGGCGCTCCGCGAGGGGATCGAGGCGGTCAGCCTCACGTCGGCGCGGGGCGTCGAGTACGTCATGGTCCGTTCGCCCGACGCGGGAGAATCCTGCTACCTGCGCCTGACGCCGCAGGAGTGGCGGCTCGCCGGGCTCATGGACGGCAGCCGCACGGTGGCCCGGCTGGTCGCCGAGTTCGCCCGCATCTCCGGCCGGCTCGCCCCCGAGCAGGTCACCCGGATCGTCGCCGACCTCGCCGGCAACCGGATGCTCGACGAGCTGCCGGTCGACGCCTTCCACCGGCTGCAGCGGGTCCACCGCCGGCCGTGGCCGATCCGGCTCGGCAAGGCGCTGCTGGCGACCGCCCGCGGTCAGCGGGTCGTGCTGGCCCGCGTCGACCCGGTGGTCACGTTCCTCTACAAGGCCGGCGGGCGGCTGTTCTTCACCCGGTTCGTCGCGGTGCTCGCCGGGCTGGTGGCCCTGGCCGGCCTCGGCGTCTTCGTGTGGAACTGGTTCCGCGCCGACCAGTCGGTGTTCCTGACCGGCGACTCGTACTTCGCCGGCGCCCTCGTCCTGCTCGGCCTGAACGTCTTCGCGCTCGGGTGCCACGAGCTGGGGCACGCGCTGGGGGCCAAGCACGCGGGGAGGCGGGTGCCGGCCGCGGGTTTCCTGGTGTACTTCGGGATCCCCTCGGTCTTCGTGGACACCACCGACGTCTGGATGGCCGGCCGCCGCGCCCGCATCGTCACCACCGTCGCCGGCCCGGCCACCGGGCTGGTCCTGGCCGGCGCCTGCCAGCTCGCCGGCCTGTTCTTCCCCGAGCTGCAGCCGTGGACGTTCAAGCTGGCCTTCGCGTGGTACCTCAACGCCCTGTTCAACCTGAACCCGTTCCTGGCGCTCGACGGGTACTACCTGCTCATGGACTGGCTCGAGGTGCCCAACCTGCGGGCCCGCGGGCTGGCCTGGGTGGTCGCCCGGCTGCGCCGCCGCCCGCCGCGGTTCGGGGACCTCGATCGCGAGGGCCGGCTGGTCGCGCTCTACGGCATGCTCGCGGTCGTCTGGCTGGCGATCGCCGCGAACCTGATGTACCGCATCTACACCGACCGCATCGCCGGCGTCGCCACCGGCCTGTGGAACGCCGGCTGGCTGGCCCGCGGCCTGCTCGTGGTGATCGTGGCCGGGCTGCTCGCCCCGGTCGTGTACCTGCTGTTCGCTTGGCTGAAGCGCCGTTTGAGAAGGCTGCGCGACCGGCTCGGCGAGCGCAAGCTGCTGCGCGACGAGCCGCGCCGCCTGGCCGCCCTCAGCGCGTCGAGCCTCAGCGACCTGCCGCCGGCCGCGCTGGCCGCTTTGGCGGAGCACGCCCGCTGGGTGCACCCGCGCACGGGCGAGCAGCTGGTCTTCGCCGGAGCGGCGCAGCAGTCGGTGTACGTGGTCGTCGACGGCGCGCTGGAGGGCCGCCGCCCCGGCGACCCGTCCGGCACGGTCCGCGAGCGGGTCGGGCGCGGCGGCGTCGTCGGGCTCGCCAACGCCCTGACCGGTGCGCCGGCGGCGCTCGGCTGGCTGACCGCCGGTACCACACTGCTGGCCATCCCGCCCTCGACGGTCGCCGCGGCGGTCGGGCAGCTTCCCGGGCCGCCGCCGGCCGAGTGGGCCGAGCTCGAGACGCTCATGGGCGAGACGCCGGCGCTGGCCTCGCTGAGCGGCGAGGACCGGCTCGGGCTGCTCACCCGGGCCCGGCCGATGCACTTCGGCCCCGGCCAGCCGGTGGTGCTGCGCGGCGGCAACGACGCGCTGGTCGTCGCCGCGGGCACGCTGATGCTGCCCGAGGGCGTCGAGCTGCAGCGTGGGTCGATGATCGGGCCGTACGGCGACGGTTCGCCCGGCCAGGTCGCGACCGCGCGCACCCCCGTCCGCGCCTGGCTGCTGCCGGCCGTCGGGGGCCTGCCGCTGCTGCTCGGCCGCCAGGCGGAGATCGCGGCGGCCGCCGGTGGGCGCCGCCCGTCGTCCGGCGCGCACCCGCCGGCCAACTACCCGCCGCTCGCGGCGCCGCCCGGCCCGCCACCGCCCGTCGACAACTCGGTCGACCGGCGGTTCGAGAAGAAGCTGTGGTGGCTGCTCGTCCTGCTGCTGCTGTTCGCGCTGTTCCTGACCGGCAGCAACCTGTTCTCGGGCCCGGTGTGGGCGGAGATGCCGACCGACCGCGCCCTGGTCGGCGTCACGCGGGGCACCGCGCACGTGGAGATCGAAGGTCAGTCGCGCACGATGACGCGGGGTTCCAAGGTGTACGTCCAGAAGGGCGACTCCATCACCATCGCCGACCGGTCGACGGCCACCCTGACCTTCCGCGGCGGCAGCGTCACGGTGCTCTGCGCCGGCTCCCGCCTCGACGTGGGGGAGCTGCTGAGCGACCCGACGACCCCGATCCAGCCCAACGGCGCGCTCACGCTGCGCGGCGGCCGGATCCTGGTCGACACGACCTCGACCACGACGGCGTTCAAGCCGCTGCGGCTGTCCGTCGGCGACATCGCCAACGACGGCGCCGCGCGGTTCGCGCTGAGCGCCGGCAACGACGCGGCCGACGTGGGCAAGGGCGTCGTCCACGCCGACGGAACGCCGCTGGACGTCGACCCGCAGGCCGACCTGACGTGCGGCGACGGTGTCGTACTGCCGAAGCCGGGCGGCACCCCGTCCGTCGTCCCGTCGGCCTCGGACACGCCGTCAGCTTCCCCGTCACCGTCGGACTCGCTGTCCCCGTCCCCGTCCGCGTCGGCGTCAGCCTCCCCGACGCGGTCTCCCACCCGGTCACCGTCAGCAACCGTCACAACCGCCCCACCGACCAGCGCGGCGCCGACAACTTCGCCGCCTCGGGTGAACCGGCCGCCGGTGATCACCGTGACCCAACAGCCTGGCAGCCCGATTCAGCAATGGGTCAGCAACGAATACACGTGCTACGAGGGCGTCGCTGCCGTGAGCGTTACAGCGACCGTGACAGATGACCAAGGACCGCTCAAGGGCGTCACGCTGTCGTGGAGCGGGTTCGCGTCAGGCAGCCGGCCGATGTCCCTTCGAGGCACCAGCTACACCGCCACACTGGGCCCGGTGAACTACCCAGGCAAGGACAATTCCGGCGGAACGCTGACCGTCACTATCACGGCGACCGACTCCGAAGGGAAGTCGGCCAGCCTCAACGCCAACGCCGTCACTGTCGCCGCATGCTCAGTTCCCATCATCACGTAGGTAGGAGAGGCTGTGCTCTGTTGGTTCTGCGCCAAGGCGGCGCGGGGGTCGTGCCGGTTCTGCGGCCGCGGGCTGTGCGAGGACCATGCACGGTTCGGCCCCTATCTGCTGGAGGTGCACCGCTCGCAGCGCCGCGGCCGGGCCGAAGGGCTGGTCGTGGAGGACGCGGTGCAGTGCGGGACCTGCCGGCCGCGGCCCCAACCGGTGCCGATGCCAGAGCTCGACTGATTTCGGGGGTTTGTCATGTCCGACTTCGACGACGTGCTGGAGCGACTGCTGAGCGATCCGGGCTTCAAGGCCCGGCTGGCGGCGGACCCGGCGTCGGCCCTGGCCGGATACCGGCTGAGCGCCGAGGAGCTGGAGGTGCTGCGCGTCCAGGTCGGCGCCGACCCGGGTGGAGAGTCGCGGGT
Source organism: Dactylosporangium sucinum (assembly GCF_014647515.1). GTDB lineage: Bacteria > Actinomycetota > Actinomycetes > Mycobacteriales > Micromonosporaceae > Dactylosporangium > Dactylosporangium sucinum. The sequence goes on along the minus strand of NZ_BMPI01000071.1, from coordinate 47,880 downwards.
CGAGCAGCGGACCAGCAAGGCCGGGATGTTCGGGCTCTTCTCGGAGATGGGCTCGATCGGCTCCGGCATCGGCGACGCCGTCGCGGGCAGCCACGGTCACGGCCACGGCATCGGGGATGCCGTCGGGGCGGTCGGCGGGCGCCACGCGGCGCCGTCGTTCGACGACGCCGGGTCCGGGGCCGGGTTCGGGCGGCACCTCGGGGCGGTCGGCGAGGCGGCTGGCGGCTTCGACGTGCGGGCCGGTTCGGGCGGTTTTGCCGAGGCGGGTCCCGGCGGTGCTTACGCGTCCTCGGGTGACGGCTACGCGGCGGCCGGGCCCGGCTATGCGGCGGGATACGGCAGCGATCCCGGGTACGGCGCTGCGGGCCTGGCCGAGGCCGGCTACGGGCAGCCGGAGGCCGGCTACGGACAGGCCGACGCGTCCTACGGCAACGCCGGCCTGGCCGAGGCGCCGGGTGCGGAGCGCGGCCCGTCCTACTACGGCGGGAATGCGGGCGGCGACTACGGCAACGCCGGCCTCGCCGAGGCCGGGCACGGGCAGGTGGACGAGCCCCACGGCTTCGCCGGCCTGGCCGAGGCGCCCAGCGGCGTGCCCACCGAGGTCGAGCGGGACGGGCAGGGCACCGTGTATCGGGCCAGCACCTACGGATCGAGCACCCCGCCCGCTCCGCCGTCGCACGGCGGTGGGCTCGCCGGGCTGGTCGGCGACCAGGGCTGGTCGGGGCAGCCGTCCTCCCTCGGGGAGCGGCACGGGCTGGGCGCGCCCACCGACGGGTATCACACGCGGGTCGACTGGGACGGCGACGGACGGTGGGACCAGCATACGTACGTCAACCGGTCGGACGGCGGCGTCAACATCATCGTCGACGCGGACGGCGACGGGCGTCCGGAGTTCGTCGGGCATGACGTCAACCGGGACGGGCTGATCGACTCGTCCGAGGTTGACACCAACCACGACGGGCGGATGGACGCGCGGTACGAGGACGTGAACGGCGACGGCTGGCTGGACCGGCGCACGCGCTGACAATGTTCGCCCGCAAGACATGAACATGTTTCTACATATTGACGGTCGTCGAGTTGGCTGACGCCATGAGTGACCACAGCCACGACCACTCTCACCCCCACCACCACTCGTCCGGCGACTCCGCCGGGCTCGGGCGGCGCGGGCTCCTCGCCGGCGCCGCCGGCGCGGGTGGCCTGCTCCTGCTGGCCGCCGCCCCCGGCCGGGCCGCCGCCGCCCCGGCCGGCACCCACCTGGCCGAGTCCGCCACAGCTGCGACGGCGGGCAGCGCGGCCGCCCTCACGGGTGCGTCGCGGGCGTCGGCGATCACGCAGGGCACCACGCTGGTGCACGCCGACATGCACAACCACACCGTGATGTCCGACGGCGACGGCGACCCGAACCTCGCCTTCGCCTCGATGCGCTCGGCCGGCCTCGACGTCGCCGCGCTGACCGACCACGCGACGCTGTTCTCGATCAGCGGCCTGTCGAAGTCGGAGTGGGACCGCACCGGCACGCTGGCCAACGCGGCCGACGACCCCGGCAACTACACCGCGATCCGCGGCTTCGAGTGGTCCCACCCGCTGCTGGGCCACGTCAACGTCTGGGGCACCGCCAGCTTCACCGACCTGGGTGGCTCCAGCAACATGGGCGGCCTGTACAACTGGATCATCAACAACGGCGGCATCGCCAGCTTCAACCACCCGGGCCGCGAGATCGCCCGCTTCGGCAACTTCTCCTACACCGCGTCGGCCCGCGACGCGATGGTCAGCCTGGAGATGTTCAACCGCGGCGACGACTACCTCTTCGACGGCTGGTCCGACGGCCGCACCTCGGCGCTCAACGCCTGCCTCAACGCCGGCTGGCGCACGGGCCTGAGCGGCGTGTCGGACGAGCACGGCACCAACTGGGGCTTCCCCGAGGGCAAGGGCCGGATGGGCCTGTGGGTGACCCAGAACACCCGCGCCGGCGTCTTCGAGGCCATGCGCGCCCGCCGCTTCTTCGCCACGCGCGTGTCCGGCCTGCGCCTGGACGCGACCGCGACCACCCCGGCGGGCGCGGTGGCCCGCATGGGCGGCGTCCTGCCGATGTCCCGCGGCGACGTCCGCTTCGCCGTCGACCTCAACCGCGGCCCGGAGTGGGACGGCAAGCCCCTGCGCATCCAGGTCCTCCGCCCCGGCTCGACCGCCCCGACCGTCCCCCTCGTCGTGGATACGGTGGCCAACACGGTGGCGACGTTCACGCTCCCGCTGGACGTGGCCGCGGGCAACTGGGTGGTCCTGCGCGTCAGCGACCCGACCCAGCCCAACCCCAGCCCGGGCCCGAACGCCCACCCGTGCAACGACTTCGGCGTGGCATACTCCAGCCCCTGGTGGCTCCAGCCCTGACAAAGCGGCACAACGTGGCCGGCCGGGGCGAGCCGCCTGGCCGGCCGCGGTCTTTCAGGCGACGTTGAGCTGAATGTTGCCGATCCGCACCACGACGTCGAGGTGCCCGCCAAGCCCGAGCACGTACGCCCGGAGGGTGTCGAGGCCGACCGCGTCGCCGTTCTCGATCTGGCTGATGCGTGCCTGGGACAGGCCGGTGGCCTCGGCGAGCTGCACCTGCGTCAAACCGAGCTGTTGCCGGATTTCGGCCAGTTGGGCCCCGCTGACCGAGGCGAGCATCCGTTCGCGCATCCGCTGCCGGCGCTCGACCCGCTCGACGGAGTCCCACTCCGGATCGACGGCACGAGCTTCCGTCCGGACGTCACGCCAGTTCACGGCCCCGGTCATGAGCGTTCCTCCGCCTTCATCGCGATCAGGTGCTGCGCGTACCGCTCGTCCGCGAGCGGAATCGCCTCGTGATACCACTCCTGCCAGTGTCCCGACTTGTCGCCCGCCACCAGGATGATCGCCTCGCGGAGCGGGTCGAACGCAAAAATCATCCGAACCTCGCTGGTGCCGGCTGAGCCTGGCCGGACGGGTTGGTGTGGAGGACGTGGCACGTTTCGGGGAGCAGGGGGTGTGCGGGTGCACCTACCGTTGCATGGGTAGACGGACCGACGCCTGGAGCAGGACATGAGCGACTATGAGCTCGACTGGGGCAGCGAGGACGGCCTCCACGTCGACCACGGCGGTGGAGTCGACCATGTCTTCGGCGACCACCAGTTCGACCAGCACGACCAGCAGCACGACCAGCACGACCACTTTGATCACGCAATAGAGACCGATGGGCACGACGACATCACCGGGGTGTTCGCGATCGACGGGGACGTCGAGGACGAGCCGCTCGACGGGGGCGACGACGACGTCGACCTGCCCGACTGGCAGCTCGACCCCGATTTCACCACCGGACACTACGACCTGATCGGTGCGGACCCGCACGAAGACGACATGTGGTCGCAGTTCATGACCGACATGCACGAAGAAGTGAACCCCTACGCCGCTCACTGAGTCGGATGCCGGACGCGGCGGCCGTGTCGCGCCTCGCCTGAAAGTATCAGTCGAGATTGATCGCCGAGGCGGGGCCGGGGCTCGCGTAGTACCAGCCCTGAGCGGTGTCGCAGCCGAGGGCCTGGAGGCGGCTGGCCTGTTCGGCGGTCTCCACGCCCTCGGCGGTGACGCTCAGCTTGAGCGTGTGGGCCAGGCCGATCACGGCCGCCACGATCTGCTCGTCCACCGGGTCGGGGCGCTCCGGCGGGCGCAGCCCGGCGACGAACGAGCCGGCCAGCTTGAGGCTGTGCACCGGGAGGTGCCGCAGGTATGCGAAGTTCGAGTAGCCGGTGCCGAAGTCGTCGATGGCGATGCGCGGGCCGAGCTCGGCGAGCGCCTTCAGGGCCTCGGTGGGCTCGCCGCCGGTGCCCATGACCGCGCTCTCCGTCAGCTCCAGCTGGAGCCGCTCGGGAGCCAGCCCGGTCTGCTCCAGGATCGCCTTGACGTCCCGGACGATCGTGCGGTCGCGCATCTGGCGCACCGCCAGGTTGACGCTCATGAGCGGCGCCTTGTCCGGCGCGGTGCGGTGCCACTCCGCCGCCTGCTTGCAGGCCTCGTGCAGCACCCAGCGGCCCAGCGGGACGATCAGGCCCGTCTCCTCGGCCATGCCGATGAACGCGTCGGGCCCCAGCACCCCGAAGCGCGGGTGCCGCCAGCGGACCAGCGCCTCGACGCCCATGATGCGGGCGTCCGAGAGGCGGACGAGCGGCTGGTACTCGACGAAGAACTCCCGCCGCTCCAGCGCCGCCGGCATGCTCGCCGACAGCTCGTACCGCGTGACCTCCCGCGCGTGCCGGTCGGCGTCGAACAGCGCCAGGCGGTTGCGGCCGTCGGCCTTCGCCCAGTAGAGCGTGGTGTCGGCCGCCTTCATCAGCTCGCCGGTGCTCGTGCCCTGCAGCGGCTGCTCGACGACGCCGATGCTGGCGGAGATGCTGATCTCGTGCCCGCCGACGTGGACCGGCGCGCGGACGGTGTCGAGGGCCTTCTCGGCGACCGAGACGACCTGCTCGGTGCTGGCGGAGTTCTCGATGAGCACCACGAACTCGTCGCCACCCATGCGCGCGACGAGCTGGCCCTCGCCGTTGATCGACCGGGCCAGCCGGCGGGCGACGGTCTGTAGCAGCTGGTCGCCGACGTCGTGGCCGAGCGTGTCGTTGATGACCTTGAACCCGTCGACGTCCAGATAGCAGACGCCGACGCGGGCGTCGCCGGACGCGTCCTCGAGCAGCGCCGCGAGCCGATCGAAGAACAGCGTGCGGTTCGGCAGCTGGGTCAGCGGGTCGTGCAGCGCCTGGTGGCGGAGGCGGACCTGCAGGAGGTGCCGCTCGGTGATGTCCTCGAACATGGCGACGAGCCAGCGCGGCCGGTCCTCGTCGTCGCGGATCACCGAGGCGACCAGGTCGGTCCAGACCCGGTGCCCGTCCTTGTGGATGTAGGGCTTCTCGATCCGCACCTGCTCCCGCTGCCCGGCGAACAGGTCGGCGAAGAGTTCGGCGGCCGACGGCGGGTCGTCCGGCAGTACGAAATCCTCGAACGTCATCGCGAGCAGCTCGTCGGCGGTGTAGCCGAGCATGTCGCACAGCGCCTGGTTGACCTCGACCACGCGCCCGTCGACGGTGCTCACGCTCATTCCGATGGCCGCGCCGGCGAAGATCGCGCGGAACCGCGCGTCGCTGACCCGGCGGCCCTCCTCGGCGCGGGCCTGCGACCACAGCGCCGCGGTGCGGATCTCCTCCTGCTCCTCGAGGACGCGGTCGCGCAGGGCGAGGGCGTAGCCGGCCGCGAGCGCGCCCTGGATCTGCGCGATGCGGCGGGCCGGCGCGTTGCCGAACTGCTCGCTGAGCACGGCCATCGTGCGCTCCACCGTCGTCGGCTCGGTGAAGTGGGCCGCGACCAGCGTGGCACCGACCTCGCGCACGTCGGCCGGGTCGAAGACCTCGGCCGTCAGGGCGTGGATGATGCGCGTCGAGAGACTGGTGAGGAAGTCCTGGACCTCCAGGCCGCTCATCGACACGTAACTCGTGCCGGCAACTGCCAGTGACCAGGCGCGTGCCATCCGTTCGGCGGCACGGTGCGGGCGGTCCCGCGACGTCGGCGTGGGGCTGAGGGCGGTCATGATCGGCGGCGCCACTAGTCCTTGCGGGCGACGGCGGCGAAGCCCAGCGCATCGCCTTCGGGAACGCTCGCGCTGTCCGGCTCCGGCCGCCATTCCCAGGGCGAGACGATGCCGGGCTCGAGGGGCGTGAGGTCGCCGAGGAGCCGCTCGACCTCTTGCCGGGTGCGCAGGATCAGCGGGTTGGGCGACTTGCGGTACATCTCCCAGGCCTCGGCCTCGGCGGGGGTCAGCTCGCGGTCGAGCCCGGCGTGCGAGAGCACGACGTGGCTGCCCGGGACCCCGGCGGCGGCGTATCCGGCGACGATCTCGGCCGGGTGCTGCTCGTCGGGCACGAAGTGCAGCACCGCGACGAGCAGGAAGGCGACCGGCCGGGTGAAGTCGATCAGGCCGCTCACCTGCGGCTTGGCCAGCACTTCGGCCGGGTCGCGCAGGTCGCCGGCGACGACGGCGGTGCCGGGCACGTCGGCGAGGATCGCGCGGCTGTGCGCGACGGCGACCGGGTCGTGGTCGACGTAGACGACCTTGGCGTCGGTGATGCCGGCGTCGGCGAGGACCTCGTGGACGTTGCCGACGGTCGGGATGCCCGAGCCGAGGTCGAGGAACTGCCGGACGCCCAGGTCGGCGAGGGTGGTCACGGCGCGGCGCAGGAACGCCCGATTGCTGCGGACCAGCGGGACGACCGAGGGCATGGCCTTGAGGACCTGCTCGGCGAAGGCGCGGTCGGCGGCGAAGTTGTGGGAGCCGCCGAGGTAGTAGTCGTAGACGCGGGCCACGCTCGGCCGATCGAGGTCGACGTCTGCGGGTGCCCAGCTCGGTCGCTCCACAGATCAACACTCCTCGAAAAATTCGTCGGCGTCGCGAGCATACGTGTGGGCGAGCGGGAGCAAAACCCGCCGCCCGCCCACACGGTTGCTGATCAGGCGATACGCGTGATGCGGTTCTGCGGGCCGGGCGTGACCGGCGCCGCGCCGAGGTACGCGACGAGCGCGTCGACGTCGAAGCCGGGCGCGGTGACGCGACCGGTGCCCTTCGCCAGGTTGGTGAACCCGTCACCGCCGTTGGCGAGGAAGTCGTTCGTCGTCACCAGGTAGGTCGCCGCCGGGTCGATCGGCGTCCCGTTGAGCCGGATGTCGCTCACCTTCGAGCCGGCCGCGGCCGACGCGCTGTAGGTGTAGGTCAGGCCGGCCGACACCTGCAGGATGCGCTGGACCGTCTGCCCGCCGAAGCCGACGAACTGCTGCTCCAGCACGTCCTTGATCTGGGCGCCGGTGAACGACTGCGTCACGACCAGGTTGTTGAACGGCTGGACCGTGAAGCACTCGCCGTAGGTCACCTGACCCGGCGCCTCGCCGCCGGGCGAGTTGGCGTACGTGATCGCCGCCCGGATGCCGCCCGGGTTCATGAACGCGATCTGCGCGCCGGCCGACTTGGTGTAGGCCAGCTGCGCATCGGCGATCACGTCACCCATCGAGGACTCGCCGGCGGCGGTCGTCGACGTGGTGATGTCGGCGGTGATCGTGCCGACGACCTTGTTGGCGATCGGGGCGACCGCCGTGCGGTACTTGTCGGCGATCTTCTTGATCTTCGGGTCGACCAGGTCCGGGTTGCGGACCGGAACGCCGTTCTCGATCTTCCAGGTGCCGTCCGGGTTCTTCACGCCGTTCTCGACGATCACGTTCGTGGCCGACGCGTCGACGAACTTGCGCGTCTTCTTGTCGAGCGTGACGCGAACGTCGGTGACGAGCGTGCCGGCCGTGCCCGCGCTGGTCACCAGCGTGCTGGCGCCGGACGAGTTCGGCAGGTCACACGTGTAGAAGCGGTGGGTGTGGCCGGAGATCACGACGCCGTACGCCGGGTCGAGACCCTTGACGATGTCGGTGATCGGGCCGGCGAAGTTGGCGCAGCCGGACGGGTCCAGCGGCGCGGGCGGGCTGCTCTGCGCGCCACCCTCGTGGATCACGAGCACCATGGAGCGGATGCCGAGCCACTTGAGGATGGTGGAGTACTGGTTGGCCGTCTCGACCTCGTCCTTGAAGTCGACGGTCTTGATGCCGGCCGGGTTGACGATGCCGGGCGTGGCCTCGAGCGTCATGCCGACGTACGCGACCGGAACGCCCTCGTAGAACCGGATCGTGAACGGCAGCAGGACCGGCAGGCCGTTGGACTTGTTGGTGACGTTGGCGGCGAGGTACGGGAAGTTGGCCCCCGAGAACCCGTCGCCGTCCTGGCATCCGTCGACCGGGTGGCAGCCGCCGAACTGGATGCGCTTGAGCTCGGTGACGCCCTCGTCGAACTCGTGGTTGCCGACCGAAGAGATGTCGACACCCATCTTGTTGAGGACCTCGATCGCCGGCTCGTCGTGGAACGCGGCGCTGACCAGCGGCGAGGCGCCGATGCTGTCACCGGCGACGACCGTGTCGCTGTCGTGGACGCCCTCCTTGGCAGCGGCGTTGCGCAGCTTGGTCAGGTAGGTGCTGAGGTACTCGGCGCCGCCCGCGGGCGTGCCGTTGATGAGCCCGCCGCTGCCGGTCGGCGGGTCGATGTTGCCGTGGAAGTCGTTGAACCCGAGGATCTGGGCGGTGGTCGTCTTGCCCGTCTTCTGGGTGAACGACACCTTGGCCGGGGTGAGTGGCGTCCACCGATCGGTGCTCTCGGCGGTGCCGGTCTTGGCCAGGGGTAACAGGGCGACGACCGCGACGGCGAGAGCCGGCACCGCGAGGTGCTGAGCGAATCGCCAGCCGCGGGCGCGGGGCTGGGCCATAGGTTCTCCTTCGAGAAGGACGCATGCGTCGATCGCCATCCTTCCGTGATCGGCGATCCCGCGCGAGAAGCGGCGATCGACAGCTCCGTGTCCGCAGGGTTACAGCGAGGGTCGTTCGGCCGATCGTCGCCGCCTTTGCGCCGGTCGGACCGTCGATATCGACGATCTGCAACCCTGCGCATCCGCAAGGTATCCGGTAGGTTGCGAGCGTGTACCCCTCGGTGCTCGCCCGGGTGACGGCCCTCCTCGTGGTCGTCGTGTCCACCGCGGCGCCCGCCGTGCTCGTCGCGCCCGGCCCGGCCCGGGCCGGCGAACCGGTCGGCTGGACGCCGGTCTTCTCCGATTCGTTCGACGACGCGGGCACGCTGCCGCCGGGGTGCTCGGCCTACGAGGACGGCGCGTCGTTCCGCCGCGAGGCGGTCACCGTCTCCGACGGGCGGCTGCGGCTGGCCCTCCAGCGCCGCTCGAACGGCGCCCTCGTCGCCGGTGAGCTGCAGTGCCCGGGGGTCGCGCAGCAGTACGGCCGCTACGAGTTCCGCGCCCGCGTCCCGGTCGGCGCCGGCATCGAGTCGATGGTGCTGCTGCGGCCGGTGGACGGCACCGCCAGGGACCACGCGTCGGAGCTGTCGCTGATCACGACGGGCGGGCAGGACCAGGCCCTCGTGACCAACGGAGATGGCCGCGGTACCTCCACGAAGACGCTGACCGGCCACTTCCGTGACTGGCACGTGTACGTGATCGAGTGGGCGCCGTCAGGCTTCCGGGTGACCGTCGACGGCACCGAACGGCTGGCCGACCCCAGCGTCTCCACCGCACAGCGCTGGTTCGGCTTCGCGGTCACCGCCGGTGCGCGGACCGGCACCCCGCCCCCGTCGACGTCGCTGCCGGCCGAGTTCCAGATCGACTACCTGCGCGTCTGGGCCTTCACCCCGGTGTCCTCGGCGTCGCCGCCGTCCGCCGCGCCGTCCATTGTGGATGGCGGGCTGCGCCCGCCGGGCGGCCCCGGGCAGCGCTGGTCGGTGTGGCTGGCCGTCGCCGCGGCGGCGATGCTCGGGGTCGCGCTGCTCGCGCTGGTGATCCACAAGACCCGCCCGCACCGCCCCCCGTCGTCCCACCGCGCCTAGGCCCGCTGGCCCTAGGCGCGTCGATCTTGCAGTTGTGGTGCCTGACAAACCGGGGCATCGAGGGAGTGTCGCGGCACCACGACTGCAAGATCGGCGAGATGTTCGCCGTCGGCGGATTCGCCTGGCGTGAACACCGGGTGCGGCCGCCGCGCGCAGGGCCGAGGATCGGGCGATGAAGATCCTTGTTCTCGGGGGAACCGTGTTCCTCGGGCGGGCCGTCGCCCGTCAGGCCCGCGACGCCGGACACGAGGTCGTGTGCGCCGCCCGCGGCGAGTCCGGCGAGCCGGTCGAGGGCGTCGCGTTCGTCCGCGTCGACCGGGACCGGCCCGACGGGCTCGACGCGCTCGACGGCACCTTCGACGCGGTCGTCGACGTCGGCCGCAGGCCGAGCCACGTGCGGCACGCGGCCACGTCGCTGCGGGGCCGGGCCGGGCACTTCACGTTCGTGTCGAGCGGCTCGGTCTACGCCGACGCGGCGACGCCCGGCCAGACGGTGGCGACCGCCCCGGTCATGGCGCCGGCCGAGCCGGGCTTCGACGATCCGTCCGCCGACGCGGAGGCCTACGGCCGCTGCAAGGTCACGTGTGAACAGGTGGTTTCCGGCACATTTGGTACCGAAGCATCCTTCATCTGCCGGGCGGGCCTCATCGTCGGCCCGGAGGACCCGACGGGGCGGTTCGACTACTGGGTGCGACGCCACGCGCGCGGCGGGGAGATCCTCGCGCCGGGCACGCCCGACGAGCGCGTCCAGGTCGTCGACGTGCGCGATCTGGCCGGCTGGATCGTCCAGGCGGCCGAGCGCGGGCTGGCCGGCACGTTCGACGGGATCGGGTCGCCGGTCACCCGCCGGGAGTTCCACGCGGCGCTGGCGGAGGGGGCACCCTCGGTGCACGAGCTGACCTGGATCCCGCAGGAGTTCCTGGCCGCGCGCGAGGTGGCGCCCTGGTCCGGGCCGCGCTCGCTGCCGGTGTGGCTGCCGCTGCCGGAGTACGCCGGGTTCCTCACCAGGGACGACGGCCCCTCGATCGCGGCCGGGCTGCGGACCCGTCCACTGGCCGAGACTGTGGCCGATACACGTTCGGGGCTGCGTGACGAACCGCACAGAATCGGGCTGACCGAGGAGGAGGAAGCCGAGCTGTTGCGGGAATGGCACGCTCGGTAGGTGGTGGGCGTCGTCATCCGGTCGGCATATCGACAGCTCACGAGGCTCGTCGATTTCTCATCCTTCAGCGCGTTTTGCCTGTCGCCGGCCCGACTGTTGCCGATGAACACCGGTGATCCCGGTCCCAGCTGCCGCCGTTCCCAGGGAACTCACAGCGAGTTTAGGCGTCTGACGGGCAGGAATACCACGTATCACTTGTTGCAACCGAAGCGAACCGGAGCAGCCTCCAGAGCGTCTAGGTAAGTGGTGCAACTCTCAGGGGTCGTCACCGAATCGCCCCTGAGGGCGGAATTCGGAAGGCCATCTGACTGTTGTGTAGGGGGCATACCCGGGGGGCACCCGTTTTAGCAGGGTGAAACGGGGAAGGCGAAGGATGGACGGGGAGGGGCCCGAAGGTGGAGAACGTGAAAGTGGAGATGCGACCCGACACCGGTGCCGAGGAGCGGGACCTTGTCGGCGTGTACCTGCATGAGATCTCCCGCACGCCGCTGCTCGACGCCGCTTCTGAGGTCGAGCTGTCCAAGGCGGTCGAGGCCGGGCTCTACGCGGAGCACCTGCTGGAGTCCGATCAGCTTCCCGACGGCGTGACCGTCGCCGAGCTGCAGCGGCTGGTCGCCGAGGGCGAGCGCGCGAAGGACCGGTTCATCCGGGCCAACCTGCGGCTGGTGGTCTCGATCGCCCGTCGCTACGTGCGGTCCGGCATGCCGATGCTCGACCTGATCCAGGAGGGCAACACCGGCCTCGTGCGGGCGGTCGAGAAGTTCGACTACGTGCGCGGTTACAAGTTCTCGACGTACGCGACGTGGTGGATCCGCCAGGCGATCAGCCGCGCGATCGCGCAGCAGGAGCGCACCGTCCGGCTGCCGGTCCACCTCGTGGAGGACGTCAACCGGATGCGCAACGTGGCGCGTCAGCTCACCCGCGAGCTGGGCAACGAGCCGGAGCCGGAGCAGCTGGCCACCGCGCTCGGCGTGCCGGTCGAGCGGGTGCACGAGCTCATGCGGTGGTCGCAGGACACCGTTTCGCTGGACACCCCCGTGGGTGACGACGGCGACACCAACCTGGGTGACCTGGTGGCCGACTCCGACGCCCCGTCGCCGGAGGACGTCGTGCTGGCCGCCCTGGAGCGCCAGCGGATCGAGGGCCTGCTCAACCACCTGGACGACCGCTCGGCGGGCATCATGCGTGCTCGCTACGGTCTGGAGGACGGGCGGGAGCACTCGCTGACCGAGGTGGCGACCCGCTTCTCGCTGTCCCGCGAGCGCATCCGCCAGCTGGAGATCCAGGCCCTGGGCCGGCTCCGCGAGCTGGCCCGCGCCGAGGGCCTCCAGGCCGCGTAACCCCCACACCGACAACTCGAAGGCCCCGGCCGGGTTCCCTGGCCGGGGCCTTTGCCGTGCGCGCCCATGGTTGTGGGAACGGCATGGCTGCCCGGGCAACCAGCTGTTTCGCCACGATCATGGGCAGCCGGCCGCCCGTCAGGGGCGGTGGGCCACCACGAACAGGCGCGGGAACGGCAGGATCGTGCCGAACTCGCGGCGCGGGTAGGCCGCCCGCAGGGTCGCGCCCACCTCGGCGCGGAAGTCGGCCAGGTCCGTGCCGGAGAGCGCGTCGAAGTACGGCCGCAGGCCCGTCCCGCTGAACCACTCCAGCACCGGGTCCTCGCCCGGCAGCACGTGGTGGTACGTCGTCTCCCAGGCGTCGACCGAGAGGCCGGCCGCCGAGAGGAGCGCGATGTACTCCGCCGCCGACAGCACCGGGCTGCTCGACCGCGGCCCCGTGGCGCCCAGCGCCGACGAGAACAGCGGAGCCCACCGCGGCGACGACGCCACCTGCTCGATGGCCGCCACGCTGCCGGTCGGCACCTGGAACGCCAGCGTGCCGCCGTCGTCGAGCGCTGCCGCCAGCAACGGCAGCAGCCGGTCATGATCGCCGACCCACTGCAGCGACGCGTTCGCCACGATGACGTCCACCGATCCCCGGGCCGGGTGCCAGGATGCGATGTCGCCGAGCTGGAAGCGCAGCTGCGGCGTCGCCAGCGCGGCGGCGGCCGCGATCATGTCGGGGGAGGAGTCGACGCCGAGCACCGCCGCATCCGGGTAGCGGGCGGCGAGCGTCGCCGTCATCGTCCCCGGGCCGCAGCCCAGGTCGACGACCGCGACCGCCGATCGGGTCGGGATTCGGGCCACCAGCTCGTGGAAGGGGCGGGCCCGCTCGTCGGCGAACCGGCGGTACTGCTGGGGATCCCACGAACTCATGCGCTCAATGATGAAGGGCCGCCCCGCGCACAGGCGGAGCGGCCCCATCAAGCAGCGACGGGTGTCAGGCTCTGACGCGCCCGTAGCCGTAGATCTTGTTGCCCATGTCGACTTTGGCGCGGGTCACCGTGCGGCCGCTCGTCGGCGCGTGGATGACCTCGTTGCCGCCGATGTAGATGGCGACGTGACCCAGGCTGTTGTAGAACACCAGGTCGCCCGGCGCCAGGTCGGAGCGCGAGATGTGCGCCACCTTGCTCCACTGCTGCGCGGCGCTGTGCGGCAGGCTCACGCCGGCCTGCTTCCAGGCCATCATCGTGAGGCCCGAGCAGTCGAACGCGTCCGGACCGGCGGCGCCGAACTTGTAGGGGTCGCCGATCTGGTTGTAGGCGTACGTGACCGCGAGGCCGGCCTTGCCCGACACCGCGGGCGGTGGGCCCTTCTGGACCGGCGGCTTGTTGACCTTCTTCTTGAGCTGGTCGAGCTTGGCCATGTCCGTCTCGAGGGACTTCTTCTTCGCCTCGATCTCGGTCTTCTGGGCCGTCTGCGTGGCGAGCGTCGCGTTGAGGTTCGCCTTCGCGGTCTTCAGGTCGTTGAGCGTGCGCTGCTGCCGGCGCGCGATCTCGTCCAGCGTGCCCATCTGGTCGACCAGCGAGTCGGACGAGGAGGCGCGCAGCAGGACCGAGATGTTGCGCAGGTGGCTGCCCGTCTTGAACGACTCGATCGCGATGGTCTGCGCGTTGGCGGTGGCCGTCGTGAGGTCCGTCTCCAGGCTGGCCACCTTGGCCTGTGAGTCGGCGAGCGAGATGTTCATCTGGTTCCACTGCTCGACCACCGCCTCGAGCTCCTCGCCCTGCTTCTGCAGCTGGGCCTCGATCTCGGCGGCGGTCGGATCGGCGTGCGCTACCGTCGCCGGCGCCATCACGATGAGTGACGCGGCACCGGCCAACAGGGTCCGCAGCACCGATCGACGAACACGGTGTCCAGTGGACAACGAAGGACCCTTCCAGCACCTGCCGCCGACCGGGTCAGCTCACGGGTCCGGGCGGGAAAAGTGCGCCCGACCGCGATCCCGCGGATCGATGCGCGCCAGTGCGCGACAGCCCGATTCGGCGGCGCTTGCCCGGCGCCGCCCCGGTTGGGCGACGGACTGCCGTGCAGGCCAGGAGCCAACCTATCGGCCGCGACGAGATCGCGAAACCCGCCAGTCCACATCGACCGACATTAACCTAAAAGTCCGGATTACCACCGGTCAAGAGTCCACATCGGACGGTTATATCGACTTGGCCAACAGTGTTGACGGACACACATTTGGGGCTTGATTCTGCTCTGAGAACAGGTTAAATACACGTAACTTCATACACCGACGATGCAAAAAGTTTGGCCCACATGCCCACCCCCGGAGCACCCCCCGGAGGAGCCGCCCAGTGTTACGGGTCCAGAACCTTGAGGTCGTCTACGACGACGTGATGTTGGTCCTGCGCGGCGTCAGCCTCGCCGTTCCCCCAGGCCGGATCGTCGCGCTGCTCGGTGCGAACGGGGCCGGCAAGACCACCCTGCTGCGGGCCCTCTCCGGCCTGCTCGACGTGCACGACGGCGCGGTCACCAAGGGCGCCGTCACGCTCGACGACCGACCGATCCACCGCCTCCGCCCGTCCGCCATCGTGCGTCGGGGCGTGACCCAGGTCATGGAGGGCCGGCGGACGTTCGCCGAGCTGACCGTCGAGGAGAACCTGCGCCTCGGCGCCCACACCCGGCGGCGCGGCCGGGCCGAGGCGCTGGAGCGGATGTACGCGCTGTTCCCGGTGCTCCAACAGCGCCGCGGCAGCATCGCCGGCTACCTCTCCGGCGGTGAGCAGCAGATGCTCGCCATGGGCCGCGCGCTCATGTCCGAGCCGAAGTACCTGCTGCTCGACGAGCCGAGCCTCGGCCTCGCCCCGCGCATGGTGGAGCAGGTCCGCGACCTGATCGTCGAGATCAACCGCGGCGGCACCAGCGTGCTGCTGGTCGAGCAGAACGCCACGATGGCGCTGTCCATCGCCGAGCACGGATACGTGCTGGAGAACGGCAAGGTCGTGCTCGACAAGCCGGCCGCCGAGCTGCTCGCCGACGAGGACATCCGCGAGTTCTACCTGGGGCTGCGCACCGAGGGCAGCACGAAGACCTTCCGCGACGTGAAGCACTACAAGCGCCGCAAGCGCTGGCTGTCATAGGGGGACCCAGATGACCCAGGTCCAGACCCCGCCGGCGCAGGCGCGCACCGCGCCGGCCGTGCTCAGCTTCGACGACGTCCACCTGAGCTTCGCGGGCGTCAAGGCGGTCAACGGCGTCTCCTTCACCGTCGGCCGCAACGAGCTCTTCGCCGTGATCGGCCCGAACGGTGCGGGCAAGACGTCCATCTTCAACGTGATCTCCGGGGTGTACCGCCCGCAACGGGGCCGGGTGACGCTGGACGAGCGGGAGATCACCGGCATGCGGCCGGACCGCGTCGCCACGCTCGGCGTGGCCCGGACGTTCCAGAACGTGGAGCTCTTCCAGCACCTCACGGTGGTGGAGAACCTCATGCTCGGCCGGCATCACCACATCAGGTACGGCACGCTCGCCGCGATCGCCTGGCTGGGCCGCGCCCGCCGGGAGGAGATCGCCAACCGGGCCGTCGTCGAGGACATCGTCGACTTCCTGGAGCTCGCCCAGTGGCGCCGGCTGCCGGTCGGCCTGCTGCCCTACGGCGTGCAGAAGCGGGTCGAGCTCGGCCGGGCCCTCGCCATGGAGCCCAAGCTGCTGCTGCTCGACGAGCCGGTCGCCGGGATGAACCTGGAGGAGACCGAGGACATGGCCCGCTACATCCTCGACATCCGCGAGGAGATGTCGATCCCGATGATCCTCGTCGAGCACGACATGGGGCTCGTCATGGACCTCGCCGACCGGGTGCTCGTCGTCGACTTCGGCACGCCGATCGCGCTCGGCACCCCCAAGGAGGTCCAGCACCACCCGGACGTCCTGCGCGCGTACCTCGGGGAGGCGAAATGACCATCGCGACCCTCGTGCGCGACCGCGCCAAGGCCGTGCCGTCGGCCGTGGCCATGCGCGAGAAGCAGCGCGGCATCTGGCAGGAGATCACCTGGGGCGAGTACTGGGACACGGCCGAGACGGTCGCCCACGCCCTGCTGGCGCTGGGCATCGAGCCCGGCGACCGGGTCGCGATCCAGTCGGAGAACCGGCCCGAGTGGCTGTTCGTCGACGTCGCCGCCGTCGCCGTGCGCGGCTCGACGGTCGGGCTCTACCCGACCAACCCGGCCGACGAGGTGCGGTACCTGCTCGGGCACTCCGGCGCGCGGGTCCTGTTCGCCGAGGACCAGGAGCAGGTCGACAAGGTGCTGGAGGTCATCGACGACTGCCCCGCCCTGGAACGCATCGTGTTCGTCGAGCCGCGGGGGATCCTGCACCGGTACGACCACCCAAAGCTCATCGCCTGGAAGGACCTGCTCGCGCTGGGCACCGGCCACCGGGCCGAGCACGCGGACGCGGTCGCCGAGCGGATGGCGGCGTCGACGCCGGCCGACGTGGCCACGCTGGTCTACACGTCCGGCACGACCGGGCGCCCCAAGGGCGCGATGCTCACCGTCGCCAACGTCGACTTCGCCATCGACACGCTCGTCGCCGGGGGCGGGTTCGCCTCGCCACCGCCCGGGCCGCGCGACCTCACGCTGTCGTACCTGCCGCTGTGCCACGTCGCGGAGCGGGTCTTCACGGTGTGGTTCAACGCCGCCTCGGCGGTCATCGTGCACTTCGGCGAGTCGATCGCGACCGTGCAGGCGGATCTCCGGGAGGTACAGCCGACGATCCTCTTCGGCGTACCGCGCATCTGGGAGAAGATGCTCGCCGGCGTCACCGTCCGGCTGTCCGGCGCGTCCCGGTTCAAGCGGGCCAACGCGCGGCTCTGGCTCAGGGTCGCCGACCGGATCGGCTCGACGCTCGCCGCGAACGGCGGCCGGCACACCGCCGGCAGCCGCGCGCTCTACGCGGTCGGGTGGCTGCTGTGCTACCGGGCGCTGCGCGAGCGCATCGGCGTGCGCCGGGTCCGCTACGCCGCCAGCGGCGCCGCGCCGATCGCGCCCGACGTCCTGAAGTTCTTCATGGGCATCGGCGTGCCGATGCACGAGCTCTACGGGATGACCGAGAACACCGCGGTGGCCACCGGCAACCGGCCGGGCCGGGTGAAGGTCGGCACGGTGGGGGAGGCCCAGGACGGGGTCGAGATCCGCATCGCCGACGACGGCGAGATCCAGACCCGCCACCCGGGGACCTTCGCAGGGTACTTCGACGACCCCGGCGCCACCGCGAACGCGATGACGCCGGACGGCTGGCTGCGCACCGGCGACGTCGGCGAGCTCGTCGACGGCACGCATCTGCGGATCACCGACCGGGCGAAGGACATCATCATCACCTCCGGCGGCAAGAACGTCGCGCCGAGCGAGATCGAGAACGCGCTCAAGGCGTCGCCGTACGTCAAGGAGGCGATCGTCGTCGGCGACCGCCGCGCGTACCTCGCCGCCCTCGTCGGCATCGAGCTCGACACGGTCGGCGAGTGGGCCCAGCGGCAGGGCCTCGGCTACACGACCTACCGCGACCTGAGCGGCAAGCCCGAGGTCGTCGCCCTGATCCAGCGGGTCGTGGACGACGTCAACGCCAAGCACAACCCGGTGGAGCAGGTGAAGACGTTCCGCATGCTGCCCAAGGAACTCGACCACGAGGACGGTGAGTTGACCGCCACCCAGAAGGTCAAGCGGGGCTCGATCGCGACGCTGTTCGCGGAGCTCGTCGACGACATGTACCGGAGCAAGGCGTGAAGGACGTCGTCGAGAGCATCCTGCGGGGCATCGGCACGGGCAGCGTCTACGCGCTGCTGGGGCTCGGCTTCGTCATCATCTACAAGGCGACCCGGGTCATCTCGTTCGCCCAGCCGGCGTTCATGCTGGCCGGCGCGGTCCTGGTCACCTACCTGGTGAAGCCGCTCGGGTTCTTCGTCGCGCTGGCCGTGGCCTCGGTGGTCACCGGCGCGCTGGCGCTGGGCATCGAGCGGGTCGCGGTGCGGCCGATGGTCGGCCGGCCGGTGTTCACCGTCGCCATCATCACGCTCGGCATCGACATCGCGGTCCGGGTCGTCGTCAACGCCCTCATCGGGCTCGACGTGCGGCACGTCGGCGACCCGTGGGGGCTGGACACCTGGAAGCTGCCCGGCGGCATCCTCATCGAGCAGCGGCACGTCGCCATGGTGGTCACGACCGCGATCCTCATCGCCGGGCTGTTCCTGTTCTTCCGGTACACCCGCACCGGCCTCGCGATGCGGGCCGCCTCCTACGACCAGGAGGCCGCGCTCGCCCAAGGCGTCAGCGTCGGCGCGGTGTTCGCGCTGTCGTGGGCGCTGGCCGGCGCGCTCGCCGCGGTCGCCGGCACGTTCGCCGCGGTCGGCGGCAGCGTCAGCGAGTCGCTGTGGCTCGTCGCGCTGACCGCGCTGCCGGTGATCATCCTCGGCGGCCTCGACTCCCTGCCCGGCGCCGTCGTCGGCGGGCTGGTCGTCGGCGTGGTCCAGGAGATCACCGCCACCTACCAGGGCGACTTCCCCTGGCTGGGCGGCAACGTCTCGGTCGTCACGCCGTACGTCGTGATGCTGCTGATCCTGCTCGTGCGCCCCTACGGCCTGTTCGGCACCCGGGAGGTCGAAAGGGTATGAGGAACCGCCCGCTGCTGCGCACCTCCTACGCCCAGGAGGTCGCGCTCCTCGACACGACCAGCAAGCGCGTCGCCGTCGGCGGCCTGCTGGTGGTCGCCTTCGCCCTGCCCTGGCTGGTGCAGGACGAACTGCTCCAGCTGCTCGGCGTCGCCTGCGTCACCGCGGTCGGCGCGATCGGGCTCAACATCGTCACCGGCCTGGCCGGGCAGGTGTCGCTCGGGCACGCCTTCTTCCTGGCGATCGGCGCCTACACGGCGGCCGCCGTGGCCGGCGACCCGGAGGGCCGCACGATCGGCTTCGGCGTCACCGAGGTGCTGGTCTGGCTGCCCGCTGCCGGGCTCGCGGCGGCGCTCGCCGGCGTCCTGGTGGCCCCGCTCGCCACCCGGCTGCGCGGCCTCTACCTGGCGATCGTCACGCTCGGTCTGGTCTTCATCGGCGCGCACGTGATCAACGAGTGGTCGGAGCTGACCGGCGGCCCCGGCGTCGGCCGGCAGCCCCCGGCGCCGTCGCTGCTGGGCTACGACCTCAACACCACGGATGCGTTCCTCACCCGGGATCAGAAGTTGTACCTCCTGATGCTCGTGCTGCTGGTCCTCGCGGCTCTCACGGCGCGCAACCTGGCGCGTTCGCGAGTGGGCCGGGCCTTCACCGCGATCCGCGACCGCGACATCGCGGCCGGCGTGATCGGGGTGAACCTGGCCAGGTACAAGACGGTGGCCTTCGGGGTGTCGTCGTTCTACGCCGGCTGTGCCGGTGCGCTGCTGTACGTCGGGGCGGGCTACTTCGACCCGACCTCCTTCAACCTGCTGCTGTCGGTGCAGTACATCGCCATGATCCTCATCGGCGGTGCGGGCACCGTGAGCGGCGCCGTCCTGGGCGCCTTCCTGATCACGCTGCTGCCGCGGCTGACCCGGGAGGTCCCGTCGTTCCTTCCGTTCATCAGCAACTCCCCCGTGGAGTCGCCGAATGCCTATCAGCTGGAGACCGTCCTCTACGGCGTGCTGATCATCGTGTTCCTGATCTTCGAGCCACGCGGTCTCTTCGGCATCTGGATACGGCTCCGCAACTACTGGAAGGCCTGGCCGTTCTCGTACTGACCTGACCCACCCCTACTCCCGACACCCCTGAGAAGGAGCTCCTCAATGAAGAGGTTGGGTGCCCTCACCCTGGCCGCGGTGCTCGCCATCGGCGGGCTCACGGCCTGCCGCGGCGGCGACACCGAGAATGACTCGTCGTCGTCCGGCGGACCGAAGGTCGACGTCGGCATCACCAAGGAACCGTGCCCCAAGTCCGAGCACAAGGACCGCGGCTGCATCTACCTCGGCATCATCTCCGACCTGACCGTCGGCCCGTTCAAGGCGCTCGCCGTGCCGATCACCGAGGCGCAGAAGGCGTTCTGGAAGCGGGTCAACACCCAGGGCGGCATCGGCGGCTACGACGTCGACGCCGAGACCTACGTGCGGGACAACAAGTACAACCCGCAGACCCACAACGAGGTCTACCAGGAGATCAAGGGCAAGGTGCTGGCCCTCGCGCAGAGCCTCGGCTCCCCGACGACGGCCGCGATCCTCGGCGACATGAAGGCGAACAACGTGCTCGCCGCCCCCGCGGCGTGGACGTCCGCCTACGCGTTCGAGGACAACATCCTCGAATCCGGCGCCAACTACTGCATCGAGTCGATGAACGCCGTCGACTACGCGAACGAGACCTTCAAGCCCAAGACGGTCATGGCCGTCCACCTGGCCGGCGACTACGGCGACGACGCCGCGGCCGGCGCGAAGATCGCGGCCGAGAAGCTCGGCCTGAAGTTCATCGACGTCAAGACCGACTCCGGCACCGACAAGCAGGCCGGCGCGGTCACCGCGATCGTGACCCAGAAGCCCGACCTGGTCATCGTCACCGCCGGCCCGGCCGACGTCGCGGCCATCGTCGGCGGCTCCGCCCAGCGCGGCTTCACCGGCAAGTTCATCGGCACCAGCCCGACCTGGAACCCGGGCCTGCTCCAGTCGCCGGCCGCCCCGGCGCTGAAGGCCCTGTACCTCCAGTCGTCGCCGTGGAAGACGTTCTCCACCGACTCGCCCGGCCACAAGGCGATGCGCGAGGCGCTCGGCTCGTCGATCACCCCGAACGACGGCTACACCTCGGGCTGGGTCTGGTCGTACCCGCTGCTGGCCGCGCTCAAGAAGGCCCAGGCCGACGGCGACCTGACCCGGGCCGGCCTGGTCAAGGCGGCGAAGTCGCTGACCAAGGTCGACTACGAGGGCATGCTCCCCGACGGCGCCGGCAACTACGCGGGCGGCACGGACGGCATCTTCCGCCAGTCGCTCATCTACAACCCCGCGGCCGGCAACGGCACGACGGACGTTCCCCTGGTCAAGGACTACTTCACGGGCCCGACGGCAAAGGACTACAAGCTGGACAAGCCCTGCTACGAGAAGCTGTAACCCCGCCGACCGGTTCGTCCGCCTAGTCCCGGCCTCGTGGTCCGGGCCTGGCCCCAAGCCTCGTGGTCCGGGCCTGGCCCCAGCCTCGTGGTCCGCGATCTTGGAGTTGTGGTCCCCACTTTGTCCGTCTATTTCGGACAAATACGGGACCACAACTCCAAGATCGCGCTCTTGTGGGGCGCGGGCGTGGCGCGTGGCGTGGGGCGCGGCACGGCGTAGGGCGCGGGCCGGGATGCGGTGGGGTGCTGGCGTGGCGTTGGGCGGGATGCGGCGGGTCGGGGCCCGTGGCGTTGGGCGGGGTGCGGCACGGCGTGGGGCGCGGACTGGGATGCGGTGGCGTGGCGTGGCGTAGGGCGGGGTGCGGCGCGGGGCCATGGCGTGGGCGCGGCGGGGCGGGGCGGGCGGAGCCACGGGGCGGGGGCGCGGGGCGGGCGCAGCGGGAGTGGGGCGGGGGGACGGTCTGGGTGAGCGCTCGGCGGCCGAGCGGGGATGCCGCCCAGCCGCGCGATGATGCCCATGTCGGTCGATCGGACCGTCTTTCCGCGAATGACGTCCAATGTGGACCCTTTCGGGGTGGATCATCCTGATCATGGTCGGGAACGCGACAGTTCCTCACGTCGGTACCGGCCGGTAGGCTGGCGCAATTTCAGCGGGTGCAGGGGAACCCCCGCTGGCTCCTCCTCATCCTCCGGAGAGGACGGTCCATGTCGACACGTCGACGAACCGTGCGCGCTTTCCTGGCCGCCGCCCTCATGGCCAGCATCTTCGTGCCGATCGCCGGTGGGCAGCCGGCCGCCGCCGGGACGTTGCCCAGCGGTTTCCAGGAGCAGACCGTCTACAGCGGGCTGACCAACCCGACGAACATCGAGTTCTCGCCCGACGGCCGCGTCTTCGTCGCCGAGAAGCGCGGGATCATCAAGGTCTTCGACAGCCTGTCCGACCCTACCCCGGACATCTTTGCCGACCTGCGCACCAACGTGCACGACCAGTGGGACCGAGGCCTGCTCGGCATGGCGCTGGCGCCCGGCTTCCCCACCAACCCGTGGGTCTACGTCCTGTACACGTACGACGCGGTGCCCGGCGGCACGGCGCCGCGCTGGAACGACGTCTGCGCCGACGCCAACAACGGTACGTGCATCGTGACCGGGCGGCTGTCCCGCCTGCAGGCCAACGGTAACCAGATGACCGGCAGCGAGCAGGTCCTCATCACCGACTGGTGCCAGCAGTTCCCGAGCCACTCGATCGGCGACCTGCACTTCGGGGCCGACGGCGCGCTCTACGCCTCCGCCGGTGACGGCGCCAGCTTCAGCGCCACCGACTACGGTCAGTTCGCCGGCAACCCGTGCGGCGACCCGCCGGGCGGCACGATGAGCCCGCCGACGGCCGAGGGTGGCGCGCTGCGCTCCCAGGACGTGCGGACCACCGGCGACCCGACGCAGCTCAACGGCACGATCATCCGCATCGACCCGAACACGGGCGCGGCCATGCCGAACAACCCCTACGCCGCCTCGGCCGACGCCAACGCGCGGCGCATCGTCGCCTACGGCATGCGCAACCCGTTCCGGTTCACCATGCGCCCCGGCACCAACGAGGTGTGGAGCGGCGAGGTCGGCTGGAACACCTACGAGGAGATCAACCGGGTGGCCAACCCGACCGGGACGCCGGTCGGCAACTACGGCTGGCCGTGCATCGAGGGCCCGGCGGCCCAGGGCGGCTACGACGGCGCGAACCTCAACCTGTGCGAGCCGATGTACGGCGCGAACCCGTCGGTCCCGAACGTCCAGCCGTACTACTCCTGGAACCACAACGCCAAGGTCGTCGCGAACGAGTCGTGCCCGAGCGGCGGCTCCTCGTCGTCGGGTGTCGCGTTCTACCCGGACAGCGGCCCCTACCCGGCCGCCTACCGGGGCGCGCTGTTCTTCTCCGACTACAGCCGCGACTGCATCTGGGCGATGATGCCGGGCAGCAACGGCCTGCCGAACAGCGCCAACATCATCACCTTCGACGCCGGCGCGGCGAACCCCGTCGACCTGGCCATCGGCCCGGGCAACGAGCTCTACTACGTCGACCTCAACGGCACGGTGCGGCGCATCCGGTACTACAACGGCAACCAGCCGCCGGTCGCCGCCATCACCACGGACCGCACGTCCGGCGGCTCCCCGCTGACCGTGAACTTCGACGGCTCGACGTCCGACGACGCCGACCCGGCCGACCAGGGCCTGCTGCAGTACCAGTGGGACTTCACCAACGACGGCACGTTCGACACCGGCGCGCCGTCGACGAACCCGAAGGCCACCTACACCTACACCAACCCCGGCACGTACACGGCCCGCCTGCGGGTCACCGACACGCTCGGCGCCACGAACGACAAGACGGTGACCATCACCGCCGGCAACGACGCGCCGACGGCGTTCATCGACACCCCGGCGAGCACGCTCACGTGGGCGGTCGGCAACTCGATCAGCTTCACCGGCCACGCCACCGACCCGCAGCAGGGCACCCTGCCGGCGTCGGCGCTGAGCTGGACGATCATCCTGCACCACTGCTCGTCGCCGGGCGTGTGCCACGAGCACCCGATGCAGACCCTCAACGGCGTCGCGAGCGGCACGCTCACCGCGCCCGACCACGAGTACCCGTCGTACCTCGAGTTCCGGATGACGGCGACCGACGCGGGCGGGCTGACCAGCACCGCCACGGTCAACGTGGAGCCGAGGACGGTCGACCTCACGTTCGCCTCCAACCCGGCCGGCCTCCAGCTGACCGTGGGCGCGACGAGCGGCGTGGCGCCGTTCACCCGCACCGTGATCCAGGGCTCGACGAACACGGTCAGCGCGCCGACCCCGCAGAGCCTGTTGAACGTGCCGCACACGTTCACCGGCTGGTCGGACGGCGGTGCGCAGACCCACGTGGTGACGGCGCCGACGACCGACCGCACGTACACGGCGACCTACGCGGCCTCGTGCTCGGACAGTTTCGGGTACACGTGCTCGGCCTCGCCGCGCACGTTCGTCCCGGCCGACGGCACGGTGCTGCCGCTGACCGGCGACGACAACCTGACCCAGGTCACCCTGCCGTTCGGCTTCAAGTTCTACGGCACGACCTACACCTCGGCCTGGGTCGACACCAACGGCCGGCTGAGCTTCGCCAACCAGGGCGTCTCGGCGACCGAGCACGGTGCGATCCCGTCGGCCGCGCTGCCGAACTCGACGGTGTACGCCTACTGGTCGGACCTGGTCGTCGACGGCTCGGCGAGCGTGCGGACGGCCGTGCTGGGCACCGCGCCCAACCGGCAGTTCGTCGTCGAGTGGCGCAACGCCTACCAGTACGGCTTCACCTCGCGCCGGCTCGACGTCGAGGCGATCCTGTTCGAGAACGGTGACGTCGTGACCAACTACGGCGGCATCGACAACACCGCGGAGGCGGGCGCGTCGGCCACGGTCGGCATCGAGAACGCCGCCGGGACCGTCGGCATCCAGTACTCGAACAACACCTCGGCCCTGCAGAACGGCATCGCGGTGCTGTTCAAGTCGCCGGGTGGCGGGTCCGAGCCGCCGCCGGTGACGGGCACGGTCACCGGCACCGTCACCAACCAGGGCACCGGAACGGCGGTGTCGGGCGCGACGGTCACACTGAGTCCCGGTGGTACCTCCACCACGACCGCCGCGAACGGGCAGTACACCTTCACCAACGTGGCGGCGGGGTCCTACACCGTCAGCGCGTCGGTTGGGTCCGGCGGCGCCTGTGGCGGTGGCGGGGCGAGCGCGCCGGTGACGGTGAGCTCCGGCACGTCGACCGTGAACCTGGCCCTCACGCAGGGCGCCGACGCGTTCGGCTACACCTGCGCCGACGGCACCCGGGCGTTCATCGACGCCGCCACGCCGCTCACCCTGACCGGTGACGACAGCATCGTCCAGGTGACGACGCCCTTCCCGGTCAAGTTGTACGGCCAGACGTACAACTCCGCCTGGGTCGACACCAACGGCAAGATCAGTTTTGTCAACCCGGGCGCGGCGAACGCCGACCACACGACCCTGCCGACGACCGCGGCGCCGAACGCCACGGCCTACCCGTTCTGGTCGGACCTGGTCGTCGACGGCTCGTCCAGCGTGCGGACCGGCGTGACCGGCACCGCTCCGAGCCGGGCGTACGTGGTCGAGTGGCGCAACGTGTTCATCTACGGCAACACGTCGCGCCGGCTGACCTTCGAGGCGGTCTTCTACGAGAACGGCGACATCGCGTTCGCGTACAAGGATCTCGACAACGCCTTCGAGCAGGGCAGCAACGCGACGGTCGGCATCGAGAACGCCGCCGGTACGATCGCGTACCAGTACTCGAACAACCAACCCACACTGCAGAGCGGGAAGGGCGTGCTCTTCCACCCGCCCGCGTGACGGGTCGCCGCCCGGCTGGCTCCGGCCGGCCGGGTGGCGCCTCCCCAGCTTCGACGTTGGTCGATGACCCGTGGGTGCATCGACCAACGTCTGTCCGAAGTCAGCCGCGCTTTAACTCGCCCGCGACCTGGCGCATGAAGTCGATAGAGGCGTCGTGCGCCAGGGCGCGCTCCGAGATCCGCCGCAGAATCTCCCGGTGGCTCGACACCACCTCGGGCTCCTCCACGAGCAGCCCCTGCCGGTAGAGGATGGCGTCGTCGGCGCCGAACTCCAGCAGGGTGAAGTCGCCGTCCCAGCCGGAGTGGTACCCGGCGTTGAGCGGCATGATCCGCACGTCCGCGTACGGGCGCTGGGCGAACTCGATGGCGTGCTCGATCTGGTCCACGAGCAGCGCCTCGTCGTGCGGCACCGGCTGGCGGCGCAGCACCGACTCGTCCAGCACGGTCAGAATGCTCGGCGGCTGTTCGCGACCGAGCAGCTCCTCCTGCCGCCGCATCCGGAACTCCACCCGCCGCTCGACCACCGGCGACTCGACCTCGTCGTCCACCGTGCTCGTAGCGGCCGCGTACCGCCTGGTCTGCATGAGCGCCGGGAACATGACCGGGGCGAACTCGCCCACGGCCACGGCCTCGGCCTCGAAGCCCACGTAGGTGAGCAGCTGCATCGGCAGGCTCGCCCGGTACTCGTCCCACCACATCCGCCGCTTCGCGGCGCGGGCGAGTTCGAGCAGGTCGTCGACCATCTTGCTGTCGTGGACGCGGTAGTAGGCCAGGAGGCTGCGCAGGTCGCTCACCGAGATGGCCACGGTGCCGTTCTCGATGCGGATGAGTTTGGACAGCGACCACTCCATCTCGGCGGCCACCAGGTCCTGGGTCAGCTCACGCTCGCGCCTGAGTCGCCGCAGCTCGGCCCGGAGGCGGCGCTTGCCCACGATAGGCCCGCTCATGGTCCATCACCCCAATCGCGTACAAATGGCATCGCCCCGGTCGAGGGCTCCGCGTTTCTACCCGATTTGCGGCAGATGCACCCAGTGCTTTTCGATCAGCGTGGCGCGTGTGCGGCCAGGAAGATCTTGGCCATCGCGCCGGCCGGACCGCCCGGGTCGTTCGAGGCGGCAGCCCGGCCGCCGGTGACCTGCGCCATCGCCGTGAGCGTGGTCGTGCCGGCACCCGCGCTCTACCCGATCGCGAACACCAGCACCGGCCGGGCCGGGTCGCGTACGGCGGCCTCGCCTTCGGCGCCGGTCGCCGCGTGCTGCGCGGCCAGCCGGAGGCCGACCAGCACGCCGGCGGCGACCGCGAGGGCGACGATGATCACCCCGACCGCGACCCACCAGGCGGTGGCGGAGGCGCGCTGCTTCGGAGCCGGCACGCGCTGCCGCGGCAGGTGCTCGGGAATCTGCGCCGGCGGAGGTGGGGGCATGACCTCCGCCGGCGCGATCGCGAACTCCTCGTCCTCGAATGCGTCGTCGTCCCGGTCCGGCGTCGCCCAGGGGGAGGGGCGAGCCGTCCATTCCGACGCGCGCGCGTAGTAGACCGGTGCCTCGATCGGGTGCGCCTCGTGCGGCTCGGCCAGGGTCGGCGGGTGGTGCGTCCCCTGCTCGGGCCGGCTCGGTGCGGCCGGTGTCGCCGGAGCGTTCGACGCCGTCGGGGCCCACGGGGAGGGGGCGACGGGGTGAGTCGGCTGCCCGGGTGGTCCGGTCCGCTCGGATCGGGGGCGTGGCACCTCACGCGGGGGCGGGACGTAGATCCCGTCTTCCGTGTGGCCGTCGTCATGACGCCGCTGATGCCGGCCCTCGGTCATGGCATCCCTTTCTCTCTTTCGCGAGGCCGCTACGTTGCGCGAGGACGGGGAAGCGCGCTGCGGTCAACCTAGCATCGGTCGCGTTCGAATACTGACCGGAGAGCGACTCGATGATCACGGATTGCTGTTCAGTATCTGGCGACTGCGGCAAATCCGACGAATTCGCTCAGGTGTCCGCACGCCCGGCGCGGCGGACCGATGATCGATGGCGACTTCTGGTCGTCATGGCAGCCGAATCTCTCCAACGATCATGAAGCCGGGCCGGGCGCGGTGGGGTGGGCACCCCAGCGGAGGCGGGCTCGACGGCCGGGAGAGGCGTCGAGCCCGCCTCCGCTGGGGGTGGATGCGGTTATGCCGTGGTGGCCCACATGGCGGAGAAGGCGGCCGCCTCGCCCGCGAGCCAGCGCTCGACCTCCTCCGGCTTGCCGGCCGGGTCGGGGCGCAGGATCTCGCCGCGGCGGAGGTCGACCAGGACCGGGGTGGCGTTGGGCAGGATCAGGTCCATGTGGCGGGCCATCAGGTGCAGGGTGGCGACGGCGGCCTCGTCCTGGGGCGGGTCCTCGTCGAAGTGCAGGCGGACCGCCTCGCCGCGGCCGTCCGCATAGCGCAGGCCGAAGTGCGGGTTGATCTTCACCGGCAGGTTGCCGAGCATCGTCAGGGTGTCGCGGGCCTGGGTGACCTCGACCGGGGTCTCGATCGACTCCAGGTAGCGCAGCGCCCCCGGGACGACCGACTCGTAGAGCGGCTTCCAGCGGGCGTTGACCTGGTCGACGACGGCGTTGAGGTATGTGCCGCCGGTGCGGAACTGGATGTCGGCCTTCAGGGCCTTGACGAGCTGCCCGTGCGGGTTGAAGCCGGAGCCGGACTCGCGCTGCCGGCGCAGGCCGCCGACGAAGCTGGCCTTGCGCGGGCCGGTGCGGCCGACGTAGCGGGTGAAACTCAGCAGCGTCGCGTAAGGGACGGCACCGGATTCGGTCGTGGTGACGGGGGCGGTCACGGGCGCTCTCCTCCCAGGTCAAGAGCAACTTTCGTACATACATTCTAATCGAACCGCGCCACGATTCCCACCCACTAAGAAGGTAGGTAAGGTGGGCTTCATGAGCGCATACCACTGGTTCCTGCCGACGACCGGTGACGGTGATCAGGTCGGTGCGGCGACCGTCACCGCCGGGGCGGCCCGGCACGAGCGGCCGCCGACGGTTGCATACCTGTCGGAGGTCGCGCGGGCCGCCGAGCGGGCCGGGTTCGAGGCCGCCCTTACGCCGGTCGGCGCGGGCTGCCTGGACCCCCTGGTCATGTGTACCGCGATCGCGCAGCACACGACCACGCTCAAGCTGCTGGTCGCGTTCCGGGCCGGCTTCACGCTCCCGACGCTGCTCGCCCAGCAGGCCGAGGCGTTCCAGTGGATCTCCGGCAACCGGCTCGCCCTCAACGTCGTGACGGGCGGCGACCCGGTGGAGCAGCGCGCGTACGGTGACTTCACCGACCACGGCGGGCGCTATGCGCGGACCGACGAGTATCTGCAGATCCTGCGAAAGACGTGGGCGGGGGAGCCGTTCGACTTCGCGGGCGAGCACTACCGCGTCGAGGGCGGCGGGCTCGCGAAGCCGCTGGAGCACGTCCCGCCCATCTACTTCGGCGGAGCGTCACCCGCGGCCGAGGACGTCGCCGCCCGGCACGCCGACGTGTATCTCCTGTGGGGCGAGCCGGTGGAAGCCGTCAGGGAGCGCATCGAGCGCATGCGCGCCAAGAACCCGAGCCTGAGCTACGGCCTGCGGATTCATGTGATCGTGCGGGACGACGCCGACCAGGCGTGGGCGGAGGCCGACCGGTTGCTCAAGGGCATGGACCCGGACCGGATCGCGGCCGCCCAGCAGCGGTTCCGGCGGATGGACTCGGTGGGGCAGGCGCGGATGACCGCGCTCAACGCCGGCCGGGACCTGGTCATCGGGCCGAACCTCTGGGCCGGCATCGGGCTGGTGCGCGAGGGCGCCGGCACGGCCCTCGTCGGCAGCCCCGACGAGATCCGGGCGCGGCTGGCCGAGTACGAGGCGGCCGGGGTCGACGAGTTCATCCTGTCCGGCTGGCCGCACCTGGAGGAGGCGGAGCGGGTCGGTCAGGTGCTCACAGCAAGTCGTGCACCGGTCCCAGCATGAGCCGCACGCCGAACGCGAGCGAGCCGAGCGCGACCAGCACGAAGAACGTGACGTAGATGATGGCCGGGACGCGGGTCAGGCGGGCGATCTGGTCCGCGTCCGAGTTCGGCGCCTGGCGGCGGAAGCGCGACTGCTGCAGCTCGAAGACCGCGCGGACGCCGCCGAGCAGCATGAACCACGCGAAGGCGTAGGCGAACGCGCCCTGGATCTGCGACGAGGCGTACCACGACACGACGAACACGATCGCGCCCGCCACGACGATCGAGATCACGCCGTAGACGTTGCGGATCATGATTAGCATCAGCGCCAGCAGTACCAGCAAGATCCATAGCAGGACGGTCAACCGGCCGACGCCCAGGATGGCCGCCGCGGCGAGCCCCAGCAGGGACGGCGTGATGTAGCCGGCCAGGCCGGTCGCCACCATGCCGAGGCCGGTCGGCTTGCCGCGGGACAGGGTCAGGCCGGACGTGTCGGAGTGCAGCCGGATGCCGGAGAGCCGGCGGCCGCTGAGCACGGCGGCCAGCGCGTGGCCGCCCTCGTGCGCGATCGTCACGAAGTTGCGCATGACCTGCCAGAGGGGGCGGACCAGGACCGCGACCAGCGCGAGAACGGCGGTCGCGATCACCACCTCCCGGCTCGGGGACGGCTGCCGGGCGAATGCGTCGTTCAACACGTCGAACACGAATGCAGAGCCTGCCACCTGACGTGTTGAATGAACAGCGTGGAGATCAGGCGCTTCGCGGACACCGACTGGGCGGGCCTCTGGGACGTGTGGCACGAGGTCGTGGCCGCGGGCGAGAGCTACGACAATGACCCCGCATCGTCGGAGCACGATGCACGTGCACACTGGATCGGCCTTCCCGGATTCGAGGTCTGGGTGGCCGTCGAGGACGGTGACGTGCTCGGCACGTACAAGGTCGGCCCCAACAAGGGCAAGCTCGGCTCCCACGTCGCCAACGCGAGCTTCATGGTGTCGTCGCGGGCGCGCGGGCGGGGCCTCGGGCGCACGCTCGGCGAGCACTGCCTGGACCGTGCGCGCCAGGTCGGCTACACGGCGATGCAGTTCAACGCCGTGGTCTCCACCAACACGGTCGCCGTGCGGCTGTGGCGCTCACTGGGCTTCATCATCGTGGGCACGATCCCCGACGGCTTCCAGAGCACGAAGCACGGTCTGGTCGACTTTCATATCATGCATCGGTACCTGTAACGGTGTTGAACGCGCGGCACGTAACCCTCTCGGGGCGTATTCCCTGGTACGGGTTGTGTCCTACATCTTGCGTTCTGTACCAATACCTCGATGCGTACTCCCCCCGAAGCGCGCAACGAGACCGGCGGCGGTGACCTCACCGGCTACAGGATCGGTGACGCGTACGAGCTGATCGAGCCGATCGGTGGCGGCGGCACGGGCACCGTCTGGCGCGCGCGGTCGCTGGTGCAGGACGAGCACGTGGCGGTCAAGCTGCTGCGCGAGGACCTGATGGCCGAGCCGAAGGCCGTCAACCGGTTCGTCCAGGAGCGGGCGATCCTGCTCATGCTGCGCCACCCGCACATCGTGCGCGTGCGCGACCTGGTCACCGTCGGCACCTCGCTCGGGCTGGTCATGGACCTCGTCGAGGGCGGGAGCCTGCGGGACTACCTGCACGAGCAGGGCACACTCCCGCCGGCCGAGGCGGCGATGCTGCTCGCGCAGGTGGCCGAGGCGCTCGCGGCCGCGCACAAGCGGGGCGTCGTGCACCGCGACCTCAAGCCCGACAACATCCTGCTCGACCGGGTCGACGGCAGGCTGCACTGCCGCCTCACCGACTTCGGCATCGCGCGCATCCTCGACACGCCGAGCATGACGACGCCGGGTGCACTCGTCGGCACCGCGAACTACGTCGCCCCCGAGGCCGTCTACGGCGGCCGTCCCGCACCGCCGGCCGACATCTACGCGCTCGGCGTCGTGCTCTTCGAGCTCACGGCCGGCCACCCGACCTACGCCGGCGGCCCCGCCTGGGCGATCCTGCGCCGCCACGTCGACGAGTCCCCGCGGCCGGTCGACGGCATGCCCGACGCGATCTGGCAGGTCGTCCAGCAGTGCATGGACAAACGCCCGGGCCGCCGCCCCTCCGCCCGCGACCTGGCCGCGACGCTGCGCACGGTCGCGCGGCGCGTGCGTGACCTGCCGGCCCTGCCGCCGCACACGGTCGACAACCGGCCGACCACGCCGGGTCCGCCGGTGCCGAGGCCGCGGCCGGCGCCGACGCGTTCCCGACGAGCCTTCTGCGCAGCGGTACTGCTGGCGCTCGCGGCCCTGGCCGTCCCCGCCTGGAACTTCCTGAACCGCCCCGGCGGCGAGGTCGGCGAGGCCCGCCCGGGCGCGCACTCGACCGCGGCTCCGGCCGGCGGCGGATCGCCGTCCGCGGTCCGCCCGACGGCCCGTGCCGTTCGGTCGGCGGGCGCCGCGACGGTGGGCGACGCGTCACCGGCCGGGCCGAGCGGCCGCGCCGCGACCGAGGCGACCGAGGCCTGGCAGGACTGGGAGTGTGGCGACAGCTATACCTGGGATCTCGGTCACCCCGCGGTCGTCCAGCCCTGCCACGCCGTCGGCACCGGCCGCGTCCGGCTGGTCGGCCACATGAAGGCCCTCCCCGGCATCCAGGCCGACGTGACGATCTCCCTCGTCGACGCGGACACGGACGAGCTGGTGGCCGGCCCGCACCTGTGCGCGGGCCTGATGTTCACCGACTTCGCCCCGTCGCACGACTGCGGCCCGTTCGTCGACAACCCGCCGCGCGGCCACCGCTACGTGGTCGTGCAGAAGTGGGTGTACTCCGGCCGCTCGATCCTGCCGGGCGGGGAGGTCCGCGGGAAGGAGTTCGCCTGGTAGGAAATGACTTCCGAAAGTGTCGTACCCGTGTGGTGAGGTGTCGGCATGATTGCCGCCGCGCCGCCGGGCATCGACGAGCTCCTCGAGGATCATTGTGCCGACATCAGCGCCCTGACCCGCCACCTGCGTGACGTCATCCTCACGGCCCGTCCGGAGCTGACCGAGCGGGTGTATCGCGGGTGGCACGGGCTGGGCTTCCACCATCCCGAGCGGGGGTATATCGCCGCCGTGTTCCCCGGCACCGACTCCGTCTCCGTCGGCTTCGAGCACGGCGCCGACCTGCCCGACCCGCACGGCCTCCTGCAGGGCACCGGCAAACGGCTGCGCTACCTGCGCTTCCGGCCGGACGCGAGCGCCCCGACGCACGAGCACCTGGTGGAGTATCTCGACCTGGCCGTCTCCTAGCACCGTCTACAGCAACCCGGCCGCCGCCGTGGCCCGCTCCACCGTTCGCCGTGGCTCTCCACCGTTCGCCGTGGCTCTCCAGCGTGAAGCCGCCACCTCGGTCCTGGCCGTGATCCGCGAGACGCCCCGGGCGGTGAGGCAGACCGGCCCCTTCTCTCGCGTCCTCTTCGCACGGGCTTCGCGATCGATGGAGAGTTCTGGTCGCCACGACAGCCGGACGTCTCCATGGATCATGAAGCGCTCCGAGTTGCCGGTCAGGTGAGGTGGGCGCTCGCGGCCACCGGCAGGTTGGCCGAGCGCATCGCCTGGCCCTCCTCGGTGACGACCGCGCACTCGTGGCCAGGGAGGGTGGCCAGCCAGTCCAGGCCGCGGGTGCCCATCGCCAGGGCCGCCGTGGCATAGGCGTCGGCCGTGCCCAGCTCCGGGCCCACGACCGTCACCGACCGCAGCGCGGTGGCCGGGGCCCCGGTGAAGGGGTTCAGGACGTGGAGGCCGCGCTCGTAGGTGCCGGAGGTGGCCACCGCCATGTTCGTCACCTCCAGCACCCATGCCACCGACATGGCCTCCCACGGGTGGCGGACGCCGACGCGCCAGCGGGAGCGGCCGGTCGGGGCGCCGCGGACGAAGATGTCGCCACCCGCGTTGAGGCAGTGGTTGGCGGAGCCCTCGTCGAGCAGGCGGTCGCAGGCGCGCTGGACGGCCCAGCCCTTCACGTACCCCGAGGGGTCGAGGCGCCCGCCCGCATTGATGTCGAAGTAGCCGTCCGTCTCGCGCCACAGCTCGGCGCAGCGGTCCAGGACCTCACCCACGACCGGGGAGCAGTCGGCGCGGCGCAGCTCGCCGCGGCCGAGGCGGCTGATCTCGCTCTCCGGCTTGTAGGTGCTGAAGATCGTGTCGACCACCCGCAGCCAGTCGAAGACGCCGTCGGCGAGCCGCTCGAGCTCCGGCACGGGCAGGTCGTCGGCCAGGTCGAGGCTGACCGCCATGCCCATGACGTGTTCGACGCGGACGAGGCTGTGTGCCATGGCTACGGTTGGTAGGCGCGGTCGATCGCGGACTGCAGGGACAGCTTGTAGCCGGAGCTGGTGTACGTGGCACCCGACACCGAGTCGATGTCGGCGCTCTGTGCGGCCAGCGCCTCGGCCTTGAGCTTCGGCAGCGCGGAGTTGTTGATCTGGACCGACCGCGAGTGGTCGCTCGGCGAGTCGAGGACCTTGACGTCGGTGATCTTGCCGCCGGAGACGACGATCGACAGCTCCACGTTGCCGTAGTCGACGTAGACCGCGTTGCCCTTGAACGTGCCGTCCTTCATCGTCGTGCGCGGCGGCTTGGGCGCGGCGGTCGTCGGCTTGGGCTGGCCCGCCTCCGTCGTCTTGCCGGGTGCCGCCGCCGTGGTGGTCATGGTCGTACCGGCGGCAGGGGCGCCCGGCGCCGTGGACGTCCCCGGCTGCGGGGGAGGGGCGACGGAGCCGCTCGGGACGGCGCCGGGCCTCGGCTCGCCGGCGGCCGGCTGCATCGCCTGGTCGGACGGGCTGCTGAAGCCCGCCTTGGCGCCGACGAGCAGGATCGTGCCCGCCGCCGTGCCCATCAGGGCGATCATCGCGCGTCGCACCGCAGTACCAACTCTCAGAACTCGAAGGGGTCCAGGTGGACCTGCCGGCGCGGCACCCGCAGGCGGCGCAGCACGTGCAGGGACTGCTCGACGAGCCCGTCGGGGCCGCACAGGTAGACGTCACGGTCGGCGATGTCGGGCACCAGCTCGCGCATGCCGCCGGGCGTGAACAGCCGGCGCGGCCCGGGGTCGCGGCGGTCGCCGACGACGAACCACAGCTGCGCGTGCCGCAGCTGGGCCAGGTGCTCCAGCTCGTGGCGCAGGTGCAGGTCGTGGACGGCGCTCGCGCGGTACATGACGACGGCCCCCGGCGGCAGCTCCTCCAGCAGCGCCCGGATCGGCGCGATGCCACTGCCGGCCGCGATGAGCAGCGCGCGCTGCCGCACCCGCCGGCTGGCGGTGAAGTCGCCCCACGGGCCCTCGACGAAGATCCGCACGCCGGGCCGCAGCTCGCGCAGCTTGTGGGTGTGGCTGCCGACGGTCTTCACGGTCAGCCGCAGCCAGCGCCCGTTGGGCGCCGCCGAGAGCGAGAACGGGTGGGCCTGCCACCAGTACCCCCGGGCGAGGAACCGCCAGCGGAAGAACTGCCCGGCCTCGGCGTCCAGGTCGTGCAACCGGTGGCCGGTGATGTAGATCGAGATCATGTCGGGCCCCTCGGCCACGACGTCGGCGACCCGCAACCGGTGGCGCAGGTTGAGCGTGAGCGGCGCCAGGATGCGGCCCCACGCCACGGCGGCGGCCACGACCACGTAGAAGGCGATCCAGGTGGTGCGGCCAAGGCCCGGGCGGAACAGCTCCTGCCCGTTGGAGAACTGGTGCGCGAAGCCGAGCAGCAGCGCCAGGTAGGCCGTCAGGTGCAGGAAGTACCACAATTCGTACGGCAGGGCCCGGCGCAACCCGCGGATGCTCAGCAGCCCGATGCACACGAGCATGCCCGTCGCGAGGAAGGCGGTGACCATGTCCTGGTACTCGGTCAGGATCGTCCCCAGCTCGCTGACGAACCCGACCCGGTCGGCATAGGCGTAGCCGACGGTGATCAGCGCCGCGTGCGACAGGATCATGACCAGCACCGAGCCGCCCAGCTCGCGGTGCCACAGCCCGAGGTGGCGGGCGCCGATCCAGCGCTCCAGGAACCCGACCCGGCTCATCAGCACGATCTGGACGAGCAGCAGGTAGCCCGCGATGAGGCCGGTCACCCGGCCGGCCGACTGGAACAGCTCGGCGGCCGTGTCGAGCGAGCCGGTCTCGGTGTTGAGCCACCAGGGCAGCAGCGCGAGGCCGAACCCGCCCCAGAAAAGGGCACGCAACAGGAACCGTCCGGCGCTGTTGTGCTCCACCGGGCGCGTGGCCGGGGCGGCGAGCTGGCCGGCGGGGCGTTGCCGAGGGACGGTCATGGTCGCTGTCTCGTGCTGTGCATGTAGTTCCACTGCCATCGTGATATCAAGGCCCGGAGGGCGCGGGCCACGGGCTTAAGCCGGTTTTCAACTTGCGCACAGTTTTTTGCTCCGACGGGCTTCGCCCGCGGGTATGTGGGGGGTTCCCACCCCACGCCCCCCATGCGCCGCTGCGCGGCGCACTTTTTTGCTCCGCGGGCTGCGCCCTCGGGTTGGTGCTGTTTTTTGCTCCGACGGGCTTCGCCCGCGGGTTTGTGGGGGGTTCCCACCCCACGCCCCCCATGCGCCGCTGCGCGGCGCACTTTTTTGCTCCGTGGGCTGCGCCCTCGGTTGGCCTGGGGGTTCGCCAATCGGTGCTCGTACGGACTGCTTTTTGCTCCGACGGGCCCACCCCATGACCCCTGTGCGCGGCGCACTTTTTGCTCCGAGGAGCTTTGCCCGCGGTTTGTGTGGGTGGTCCCAGCCCACGCCCCCGCGTCGCTGCGCAGTTTTTGCTTCACGGGGTTTGCCTGCGGTTTCGTGGGGGGTCCCGCTCTGCGCTCGTCCTAGACTGTCGCGATGCGGCGGTTCTGGCGGGTTGTTCTGGTGACCGCGGCGCTGCTCGTGGCCGCGGCGGTCACCGTCCTCGGCGTCGCGTACTCCATCGGCGCCTTCGCCGACTCGGGCCGCTTCAGCGCCGCCCCCGGCTGCAGCACCCTCGACGCGGCGACCGTCGCGCCGGTGCTCGCCAACCCGAAGCTCGCCGCGGACGGCGACAACTGTACGGCGACCGATGGCCAGACCCAGATCAACGTCGGCTTCACGGTGGTGACCAAGCGGGGCAACGTCGGCGGGCCCGAGCTTGCGGAGCGCTTCATCGACGCGGTCGGCGGTGGCGACACCGAGCGGCTGCAAGGCGTTGGTGAGCAGGCGATCCGCCAGCGCACCAACGCCATCGGGGCGCCGCAGATCATCACGATGCGGGTCAGCAACCTCATCGTCGTGCTGTCGGTGGCCAACCTGTCCGGCGGCGACCTTCCCGCCGGTGCCGAGGACGGTTTGGTGAAGGTGGCGACCACGCTGGGGACCCGGCTGGCGGGCCGGTAGTTTCGCTGCAACTGCACGAAGTCGCATTTCGGGCAGCACCGGCAAGCCGGGATCAAGTACCCCGGTGGAAGCTGCCTACGGAAGCTGGCGCAGGAAGCGACCAGCCGCGTCCGACCGGTCCTGGTAGCCCAGCGCCCGGTAGAAGGCGTGCGCGCCCTCGCGGGTTCGCATGCTGGTCACCTCGACCGACGAGCACCCCCGCATCAGCCCGAACGTCTCGGCGGCGGCCACGAGGCTCGTCCCGATGCCGCGCCCACGGGCCGACTCCGACACCGCCAGGGCCACGATCCGCAGCCAGGCGCCGTCCTTCTCGAACGAGGGGATGATGTGTGCCGCGATCACGCCCAGCAGCCGGCCCCGCTCGTCCCAGACGAACGAGGCACCGTCGGGGTGCTCGACCCAGCGCTGCAGCCGCTCCGCGATGTTGGTCTCGCCCTGCGGATATCCGAGCTGCTCCAGCAGATCCGCCACCTGCTCGGTGTCGTCGACGGCCAGCCGGCGGACCCCACGGGCGACCTGCATCCGGTAGCTGTGCAGCACGTCTGCGCTCATAGCATGCAGCGTAGAACTGGCCACCCGATCTGTGCCTGCCGGAAAGCAGTCACTCATGTTCACGGGTTCACGTGCACAACGTTCCTGCCTCTTGACTGCGGGCGCGGTGGCCTTACTATTCCGCACCCGCAGATGCACGTGCGTCAGATCGCGCAGGAGTCCTCGGTGCAGGCGTCCGCGTCCGGCGAGCCGAGCACGGTGAGCGACGACTGGCGCAGCGCCTGCTGGAAGATCTCCACGGGCTGCGCGCCGGAGACGCCGAGCCGGCCGTTGAAGACGAAGAACGGCACGCCGCTGATCCCGTACGCCCGGGCGGTCGCGATGTCCTCGGCCACCCCGTCGGCGTAGGAGCCGTCGGTGAGCGCCTGCTTCGCGGCCACCTCGTCGAGCCCGACCTCACCCGCCAGGCCGGCCAGCACGGCGTGGTCGCCCACGTCGGCGCCCTCGGTGAAGTACGCCCGCATGAGCCGCTCCTTGAGCTCGCCCTGCTTGCCGCCGGCCTTGCCGAAGTGCAGCAGCCGATGGGCGTCGAGGGTGTTGACGGTGCGGGCGCGATCGAAGTCGTACCGCAGCCCCTCCTCGGCGGCGATGCCGGTCACGTGCGCGAACATCCCGCGCACCTGCGCCTGCGAGAGGCCCTTGCGGGCCGCGAGGGACTCGGCCACCGTCCGCGGGTCGCCGGTCGGCGTCGACGGGTCGAGCAGGAAGCTACGCCACTCGACCGAGACGCCCCCATCGGCGCCGTCGAGCGTGGCCAGGGCCCGCTCCAGGCGGCGCTTGCCGATGTAGCACCAGGGGCAGACGATGTCCGACCACACCTCGACCTGGATCATGCGCGCTCCTTACTCGTTGATGCTTCAACAATAGCGCGGATCAACAGGCCGCAGTGCGACGAAGGCCACCCCCAGCGAACGGCGCCCGCGGCCGGCCGCGTGCGTGCGCGAGACCGTGGGCGCCGCCCTGTCGCTCACCAGTCCGAGTTGACCCCGCCGGTGCCCAGGATGACCTGGTCGAACGTGTTGCCGTCGTTGTCGTCGGTGTAGGCGACGCTCAGCTCGCCCCAGTGCGAGACCGCGACGCCGATCTGCTCCTGGCGGCCGGTCGCCGTCTGGCTCAGCGTCTGTGCCGCGAGGCGCCCGGTGGCCGTACCGTCGGCGTTGAACCCGCGCACCCACACGTCCGGGTTGGTGCCCCCGACCGACCAGCCGACGACCGTGTTCGTCTGGCCGTCGATGCCGATCACCGGGTTGGCGGCGCCGTTGGCGACGAGCACCTCGGCCCCGCGGGCGACCGCCCCGGCGCCGAACGACCGCGTCCACACTCCGGCGGTGCCGGTGTGGTCGGACTCGTACGCGATCGCGAAGTCGCCGTTGAAGTTCGCCGCGATCGCCGGGTGGCGCTGCTGGCCGTCGGCGACGCTGTTGGCGACCCGCCGGGACAGCGTCACCGCGCCGGTGGCCTTGGCCAGGCCGACCAGGCCGACGTTGTAGAACCCGTTGCCGTCGCCGTCCTCGTCCCAGACGACCAGCGCGTCGCCGGACGCCGAGACCGCCACATCCGGCCGGTGGTGCTGGCCGGTGGTCTGGCTCGCGAAGACCTCGTAGGCCTTCGTGGCGGCCGCGGTGTAGCCGGCGGCCTTGACCGTGTACGTGGTGCCCTGGACGTCCTCCCAGACGACCGTGAACGCCGGGGCCGCCGTCGACGGCGCGCCGTCCGGGTCGACGGCGACCTTCGGCAGGATC
This sequence comes from Dactylosporangium sucinum, assembly GCF_014647515.1. Lineage (GTDB taxonomy): Bacteria > Actinomycetota > Actinomycetes > Mycobacteriales > Micromonosporaceae > Dactylosporangium > Dactylosporangium sucinum. The sequence continues at coordinate 8,800 of NZ_BMPI01000071.1, read as the reverse complement.
TGGTCGCCGGCGGTGTCGGCGTTGGCGCGGCCGGACGCGAGCACCGAGCCGGTCGGGGAGACCACACGGTACTGGATGTTGAACACCCCGTTGCCGTCCGCGTCCTCGGCCCAGACCACGACGGCGTTGCCCTTGTCGTCGAGGCCCACGTCGGGGCTGATGTGCTTCCAATTGGTACCGCTGGTGCCGCCCGCCGACAGCTTCAGCTCGTATTTGGCGGTGCCGTTGGTGAACAGGCGCACCCAGACGTCGGAGTGGTTGTTGTCGGCGGGGTCGGTGCTGTCGCGGTCGTCCTCCCACGCGACGGCCACCTGGCCGTTGCGGTTCGTGGCGATGCTCGGCACGTCCTGGTCGCCGGTCGCGACGCTGTTCGCGGTGGTCCACGTCATCGACGCGGCGGCGAGAGCCGCGGCGACCGCGGCGGTGGTGATGGCGGCCATCGTGCTCCCTTACAGGGCCTGAAGGCCGGGACGGCCGTCGAGGATCGCGAACGACTTGAGCGTGCTGGCGGCGGCGCCGTGCTCGGTCACCGAGGCCAGGCCGCGGAAGTCGGCGGTGACCTGTGCCTGGGTGATCCGGGTCCGGACGTAGCCGCGCCGGTTCGAGTAGAACTTGAGGTGCGGGTTGGTGGCGCCGTTGGGGATCGTCGTGGTGGCCGAGCCGTTGCCGCCCGAGGTGATCGAGGTGCAGACGAGCTCGGTGGCGACGGTGGCGGTCCCGGCGTCGTTCATGACGTTGTTCGCCCAGCTGGCGTGCACGTCGCCGGTGAGGATCAGGGGGTTGCGCACGGCGCGGTCGGTGAAGCCCTGCAGGATGCGCGACCGCGAGGCCCGGTAACCGTCCCAGGCGTCCATGTTCGACGCGCCGCTCGCGTCGAACTGCTTGGCGAAGAACACCTGCTGGCCGATCACGTCCCACTTGCCGAGGTGTTGGCCCAGGCCGTCGAGCAGCCAGCTCTCCTGGGCGGTGCCGGGCAGGCTGCGGCTGGCCAGGTCGGCGTCGGCGCACACCTTCCAGCCGTCGTTGCACGCCTGGTCGTTGCGGAACTGGCGGGTGTCGAGCATGTGGAAGGTGGCGAGCTGGCCCCACCGGACCCGGCGGTACAGCTGGATCGAGTTTCCGCTGTTCTTGTTGGCCGGTCGTAGCGGCATGTTCTCGTAGTACGCCTGGTAGGCCGCGGTGCGCCGGGCGGTCCACTGCGCGGTGGTCAGCGCCGGGCTGCTGTCGGCCCGCACCATGTTGGCGTAGTTGTTCTCGACCTCGTGGTCGTCGGGCACGACCAGCCAGGGGGCGATGGCGTGGGCCGCCTGGAGATCGGGATCGCTCTTGTACTGCGCGTAGCGTCGCCGGTAGTCCGCGAGCGAGACGATCTCGGCGCCGAGGTGCTGCCGCACTCCGGAGGAGCCGGCCCCACCCTCGTAGATGTAGTCGCCGAGGTGCAGGATCAGGTCGGGTCGGTCGTCGGCCATCCGCCGGTAGGCGGTGTAGTAGCCCGACTCGAAGTGCGCGCACGAGGCGAACAGCATCGTGAGGTCGCGGCCGACGGTGGTGACGGCCGGCGCGGTGCGGGTCCGGCCGACGGGCGAGATGTGCCCCTGGGCCCGGAACCGGTAGTAGTACTCGGCGTCGGGGTTCAGCCCGCCCGCCACGACGTGCACCGAATGGGCCTCCGCGTAGCGGGCGGTCACCGTGCCGGACACGACGAGCGACGTGAACGTGTCGGTGGTCGAGACCTGCCAGTCGACGGCCACGTCGGCGTTGGCCATCCCGCCCTGCCCGTCGGCGTTGAGGGGCGACGGGGCGAGGCGGGTCCAGAGGACGACGCTGCTGGCGTCCGGGTCGCCGGAGGCGACGCCGAGCTGGAACGGATAGGGGACGGCGGCCTGCGCACTCTTGGCGGCCGCGAGGACGACGCCGGTGGTGGCGAGCCCACCGAGGACGAACGTGCGTCGGCTGAGCCCGGGCTTGGCTTTCATGGCGACACCATCGAATTCCGCCGTGAACACTGCGTGTCCGGCTGTTGTATAGACAACTACGGATACGTTTGGATCACCCGCAGGCTCTGGTGACCGCCCTCCAGCAGCATGGGCGCGAGCTCGGTGCCCTCGAACGGCGACTCCCGCACGATCCGGCCGAACTCGGCCGCGGGCCCGCTGCCGGCCGCCGCGACGAGCAGGTGGTCGGGGTCGGGGATCGCCACCACGATCCGGTCGGTCTCCAGCAGCTGCGTCATCCGCTGCGGGAAGTCCGGCAGTGCGACCGCCGACGAGACGAAGTAGCCCTCGCGGCGTAACGACAGGACCCCGTTGTCGAGCGCGTCCACCCGCAGGCCCCGGGTGAGGTTGCCGAACGCCTCGCCGAGCCGCTCGCCGAACGTGGAGCGGTCCATGAAGTGGCTCACGCCGATCGTGCCCCGCTCGGTCGCCGCGACCGTCGCCAGCGCCACGACCAGCCCGCCGGGCACCACCTCGTGGAACGGCAGCGCCTGCAGCAGCGGGCCGCTCTGCGGCCGGACGGTCCACAGCACCGGCAGCAGCTCGCCGTGCTCCTCGGCGTGGCGCACCTTCCGCTCGAACTCGGCCTTCGCCATCGCCTGGTGGGCGTCGGCGAACGCGGCGTCCCAGTCGCCGTCGCGCGGCCGGTCGAACGAGTACGTGAGCCGCGCCTCCGGGAACTCGTGCTCGATGAACGCGAGGTCCGCGGCCGACGGCTCCCACTCGCTGTAGAGCTCGACGACCTGCGCGCCGGTCGCGCGGTGCGCGCGCTGCACCTCGCGCCAGGCCTGCCGCACGGCGTCGTCGTCGCGGGTCCGCCCCTGACCGATCGCCGGCCGCTCGACGCCGGCCAGCCGGAACGCGACGAGATTGCTCGATGGGTCCTTGTCCATGCGCGGCACGGTACCCGCTTCGACCCTGATCGGCTGGCCTGTCCACAAGCGGCCGGTTATCCACAGATCCGGCCCAAGATCGCAGCGGGGACCGGCCTTCGTGGCGCAAGCTGCCCGGCGAACCCACAAACTGGAGGGAGATCGGAGATGTTCGACACGACGGTGACCATCGTCGGCAACGTGCTCAACCCGCCGGACGCCCGGCGCCTGGTGGAGAGCCAGTCACTCGTCACGCACTTCAAGGTGGCGGCCACCTCGCGCCGGTTCGACCGGGCCAACGAGCGCTGGGTCGACGGTGACAGCCTGCGGGTGCGCGTGAACTGCTGGCGGCAGCTGGCCGACAACGTGGCCCGCAGCGTGAACGTGGGTGATCCGGTGATCGTCACCGGGCGCCTCTACAGCCGCGACTGGGAGGGCGACGATCACGTCAAACGGGTGAGCTACGAGCTGGACGCGTTCTCGGTCGGCCACGACCTGGCCCGCGGCCGGTCGCGGTTCGCCCGGATCAAGGCCAGCACGCAGACCTCGTCGATCGACGACGACCAGGCGGACAAGCGCATCGGCGAGGCGCCGACGGAGCCGGCTCCGGAGGTGACCGAGCTGCCGCGGCGCCGGGCCTACGACGAGGACCTCGGCGGCTACGTCACCCTGGTGGACGAGGAGGCGGTCCGTGACCCGTTCGCGGAGGAGGTGCTGGCGGAGCTGGCCGAGTCGCTCGAACCCGTCTCGGAGGAGTCCCTGGATGACGCCGACGAGGCTGACGAGGCCGACGACGCCGACGACGCCGACGACGGCGACGACGACGTTCCGGAGCCGGCCGCCGGGCGGCGGCGCCGCTCGCGGCGGGTGGCGGTCCCCGCCTAACCACAGGTTTCGTGTGGCGGCGCGGGTATAGCATCCGCCGTCCCGGGTAGGCGGGCCCGGTGTGCGGAGAAGTGTTCCTGACCGGGCCGGCCGTGGCGCCGGTCCGGTCAGATTGACCGCGCCGATTGCCTGAAAGGCAGTCCAAGATCCGACAGCGGATAACGAAACAGGCGCATGATGTGGGCAGTTCATGCGCTGGCCTCGCACTGCAGCTTTACAATTCGTAACGGTCGAGCACCGCCGCTCGTTGCCCCGTTGACTGTCGTTCGTGGCAGCCAATAGGCTCCCCGGCGGACTCGTCGGCGAGCAGGCGGGGCCCTTGTATCGACTCGACAATCCACGACCCGTCTGCCCATCGGGTTCCTGTTTGTGATCTGGAGGGCGGCATGGTCGCACCGGCCACGCTACGTGTCGATGCCGTTGAGCTGGACTCGATCACCACCACGATCGAGCGGCTGGCCGGCGAGTTCGACACCGTCGAAAGTGGGCCGTTCCTCCGGGCCGTCACCCTTGCCTCGCACGAATTGCCCTCGCGCATCCGGGCCGAGCTGCTCGACTTCAAGATGGAGGAGACCAACGGCGCAATTCTGATCCAGGGATTGCCGGTCGACGACGAGCGGATCGGCCTGACGCCGTTCGGCCAGCCGCACGACGAGCGGACCACCCTGCGCCAGGACATCGCCTTCTTCCTCTTCGCCTCCTGCCTGGGCGACCCGATCGGCTGGGAGACGTATCAGCAGGGCCGCCTGCTCCAGCACGTCGCCCCGCAGCCCGGCCACGAGCTCGACCAGACGAGCACGGGTTCGATCTCCAACCTGGAGTGGCACACCGAAGAGGCCTACCACCCGTTCCGGCCCGACTACGTGGGCCTGATGTGCCTGCGCAACCACGACAACGTCGCGACGACGCTGGCCCAGGTCGCCGACCTCAGGCTGAGCGCCGAGGACCGGGCGCTGCTGCGTGAGGAGCGCTACGTGATCCGGCCGGACGACGCCCACCTCAAGCACCGCGAGGACGTTCCCGGCCTGGCCGACCGGCTCGACAGCTACCAGCGCGTCGACCAGATGCTCGCCACCCCGGAGCCGGTCGCGCTGATGTTCGGCGCCGAGGACAGTCCGTATCTGCGCGTCGACCCGTACTACACGGACAAGCCCGACCAGGACGAGTATGCGGCGGCCTACCTGCGGCTCTGCACCGAGATCGACGCCAACCTGCAGGAGATCGCGCTGCAGCCCGGCGAGATCCTTTTCCTGGACAACTGGCGCACCGTCCACGGCCGCAAGCCGTTCCGGGCCGACTACGACGGCCGGGACCGCTGGCTGAAGCGCCTGAGCCTGACCCGCGACCTGCGGAAGTCCCGCCACATGCGGGCCAAGGTCAACGGCCGCAGCATCGGCTGAGCCCCGCACCGCTCACGCGGCTCGCGCGCGTCGAAACATTAGGAGTTGCCGTCCGTCGGCCGCTCGTGGTGTCCTGGGAACGTCGATATGGCTCCCCACAAGCGAATCCGCCGGCGCAGGCGGTAGCCTGTGCGACGACATGCGCTCGTAGCTCAGCGGATAGAGCAGGGGACTTCTAATCCCAAGGTCGTAGGTTCGATCCCTACCGGGCGCACCACATTCACGCCGCCCAGGCGCCCATACAGCCAGCATGATCAACCCCGATCTGGCTGTGCCCGAGGACCTTCATCACGGTCCGGGGCAAGGCGCCGGACGCCGGGAGGACCGTCGCGCAGAGGCCGCATAAACCGAAGGCGTCGAACGGCTGCAGGACAGGCGACGGAGCCGCGGGTCGCCTCCGAGTGCGCCGGGCGCGCGAATGACAACGCGGTCGGGTGGGGCAGACGAGGCTCGAACCCGCGACCGACGTCTTGTGAGGACGTTGCTCTGACCGCGTTCACAGCCGCTCCACCGCCTGCACCGCCGCCGCCTGAGCTACTGCCCCTCGCGCCGCACCCGATGAGCTGCACCAGGGGTGCGCCCCGCTCTCGAGTCCGGACAGCCGAACGAGCGTGGACGCCGTGCCCAGGACCGGTCATGCAGCGGTACCCAGCCGTCGCCGTCGCCGCCGCCCGCCGTCCCGCAGCAGTCGCCGTAGCGTGTCTGTATGGCCGTCGGCTGCCCCGTGCAGTGCCTGCAATGCTCGCCGAACTCGGCGGGGAGCTACGGGCGCTCGCCGAACACGTCCTGGACCAGGGATGGGCGCTCGCCGAACACGTCCTGGAGCAGGGACGGACGCCCGACGCCGAGACGCGCGTCCTCGGGATCGTGCACTCCGCCTCCTCGTTACCGCCGCCGCTGGCGACCGTCGACCTGTCCCGAGGTGATCTCCATGCCGAACTCCGCCCTCTCGCCCCCGAGAATCCCGCGGACGAGCGCCTCACGGGCCGCATGATGACGGTGTACCTCGCCCGCGGCCTCACGCGGCGCGACCCCGGCGTTCAATCGCCCCGACCCTGCTGGAGCCCAGGATTGACGACGTGCACCGCCCCGCCGACGTGCTCCTCCATGCGGTACCGATGGGTGCGGTACCGGTGAACGAGCGCCGCCGCGAGGACACCCGCAACGCCATCGGCGTGCTGACGCTGCTGTTCCAGTCGCCGCAGGACGGCGAGACCCGATCCGAGTACCTCCAGCAGATGATCGGCGAGGACGACGCCGTCGTCGACATCGGCCGGGCGTTCACCGGCATGACGAACCTGGCCGCGCTCATCCTCATCGAGCACACCAGGGCCACGGGTCTATCCGCCGCGGAGGTCCTGCAGCGCATCGCCGCCGACCTCGCCACCGAAGAGCCGGAGTAACCCCGCAACGCGCCAGGTCCGGCCGCAGCCTGGCGACGCTGTGCGGGGGAATTCGCTGGTGAGTGCTTCCTGATGGACCTCCTTCGCTCGGAGCTTCGGGCCGTGGCGGTCTGAGCGCGCCGGGTCGCCAGCCGGCGCCGGGGCAGCTGAGCCGGCGGCGGCAGGCAGCCCGGCATCCCGTCGGCCTGACAACAGGCACGCTCAGACGCCGGGGACGGTTTTGGGCGGGGCGCGCGTCCTGCATCGGGTTAATCCGGACCGGTACCGGTTGCCTGCCATCGCCGTCTCCTCCCGTTCGGGGAGAAGACTGCGCCAACCCGGCCCGCCGCCGCTCGACCCCACCGCCGAATCTGTGGACAACCATCGGCTTGTGGATAACCGCCGGCCGGTGGACAGCGCGCGGCAACGGGCCCTGAGCAGGGAAAGGGGGCTTCGCGAAGGGATCAGGCGTAGCCGGGAATCGGCGCGTCGACGCTCGACTGCGGCATCGGCGGCGCTGACCGTACATCTGAGAAAAGCTCCCAGATGCCCCGGCGGCGAACCAGCATCTTGCGGGACAGCAGATGGCGGTCACCCGCGAAGAACACCCGGTCGACGGCCCGGCGGACCTTGGCCAGGCCGGGCGGGGAGTGCGAGCCGGTCACGATGACCACGTCGCGGGCCGGCACGCCGACGACGAGTTCGCCGGGCACGGAGCGCTCGAGACCGGCCCACAGGGCCTCGGCGAGCAGCAGGGTGGACGCGATGCCGTCGAAGTTGAGGATGAGGGCGGGCGGCTGGCCGTGGACGGCGACGGAGTCGAGCCGGGCGTCGAGGTTGTGGGCGGCCTGGCGGCGCAGCATCCTTCGAGGCATTTCCATGCGTTGGAGATCGGCCCACGTCACGAGGCGCTGCCCGAACGGCGGCCCGTAGCTGTATCCGACCCCAAGGCCGCCCATGAAGTCGTCGAGCACGGGCGCATGCAGATCGTCGCGCCGGACTTCGCGGAGCGGGACGAGCACGGGGAGGAGCGCGAGCTGCACGACAGCAAAATAAGACGGTGACGGATGTGAGACAAGCTCTTGTTTTTGCGCCATCTGCTTGCTAGAGGTCCGGCTCCGGACCGCCTCCGTTTTTGTCGGACCCCCTCGGTAGGTTCTCCGCATGGCTCAACCCAGGTTCGCAGCAGACGCCGTCGGCATGGTCCTCGGCGCACTGCTCGACGTCGTGTTCGGTGACCCGCGCCGGTGGCATCCGGTGGCGGGGTTCGGTCGGTTCGCGTCGCTCGTCGAGCGGCGCACCTATGCGGACGACCGGGTCGCGGGGGCCCGGTTCGCCCTGGTGACGGTGGGTGTTCCCGTCGCCGCCGCGGCGGCCGCGGCCCGGCTCACCCGCCGCAGACCGGTGGCCCGCACGGCTCTCGTGGCCGCCGCGACCTGGGCCGCGCTGGGCGGCACGAGCCTGGCCCGGGAGGGGCGCGTGATGGCCGACCGCCTGGAGCACGGCGATCTGGACGGCGCTCGGGAGCAACTGCCGAACCTGTGCGGGCGCGATCCGTCCACCCTCGAAGCGCCGGAGCTCGCCCGGGCGACGGTCGAGTCGGTCGCGGAGAACACCTCGGACGCCGTCGTCGGCCCGCTGTTCTGGGGAGCCGTGGCCGGGCTGCCGGGCATCGTCGGCTACCGGGCGGTCAACACGCTGGACGCCATGGTCGGGCACCGCTCGCCGCGCTACGCACGGTTCGGCACCGCGTCCGCCCGCCTCGACGACGTCGCCAACCTGGCGCCGTCCCGGCTGACGGCCGCGCTGACCGTGGCCGCCGCGCCGGTCGTCGGTGGCGATCCCGGCCAGGCGCTGCGGGTCTGGCAGCGCGACGGCGGGCGGCACCCGAGTCCCAACTCGGGGCAGTGTGAGGCCTCGATGGCGGGGGCGCTGGGCGTTCGCCTGGGCGGGCGGAACGTCTACGGGAGCCGCGTCGAGGAGCGGCCACAGCTCGGCGACGGCGGCCGGCCGACCCCGCGGGACGTGCGGCGGGCCGCGACGCTCTCCGTGACCGTCGCCGCGGCCGCAGTCGGCGTGGCTGCGGCGGCTCGCCTGCGGCTGGGAAGGCACGAGCGTGGGCGGGGGCGGAAGTGAGCGCGCACCGGAGGGCATGGCGGACGATAAGCGGTTCCGGAGCGAAGTGGAGGGGGCCGCTCATGGTGGGTTCAGGGTGGGGCTCAGGCGGCCGGAGCGGAGCGGAGGGCGCGTGAGCGGTTCCGGAGCGA
>NZ_BMPI01000070.1 GCF_014647515.1 Dactylosporangium sucinum | reverse complement strand
GACCTCGCTGGAGGTGCACGCGTTGATCAAGGGTTCCCGGCTGATCGAGCCGCCGTGGCCCGAGGACGCGTGGGAGCGGCCCGGGCGACGTGGTTTCGACTTCTGGATCCACGCGGCCAAGCCGTTGCTCCACTTCGTCGGCGAGCTGGACGCATGAGCCCCGGCCAGCACAAACGGGTCGCCGACCTGGCACCGGCCAGGGCCGTCGGCTAGCATGCAATCGGAGCAATAATTTGCTTCGTCGATCGAACTTGATGGAAGAGAGCGAACCATGACCGATCCTGGTGGGCCTCTGATCGACGCCGGTGTCCACGTCTTCTTCGCGTCCGACAACGACCTTCGGACCTACCTTCGGGAGCCGTTCAAGAGCCGCGGCTACCCCCATGTCGACGTGGCCTGGTTCGCCCCGCCCGGCCCGCGCTACGTCGAAGGCTCCGCGAACCCGGACCGCTCCCACCCCGGGTCCGACCCGGAGGCGGTCGGCCGGGTGATCCTCGAGGATCGTGGCTTCGACTACGCGATCCTGCACCCGATGACCGCCGCCTCGATCCTGCCCGACTGGCACCTGGGCTCGGCCATCCTCGCCGCGACCAACCAGATGCTCGTCGAGCGGTGGCTGGACTCCGGGACCTACGCCGAGCGGTTCCGCGGCACGATCCGGGTGAACCCGCGCGACATCGACAGCGCCGTCCGGGAGATCGAGCGCTGGAAGGACCACCCGCGGGTGGTCCAGATCGGCCTGCCGATGCAGACCGAGGTGCCGTACGGCCGGCCCCAGTTCAAGCCGCTCTGGCGGGCGGCGTCCGACGCCGGGCTGCCGGTGGCGGTGCACATCGAGATGGGCGTGGGCATCACGCACCCGCCGACCCCGTCCGGCATCACCCGGACGTTCTCGCACCTGGCCGCCTACCAGCCGATGACCTTCGTCTGGCACCTGCTGAACATGATCGCCGAGGGCGTGTTCCACGAGTTCCGCGACCTCAAGGTGGTCTGGACCGACGGGGCCGCCGACGTGCTGACGCCGTTCATCTGGCGGATGGACACGTTCGGCCGGCCACACCTCGAGCAGACCCCGTGGTCGCCGAACATCCCCAGCTCCTACCTGCCCGACCACACCTACTTCGTGCACGGCCTGCTCGACGGCCCCGGCGACGCCGACTTCGCCGACGAGTGGCTGCGGATGACCGGCAAGGAGGACATGCTGCTGTTCGGGTCGAGCTACCCGTCATGGCAGACCGTGACCCGCGAGGACCTGCCCGCGGCGTGGACCCCGCAGCAACGCGCGAAGGTGCTCGGCGGCAACGCCGCCGAGCTCTACGGCATCCGGGCGACCGCCCCGGCCACCACGTAGGACGAGAGGAGTCCATCGTGACCGTCGAAATCCAGCAGGCACGCACGGCCGGCACCGAGCAGGTCGAGGTGCGGGTGGTGGACTCGGACGTCCACCCGACGCCCCGCTACGGCGAGCTCGAGCAGTTCATCCCCGAGCCGTACCGCTCCCAGTTCCAACTGCGCAAGCAGCTGGCCGGAAACCCGGTCTACTACGACGCGCCGGACTACAACCACGCCTTCGCGATGCGGACCGACACCTTCCCCGACGACGGCAACTTCGCGGGCTCCGACCCGGCCCTCACGTTCCGCCAGCTCATCCTGGAGGCGGGCTGCGACATCGCGATCCTCGGCCCGCTCACCGGGGGCGGCGGTCAGACCGACGAGGAGCAGCACGTCCTCGCCGTCGCCACCAACGACTGGCAGGACAAGTGCTGGCTGGACAGCGAGAACAACTGGCACAAGCGGTACCGGGGCTCGATCGTCGCCGCGATCGAGATGCCCGAGGACGGCGCGCGGGAGATCGAGCGGTGGGCCGGCCACCCGTACATGTCCCAGGTGCTGATCAACGCCGAGCCGCGCCCGTCCTGGGGCCACCCGAAGTACGACCCGATCTGGGCCGCCGCGACCCGCCACGGCATCCCGGTGGCCTGTCACCTCGGCCGCGGCCAGCACAACGAGCTGCCGATGTCGCCGGTCGGGTTCATGACCTACAACCACGACCTGATGGTCACCTACTCGATGCTCGCCGCCAACCAGGTGTCGAGCCTGATCTTCGACGGCGTGTTCGACCGCTTCCCGACGCTGCAGATCGTGCTGATCGAGCACGCGTTCACCTGGATCCTGCCGCTGATGTGGCGCATGGACGCGATCTACAAGGCCCGCGGTCCGGAGAACGGGCTCAAGCGCCGTCCGTCGGAGTACGTCAAGGACAACATCTGGTTCACCACGCAGCCGCTGGACTACCCGGAGAACAAGATCGAGCTGACCAACGCCCTGGAGTGGATGGAGGCCGACAAGATCCTGCTGTTCTCGTCCGACTATCCACACTGGACGTTCGACGACCCGCAGTGGGTCTCCAAGCACATGCCCGAGCAGTGGCGGGAGAAGATCATGTTCCAGAACGCCATCGACCTGTTCCACCTGCCGAGCACGGTTCCGGCACTGGCCGGCCAGAAGCGGCCGTTCTAGATGCGGGAGCGGGAGAAGGTCCAGTCGCCACTGGCCCGCGGACGGGAGCACGTCGTGGCGACCGTCGACGAGATCGCGCCCGGCCAGTCCAAGGTCGTGCCGATCGGCCGGTACGGCGTGGGCGTCTACAACGTCAACGGCAAGTACTACGCGATCGCCAACTACTGCCCGCACGAGGGCGGGCCCCTGTGCGGGGGCCGCACCCACGGGCAGACCGTAGTCGACGACGAACGCCCGGGCGGCGCGGCCGAGATCCGCGACGGCGAGTTCATCTACTGCCCCTGGCACCAGTGGGGGTTCGAGCTCGCGACCGGCACGACCGCCGTGAAGCCGGAGTGGAGCATCCGCACCTATCCCGTGCGGGTCGACGGCGACAACGTCATCGTCACCGCCTGAACACCGGTGTACCCGAACACCGCCGGCCCCCTGGCGACGGGGGGCCGGCGCACCGCCGACCTCGGCAGGTACGTCCGGATCGAATCCCGGGTCGACAGAGGAGCCCCATGAGCCTGACCGCAGACGCCCACGTCGCGCCGAAGGTCGCGACGTTTCCCGAGGTCGGCGCCCGCCTGGTAGCCGGCGTCGCCGCCCGCGAGGACCTTGAGCAGTACCGCTCCACCGGCGGGTACGCCGCTGTGCACGACGCCGAGCGACTGCTCGACGCGGTGGAGGCGGCCGCGCTGCGCGGCCGTGGCGGAGCGGCGTTCCCCACCAGCCGCAAGATAGAGACCGTCCGGACCGGGCGGGGGATCCCGGTCGTCGTCGCCAACGGCGAGGAGGGCGAGCCGGCGTCGGTCAAGGACCGGTGGCTGCTGCGCAACCGGCCGCATCTCGTCCTCGACGGCCTGCGGCTCGCCGCGCTCATGGCCGGCTCCGAGGACGTGCACGTGTACGTGTCCGACCAGGCGGGCGCCGCCAGCGTCCGGCTGGCCGCGCAGGAGCTGTCCGGCACCGGCGTCTGGGACGTCGACGTCACGGTCACCGTCGTCGACCCGGCCTACGTCGCCGGTGAGGAGACCGCCGTCGTGCGGGCGCTCAACGGCGGCCCGGCGCTGCCCATGGACAAGCCGCCGCGCCCCTTCGAGGAGGGCGTCGCCGGTCGGCCCACCCTCGTCAACAACGTGGAGACACTGGCCAACCTCCCGCTCATCCAGCGCCTCGGTGCGGCCGGCTACCGGGAGGCGGGCACGGCGGCGTCGCCGGGCACGTTCCTGCTGACCCTGACCGGATGCGCCGCCACCGGACTGTACGAGATCCCGTTCGGGGAGACCCTCCGCAGCGTGCTGTCATGGCTGGGCGAGGACCACCGCTCCGTGGCCGGCGTGCTCATGGGCGGGTACTTCTCCGGCGTCCTCGGTCCGCACGCCCTCGACGTTGCGCTGGACTACGACTCGATGCGGGCGGTCGAGAGCGGCCTCGGCTGCGGCGCCGTCGGCGTGATCTCGCGGGACACGTGCCCGGTCGCCGTGTCGGCCGCGGTGCTGGCCTACTTCGCGCGGGAGAACGCCGGCCAGTGCGGCTCGTGCTTCAATGGCACCGCCGCGATGAGCGCCGTGCTCGACGCCCTGGTCGAACACCGGGCGGGCACCGACGACATGGAGCGGCTGATCCGTTGGTCGACCTTCCTGCGCGGCCGGGGCGCCTGCGGGACGCTGGACGGAGCGACGAACGTCGCGGCCAGCCTGCTGCGTGAGTTCCCCGACCTCGTCTCCAGGCATCTCCACGGCCTGTGCGACCTCTGTGACTCCGGACGACGGGTCACCGACCCGCCGTTCGCCGTGATCCTGCCCCCGCGGAGCTGACCCCTGCTGCGCCACGAGCCGAGGAGATACATCGGTGAAGATCAAGCTGGACCGTACCATCTGCGACGGCTTCGGGCAGTGCGCCGTCTATGCGCCGGAGACGTTCTCGCTGGACGACTGGGGCTACGTGTCGCTCATCGGGGCCGGCAACATCGCGGCGGAGCATGAGGAGGGGGTGCGCCGCGCGCTGCTGGACTGCCCGGTGCACGCCATCACCGAGCTGAAGCCGGTCGAAGAGCCCTACGCCGAGCGCACCCACTGACGGAGAGAGGCACGCCATGGGCAAGGCCATCCTGGTCGTACGAACCAACCCGGTGGACGGCCGGGAGGACGAGTACAACGAGTGGTACACCAACAAGCACGTGCCGGATATCCTGGCACTGCCCGGCTTCGTCGCCGCCCACCGCTACGTCCTGGCCGGACCGGACGAGGCGGCCGAGTTCCGCTACGTTGCGATCTACGAGATCGAGGGCTCGGTGGCCGACGCGCTCGGCGCGCTGGCCAACGCCGGTCTCGACGTCAGCCCGAGCCTGGACCCGCACACCTCCGCGGAGCCCTACGTGGCGTTCGACCCGGGCGCGTAGCCGCGTCGGGTCAATCGCGCAGGGTGATGCGGCTGTTGTCCCAGCTGAGGATCCGGTCGTCGGGCGTGAAGCGCAGCGTGACCCGGTCGCTGTAGACGCGTTGCGCGGCCGAGGGCATGCGGTCGGACGCCACCCGCGAGGACGCGTACTTGGCCTCGAAGAGCTGCCGCACGGCCGACTCGGTCGGCTCGTCGCTGACGACGGCGATGGATCCGGTCAGGTGCACGGCGGCCAGCTCGGCCCAGGCGTGGCCGGACTCGACCAGGAAGGCGGCGCGCGGATCGCGGCGGACGCGGGCGACCTTCTTGGTGCCGGCCGGCGTGGTGCAACAGATCGTGCGGTCCAGCACCACGAACCAGACCGGGAGCGTGACCGGCCATCCGTCCGCGCGCAGCGTGGTCAGGATGCCGGTGTGCGCGCGTTCGACGAAGGCCCAGGCCTCGTCCGGCGTGAAGCGGATGCTCACGACCGGCGCGCCACGTCGCGGCCGGCGGCGGCGAACGCCTCGGCGTCGAACGGACGGTCCAGCATGGCGGCCCACTCCATCTCCAGCGGCGCCGCGACGGCGGCCGCCTCGGCCCGGTCGTAGAGGCGCAGGACGTCACGCACGGCGGTCGTCGCCGGCACCTGACGGACCAGCGCGTGTGTGAAGGCGAGCAGCTGCTCGTGCGGTACCACATGATTGGCCAGGCCGATCGCCGCGGCCTCGGCGGCGGGGACGGTGCGTCCGGTCACCGACAGCTCCCGGGCCCGGCGCACGCCGACGGCCCGCGGCAGCAGGGCGGTCAGGCCCCACGTGGGCACCACGCCGAGGCGGGCGTGCGTGTCGGCGAACGAGGCCCGGTCGGAGGCGACGATGAACGACGCGCTGAGCGCGACCTCCAGCCCGCCGGAGACGCACGCCCCGTTGACGGCGCAGACGACCGGCTTGGTCATGGCCCGCAGGGCGCGGGCCGGATGGTGCCGGAACTGGTTGCCGTACCGGTCGGCGAACTGGTCCCGGTCGGTGAAGTCGAGCCCCGCGCAGAATGCCGGATCGGTGCCGGTGAGCACGACCGCGCGGACCGCGGCGTCCTGATCGGCCGCGGCGAGGACGTCGCACAGGTCGACCTGCATGGCGCGGGACAACGCGTTGCGCTTCTCGGGGCGATGGAGTGTCACCGTGCGTATTCCGTCGTCGTCGAACGTCCGGACGAGGCCGCTGGGCATGCGCCGATGCTAACTGGATCCTGGTCGTATTAGCTATATGATTAAGATGATGGGCGCGGCCATTGCGACCTGACCGAGCAGGCGGCTACCTTCCAGGAACTGGCGTACGCTGACGCCTCCCCGTGTCGATGGCCAAGGAGTACGGCTGCGACCAGGCCGCCGTCAATGTGGGTACCGCCTTGCAGCTGCGCGTGGCAGTCACCTTCCGCGCCGCAACGGTGATGTTTCAGCGCCCGACATCGCGTCCGGAGTCGACCACGCGCATCGTCACCCTCCGACACCCGGCGAAGGAAACTGGGGCGAGGGGTCTCAAACAGCTTGCTGTTGCGTGAGCGAACGTGCTCGTATGTGAGTGTTAGCATCACCCCGTGAAGCTTGCGGAGTGGGCGCGCCGCAACGGTGTGCATCCGCAAAGCGGGTTCCGCTGGTCGCGTGAGGGAACCATGCCGGTGCCCGGTCGGCGTCTTGCATGCGGCACGATCATGGCGTTGATAGCCGACGACGTCGCGCAGGGCCAGGCGGTATCTACGCCCAGGTGTCGTCGGCTGATCGGCGGGCCGACCTGGACCGGCAGGGTGGCCCGGGGGGCCGCCTGGGCCACCGGGCAGGACCTGCTGCTCTCGTGCGTGGTATCCGAGGTCGGCTCGGCGCTGAAGGGACGGCGCAAGAAGTTCCTGGCGTTGCTGAGCGACCCTGGCGTGTCGACAACCTTGCCGAGGTCGACGACGACCTGGTCCGTGACGTGACCGAAATCCCGACCTCGCCGTGCGACCTGTACGGGCGCCGCGCCGCCGCGACCCGGGCCGCCGCCGAGGACGACTCTTGAAGTCCTACAAGCCGCCGGCCGGCTGGAGCATGCAGGCATACAAGTTCGCCCTCGACCCGAGCGACACGCAGGTGCTCGGGTTGCGCCGCAATACCGGCGCGGCCAGGTTCGCGTACAACCACATGCTGCGGCGGGTCAGCGCGGTCAGGGAACAGCGTGCCGCCGAGGCCAGCTACGGGGTGGCCGAGGCGGACTTGACACCGTGGCAGGGCTGGTCGCTGCCGGACTTGCGCCGCACCTGGAACGACGTCAAGCAATGGGTGGCGCCCTGGTGGTCGGAATGCTCCAAGGAGGCGTTCAACACGGGCCTGGCGAACCTGTCCGCGGCACTGGGCAACTGGCACGCCTCCCGCACCGCAGCCCGCAACGGCCGCCGGATGGGCTGGCCGCGCACCAAAAGGAAACACGCCAAGCGGTCCGCCCGGTTCACCACCGGCGCGATCCGGGTCGACCCCGGCTACCGGCATGTGGTGCTCCCCCGGCTGGGTCGCATCCGCACCCACGAGTCGACCCGCAAACTGGCCAGGCGGGTACAGGCGGGCACCGCGAGGATCCTGTCCGCCACCGTCACCGAGACCGCCGGCCGGTGGTTCTGCTCGTTCCAGGTCGCCGCGTGCCGCGACCACAGCCGGCCAGCGCACGCGCCGAGGGCCGGACGGGTAGTCGGGGTGGACGCCGGGATTAAGCACCTGGCGGTGCTGTCCACCGGCGAACTCGTGCCCAACCCGGCGCCGTTCAAGGCGGCGTTGAAGAGACTCGGCAAAGCGCAGCGCCGTGCCGCGCGCCGGATCGGCCCGTACGACCCGGCAAGCAGCAGCAAGCGCACCGCGTCGAACCGGTGGCAGCGGGCACAGGCGATGGTGACCCGACTGCACGCCACGGTCGCGGCTGTCCGCGCGGACTCCTGGCACCACCTCACCACCCGTCTGGCGCAGCAGTTCGACACGGTCGTGGTCGAGGACCTGCACGTGGCCGGCATGGTCCGCAACCACAAGCTGGCCAGATCCTTGGCCGACGCCGCTCCGGCGACCCTGCGCCGGCACCTCGGCTACAAGACCGGCTGGTACGGCAGCACGCTGTACGTCGCCGACCGGTGGTACCCCAGCTCCAAGACGTGCTCGGGCTGTCAGACGGCGAAACCCAAGCTGTCGCTGGCTGAGCGCACATTCAACTGCACCACGTGCGGGCAGTCCTTGGATCGGGACGTCAACGCCGCACGGAATCTTGCCGCACTCGTGCGGCACGTCGACCTGGAGTTGCCGGGCGACGCAAAAACAGGACGTGGAGCCCACGTAAGGCCCGCAAGACCTGCACCCGCAGGCCGGGCAGCGGGCCGTGAAGCGTCAAGACCGGCTCATCCGGTCAACGTCGCCCGGCAACGGACGACTACCAATCATGAGTCATGTCTACTCACTGAAAGGTAACGGAACAGGGTGCCTCGGCCATCACGACGCGCTGAAGTCCGGACCACCGCGGCCCGCCTCATCCGCGCGCACGGTTACGATGCGGCCTCCATGGATCTGCTGGCCGACACGGTCGGGCTCAACAAGGGGACGCTGTACCACTACTACCCCTCCAAGAGCGCCATTCTCTACGAGCTGATGTCCGACCAGGTCGACGCGACCCTCGATCTCCTCGGCCGGGTGCCGCGCACCGGCGCCGCCGCCGACCGGATGCGGGCGCTGATCCGGCTGCAGGTCGAGCACGTGGCGACCAAGCAGGACGAGCTCGTGGTGTTCTTCCAGGAGCTGCCCTGGGTCGAGCAGCACCTCGACGAGGAGCAGGCGGTCGACCTGCGCCGGCGCATCGACCGCTACGAGAAGTTCACCCGGCAGCTGCTGTCCGCCGGCGTGCGGGCGGGGGAGTTCCGTGAGCTGAACCTCAACATGGTCATGTATTCGATCATCGGCATTCTCGCCTACGTGCCGAACTGGTTCCGGGCCGGCGGGCGCAAGGCGCAGGAGACGCTGGTCGACGAGCTCACCGACTTCGTGATGAACGGGATCCTGCGGCGCTGACGCACCCGACCGACCGGCCGGTTGGCGCGCGACCAGCGGATCGTCAGCGAATCGTCTCGGGGATGACGGCCGGCCGGCGCCCGAGCACGTCGGGGATGGCGCGCAGGTCGGCCGCGGGGTAGGCGAAGCCGGGCGCCAGCAGGATGCCGGGCGGCGCGGCCACGACCGCCGGGATCGTCTGCACCAGCTGCACGGCGGTCGCCAGGTTGGCCGCGGACTGCCGGTCGTCGACGCCGAAGACGTCGCGGGCATCCGAGGTGCGCAGGTCGGCGCGTGTGCGCACGTCGACCGGCAGGCCGCGCACCTCGACCTCGTACATGTCGCCGGAGACGAGCTCGACGCCGTCGTCGACGAGCGCCGGGTCCAGGTACCACAGCTCGCGGATGGTGATGACGGGTTCGCCGGCGACGAGCCCGCTCCACACGCCGTCGAGCGCGCCGACGGTACCCCGCTCGACCGTCACCCCGGCGCACCGCAGCGTCCGGGTGCTCGGCAGGTACCGGACCTCGGCCGTCAGCTCCTCGACCGGCAGGCCGAGGTGGTGGGCGAGCCCGGCGATGCACTCGAAGTAGTACCGGCTCAGCAACGTCTTGCGGGTCTTCGAGCCCAGCTGTTCCGGCGGCCGGCCGAAGCCGATGGCGGCGATCGTGTCGCCCGCGTGATGGCTCAGGTCGCAGATCTCCCGCAGGTGCACCGCGTGCACGGTGGTGCACAGGCTGGTCGCGGTGAGTGCGAACCGCTCGGCGAACCAGCCGGGGTGGATGCCGGTGCCGTGCAGGGTCGTGCCGCCCTCGGCGCAGGCGGCCTCCAGCGGCGCGACGTACTCCTCGCCGCGCTGCCACGGGAAGAAGTACGCGGTCGACGTCACGACGTTCTTGCCGCCGCGCAGCAGTGCGGTGATCTCCGCGTGCCGCGACGTCTCGTCGGGCAGCGCGATGCCCGC
The DNA here is from genome assembly GCF_014647515.1 of Dactylosporangium sucinum. GTDB lineage: Bacteria > Actinomycetota > Actinomycetes > Mycobacteriales > Micromonosporaceae > Dactylosporangium > Dactylosporangium sucinum. The sequence goes on along the minus strand of NZ_BMPI01000070.1, from coordinate 50,697 downwards.
GTAGAGGACGACGTCGGCGTCCAGGTCGTGGATCGCCTGCGGGTCGGCGACGACCTCGACGCCGATCGGTGGCTCGCCGATGAGCTCCATCGCGTCGCGGCCGACCTTCGCCGGGCTGTAGGCGAGACAGCCGACGAGCTGGAGCTCGGGGCGGCGGGCGATCTCGCGCAGGGCCTGGGCGCCGGTGTACCCGGGGCCCCAGACCACGACGCGGTACGGCGTTTCACGGATCGTCATCAGGCTGCCTTTCCGTGCGCCACCAACGCGCCGCCGTCGACCGCGACCACCTGGCCGGTCATCCAGCCGGCGCGGTCGGACAGCAGGAACGAGGTGATCGCTGCGATGTCCTCGGGCGTGCCGAAGCGGCCCATCGGGATGCCGCTGAGTAGCTGGGCCCGGTCCGGCTCGGGGATGGCCGCGGCCATGTCGGTGTCGACCAGCCCGGGTGCGACCGCGTTGACCCGCACGGCCGGCGCCAGCTCGGCGGCCAGTTGCCGGGTGAGGTGGTCCAGGGCCGCCTTCGTCGCGTTGTAGAAGCCCGTCTTCGGCGTCGGGATGCGGGCGCCGATCGAGCTGATGTTGACCACCGCGCCGCCGTGCTCGCGCATGCCGGCCCGCCAGACCAGTTGCGTCCAGTGCAGCGGCGCCCACTGGTTCACCTCGGTGAGCTTGGCGACCAGTGGCGGCTCGACGTCGATGGTCGGGCCCCACTGCGGGTTCACCGCCGCGTTGTTCACGAGGTAGTCGACGCGGCCGAACGCGCGCACCGCGAACGCCACGCAGTCGGCGGCGGCCGCGGGGTCGGCGGCGTGCGCGACGCGCCAGTGGCAGGCCGGTCCGAGCTCGGCCGCGGCCGCCTCGAGCGCGGGCTGCTTGCGGCCGGTCACCAGGACCCGGGCGCCGGCGCGCACGAGCTCGCCGGCGATCGCCCGGCCGATGCCGCGGGAACCGCCGGTGACGATCGCGGTCCTGCCGTCGTGGTCGCGTGGCACGGTCACCTCATCCGGGTCGGGGCTCCGTCGACCGGCAACATAACAAACCAACCGATGGGTTGGCTACGGCACGCGACCGGCCATATGCTGCACCCATGGGAGGCCCTGCCGAGCCGGAGATTTCCGTCGCCGTCCGCAACTTCGCCGCCGAGTCGCCGGGCGACTGGCGCCACATCCTCGACCAGGCGCGCGCCGCCGACGCGGCCGGCATCGACCGGATCTTCGTCGTCGACCACCTCGTCTTCGGCCGCGACCTGTCCGCGTACGGGCAGCCGGCCGCCGGCGGCGTCACCGGCGGCATGCAGCCCACCGGCCCCGACGGGGACTGGCTGGAGCCGCTGACCGCGCTGGCGGCGATGGCCGCCGTCACGACGCGGGTCAAGCTCGCCACCAACGTCCTCGTCGCGCCGCTGCGCCCGGCCGTCCTCCTGGCGAAGACCGCCGCCACCATCGACGTGCTGTCCCACGGGCGGCTCGAGCTCGGCGTCGGCGTCGGCTGGCAGGAGGCCGAGTACCGCGCGGTCGGCGTGCCGTTCGCCGAGCGGGGCCGGGTGCTCGACGAGACCCTCGCGGCGTGCCGGGCACTGTGGACCACCGACGAGGTCTCGATGTCGGGGCGCGGGTTCGAGCTCGACGCCGTCCACATGCGACCCAAGCCCACCGGTCCCGGCGGGGTACCGGTATGGCTGGGCGGCCGGGCGATCCCGGCCGTGGCGCGGCGCCTGGCGACCTACGGCGCCGGCTGGATCCCGTGGGGCGTCAAGACCGGCGACCTCGCCGCGGCGCTGGACGCGATGCGCCCGCTCGTCGAGCGGCACGGCCGCGACTTCGCCACCGTGCGGATCTCGGCCGCGCTGCCGACCGTCGTCGCCGACGGTACCCTCGATCTCCGGCGCGTGCTGGCCGACGTGCCACGACTGCGGGCGCTCGGCGTCTCCGACTTCCGCACCCTGGCGCGGCTGCCGCGCGCCGAGGCCGCCGCCCGCGACCTGCTCGACGAGCTCAACGGGCGGTTCCGGGAAGCCGTGGCGGCGTGAAGGCCGGCCTGGCGCTCGGGGCCGCCGGGTCCGTGCCCGCCGACGCCCGGCGGGCCGAGGCGCTCGGCTTCGACTACCTGGCCTGTGGCGAGCACCTGTTCTTCCAGGTCGCGCCGAACCCGTTCGTCGAGCTCGCCGCGGCGGCCGCGGTGACCACGCGGATCCGGCTGGTCAGCACGGTGAGCCTGCTGCCCCTCTACCCGGCCGCCCTCGCCGCCAAGCTGGCCGCGACGCTCGACCAGGTCGCGCAGGGGCGATTCGAGCTCGGCGTCGGTGCCGGCGGGGAAGCGCCGGCCGAGTTCGAAGCCGTCGGCGTCGACCCGGCCGAGCGGTTCCGGCGGCTCGACGAGGGACTCGAAGTGCTGCGCCTGCTGTTCCGCGGAGGACCCGTGTCGTACGAGGGAACCTACACGCGGCTTCGGGACGTCGCGCTCGACCCGCCGCCGGTGCAGCCCGGCGGGCCGCCGATCTGGCTCGGCGGCCGCAAGGACGGCGCGATCCGCCGCGCCGGCCGGTTCGCCAGCACCTGGCTGCCGTACATGGTGACGCCGGAGCAGCTGCGGGCCGGGCTGGACGGGGTCCGGGCCGCGGCCGCCGGGCACGGGCGCGACCCGTCGAGCGTCGGAGCGGCCCTGTTCGCCTTCGCCTGCGCCGATCCGGACGCCGGCCGGGCGCGGCGGGCCGGCATCGACTACGTCAGCGCCGCCTACCGGCAGGACTTCGCGCCGCTCGCCGACCGCTATCTGCTGCTCGGCTCGCCGGGTGCGGTCGCCCGCCGGATCCGCGAGTTCGCCGCCGCCGGCGCGGACACGGTGATCCTGCAGGTCGCCGCCGCCCCCGAGGACCGCGACCGGGTTTTGGACACGATCGCCCACGACGTCCTGCCGGAGCTGCGGTGAGCGACCGGGTGCGGTTCGACGTGCACGATCGGGTCGGTGAGCTGGTGCTGAGCCGGCCGGAGAAGCTCAACGCCATCGACCGGGAGATGCTGCGCCAGATCGAGCGGGCGCTGCGGATGGCGGAGGGCGACCGGGCCGTCCGGGTGCTCATCCTGCGCGGCGAGGGCCGGGGGTTCTGCGCCGGCGCGGACCTCGGCGCGGTCGACGACAAGGTCGCGGACTCCGGCCTGCTGGCCGAGTTCATGGCGTACTGGCATCAGGTCTTCGGGCGCCTCGCCGACTCGCCGCTGCCGTCGATCGCGGCCGTGCACGGCATCGCCTACGCGGGCGGGTTCGAGCTGATGCAGGCGTGCGACCTCGCCGTCGTCGCCGACGACGCCCGCCTCGCCGACCAGCACGCCGTCTACGGGCTGATTCCCGGCGGCGGCGGCTCCCAGCGGCTGCCCCGGCTGATCGGCGAGCGCCGGGCGAAGTGGCTGATGTTCAGCGGCGTGCCGGTCGAACCGCGCGAAGCCCTCGCCGCCGGACTCGTCAACGCGGTGCGGCCGGCGGCGGAGGTGCTCGGCCACGCCCGGGCGATGGCCGCCGTGCTCGCCCGGCGCAGCCCGGTCGCGACCGCGCGGATGAAGGAGGCGATCCGCCTGGGCCTGGCCGCGCCGGACCTCGGCGCCGCCCTGGAGATCGAGCGGCGGCTGACCGTGGAGCACATGCGCGCCGCGGACCCACGCATCGGGTTGGCCGCGTTCGCCGAGCGTGCCGAGCCCGACTTCATCGGGGAGTGAGGCTCAGCGTCCGAGCGCCGGCGCGTTGGCGAGCCGGATCCAGGCGTCGCACGCGGCGACGAACTTCGACGTGTCGACGGCGTCGTTCATCACCCCGGACCGATACCGGTGCAGCGCCCGCAGCGCCGTGCCGGCCACCCGCCAGCACGCCATGCGGTAGTGGTACTCGAAGTCGTCGAGGCTCGCGCCGGTGAGGCCGGCGTAGTGGGCCAGCGCCTCGCCGAGCCCGGCGGCGCCGGGCGCCGACGTCGCCAGCCGCACGCCGAGCATCGCCTCGGCCGGCGGGTCCCAGAACGCGGCCAGCAGCCCAAGGTCGGCCAGCGGCTCGCCGAGGGTGACGAGCTCCCAGTCCAGCACGGCCCGGATCTCGCCGTCGGGGCCGACGATCGCGTTGCCGAGCCGGTAGTCGCCGTGCACGACGCGGCACCGGTCGTCGCGGGGCATCCGGCGCTCCAGGTCCTGCGCGATCCGTCCGAGCTCGGCGGCCTGCGTCGGGGCCCCATCGGCGGCGCCGGCGATGACCGAGCGCCAGCGGTGCAGCTGGCGGCTCAGGTACGAGCGGCGCGGGCCGAGGTCGCCCAGCCCGATCTCGTCCGGCGCCACGGTGTGCAGGGCGGCGAGCGTGGCCACGACGTCGAGGGACGCCCGGCGCAGCGCCGGCGGTTCGAGGAGCGCGGCGGCCGCCTCCGCGTTGCCCAGCACGTGGCCGTCGACGAAGTCGGTGACGTGGCACGGCAAGCCGAGCGGGTCGTCGGCGGTCCCGGTGAGGCGGACCCGGGGCACCGGCACCGGCGTGGTGCACAGCGCGGCCATCGCCCGGGCCTCGCGGCCCACGTCGTGCGCGCCGCCCTCGTGGCGTCCGGCCGGGGCGTGGCGCAGCACCCAACCGCGCCCCGAACGGTCGGCCACGCGGTAGGTCAGCATGCTGTACCCACCGGAGATGCGCTCGGCGGTGAACGGCGGATCGGCCTCGGGCAGCCCGCGGGCCAGCCACTCGCGGACGGCCGGCGGCACTCCCTCGGCGAGCGGCGCGGTCACGACTGCGGCTGCGGCGGCGTCGCGCCGGTCATGCCGACGGGCCGGCCGTCGACGAGCTGGTCGAGCATCTCGACGATGCCCAGGCCGCGCCGCCCGTCGCTGGACACGAACTCGTAGGCGGAGTAACCGATCCGCGTGACCAGTTCGGTGCCGTCCGCGGCGGTGCGCCGGTGCCGCAGCGGCACGAAGCGTTCCGGTGCCCGGGCGGTGCCGGTCAGGGTGACGGGACCGGCGGGGGTCGCGACCTCGGACACGGCCTTGCGGCAGAAGCCGTCCGCGGTCCACTCGACGGTCTGGCCGGTCAGCTCGGCCGGGGACGTGATGCCGCCGTCGACCACGGCCGCGCGGCGGGTGCGCCCGCCGTCGCGCCGGGCGACGTCGAGGGTCATGACGGCCGAGCCGTCCTCGAAGGCGACGACGATCCAGCGGTACGACAACGGGCCGGCCCAGTCGCGCGGCCCCCACGAGTGGTCCCGCAGGCCGCCGCCGCTGACCGCGAGCCGCCGCCCGTCGAGCTCGAGGTCGCCCTCGACGTGGATGAACTGCTCGTAGTGGCCGATGGCCATGGTGTCCTCGAGGATGTTCGCCGGGTGGTCGCCGTTGGTGCCGAACGACGCGCCGTGGCCGGTGACCGACAGCCGGATCCGCGCCGCGCGCTTCGGGGCGGCGCGGAACGCCTCGCCGGGCGACGCGAGCACCTTGGGTTCGCTGAAGGACGAGAGCGGGCCGTCGTACCGCAGCCGCTGCCGCCGGTGCGGTTCGACGATCTCGAAGGCCAGGTCGCCGACGGCGAGCCGGTCGGCGGTCAGGTCCGTGGTGCGCTGGTGGGTGAACAGCGTCTCGCCGTCGGGGAGGAAGACCAGCACACTGGCCTGACCCGCCGGTTGGTTGGCCTGCATCGCCACCCGCACCCAGCCGACGACGCCGGCCTCCGGGCACAGGAAGTTGTAGTAGGTGCTCTCGTTGTAGGCCGGCTGGTCGTCGGGAACGTGCCGATACTCGTGTGTGGGCGCGATCGTCTCGGCGAACATCGACATGGTGTCTCCTCGCAGCGGTTTAACCAACCATGTGGTTGAGAACCTAGTTGCGTGCCCGGCCGCGCGTCAAGCACCGGCCGGCTGCGCCGCCGGGCGCGGTATTGCGACGGCCAGCGCGGTGGCGAGCGCCATCGCGACGGCGAGGAGCACGAACCCCGCCGTGTAGCCGGACCCGACCGGCGCGCCCGAGGCGTCCAGCCGCGCCGTGACGACGGTGGCCATGACGGCGGTACCCACGGAGCCGCCGATGTTGCGGGCGTTGAGGTTGACCGCGCCGGCCACGGCGGACTGCGACGGCGGCGCCGAGACCACCACGAGCGTGGCGAGCGAGGCCAGCGCCACGCCGAGCGCGACGCCGTAGACCCCGAGCGTGGTCACCAGCTGCCACGTCGCCGCGTACCCCCACGCGACGACGGCGAGGCAGCCGGCGATGACCACGCTCGAGGAGACCACGACCCGCCGCGAGCCGTTGCGCCGCACGAGCCGCGCGGTGACCAGGCCGCCGACGAAGACCGCGCTGGCCAGCGGCAGCATCAGCAGGCCGGATTCGGTGACGGTGGCGCCGACGCCGTAGCCGGTCGACGACGGTGCCTGCAGCAGCTGCGGCACGAACGCGTAGACGGCGAACATCGCGAAGCCGAGCAGGAACGAGACCGCGTTGCCCGACAGCATGGCCGGGATCCGCATCATCTTGAGGTCGATGAGCGGATGCCGGGCGCGGGACTCGAGCCGCAGCCAGCCTGCGGCGAGCACCGCCGAGACGGCGTAGAGGCCGAGCGTGCGCCCGCTGGCCCAGCCCCAGCGGGAGGCCTCGGTGGTGGCCAGCACGAAGGTGGCCAGTGCGCCGGCCAGGAACGGTGCCGGCGCCCAGGAGATCGGCTCGGCCCGCCCCGCCGAGGCGCGCACGACGAAGACGGCCGCGACGGCGGTGACCGCGATCATCAGCATCGGCAGGAGGAACAGCCACCGGTAGCCCAGCGCGTCGACGATCGGCCCGGCCAGCACCAGCCCGGCGCTCGCGCCGATCCCGGAGATCGCGGCCAGGACGCCGATCGCCGAGGGTACCCGCTCGGCCGGGAACTCGTCGCGCACGATGCCGAAGGCCAGCGGCATCACCGCGCCGCCGGCGCCCTGCAGCACCCGCGCCGCCGTCATGGTGCCGATGCCGGGCGCGACCGCCGCGCCGAGCGAGCCCGCGGCCAGCATGGCGAGCGCGGTCACCAGCATCGGCTTCTTGCCGACCGCGTCGCCGAGCCGGCCGAGGACCGGGGTGGCGATCGCGGCCGACAGGAGGTACCCGCTGACCACCCAGGTGACGCTGCGCGCGTCGGTGTGCAGCGCGCGCCGGATCTCCGGCAGCACCGGGATCACCATCGCCTGCAGCAGCGCGAACACGGTGGTGGCGACGACGAGCACGCCGAACGTCGCGGCGGGGCGCGACGGGAGGTACCGCATGGGCGTCTCCTGCGGAGGCGGTGGAGCGGTCCGGGCGCCCCAAGCGGCGGGGCACCCGGACCGGGACGGTTCGATCGCGGCGCGATCAGCCGGCCGAAGGGACGCTGAGCCCCTTCTCGACCGGGCCGTACTTGGTGAAGACGAAGTCGCCCGGGGCGAACGTCGGGAAGTGGTTGTCGGCGGAGAACGTCACCGGGCTGACGTAGAGCGGCATGTCCGCCGGCTTGGCGCCCTCCAGGGCCTTCGCCATCTTCTTGGCGTCGAGGCTGCCGGCGAGGTTGGCGGCCGCGGCGGCCAGGATGACGTCGTGGTAGGCGACGAGGTACGTGTTGATCGGGAACGGCAGCTTGCCGCCGGACTTGGCCAGCACCGCGTCGTAGAACTTCTTGAACGCCGCGCTCTCGGTCTGCGGGGTGCCCTTGACGCTCGTCGCCAGCTGCTGGAACAGGATGCCGTCGTAGGTGTTCGCCGGGGCGAGGTCGGCGAGGTTGTTGGCGGAGTACGTCTGGGCGGCGATCGTCGGCAGGGTGACGGCGAGCTTGGCGCGGGCCTTGGCCATGGCACCGGCGGCGGGGCTGTAGCCGGCGAAGATCAGCGCGTCGGGGTTCGGGGCGAGGACCTGCTGGAGCTGGGGTGTGGCGTCGATCGAGTCCGGCGGGACGCGGGCGAAGGTGACGGCGATGTCGGCGGCCTTGAAGGCGGGGCCGGCAACCGCCTCGAACGCCTGGCCCGAGGCGTCGTCGATGTCGAGGATGCCGACGCTCTTGTACCCGCTCTCCTTCGCCTTGCTCACCAGGCTGCCGACGTAGTCGGGGATGGTGTGGGCGTTGCCGAACTCCAGCGGGTATTTCTTCGGGTCGTTGAAGGTCGCCCCGGTGAAGTGCTGGGACGTGAAGATGCCGGCCTGGGCGAGGATCGGGATGCCGGCCGGGATCTCGGAGGCGACGCCGGGGATGACGGCGTGCGGCTTGCCCCCGCTCAGCAGCTCCTGCAGCTTCGCCGCCGACTGGTCGGCGCTGCCGGCGTTGTCGATGTAGTTGATTTTGAGGGGCTGCCCGAGCACCCCGCCGTTGTCGTTGACGACCTGGACGGCGGCGTCCATGCCCTGCTGCATGGCCCCGCCGATGACGGCGAGCGGGCCGCTGAGCGCGACCAGCGCGTCGATCTTCATCGGTCCGCCGCCGGGCCCGTCGCCCGAGCCGGAGCCGTCCCCGGCGTCGTCGCCGCACGCGGCGACCACCAGTAACGACACCGCCAGCGCTGCCGCGATCGCGGCCCGCCGAGTTCTCATGGCGTTCACTCCACTTCTTCTTATTATCCAATTCATTTAAAGGATTGGCGGGACGGTAGCCAGCGGCCCTGGTTGCGTCAAGGTCGTGGCGGGTTGGTGCGGTGGGCGGGCGGGTGCCCTACTGGAAGGTGAAGGAGGGGGTACGGCGCTCCCGGAACGCCGCTCGTGCCTCGGCGCTGTCGGTCGTCCGCGCGCTGAGCACCTGTTGGCGGTTCTCGAGCTCGATCGCCGCGTCCAGGGACGGCATCTCCAAGCCCAGCCACATGCCCTGCTTGGTGAGTTCCAGCGCCATCGGTGCCGCGCCGAGCAGGGCATCGACCGTCGTGTCCACGGTGGAGCCCAGCGCGTCGGGCTCGACGACGCCGGCGAGCAGCCCGATCCGCAGTGCCTCGGCGGCGTCGAACCGGCGCCCGGTGAGCATCAGCTCGTGGGCCCGGCCGGCGCCGACCAGCCGCGGCAGCAGCCAGCTGATGCCGAGGTCGCAGCCGCTGGCGCCGATGCGGATGAACGCGGTCGTGAAGACCGCCGTCGACGTGGCGAAGCGGATGTCCGCCGCGCACACCAGCGCCAGGCCGAAGCCCGCGGCGGGCCCGTTGACGGCGGCGACGACCGGCTTCGGCAGCCGGTGCACCCGCTGGATCAGCGTCGCGACGAGGCGCTGGAACGCCAGGTCGCGGTACACCTGGCCCATGTCCGCCGTGCCGGGGGCGTCGCCGTAGCCGTCGAGGTCCAGGCCGGCGCTGAAGCCCCGCCCGGCGCCGGTGACCACGACGACCCGGCAGCGCGGGTCGCGCTCCGCCGCGTCGAGCGCGTCGTGCAGGCCCTGGGCGAGCTCGGCGTTGACCGCGTTGAGCTTCTCCGGCCGGTGCAGCTCGATGCGGTACACGCCGGGCCGGGGCCACGACACCTCGACGGCGCTCACGGGCGCACCGACGCGAACGGGAAGTTGCCGGCCTGGGTGCCCCACTCGTGCACGACGTCGCCGGTCAGCCGGGTGGCCCGGCCCCAGTGGTACAGCTCGGCGTCGATCCGGCCAACCTGCCGGCAGTAGTAGGCACCCTCGTTGCCGTCGAGTTCGAACTGGTCGCTGACCCGGCCGTCGGTGAGCCGGGCGAAGAACTCCAGCTCGCCCTGGGCGGCCTTGAGCGTGACCACCTCCGGGCGGGGCAGCCCGGTGCCGGGCTCGATGCGGAAGCGCTCCACGGACGAGGCGAACGCGAACGTGCTCAGGATCGGCTCGCCCTCCCGATACAGCACGAACGGGGTGAAGTGCCGGTAGCCGAGCTGTTCGGACGCCGCGGAGTCGGTCCACAGTCCCGTGTAGTCGCCGCACGTGAAGTGTCCCCAGGTCCAGATCGACTGGGCCGACCGCGCCTTCTCCCGGCCGGCCAGTGGCAGCGACGACAGCTGCTTCTCGGTGTGGACCCGGCCGCGCACCGGCACGCGGTCGCCGTCGAGGGCGATCCAGCCGGAGACGTCGGCCCGCGGCGCGACCGGCCACCAGCCGACCGCGGTGCCCGACTCGGGGCGGTGGTGGGTGAAGCCGGGGGAGGCGGTGGTGAACTTGACCCCGGCGCAGACGACCGTCGCCGCCAGCTCCAGTCGCACCCGGCCGACGTCCAGGCTGAGGTCGAACGTGGCCGGGTCGCCGCGCTCGGATAATCCACCGACCAGTTGGTTGTGATCGCCCCATCGGCCGCCGAACGGGTACGGCTCAAACTCGTCCGGCGCGAAGCCGGTGTGCAGCTCGAGGTACGGGTGCCCGGGGCGCAGCAGGTTGACGGTGATCGCCGGGCGGCCGCCGTCGAACGGGCGCGAGCGGTACAGGCCGATGCCGACCTGCCACCCGTTGTCCAGTGCGGCGTCGAGCCACCACAGCTCGACGTACTCGGGGTCGCCGCTGCCCAGCTCGGTGCGCCAGGCCAACTCGGCCGCCGTGATCGGTCGGAACGCTCGGACGGCACTCATCGCATCGCCTCCATTCGCATCGGCTTCGGCCCGGGGTCGGCCGGCTCCGGTTCGTTCGGACCCGGTCGACGTCGGTGTGCGGTTGCTGTTGTCGTTCGAGCGTCACTCTGTTGTACTGGTCCCCATGTAGTCAACCCATCGGTCGGTTAAGAGAGGATCGAGTGAACTTCAGCGAGTCGAGTGAGCACCTTGCCCTTCGCGGTGCGGTGAGCGAGATCGGGGCCAAGTACGGCCACGACTACTTCGCCCGGTGCGCGGCGGAGGGACGGTTCACCCACGAGCTCTGGTCGACGATCTTCGACAACGGGTTCGGCGGCGTGAACCTGCCGGAGGAGTTCGGCGGGGGCGGTGGTGGCATCCAGGAGATGGCGATCGTCATCGAGGAGCTCGCCGCGCAGGGCTGCCCGCTGCTGTTCCTGATCGTCGCCGGCATGTGCGGACCGATCATCGACGAGTTCGGCTCCGCGGCGCAGCAGGAGCGGTGGCTGCCGGGGTTGGCCGCCGGCCGGACGAAGATGGCCTTCGCGATCACCGAGTCCGGCGCCGGGTCCAACGCCCCGAACCTGGCCACCACCGCCACCCGCGCCGGCGACGGCTGGGTCATCAAGGGTGCCAAGCAGTACATCACCGGCATGGACGTGGCCGACGCCGTGCTCGTCGTGACGCGCACCGGCACCGACCCGCGGGGCCGGGGCCTGCTGACCCTGTTCGTCGTGGACACCGACACCCCCGGGCTGGAGTTCCGGCCGATCCCGATGGAGATCAAGGCGCCGGACCGCCAGTTCGCGGTGTTCTTCGACGACGTAGTGGTCCCGACCGACCGGTTGGTGGGTGGTGTGGCGGACCAGGGATTGCGGCAGATCTTCTCCGGCCTCAACCCGGAGCGGATCAACGTCGCGGCCCAGGCGACCGGGCTCGGGCGGTACTTCCTGGACAAGGCCGTCGCCTACGCCAAGGACCGGGCGGTGTGGGGCGTGCCGATCGGCTCCCACCAGGGCGTCGCCCATCCGCTGGCCGAGGTGAAGATCGAGCTCGAACTCGCCCGGCTGATGACCGCCCGGGCGGCGTGGCAGTTCGACAACGGCGAGGCGGGCGTGGGCGAGGCGGCGGCGGTGGCGAAACTGGCCGCGGCCGACGCGGTGCTGCACGCCTTCGACCAGACCGTCCAGGTGCACGGCGGCAACGCGTTCGCCACCGAGTACGGCATCGGCGACCTGTGGGGGCTGACGCGGCTCATGCGGTCGGCGCCGGTGAGCCGGGAAATGGTGCTCAACTACGTCGCGCAGCACTCGCTCGGCCTGCCGCGCTCGTACTGAACCGCCCCGCGCCGCTGTGGACGGTGCGGAGCTGTCTCTTCTGTCATTGAAATCATTTAGATCTCGTCGAATACACGGCCTCGGGGCCGTGCAGGACTGCGTAGGGGCTGTCGTGACGATTGTCTGGGCCGGGCTGTCGGTCGGCGCTGTCTATGCGCTCACCGCCATCGGCTACAACATCACGATGACGTTCGGCGGCGTGTTCAACTTCGCCCACGGCGCGTTCGTCATCCTCAGTGCGTTCTTCTCCTGGTACGTCATGGTCGACCTCGGCTGGCCGTGGTGGTCGGCGGCACTGCTCGGTGCGGTCCTCGGTGCGCTGCTCGGCGGTATCGAGGAGCTCGTCGCCGTCCGCCCGGTGCTGCGCCGCACCGACACCCGCGCGCTGCTGGTGACCACCGTCGGCGCGTTCGTCGTCATCGAGGGCGTGCTCGCCGCGACGTGGGGCGCCACGCCGAAATCGGTCGGCTTCTTCGCCGGCGAGGACGCCTTCACCTTCCTCGGCGGGCGGATGGCACCGGTCGACGTGTGGCTGGTCGTGGTCGCCGTCGTGGCCGGGGCCGGCCTGCACGTGTTCTCCCGGCGCAGCCTGTGGGGCCTCGCCGCCCGCGGCGCCACCAGCGACCCGGACGCCGCCAAGGCCCGGGGCATCAACGTCGGCGCGTTGCGGGCCGGCGGGTTCGCGCTCGCCGGCGCGCTCGCCGGGCTGCTCGGCCCGCTCGTCACCCCGAAGACCGGCGCCAGCGTCGGCATCGCGGTCAGCATGACCATCTTCGGCTTCGTCGCCCTCGCGGTCGGCGGCTTCGGCAGCTTCGCCGGGTGCGTCGTCGGCGGCCTGCTCGTCGGGCTGATCCAGGCCTACGGCAGCCGGTACCTCGGGGTCGAGTACCCGCCGCTGCTGCTGTTCATCGTGCTGCTCGCGGTGCTGCTGCTGAAACCCACCGGCCTGTTCGGCAAGCACGGCATGCGGGCGGTGTGACGATGACCGCCCGGCTGCGCACCGTACTGACCGACACCCCGCTGCTCGTCATCGCCGGCTTCGTCCTCGTGGCGGCCCTGCCCTCGCTCGGGCTGGGCTTCTACTGGCAGCGGCAGGTCATGCTCATCGCCGTCTACACGCTGCTGTGCAGCGGGCTCAACCTCAGCTTCGGCTACGCCGGCGAGCTGGCACTGGGCCAGGTGGCGGTGTTCGCGTCCGGCGCCTACGTCGCCGCGATCCTGTTCAACCACGGCCATACCGACATCCTCCTGGCGCTCCTCGTCGCGACCGCGCTCGCCGGGGTGGCCGGGCTGATCTCGGGGATACCCGGGCTGCGGCTGAGCCATTGGTCGCTGGCCCTGGTGTCGTTCTTCTTCGTGCTGCTCATCCCGAGCCTGGTGTCCATCCTGGACGAATACACCGGTGGCAGCGCCGGCCTGCCGGGTGTGCTCGGTCCGACGCTGTTCGGCCGGCCCTTGTTCGGCCGGGACTTCTACTACGTCGCGATCGCCGCCACCCTGCTGTGGATGCTGGTCCTGCGCAACATGGTGGTCTCCCGCTTCGGCGCCTTCCTGCGGGTGATGGCGGAGAGCCCGACGCTGGCGGAGTCGCTGGGCGGCTCGGTGCGCCTGCTGCAGATCCAGGCGTACGTTATCGGGGCGCTGCCCGCCGGCATCGCGGGCGTGCTGTTCACCTACATGACGGGATTCATCAGCCCGACGACGTTCACCCTGAGCCTGCTCATCGCGGTGCTCGCCGCCACCGTGCTCGGCGGCGCGGACAGCGTCTGGGGCGCGCCGGTCGGTGCGGCGATCCTGGTGCTGGGACCGTTGCAGGCGGCGTCCTTCCAGAAGTACTCCAGCGCGGTGTACGGCATCTTCCTCGTCTTCGTCGGCGTCGTGTTCTCGATGGGGCTGGCCGGCCTCGCCCGCATCGTGCGCCGCCGGCTGCTCCTGCGCCGCCTGGCGCGCGCCGGTGCCGCCGGTGGCAGCGGGGCCGCCGGCGAGCTCGGCGAGCTGTCGATCCCGGGCGAGCGGCTGGAGGTCGCCGGGGTCGCGAAGGCGTTCGCCGGCCTCAAGGCGCTCAACGGCGTCGACCTGACCGTGGAACCGGGCACCATCACGGCCATCATCGGCGCCAACGGGGCGGGCAAGACCACACTGCTGAACCTCATCTCGGGCGTGCTGCGCGCCGACGCCGGGACGGTGACCCTTGCCGGCCGGCCGATCACCGGGCTGCGCGCGCATCAGGTCAGCCGCCTCGGCGTCGGGCGGACCTTCCAGACGCCGCTGATCCCGCCCCGGATGACCGTGCTCGAAGTGGTCGAGTCGGGCCGCCTGCGCTCCGGCGCGGTCGGTCTGCTGCCGGCCATTCTGCGGCTGCCACGGTACTACCGGGTGCGCCGGGAGGACCGCGCGGCGGCGCTCGTCGCGCTGTCGTTCGCGGGGCTGGAACACCTGGCCCACCAGCCGGCCGGCTCGCTGCCGCTGGGCACCCGGCGGCTGCTGGAGGTCGTGCGCGCGGTCGCGGGCAGGCCGCACGTGCTGCTGCTGGACGAGCCGGCCGCCGGGCTGGACGACGAAGGACTGCGGGAGCTGGAGATGCTGATGCGCCGTACCAGGGAGGCCGGCGGCACCGTGGTGCTCGTCGAGCACAACGTGCCGTTCGTCATGAGCGTCGCCGACCGGGTGCACGCGATGGAGCTCGGCCGGGTCATCGCCTCCGGGCCGCCGGACGTGGTCCGCCGCGACCAGCGGGTCATCGACAGCTACCTCGGCCGGCGCGGCCGGACGGAACCCGGCGCCGCACCGCGCGCCGACGTCCCTTCCGAGTCGGGGGTGGCCTGATGACGAACACCACGGGAACCGGCCCGCTGCTGGACGCCACCGGCATCCGCGTGGCCTACGGCGACCTCGTCGCGGTCTGGGAGGTCTCGCTGCGGCTGCACGCCGGCAGCATCACCGCCCTCGTCGGGCGCAACGGGGCCGGGAAGACGACGCTCATCAACGGCCTGTGCGGACTGCTGCCGGTGAAGGCCGGCACGGTCCTGCTGGACGGCCGGGACGTCACCGCCCTGCCGGCGTGGTCACGGGTGGCGCTCGGGCTGACGGTCGTGCAGGAGGGCAAGCGGGTCTTCCGCGAGCTCACCGTCCGGGACAACCTCGTGCTCGGCCTGCGCGGCGGCGGGGTGAAGCGCGCCGACCGCGAGGACGAGCTGGCGAGGCTGTATGAGCGCTTCCCGATCCTCGGCGAGTGCCGCCGGCAACGGGCCGCGGACCTGTCCGGGGGCCAGCAGCAGATGCTGGCCATCGCTACCGCGCTCGCCACGAAGCCGCGGGTGCTGCTGGTCGACGAGCCGTCGTCGGGGCTGGCCCCGGTCTTCGTGGACCTGGTGTTCGAGGCGCTGAGCGCGCTGCGCGACGAGGGACTGGCGATCCTGCTCGTCGAGCAGCTGGTCGACGAGGTGCTCGGCGGCATCGCCGAAGAGGTGATCGTGCTGGAGCGCGGGCGGGTCGCGCTGCGCGACCGGGCCGCGAACCTGGCGGTCGAGGACGTTGCGGCGAGCATCTACTCGTCGCTGTAGGCCTTCGGGAAGTTGGGGGACACGATGCTGCAGGAGCGCGGGGAGGGACCGCCGGCACCGCCGAGGCTCGCCCCGCCGAGTGTGGCGGAGGCCGTCGCGTCGCAGCTGCGGACCCGGATCCTCGACGGCGACCTGGTCGACGGTTCCGAGCTGCCGCCGGAGGCGGCGCTGCTGGCCCAGTTCCCGGTCAGCCGGCCGAGCCTGCGGGAGGCGTTCCGCATCCTGGAGACCGAGGGCCTGCTCACCGTCCGGCGCGGCAAGCGCGGCGGGACGGTCATCCGGCACCCGACGCCGGACTCGGCCGCGTACCACGTCGGGCTGCTGCTGCACGCCCGGCACATCTCGATCGAGGACCTGGCGGCCGCCCGCAACCTCGTCGAGCCGCTCTCCGCGGAGCAGGCCGCCCGCCGCGGCGACCACCGCGCGATCGGCCGGCGGCTCGCCGCGCTCACCACCGAGGCGGCGTCCTGTGCGGACGATGCGCTGGCCTTCACCCGGCTGGCCGCCCGGTTCCATCACGAGCTGGTGCAGGCGGCCGGGATACAGACGCTGCAGCTGCTCGTCGGGGTCATCGAGAGCATCTGGGACACCCAGGAACTCACGTGGGCCCGGTCGGCGGTGGCGGAAGGCCAGTACCCGGACGAGCACCGGCGCCGCGAGGTCCTGCGCGCGCATCTGCGCATCGCCGCGGCGATCGGTGCGGGCGACGACGGCGAGGCGACCCGGCTGACCCGCGAGCACCTGCGGGTCACGTCGCGGTACGTCTCGGAAGCCGGCGGCTCGGTCCGGGTGCTCGACGAGTACGGCAGCCGCCGTCTTCCGCCGGCTACTTCGGAACCAACCAGATAGTTGGGAGGTCAGGCTATGGAGGAACCACCACATCACCAACACGTTCATCGAGCCCGACGGCGACCGCGCCCGGGCCGAGGTGTACTTCCTGGCCTTCCATCCGCACGCCGACAACGACCGGCCCGAGCTCGGCATCATCTCCGGCCGCTACCTCGACGTGCTGGAACGCCGCGACGGGCGGTGGGGCATCGTGCGGCGGGTCGTGGTGTCGGACTGGACCCGCAACGACCTCGCCGGACCGGAGTGGGAGCGCACGACCGAGCGGGCCGGCTACGTCGGCGGCCGGCGCGGCGACCGGGACCAGTCGTACGAGTTCTTCGCATAGGCGCGAGAGGGACATCATGAGTGCAGCAGAGTTCGACTGGAACCTGGCCACCGTCTGGGAGACCATCGCGGAGGAGCTGCCGGACGCCCCGGCACAGATCCAGGGTGAGCGCACCTTCACGTGGGCCGACTTCGAGCGGCGGGCCAACGGCGTCGCGCGCACGCTGCTGGACGGCCGGGCGAGCCGGGACGACCGGGTCACGCAGTACCTGCGCAACAGCCCGGAGTACCTCGAGGTCTCGCACGCCGCGTTCAAGATCGGCATCCCGGCGATCAACTCGAACTACCGGTACCGCGACGAGGAACTGCGGTACCTGTGGGAGGACGCCGACGTCACCGCGGTCGTCTTCCACGGCTCGTTCACCGCGACCGTGGGCGCCCTGCGCGACCGGGTGCCCCGGGTGCGGCAGTGGATCCACGTCGACGACGGCACGCAGCCGTGCCCCGAGTGGGCGATCCCCTACGAGCAGGCCGCCGCGGCATCGGCCGAACGGGTCCGGGCGCCGTGGGGCCGCGGCGGTGACGACCTGTTCCTGCTCTACACGGGCGGCACGACCGGCATGCCCAAGGGCGTGATGTGGCGGGCCGCCGACATGCTGCGGCAGGTCAACGACGTGTCCACCGTCCACTACGCGCTCGAGGACGGCGCCGAGGGCATCCGGCGCGACCTGCGGGGACCCGGGCAGGCGCACATCTCCGGCAGCCCGTACATGCACGGCACCGGGTACTTCGGCGCGACGATGGCCATGCACGGCGGCGGCTGCGTCGTGTCGCTGACCGCGCCCGGGTTCGACGCGGCCGAGCTGCTCGACAGCATCGACCGCTACCGCGTCGCCAGCCTCGCGATCAGCGGCGAGGTCTTCGCCAAGCGCATCGTCGACGCCCTCGCCGCGGAACCGGGGCGCTGGGACAGCTCCACCATCCGCAACGTCCTGACGTCCGGCGGCATGCTGGGCGAGCAGAGCAAGCGGGCCCTCCTGGAGCACTGGCCGGCCGCGGCGATCCTCGACGGCTTCTCGTCGTCGGAGGGCTTCGGCATGGGCTGGTCGCTGGCGACGAAGGACAGCATCCCCGAGACCGGCCGCTTCGCTCCCGGCCCCAACGTCTGGGTGCTCGACGAGCACGAGCAACCGGTCGAGCCCGGCTCCGGCGTGATCGGCAAGCTCGTCGTGCGCAACCGCCTGCCGATGGGCTACTACAAGGACCCCGACAAGACGGCGCGGACCTTCCGCGAGATCAACGGCGTGCGGACGTCGGTGCCCGGCGACCACGGCATCATCCACCCGGACGGCACGATCCAGCTCATGGGCCGCGACTCGCTGTGCATCACCTCCGGCGGCGAGAAGATCTTCACCGAGGAGGTCGAGGGCGTCATCCTCGACCACGAGGCGGTGACCGACGTCCTCGTCGTCGGCGTGCCCGACCCGCAGTGGGGCCAGTCGGTGGCCGCCGTCGTCAGCGTCGAGCCGGGTGCTGCGCCGACGGCGGCCGAGCTGATCGGTCACGTCAAGGCGCGGCTCGCCGGCTACAAGGCGCCCAAGCACGTCGTGTTCGTCGAGAGCGTGCCCCGTTCCCCGAACGGCAAGGCCGACTACCCGGCCGCCCGCGCACTGGCGGAGGCGCAGCGGCAGCCGGTTGCCTGAGCCGGGGCCACGGCCGGTCGTGCGGTGCGCGACCGGCCGTCGGGCGTCCGGCAATGCTTCCGACCGGTCAGGGCAGCAGGACGATCCGGCCGCGGGCCGTCCGGTGCTCCAGCATGGTGAGCGCCTCCGCCGCGCTGTGCAGCGGCAGCAGGCGGCCGATCGGCGGGCGGGCCAGGCCGCGCTCCACCAGTGGCAACAGCCGCCGCCACTCGGCGTGCAGCCGCTCCGGCCGGGCGGCCAGGAATGCGCCCCAGCCGACCCCGACGACGTCGGCGTTGCGCCGGCCCAACCGGTCGGTTGCCAGCACCGGGATCGTGCCGCCGGCGAAGCCGAGGACGAGTGCCCGGCCGAGCGGCGCGAGGCAGTCCAGCGACTGCTCCAGCCGGTCGTTGCCCACCGGGTCGACGACGAGGTCGACGCCCCGCCCGCCGGTCAGGTCCCGGACCGCGGCGGCGAAGCCCTCGACGGGCACGACGTGGTCCGGCGCGTACCCGACCGGGGCCAGCAGCTCGGCCAGCGGCGTCGACGTCACCGCGATGACGGTCGCGCCGAACGCGGAGGCCAGCTGCATCGCGGCCACGCCCAGCCCACCCGACGCGCCGTGCACCAGCACCGTCTCGCCGGGTCGCAGCCGGCCCCGGTGCAGCAGGCCGAACGTCATCGTGAGGTAGTTGGCCGGCAGGCACGCCGCCGCCGGGAAGCCGATGCGGTCGGGCAGCGGCAGCACGTGGCCCACCGGCACCGCGGCGAGCTCGGCGAAGCCCCGCTGGGCGCTGGCACACGCCACCCGGTCGCCGGGCGCGAACGGCGATCCGGGCGGTGCCTGGCGTACCACACCCGCGAACTCCCCGCCCAGCACGAACGGCAGCGGCGGGCGCTCCTGATAACGGCCGTAGGACAGCAGCAGCTCGGGAAAGGTGACGCCCGCGGCCCGGACCTCCACGAGCACCTCGCCGTCCGCGGCGGTCGGCGCCGGGATCCGCTGTACCTCGACGCCGGACGGGCCGGTGCGGCGGGTCACCCGGGCGGCGTGCATCATCGGCGGGTCTCGACTCGGATCAGACGCGCTCGATGATGGTGGCGGTGGCCATGCCGCCGCCGGTGCACATGGTGACGAGGCCGGTGCTGAGGTCGCGGCGCTCCAGCTCGTCGAGCAGCGTCGCCAGCAGGATCGGCCCGCTCGCCCCGATGGGGTGGCCCAGCGCGATGGCCCCGCCGTTGACGTTGACCCGATCGAGTCCCACGCCGGTGTCCTGGGCGAACCGCAGCACGACGGCCGCGAACGCCTCGTTGACCTCGAACAGGTCGATGTCGCCCATCGTCATGCCGGCCCGGCGGACGCACTGCTCGGCGGCCGGTCCCGGCGCGGTGAGCATGATGACCGGGTCGGCGCCGGCCGTCGCCGTGGCGACCACCCGGGCCCGAGGCCGCCAGCCGCGCTCGCGGGCCACGCCGGCCCGCGCGACGAGGACGGCCGCGGCGCCGTCAGCCAGTCCGGAGGAGTTGCCGGCGTGGTGGACGTGCGTGACGGCGTCGATCTGGGGGTACACCTGCCGCGCCATCGCGTCGAAGCTGCGCTCGTAGCCGTCGAGGACCAGCGTGCCCAGCGCCTCGAACGAGGGCTTCAGCGCCGCCAGCGCCTCGGCGGTCGTGGCCCGCGGCAGCTCCTCGCGGTCGAGCAGCGTGGCGCCGTCGGGGCCGGTGACCGGGACCATCGACCCGGCGAACCGGCCCTCGACGATGGCCTCGGCCGCGCGGCGCTGCGACTCGGCGGCGTAGGCGTCCACGTCGGCGCGGCTGAACCCGCCGAGCGTGGCGATGAGGTCGGCCGAGATGCCCTGCGGGATCAGCGGATAGCGCTCCCGCAGCCGCTCGTTGCCGGCGTCGAGCGTCGGGCGGGTGGCGGCCGGGTAGCGCGACATCAGCTCCACCCCGGAGGCGACGACGACGTCGGCCTGGCCCGAGGCGACCATCATCGCGGCCGAGTTGACCGCCTGCTGGCCCGAGCCGCAGGCGCGGTTCATCGTCAGGCCGGGCACCGTCAGGGGCCATCCGGCGGCCAGCGCCGACAGGCGGGCCACGTTGTCGCCGTGGTCACCGACCGCGTTGGCGCAGCCGGTCAGCACGTCGGCGACCTCGCCGGGGTCGAACCCGACCCGTTTCTGCAGCTCGACCAGCACCCCGGCGAGCAGTTCCTGCGGATGGACCCCGGACAGCGCGCCGCCGGGCTTGCCCTTGCCACGCGGGGTCCGGACGATGTCGACGATCGTTGCGTCTCGCACGCGCCGACGATACCAAGCCAACCAGATGGTTGGCTATAGCGCCGATTCGGCGCGCTGGGTATTGCGCCTGCCCGGCCGGCTGGGTGACGATGCCCAATACCCAACCGCCTGGTTGGTGAATGGAGGCGGAGCTATGGCGGGCGCGCCGGGGCGTCGGATCGGTCCCCTGTCGGAGTGGACGGCCGAGCCGGCGGGCGAGGTCATCGAGGAGTCGGTGCCGCAGGTGCTGGCGCGGCAGGTCGCCGCGCACGGCGATCGCCCGGCGGTGTACTGGCCGGACGGCGACGGCCTGGCCGGGCTGACCTACGCCGAGCTGGGCGCGGCGGCCGAGCGGCTGGCGCGGGCGCTGGCCGGCGCGGCGAAACCCGGCGACCGGGTCGCGGTGTGGTCGTGCAACGTGCTGCCGTACGTGATCCTGGAGCACGCCACGGCGATGGCGGGTCTGGTGCTGGTACCACTCAACACCGCCTGGACCGACGCGGAGGCCCGGCACGCGGTGGACCTGACCCGGCCGGTGATGCTGTTCGCCGGCGCGACCCATGGCGGCGAGCCGCTGCTGCCGCGGGCTTGCGCGCTCGGCGCCGACGCGGCGGTGACGGTCGCCGACCTCGGGGACCTCGACGGCTGGGCGGCCACCGCGACACCCGGCGCGCTGCCGGCCGTGTCGTGCGACGACCCGTTCCTCATCCAGTTCACCTCGGGCACGACCGGCCGGTCGAAAGGCTCGGTGCTCACCCACCGCGCCGCACTCAACGGCGCGCTCCAGCGCAACCGGCACGACGTCCGCCCCGAGCCCGACCTCTACCTCAACCCCGTGCCGTACCACCACATCGGCGGATCCTGCTTCGTGATCCTCGGCGGACTCATCGACGCCGGCGCGTTCGTCGTGATGGAGCGCTGGGACCCGGCGGTCGTGCTGCGCCTGCTCGGCCTCGGCGTCATCAAGCGGATCGGCGGCGTGCCGACCATGCTCGTCGACATCCTGGCCAAGCTCGGCGACGCCGCGCGCGACGTGGGGCTGGAGTCCGTCTCGCTCGGCGGCGCCACCGTCACCCAGCACCTGGTGAACCTCGTGCAGGACGTCCTCGGCGTGCCGGTGCTCATCGGCTACGGGCAGTCCGAGTGCCCGCTGATCACCTCGACGCACATCGCCGACGACCCAGCCACCATCGGCGGCCCCCTCGGCCGCCCGCTGCCGGCCGCCGACGTGCGCATCGCCGACCCGGAGACCGGCGCGGTGGTGCCGATCGGCACGCCGGGCGAGATCCTCGTGCGGGCGCCGTACGTGATGGCCGGCTACTGGGGCATGCCGGAGCAGACGGCCGCCGTGATGACCGAGGACGGCTTCCTGCGCACCGGCGACCTCGGCGAGATGGACGAGTCCGGCTACCTGACGTTCCGCGGCCGCTCCCGGGACGTGATCATCCGCGGCGGCGAGAACGTGTACCCGGCCGAGGTCGAGGAGATCCTCCTGGAACACCCCGGCGTCGCCGCGGCGGTCCTGGTCGGCCTCGACGACGAGCGGCTGGGCGAGCGGGTCGCCGGGGTGGTGGTGCGCTCGCCGGGCAGCACGGTCGGCGGTGAGGAGCTGACCGCGTTCCTGACCGGCCGGTTGTCGCGGTTCAAGATCCCGGTCGCGTGGCGGTTCGTGCCGTCGCTGCCGATGACGGCCTCGGGGAAGGTCCGCCGGTTCGTCGTGCGGGACGAGACCAACGCCGAGATCGCCGCCGCGGCGACGGCGTGAGAGCCCTCGTCGTCGCATCGCTCGACGGGCCGGGCGCGGTGGCACTGCGGGACGTGCCGCGGCCGGTGCCCGCCCCCGGTGAGGTGACGATCCGGGTGCACGCCGCGGGTGTGGGGTGGCCGGCCTTCGGGTGGGTGCCGCCCGCGCTGCCGTTCGTGCTCGGGGCGGCAGTGGCCGGGACCGTGCTCGCCGCGCCGCCCGGGAGTGGCCACGCGCCTGGGGACCGGGTGCTGGCGTTCTGCCCGACCGGGGGTGCCGGGGAGGTCGCGGTCGCGCGCGCCGCCCATACGGTGGCGCTGCCGCCACGCTTGACCTTCGAGCAGGGGGCGGCCTCGCTGGTGCCGTACCTGTCGGCGTACTTCGCCGTGGTGGAGCGCGGCCGCCTGGCGGCCGGCGAGTCCGTGCTCGTCCGGGGCGCCGGCGGCTTCGGTACCGCCGCACTGCGGATCGCGCGGGCGATGGGTGCGGGTCGGCTCGTGGGCGCCGGTGAGCCTTCCGGGGACGCCGGCGTCGAGAGGGTGCCGGTCGACGGATTCCGGGACGCGGTGCGCTCGGTCGGCGCGGTGGACCTGGTCGTGGACTGCGCCGGTGGCGACGGGTTCGTCGACGCGCTGCGCTGCCTGGCCGTCGAGGGCCGGGCCGTGCTCGCCGGCGGCTCGCCCGGCGAGTTCCGGGTGAACCGGCTGCTGCTGAACAACATCGAGGTCGTCGGCGCCGCCTGGGCGGACTGGGTGCGCAGCGGCGACGGGCGCCTGGCCGGCGAGTGGTCGGCCATCGCCGGGGAGTTGGCCTGCGGAGCTCTCGCGCCGATCGCCGGCCGGGTGCTGCCGTTCGACGACGCGACCCCGGCCGCCCTGGGCCTGGGGCGACCCGGGCCGGACGCCGTGATCCGGATCGCCGCTGAAACCAACCCACCAGTTGGTTGATATCCAGTTTCGGCGGCGTTACGGTGGGAGACCTTCCAGGCCGACGATGTTAGGTGGGCGACACATGGCCATCGTTGCAGGAAACGGATCGGTGTGCGTCGGCGTGGACGTCGGCGGCACCTTCACGGACGTGGTGCTGAGCGACGGGTCCCAGGTCTGGAGCGCCAAGGCGCCGACGACCCCGGGCGCGCTCGGCCGCGGCGTGCTCGACGCCTGCCGCCTCGTCGCCGAGCGGGCCGGCACGACGCTGGAGGACCTGCTGCCGAAGGTCACGCGCTTCGGGCTGGGCACGACCGCGGTCACGAACACGATCGCCGCCCGCACCGGGCTGGACGTCGGGCTCATCACGACCCGCGGCTTCGAGGACCTCGTCCCGATCGCCCGCGGCAAGCGGGTGCCGAGCGACGGCTGGTTGCTGCCGCCCGTGGCGCTGGTCGACCGGGAGCGCATCCTCGGCGTTCCCGAGCGGGTGGACCGCAACGGCACGGTCCTGGTCGAGCTCGACCGCGAGCGGGTCCGCGAGGCCGGCCGGGTGCTCGTGGAGCACCGGGGCGCGCGGTCGCTGGCGGTGTCGTTCCTGTGGTCGTTCCTCAACGACGCGAACGAGCGCGCGGCCGTGGCGGAGCTCGCGGAGCTCTTTCCCGGCGTGCCCGTCATGTCGGGGGCGGACCTGCTGCCCGTCATCCGCGAGTACGAGCGCACGCAGTTCGCGTTGCTCAACGCCTACACGGCGGGCTCGCTCGACGGCGTGGTCGAACTCGCCGACGAGCTTGAGCGGCTCGGCCTGCGCCGGCCTCCGCTGCTCGTGCACTCGGGCGCGGGATCGATCTCGGTCGGCGAGGGCCGCCGGATGCCGGCGCTGCTGGCGGAGTCGGGGCCGGCGGCCGGGGTGGTCGCCGCCCTGGAGGTCTGCCGATCGGCCGGCATCACCGACGCCGTCACCGGTGACGTCGGCGGCACGTCGTTCGACCTGTCCTTCATCTCCGGCGGGGAGGCCGGTCGCCGCAGCAACGGCGAGCTGATGGGCATCTGGACGGCCATGCCGATGGTCGACATCGACTCGGTCGGGGCCGGCGGCGGCTCGATCGCCTGGGTCGACAGTCTCGGAATCCTCCGGGTAGGCCCGCGCTCGGCCGGTGCGGAGCCGGGGCCGGCGTGCTACGGCCGCGGCGGCACCGAGGCGACGGTGACCGACGCCCTGGTCGTGCTCGGCTACCTCGACCCGGACAACTTCCTCGGCGGCACGATGGCGCTCGACGCCGAGGCCGCGCGGTCGGCCTGCACCCGCGTCGGCGAGCGGCTCGGGCTGGACCGCACCGACGCGGCCTGGGGCATCTGGGAGGTGGCGCTGGCCAGCATGGCCCGCGCCCTGCGCGCCCGCTTCGCCGAGCGCGGCGTCGACCCGCGGACGTTCGCGATGCTCAGCATGGGCGGATGCGGGGCCCTGTTCGGCCCCGCGCTGGCGCGGGACCTCGGCATCCGCCGGGTGCTGGTCCCCGATCTCGCCTCGGTGCTGTCCGCCTTCGGTGCCGCGGCCTCGCAGGTGCGGCGCGAGCGCAGCCGTTCGGTCGGCGCGCTGCTCCCGGTCGACCCGGGGTTGCTCGGCGGCGTCGTCGAGGAGCTGACCCGGGCCGTCCGCGACGACCTGGCGGCCGACGGCGTGGCGCCCGGCGACATCACCGTCGAGCTCGCCGCCGACCTGCGGTTCCACCGTCAGACCTTCGAGCTGCCGATCGTCTGGGACGACGGGCTCGACGAGGCGGCCCAGCTCCGTCAGCGTGACCGGTTCCTCGACGACTACACCGCGCGGTACGGCAAGGGCGCGATCGTCGCCGGGGCGCCGGTGGAGCTCGTGACCGTACGGTCGGTCGGGCTCGGCCGGACGGCCCGCGCCCGGCTGACCCGGGCGGCGCCGGTACCCGCGATCGGGAACCCGCGAGTCCTGGGCAGCCGGCCGGTGTATCTCGGCCGGTCCTCCGAGCCGGTGAAGGTGCCGGTGTACGACCGCGCGGACCTTCGGCCCGGCCAGCAGATCACCGGCCCCGCACTGATCGACGCCGCGGACACGACGAGCTGGGTCCCGCCGGGTGCCGGAGCGCGGCTGGACGAGTTCCTCACCCTGGAGATGGAGCTGTGATGACGAACGCCAGCCTCGACCCGATCGAACTGCAGGTCCTGCGCTCCCGGCTGCAGGCCGTCGCCGAAGAGGGCGCCATCACCATCGAGCGCACCGCGATCAGCCCGATCATCTCCGAGTCGCGCGACTACTCCTGCACGCTGCTGGAGGCGAACGGGGACCTGATCGTCGCGGGCGGCGCGATCAGCCACCACTTCGGCATCTGCGGCCACGCGGTGCGGGCGACGCTCGCGACGCACGGTGACTCGGTGGCGCCCGGCGACGTCTTCTTCTGCAACGACCCGCACAACGGAGGCGGCCTGCACGCCCAGGACGTCGTCGTGCAGCTTCCGGTGTTCGTCGACGGTGAGCTGGTGGCATGGGTGGCCAACTCCGGGCACATGCTCGACATGGGCGGCATGGTGTTCGGCTCCTGGTCGCCCGACGCCACCGACTGCTACCAGGAGGCGCTGCGCCTGCCGCCCGTGCGGCTGTTCCGGCGGGGTGCGGAGCAGACCGACGTCTGGCAGATCATCCGCACGAACGTGCGCGTGCCGGACGTGGTCGAGATGGACCTGCGCGGACTGGTCGCCGGGTGTGAGGTCGCGCGGGACAAGCTGGTCGGTATCGCGCAGCTCATGGGCCGGGACCACCTGCTCGACGGCATCGGCGAACTGCGCCGCAGGGCCGAGCACGAGATGCGCCGGCGCATCACGCAGCTTGCCGACGGCGTGTACCGCTACACCGGCTGGACCGAGTGGCACGACGAGCGCTACGAGATCCCGTGCACGATGACGGTCGCCGGCGACACGCTGCACTTCGACTTCTCCGGTGCGCCCGGGCAGACCAACCACTTCTTCAACACCAAGCCGCACATCATCACCGCGCAGATCGTCGGCGACGGCTCGGACGTGCTGACCCACGACATCCCGCTCAGCCAGGGCATGTTCAACCCGGTCACGGTGCACTGCCCGGCCAACTCGATCGTCAACAGCAATCCGCCGGCGCCGGTCGCATCCGCGCACATCGACGTCTCGCTGACCGCGAGCATGGCGGCCCACCAGTGCATCATGCTGGCGGTCGCCGCCGGGTCCAGCGACGTGGCGCGGCTGCTGACCGGTCCGGTGGCGCCCAGCGCGATGGCGATCCAGACCTGGGCCTACACCACGCCGCAGGGGTACCCGGACGGGTGGATGATGCTCGACGGGGCGATGGCCGGCACCGCGGCCGCCTACGACCGCGACGGCACGGACCTGTGCAACTTCATCGTGGCCCGCAAGCCGATCCTCGAGGCCATCGACGTCGAGATGCTCGAGGCGTGGTATCCGGTCCTGGTCGACTTCAAGCGGATCCGTCCGGGGGCCTTCGGCGCCGGCCGCTTCCGCGGGGGGTCGGGCTGCAACATGCGGTTCGGCCCGTACGGCGTCGACGCCGTCGTCGGCCAGCTCCTCGCCGTCCGTGAGCACCTGCCGCCGAACGGCTCCGGCGGGGGCCGGCCCGGCTCGGTGAGCGAGTTCGTGCTGCGGTCGGGCGCCGGTGAGGAGCGCGCCCTGCCGGGCAAGAGCGGAGCGGTGGTGGTGTCGGCGGGGGAGTCCATCGAGTTCCGGATCGGCTCGGCCGGTGGGCACGGCGACCCGCTCGACCGCGACCCGGACGCGGTGGCCCGTGACGTCCGGCTGACCCGGCTGACCGAGGCCGAGGCGCTGTCGGTATACGGCGTGGCGATCGTGGACGGCGCGATCGACGCCGACCGCACCGCCCGGACCCGCGCGAGGCTGCTGCGGGAGCGCCTGGACGCGGCGCGCCCGGCGTCCCGGCCCCGGTCGGCGCCGGCCACCGAGGGCGACCGGGAACGGCCGGCGCAGACCATCTACCCGGGCGTCGACCAGCGGGGCGGCACCGCGTTCGCGCGGTCGAGCGGGGCGGTGCTCGCCCACGCGCCCGACGCGTGGACCGACGGCTGCCCGGTGCTGGAGCAACCGCTGGACGGCGCGGTCGTCGAGCGCAGCTACCTGGACCCCGTCACCGGGCGCCTGCTGCTCGTGGAGGCGGTGCCGGCCGGCGCGGCGTGCTCGGTCGTGAGCAGCCCGCGCCGCTGGACCGAGGCCGCGCCGGCCTGACCGTCCGTTGTCAACGCATCGGTAGAGAGGAAGGTTCAACGTGTCCAACGATGACCCGGCAACGGTCTTCGGGCACCTGACGGCTCGGCTCGAAGGTGACCCGGAGCGCCACCTCGCCGCGTGCGGCGGGGACTGGCGAACCGTCGGTGCCGTGCACGACCGGGCGCTGCGCCTCGCCGCGGGCCTGCACGGGATCGGCGTGCGCCCGGGCGACCGGGTCGCGTCGATGATGCCGAACCGCGACGAGGCGGTCGAGCTGTTCTTCGCCTGTGCCGCGCTCGGTGCGATCCAGGTGCCGCTCAACGTCTACCTCAAGGGCGAGTTCCTGCGGTACCAGCTCGCTGACGCCGACCCGAAGGTGGTCGTCGCCGACGGGGCGGCCCTGCCGCTGTTCGCCGAGCTGCTCGGCGCGCCGGACCTGGCGGGCACGGCGCTGGTCGCGCTCGACGCGCCCGCCTCGGGTGCGCTGGCGTTTGAGGACCTCTTCGCCGACCCGGTCCGCGCGTGGCCGGACCCGACGCCCGACGACCTGGTCTGCGTGCTGTACACCTCGGGGACGACCGGCATGCCCAAGGGCTGCATGATCAACAACGGCTATCTGATGCACATGCCGAAGGCGCACATGATGCACGGCTGGTTCACCGCCGACGACACGTCGCTGTGCCCGCTGCCGCTGTACCACGGGTTCGCGATCAGCGCCCTCATGGACGCCGTCGTAGCCAACTGCCGGGTCGCCTTCGATCCGGTCTACAGTGCCTCGACGCTCATCCGCCGGGCCCGCGAGCTCGGCGCCACCCAGTTCTTCGGCGTCGGCGCGATGGCCGCCGCGCTGCTGGCCACCCCGGAGCAGCCCGGCGACACCGACCACCGCATCGAGCGGGCCATCTTCATCCCGCTCGCCCCACCGGTCCGTCGCCGGCTGCAGGAGCGCTTCGGCATCCATGCGATCGGCGAGGGGTACGGCCAGACCGAGGTGCTGCCCGCGACGATGGGCGACGGCCGGTCGGCCGGCGACGGCGACCGCACCGGCGCCGGGCGCGCGCTGCCATGGCTCGACGTGCAGGTGGTCGACGACGCCGACCGGGTGCTGCCGCAGGGGGCGACCGGCGAGGTCGTGGTGCGGCCGATGGAGCCGTACTCCATGTACGCCGGCTACTGGCGCAAGGAGCAGGCCACGCTGGAGGCGTGGAAGAACCTGTGGCACCACACCGGGGACCTCGGGTTCTTCGACACCGACGGCGCGCTGTACTTCGTCGACCGCAAGAAGGACGCGCTGCGGCGCCGGGGCGAGAACGTCTCGTCGGTCGAGCTCGAGCAGGCCATCCTCAAGCACCCGGCGATCGCCGAGGTCGCCGTGCACGCGGTGCCCGCCGGGGTGCGCGAGGACGAGATCAAGGCGTGCGTCGTGCTCCACACCGGGGCGGAGCTGGGCCCGGCCGAGCTGTTCGAGTACTTCCGCCAGCACCTGCCGTACTACGCGGTGCCGCGGTACGTCGAGTTCCTCGGCGAGCTGCCGAAGAACGCGGTCGCCCGGGTGCTCAAGCACCGGCTGCGCGACGGGTGGGACTCCCCGCAGACCGTGGACTTCCAGGCGCTCGGCCTCGTCATCGAGCGGAGCGCCCGCCGATGACCCGACCCGTGACCGGACCGCTGGCTGGGATCAAGGTCCTCGAACTGCAGGGAATGGGCCCGGGGCCGTTCTGCGCCATGCTGCTCGGCGACTACGGCGCCGACGTGGTCCGGGTGGAGCGCACCGCCTCGGTCCGGGCCGCAGCCGGCCCGCCGCCGCCCGACGTGCTCGCCCGCGGCCGCCGGTCGGTGGGCATCGACCTGAAGACGCCCGGGGGCATCGACGCGCTGCTGCGCCTGGTCGAGCGCGCCGACGTGCTCATCGAGGGCTTCCGTCCCGGTGTCACCGAACGGCTCGGGATCGGCCCGGACGTGTGCCTGGCCCGCAACCCGCGCCTCGTCTACGGCCGGATCACCGGGTGGGGACAGGCCGGCCCCTACGCGCCGTACGCCGGGCACGACATCAACTACCTCGCGTTGTCCGGCTCGCTGTGGTCGATCGGCCGGGACGGCGAGGCCCCGGTGGCTCCGCTGACCTACGTCGGCGACTTCGGCGGCGGCGGCATGCTGCTGACGGTCGGCATCTGCGCCGCGCTGGCCGAGCGGGCGTCGTCCGGCCGCGGGCAGGTCGTGGACGCCGCGATGGTCGACGGCGCGGCCCTGCTCAACAGTTTCCTCTACGGCATGCGGGCGATGGGCCTGTGGGGCGAGGAGCGCGGCCGGAACATGCTCGACACCGGCGCGCCCTACTACGACACGTACGAGACGGCCGACGGCAAGTGGATCTCGGTCGGCGCGCTCGAACCGCACTTCTACCGCAACCTGCTCGACGCCCTCGGCCTCGACGACCTGCCTCGCACGCAGCCCGGGCCGGACGGCTGGCCGGCGCTGCGGGCCCGGTTCGCCGCGGTGTTCCGCACGCGGACCCGCGACGAGTGGTCGGCCGCGCTGGAGGCGGCCGAGGCGTGCTTCGCGCCGGTGCTGTCGCCCTGGGAGGCACCGGAGCACCCGCACAACGCGGTCCGCGAGACGTTCGTGGCCCACGACGGGCTGGTCCAGCCGGCCCCGGCGCCGCGGTTCAGCCGGACCCCGGCCCGGATCGCCGGCCCCGTGCCCTCGCCCGGCCAGCACACGGGCGAGGTGCTGGCCGAATGGGGCTTCGCCGCGGAGGACATCGAGAAGCTGCGCGCCGCGGGCGACATCGCGTGACCCCGGCGCCGAGGAAGGGACCCACCGTGACGAGCCCGAGAACTACCGCGACCACCGTGGACGGTGTGTTCCGCGAGCGGCTGGCCGCCGATCCCGACCGGCCGTTCGTCGCCTGCGGCGCCGGCTGGCTCACCTTCGCCGAGCTTGACGAGCGCACCGACCGGTTGGCCACCGGCCTGGCCCGGCTCGGCGTGCGGCGCGGTGACCACATCGCCACGCTGCTGCCCAACCGCATCGAGACCGTGGAACTGCTGCTCGCCGTGGCCAAGCTGGGCGCCGTGCAGGTCCCGCTGAACTACTTCCTGAAGGGCGACTTCTTGGAGTACCAGCTGATCGACTGCGGCGCGAAGGTCCTCGTCGCCGACGGTCCCGGCTATGCGGCGGCCGCGCCGCTGCTCGACCGCACGGGCGTCGTCGAACGCGTGCACGTCGACGCCGTCGAACCGGGCGGCGTCGCCTATGCGGACCTGCTGACCGAACGCTCGAAGTTCGAGCCGTCGGCGCGCCCGGCGGACCTGTTCACCATCATGTACACCTCGGGCACGACGGCGGCGGCGAAGGGCTGCATGCTCAGCACCGGCTACTTCGTCGCGGTCGGCCGGGCGTACGGGATGCGCAACTGGGTCGTGCCCGGCGACCGGATGTACACCGGGTTCCCGATGTTCCACACCAGCGGCCAGATGGTGGCGTTCATGAGCGCGCTGGTCAACGGCGCTTCGATCGGCATCGCGCCGGAGTTCCACGCGTCGAGCTTCATGCGGGAGGCGGCGGAGATGGACGCCACGATGCTCGTCGGCGTCGGTGTCATGGCCAACATGATCCTGGAGCAGCCGCCCGCGCAGGACGACGGCGCTCACCCGTTCCGGCTGGCCTCCTGGGTACCGCTGCCCGAGGAGCGCCAGCGGGAGTTCGAGACGCGGTTCGCCACCCCGGTCATGTCCGAGGGCTACGGGCAGACCGAGTGCGTGCCGGTGACCAACAGCGACCCCTACGGCGTCCGCAAGCGCTCGTCGTCCGGCCAGGTCTCGCCGCTGCTGGAGGCCAGGATCGTCGACGACGACGGCAACGAGGTGCCGACGGGCGAATCCGGTGAGATCTGCGTGCGCCCGACGGTGCCCAACGCGATGTACAGCGGCTACTGGAACAAGCCGGAGAGCACCGTCGAGGCGTGGAGGGACCTGTGGCACCACACCGGCGACTTCGGCCGGATGGACGCCGACGGCATCATCACGTTCGTCGACCGCAAGAAGGACGTGCTGCGCCGGCGCGGCGAGAACGTCTCGTCGCTGGCCCTGGAGAACGTGATCCGCCAGCACCCGGCGGTCGCCGACGTCGCGGTGTGCGGCCTGCCGTCGAAGCTCGGCGACGATGACATCAAGGCGTGCGTCGTGCTGGCCGCGGGCGCGTCGCTGACCGCGGCGGAGTTCTTCGCGTTCGTCGAGGAGCGGGTGCCCTACTTCGCCGTCCCGCGCTACGTCGACATCCGCGCCGGGTTGCCCACCAACGCGCTGGGCCGGGTGATGAAGCACGTGCTGCGGGACGAGGGGGTACCGCCGGGCACGTGGGACCTGCCGAGCCAGGGCCTCGTCGCCCGCCGCACCGCCCGCCCGACCGCGGCGGCCGCTCAGTGACCGGCGGCGACGTGCTGGTCGAACGGCACGACGGGGTCCTGCTCGTGCGGCTCAACCGGCCGCAGCGGCACAACGCCATCGGCGGCACCGTGCTGCGCGACCTTGCCGCCGCCTTCGACGAGGCCGGCCGCGACGACACCGTCCGGGTCGTCGTCACGACCGGCGTCGGCGCCGCGTTCTGCGTCGGCGCGGACGTGGCGGACTTCGACCGGGTCCGCCATCTCCCGGCCCGGGAGCTGCTGGTCAGCGACCTCATCGGCGGCGAGAAGGGCCTGCCGGCGCGGTCACCGGCCGACGTACCGGCCGAGGAGCTGGGCAACGCCGGCCGCTGGGCGCTGCGGATGTGGGCGCTGGAGAAGCCGACGATCGCCGCGGTGAACGGCGCGGCGGTCGGCGGCGGGTTCGGCATCGCGCTGCTGCACGACATCCGGCTGGCCGCGTCGACGGCCCGGCTGGGCACCGGCTTCGCGGCCGCCGGCCTCGCGCCCGAGCTCGGCATCAGCCACCTGCTGCCGCGCGTGGTCGGCTTCGCCGCCGCGGCCGAGCTGATGCTGACCGGCCGGTTGGTCGACGCCGCCGAGGCGCGCGAGCTCCGGCTCGTGTCCGACGTGGTCCCGGACGAGGAACTGCTGGAGCGGGCGATGGGGCTGGCCGGGCGGATCGCGTCCGGTCCGCCGCTCGGCGCCCGGCTGACCAAACGCCTGCTGCGCCGCTCGGCCGCGGCCGAGCTCGAGGCGCAGCTGCGCGCCGAGTACACCGCCCAGGTCACGCTCTTCGACCACCCGGAGACCCGCGCCGCGATGGACGACCTGGCCCAGCGCGTCCTGCGTCGCCGTGGCTGACGCGGGCCGCCGGGGATTCCCCACCAATCGGTTGACTACGCCCCGCGGCGCACATACTGTCGGTTCGTGAAGACCGTGTTGGGCGATGAGCAGTTGCAGTTCCTGACCGAGCTGCGGACGTATCTCGACGGTCTGGATCCGCAGCTCGTAGCGGCGACCCGGATCGAGAACATCGAGGACCCGATGCAGCCGCGCGAGCACGGGCGGCGGTTCCTGCGCCGGCTCGGCGCCGACGGCTGGCTCGGCGTGTCGTGGCCGCGGGAGTACGGCGGGCAGGGCCGCACCGCGATCGAGAGCTGGCTGCTGGCCGAGGAGCTCTACAGCCGCCGCCTGCCCAACGGCCTGCTGACGCTCAACGCCATCGGGCCGACGCTCATGATCGTGGGCACCGACGAGCAGAAGGCCGAGTTCCTGCCGCGGATCCGGGCCGGCGAGCTGGAGTTCGCCATCGGCTACAGCGAACCGGACGCGGGCAGCGACCTCGCGTCGCTGCGCACCCGGGCCGTGCGCGACGGCGACGAGTACGTCGTCAACGGGCAGAAGATCTGGACCACCGGCGCCTCGGTGGCGACCCATCTCTGGCTCGCCGTTCGCACGGGGACGCCGGAGGACCGCCATCGCGGGGTGAGCATCTTCATCACCCCGATGGACACCCCCGGCATCACGATCACGCCGATCATCACCCAGGGCGGCGAGCGGACCAATGCCCTGTTCCTCGACAACGTCCGGATCCCGGTCCGTTCGCGTGTCGGCGCCGAGAACGACGGCTGGTCGGCGCTCGTCACGGCCCTGAACTTCGAGCGGATGTTCTACCACAACGAGCCCCGCTGGGAGCTGCGCCAGCTGACAGACTGGGCCGCCGCGGCGGGCCTGCTGGAGGGTGACAGCGCCGAGGCGCACGAGCTGCAGGCGGTCGCCGGCGAGCACGCGGTGGACGTGGAGATCTGCCGGCTGTTCGCCCAGCGGGGGGCGCGGATGCTCGCCGAGGGCCGGGTCCCGCACGCCGAGGCTTCGGTGAACAAGATCTGGTGGGGCGAGCTGCGGCAGCGCATCTGCGACACCGGCCTGGACCTGATCGGCGAGGACGGCGCGATCGCCACCGGTTCGCCGTACGCCCCGGCACACGGACATCTGGAGCACGGCCTGCGCTCGTCGCCGGTGTGGCGGTTCGGCGGCGGCACCAATGAGATCCAGCTGGATATTATCGCGACGCGCGGTCTGGGGATGCCACGATGATCGACACAGACCTGACCGACGACGAGGCGCTGCTGGCCAAGACGGCCCGCGCCTACTTCGCCGACTTCGTCGACAACACCTACCTCAACGCCCAGCAAGCGTCGCCCGACGGCTACGAGACCCGGCGCTGGCAACAGATGTGCGAGCTGGGCTGGACCGGCATCGACCTGCCCGAGCGGGTCGGCGGGGCCGGCGGCACGCTGGCCGAGGCCGGCATCGTCGCGCGTGAGACCGGGCGGGCGGCCCTCGCGTCGCCGTTGCTGTCGACCATGCGCGCGGGTACCGTGCTCGCCACGCTCGGCCACGGCGTCTTCGACGACGTCCTCAGCCGGATTGCCGCGGGATCGCCCGCCACCCTCGTGGCGCCAGCCGACAGCCCGGTGCGTGCCGAGGCGACCGGCGCCGGCGCATACCGGCTCGCCGGCCCCGCCGTCACGGTCGAGTGGCTGGAGCGCAGCGTCGACGTCGTGCTCCTGCTGCCGGTGGCCGGCGGCGACGACTGGCTGTGCGCGTTGCTGCGCGGCGCCGACCTGCGCGAGCGGGCCGAGGCGGTGCCCAGCATCGACAACGAGCGCGTCGCCCGGGTCGACCTCGACGGCCTCACGCTCGCGGCGGACGACGTGGCGCTCGATGGCATCGACGCCCGCACGGCCGGCTACGCGCTCGCCCGGGCGAACCTGCTGCGGGCCAGCGCGATGGTCGGCGGGTGCGAGGCGGTGCTGGAGCGCAGCGTGCAGTACGCCACCGAGCGGGTGCAGTTCGGCCAGCCGATCGGCGCCTTCCAGGCGGTCCGCCATCATCTGGGGAGAATGATGATCGCGCGGGACGCGGCCCGGCTGACCTGCAACGACGCCCTGACACGCGCCCAGCCCGGCGCCGAGGAGTCTGCGATCGCCGCGGTGGCGCTGTTCGCCGCCGGCCGGTCCTACGTCGAGATCGTCCTCACCGCGGCCCAGATCCACGGCGGCGTCGGCACCACCACCGAGCACGTCCTGCACCACCACTTCCTGCGGGCCAAGGCGATGCAGCTGCGCGGCGGCAAGCGCGCCAACCGGCTGCGCGAGATCCACCACGCGCTGGTCGTCCGGCGCGAGGGCAGCCTGTGGTGACCGGCCGGACGGTCGGCCGGTGCATCGACGTGGTAGTCCGGTGATCGCGCGCGGACGCGTCGCGGTCGTCACCGGGGGAGGTCGCGGCCTGGGTCGCGCCGCCGCACTGCGCCTCGCCGCCGAGGGCGCCGACGTCGCGGTCCTGGCCCGCTCGACCGGCGAGATCGACGCGGTCGCCGGCGAGCTGCGGGCGGCCGGCGTTCACGCGCTCGGCCTGCCCGTGGACGTCACGTCCACGGCGGACGTCGAGCTGGCCCGGGAACGGATCCTGGACCGCTTCGGCCGGGTCGACATCGTCGTCAACAACGCCGGAACGCTGCTGTACCGGCCGTTCGTCCCGCTGCCGGGCAAGGAGCACGCCCATCCGGGGTTCGACCGGCCGGTGAGCGACGACGAGTGGGACGCCGTCATGGCCGTCCACGTCGGGGGTGCCGCGCGGATGCTGCGCGCGTTCGGCCCCGACCTGCTGGCCCGGGGCTACGGCCGGGTCGTCAACGTGGTGTCCAACGTGGTCCGGCGGAGCATGCCGTACTGCAGCGTGTACGACACCGCGAAGGGCGCGCTGGTCCAGCTGACCCGGTCCCTGGCGCGGGAATGGGCACCGTACGGGATCACCGTCAACGCCGTCGCCGCCGGACATTTCGAGACGGCGATGACCCGGGCGCAGTTCGAGAACGAGGCGGCCCTGCAGCACCTGCTGCGCCGGGTGCCGGCCCGCCGGGCCGGCGAGGTCGGCGAGTTCGCGGCGCTGGTGGCCCACCTGTGCGGTGAGGACTCCGGGTTCGTCACGGGGGAGACGGTAGGTATCGACGGAGGTGAGTCGTTGTGACCGGCGGTGAGCTGGTGTTCATGTGCGCCGACACCGGCGCTGTGGTCTGCGTGAGCGGCGGGGACGCGGCGGCGCGGGTGCTGGTCTTCCTGCCGACGGGGGAGACGTTCTGGGCCGCCGGCGCCCACGTGCGCCCGGACGCGGTGCGGGTGTCGGCGATGGCGGCGCTGTTCACCGCGCCGGCCCACATCGTGCCGGGCGAGCCGGTCGCCGCGCGGTGGGTGCCGCTGAGCATCGCCGTGGCGCTGGAGCCGGCCGCCGTCGACCTGGCGCTGGCCGACGACCGCCCGGAGCGGGTGACCGCCCTGCGCGGCTCGGGCTCGATCGCCGTCGGCAGCGTGGTCTACCGCGTCGAGGGCGCCGGCTGGCTGAGCACGGCGCCGGCGGGGCCCGTGGCGCAGCGGGCGCGGGCCGTTTTCCAGGACCGCTCGGCGACGTTCGCCGCCGGCCTCGCCGGCGCCGTCATGGTCAACACCGAGGTCCGCCGGGTGCCCGTGGCGGAGCTCGCGGTCCGGGGTCAGGCCCGGGTTCCGGTGTACCGCCTGAGCTGCGCGCTGGGTGGCCGCACGCCCCGGCTGGTGACCGGCGAGATCCGCGACACGCTGCAGCACGTGACGTTCGTCGAGCCGGCGCCGGACGGCGCCGGCTGGGTGTGGTGGAGCGCCGCCCCGTTCGTCTTCGTCCGGTCCGGCACCACGGGCCTGGGGCTGGTCGAACGCACGACGCGGGCGGACTCGCCCCGCGAGCCGTCGGCGCCCGCCGGTGACCTGCCCGATCCGTACTGACCGGATCGAGGTACAGCGAAAGGCCAGGCCCACCGGGCCTGGCCTTTCCTCGTGGGCCGCTCAGCTCGCGGCGGCGACCTCGGTGCTCGCGGTGTAGGGCTTGTCGGAGTAGAACTGGCGCGACCACCGGCGGAACCGCGCGTAGTGCTCCTCCTCGCCGCCGGCGAACGGCGGGTGCTCCACGTAGCGCTGGTTCTCCCAGATCGCGAAGTCGCGCCGGATCTGGCCCTTCTGGAACTCGATCATCCGCGCAGCGCGGCCGGTGGGCTCGGGGCCGCCGTCGGGCTGGCGGTTGACGGTGATGGTCTCGAACAGCTGGGAGTGCTCGGCGTCGACCGGGGTGGCGGCCGTGAGCTGGTTGGTGATGAAGCCGTCGAGCACGAAGCGCGCGTTGGACAGGCCGAGCCCCCACGCCTCGGTCTCGATCTCGCCGAAGACCGGGCCGTTCGGCGTCATCCAGGTCGCCTTCTTGCCGTGGCCGTACCAGAAGCCGACCCGGGTGTGCAGGTAGTGCTGGTCTTCCTTCCACAGCAACGGTTTGCCCGGCTGGCCGGCGCCGTGCACCCACATGAAGTGGTAGTAGTCGGGGGTGTTCTCCACCGGCGACTGCGGGATGATCTTCCGGATGCCGACGTGGTCGTGGACGATCGGGTAGTTGTGCTCGACGTCGGCGAACTCGGGGATCCCCGGCCACTCCCAGAACGGCTCGCGGCCGAACGCGTCGTACCAGACCAGGATCAGGCCGTTGACCTCGCGGGTGACCCACCGTGCGATCTTCACCCGCCGGCGCTCACCGGGCGCGTACGGGATCTCGGCGAGCTCGCCGTCCGCCTGCCACAGCCAGCCGTGGAACGGGCATTCGATGCACTCGCCCTTGACCGTGCCGCCGTAGCCGAGGTGTGCCCCGAGGTGCTGGCAGTACGCGTCGAGCAGGGAGACCTCTCCGGTCTCGGTGCGGAACATCACGAGATGCTGGTCGAAGTACATCGCGGGCCGAACGTCCCCGGGCTGCAACTCGGAGGAGTACCCGACCTGGTACCAGCCCGTCGGGAACACCGTGTAGGGCCAGTCCTTCATGTCGTTCTCCCATTCACTGAAGGATAACCAACCATCTGGTTGGTATAAAACCACCCGCGCCATGGTTCGTCAACCGATGTGGGGCTTACCGCTGGCCCGGCCGGAGGGCCAGGAACAGGCCGTCGGCCTCGGCGCACAGCCGCTCACCGTCGCGCAGAACCCCGGCCAGCCGGCGCTTGCGGCCGTCCTGCCCGAGCAGCCGTGCGCGGACCGTCAGCGGCCGCCCGACCGGTGTCAGGCTGCGGAACTCCACCCGCAGCGAGACGGTCCGCGACGGTGGCCGGTCGTCGAGGTCGGACAGGCGACCGAGCGCCTCGTCGAAGAGCAGGGCGACCGCGCCGCCGTGCACGGCGTCGTTACTGCCGGAGTGGAACCGCCCGAAGGTGACCTCGCCGACGATCTCGGTGGCGGTCCAGGAGAGCAGCCGCAGCGGCGGGCTGAGCGTCTGGCCGCGGCCGGGCAGGCGCAGGAGCTTGCCGTAGAGCTGCTCGTCGTCGGCGACGGTGTGCGCGGCGAGCAGCCGACGGGCGTCGGCCAGCAGTGCGGTGGCCCGCGCCACTGTCTCCGCCGGCGGCGCGCTCGCGGCGGCCGCGTCCTGCAGGTCGCGCAGCTCGTCGATCAGTCCCGTCCAGCCCGCCGGGGCGCGGGCCACCGCGCGGTCGCTCCACTGCCGCCAGAACG
The DNA here is from genome assembly GCF_014647515.1 of Dactylosporangium sucinum. GTDB lineage: Bacteria > Actinomycetota > Actinomycetes > Mycobacteriales > Micromonosporaceae > Dactylosporangium > Dactylosporangium sucinum. The sequence continues at coordinate 12,347 of NZ_BMPI01000070.1, read as the reverse complement.
GTGCGAGCGGTACCCGGTCGTGCGCCGGCTCCGGCGAGGGCGTCACAGCAGCTCGAGGATGGTGGCGTTGGCCTGCCCGCCGCCCTCGCACATCGTCTGCAGCCCGTACCGGATGCCCTGGTCGCGCATGTGGTGCACCAGCGTGGTCATCAGCCGGGCGCCGGAGCCGCCGAGCGGGTGCCCGAGCGCGATCGCGCCGCCATTGGGGTTGAGGGCCTTGGCGTCCGCCCCGATGTCGGCCAGCCACGCCAGCGGCACCGGCGCGAACGCCTCGTTGACCTCGAACGCGCCGATGTCCTGCGGCCGCAGCCCGGAGCGTTCCAGTGCCTTGCGGGTGGCCGGGATCGGCGCGGTCAGCATGACGACCGGATCGCTGCCGGCCAGCACCGCCGTGTGTACCCGGGCAATCGGCGTCAGCCCGAGCTCGCGCGCCCGCTCGCTGGTGGTCAGCAGCAGCGCGGCCGAGCCGTCGGAGATCTGCGACGAGTTGCCGGCGGTGATGACGCCGTCGGGCCGGAACGCGGTGCGCAGCTGGGCCAGCCCCTCGACGGTGCCGCCGCGGCGGATGCCCTCGTCGCGGCCGACGACAGTGCCGTCGGGAAGCGTGACCGGTGCGATCTGCGCGTCGAAGCGCCCCTCGTCCTGTGCCGCGGCCGCGCGCTCGTGGCTGGCGAGCGCGAACTCGTCACACCGGGTGCGGGAGAACCCCCACCGCTCGGCGATCATCTCCGCGCCGACGCCCTGGTTCGGCGCCACCCCGCCGTAGCGCGCGGCGAAGCGCGAGCCGTTCGGGTCGGCGTCGCCGGAGGCGCTGCCCATCGGTACCCGTGACATCGACTCCACACCGCCGGCGACCACGACGTCGTAGTGTCCGGCGATCAGCCCGGCCGCGGCGAAGTGCACCGACTGCTGGCTGGAGCCGCACTGACGGTCGATCGTCACGCCGGTCACCGTGTCCGGCCAGCCGGCCGCCAGCACGGCGGTGCGGGCGATGTCGAACGCCTGCTCGCCGACCTGGTCGACGCAGCCCCAGACGACGTCGTCCACGAGCGCGGGGTCGATCCCGCTGCGCTCGGCCAGCGCATCGAGCACATGGGCCGAGAGATCGACCGGGTGTACTCCGGAGAGGCCGCCGTTGCGCTTGCCCACCGGTGTCCGAACTGCCTCGACGATCACGGCATCCCGCACGTCCTGCCCCCTCGCCATAGTCAACCAACCAATCGGTTGGTTAAACGTATGGGCGCCGTCTGGCGTGCGTCAAGCGGCGGGAGGGGTGGCTCAGCCGCTGACGCGCTGGCGACGCGGGGCCGACGGGGCGGAGGCTTTGCCGGAGCCGGCCGGTGCCGCGCTCGCGGCGGCGGGCGGCTCGACGGCACGGATGCCGTTGATGACGAACTCGGTCACCTCGTCGACGAGCCGGGCGTCGGTGCCGGTGGTCGCCGGGCGACGGTACCAACTCGGCAGGTAGGCCAGCAGCCCGATGATGGAGTAGAGGATCGTCGAGGGCGACAGGGGCCGGAGCTCCCCGGTGCGGGTGCCCTCGGCCAGCAGCGACTTCACGAACTCCTCGTAGCGGTAGATCCGCTGGCGGATCGACCGGGCCTGCTCCTCCGGCAGCCGCTGGTCGATCCACGGCACCTCCTGGAAGAACACGACCAGCTCGTCGTGCTTGGTCGCCACCAGGGCGACCTGCTCCCGGACGAAGAACCGCATCCGGTCCAGCCCGCTGCCGGTCAGCGGCACCCGGGCGAGCAGCTCCAGCGTCGCGTCGACCTGCTCGGAGAGCAGCTCGTTGAGGATCGCGCTCTTGGAGGGGTAGTAGTGATACAGCGTGCCCTTGTTGAGCCCGACCTCGTCGGCGATCAGGTCCATCGTCGCGGCGAGGTAGCCCTGCTCGCGGAAGATCCGGGCCGCCGTCGCGCGGACCTCGTCCCGGCGGGACGGCCTAGGCATGCCGCACTCGTGTCCGCACTGATGACCTCCGACTGTGTTGTGCCAACCCTTTGTACTCCGGGCCGATCCGAGTTTAACCGGCCGGTGGGTCGGTTTCGTTCCGGGACGGTAAACAGCGGCGCTCACTTGCCAACCAACCGACCAGTTGGTTATAACGGAGTCCCCGAAGGAGGCCCGATGGACCTGGAGCTGACGCCCGACGAGCGTGACGTCGCCGAGGCGTTCGCGCGCGTCTTCACCCGCGACTCGTCGAGCGAGCGGGTCCGCGCCGCGGAGGACACCGGGTTCGACCCGGCGCTGTGGAAGACGCTCGCCGGCATGGGCGCGATCGGCATCGCCGTCCCGGCCGCCGCGGGTGGCAGCGGCGGCGGCTTCGTCGAGCTGGCGCTGATCGCCGAGGCGGCCGGACGCCGGCTCGCCTGCGTGCCCCTGATCGAGGCCGCGGTCGCCGCCCGGCTGCTCGCCGACGCCGGCGCCCCGGCCGGCCTCGTCGCCGCGGCCGTCGACGGCGAACGGGTCACCGTCCTCGCGCCGCGCCCGGCCCAGCAGGGCGTCGCCCGCCGGGTCCCGGCCGGCTCGGTGGCCGAAGGCGTCGTCGCCCTCGACGGCGACGAGCTCGTCCTCGTGCACGGCCCGAGCGGTCCGGGTGCCGCGGGCGGTCGCGACCTCGGGTTCCAGGCCGTCGCCGACCGCCCGCTGCGCGGGCCCGGCCTCGACCGGCACGTCCTCGCCGCCGGGGTGGAGGCCCACGAGCTGTGGCGGCGCGCCCGTGACCGCTGGCGGCTCGGCACCGCCGCCGGGTGCGCCGGGCTGGCCGCCGAGGCGCTCGACATCGCCGTGCGGTACGCGACCGGGCGCCACCAGTTCGGCGCCCCCATCGGCTCGTTCCAGGCGCTCCAGCAACCCCTCGCCGACGTTGCGATGGCCGCCGACGGCGCCCGGCTCGTCGCGCGGGAAGCCGCCTGGCGCCACGACCACGGGCTGCAGTCGTGGGCGGGCGCGGCGGCGGTCGCGTTCGCGCACGCCGCCGAGACCGCCGTCCGCGCCGCCGAACTGTGCCTGCACGTGCACGGCGGATACGGGTTCACGATGGAGTACGACGCGCAGCTGTACCTGCGCCGGGCCAAGGCGACCCGCCTGAGCGCCGGCGACCCGGATCTGCTCTGGGAAGAGATCGGGGCAGCGACGATGGCGGCGGGAGCGCACTGATGGACTTCGCACTGGACGAGCGGGCCGAGACATTCCGCGCCGAGGTGCAGGCGTTCCTGCGCGAGCACCTGACCGACGCGGTCCGCGCGCGGGTGGCCGCGTCCGGCACCTACCACGACTGGGAGTTCCACCGCGCGGTCGCCCGGCGGGGCTGGATCGGCGCGGGGTGGCCGGCCGAGGACGGCGGGCAGGGCCGCGACCGGGCGGACCTCGACATCCTCTACGAGGAGCTCGCCGCGGCCGGCGCACCCGTCGAGGGCATGGCGGTGACACTCATCATCGCCGAGACCGTCCGCCGGGTCGGCACGCCGGAGCAGAAGGAACGGATCCTCGGCCCCGTGCGGGAAGGCCGGCTGCTGCTGAGCCTCGGCTACACCGAGCCCGACGCCGGATCCGACCTCGCCTCGGCGCGCACCCGCGCCGTGCGCGACGGCGACGGCTGGCGCATCGACGGGCAGAAGAACTTCACCACCCACGCCCACGAGGCCGACTACGTCTTCCTGCTGGCGCGCACCGACCCGCAGGCACCCAAGCACGCCGGCCTGACCATGTTCCTGGTGCCGACGTCGGCGGAAGGGTTCTCCCTGACGCCCGTGCACACGCTGAGCGGCGAGCGAACCAACCTCACCTTCTACTCCGGCGTGCACGTCGGCGACGACGCCCGCATCGGCGATGTCGGCCAGGGCTGGCCGATCGTCAGCCTCGCCCTCGCGTTCGAGCGCGGCGGCGAGTTCGCCGCCCAGCTGCGCCGCCTGGTGCACGCGACGGTCACGTGGGCGCACGCGGCGCGGCGCACCGGCGACGCCCGGCTGCTGCGGCGGCTCGGGCGGGTCGCCGCCGCCACCGAGGTCGCCCGCCTGCTCGGCTCGCAGGCCACCTGGCTGCGCTCCTCGGCCCAGGCCGGTGCCGTGGAGGGCGCGATGGCCAAGGTGTACGGCACCGAGGCGCTGCTGGCCGGCTCGGGCGCGCTGCTGGACGCGGCCGGACCCGACGGGCTGCTGGCCGGTCCGGGCGAACCCGCGGCCGAGCTGCAGCACCTGTACCGCGAAGCCCAGATCTCGACGCTCTACGGTGGCACCAGCGAGGTTCTGCGCGGCGTCATCGCCGAACGCCGGCTCGGGCTGCCCCGCAGCCGCCGAGGCTGAGCCGGTTTCCTACCACGATTGCGCGAGGGAGAACGTCTTGACCAATCAGCCCCCGAACCAGCCGCCGCATCAGCTGCGCTTCGACGACCGGGCGGCGATCGTCACCGGCGCGGGAGGCGGACTCGGGCGGGCCTACGCGCTGCTGCTGGCGTCGCGGGGCGCGCACGTGGTCGTCAACGACATCGACCGCAAGGACGACGCCGGCCGTACCCCAGCCGCCTCCGTCGCCGCGGAGATCGCCGAGCTGGGCGGATCGGCGGTCGCCCACGACGGGTCCATCGCCGAACCGTCGGCCGGGCCGGCGGTCGTGGACACCGCGATGCAGGCGTTCGGCCGGGTCGACATCGTCGTCAACAACGCCGGGATCGTCCGGGACCGCTCGTTCGGCAAGATGTCGGACCAGGAGATCAAGGACGTCCTGGACGTCCACCTGCACGGCACCATCGGCCTGACCCGCGCGGCGTGGGGCGTGCTGCGGGAGCGCCAGTACGGCCGGGTCGTCATGACCACGTCGGTCGCCGGGTTGTGGGGCAACCTGGGTCAGGCCAACTACTCCGCGGCCAAAGCCGGGCTGGTCGGGCTCGGGCGCACGCTCGCCGTCGAGGGCGCCCGGTACGGCATCCGGGTCAACCTCATCTCCCCGGGCGCCGCGACGGCCATGACGTCCGCGATGCTGCCCGAGCACCTGCACGAGCGGATGTCGCCGGACCGCGTCGCGCCGATGGTCGCCTACCTCTGCCACGAGTCGTGCACCCTTACCGGCGAGATCCTGTTCGCCGCTGCGGGACGATACGCCCGGAACCTCATCATCGAGACGGCCGGGTACGAAAACCCCGAGGCGACCGTCGAGGACATTGCCGCGCATCTGCCGGACATCCTGGACACCACGTCGTGGACCGTGCCGGCGCAGGCGGTGCAGCTCCCGCCGGGCTGACCGCCGGGACGAGCACGCGAGGCGTTGCGCAACCGGGACCGGTTGGGCGACGATGCAGGAATTATCAACCGGCCGGTTGGTAACAGCGCTCACCGTGGAGCAGGCCATGTCGACAGGAACCACGATCGGGTCAGGGCGGCGGATCGGGCCGCGGTCGGAGTGGACCGCCCAGGGCGGTGACGAGCTGCTGACCGACTCGGTGCCGGGGCTGCTGGCCCGGCAGGCGGACCGGTACGGCGACCGTCCGGCACTGTGGTGGCCCGCGGACGGCGGCCTGGCCAAGCTCACCTACGCCGAGCTCGCCGCCGCGGCCGGCACGGTCGCCCGCGCGCTGGCCGGCCGGGCCGCACCCGGAGAGCGGGTCGCCGTCTGGTCGCGCAACAGCGTCGAGTGGGTCGTGCTCGAGTACGGCTGCGCGCTGGCCGGGCTGATCCTCACCCCGTTCAACACAGCCTGGACCGACGCCGAGGTCGACCACGCCAACCGGCTGACCACACCGGCGCTGGTGTTCGCCGGGACCGGCCCGACCGGCGACAGCCTCGCGTCCCGGGCGGCCGGCGTGTGCGGCGACGGCATCGTCCTCGACCTCGCCGGCGTGCGCGACTGGGCGGCCGGTGCCGAACCCGGCGAACTGCCCGAGGTCGCCACCGGCGACCCGTTCCTCATCCAGTTCACCTCCGGCACCACCGGCCGCTCGAAGGGCGCCGTCCTCACCCACCAGGCCGTGCTCAACGCCGCCCGCGAACGCAACCGCCGCGACGTCATCGGCCCGGCCGACACCTGGCTCAATCCCGTGCCGTACCACCACATCGGCGGCTCCTGCTTCGTCATCCTCGGCGGCCTGGTCGACGCCGGCGCGTTCGTCGTCGTCGAGAAGTACGTGCCGGCCGAGACGATGCGACTGCTCGACCACGGCGTGGTCAACCGGATCGGCGGCGTCCCGACGATGGTGATCGACGCCCTCGACCACCTCGGCGACCGGGCCGCCACGGCCGGCCTGCGCTCGGTCGCGGTCGGCGGGGCCACGGTGACCCAGCACCTGGTCGAGCGGATCCGCCGGACGCTCGGCGCGCCGGTCATCAACACCTACGCGCAGTCCGAGTGCCCGGCCATCACCTCGACCGAGATCGACGACGACGCGGCGACGATCGCGGGCACCGTTGGGCGGCCCGTCGCCGGCGTCGAGGTCCGCATCGTCGATCCGGCCACCGGCGAGGCCGTGCCGATCGGGACCGTCGGCGAGATCCGGACCCGCTCGCCGTACGTGATGCGCGGGTACTGGGGCATGCCCGAGCAGACCGCCGAGGTCCTGCCGGCCGACGGCTACCTGCGCACCGGCGACCTGGCGTCGATGGACGAGTTCGGCAACGTCACGTTCCAGGGCCGGGTCCGCGACGTCATCATCCGCGGCGGCGAGAACGTGTACCCCGCCGAGGTGGAGGAGTGCCTCGCCGCGCACCCGGGGATCGCCTCGGCGGTCCTGGTCGGCATCGACGACGAGCGGCTCGGCGAACGCGTCGCCGGCGTCGTGGTCCGCGCCCCCGGCAGCGCCGTGACCGGGCCGGAACTCACCGAGTACCTGCGGGACAAGGTGGCCCGCTTCAAGCTCCCGGAGGTCTGGCGGTTCGTCGACGGGCTGCCGATGACGGCGTCGGGCAAGGTCCGCCGCTTCGTGGTCCGCGACGCCACCAACGCCGAGCTGGCCGCCGCGCGCCCGGCCGAACTGTAAGCCAACGAGAAGGAGGACCGGATGCCGATCGATCCCGGCGTAGCCCTGGCGGCGCCCCCGACGGTCGAGGAGATCGGGTGGGACGCGTCCGACGTGCTGCTCTACCACCTGGCGCTCGGCGCCGGCGCCGACCCGGTCGACCCGGCCGAGCTGCGCTACGCGACCGAGTCCGGCTCGGTCGTCGTGCCGACGTTCGCCGTCGTCGCGCCGATGCTGCGTGCGACCCAGCCGCCGCGGGTGGCGTACCCCGGCGTCGAGGTCGACCTGCGCAAGATCCTGCACGGCAGCCAGCGGGTCGAGCTGCACAACCCGATCCCGCGGGACGGCAAGGCCGCGGTCCGCACCCGGGTCGCCGACCTCTACGACAAGGGATCGGCGGCGGTGGTCGTCGTCGACACCGAGGCGACCGGCATCGACGGTGTTCCATTGTGGACCTCCAGCATGCGGATGTTCGCCCGCGGTGAGGGCGGCTTCGGCGGTCACCGCGGCCCGGCCGGCCCGCCGGATCCGCCGCAGCGCGCGCCCGACCACACGATCGTCACCCCGACGCTGCCGCAACAGGCCCTGTGGTATCGCCTGCTGGGCGACCGCAACCCGCTGCACGCCGATCCCGCGGTCGCCGAGACCGCCGGCTTCCCGCGGCCGATCCTGCACGGGCTCTGCACGTACGGCATCGCCTGCCGGGCGATCGTCGACGCCGTGCTCGACGGCCGCGTCGAGCGGGTCCGGGCGATCGAGGCGCGCTTCGCCGGCGTCGTGTACCCCGGCGAGACGCTGCGCACGTCGGTCTGGCGCGAGGACGGCCGGCTGCTCTTCGCGTCCACCGTGGACGAGCGCGACAACGCCCCCGCCCTGGCCGGCGGCGAACTGACCGTCGACGAAGGGCAGCCCGCGTGAGCATCGTCGTGGAACGCGACAGCGGCGTGGTCCGGCTGACCCTCGACCGTCCCGAGCGACGCAACGCCCTCACCGTCGACGGGTTCGCCGAACTCGGCCGGGTGCTCGGCGAGATCGCCCGGACGCCGGCCGACCGCGCCGTGCTCATCACCGGCGCCGGCGGCGCGTTCTGCGCCGGCGCGGACCTCTCGGCCGGCGTGCCGGAGGAGTCCGTGGTCCGCCTCATGGACCGGATCAACGACGCGGCCCGCGCGCTGCACCGGCTGCCGCAACCGACCATCGCCGCCGTCGGCGGGCCCGCGGTCGGCGCCGGGATGAGCCTCGCCCTCGGCTGCGACCTCGTCGTCGCCTCGCCCGCCGCGACCTTCTGCCAGGTCTTCGTCAAGCGCGGCCTGTCGCCCGACTTCGGCAGCAGCTGGCTGCTGCCCCGCCTGGTCGGCCTGCAGGCCGCCAAGCGGCTCGCCCTGCTCGGCGACACGATCACCGCCGAGCAGGCCCGCGACCTCGGTCTGGTGTGGGAGGTGACCGCGCCCGACGACCTGCTCGGCACGGCCAGCGCGCTCGCCCGCCGCCTCGCCGACGGACCGCCGATCGCGATGGCCCTCACCAAGCGGCTCCTCGACGCCTCCTTCACCTCGACGTTCGACGACGCCCTCGACGCCGAGGCGGCCGCGTCCGCGGTCAACACCGCGACCGAGGACGTCGCCGAGGCGTTCGCGGCGTTCGCCGCCAAGCGACCGGCCGTGTTCCGTGGCCGCTGACCGCGACGGGGGACCGCTGCCGCTCCGCCCCGACGATCCCGGGCGCGACTGGACCGAGCCCGGCGTGTACGAGCTCGGCGCCGGGCTGTACCGCATCCCGCTGCCGATGCCGGAGGACGGCCTGCGCGCGGTCAACGTCTACGCGGTCCGCGACGGCGACGCGATCGTCCTCGTCGACTCCGGCTGGGCGCTGCCGGAGGCGCAGGCCCGGCTGCGGCAGGCCCTGCGGGCCCTCGACGCCGACGAGGACCGGATCAGCCGGATCCTCGTCACCCACGCCCACCGCGACCACTACAACCTCGCCGTCCGGCTGCGGGAGCGGCACCCGCGGCTGCGGGTCGGCCTCGGCCTGGCCGAGGAGGGCACGCTGTGCGCCGCGCAGGCAATCGTCACCGAGCCCTGGGCCGCCCTGTGCGCGCAGCTGCGCCTCGGCGGCGCCGCCGCGCTCGCCAAGGAGGTCGTCGCCGACGTGCCCGTCGAGCACGACCCGGCCGACTGGGCGTTCCCCGACGAGTGGATCGACGCGCCGTCGGCCATCGCGCTCGACACCGCCACCTGGCAGGCGTACCCCACCCCGGGGCACACCCGCGGCCACGTCGTGTTCGTCGACGCCGCCCGCGACGTGATGTTCTGCGGCGACCACGTCCTGCCGCACATCACCCCGTCGATCGGCTTCGAGCCCAGCCCGGCCGTGTCGCCGCTGCGCGACTACCTCGACTCGCTGCGGCTCGTCCGCGACCTGCCCGACCGCACCATGCTGCCGGCACACGGCCACCCGGGACCCAGCGTGCACGCGCGCGTCGACGAGCTCGTCGCCCACCACGACACCCGGCTGGACCAGACCGCCGCCGCCGTCACCGCGGGTGCGGCCACCGCGCTGGAGGTCGCGCAGCGGCTGCGGTGGACCCGCCGCGGCCGCGCCTTCGACGACCTCGACGTGCTCAGCCGCTGCCTGGCCGTCACCGAGACCGCCGCGCACCTCGACGTCCTGGCCGGCACCGGCCGACTGCGGCGCACCGAGGACGACGGCGTCCGGCAGTACAGGACCGGATAGGTGCGCGACAAGGTCGTCTCGGCCGAGCAGGCGGTCGCGCTCATCGCCGACGGCGACGTCGTCGGCCTGCAGGCGGGCCCGACCCAGTGCGCGCCGATGACGCTCGTGCGCGAGATCATCCGCGCCGGCCGCCGCGACCTGTCGCTGGTCTGCCTCAGCGGCGGGCTGCCGGTCGACTGGCTCGCCGCCGCCGGAGCGCTGGCCCGGTGCACGTTCGCCGCCGTCACGATGGAGCACTTCGGGCTGTGCCAGCGGTTCCGGCGCGGTGTCGAGACCGGTGCCATCGCCGTCGAGGAGCTGTCGGAGACCGCGCTGTACGCCCGGCTCGGCGCCGCCAGCCGGGGACTGCCGTTCCTGCCGACGCGCGGGCTGATCGGCACCGACCTGCTCGACGTCGGCAACGACGCGCTGAAGGTCATCCCGGATCCGTTCGGCGGGCCGCCCGTCGTCGCCTGCCGCGCGCTGCGGCCGGACGTCGCCGTGCTGCATGCCCATCGCGCCGATCGCGCCGGCAACATCGGGATCGATCCGGGGGTACGCCTGCCCACCTTGACGACGATGCCCCGGGCATCGCGGCGGGTCATCGTGTCGGTCGAGCGGATCGTCGGCTCGGCCGAGCTGCGGCGGGCGCCGGACCGCACGATCCTGCCCGGGTTCGCCGTCGATGCCGTGGTGGAGGCGCCGTTCGGCGCGCATCCGACGTCGCTGTTCCCGGTGTACGACTACGACGCCGGGTTCTTCGCCGCGTGGGTCGAGGCCGCGGCCGACGACGACGCGTGCCGGGCCTTCGTGGACCGCTACGTGCGCAGCCCGGCGACCCAGCAGGAGTATCTGGCACTGGTCGGCGAGCGGTGACCCACTATTCCGTCGACGAGCTGATGATCGCGACGCTGGCCGCGTGCTTCGACGACGACGACCAGGTCTGCAACGGCCTGTCGTCCGTCCTGCCGGTGTGCGCGATCCAGCTGGCCCGGCTGACCCACGCCCCCGACCTGGTCTGGATCGCCGGATCGTCCGGTGTGGACCCGCTCGACCCGGAGCTCACCGCCTCCAGCTTCGAGGCCCCGCTGTGGCGCGACGCCGTCATGTACCTCGAGCACTACGCCGAGTTCTGGGACTACGTGGCCAGCGACCGGTTCCTGCGCAAGTTCTGCGTCGGCGCGGCCCAGCTCGACGCGTACGGCAACGCCAACAACTCCGTCATCGGCGCGTTCGACCACCCGCGGGTGCGGCTGCCGGGCACCGCCGGGCTGGGCGACATGGGCGCGCTGGACAAGCAGCTCATCTACTGGGTCACCGACCACAGCCCGCGGACACTGGTCGAGCGGGTCGACTTCCGCTCCGGCGCCGGCTATCTCGGCGGGCACGGCGAGCGGGCCCGCCTCGGCCTGCGCGGCGGGCCGGCCCTCGTCGTGACGAACCTGGCGGTCTTCGACTTCGCACCGGACTCGCAGCGCATGCGCCTGATGTCGGTGCACCCAGGCATCAGCGTCGACGACGTGCTGTCGGCCACCGGGTTCGCGCCGGTCCTCCCGCCTCGGGTCGCGACCACCACGCCGCCGACGGCCGAGCAGGTCCGCCTGATCCGTGAGCGGATCGACCCGCACGGCTACCGCAAGCGCGGCTTCCGCCCACCGGCCGATTGGTAGGCGGGCCACGCCAGCCACCGCGACTGCCGCCGTCGCGGCTGAACCCCTGCGGCGCCGAGGCGGCAACGGGCGCATCCGGACGCGACCGCCGGAGGCGATCATTCGACGTCGCGCGGTTCGCTGGTCGCGGTGACAACGTCCAGCAGCGACTGCGGCAGGTTCTGGTAGGCCACCGGGCGCAGGAAGCGTTCGATGGCCATGGTGCCGACCGAGGTGGACCGTCCGTCGGCCGTGGCCGGGAACGGGCCGCCATGGACCATCGCCGGGTTGACCGCCACGCCGGTCGGCCAGCCGTTGTAGATGATTCGGCCGGCCTTGCGCTCCAGGACCGGTAGCAGCCGGCGGGCCAGCGCCGCGTCCGCCGGGGTCGCCTGCAGCGTGGCGGTCAGCTGCCCGTCGAGCACGTCCGCGGCATTCAGGAGTTCGTCGGGGTCGGTGCATACGACGAGCAGGGAAGCGGCGCCGAAGATCTCGTCGTGCAGTTTCCCGGTCCGGTCCGCGGCGAAGGTCTTGCCGGTCGTCTCGAAGACGACCGGCGCGACACCGTCGGCGTTGCCAGCGAGCCACCGGACGCCCGGCGCCGCTGCGCGGCGGTGCACGCCGTCGCGGTACGCCGCGGCGATGCCGGCCGTCAGCATCGTCTCCCCGGGCAGACCGGCCAGCGCCTCGCCGAGCGCGGTGCGGAACTCGTCGAGGCCGGCGCCGTCGACGGCGAGGAGCAGCCCCGGGTTCGTGCAGAACTGCCCGGCGCCGCTGGTGAGGGATGCGGCGAAGCCGGCGGCGGTCGGCGTGGCGGCGGTGGACAGCCGGTCGGGCAGCAGGAAGACGGGGTTGACGCTGGACATTTCGGCGTACACCGGGATCGGTATCCGGCGCCGTTGCGCGATGGCGACGAGCATGAGACCGCCGGCGCGGGAGCCGGTGAACCCGACCGCGGCGACGTTGGGGTCGGCGACGAGCTGCTGGCCGATGTCGTTGCCGGCGCCGAAGACGAGCGAGAACGTCCCGTCGGGCAG
>NZ_BMPI01000069.1 GCF_014647515.1 Dactylosporangium sucinum | reverse complement strand
AGCGAAGCGGAGGGGCCGGTCACCATCGGCTCAGTGTCGAAGGCGCGCGGCCGGAGCGAAGCGGAGGGCGCGTGACCCGCTTCGCCGCCCCCGAGCGCTACGACCTGGCCGGCACCATGCGCGGCCTGGCGCTCATCCACGGCGACCCGACGCTCGCGATCGGCGGCCGGGAGGCGTTCTTCGCGACCCGCACCCCCGACGGTCCGGGCACGCTGCGCCTGTCGTACTCCAAGCCGGCCGCCGAGCTGACCGCGGAGGCCTACGGGCCGGGTGCCGGCTGGCTGCTCGACCGGGCCGACGTGGTGGCCGGGCTGCGCGACGACGTGACCGGGTTCGCCGAGCTCGCGAAGCAGCACCCGCTCGTCGCGCGGCTCGCCCACGAGCACGCCGGGCTGCGCTTCGGCGCGACCGGCCGGGTCTTCCACCACCTGGTGCCGGCGATCCTCGGGCAGAAGGTGACCGGCAAGGAGGCGCACCACGGGTACGTGCGCGTGCTGCGCCACTTCAGCGCCGAGCCCGCGCCCGGGCCGTTGCCACGGCTGCGGCTGCCCCCGGAGCCGGAGGCGGTGGCCGCCACGCCGTACTGGGTGTTCCACCCGTTCGGCGTCGAGCAGAAGCGGGCCGACACGCTCCGCCGCGCCGCGGCCCAGGCGGCGGCCCTGGAGCGCTGCCCGGACGCGGCTTCGGCGACCGCGCGGCTGGTGAGCATCCCCGGCATCGGCCCGTGGACGGCGGCCGAGGTGACCCGCGCGGCGTACGGCGACGCCGACGCCGTCTCGGTCGGCGACTACCACATCAAGAACATCGTGGCCTACGCGCTGACCGGGGCGCCCCGCGGCACGGACGAGCACATGCTGGAGCTGCTGGCCCCCTACGCGGGCCATCGCGGCCGGGTGTGCGGCCTGCTGGCCGCCGCGGGCATCACGGCGCCGAAGTTCGGCCCGCGGATGCCGTTGCGCTCGTTCGCGCGGTTCTGAGGGCGCCGCATAACCGGGCGCGGGCCGCTGTGTGGGACGTCGTCTGAACGAAGTTGTCGTAGCTCTGTGGTTGACTGGTCCTCGTGGAACTGCCCGTCAACCCGCCGGTCGAGCCGATGCTCGCGAAGAGCATCCCGAGCCTGCCCACCGCGCCCGGCATGAGCTACGAGCCGAAGTGGGACGGCTTCCGCTGCATCGTCTTCCGCGACGGCGACGAGGTCGAGCTGGCCAGCCGGGGCGGCAAGACGCTGACCCGCTACTTCCCCGAGGTGGTCGAGCAGGTCCGGGCCCAGCTGCCCGAGCGCTGCGTGGTCGACGGCGAGATCATCGTGATCCGGCGCGACACGGGCGAGCCGCGGCTCGACTTCGAGATGCTCGGCCAGCGCATCCACCCGGCCGCGAGCCGCGTGAAGATGCTCGCCGAGCACACGCCGGCCTCGTTCGTGGCGTTCGACCTGCTGGCCCTCGGCGACCAGGCACTCACCGGAGAGGGCTATGCCAAGCGCCGCGCCCGCCTGGTCGAGGCGCTCGCCGAGGTGCGACCGCCGATGCACGTGACCCCGGTGACGACCGACGTCGACACGGCCCGCGACTGGTTCGAGCGCTTCGAGGGCGCCGGGCTCGACGGGGTCATCGCCAAGCCGGCCGAGGGGCTCTACGAGCCGGGGAAGCGCACGATGTACAAGATCAAGCACTCCCGCACGGCGGACACGGTGGTGGCCGGCTTCCGCTGGCACAAGGAGGGCCCGATCGTCGGCTCGCTCCTGCTCGGCCTCTATGACGACGAGGGCCGCCTGCACCACGTCGGGGTGGCCGCCTCCTTCACCCGGGAGCGGCGGGCCGAGCTGGTGCAGGAGCTCGAGCAATACCGTGAGGACGTGGTCGACCACCCGTGGAACTGGGCGGGCCAGGCCCCGGGCAGCGCGGCCGAGAGCATCGAGTCGTTGCCCGCCGAGGGTGGCACCCGCCTGCCCGGCGGGGTGAGCCGCTGGACGGGCAAGAAGGACCTGTCGTTCGTGCCGCTGCGGCCCGAGCTGGTCGTCGAGGTCGGCTACGACGCCATGGAGGGCGACCGGTTCCGGCACACGGCCCAGTTCAAGCGCTGGCGCCCCGACCGCGACCCGCGCTCCTGCACCTACGAGCAGCTCGACCGCCCGATCCGGTTCGACGTCGAGTCCGTGCTGGCCGGCCGTCCGTGAGCCACCGCCGCCACCCGGCCGGCGGGGCAGCCGGCCGGCCGCCCCTGAGCCACCGCCGGCGCCGGATCGGCGGACCCGGTCCGCGCCGGATCGGCGGGCCCGGTCGGCGCCGGATCGGCGGGCCCGGTCGGCGCCGGATCGGCGGGCCCGGTCCGCGGCTCCGGTCGGCAAGGCATCCTTGAGTCGTGACCGCCCACGCACCGGCCAGGCATCCTGGAGTCGGGTCCGCCGCACCGCCGGCGGGCCGTCCGTGAGCCACCGCCGCCTCCCCTCTGGCAGGGTTTCCTTGATCCACCATCGCCTCCGCCGACGGCTCGCCGGTCTCGTTCCCCTGCTCGTCGTCGCGGCGCTGCTCGGCGGCTGCATCGCGCCCGACACCCGGTGGACCGTCCCGACCGCCGGCCGGCCGCTGCCCAAGGCGTCCGTCCAGCCGTCGGCGACCAGCTCCGGGGTGCCGATCGCGCCGGCCGACTGGAAGCCGTGCCCGGAGGCGTACAAGGCGGTCTTCCCGTCCCCGCCGCAGAACGTGACGTTCAGCTGCGCCACGGTGAAGGTGCCGCAGGACTGGGAGCACCCGAAGGACTCGGGCACGTTCGACGTCGCCCTGGTCCGCGGCCGCTCGACGACCCAGCGCGACCGGGTGGGCTCGCTGTTCATCAACCCGGGTGGGCCGGGCGCGTCGGGCTTCGACTACGGGGTGTATCGCTCGGTGTACCTGCCGGCGGAGGTCCTGCGGCGCTTCGACGTCATCGGCTTCGACCCGCGCGGCGTCGGCCGGTCGTCGCCGGTGAAGTGCTTCTCCAACGCCGACCTCGACGCCAACTTCGGCATCGACCCCGACCCGGTGTCCGACGAGCAGTTCCAGCAGAGCGTCACGCTGGCCCGCAAGCTGGCCCAGAGCTGCGGCACCAAGTACGGTGACGCGCTGCGCTACTACTCGACGGAGCAGACCGCCCGCGACATGGACGCGCTGCGCGCCGCCGTGGGCGAGTCCCAGCTCACCTACCTGGGCTATAGCTACGGCACCCTCCTCGGCGCCGTCTACGCCCAGCTGTTCCCGAAGAACGTCCGCGCCCTGGTCCTCGACGGCGCCGTCGACCCGACGCTGTCGACGCAGGACTCGGCCGAGAAGCAGGCGGCCGGCTTCGAGCTGGCCTTCAACAACTTCGCCACCTGGTGCCGGGCCAACGCCACCTCCTGCCCCATCGGCCCCGACGCCCGGGCGGTGGTCACCAAGGCGATCGCGGACTCCCGCACGGCCCCGGTGGCGGGCAAGGGCGGTCGCAAGGCGACGGCCGGCTGGGTGTTCACGGCCGTGGTGTCCTCGCTCTACAGCGAGTCGAGCTGGCGCGAGCTGGCCCAGGCGATGCAGGACCTGCGGTCCGGCAACGCCGACGGCCTGTTCAAACTGGCCGACTCCTACGCGGAGCGCGACCCGTCGGGCAACTACACCAACATGTTCGACGCCAACGCCGCCGTGGGCTGCGCGGACAGCGACGACACCCCGACGGTCGAGCAGGCCCGCGCCCTGCAGTCCCAGTGGCGCCAGAAGTACCCACTGTTCGGCGGCTCGCTGGCCCTGAACCTGATCTGCGCCCAGTGGCCCGGCAAGCGCGACCCGTACCCAGCCGGCGCGGCCACCGGCTCCGCCCCGATCGTGGTGATCGGCACCCTCGGCGACCCGGCAACCCCGTACGAGCAGGCCCCCGCCCTGGCCAAGATGCTCGGCGTCGGCACGCTGGTCACCTGGAAGGGCGAGGGCCACACCGCATACCCGAAGACCGGCTGCATCATCGACGCCGTCAACCGCTACCTGATCGACCTACGCGTCCCGGGCGCCAACCTCACCTGCGACAAGTAACGTCTCCGCCCCTGCGGTCAGGACGGTTCCTCCACCGGGCGGCGGGCCCGGCTGGGTTGGACGCGCATGGGCTCGCCCTCCATCTTCGGGTACTCCGGGGGGTACGGCATGTCGCCCTGGCCGTTCGCCGCGTCGCGCTCGGCCCACTCCAGCAGGGGCGTGATGTCGTGCGCGTGGTCGTCGATGGCCGCGTGCGGGTCGCCCAGCTTCGCGAAGCGCTCGGGGACCGTGCGCAGGTCGAAGTCGTTCGGGTCGACGTCCGGGAGTTCTTCCCAGGTCAGCGGGGTCGATGCCGTCGCCCGTGCGTTGGCGCGCAGGGAGTAGGCGCAGGCGATCGTGCGGTCGCGGGCCATCTGGTTGAAGTCGATGAAGACGCGCTCGCCGCGCTCCTCCTTCCACCAGCTGGTCGTGGCCAGGTCGGGGCGGCGGCGCTCCAGCTCGCGCGCCAGCGCTATCACCGCCCGCCGCGCCTCCACGAAGGTCCACTGTGGACGAATGCGGACGTAGACGTGGACGCCTCGGCCGCCGGAGGTCTTGGGCCAGCCGGCGAAGCCCAGCTCGTCCAGGATGGCCTTCAGCTCGCCCGCCACCACCGCGGCGTCGGCGAAGTCGGTGCCCGGCTGGGGATCGAGGTCGATGCGCAGCTCGTCCGGGTTGTCCACCGCCGCGCGCCGGACGGGCCAGGGGTGGAAGACGATCGTGCCCATCTGGGCCGCCCACGCCACGTGGGCCAGGTCGGCCGGGCAGAGCTCGTCGGCCTTGCGGCCGCTCGGGAACGCGATCTGCGCCTTCTCGATCCACGGTGGCACACCCCTCGTCGGGACGCGCTTCTGGAAGAACATCTCGCCGCCGATGCCCTCCGGGAACCGCTGGAGGGTCGTCGGGCGGTTGCCCAGGGCTCGCATGATGCCGTCACCGACGGCCAGGTAGTACTCGAAGACGTCCCGCTTGGTGAAGCCACGCTCCGGGAAGTACACCTTGTCGGGGCTGGTCAGCCGGACCGACCGGCCCGCGACCTCGATCTCCAGCGCATCGGCCATGCCTCGGACTCTAACCCGCGACGCGCGCGCCGGCGGGGTGTCAGCCGCGGCGGGTCGGCTGCGGCTGGGGCCGGCGGCGGCGATTCGGCGCCGGACGCCGATCACGAGGCGACGGTACCCGTGGCGCCTCCCCCTCCTCACCACGGTCGCCCAGGCGGGTGAGGTAGAGAATCCCGGCACCGCCGACGATCAACGCGAAGCCGACCGTGGTGAGCAGCGGCGACGACGTACCCGTCACCGGAAGCTCCCCGAATGCCGCCGCCGTCCCGCTGCCACCCGGGGACGAGCCCGCGCCGCCCGCCGGCACCCCGGTCACGCCACCGGAGCCGCCGGACCCACCCGGCACACCGGTCACGCCGCCACCGCCGGGCGTCCCGCTGGCAGAACCGCCGCCGCCAGGCACGCCGCTGCCCGAGCCGCCACCCGCAGTGCCGTGACCGGAGCCGGACGCCGGGCCGGACGAGTGCGGGGACCAGTCGCCCCACGTGTGCGTGCCGGGATGAGCAGCGCCGTAGCCGTCGTCGTCGGCACCGCCGTACGAGGTCGAGCCGGGCGACGAGGTCTCGCACAGCGACAGCGCGCCCCGCAGCAGGTCGCATCCGTCGGCCCGGTGCGCCGCGGCCGCCTCGGCCGGCGCCGCCAGCGCGGTCAGGCCGGCCGCGCCCACGGCACCGGCGGCCACCGCCTTGTAGAGCAACCTCATCGACTCGCCCACCCCGAGAAATCCTAAAAGTCCGAATTACGGCTTTCGGGCGGCTCAACGAGCCAGCCCGGCCGACGTCACGGGGCGCCCGGCGCGTTCGTGAGCCGTAATGGTCGCCGCCCATGCCTCGGCCTACCGTTGAGGCATGACCGAGCCACTTGTCAGCCTGCCCACGACCGACGAGGAATGGCGGGTGCGGCTGTCCCCGGACGAGTTCCGGGTGCTGCGCCGTGCCGGCACCGAGGCGCCGTGGAGCGGCGAGTACGTCGACACCAAGGCCGACGGCGTGTACCGCTGCCGGGCGTGCGGCGCGCAGTTGTTCGACAGCACGACGAAGTTCGACTCGCACTGCGGCTGGCCGAGCTTCGACGACGCCATCCCCGGCACCGTCAAGGAGATCGAGGACCGCTCCCACGGCATGGTCCGCACCGAGATCCGCTGCGCCCGCTGCGACTCGCACCTCGGCCACGTCTTCCGCGGCGAGCGGATGACCGAGAAGAACACCCGCCACTGCGTCAACAGCCTGTCGATCAAGCTCGACCCCCGATAGGCGCAAACGACGGCGGCGTGACCCGGGAAGGGCCACGCCGCCGCGCAGAACCGTCGAGCGTTACTGCATGACGTTCGTCCAGGTGCCCCAGGTGCCCTGGCTCCTGCTGTACACGATGCGAACCAGGTCGCCGTCCGGCTCGACGCCGTAGGCCTCCGTGTTCGCGGTCGCGTTGTTGACGAGCACGGACACGTCCAGGGTCCCGAGCGCGCCGCCCAGGTTCTTGAACGGGTACCAGCCGCCCGGCAGGTACAGCGTGTAGACGAGCTTGCCGTTGGCGCTGGCGTAGACCTCGGTCGACTTGTAGGCCGGGTTGTAGACCAGCACCGGGTCACCGGTGATGGTGTTGGTGCTGTCGCCCAGGTCCTTCCACGCCGACCAGCCGTTCGACACCGCGTAGTACTTCTGCGCGAGGCGACCGGCCGAGCTGCGTGCGTAGATCTCGGTCGTGTTGTAGACCGGGCTGAGGAACACCGTCGGGTCCCCGGCGAGCGAGCCGCCGAGGTCGTTCCACTTCGACCACGACGTGGCGTAGTACTTCTGCCACAGCTTCCCGTCGGTGCCCCGGACGTAGACCTCGGTCGTCTGGTAGGTCGGGTTGTACAGCAGGGCGGGGTCGCCGCTCGGCGTGCCGCCCTGGTCGACCCAGCCCGACCACGAGCCGCCCGCGTAGTACTTCTGCACGATCTGGCCGTTGGTCCCGCGAGCGTAGATCTCTGTCGATCCATACCGCGGGCTGTACATCACGACCGGGTCGCCGGCGAGCGAGCCGCCGAGGTCGTTCCACCCCGACCACTTGCCACCCGCGAAGTACTTCTGCAGGAGGCGCCCGTTCGTCGCGCGGGCGTAGATCTCCAGCGACCCCTGCGGGTGCTGGAACACGTACGGACGGCCGGCGAGGCCGCCGCCGAAGTTGGACCAGCTGGACCAGCCGACGCCGGTCCGCCAGGTGCGCTCGACGAGCGCGCCGCCCGCGTTGGCGTAGAGGTTCACGCCGGTGCTGCCCTGGTTGACCACGACGGGTCCGGAGGTCAGCGGGGGTGGCGGGTCGACGCCGGCAAGCTTCTGCTTCAGGCCGGCGAGGTCGCCGTTGAAGACCAGCTTGTCGTAGTTGCCCTCCTGGGTGTGGTCACCGCTCGCCCACTGCCAGACCGTCCAGTTGGTCCAGCCCATCGGCAGGACCGGCGCGGTGCCGCTCCAGGTCGCGGCGTCGAGCGGGTAGTTGGCGAACTGCGTGGTGTTGCCGACGCACACGTTCCACCAGCCCGCGGCCGTGTAGATCATGGCGTCGCGCCCGATCCGGACCTTGACCTGGTCGAGGAACCGCTGGATCCAGTCGCGCATCTCGGCGACGGTCAGGTTGTAGCAGCTGTTGACGGTGGTGAAATACGGCCACTCCAGGTCGAGGACCGGCACCAGCGTCTTCGAGTCGTTCACCCAGTCGGAGTTGTCGATCATGTAGTTCGCGTCGCCGACGGGGTCGCGCTTGTCCGGACGGCCGAACGTGTAGGCGCCGGTCAGGATGCCGGCCTTCTTCGCGTCGGCGTTGTCCTGCTTGAAGTAGGGGTTGATGTAGTTCTGCGCCTCCGTGGACTTCACGTACGCGAACTTGACTCCCGCAGCGGCCTGGGCCGCCCAGTTGATGTTCGGGAACTGCGTCGTGTGGTTGTGGCTGGAGACGTCGATGCCGTAGACCGAGTACTGCGGTCCGGGCGCCTGCGCACGGCCGCGCTGCGACGACCCCGCGTCATGTGCCCCGGCGTTGGCGTAGCCACCGCCGTCGGGCACCGGCTCGGCCTGCGCGGGATGCGCGGCGAGCAGGGTGCCGGCGACGAGCGCGGCGGCGAGCGCGGAGAGCAACCTCCTCGATTGGATGGGATTTTTCCTTTCCTTGGGCGCCCCCGCAGCCGGCGCAGGCCGGTGCGGGAACGCGCTGTTCCTTCCCCAGTGCGGCGCCACGGTACCGCGGAATACGGATCGATGCCGCCCGCTGCGGACGAACCCTGGAAAAATCCGCGAAACCCTCACATAACGCGGTTCCACGACCCGCTACGTGCGAGTGCGGGCCTTGAACAGCACCGCGGCGGCCACGATCGCGACGGCCATGATGCCCACGCACCAGGCGACCGCCCGCCACGGCGCGTCCCCGACGGGCTGGTCGAGCAGCAGGCCGCGCAGGCTCTCGGTGATCGGGGTGACCGGCTGGCTGCTCGCGAAGCCGCGCAGCCACGACGGCATCGTGTCGATCGGGACGAAGGCGCTGCTGGCGTACGGCAGGAACGTGATGAAGAAGGTGTAGCCGCTGGCCGCCTCGGGCGAGCGGGCCAGCAGGCCGAGCGCGGCCGCCAGCCACGACACCGCGGCGATGACGAGCACCAGGACGCCGGCGGCGGCGAGCCACTGCCCGGCGTCGGCCCTGGGCCGGAACCCGAGCAGGAACGCCACCCCGAACACCAGCGCGCTGGACAGCACGTTGCGGGCCAGGCTCGCGGTGACGTGACCCGCGAGCACGGCCGCGCCGCCGACGTCGAGCGAGCGGAACCGGTCGACGATGCCCTCGGACATGTCGTTGGCCACCGACACCGCCGTCATCGCCGAGCCGAACGAGACGCACAGCAGCATGACGCCCGGGACGACGTACGTGACGTACTCCGTGCCGGTCTGGATGGCGCCGCCGAACAGGTAGACGAAGACCACCATCAGCATCACCGGCAACGCGACCGACATCAGCAGGGCGTCGACGTTGCGGCGGCCCAGGCGGAGCGAGCGGCCGCCCATGGTGATCCACTGCACGGCCGCACCGGACATCGCGCTAGACATGGGCGGGCTCCTTCGAGGACGAGGCGGTCAGGGTCAGGAAGACGTCGTCGAGGGTCGCGCTGTGCAACGAGAAGCGGCGGACCGCCGAGCGGTGCGGGTCGATCTCGTCGAGGACCGAGCGGACGTGCGCGGCGCTGCCGTCCGTGGTGACGCCCAGCGTGAGGCGCTCGGCGTCGTGCTGCACGACCCGGTCGCCGAGGAGGGCGAACGCGGCGCGCCAGGCGTCGCCGGAGGACAGGTCGAGATCCAGGCGCTGGTCGCCGAAGCGGCGCTTGAGCTCGGCCGGGCTCCCCTCGGCGACCACCCGGCCGTGGTCCACGACGGCGATGCGGTCCGCGAGCTGGTCGGCTTCCTCCAGGTACTGCGTGGTCAGGAACACGGTGACCCCGGCGTCGACGAGCCCGCCGATGACCTCCCACATCGCCTGCCGGCTGGGCAGGTCGAGTCCGGTCGTCGGCTCGTCGAGGAAGATCACCGCCGGCTGCCCGACCAGCCCGGCGGCGAGGTCGAGCCGGCGCCGCATGCCGCCGGAGTAGGTGCCCACCCGGCGGTGGGCGGCGGCGGTGAGCCCGAACCGCTCCAGGAGCTCGCCGGCGCGGTGGTTGGCCGCGCCCCGCGACAGGCCGCTGAGCCGGCCCATCATCCGCAGGTTCTCGAAGCCGGTCTGCAGGCCGTCCACCGCCGCGTACTGCCCCGTGAGGCTGATCCGGCGGCGGACGAGGTGACGCTGCGCCACGACGTCGTGGCCGGCGACGCGCGCGGTCCCGGCGTCGGGGCGCATGAGCGTGGCCAGGATGCGCACGGCCGTGGTCTTGCCGGCGCCGTTCGGCCCGAGCAGCGAGAACACCGTGCCCGGCGCGACCCGCAGGTCGACGCCGGTGAGGACCTTGAGCTTGCCGTAGGACTTCGCGAGGCCGGTCGCCTCGATCGCGAGGTCGTCTGCCATGACGGCTCCCCCTGTATGGTTATTGCGTATGTCATACGCACTACTGCGTAAGTTATACGCAGAAGTAGAATGCTGAGTCAATGACTGACGACACGATCCCCGCGAGCCTGGCCGCCGCCTGGGGGCTGCGCGCCCGGCCCGGCAAGGGGCCGAAGCCCGGCCTCACGCTGGACGGGATCGTCGCCGCGGGCGTGAAGGTGGCGACGACCGACGGCCTCGCCGCGGTGTCGATGGGCCGGGTGGCGTCCGAGCTCGGTGCCGCGACCATGTCGCTGTACCGATACGTGACCGCCAAGCAGGAGCTGCTCGACCTCATGGTGGACGCCGCGATCGGCCCCGCGCCGCTGCCGGTCGACGGTGAGGGCTGGCGCGCCGGCCTGACCCGCTTCGCCCGCGACCACCTCGTCCTGCTGCGCAGCGTCCCGTGGGTGGTGCGGGTGCCGCTCACCGGCCCCCCGCTCACCCCCAACCAGATCGGCTGGATGGACTACGGGCTCACCGTGCTGCGCGGCACCGGCCTCATGGAGCACGAGAAGCTGTCGACGATCATGACGGTGGCCGGCCACGTGCGGAACTGGGCGCTGATGACCGCCGACATGACCGCGTCGGCCGAGGCGGCGGGCACCACCCCCGACGAGGCGATCCAGACCTACGGCCGGCTGCTCACCCGGCTGGTGGATCCCGCGCGGTTCCCAGCGGTCGGCGAGTTGATCAAGTCGGGCGTCCTGGACCTGCCGCCGGGCGACCCCGACGAGGAGTTCGAGTTCGGCCTCGACCGGCTGCTCGACGGCATCGAGGCGCTCGTCGAGCGCCGCGCCGCCGACCCGACCTGTCACCCGGCGGCCGAGTCCGCTAGCGTGCGGGACTGATGAACGACACCATCGTCGACACGCCGGCCGTCGCGCCGGCCGCGCTGGCCCGGCACGCCCGCCTCGCCGAGGTGCTGGCCTGCCCGAGCTGCCATCACCCGCTGCGCGACACCGTCGTGTGCCCCCAGTGCGGCACCGCCGGCCGGCGCACCGGCGCCCAGCTGAAGTTCGGCGGCTTCGAGTCCGAGGAGCTCAAGGCCGACGCGCTCAACCGGGTGAAGGAGTTCGTCAAGACCCGGTTCCACAAGCTCTACCCGACCGCGATCAGGGTTCTCTCGCCGGTCATGGACCGCCCCGGGGCGATCAGCGGGTTCCTCAAGAGCTTCGACCTCGACCGCGACCTCGTCGCCGACTTCGGCTGCGGCACGCACCGCCGCGACGAGCGCGTCATCTGCATGGACGGCGGGTCGTACGGCAACGTCGACATCGTCACCGACCTGCGCAAGCTGCCGCTCGCGGACGACAGCCTGGCCGGTGGCGTGAGCATCGCGGTGCTGGAGCACGTGCCCGACCCGGCCGCGCACATCGCCGAGATGCACCGGGTGCTCAGGCCGGGCGGCCGCATGCTGGTGTTCGTCCCGTTCATGCAGCCGTTCCACGCCTCGCCGTACGACTTCCAGCGGTATACGGAGGTCGGGCTGAAGGAGCAGTTCCCGCAGTTCGAGGTGCTCAGCCTCAAGCCGGGGGCGGGCCCGACGTCGGGCATGATCTGGGTGTTCCAGGAGTGGCTGGCGATGCTGCTGTCGTTCGGCTCCACCAGGCTCTACCGGCTGGTCCTGCCGCTGACCTGGATCCTCTCCCCGCTGAAGCTGCTGGACCTGATCATGGTCCACCACCCGATGGCGGCCCAGGTGGCCAGCGGCTTCATCATCGAGGTCCGCAAGCCCGCGTAGCCTGACCGGTATGGATCTTCGAGAGGAACGGCTCGACGGGGCGGCGGTCAGCCTCGGCGACCTGGCGCTGAACCCGTTCCGGGTCGACCGCGACCGGATCGTCGCGTCGCCGTTCTTCGCGCGCCTCGGCGGCGTCACACAGGTCATCAGCCCGGGCGGCTCGGGGCTGCTCGTGCACAACCGGCTCACGCACAGCCTCAAGGTCGCCAGCGTGGCCCGCGGGATCGTCGAGCGGCTGACCGCGGAGCCGGTCGAGCGGGAGCTGCTGGACAAGCTGGGCGGCTGCGACCCCGACGTCGTCGAGGCGGCCGCGCTCGCCCACGACCTCGGCCACCCGCCGTTCGGGCACCTCGGCGAGCACGTGCTCGACCGGCTCGCCCGCGAGCGGCTCGGGCTGCCCGACGGCTTCGAGGGCAACGCCCAGTCGTACCGGATCGGCACCGGGCTCGACCTCACCGCGGCGGTGCGGGCCGCCCTGCTGAAGTATCCGTGGACCCGCCGGACCTACCCCGACCCGCACCCGCGGCACCTCAAGCCGACGCCCCGCGGCGCCGCCGGCGACCCGCTCGACGGCTCGGCGAAGTTCGGCGCCTACGTGACCGAGCTGGCCGACCTGCGCCAGGCCCGCGCACCGTTCGCCGGGCGGCTCGCCGACTGGCAGCAGACGCCCGAGGCGTCGGTCATGGACACCGCCGACGACATCGCGTATGCGATCCACGACCTGGAGGACTTCCACCGGGTCGGGGTCCTGCAGCAGGGAGCCGTGGCCACCGAGCTCATCGCCTGGCAGCGCGACGCGGCCGAGCTGCGCGGGCTGAGCGTCGAGGCGCTGCGGGCGACCAGCCGCCGGCCCGGTCGCTCGGTCGAGCTGCTGTGGCGCGACGTGCGCCGCAAGGACGACTGGATCTGCGACGACGACGCCTTCCGGGCGGCCGTCGAACACGTCCGGCAGGAGCTGGTCGACGGGCTGCTGGCGGTACCGTTCGATGGATCGATCGACGCGGAGCAGACCGTGGCCGGCTTCTCCGCCAGCTGGACCCGCCGGCTGATCGACGCCATCCACGTGCGGCCCGACCCGCCGGTGCGCTCCGGCCACGTCCGGCTCGGCGTCGCCCAGTGGCACGAGGTGCAGGTCCTGAAGTTCATCCACCACCGGTTCGTGCTGGAGCGGCCCGACCTGGCGCTGCACCAGCGCGGCCAGGCGCGGCTGCTCGCGGCGCTGGTCGAGGCGCTGCACGCGTGGCTCGTCGACCCCGACGAGGAGGCGCGCCTCCCCCGCCGGCTGCACGACCTGGTCGAGCTGGCCCAGGCCGAGGTGGCCGGGCTGACCGGCGCCGACTACGGCCTCGCGGCCGGCACGCCGCTGGACACCGCCGGGATGGCGCGCGGGCGGGCGATCGTCGACTTCGTCGCGGCGCTCACCGACGGCCAGGCGGTCAGCCTGCTGGAGGCGCTGTCCGGCCGGTCGAGGCAGCTGTGGACCGACGCGTTCGTGCTGTGACGTGGCATTTCTCCAGATGGCGGAAACACTTCGGTAAACACCTGCATCACTGGCTGGACATTGTCACTCTGGTACCACTAGAAATGGTCGGTGACCACCGAAGGTGATCTTCCGACTACCCCCCGCCACCTCGACTGGCGGGCTCTGCCGTGGGCGCCGATCGGCGTGGCCACTGCCGGCGTGGTCACGATCGCGCTCACCTCGGTCCTGCTCTATCCGGTGATCGTCCCCAGCGCCGACGAGCGCGCCCTCGGCGGCACGCCGGAGAGCCGCCGCTCGGCCGGCATGGCGGGACTGCCCGGCACCGCCGGCTCCTCCGCGCCCGCCTCGCCCTCCGCGTCGCCGTCCGGCTCGGCGTCGGCCTCGCCGAAGACGACCCCGAAGTCCGTCGAGCGCACCGGCAAGCCGTCCGCGGGCAACACCGGCGTCATCCCGGGCACGCGGCTCACGGTCGTCACCGGCGACCAGACGTATTCGGCCGACAACCAGGTCGTCGAGAACGCCGACATCCGCGGGTTCGTGCGGATCACCGGCAAGAAGGTGACCATTCGCAACTCGGTGATCCGCGGCGGCGCGGCCAGGTGCGGCGGTGTCGTCCAGGTCGAGGGCGCCGGCAGCGCCACGCTGGAGGACGTCGAGATCGCTCCGGCGTCGGCCGGCGACTGCCTCGACGGGGTGTGGGCGAGCGCGACGAACCTGACCCGGGTCAACATCCACGGCGTCGTCAACGGGGTCAAGGCGACCGGCAACGACGTGGTGCTGCAGGACTCGTGGGTGCACGACCTCGGCGGCGGGCCGGCGATCCGGGACGCCGTGGTGGCACTCGGCAAGCGCCGGATCACGCTGCGGCACAACGTGCTCGACGCCGGTCGCGACAGCAACGCCGCCCTCCAGGTGACCCAGGAGGGCGGGGCGAGCGGCGACCTGCGGGTCGAGGGCAACTGGCTCGACGGCGGCGCCTGCACGCTGAACTTCGCCCACCGCGGCGGCGGCGCGGCCACGCTCACCGGCATCACCGTCGTGAACAACCGCTTCGGCCGGGCGTCGAAGTACGTCTGCCCCATCCTCATCAGCACGCAGACGACACTCACCCAGAACGCCGGCAACGTCTGGGACGACACCGGCGTGCCCATTCCCGCACCGGATCGGCACGACTGATCACAATGGTTGGGTGAGCGAGCGACTGGTGGTGATCGGCGGCGACGCCGCGGGGATGAGCGCGGCCTCGCAGGCCCGTCGGCGACGCCCGGCCGACGACCTGCGCATCGTCGCGTTCGAGCGTGGCCAGCACGCGTCGTACTCGGCCTGCGGCATTCCCTACCTCGTCGCCGGCGACGTCGGCGACGTGGACGACCTCATCGCCCGGCGGCCGGAGGAGTTCCGCGAGCGTCAGCAGATCGACCTGCGGCTCGGCAGCGAGGTGCTGGCGATCGACACCGACCGGCGCGAGGTGGTGGTCCGCGACGCCGCCCGCGAGTATCACGAGCCCTTCGACCAGCTCGTCATCGCGACCGGCGGCACGCCCGCGCGCCCCGAGGTGCCGGGCGCGGTGCTGGCCGGCATCCACGGCGTGCAGACGCTCGACGACGGCATCAGGATTCTCGGGTACCTCGACCGCCACGCTCCCCGCCGCGCCGTCGTCGTGGGCGGCGGCTACATCGGGCTGGAGATGGCCGAGGCGATGCTGCGGCACGGCCTGGACGTCACGCTGGTCGACGCGGCGGAGCAGCCGATGCGCACGCTCGATCCCGACATGGGCGCGCTGGTCGCGCTCGCCCTGGAACGCGAGGGTGTCGGGCTGCGGCTCGGCGAGCGCCTGACCGGCTTCGCCGGCCGCGCCGGCCGGGTCACCGCCGTGCACACGACGGCCGGCGAGATCCCCGCCGACATCGTCATCCTCGGCCTGGGCACCCGCCCGAACAGCGGCCTCGCCGCGGCCGCCGGCATCGACGTCGGCCCGACCGGCGGCATCCGGGTCGACCGCCGCATGCGCACGTCCGTGGCGGGGATCTGGGCCGCCGGCGATTGCGTGGAGACGCTGCACCTGGTGTCGCAGCGGCCGGTCGCGGTCGCCCTCGGTACCCACGCGAACAAACAGGGCCGCGCGATCGGCATCAACATCGGCCGGGGCTACGCCACCTTCCCCGGCGTCGTGGGCACGGCGGTGTCGAAGGTCTGCTCGCACGAGGTGGCCCGCACCGGCCTGACCACGGCGGAGGCGGAGGCGGCCGGCTTCAGCACGTACAGCGTGGTCACCGAGTCGACCACCCGCGCCGGCTACTTCCCGGGCGCCCGCACGATCAAGACGAAGATCATCGCGGAGCGCACCACGGGCCGCTTCCTCGGCGGCCAGATCGTCGGCCAGGAGGGCGCCGCGAAACGCATCGACGCCCTGGCGGTGGCGCTGTGGCACGGGATGACGGTCGAGGAGATGACCGCCCTCGACCTCTCGTACGCCCCGCCCTTCGCCCCGGTCTGGGACCCGATCCTGATCGCCGCCCGCAAGGCTGCCGAGAAGCTCACGGACGATCGGTAGGATCGCGCGGGTGCTGGCACACTTCGCGGACCTGGACCCGTTCCGCCTCTACGCCCTGTTGAAGCTCCGCTGCGACGTCTTCGTGGTCGAGCAGCGCTGCGCGTACCCCGAACTGGACGGCCGCGACGCCGAGCCGGCGACGGTACATTTCTGGCTGGACGACGAGCACGGCACCCCGGCCGCGTACCTGCGCGTCCTGGCCGATCCCTTCGGCGTCTTCCGCATCGGCCGCGTCGTGACGGCGAAGGCCTCCCGCGGCCAGGGCCTGGCGGCCCGCCTCCTGACGGACGCCCTGGCCCACATCGGCCCGGGCCACGAGGTGGTCCTGGACGCCCAGACGGACGCGGTCCGCCTCTACGAACGCTCCGGCTTCGTCGCCGAGGGCGGCCCGTTCCTGGAGGACGGCATCGAACACATCCACATGCGCCGCCCCGCCACCTGACCGGCGCCGGCCCGCCATCTTCAGGGCCGCGGGCTACGGGAGGTTGGCGACCAGGTCGGCGACGTCGCGGCGGCGGCCCGTGTAGAACGGGACCTCCTCGCGGACGTGGCGGCGGGCGCTCGACGCGCGCAACTCGCGCATGAGGTCCACGATGCGGTGCAGGTCGTCGGCCTCGAAGGCCAGCATCCACTCGTAGTCGCCCAGGGCGAAGCTCGCCACCGTGTTGGCGCGGACGTCCGGGAAGCCGCGGGCCATCTGGCCGTGCTCGGCCAGCATCGCGCGGCGCTCCTCGTCGGGCAGGAGATACCACTCGTACGACCGCACGAACGGATACACGCAGATCCACGCGCGGGCGTGCTCGTCGGCCAGGAAGGCCGGGATGTGGCTCTTGTTGAACTCGGCCGGGCGGTGCAGGGCCAGCTGCGACCACACCGGCGTGAGCAGGGCGCCGAGGGAGGTGCGGCGCAGTGCGGCATACGCCTCCTGGAGGGCCTCGGCGCTCGGCGCGTGCCACCAGACCATGAGGTCGGCGTCGGCGCGCAGGCCGGCCACGTCGTAGGTGCCGCGGACCACCACGTCCTTGGCGGCCAGGTCGGCGAAGAACGCGGTCACCTCGGCGGCGATCTCGTCGCGGCGGGCCGGGTCGACGGGGGTGGACGCGCGGAAGACGGACCACATCGTGTATCGGATGGTGTCGTTCAGCTCGCGGATGCGGGCGGCGTTGGTGGTCGTCATGGCGGCTATTCTCCCAGCCCTTCGAGGACCGCGTCGGCCGCGGCCCAGCCGGATGTGATGCAGGCGGGAATGCCCACACCGTCATACGCCGCCCCGGCCACGGCGATCGCCGGGTGGCGGCGCAGCGTTTCGCGCAAGGTCCGCACGCGGTCCTGATGATTCGGCGTGTACTGCGGGAGCGCGCCACCCCACCGGTACACCGCCCCGGCGACGGGGTCGGGCAGGGCGTCCACGCCGAGCAGCACGGCCAGCTCGTGACGGACCAGGGCGACCAGGTTCTCGTCGGTGCGCTGCAACTGCTGCTCGTCGCCGTGGCGGCCGACCGACGCGCGCAGGAGCGTGACGCCCGGGCGGTGCAGGTGGGCCCACTTCTGGTCGAAGAAGGTGACCGCCTTGACCGCGAACCCTTCCGTCGCCGGCACCAGGAAGCCCGACAGCTCGGGCAGTTTCGTCGCCGGCAGGGCGAGCGCGACGAGCGCCACCGAGGCATACTCGAGCGGCACCCCCGCCAGTCCCTCCACAGTGGACAACAGTCGGGCGGCCGGCGCGGCCGGGACGGCGAGCACCACGCCGTCGGCGTCGAGGAAGCCGGGGTCGTGGGTCGAGCCGACGGTGAGCCGCCAGCCGGCGCCGTGGCGGCGCAGCTCACGGACGGTCGAGCCGAGCCGCACGTCGGGCAGCGCGGCGGTGACGGCGTCGGTGAGCCGGCTCATGCCGCCCTCGATCGTCCCGAACACCGGCCCGCGGGACGCCGGCGCGGCCACCGCCGACCGCAGGGCCTCGGTGAGCGTGTGTGACCGCTCGGCCGCCGCGGCGAGCTTCGGCAGGGCCATGCGCAGCGACAGGCGGTCGGCCCGGCCCGCGTAGACGCCGCCCAGCAGGGGCTCGACGTAGTGGTCCACGACGGCGTCGCCGCGGCGCGGCCGGACCAGCTCCCCCACGGTGAGGTCGCCGCCGGGCGGGAGGAGGGGGGCGTCGGAGGACACGTCCGGTACACCCGGATCCTCCGCCAGCGGAATGCCCATCAGCGTGCCGGACGGCAGCTCGCGCAGGCCGCCGTCGATCGCCACCGCGGCGCGGGCGGGTGTCGGGTGGACCACGGCGCCGGCCAGCCCGGCGGCGCCCGCCAGCCGGACCGCGGCGCTCGGGCCGCCGTCGGGGCCGGCCATGAGGAACGACTCGGCGCCCTGCTCGACCGGGCCGCCGGCCAGGGTGCCGGTGCGCAGCTTGCCACCCGTGCGCTCGCCGCGGTCGACGAGGACGACGTCGAGGCCACGCTCCAGAAGGCGCTGCGCCGCGGCCAGCCCGGCG
The DNA here is from genome assembly GCF_014647515.1 of Dactylosporangium sucinum. Classification (GTDB taxonomy): domain Bacteria; phylum Actinomycetota; class Actinomycetes; order Mycobacteriales; family Micromonosporaceae; genus Dactylosporangium; species Dactylosporangium sucinum. The sequence continues at coordinate 42,955 of NZ_BMPI01000069.1, read as the reverse complement.
ATGCCGCCACCGACGACCACGACGCGCTTTGTCATACCCCGAGTCTATTGTCGCGGCATGACGGAAGAGCGAGTGGCAGTTGTCACGGGCGCGGCGCAGGGCATCGGGCGGCGGACGGCGGAGGTGCTGGCCGAGGAGGGCTATGCCCTGGCCCTGCTCGACCGGCAGCCGGTCCTCGGCTTCGAGGCGATCGACGCGCTGACGTTCGCCGGCGACGTGTCCGACGAGGCGGACGTGGCGCAGTTCGTGGCCGCGGTCGAGGCGCGGTTCGGGCGCGCCGACGTGCTGGTCAACAACGCCGGCATCGCGTCGATCGCGCCCGCCGAGGAGACCGGCGCGGCCCAGTGGCGCCGGGTGCTGGAGGTCAACCTGACCGGGCCGTTCCTGCTGAGCCAGGCGTTCGGGCGGCGGATGCTGGTGCGCGGCTCGGGCACGATCGTCAACATCGCCTCCGTCGCGGGTCTGCTGGGGGTCGCCGACCGCGTGGCCTATAACGCCAGCAAGCACGGGCTGATCGGCCTCACGCGCACGCTCGCGGTCGAGTGGGGCGGGCGCGGCGTCCGGGTCAATGCGGTGTGCCCCGGCTGGGTCAAGACCGACATGGACGACGAGTCGCAGGCCTCGGGCGCCTACGGTGACGGCGACATCACCGACCACGTGCCGATGGCCCGGTTCGCCCAGCCGGAGGACATCGCCCGAGCGGTGGCGTTCCTGGCCGACCCGGCGCGCAGCGGATTCGTCAACGGGGCGGCGCTCTCCGTCGACGGCGGGTGGGCGGCCGACGGCTCCTGGCAGTCACTGCGCCTGGAGAGCCGGGGCCGCTGAGCGCCGGAGCCGCTGAGGGACTGATGTGCCGCATGTCGCACACCCGATGTGCGTCGATATGTCGGCGGCTCGGGTGATGCCGGAAAAGGCGATGTCCATCTGTGGGGCGAACCCCTCTGGAAGATCTCGCCGGAGGCGCGCACACTCTCACGGATGAGCGACCTCGCGTCCTCCAGACCGTCACCCGACGAGCCGGTCGACCCGCACGGGCATCATGCCGATGCATACGGGCTCGACCCGCTCGCCGAGGTGATCGCCGGCCTCGCGGACCTCGCCGACCTGGGCGAGCTCGCGGACGTCTCCGGGCTGGGCGCGCGGGCGGTCCCGGTCGACGACGCCGAGCCGACCGCCCGCACGATCGCCGCGCTCCTGGAGACCCCCACGACCACCCCGGCCGAGCTGGCCGACGCCGTAGCGTGGTGCTACGACGACGCCGCGTTGCCGTTGCTGCTGCCCCTCGCGCGGCACACCGACGCGCGCGTGCGGCGGGCCGTGGCCCAGGCGCTGCCGAGCGTGCTCGGCGAGGCCACGCCGGGCGAGACCGTGCGGGCGCTGCTCGCGCTGAGCGGCGACCGGGACGACGACGTGCGCGACTGGGCCTGTTTCGCGCTCGGCACCCAGCTGTCCGAAGTGGACGAGCCGGCCGTCCGCGAGGCGCTGGTCGCCCGGCTCGACGACCCGCACGACGACACGCGCTGCGAGGCGCTGCTCGGGCTGGCCCGGCGGCGCGACGAGCGGGTGCTGCCGGTGCTGCACGAGCGGCTGGCGCGCGACAACGTGTACTCGCTGGAGATCGACGCCGCCGGCGCCCTCGGGCATCCGTCGCTGCACACGCTGGTGCGCGGGCACCTGTCGGGCTGGGACGACGACGTGGTGGCCCGGGTGTGCGCGGCGCTGCGCCTCACCGACCCCGACGGCGTCGGCGAGGACCTGCTCGACGGCCTTGCCGACTGGTTCCGGGCGGGCGCGCCGCACGCCACCGACGAGGACCGCTACTGGTGGTCGGTGACCCTGCAGCTGCTGGAGCACGCCGAATACCGGGCGCCGGAAGTCGCCGAGCAGGTGCACGGCCGGCTGCTCGGCAACGCCCCGGCCACGGGGCTGATGCTCGCCTCGCGCCTGGCCCAGCTGGCCGGCGACCACGGCTGGCCCCGCTGGGTCCCCACCGACCGCTGAGACCGCCGGCACCGCTAGACCGTGTGGACCAGCTCCACCAGGCGGGTCAGGACGTCGGGGTCGGTCTCCGGCAGCACGCCGTGGCCGAGGTTGAAGATGTGGCCGGGGGCCTTGGTGCCCTCCGCCAGCACGCGCCGGGCCTCCTGCTCGACGACCTCCCAGGGGGCGAACAGCACCGCCGGGTCGAGGTTGCCCTGCACGGCCTTGCCCGGCACGCGGCTCGCGGCGACGTCCAGCGGCGTGCGCCAGTCCACCCCCACCACGTCGGCGCCCGCCTCGCTCATGGCGGCGAGCAGCTCGGCGGTGCCCACGCCGAAATGGATGCGGGGAACCTCGGACAGGCTCCCGAGCACGCTCGCGGAGTGGGGCAGGACCGAGCGCCGGTAGTCGGCCTCCGACAGCGCCCCCGCCCACGAGTCGAACAGCTGGACCGCGTCGACCCCGGCGTCGACCTGCACCCGCAGGAAGGTGCGGGTGATGTCGGCGAGGCGGGTGCACAGCGCGTGCCAGACGTCGGGGGCGCCCAGCATGAGCGCCTTGGTGAGCACGTGGTGCTTCGAGGGGCCGCCCTCGACGAGGTAGCTGGCCAGGGTGAACGGCGCGCCGGCGAAGCCGATCAGCGCCGTCGGGCCGAGCTCGCGCTTGAGCTGGCGGACGGCCTCGGCGACGAACTCGACCGCCTCGGGCTCCAGCGGCCGGATCGCCTCGACGTCGGCCATGGTGCGCACCGGGCTGGCGACCACGGGGCCGGTGCCCGCGACGATGTCGAGGTCGACGCCGGCCGCCTGCAGCGGCACCACGATATCGCTGAAGAGAATGGCCGCGTCGACGCCGTGCCGGCGGACCGGCTGCAGGGTGATCTCGGTGACCAGGTCGGGCCGCCGGCAGGACTCCAGCATCCCGATCCCGGCCCGGACCTCGCGATACTCGGGCAGGGACCGGCCCGCCTGACGCATGAACCAGACCGGCGTGTGCGGCACCGCCTCACCGCGGGCGGCGCGCAGCAGGACCTTCGTCGTGTCATCCATAGCGCGACCATCGTTTCACTCGGCGCAATGCGGCGGCGCGGCGGCACCCCCTGCGCGACTTTCTCTCTTAGTCTTCCGTTATGGCGCCATCGACCGCGACTCCCCCTACGTTCACCCGGGCGGTGGAGGAGCTGCGTGCCGTGACCGCCCGGCCGGAGATCACGCTGGAGGAGGTGCCCGCGCCGCAGCGCCTCGCGCCCTACGCGCACGCGCTCGGCGGCACGGTGCTGCGCCACGGCGACGAGGTGGCCACCGGGCGGCTGATCCTGCTGCACGACCCGGCCGGCCACGAGGCGTGGGACGGGACGATGCGGTTCGTGACGTACGTGACGGCCGAGCTGGAGGCGGAGCTCGCCGCCGACCCGCTGCTGCCCGGCGTCGGCTGGAGCTGGCTCACCGACGCGCTCGACGGGCACCACGCCGCCTACACGGCGATCGGCGGCACGGTCACGCAGACCCTGTCGACCCGGTTCGGCGACCTCGCGGGGCCGCCGGCGGCGGCCGACCTGGAGATCCGGGCCTCGTGGACGCCGACCGACGACGACATCCAGGCCCACGTCCACGCCTGGTGCGCGCTGCTGGCCTCGACGGCCGGCCTGCCCCCGCCCGGCGTCACCGCGCTCCGCGCGTAGACCGGGACTGCTCGCCGAGTGGGCCGCACACGTGCACAACCGGACCCGAGCCGGATGGCGTAAAACGTATGCGACGGCCGGCGCTGGTTCAGCGCCGGCCGTGCGTCAGGTCATCCAGCGCTGACTAGAACCCGAGCAGAACCTGAGCCTCGTTGCACGGCTTCTGCAGCTCTTGGATCTTGTTCTGATACGTGGTCTGGTCGTTCTTGTTGGCCGCCTCCGACGCCTCGAGCAGCAGCTTCAGGCAGGTGCCGATGACGTCGCGCTGACGCTTGGCCTCGGTGCTGTCGGACTGGGTGCCACGCAGGTCCTGCTGCGCCTTGGCGAGCTCGTCGGCCTTCGACTTGAGGTCGGCCTTGGTGGTTTCGAGATCCTTGTTGGTGTTGTCGATCGTCACCTGCCGGTCGGCGGCGAGCTTCTCCGACTTGTCCAGCTTGCCGCTCTTGTCGACGTAGAGGCCGACGAAGACGCCGGCCGCGATGACCGCGAGCGCCAGCAGGCTGGCCAGGATCGGGACGGCGACGCCCCGCTTCTTCGGCGTCTCGACCGGCGGGTACGCCATCGGCTGGGCCGGGAACGCGGGCGGGCCGGAGACCGGGCCGAACGTGTTCGGCGGGCCGGACATGGGCGGACCCGACATCGGCGGGCCGGACATCGGCGGCGGGGCCATCATCGGGGCGGTCGGCGGGGCCGAGACCGACGGGTCGAGGCTGTAGGAGCCCTCGCTGCCGTAGGACGGCAACTGCGTGGTGCCCTGGTCGTGGAGCGGAGCGGCCTGCGGCGGCACGGGGCCGCCGTAGGGCGACACCGGCTGGTCGTACGACGGCTGCTGCGGAGCCGGGTACGACGGCTGCTGCGGTGCCGGGTACGACGGCTGCTGCGCGGGCGGGTAGGCACCGGCGGGCGCGTTCGGGTCGGGGTAGCCGTATCCCTCGTTCGGGTTCCCCTGGGGGTTTCCGGGGTATGACATCTGCTTCCTCCTGGTGGTCCGCCGGGCAGCGCCCCGGCGGGCGTCGAACGACCGTCGCGACCGGGACGCAACGGCGGGTGGTTCAGGGACTACGGCTCAGCAGACGTTGTTGACCGTCTGACAGACCACCGTGATCGGAATCGCGAGGCCGATACCCTCGGCCTCCCGGGCCTTGAGCGTCGCGACGCCGACCACCTCCTTCTTCGCGTTGAAGACCGGACCACCGGAGTTGCCCGGGTTGATCGCCGCGTCGAACTGCATCAGCTGCTCGCCGCTCAACGTGCGGAAGGCGCTCACCACGCCCGTCGTCACGGTGTCCTCGAGGCCGAGCGGGGAGCCGACGACGAGCACCGGCTCGCCGACCTTGGGGACCTCCGGCGCCGGGTTGAGCCGGGTGAACACCTCGTCGGTGTGCAGCACGACCAGGTCCTTGTCCGGGTGAACCTCGACGATGGTCGCGCCGAAGCGCTGGTCGGTGCGCTCGAGGCTGACGTTGCGCTCGTTGCGCTCGTACGCCTCCTGCACCACGTGGTAGTTGGTGATGAGGTTGGTCCCGCCGCCCGCCGGCTCCTTGCCGAGGGCGAAGGCGGTGCCCGTCGCATACTTGGTGGAGACCCGGAAGACGCTCGGCCGCACACTCGCGGCGACCTCGGCCGCGTCGAGGCTGCCGCCGGTCTTCGCCTCCAGCTTGTCGGCCCGGCCCTCGAGGGCCTTGAGCCGCGACTCGTCCGCCTGCTGCGCCTGCGTGAGCGTGTCCTCGGTCTTGTCGAGGCGGCCCTGCAGGCTGACGATGAACGCCGCCTGCACGCCGACCACGATGAGCAGCACGATCGCCAGCACCAGGGCGAACACCGAGGTGCCGCTGCGCCGGGCGGGCGGCGGGCCGAGCGGGGGTCCGCTGTGCGGCCGCGGCTGGCCCGGCCCGGAGACGGGCCCGGAGACCGGCCAGGCGCTGGTCGGCTGGGTCGGCAGCGCGCCGGTGATGGTCGGCGCCGGCCCCGTCTGCAGCGCACCGGTCTGCAGCGACCCGGTGCTCGACACCGCCTGGAACGAGCCGGTGGACGTCATGCGCGGGGGAAGTGGACCGAGTCGCTCCGACTCGTCGGCCGCACGGTCCGCATGTTGCGGCCGTTCGTACGAGTCTGAGGTGCCGGAAGCCACCGGGTTGGAAGGGTCATACCCGGCCGTCATGCTTCTCGTTTTCCTTCCTGTCACGATTCCGCCCGTTTTCGCCGGACAATTGCTCGCACGCAGGCTGCCATGTCGCGGTGTCGCCGGTCGGCCTCACCCTAGACGGCCTGCACAAGCCCCGCGACCTTCGAGGCAACCTGTGGACAGATGCAACCTGCCGACAGATCCGGATTTCCTGCGCACGCGACCGTACCGGCTATCCCCATCGTCTGTCCGACCCGATTCCCAACCCTTTTCGGCCGTCTTCGCGGGGGTCGGTAAGGGGTCTCGAACCCGACGCGCCGGACCGGCTGCAACGGGGCACCTGTGCCGCAACGTACCGTGGTCCGCGTGACCGACGAACCCCCCGCGCGGCGTCGGGACGAGGAGCCAGACAGTCCGGGCAAACCGGACGACACGACCGAGCCCGTCCTGCTGACCGCCCCCCGAGACGGGACACCCGAGCCGATCGTGGACCGGGCCGAGCTCGCACGCGCCGTCGAACGCTTCGCCGTGGGCTCCGGCCCGGTGGCGGTCGACGCCGAGCGCGCCTCCGGCTACCGGTACACCCATCGGGCGTACCTCGTGCAGCTCCGCCGCGCCGGCGCCGGCACGATCCTCATCGACCCGCTGCCGTTCGGGCAGCTGCCCGAGCTCGACGAAGTGATCTCGCCCACTGAGTGGGTGCTGCACGCCGCGAGCCAGGACCTGCCGTGCCTCACCGAGCTCGGCCTGCGCCCGACCCGGCTGTTCGACACCGAGCTGGCCGCCCGGCTGTGCGGCTTCGAGCGGGTCGGCCTGGCCGCGCTCACGGAGTCGCTGCTGGGCTACACGCTGGAGAAGCACCACTCGGCGGCCGACTGGTCGACCCGGCCGCTGCCGACGTCCTGGCTGACCTACGCGGCGCTGGACGTCGAGCTGCTGCTCCAGCTGCGCGACACGCTCGTCGAGGAGCTGCAGAAGCAGGGTAAGACCGAGTGGGCCCAGCAGGAGTTCGCCGCGCTGGTCGCCTCGGCCGGCGACCCGCCGCGCGTGCGGGCCGACCCGTGGCGCCGCACCTCGGGCATCCACCGGGTCCGCGGGGCGCGTGCCCTGGCCCGGGTGCGCGCGCTGTGGACCGCCCGCGACGAGATCGCCCAGCGCCGCGACGCGAGCCCCGGCCGGGTCCTGGCCGACGCCGCGATCATCGCCGCGGCCGAGGCCGACCCGAAGGACGAGCGCAGCCTGCTCGCCCTGGCCGGCTTCGGCGGCCGGTCGGTGCGCCGGCTGGCCCCGACCTGGCTCGGCGCGCTCTCCGACGCCCGCGCCCTGTCCGACAAGGAGCTGCCGACCACGCCGCCGTCGGAGGGCCCGCCCCCACCGCACCGCTGGGCCGAGCGCGACCCGGTCGCGGCCGCCCGGCTGGCGCGCTGTCGCGAGCTGGTCACCAGCCTGGCCGGGGCGCACCAGCTACCGCCGGAGAACCTCATCACCCCCGACTCGGTGCGCCGGCTGGCCTGGTCGCCGCCGGAGGAGCTGACCGAGGACGCGGTGGCGGCGGTGCTGTCCGGCTACGGCGCGCGCCCCTGGCAGGTCGCGCTGGTCACTCCGGGCCTGACGGCAGCCCTCCACACCCCCACCTGACACACCCCCGACCCGCGGCCCAGCCCCGCGCCGGACGCGCCGCAGGCTCGCGCGGCCCAGCGCGGCCCAGCCCTGCGCGGCCCAGCCCTGCGCGGCCCCAGGCCGCGCCGGACGCGCCGGCCGCACCCGTGTCCCGCGATCTTGGACTTGTAGTCCCGAATATGTCCGATTTTTCGGCATAAAGCCGGGACCGCAACTCCAAGATCGCAGGACACGATCGCGGGACACATCGCGGGACGAAGGTGAGCGGCGGCGTGGTGTGGGGGGATCCATAGGGCCGGCGGACTTACTGGCGAGTAACATTGCCTCCAACTCGTCAGGAGGAGGACTCCGTGCCCCGTACCGTCCGCGACGTCGTCTTCGTCGACGGCGTGCGCACCCCGTTCGGCAAGGCCGGTGGGATGTACGCCAACACCCGCGCCGACGACCTCGTCATCCGCTGCATCCGGGAGCTGCTGCGGCGCAACCCGCAGCTGCCGCCCGAACGGGTCGACGAGGTCGCCATCGCGGCCACGACGCAGATCGGCGACCAGGGTCTCACCATCGGGCGCACCGCCGCCCTCCTGTCCGGCCTGCCCAAGTCGGTGCCCGGGTACGCGATCGACCGGATGTGCGCCGGCGCCCTCACCGCGGTGACCACCGTCGCCGGCGGCATCGCGTTCGGCGCCTACGACGTGGCGATCGCCGGCGGCGTGGAGCACATGGGCCGCCACCCGATGGGCGAGGGCGTCGACCCCAACCCGCGCATCCTGGCCGAGCAGCTCGTCGACCCGTCGGCGCTGGTCATGGGCTCGACGGCGGAGAACCTCCACGACCGGCTGCCCGGCATCACCAAGGAGCGCGCCGACCGGTTCGGCTACGCGTCGCAGGTGCGGACGGCCGCCGCCTACCGGGCCGGCAAGCTGCAGCCCGACCTGGTCAGCGTGGCCACCCGCGACCCGGAGGCCGGCTGGGGCCTGGCCACCGTCGACGAGGCGCCCCGCGAGACGAGCCTGGAGAAGCTGGCCACGCTCAAGACCCCGTTCCGCCCGCACGGCAAGGTGACCGCGGGCAACGCGGCCGGCCTCAACGACGGCGCCACCGCGTCGATCATCGCGGCCGAGGACGTCGCCCGGGAGCTGGGCCTGCCGATCGGCATGCGCCTGGTCGCGTACGGGTTCGCCGGCGTCGAGCCGGAGGTCATGGGCGTCGGCCCGATCCCGGCCACGGAGAAGGCCCTCCGCCAGGCCGGCCTGACGATCGAGGACATCGGCCTGTTCGAGCTCAACGAGGCGTTCGCCGTGCAGGTGCTCGCCTTCCTCGACCACTTCGGCATCGCCGACGACGACCCGCGGGTCAACCCGTGGGGCGGCGCGATCGCCGTCGGGCACCCGCTCGCCTCCTCCGGCGTTCGGCTCATGACCCAGCTGTCGCGGCAGTTCGCCGAGCACCCCGAGGTGCGCTACGGCCTGACCGCCATGTGCGTCGGCATCGGCATGGGCGCGTCCGTGATCTGGGAGAACCCGAACTGGAAGGGCGACAAGTGACCGCGACCATCACCAACCCGAACGAGGTCGTGACCAAGGCGCTGCTGCGGTTCGTGACCCTGCCGAGCCGCGAGCGGGCGGCGATCATCACGCTCGACAACGGCTTCGACCACACCAAGCCGAACTCGTTCGGCCCCGGCGGGCTGGCCAGCCTCGACGCGGCGATCGACGAGGCCGTCGCCGCGCAGCCCAAGTTCATCGCGCTGACCGGCAAGCCGTACATCTTCTGCGTCGGCGCCGACATCACCGGCATGCCGCTGCTGACCTCACGCGAGCAGGCGGTGGAGCTGGGTCGGTACGGGCACCGCGTCTTCCGCAAGCTGCGCGACTCGACGGTGCCGACGTTCGCGTTCGTCAACGGCGCCGCGATGGGTGGCGGCCTCGAGGTCGCGCTGCACTGCCACTACCGCACCGTCTCCTCCGGCGCCGCGGCGCTCGCGCTGCCCGAGGTCGCGATCGGCCTGGTGCCCGGCTGGGGCGGCACGCAGCTGCTGCCCAACCTCGTCGGCATCGCCGCCGCGGCACAGGTCATCCTGCAGAACCCGCTCACCCAGAAGCAGCTCAAGCCGGCCCAGGCCCACGAGATGGGCATCGCCGACGCGATCTTCGACCCGGCCGACTACCTGGAGCGGTCGCTGGAGTGGGCCGAGGGCGTCGTCGACGGCACCGTCACCGTGACCCGGCCGGAGGTCGACCGGGACATGTGGGACGGGGTGCTGTACTTCGCGAAGCACCAGCTCGACGAGCGCCTCCACGGCGCCGTGAGCTCGGCGAACCAGGCGCTGGAGCTGCTGGCGCTCGCGAAGACCGCCACGTTCGACGAGGGCACGGCGGCCGAGGACGAGGCGCTCGCCGACCTCATCATGGGCGACCAGGCTCGCGCCAGCCTCTACGCGTTCGACCTCGTGCAGCGCCGCGCCAAACGGCCGGCCGGTGCGCCGGACAAGGGCCTCGCCCGCGACGTGAACAAGGTCGGCATCGTCGGCGCCGGGCTCATGGCGTCGCAGCTCGCCCTGTTGTTCGTGCGTCGTCTCGAGGTACCGGTGGTGCTGACCGACCTCGACCAGGAGCGCGTCGACAAGGGCGTCGGCTACGTGCGGGCCGAGGTCGACAAGCTGGTCGCCAAGCGCCGCCTCGACGCCGGCAAGGCCGCCAAGCTCAAGGGCCTCGTCAGCGGCTCGGTCGACAAGGCCGCGTTCGCCGACGCCGACCTGGTGCTCGAGGCGGTGTTCGAGGACCTCGGCGTGAAGAAGCAGGTCTGGGCCGAGATCGAGAAGATCGTCCGCGACGACTGCGTGCTGGCCACCAACACCTCGTCGCTGTCGGTCACCGAGCAGGCCGCCGACCTCGCCCACCCCGAGCGCGTGGTCGGGCTGCACTTCTTCAACCCGGTCGCGATGATGCCGCTGCTGGAGATCGTCCGGGCGGCGCAGACCGACGACGTGACCCTCGCCACCGCGTTCGCGGTCGGCAAGGCGCTGAAGAAGTCGTCGGTGCTGGTGAAGGACGCGCCGGCGTTCGTCGTCAACCGGCTGCTGACCCGCTTCCTCGGTGTCGTCACCGCCTCGGTCGACGACGGCACCCCGATCGACGTCGCCGACTCGGCGCTCGACCCGCTCGGCCTGCCGATGCGCCCGATGGCCCTGCTCACCATGGTCGGCCCGGCCGTCGCGCACCACGTCGCCGAGACGCTGCACGGCGCCTTCCCGGACCGCTTCGGCGTCTCGCCGAACCTGGGCCGGGTCGTCGCCGCCGGCAAGCGCGGCTTCACCGACGCCGAGGGCAACCCCGACCCGGAGGTCCTTGCCCTGCTGGAGGTCGGCGACCGGCCGTCGTCGGTGGAGGAACTGCGTGACCGGGCGACGTCCGCCCTTGCCCAGGAGATCCGCCTGATGCTCGACGAGGGCGTCGTGGCGGACGCCCGCGACATCGACCTGTGCATGATCCTCGGCGCCGGCTGGCCGTTCCACCTCGGTGGGATCACGCCGTACCTCGACCGCGAGGGCATCTCCGAGAAGGTCACCGGAGCGCGGTTCCTCCCGCCGGGCGTGGCAAACGCGCCCTGACCCCGCTATCGAGGGAAATATTTACCGATCGCCGGACAAGGACCCCGCCAGCGCCTAGCGTTGGCGGGGTTCGTCACGCGGTCCCCCCGGCCGCCACGTTCTTCAGGCACGGGGGTGCACCATGCGCAAAACCGCCCTGTTTCTTGCCGTCCTGATCGGCGGCCTTCTGCCTGCGGTGGATGTGCAAACCGCACAAGCCGCGCAGGCCGCGACCGTGGTGTCGCCGAAGCGGCCGCTCAACGTCCGCGCCGGCTCGGCCGTGTGGACGGCCCAGCTGCGCACCCTGTCGCACGGCAGCTCGGTCACCATCGTGTGCCAGGTCCGCGGCCAGCGCATCGACCAGGGCACGGTCCGGGTCACCGACCTGTGGGACCGGCTCGCCGACGGCACCTACGTCTCCGACGCGTGGATCCGCCGGCCGCAGGAGGTGCCGGCCTGCGAGACCGCCACGCCCGTCGCCGCGGCGGCGGCCGCACCCGCGGCGGTCGCCGGCACGGTCGCGTCGGGGGGCATCCCGCTCAAGGCCCGCTCCGCCCCCGCGCACGGCGCCCCGCTCGTCGCCGCCCTCGCCAACGGCACGGCGCTGACGCTGACCTGCCAGGTCCGGGGCGAGAACATCGCCGGCCGGGTCCGCACCACGCCGATGTGGAACCGCCTGCCCTCGGGGACCTACGTTTCCGACGCGTACGTCCGGCGCAGCGCGACCCCGCCCCCGTGCGCGGCCACGGCCCCGCCGCCGGCCGCCGCTCCCGCCGCTCCCGCCGCTCCTCCCGCGGCCGCCGGGCGCTGGGTCAGCCCGCTGCCGGGCTTCACGGCCCGCCCCGGCTTCCGCACGCCGAGGAACCCGAACCACATCGGCGTCGACATCATGTCGTTCACCGGCACCCCGATCCGCGCGGCCTCGGCCGGCACCGTGGTCGAGGTGGTGTGCAACATCGAGGCCGGCCACTCCTGCGACCAGACCGGCAGCGCGTCGATCGGCGGCTGCGGCTGGTACGTGAAGCTGCAGCACGCGGGCGGCATCGCGACGCTGTACTGCCACATGGTCCGCCGCGCGATCGTGCAGCCCGGCCAGAAGGTCGCCGCCGGCCAGGTCATCGGCTACGTCGGCAGCTCCGGCAACTCCTCCGCACCGCACCTGCACTACGAGGTGCACGTGAACGCCCCACCGACCGGCCCCTACAACGCCGTCGACCCACTACCGTTCATGCGGTCCCACGGCGCCCCCATCGGCTGACCCCCGCAGCGCGGGCAGCCGCGCCGTGATGCCGAAGTCCCGGCTCATCGAGCACCGGCCCGTCCACCGCTTCGCGGCGGTGACGGTCCACACAGTTTCTTCAAGGTGGCGTCGGGATCGCCGATGAGGCGCTCGCAATCAGCGGGTTGTCGACGGAGGTGCCACGGATGCGGCTGCGCAGTTGGCTCGTCGTGGGCATCGGCGCGACGCTGCTGCTGGCCATCGGGGCCGTCGGCATCTCGGTCAACCGGTCGGCGCTGCGTGCCGCGGAGACCGTCCACCGCGCCGACACGCTCGCGCTGGCCGGCAACAACGGCGGGCTCGCCGAGCAGCTGCTGTGGGTCTCGGCCAAGGAGCTCGGCGACTTCGTCGCCGGCCACCCGCTCGCGCTGACCGCGGACGACCCGGGCGACCGGGAGGCGCTCGTCGAGTACGCGGACAAATCGACGTTCTTCCAGTACGGCCTGGTGCTCACCGACCTGACCGGCAACCCCCTGAACTCGACCCGCACGCGGAACTTCTTCCCCGACATGGAGGGGGTCGGCTACAAGCCGGTCATCTCGGCCCTGGCGCTCGGCCGGCCCGGCTTCTCGTCGATCATGAACATCAAGAACACCTTCGTGCAGGCCGTCGCCGTGCCGATCGTGGTCGCGGGCCAGCCGGTGGCGCTGCTCTACGGGTACATCCCGGTCGCCCAGAGCCAGCTCCAGGAGTACCTCGTGAAGCTCAGCGACAAGGCGCACACCTCGATGCTCGTCGACTCGGCCGGCACCGTCGGCGCCTCCAGCGTGCCCGAGGAGGTCGGGACGCTGGTCGACTCGGCCATCATCGAGCAGCTGGACTCGCAGGAGTCGGTGTTCGTCAACTACCGCGAGGCCTCCGGCCGCACGATGATCGCCGTCGTCAAGGGCGGGCTGCCGGGCGGGTGGGCCTACGTCCGCACCCAGTCCAGGGCCACGTTCGACGGCCCGGTCCGCAACCGCAGCCTCACCATCAACGTCATGCTGCTCACGATGCTGCTCGTGGGCGTCGGCGGCCTGGCCGTGCTCGGGTACCGCTCGCAGCTCGTCCGGCGGCGCGCGGAGGAGCGCTTCTCGGCGCTCGTCGAGCACGCGCCCGACGTCGTCACGGTGCTCGACGCCGAGGGGCGCGTCGTGTACTCCAGCCCGAGCGGCATGCGCATCCTCGGCTTCGGGGCCGTCGGCAGCTCGGTCTTCGACATCCTGCACGAGGACGACCGCCCGCACGTCCGCGAGCGCTTCGCCGCGCTCGTGGCCGAGAAGGGCGCGCTGGAGCGCATGCAGGTGCGGGTCCTGCAGGCCGGCGGCACGCACCGCTGGTTCGACTTCACCGCCTCCAACCAGCTGCACAACGCCGCCCTCGACGGCGTCGTCATCAACGCCCGCGACATCACCGACAGCCGGGAGATGCAGGACCGGCTGGCCCACGACGCCCACCACGACCCGCTGACCGGCCTGCCGAACCGCCGGCGGCTGCACGAACGCCTGGCGGCCTCGTTGGAGGCCAGCCCGGTCGGCGTGCTGTTCGTGGACCTCGACGGTTTCAAGCCGGTCAACGACGAGCTCGGCCACGAGGCCGGCGACGAGCTGCTGCGCCAGGTCGGCGCGCGGCTGAGCTCCTGCCTGCGCCCGGCCGACGTGCTGGCCCGGGTAGGCGGTGACGAGTTCGTGCTGCTGCTGCCGGGAGTGGGCCCGTCCGACGACGCGAGCGGCCTGGCCGCCCGGCTGCGCGCCCTGATCGGCGAGCCGTTCGAGATCTTCGGGCACGAGGTCGGCATCGGGGCGAGCATCGGCCTGCACCTGGCCGCTCCGGGCGAGCACCCGGACCAGGTCATCCGCACGGCCGACCAGGCGATGTACGCCGTCAAGCACGGCCCGTCCCGCCCCGGCCGCCACCGCGCCTGAGGCGCCCGTTGGGAAGCTGTGTGCCACATGGTACTGTGTGGCGCATGGTAAGCGACGCCTTCGACAAGCTCGAGCAGGAGCTGCGCCGCGGCGTCGTCGTGCTGGCGGTGCTCTCCCAGCTGCGCGAGCTGCGATATGGCTACGAGCTGCGGCAGTCCCTCACGGACAAGGGACTGCCGATCGAGGAGGGCACGTTGTATCCGCTGCTGCGCCGGCTGGAGGCGCAGGGCGTGCTGAGCAGCGAGTGGCGGACCGCGGACGGGAAGCCCCGGCGGTACTACGCGCTCAGCCCCGAGGGCGAACGCCTGTTCCGGCGGCTGACCGGCTCCTGGCGCGGCCTCAACGAGGCGATGGGGAATCTCTTGGAGGCGTCATGACCCCTGACGAGCTGATCGACCGCTACGTTGCCGACGTCGTGGCGCTCCTGCCCCGCCGGCAACGCCGCGACGTGGCGCAGGAGCTACGCGCGCTACTCACCGACGAGTCCGCCGACCGGGACGTCGAGGCCGTGCTCGCGAGCTTCGGGCACCCGGCCGAGGTCGCCGCGCGATACGGCCCGCCGGTCACCCTGATCGACCCGGTGGACACCCGCCGGTTCCTGTCGCTGGGGATCGGCGGCGCGCTGCTGATCCACTTCGGCGCCTTCCTCGGCGAGATCATCAAGCCGGTCCGCGACTTCCAGGGTGCGGCGGACGCGGCCTGGCCGGTGGTCTTCGCCTGGCTCGGCCTGCTGTTCGTCGGCTTCGCCCTGCGAGCCTGGCACCGCCGCCGGCGCCCCGTGCGGTGGAGCCCCGGCCGGGCGCGCAACGAGCACGTCAACCGCGCCGGCCGCATCGCCGCCCTGGTCTTCTACGCCGCGGGCACGGCCGTCCTGCTCGACCCGCCGGCGGCCGTCAGGACGGTCGGCCTGCCCCAGCCGGCGATCGACGCGCTCACCTACCACGAGCGCTTCCTCGACGTGCGCGGGCCGGTGATGTTCGCCCTGCTGCTGACCCTCCTGGTGGGCGAGGCGGTGGCGATCTGGAGGCCCTGGCCGGTCACCCAACTGGTCCACGGCGCCGTCACCTGCGCGGTCCTCACCTGGCTCATCGGCAGCGGCCCGATCTTCGTCACCCAGGCGGCCGACCAGACCTTCAAGGAGATCACCGCCCTGATCATCCTGGTGAGCCTGGTCGACCTGGCGGTGCGCCTCCGCCGCACCCACGCGGCCCACGCACTCCGGCACTGATCATGGACAAGCGGCCCGGCCGGCGCCGTCAGCGCGCCGCCGGCTTCACCGCCGCCGTCCCCGACAGCAGCGGCGTCACCGCCGCCGCCGGCAGGCTCACCGTGACCTCCAGCCCGCCGCCGTCCAGCGCCACCGCGCTCACCCCGCCCCCGTGGGCGTCGCAGACGGCCCGGACGATCGACAGCCCCAGGCCCGAGCCGCGGGCGCCCGTGCGCTCGCGGCCGCCGCGGCGGAACGGCTCGAAGAGCGCCGGCACGTCCGGCGAGGCCACCTCAAAGCCGGTGTTGCCCACCACCAGCCAGGCCAGCGTGTCGTCGGTCCCGGTGCGCACCCAGATGCGGCCGCTCAGGTGGTTGTACCGCACCGCGTTCTCGATCAGGTTGCCCGCCAGGCGTTCCAGCAGGCCCGGATCGCCGACGACGTTGGCTGGCTTGAGGTCGGTGTCCACCGACAGGCCCAGCCGCTTGATCTCCTTGCCCATCGCCGACATCGCCACCGTCACGCCCGTCGCCAGGTCGGTGCCGACCTTCCGGCCCAGGCGGCGGCCGGCCTGCGCCTCGGTCCGCGCGAGCAGGAGCAGCGACTCGACCAGCGCGTTCGCGCGCATGGAGGCGTCGCGGACGACGGTGGCCATGCGGCGGTACTCCTCGACGTCGGCCTCCGGATCGTCGAGCGTCACGTCGACCTCGGTCCGCATCACGGCCAGGGGTGTGCGTAACTCGTGCGAGGCGTTGGCCACGAAGCGTTTCTGCGTCTCGAAGGCCTCGCCGATGCGGTCGAGCATCGCGTCGAAGGTCTTGGCGAGCTCCGACACCTCGTCGTCGGCGCCGTCGTAGTTGATGCGCGCGTCGAGCGTCTCGCCGGTGAGCCGCTGCGCGGTGGTGGTGACGCGCTGCAGCGGGCGCAGGGCCCGGCCGGCCACGACGTAGGCGCCGGCGACGCCGACGATGCCGATGAGCAGCAGGGCCAGGCTGCCCCGGGTGAGCAGCTCCCACTCGGCGGCGTCGACCAGCTCGGTCTGCCACTGGTGGGCATCGACCTCGGAGCCGTCCGCGAGCACCACCCGGGTGCCCGGCTGGAGCTGGTCGGCCGGCTTGAGCGCGCCGTCGACCAGGATGTAGGCCAGGATGACCAGCACCAGGCCGGCGCCGACGAGCAGGATGCCGTTGAGCAGGGTGAGCCGGAGCCGCAGGGTGGGCCGGAAGACGGCGGCGCGGCGGGCGTCGTAGACGGTCATTGCGGGAGCCGGGTGCGGTAGCCGGCACCCACGACGGTCTCGATCAGCGCCGGCTCGCCGAGCTTCTTGCGCAGGGTCATCATCGTGACGCGCACGGTGGTGGTGAACGGGTCGGCGTTGGCGTCCCAGACCCGCTCCAGCAGCTCCTCGCTGGACACGACGGCGCCGCGGGCCTTGAGCAGCTCCTCCAGCAGGCCGAACTCCTTGCGGGTCAGGTCGAGCGGCTGCCCGGCCCGGGTGGCGGTGCGCTTGGCCTGGTCGAGGACGAGGTCGCCGATGGTGAGCACCGGCGGGGCGGCGGGCGTGGCCCGGCGGCCGAGTGCCTGCACGCGGGCGACCAGCTCGCTGAAGTCGAACGGCTTGGGCAGGTAGTCGTCGGCGCCGATCTGCAGGCCCTCCACCCGGTCGGCGACGCTGCCGCTCGCCGTGAGCATGAGCACCCGGGTCAGCGCGCCGGAGGCGACCAGGTCGGCGCAGATCTCGTCGCCGTGCTTGCTCGGCAGGTCACGGTCGAGGACGACCACGTCGTACCGCGTCACCATCGCCATCTCGTGCCCGTCGGCGCCGTCGTAGGCGACGTCGACGGCCATGCCCTGCCGCCGTAGACCGCGAACGATCGCGTCGGCCAGGCTCCGCTCGTCTTCGATCACCAGCACGCGCACGTCAAGTCTCCCAACCCGGATCGAGCCAGTGTCGTCCACCGGCTGTGAAGTCCGCGTGAGTAACCGTAACGTCAGACGGGAAGCCGCCACAGGTGCACGGAGTCGCCGTCGGCCAGGCACGACAGCCGCTGGCCGCGCATCGCGCAGCGCGACGGGATGGGCGACACCGTCCCCAGCGGCGTCACCTCACCGGTGCGCAGGTCGATGCGGGCGATCTGGGAGGTGTCGCCGTCGGGCTTCTGCACGACGACGTGCGACGCACCGACCCCGGCGGCGGTGACGTCCTCGACGTCGGTGCCGTCGGTCGCGGTCGGGACCACGCCCCAGCCGCGCAGGTCGGTCAGGTCCCGGCCGGTGCGCCAGTCGACGACCCGGATGCGCATGAAGTCGCCGCGGTCGCGGGCGACGAGCACGCCGGAGCCGGCGCCGTCGAGCTGGATCGGGCGGCGCCACAGCTGCCCGCCGGTGGCCGGGTCGAGCACGGCGATGTCCCGCCAGTTCGGCACGCACAGCATCGGCCCGCAGGCGACCACGACCGGGCCGTAGGCGAGCTCGGCGATCGGGACCGGCTCGGCCGAGCGGAAGAGCTGATGCCACAGGTACCGCAGCGGCTCCATCGCGTACGCCGTGATGAGCGCCCCGTCGTTGCGCACCGAGACGATGACGAGCAGCGCGCCCACGATCCGCACGCTCGTGGGCGGCCCGTCGGCCAGCTCCGGCAGGTCGAGCCCGCTGATGACCGCGCCCGTGCTCGCGTCGCGGACCTCGGTGTGGCCTCCGGGGTACCAGATGACGAACCGCTGGCTGGCGGGCACCTCGGACGCGACGAGCCGGCCACCCTCCGGCATCTCGAACGCCCACCGGATCACGCCCGTCTCGGCGTCGAGGCCGGACATCCGCACCGAGGTCTGCGGGGCGTTGCGGGCCGGCACGACCGGCGGGCAGCTCGGCGAGCGCTCGTCGACGACGAGCAGCCCCGGCGGCTTCCCGGGCGGCCCGCCCATCACCGCGACCGGCGCGCCGGACCGCATCCAGGCCTGCTCCCCGGTGTTCGGGTCGAGCCGCTCCAGGCTCCAGCCGACGGTGTTCGTGCAGGGACGGTGGCGCACGTAGGCGCGGTCGGCGGCGAGATACACCTGCCCGCTGTCGGGCGCCATCGACTTGGTCCAGCGCACCTCGCCGGTGCGCCAGTCGAACGCGGTCAGCGCGGGCTCGTCGCGCAGCGCGTACAGCGCGTTCCGGTCGGCGACGAACCCGACGGTGTGGTCGGCGAGCACGCCCATCTCCTCGATCTGCCGCGCCGGCAGCGACCCGGTGGCCAGCACGACGACGAGGGCGAGGACCGCCACGATCGGCCACTGGCGCCGGCTCGCGTCGCCGGCCGTGGCCGGTGGCAGCCCGAAGTCGATCTCGTCGGCCGGTCCTGGCTTCAATTCACCGAGATCAATCATAGGCTCGCCCACCAGTCCAATGTCCCCCAGGCGTGCGAAGGTCGCCAGTCAGCGGGCCGGCAACCGGATCAGCACGACATCGTCGTCGGGCGTGCGGCAGGCGACGGACCCGCCGTCCAGCTCGCAGCCGCCGATGACGTCGCCGACGGTGGCGAACGGCACCGGGTCCCCGCCGGTCGACCAGGCGAGCAGCGTCGAGTCGTCGCCGGACACACCGGAGACGAGGCCCAGCAGCAGCCGCGGGCCGGCCACGCCGAGCACCGCCCAGTCCGAGCGGTCGCCGAGCGCGACGCCGGTCGCCGGGTCGAGCAGCGACGCGCCCGCGCCGGACAGCAGCCCGCCCGGCACCTCGGTCAGCGGCGGGCGGCCCGGGACCGTCCACAGTGGGGTGCCGGTCGCCGGGTCGAGGACCACCGTGCGGCGGCCGACGACGCAGAGCGCCCGGCCGCAGGGGCGCACGGCGAAGTGGTCGGTGCGCTCGGCCGGCAGCGGCACGGTCCAGCGCGCCGCGAAGCCGGACCGCCGGTCGTACGCCGCGAGCGTGGTCGCGGACACCACCACGAGCAGGTCGCCGGCCGCCTCGACGAGGTCCTCGGACCCGGCCGTGACCCCGGTAGCCGCGCGAGCCCCGGTCGCGAAGTCCACCACGCCCACCGTGCCGCGCTTGTCGAGCAGCGCCGCCCAGCCGGCGCCCGCCTCGGCGCTGTCGACGGCGACGCGCGTGCCCGGCTCCACCGTGGTCTCCCACAGCGTGCGGCCGGCGCCGTCGATCGCCAGCCAGCGCAGCGTCCCGCCGGTCGGGGTGCCGGCGGTGAGCGCGGTGCAGCCGTCGGACCACAGGCTGCGCAGCACGACCGTGCCGGAGACGCCGGGCGCGGTGCGGACCGGCACGCCGGTCGAGCGCCAGCGCTCAGAGCCGGTGCGCAGGTCGAGCCCGACGGTCGTGCCGGTGACCCCGGACCGGCACAGGTCGGGCGAGAACACGACGAGGTCGCCGGCAACGCTCGCGTAGGACAGCGTGGCCAGGTCGGGCGCCGTGTACGTCCAGCGGGCCTCGCCGTCGCGCGCGTCGAACGCCTGCACCGGCGTCGGGGTGCGGTGGCTCTCCAGCACGAACAGCGCGCCGCCGGCCAGGTGGAACTCCCCGCCGCGCAGCGGCTGCCGGGTCACCTCGTGCGGGGGTTCGGGCAGCGGTACCGCCGACACCAGCGACAGCAGCAGCGCCACCACCCCGAAGAGTCCCCAGCCGCGGGACAGGCCGGAAGGGCGCTGGTCGGCGTCGATCGCCCAGCGGTCGTCGATCACACCCAGGTCGATGGTGACCGTGCTCACCGGCACGGTTCCATTGTGCTAAGCCGCGGGCTCCGGCGGCAGTCTCCAGACGGACAGCCGCCCGACCACGACGCAGGCGAGGCTCCCCTCGGTGACCGTGCACTCCGGGGCGCCGTACCACTCGCCCGGCCGCCCGAAGACGGTGACCCTGCCGGTCGCCGGCTCGACGGTGGCGAGCAGCGCACTGTAGGAGCCGGTCGAGCGCCAGGCGACCAGCCGGTCCCCGTCGGACGCCAGCGCCCGCCAGCCCTCGATCGAGCGCTCGACCCGGCCGGTGTCCGGGTCCACGACCCTGATCTCCGGATGCTCGGCCGACGGCTGCTCGAAGCTCGCCAGGAGCAGGCTGTGGCCGGCGTACCCCCGGAAGTTGGCATACCGGTCGAGGTGCCACAGCAGCCGCCCGGTGCCGGCCTCGAACATGTCGAGCCCCGTCTCGTCGCCGGCGCAGAGCCGCTGCGGCCCGCAGGCGAACAGCCAGTTGAACTGGTCGCCCGCCCAGTGCCAGCGCCGCTCGCCGCTGGCCCGGTCGAACACGTCGGCCCCGCGCTGCCCGGCGAGGTTCACGACCACCTGCTCCCCGTGGGTCGCGTAGGACGAGAGCGTGCCGGCGAAGCGCAGCTGCCGGGTCTCGGTCACGGCCCCGGTCGCGAGGTCCCGCCGGCGCAGCTCCCCGGACGGGTCGAGCTCGGTGAACCCGTCCAGCCGATAGCCGGTCCCGGTCCAGCTGGCCTCGGCGAGGGAGCCGGGCGGCACGTCCACGGTCCAGGCCACCCCGCCGGTGCGCTCGTCCAGACCCTGGTACCGCTGCGCCCGCGGCACCGGCGTGGGGTTGACCGTCGGATCCTGGCTGGGGTCGTACGGCAACGGCGGGAAGCCCCTGGTCGCGGCGAGGTCCGCGACCACCATGAGGCCGCCGTAACGCCCCATCACCTGCACGTAGCCGCGCTGCCAGCGGCGGGCGCCGGTGGCCGCGTCGAGCACGGTGACGGTGGTGGCCGGGCCGCTACCGCTCTCCTCCCAGGTCGTGTTCAGCACGACCACGTCCGCGTCGACGTAGGTGAAGTGCTGGCTGGGCTCGATCGGGACGGTCCACAGCTCGGCGCCGTCGCGCAGCCGGTACGCCGTCAGGCGCGTGTTGCCGCCCACCGACCCGAACCGCCCGGCGAACACCCGCCCGGCGGCACCGTCGACGCTCAGCACGTTGTGCTCGACCTCGAAGGCCGGGGTCGCGCGCGCCTGCGGTACCGCCGCCGAGAACGCGGCCAGGGAAACCAGGACCACCAGCAGGACCAGGGGCCAGCGGCGCCGCTGCCGGGGCGGGGGCGGCGGCTCCCAGGGCGTGCTCAGGTCGAGCTCGATCATCATGGCAGCCGCCAGACGGTGAGGCCGCCGACGGCGACGCAGGCGAGGGTGTCGCCCTCGGCGACGCACTCCGGCCGGCCGAACCAGTCCTGCGGCCGCCCGAACACCTGGACCCGGCCGGTCGCCGGGTCGAGCCGGGCGAGGACCGCCTCGCGCTGGCCGACGGGCTTCCAGACGAGGACCCCGGCGCCGGACGGCTGGATCGCGAACCACCCTTCGAGCACGGTGGTGGGCCGGCCGGTCCGCGTGTCGACGGCGGCGATCGGCCCGGGCGCGAGGTCGGGCGGCTCCCAGACCGTCATGATCATCGCGTGCTCGGTCAGCCCGAGGATGCTGTTGTACTGCTGGACGCGCCACCGCGTCTGCCCGGTCCGCTGATCGACGGCGGTGGTGCCGTCCTGGTCCTGCACGCAGTACAGGCCGGGCGCGCACGTGCCGAGCCCGCCGAAGTGGCCCAGGTCCTGCCAGTGCCACAGCCGCCGGCCGGACACGCGGTCGTACACGTCGCCGCCCACCGCACCGACGGGGTACACGACGACCTCCCCGCCGCTGACGTCGAACCACGACGCCGCCCCCGACCAGTCGAGCCGGTCGGTCTTCGTGACGGTGCCGTCGCGCGGGTCGCGCTGCCGCAGCTCGCCGGCCGGCGTCAGCTCGGCCATCGACCGCAGGACCTCCCAGCTGCCGCCGAACTCGAACGACAGCAGGTTGCCCTTCGGCACGTCGATCCGCCAGGCCGGCGCACCGGTCCGCTCGTCGAGCGCCAGGAGATGCTGCTCGCGCTGCTCGGGCGGCTGGTTGCGGATCCCGCCGCCGTCGTCCGCCAACTCCGTGACGACGACGGTCCGCGCGTCCCGCGTCCCGCCGGTCACTTCCTCGATCAGCACGCGGCCGCCGAACCGCCCGAGCACCCGCACGGCGGTCCGCTGCCACAGCCGCGCGCCGGTCGCGGCGTCGTGGACGGCGAGGTCGGTGACGCCGTCCTCGGGCGCGCCGCGCTCCTGCACCAGCACGACGACGCCGGCGGTGACGCTGCGGAGATACTCGTGCTGCTCCATGGGCAGGCTCCACAGCAGCCGCCCGGTGCGCGCGTCGAGCGCCTCGAGCTCCTGCCCGGCCCCGGCGGGCTTGTACCGCCCCGCGAACACCCGCCCGCCGGCGAGGTGCACCCCGGTGACCTGGTAGTCGAGCGCGAACACGGGCGTGTCGGCCCGGGCCGGCCCGGCGGCGGTGAGCACCCCGGCGGCCACCACGGCGACGATCCCCGCTCCGGCGACCCGCCGCGCCCGCCGCCGGTTGGGCGGCGGGCCGGCGCTCTCGCCCGGCTCCCACGGCGCGGTGAGATCCAGCTCGATCATCGGCTCAGGCACGCGCGGCTCCCCTTCTGCCCGGCTGCTGCACAGAGAAGAGTCCCACGCGACCCCGCCGGTTGCGGCCTCCCCGGGCCTCAGCGGCGCCGCTTCAGGGTGCGCTCGTAGTCCTGGAACCTGGCGGTGTTGCGCGCGGCGAACTCGGTCACCCACTCATCATCGCCGCGCGGGCAAGCCCAAACAAAAATGCCGCGACGTCGCACCGGAGCGTTGCTACCTTCGATCTCGCACCGCCCGGTGCGCAGCCCGCGGATACTTCATTCTGTAAAAATGGCCACCGCGGGCGCCTCGAACTCGGGTCGGTGCCCGACAACGTGACGGGTCGAGGCGTCCCGGTGCGCAGGCGCCGGTTACTTCGATTCGGGATCGAGAGGTCGCGGGTTCGAATCCCGCCGTCCCGTCTCCCCGGGACGTAGCTCAGCCTGGACAGAGCGCTAAACGTTCCGGCGCCGACAGGATCTCGGGGCGCTCCGTCCCGGCACGTTTTCGGGCGCCTTCCCAGGAATGGGAAACAATGGCGAAGCTCAATGTGAAGAAGGTCAAGGCGGCGCTCGGAAAGGGCCCGCTGAAGGGCTCTGCGCGCCCGGCCGGACGCACCTTCGAAGGGGGCGTCGGATACGGCCGCGACGCCAAGTCGGAGCTTTTCCTGCTGGCCGTGACGAACATGGTCGGCGAGCAGACGTTCTACGAAGCGGCCGGCGAGCGCGACGAACGGTTCGCGAGCCTGGTCCGCACCGTGGCCGTCGAGGACCCCGACTGGACCGCGCGGCTGCTGGGCTGGCTGCGCACCGGCGCGAACCTGCGCACGGCGTCGATCGTCGGCGCGGCCGAGTTCGTGCGCGGGCGCCTCGCGGCCGGCGCCACCGGGGACAACCGGGCCGTGGTTGCGAGCGTGCTGCAGCGGGCCGACGAGCCGGGGGAACTGCTCGCATACTGGATCTCGCGGCACGGGCGGGCGATCCCCAAGCCGGTCAAGCGTGGCGTCGCCGACGCCGTCCGGCGGCTGTACACCGAGCGAAACCTGCTGAAGTACGACACGGCCAGCCACGCCTTCCGGTTCGGCGACGTGGTCGACCTGACCCACCCGGTGCCGGCCGCGCCCTGGCAGGGCGACCTGTTCGCCTACGCGCTGGGTCGCCGGCACCGGCGAGAGGACCTGCCGGTCCCGGCCTCGCTCGGCATGCTCGCCGCGAACGAGCGGCTGCGGGCCGACGGCGCCGCGGTGCTGCTCGACTCGGAGCGGCTCGCGCGGGCGGGCATGACCTGGGAGGACGCGCTGTCCATGGCGGGCCCCGGGGTGGACAAGGCGGCCCTGTGGACCGCCCTGATCCCGTCGATGGGCTACATGGCGCTGCTGCGCAACCTGCGCAACTTCGACGAGGCCGGCGTGCCCGACGGGGTCGCGGCGGGGGTCGCGGCGCGGCTGGCCGACCCGGACGAGGTGGCCCGGTCGAGGCAGCTGCCGATGCGGTTCCTGTCGGCCTACCGGGCGGCGCCGTCGCTGCGGTGGGCGCAGGCGCTGGAGACGGCGCTCACGCTGAGCCTGCGCAACGTGCCGGAGCTGAGCGGGCGGACGCTGATCCTCATCGACACGTCCGGCTCGATGAACTCGGGCTTCTCCCGCGACGGCACGCTGCGGCGGTGGGACGCGGCGGTCGTGTTCGGCATCGCGCTCGCGTCGCGCTGCGCGTCGGCGACGATCGTGTCGTTCTCCGGCCACACCACGGAGTTCCGGCTCCGCAAGGGCGAGTCGGTGCTGCGGGCGATCGAGCGGTTCCGGGCGGAAGGCCACTTCCACAACGGCGGCACGGCGACGGCCAAGGCGGTGCGGGAGCGCTACGCCCACCACGACCGGGTCGTGATCCTCACCGACGAGCAGGCGTCCTTCGACACGTCGGTGGATTCGGCGGTACCGGGGGTCGTGCCGATCTTCACCTGGAACCTGGCGGGCTACCGGCTCGGCCACACGCCGCTCAAGATGGGCCGCTGGACGTTCGGCGGCCTGACCGACGCCGGCTTCGCGATGATCCCGCTGCTGGAGTCGGGCCGGGACGGACAGTGGCCGTTCTGAGGAACCGAGCGCGGCGGCCGGGCGGGAGGCTCGCCTGAAGGCTGACAGTAGACTCCCCCTGTCGTTTCACAGGCAGGGGGAGTCATGGCAACGCTGCGCGAGCGGCTCGCCGACGGGGTGCCGCTGGTCGCGGTGAGCTTCGGCGACGACGACGCCGAGGGTGACGCCGCCCGGGTCCGGGACCTCGGGGTGGACGTCGCCGAGCTGCGCGTGGACTGGTTCTCCTCGTTCGACCCGGCGCACGTCGTCGACCGGGTCCGGGCGTTCCGCGGCGTGCCGACGCTGGCCACCGTCCGGTCGAAGACCGAGGGTGGGCACTGGCCGGGCGACGAGGCCGAGCGCCTGCGGCTCTACGAGGCGCTGCTGCCCGAGGTCGACGCGGTGGACGTGGAGCTCTCGGCGACGGAGGTGCTGCCGGGGGTCGTCGCCGCCGCGCGGTCGCTGGACAGGCTCGTCGTCGTCTCGCACCACGACTTCGTCGCCACGCCGCCGGCCGACCGGCTCGCCGAGATCGTCGAGGGGGCGCGGGCGGCGGGCGCCGATCTGGTGAAGATCAGCACGATGGCGCACGGTCCCGACGACGTGCGGGCGCTGTCGGCGCTGCTGCTGCGGTACGACTCGATCCCCATGATCGTCATCGGCATGGGCGGCGACGGGGCGGCGTCCAGGGTCTTCTTCCCGCTGCTCGGGTCCCGGATCACGTATTCGGCGATCGGCGGCCACCCGGCGCCCGGCCAGCTTCCTTTCGCGGAGACGGTGGCGCTGCTGGAGCGGTTCTCGCCGGCCTTCGCCGCCCGGCGCGCCTCATGACCGGTTCCGGAGCGAAGCGGAGGAGGCCGGTCATCATCGGCTCAGTGTGGAAGGCATGCGGCCGGAGCGAAGCGGAGGAGGCCGGTCATCATCGGCTCAGTGTGGAAGGCATGCGGCCGGAGCGAAGCGGAGGACGCATGACCGCGACGAAGGATCCGTGGCGGGCCGTTCGCAAGTCGGTCGCGCAGGCGGTGGTGCTGTTCACGGCCGTCTTCGTGTTCGGGCTCGGCCGGGCGGCGCTCGGCATCGGACACTCCGGCGAGGTCGAGCGCAGCACCGCGGCCTGGACCGTCTGGTCGGTCGGCGTGGCGCTGATGGTGGCCGGCTCGGTCGTCGCGGTGCAGTACCTGCGCGGCAAGGCCGGCATCCGGTGGTGCGTGACGCTGTGGGTGACCGGGCTCGTGCTGACGCTCATCTACTCCTCGATGATCGACCCACCGCCTGTTCAGGGATGATGCGTGTGGGCCTTATCGTCGTAGGTCGTGCCGTGAGGCGCTGACCGCGATACGGAGGAACCATGACGCAGCCCCCGCCCGGGCCCGGCGAACCGCAGCCGTACCCCGTCTACTACCAGGCCGCGCCCACCGGCGGATACGCCGTGCCGGTCTTCGGGCAGCAGGCCGGGTACGACCCGCTGATCAGCCCGAACTACGGCGGTTGGTGGCAGCGGACCATCGCGATCCTCAAGACGGCCTGGAAACCGCTCGCGACCCTGCAGGCGGTCGGGGTCGTGGTGACGATCCTGGTCTCGGTGCCGCAGGCGCTGTACCTCGTGTACCTGCAGAGTCAACTGCCGCAGACCACCGGCACGACGACGACCACGGAGATCGACTTCGGCCCCATGCTCGGGGTGCTCGGCCTGAGCGTGCTCGGCGTCTTCGTGAACCTGCTGGTCCAGTTCGCGATCGTGATCGCCAGCAACCACATCGCCGTCTCGGTCGCCTCCGGCTACCAGCCGCAGATCGGCCGCTCGCTCGCGATGGCGGGCAAGCGGGTCTTCCCGCTCATCGGCTGGCAGCTGCTGGCCGGCCTCATCACGATCGTCGGCTTCTGCGCCTGCATCCTGCCCGGCATCTACATGATCGCGGTGTTCCTGGTGCTGCCGGTGGTGGTGACGTTCGAGCGCACCAACGTGATCAGCCGGTGCTTCCAGCTGTTCCACGGCGACCTGGGCTCCTCGATCGCCCGCGTGGCGACGGTGTGGGGCATCGGCATCGGCGTCGCGATCGTCGCGGGCATCATCGCCCAGGTGATCCAGCTCGGCTTCGGTGGCGTGGAGTCGCTCTCGACCACCAACTTCGAGACCAGGGGCCCGGTGCTGACCGGCGCGCTCACGGTCGGCATCATCATCGGCACCGTCATCTCGGCGCTGCTCTCGGCGGCCGGCTCGGTGCTGACCGCCCCGCTGACCCTGACCGCGTACGCGGACATGCGCAGCCGCATCGAGCCCGGGCTGAGCACGGCACGGCTGGCGAGCGAGATCGAACTGGCGCCGGCCGCGTCGCCGGAGTGGGGCGCCCCGCCCGCTTGATGGGTTGATACTGCATGAATGGGACATAGCCGCCGGAGCGTGCTGGCGGGCCTGGCGCTGCTGGGCCTGCCGGCCGGCTCGGCCTGCTCCGACGGCGAGCCGGCCCCCGGCGCGACCGACACCCGCGTGGAGGTCTTCTCGTGGTGGGCGGGACCCGGCGAGAAGGAGGGGCTGGAGGCCCTCGTCGCCGATTTTCGCCGGCAGTACCCCGGGGTCGACTTCGACAACGCGGCCGTCGCCGGCGGGGCCGGGACCGTCGCCCGCTCGGTGCTGGCGACGCGGTTGCAGAACGACGACCCGCCGGACTCGTACCAGATCCACGCCGGCCAGGAGCTCGCCGCCGACATCGCGGCCGGGTACGTGGAGGATCTGCGGTACCTCTACGACCAGCAGGGCTGGCGCGCCAAGCTCCCGGCGGGCCTGGTCGAGGCGATCACGTTCGACGGGGCGATCTACTCGGTGCCGGTGAACATCCACCGCTCCAACCTGCTGTGGTACCGGCCGGAGACGCTCGCCGGGCTGGGCCTGACCCCACCGGCGACCTGGGCGGAGTTCCTGGCCCAGGCGGACGGGCTGCGGTCGCGGAACCTGACCCCGCTGTCCATCGGTCCCCTCTGGACGCAGAAGCACCTGCTGGAGAACGTGCTGCTCGGCGCCCTCGGCCCGGACGGGTACACCGGGCTGTGGAACGGCGGCACCGACTGGGGCGGCGGGCAGGTGCAGCAGGCGCTGCACCTGTTCACCGACGTGCTCACGCTCACCGACGCCGCGACCGCGGTCGGGGACTGGCAGGCCGCCGTCGACCACGTCGTGGCCGGTACCGCGGTGTACAACCTGATGGGCGACTGGGTGGACGCCTACCTGCGCACCAAGGGGCTCACGTTCACCACCGGCTACGGGGCGGTGGCCAGCCCGGGGTCGAGCCGCGTCTACAACTTCCTGTCCGACTCGTTCACCCTGCCGAAGGGCGCCCCGCACCGACCCGCGGCCGAGAAATGGCTGGTCACGTGCGGCTCGGTCAGCGGGCAGGACGCGTTCAACCCGCAGAAGGGGTCCGTTCCGGCACGCACGGACGCCGACTCGTCGAAGTACACCGGATATCTGGCGGCCGCGATGGCCGAGTGGGCGGACGAGGGGACCCGCGTGGTGGGCTCGATGACCCACGGGGTGGTCGTCGACAACACCTGGAGCACCGAGATCGACACCGCGTTGTCCCAGTTCACGCAGGACAAGGACGCCGCCCGGTTCGCCGCCGCCGCGGGTCGGCGACGGTGAGTGAGGAAGTGTGTGGAAGCGGTCAAGATTTGGTCCGCCCCGGATGCGCCCTCGCGGGGTCCCACTAGACTCGGCGGGCATGAGCGCAGAAGAGATCGAGGCCGCTTCCCTGCTGAGCACGGTCCGCGAGCCGGGTGATCTCCGCGGTCTGACCGCCGAGCAGCTCGACGTCCTGGCGGCGGAGATCCGCGACTTCCTGGTCGCCAAGGTCTCCCGCACGGGCGGCCACCTGGGCCCCAACCTCGGCGTCGTGGAGCTGACGCTCGCGCTGCACCGCGTGTTCGACTCGCCCAAGGACCGCATCCTGTTCGACACCGGCCACCAGGCCTACGTCCACAAGATCGTCACTGGCCGGCAGGACGGCTTCGACCTCCTCCGCCAGCGCGGGGGCCTCACCGGCTACCCGAGCCAGGCCGAGAGCGACCACGACCTCATCGAGAACTCGCACGCCTCGACCGCCCTGTCCTATGCCGACGGCCTGTCGAAGGCCTTCGCGCTGCGCGGCGAGCCGCGGCACGTCGTCGCGGTCGTCGGCGACGGCGCGCTCACCGGCGGCATGTGCTGGGAGGCGCTCAACAACATCGCCGCCGCGAAGAACCCGGTGGTGATCATCGTCAACGACAACGGCCGGTCCTACTCGCCCACCATCGGCGGCCTGGCCGACCACCTGTCCAACCTGCGGCTCAACCCGAGCTACGAGAAGGTGCTCGACCTCGTCAAGGACTCGCTGGGCCGCACGCCGCTCGTCGGCCCGCCGCTCTACGAGGTGCTCCACGCGGTCAAGAAGGGCATCAAGGACGCGGTCGCGCCGCAGGCGATGTTCGAGGACCTCGGGATCAAGTATGTCGGGCCGGTCGACGGCCACGACCGCGAGGCCGTCGAGTCGGCCCTGCGCAAGGCCAAGGGCTTCGGCGGCCCGGTCATCGTCCACGCGGTGACCCGCAAGGGCTTCGGCTACCGCCCGGCCGAGGAGGACGAGGCCGACTGCCTGCACGGCCCCAGCAGCGCCTTCGACATCGAGACG
The DNA here is from genome assembly GCF_014647515.1 of Dactylosporangium sucinum. Lineage (GTDB taxonomy): Bacteria > Actinomycetota > Actinomycetes > Mycobacteriales > Micromonosporaceae > Dactylosporangium > Dactylosporangium sucinum. The sequence continues at coordinate 13,424 of NZ_BMPI01000069.1, read as the reverse complement.
GGCAAGCCGCTCGCCCCGGCCGCCCTCAAGTGGACCGCGGTCTTCGCCGACGAGCTGGTCGCGATCGCCGACGAGCGCGCCGACGTCGTCGGCATCACGGCCGCCATGGCCGAGCCGACGGGCATCGCGAAGCTCATGAAGAAGTATCCCGAGCGCGCCTACGACGTGGGCATCGCCGAGCAGCACGCGGCCACCTCGGCCGCCGGCCTGGCGATCGGCGGCCTGCACCCGGTCGTGGCCGTCTACGCGACGTTCCTCAACCGCGCCTTCGACCAGGTCCTGCTCGACGTGGCCATGCACCGCCTCCCGGTCACCTTCGTCCTCGACCGCGCCGGCGTCACCGGCCCCGACGGCCCGTCGCACTACGGCATCTGGGACATGTCGGTCTTCGGCATCGTCCCCGGCCTGCGCCTGGCCGCCCCGCGCGACGCCCAGACCGTCCGCGAGGAGCTGCGCGAGGCCGTCGGCATCGAGGACGGCCCGACCATCCTCCGCTTCCCGACGGGCGCCGTCCCGGCCGACCTCCCGGCCCTCCGCCGCGTCGGCGGCGTCGACGGCCTCGGCGGCGTCGACGTCCTCGCCGAGCACGACCGCAAGGACGTCCTGCTGGTCAGCGTCGGCGCCTTCGCCCACCTGGCGGTCGACGCCGCGGCCCGGCTGGCCGAGCAGGGCTACGGCGTGACGGTCGTCGACCCGCGCTGGGTCCGCCCGGTGCCGGTCGAGCTGGTGGCCCTGGCCCGCGACCACCGCCTGGTCGTCACGGTCGAGGACGGCATCCGCACGGGCGGCGTCGGCGACGCGATCGCCAAGTCCCTGCGCGACGCCGACGTGTGGGTCCCGCTGCGCGACCTGGGCGTGCCGCAGGGCTGGCACCCGCACGGCTCCCGCAACGAGATCCTGGCCGACCTGGGCCTGACCGCGCAGGACGTGGCCCGCCAGGTGACCGAGTGGGTGAGCGGCCTCGACGACCAGCCCCTGTCGGTCCCGACGTCGGGCACCCGCACCCGAGCCACCCGCCGCTGACCGCCCCCCCCACTCCGGCCCCGGCCACGCGGCCGCGACCTCCCTCGGCCCGGCCACGCGGCCGCGACCTCCCTCGGCCCGGCCACGCGGCCGCGACCTCGCTCCATGATCAAGGGAAGAATCTGGCTGTCCTGGGGGCAGCCAAATCCTTCCCTTGATCATGAGCCGTCAGGACGGGAGGAGGAGGCCGATCGTCTCGAAGTGGTGGGTCATCGGGAAGCTGTCGAAGGCTCGCATCCTCGCCAAGCCGTAGCCGCGCTCCGCGAACGTGCGGACGTCGCGGGCGAAGGCGGCGGGGTCGCAGGCCACGTACGCCACCGCACGCGGGCTGCGCGCCGCGATCGACTCCACCACCGCCTTGCCGGCGCCGGAGCGCGGCGGGTCCAGGACGACCAGGTCCACCGCGCGCCAACGCGGGTTGGCCAGCACCGTCGCCACATCGCCCCGCGCGAAGCGGACGTTCGGCACCTCGCGCAGCGCCCGCTGGCCCGCCGACACCGCCCGCCGGTCGGACTCCACCACCGTCACCGGGCCGCTGTGGGGAGCGAGGACGGAGGCGAAGACGCCGGCGCCGCCGTACAGGTCCCAGACCCGGTCCGACGGGGTCGGGGCCAGCATCTCCAGGACCGTCTCCGTGAACACCGCCGCGGCCCGGGGGTGGACCTGCCAGAACGCGGTGGCGTCCAGGTGCCAGGTGTGGGCGCCCAGCGTCTCGCGGACCTTCGGGACCGCCGCGGCGACGCCGCCCGCCCGGGAGGCCCGGGGCACCACCGCCGTGTCACCCTCCGAGGAGACCACGGCCTCGACGGACGAGCCCGGGGGCCACGAGGCGGCCAGCACCGGCAGGGCCTGCACCGACGGGTGGGCGATGCGGCAGCGGTCGACCGGGAGCACCTCCGACGAGCGGTGCTTGTGGAAGCCGGGCCGCCCGTCGTCCCCGACGGCGTACTGGACCCGCGTCCGCCAGCCCAGCGGGCCGCCGGGGAGCGGCTCCACCGGTACCGTCGCGGAAATGCCGGCCAGGCGGGCCAACTGCTCCGTGAGGACCTGTTGCTTCAGCCGTCGCTGGGCGGCCGGGTCGGCGTGCTGCCAGTCGCAGCCGCCGCACGCGGACGGGCCGGCGAACGGGCAGGGTGGGATGACGCGGTCCGGTGACGGCAGCAGCACCTCCACCGCGTCAGCGCGCAGGAAGCCCTTGCGTTCGTCGGTCACGCGGGCCAGCACCCGCTCGCCGGGGAGCGCGTGGCGCACGAAGACCACCTGGCCCTCGTGGCGGGCGACGCAGTGCCCGCCGTGGGCGACCGGGCCCACCTCGAGCTCGATCAGTGTCACGACGACAGCGAGCGCGGGCCGCGCTTCGGGCCGCGGCTCAGCGTAGCGTCCATCTTGTCGATGTCGACGTCGTCGATGGAGCTCAGCTGCCACGGCACGCTGGTCACCATCACGCCGGGCTCGAACAGCAGGCGGCCCTTGAGGCGCAGCGCGCTCTGGTTGTGCAGGAGATGCTCCCACCAGCGGCCGACCACGTACTCCGGGATGAAGACGGTCACCACGTCCCGCGGCGCGTCACGGCGCTTCGAGCGCACGAAGTCGAGGATGGGGCGGTTGATCTCCCGGAACGGGCTGTCGATGACGGTCAGCGCCACCGGAATCCCGCGGCGCTCCCACTCTTCCTGCAGGTTGCGGGTGTCGTGGTCGTCGACGTTGACGGTCAGCGCGGTGAGGCTGTCGGGGCGGGTGGCCTGCGCGTAGGCGATGGCCCGCAGCGTCGGCCGGTGCACCTTGCTGACCAGCACGACCGCGTGGTTGCGGGCCGGCAGCACCGGCCGGTCCTCGGACGGGGTCAGCTCGCGCGCGACCGTGTCGTAGTGCTTCTTGATGCCGACCATCAGGAAATAGATCACGATCATCGCAATGATGGCGATATACGCACCCAGCAGGAACTTGGTGACGAGCACCACGATGAGCACGGCGCCGGTCAGCGTGAGGCCGATCATGTTGATCGTGCGCGACCGGATCATGCGGTTGCGGGTCTGCTTGTCCCGGACGGTGCGCAGCAGCCGGTTCCAGTGCCGGATCATGCCCGCCTGGGAGAGCGTGAACGAGACGAAGACGCCCACGATGTACAGCTGGATCAGCCGCGTGACCTCGCCGTTGAACCCGATGATCAGCACCATGGCGGCCAGTGCCAGCAGGATGATCCCGTTGGAGAAGGCCAGCCGGTCGCCGCGCGTGTGCAGCTGGCGGGGCAGGTAGCGATCCTGCGCGAGGATCGAGCCGAGCACCGGGAAGCCGTTGAACGCCGTGTTGGCGGCGAGGAACAGGATCAGCGCCGTGATGACCGCGACCACGTAAAGCATGATCGATCCGGCGCCGAACACCGTCTCGCCGAGCTGCGTGGTGACGGTCTTCTGCACGTAGTTCGACGGGCCGCCGACGATCTGGTCGGGGTTCTCCACGAACTGCAGGCCGGTCTTGCGGGCCAGCATGATGATGCCGAGCAGCATGGTGATCGAGATCGTGCCGAGCAGCAGCAGCGTGGTCGCCGCGTTCCTGCTCTTCGGCTCCTTGAAGGCCGGCACGCCGTTGGAGATGGCCTCGACGCCGGTGAGCGCCGCACAGCCGGAGGAGAAGGTCCGCAGGAGCAGGAACGCCATGGCGAGCCCGGTCATGTGACTCTCCTCGGCGTGGATGACCAGCCCGGCGCTCGGCGCGCGCAGGTCGTCGCCCAGGATGAAGATCTTGATGAAGCCGGTCGCGACCATGCCGATCATCACGATCATGAAACCGTAGGTCGGGACGGCGAAGGCCGCGCCGGACTCCCGGATGCCGCGGAGGTTCATCGCGGTCAGGATGGCGATCGCGATGATCGAGATGGCAACCTTGTGCGTGGCGACCCACGGCACGACCGAGCCCAGGTTGGCCACGCCCGAGGCGGTCGACACGGCCACGGTGAGCACGTAGTCGACGAGCAGCGCGCTCGCCACCGCGACACCGAAGCGCGGGCCCAGATTGACCGACGCCACCTCGTAGTCGCCGCCGCCCGACGGGTAGGCATGCACGTTCTGCCGATAGCTCGCGACCACTGTGAGCATCACCACAGCGACCGCGACGCCGATCCACGGCGAGATCAGAAAGGCCGAGGCGCCGGCGATCGACAGCGTCAGCAGGATCTCGTCCGGCGCGTACGCGACCGAGGAGAGCGCGTCGGACGCGAACACCGGCAGCGCGATGCGCTTGGGCAGCAGGGTGTGTTTCAGCCGGTCCGAGCGGAACGGACGGCCCACGAGCAGCCGCTTCATCAGGGAGGTGGGACTGGCCACGACGAATAAGCGTACGGGTCCCGACGCCTCCCGGTGCACCGGTCTCGCCCGCGCATGACATGCTCAACGCGAGTGTGGTTCGGACGGAGGCGGGGACGTGCACGTCGTGATCATGGGATGCGGCCGCGTGGGATCCACGCTGGCGCAGAGCCTGGAGCAGCGCGGGCATACGGTCGCGGTCGTCGACGTCAACGCCGACGCGTTCCGCCGGCTGGGGTCCGATTTCCACGGCACGACGGTCACCGGGGTCGGGTTCGACCGGGAGGTGCTGCTGCAGGCCGGCATCGAGCGGGCCGACGCGTTCGCCGCGGTGTCCTCCGGCGACAACTCGAACATCATCTCCGCCCGCGTGGCCCGCGAGACGTTCGGGGTCGAACGAGTCGTGGCACGCATCTACGACCCCAAGCGCGCCGAGGTGTACGAGCGGCTCGGCATACCGACCGTCGCCACCGTGCGGTGGACCGCCGACCGGATGCTGCGCCACCTGGTCCCCGAGGGCAACGTCGAGGTCTGGCGCGACCCGACCAGCACGGTCTCGATCGTCGAGGTGCCGATGCATCCGGACTGGATCGGGCACACCGTCAGCTCGCTGGAGCTGCGCAGCGGCGCCCGCGTGGCCTACCTCATGCGCTTCGGCCTGGCCATGCTGCCGACCGAGTCCACCGTGATCCAGGACGGCGACCTCGCCTTCATGTTGCTGACCGACGAGATGCTGGCACCCGTGACGAAGGTCACCGGCTCGGCGCCCGAAGGGGGACACTGAGACATGCGCATCGCCATCGCCGGTGCCGGCAACGTGGGCCGCTCCATCGCCAAGGAGCTGGTGGACAACGGCCACCAGGTCATGCTCATCGAGCGCGTCCCGCGCATGGTCCGCCCGGAGCGGGTCCCGCAGGCCGAGTGGATTCTGGCGGACGCCTGCGAGCTGTCCAGCCTCCAGGAGGCCGACCTCTCCTCCTGCGACGTCGTGGTCGCCGCCACGGGCGACGACAAGGTCAACCTGGTCGTGTCCCTGCTGGCGAAGACCGAGTTCGCCGTGCCGCGCGTGGTCGCCCGCATCAACCGGGCCGAGAACGAGTGGCTCTTCAACGAGCAGTGGGGCGTCGACGTCTCGGTCAGCAAGCCGCGCCTCATGGCGGCCCTGGTCGAGGAGGCGGTCTCGGTCGGCGACCTGGTCCGCCTGATGACGTTCCGCCAGTCCGAGGCCAACCTGGTGGAGATCACGCTGCCCGAGTCGGCGCCCTACGTCGGCCACCCGGTGCGCGACGTCCCCCTCCCCCACGACGCGGCCCTGGTCGCCATCCTGCGCGGCAAGCGCGTGCTGGTCCCGACCCCGGACGACCCACTGGAGGCCGGCGACGAGCTGATCTTCGTCGTGACCACCGAGGTGGAGGACTCCGTCCGCGCGGTGATCCTGGGCGCCGACAGCGTCGAGAAGACCCGCAACAAGCACGCCTGACCCGCGCGGCCGCTCGCTCCGCTCCCCCGCCCCACCGCCGGCTCCGCTCCCCCGTGCCCGCCCAACGGCCCACGCCAGCGGCCAGCCGTCAGCGCCACCCTCCCGCGCCCGCTCCACCGTCCCACGCCGCGCCCTCCCCACCGCCCCAACCGTTCCGCGCCGCGCACGGCCCACGGCCCACGGCCCACGGCAGCGCCGGGCCCACCGCCCCACGCCCGCTCCAGCGCCCCGCTCCACCCTCGCGCGAACTCCACCGGCGCCCGCGATCTTGGACTTGCGGTCCCGGATTTGTCGGCTTTTTCGGATAAGTCGGGGATCACAAGTCCAGGATCGCGGGCACGGACTCGCGGGCACCGGGCAGCGGGCAGCGGGCGCCAGGCAGCGGGCAGCGGGCGCCAGGCAGCAGCCAGCGGGCAGCGGGCGCCGGGCAGCGGGCTCGCGGGGCGCCGGGCAGCAGACAGCGAGCGCCGGGCGGCGGGCCTTGAGCGGGCCGCTGCCGGCGGCGGGGCCGGTGTTGGTCAGGCGGGCTTGGGCTCGGCCGCGCGGTACTCAGGCTCGGCCGGGTCGCTGCGCAGAATCCGCCGGGCCTGCCACACGGTCAGCGCGGCCAGCAGCGCATACGGCGGCCAGCCCAGGGCCAGCCGGGCCACACCCAGCCAGTCGTCGGCGTTCTCGGCCGTGTCGAGGTACAGGAGCACCTGCACGCCCAGCTTCGCCGCGTAGACGGCGGCCCACACGACGGTCAGCCAGGTGAAGGTGCGGCGCAGGCGGATGTTGTCGTACCAGCGCGTCGCGCCCTTGTCGAGCATGACCGACCACAGCCAGCCGACGAGCGGGCGGCCGAACGCGACCGAGCCGAGCATGCCCAGCACGTAGCCGGCGCTCAGGAACATGCCCGGCAGGTAGATGTCCTTGGCGTCGCCGCTCTTCCACGCGATGTACGCGCCGATGGCGATGCCGAACACGCCGTTGAAGGCGTGCCGGGTGGGCTCGCGGCGGCTCAGGCGGTAGGCCGCCATCGACAGCGCGGCGCCCACCGCGATGATCAGCGAGGTGCGCAGGGACCACCACTCGAAATGGTCGCCGAGGAAGTTCACCACGATGAACAGCGTGATCGGGATGCTGGACTCGACGAGCCCGCGCACCCCGCCCAACTGCTCGGACATCTGGACCGAGAAGGACGGGAGCGGCTCCTCCTCGGCCGGCGACGACGTGGTGGTCTTGTCAGCTGGCTGCATCCGGCCCCATTCGCAATCGGTGAGCTATCGAGGGGTGTCGAGCTCGTAGTACGGGTTGTAGAGCACCTTACGGCCGTCCCGGACCGCGATGCGCCCCTTCGCCGTGATCGCCCGCCCCGGCTCGATGCCGGCGATGTGCCGGCGCCCCAGCCACACCAGTGTGACCAGGTCACTGCCGTCGAACAGCTCGGCCTCCAGGGTCGGCAGGTTGGTGCGCGGCGTGTAGACCACCGTGCGCAGCCGTCCCTTGAGGCTCACCACCTGACCGCGCCGGCATGCCAGCGCCGGCATGCTGCCGCATTCCTTGGCGTCGCGCTGCAGCTCTTCCGCCTCGAGCTCGGAGTCGCTCGCGGTCAGCCGGCGGAAGAACTTCCGAAGCCCCCGCTGCTCGACCGCGCTCTCACTGTCCGTGGCCATGATGACGGTGCCACCCTCCTTGGCTGTCATGACACCCTCACTACGACGGTACGCGAGATCCGGCTATTTGCGACGGGGGCGGGGTGACGGCTTTCGGCGGGCGGCCCCGTCGCCGTTCACCGGCTCGCCGTCGGCCTGCTCCTCCGGGTCGGCCGACGCCTCGGCGACCTCCTTGGGCAGGTGCAGCGGGAGCGGCTCGCGGACCGGCATGGCCTCGTTGCCCCGATCGACGACCAGATTGCGCAGGCACTCGGTGAGGGCCGGGGCGACGGAGGGGTCGACCGCGGCGGCGCCCTGGTAGACGGCGCGGACCAGCCAGCGCGGGCCGTCGACGCCGACGAACCGGATGTCGGTCAGGCCGTCCGGCGTGCGGACCCGGGCGCGCAGCTCGGTGCCGTAGTCGCCCTCGGCCTCCTCGGCCGCGACGCCGTCGTTGAAGAGCTGCTTGCGGATCTCGGCGCGGACCTCGTCCCAGATGCCCTCGCTGCGCGGCGCGGCGAACACCCCGAGCTGCAGGGCGCTCTCGCCGGACACGAGCACGATCTGCTGGATCTTGCCCTCGTTGTCGGCCTGGACCCGGACCTCGACGTCCTCGACCGCCGGCACCTTCAGCGCGCCGAGGTCGAGCTGGGCGATGCCGGCCGGAGCCTCGGTGATGTCGTAGGGCCCCCCGGTGCGCACCGACTTGCCGCCCGCCGACGCCTCTTCGACCTCGTCGTCCTCGGTCAGGTCGAGGTCGGCCTCGGCGCGCGGGCGCGAGTCGCCCTTGGCGTGCCGTCCGCTCCCGCGATTGCGCGAGAAGATCACTGCTCTGCCTCCAAGTCCGCTGCCGCCGTCAGGCCGGCATGCCCGCCGGTGGACCCGTGGCCACCGGCCCCGCGCACAGTATCGGGAAGGTCCTCGACGACGTGGAAGTGTGCCCGCTCCACCCGTTGGATCACAAGCTGGGCAATCCGGTCACCGCGGCTGATCTTCGCCGTGGTCACCCGATCGTGATTCACAAGGTTCACCAGGATCTCACCGCGGTAGCCGGCGTCGACCGTCCCGGGCGCGTTGAGCACCGTGACCCCGAGCCGGGCCGCCAGGCCCGACCGCGGGTGAACCAGCCCCACGTAGCCCTCCGGCAGCGCGATCGCGACGCCGGTGCGCACGAGGGCCCGCTCGCCCGGCGGAAGTTCCACGTCCTCGGCCGCGACCAGGTCGGCGCCGGCGTCGCCCGGATGGGCGTACGACGGCAGCGGCAGATCGGGCACGAGCCGCTTGATGAGCACGTCCATCCGCATGGTCTCCATCCTGCCGGGTCGGCCGGGCGCCTGAACACGTACCCTCGCACACGTGGCACAGCCGAACCCGTACCGTGAGCGTCTCACCGTCGCCTGGTGGCTCTGGCTGCCCGCGGTGGCGATCGCCGTCACGCTGGCGGCCGAGGTCAAGCTGGGTGCGCCGGGCGCGGCGACCTGGATCGCCTACCTCGTGCTGCTGCCGCTGACCGTCGTGGGGCTGTGGCGGCTCGGCCGCATCCGCGTCGAGGTGTCCAACGGCGAGCTGCGGGTGGACGACGCGCACATCCCACTGCGGTACGTCGGCGAGGTGACGACCCTCACCCCCGACGAGAAGCGGGACCTCCTGGGGCCCTACGCGAATCCGGAGGCGTTCGTCGTGCAGCGGCCCTGGATCGGCGGCGCCGTGCGGGTGCAGGTGGTCGACGAGGCCGACCCCACGCCGTACTGGCTGATCAGCACCCGGCACCCGGAGGCCCTGCGATCAGCCCTCGATGACGCGCGGGTCCGCTGAGGCCTTCAGGTCCTTGCGGATGTCGGCGCCGAGCGCGAGCGTCGCCCGCCGGTTCAGGAAACCGCCGATGGCGGCACCGGTGAGGAGGGGACCCAGGCTGCTCAGATTGCGCCCGAAGCGCCTGAGGATCCGATCCCGCAGCTCCTTGCGCAGGGCGGTGCCCATCGCCGCGGCGACGCTGCCGCCGACGCGCATGGGGTTGACGCCGCGGCGCTGGGCCCAGGCCTGGATCAGCGCGACCGCGCGCTGGGTGCCCGTGCCCTGGACGGGCTGGCCGTAGACGGCGTGCAGCTCGCCGATGAGCTTCATCTCGACGGCGACGACCGCCACCGTCTCCGCGGCCAGCAGGACCGGGGCGGACATCAGCGTCGGCGTCACGGCCCATTCGACGGCCGCCACGCCGCCGCCGGCGGCGCCGATGCCCGCGGTCACCCGCGAGGCGTTGCGGATCAGGCGTTCGGCGAGCTGGTCGCCCTCCAGGCCGCCGTGGTGGGCCCGCAGGGTCTCCAGGTCGCGCACCTGGACGTGGGGTGCGACGCGCGTCACCGCGTCGGTGATCCAGTTGATCGCCTTCTTGGGCCGGAACAGGTCCTTGACGCCCCGCTCGCGCAGCTCGACGCGCATGATCCGGCCCAGCAGCCGCCGCCGCTCCGGGGCTTGCGTGTCCTCCTCCGTCAACCGGCTGACGGCGTTGGACAGCTCGGCCTCGGCGACCGGCTCGTTCTCGGCCGCCTCGTCGGCGGGGACCGACTGGACCATCGTCAACCTCCGGGGGGTACGGAACGTCGCCGTCTATGACTCAAGCACGGCTGCGCCACCTCCGCGTGATCAACTTCCGGATCACGCGCACTCGCGGCAGATCAGCTCCCCGTTCCGCTCGACCGCGAGCTGGCTGCGGTGGTGCACCAGGAAGCACCGCGAGCAGCGGAACTCGTCGGCCTGCATCGGCAGGACCTTGACCGTCATGTCCTCGTCAGCCAGGTCGGCGCCCGGCAGCTCGAAGTTCTCAGCGATTTCTGAGTCGTCGACGTCGACGATCGCGGACTGCGCATCGGTCCGGCGGGACTTCAGCTCCTCGAGGCTGTCCTCCCCGAGGTCGACCTCGTCGCGACGTGGCGCGTCGTAGTCGGTGGCCATCGGTGTTCACACTCCTGTTTCGTGTCGCCGGTAGGTATCGCGCCCGGTATAACGTCGATCGGGCGGCGTACCTTACCGCCCCTCGTGCGTTTGTTGTACGCCCACGCGCGGAAACTTGTTCCCAATGTGACCGAGGCGACACAACGATCTTTCCACGGCGCCGAACCAGCCCGCGCCGCGGCGATGCGACGATACCGCCACCCGCCCGCTTCCGTGGGGAGTCGTACCGCAACGCCGGGTAGGAACTTTGTGGTATCCCGGGTGGGGACTGCAACATCGATGGCCGGCAGGCGCTAACCTTCCCGGCAGCCAGAGCGTCTTACTGGTGACGGAGCAGCGGCAGGGCGGGGAGCAACCATGAGTTTTGCGCGGGTCAGGGCGCTCGCGGTGGTCGGCACCCTCGTCGTCGCCGCGGCCATCTTCGTGATCGTCGCCCTGGTCAAGGATCGGCAGAGCGGCCCCCAGGCGGCCGAGGGCTGTGCCGAGGGCGCCATCGTCGCCAACGCGAAGCTCCCCACGCCCGAAGAGGTGAAGCTCAACATCTACAACGCCACCGGGAAGCCCGGCCTGGCCGGCGACGTGTCGAAGGAGTTCCTCGCCCGCCGGTTCAAGGAGGCGAAGGTCCAGACGGCGGGGCCGAACCCGCCGGTGAACAAGCCCGGCGACGAGGTGGCCTTCATCCGCTACGGCCCGAAGACCGTCGGCGCCGCCTGGCTCATGCGGGCGTATTTCCTGAACCAGGCGGAGACGCAGTTCGACAAGGCGCGGCAGGACGACCAGGTCGACGTGATCATCGGCGGTCGCTTTCAGCAGCTGCCGACCACCACTGAGGTCAACCAGGCCATCGGCGCCCTGGGCAACCCGACGTTGCCCGAGGGCACCTGCGCAAGCGAATAGGTTTCACGGCCCGCCGGCCGCGTCCAGCTCGGCCAGGCGGTCGTGCAGTGGGCCGTGGAGGGCAGGCGGCGCCGCCACCACCATGGCCGGCCCGGGAGGTGCCCCGTTCAGCCCGGTGACGAGCACGCCGGCCTCCGCCGCCACCAGGCCACCGGCGGCATGGTCCCAGGCGTTGAGGCCCTTTTCGTAGTAGGCGTCGAGCGCGCCCTCCGCCACCAGGCAGAGGTCGATGGAGGCGGCACCGAACCGCCGCACGTCGCGCACGTGGCCGATCAGGCCGGCGAGCACCCGGGCCTGGTGCAGCCGCCGCTCGGCCGCGTAGCCGAAGCCGGTGCCGACCAGCGCCTGACCCAGGTCGGTCTCGCCGGAGCAGGTCAGCCGGCGGTCACCCGACCAGGCGCCGCCGCCCCGGACGGCCGTCCACTCCTTGCCGGTCGCCGCGTTGACCACGACCCCGGCGACCACCTGCCCGTCGACCTCGGCGGCCAGCGAGACCGCGTACTGCGGCAGGTCGTAGAGATAATTCACGGTGCCGTCGATCGGGTCCAGGATCCAGCGGACGCGGGAGCGCTCGGGGGTGGCCCCGAACTCCTCCCCTAGTACCGCGTCGTCCGGACGGGCGACGAGCAGCGCCTCGCGGACGTGCCGCTCGACCGCCCGGTCGGCGGCGGTGACCACATCGGTGGCGGTGGACTTGGTGGCGACGGCGTCGACGCCCCTGGCCCGCATCCCGGCCGCCAGGGCGGCGGCGGAGCGGGCGACGGAGACGGCGAGAGCCAACAGTTCGGCCGGCTGATCCATGGTCACCATCCTTACAAAGCCGCCCGAAACCCGATTCGTCCCATCCGTTCGGTCACAACAAGCGCGCCCGGGACCCACAAGGCGGGATGTTGGAGCGAGAGAGCGTTACAATTCACGCGCTGCCCGAGCGCTGGTGAATCCGCCTCTCATCGGAGACCCGGCACGCGGGCGCCACCACAAGCAACCCGGCCACTCAGCACGGCCGCGCCGTGCGCGAACTCGGCCGCATCGGCCGTCGCTCGCTCATCGCACCGGAAGGTCGTTCGTGACAGCAGCTCACCAGCCCAGCGTCGACGTACGCTCCCTCGCCGACACGCTGATCGCACGTGCGGCCGCCAACGGCGGCCACCTCACGTCGGCGGAGGTCGCGCAGGCGGTCGACACCGCAGACGTAACCCCCGCGCACGCGAAGAAGCTGCTCAGGAGCCTGGCCGAGGCGGGAGTAACCGTCGTGGTCGACGACTCGGCCAACGGCCGCCGCAGGGTTGCCGCCGCCCGGTCCGCCACCCCGGCTTCCAAGGCCGCCACAGCCAAGGCAGCACCGGTCGCCCGCAAGGCGCCGGCCAAGCCGCTGACAGCCGTCGAGTCCCCCCAGGATGAGATGGCGGTGAAGAAGGTCCCCGTGAAGAAGGCCGCGCCCGAGGCGCCCACCGCACCTGCCAAGAAGGCCGCACCGGCGAAGAAGGCCGCCGCGGCGAAGGCCGCACCGGCCAAGAAGGCCGCTCCGGCCAAGGCGGCGCCCGCCAAGAAGGCGTCGCCCGCCGAGGCCGCCGAGCCGGCCGCCCCGACCGCCGGTCCCGGCGAAGAGCCCGATCTTGAGGAGCTCGACGACGCCGCGCTGGTCGCCGAGATCGAGGACGTCGTCGTCGACGAGCCGGCCGAGGTCAAGGCGGCCGAGGCCGACGCCGAGGCGACCGCGACCGACGACGACTTCGCGTGGGACGACGACGAGTCCGAGGCGCTCAAGCAGGCCCGGCGCGATGCCGAGCTCACCGCGTCGGCGGACTCCGTCCGGGCCTACCTGAAACAGATCGGCAAGGTCCCGCTGCTCAACGCGGAGCAGGAGGTCGAGCTCGCCAAGCGGATCGAGGCCGGCCTCTACGCCGCGGAGCGGCTGCGGGCGGCCGAGGAGTCCGGCGAGCCGATGACGATGCCGGCGTCGCGCGACTTCATGTGGATCTCCCGCGACGGCGAGCGCGCCAAGAACCACCTGTTGGAGGCCAACCTCCGGCTGGTCGTCTCGCTCGCCAAGCGGTATACGGGGCGCGGCATGGCCTTCCTGGACCTCATCCAGGAGGGCAACCTGGGCCTGATCCGCGCGGTCGAGAAGTTCGA